>UBUL01000070.1 GCA_900468625.1 Hyphomicrobiales bacterium
CCTCGGAACTCCCCGCCCGCCCATGAAAAACGGAGCGCAAGGAGCGGAGGCAGTCGGTCCCGCTTCCCCTTCGGGCCACGATGTTGAAGCTCCTGCGGCTGCCCTTGATCCGCTCCTTGCGCGTCGAGAATTCCCGAAATCCCGGCCAACGGCCGGCGCCATGCTGATTTCTCCGATGCTCTCCATTTTTCAGGATTGCGCTTGCCCGCGAGCGATCATTTGACGATTGCTCGTCTATCGGGCTGCTGGCGCAGCCGATCATGAGGCCCGTTCCGGGCCGCTTCCATTCGTTCGCCCCATGACATCGCCGCCCAGGCCGGTCAAGCGGCCCGTGAAGCCGGTTCATCTTCCGCGCCAGTCCGCAAAAGCGGACCCGTGGAGATGCCCCGACTTCCGCTCCACGCCGCTTGACAGTCCCGTTCGCCGCCGTGGGGCGGGCTTTCGCCCTCCCCCCCTCTGTCCCGGGGAATGTCAGAGGCCATTCCCCAGGCAAGACCGGGGAGGCTTCGCCCGAGGGGCTTGCCCTTCGGGGTGGCAACGGGAAACTTTGGAGAGAGATAATGAGCATCTACACCGAGACCGCACGTTTCGACACTGGCCGCGCACTGACCGAAACCGAAATGCGCCGCATCGCGCCGTCGATCTTTGCCGCGACCGCCCATGAAAGCAGGTCCGAACGGTTCCAGCCTATTCCCACCATCGAGATTTTGCGCGGTCTCATGCGGGAGGGTTTCATGCCGGTCGGAGCGAAGCAGTCGCGCAGCCGCATAGAGGGGAAGGCCGACTTCACCAAGCACCTTATCCGCCTGCGCCGCATCGATGATGGCAAGGTTTACAACGTCGGCGATACCGTTTGCGAGATCCTCCTCAAGAATGCCAATGACGGGACGAGCGCCTACGAGCTTATGGCCGGGCTGTTTCGGGTCCGTTGCCTCAATTCCCTGGTCACGCAGACCGGCACCATCGATGCTATCAAGGTACGCCATTCCGGCGACGTGCAGCATAAGGTGATCGAAGGCACGTACCGCGTCCTTGGCGAGGCCGAGCGCACCCTTGTCGCTCCACAGGACTGGTCAACGTTGCGGTTGAACCGCGATGAACAGGATATTCTGGCGGACGCCGCCCATGTCCTGCGATTTGGCGACAGCGAAGGCGAAACGACGACGCCGATCAAGGCCGAACAGTTGCTGGTCCCCCGCCGTCATGACGACCGCGCCGACGATCTTTGGACAGTCTGGAACGTGGTGCAGGAAAACGCCATCAAGGGCGGATTGCGAGGCATCGGCCGCGACGATCTCGGCAGGCCGCGCCGCGTGAAATCCCGCGCCGTGAACGGGATCGATCAGGATATCAAGCTCAACAAGGCGCTTTGGCTGCTCGGCGAACGGATGGGCGCCCTGAAATCCTGACCAGGATCGCGAGAGCGCCGCCACGCTGCGGCGCTTTCTATCCATCACCACTCTATCGGAGAGCATCAATGAACACCGCGCACCCTGTCGCCATCGCCAATCTGCGGGAAATCACCGGCCATGTTCGTCCCATGGCATTGGCCAACGCAATTCACGCTCGTGTCCCCTCATCGTGGGGCGGCGCATTTTTCATCACCCTGAACAATATTCGCGACTGCATTGAAGCCGGTGACCGATGGTTCGAGGAGGAGATCCCGGAAGGGTTTCGGGTTTGGACCGATAGTGGCTTTTCCTGCATCGTCCGGGATCGCCTTGCATTCTGTTCAGCCACTCGCACGGACGCTAAGCTCATCACACTCTCCAAGGATGAAAACGACGCTTTGGCGGCCGCAATATCGAAGGAAAACGACCACGGTTGAAAATCTGGTTATCTGCCGGTCGATGTCGAAGGCACCTCCGGTCAAGATCGAGGCGTAGCGGGGATTTATCAGGGGGCACCTAATCACAGCGGTCGGTGCCCCGTCCGATATTGATGTGGCCAGGTGGTTAGTCGTCGGTTTGCCTATCCCGAACCGCATCGAGCGGCGCGGGCCAGGACGAGGGGTGCCCCTTGCGCCCCACCCCTCGACAC
>UBUL01000069.1 GCA_900468625.1 Hyphomicrobiales bacterium
GCGCTGTTGTCGGACTTCATGCTGGTGGCGATCGACCAGTAGGCGGCGTTGTCCGAAGCCTTCGAAATGCGCAGGCCGGACGAAACGGCGCTCTGCGTCTGCTGAAGGTTGGAGCCAATGGTGCGCAGCGTCTGGAGGGCCGCCATTGCGGCGTTGTTGGTAAGAATGCTCGTCATGATATTTGCCCCTTTGGCAGTGGTTGAATAAGGGACATTCCGGACCTAAAACCGGTAACGGCATTCAGCATCATGCCTGTTAACCAAATCCGTTAAGGTTAACTCGCCGCTTCGATGGTCCTAAGAAACAGCAATATAGTTAAGAAAAGCTGAAGCAGCCTTAGCCGGAAAATATAAAAAAAACCGCGCCTTAGGTAGGCGCGGTTAACTTCTTGTTCAGGATTGTCTACCGACGCGGTGCGTCGGTGCTTCCTATTAACGGAAGAGCGACAGGATCGACTGGTTGGAGGAGTTGGCGATCGAGAGCGACTGGATCGCCAGCTGCTGCTGCGTCTGCAGAGCAGACAGCTTGCTCGATTCCTGTTCCATGTTGGCATCAACCAGCTTGCCGACGCCCGACTGGATCGAGTTGGAGAGCGAGGAAGCGAAGCTCGTCTGCAGGTCGATACGGCTGGAGATGGAGCCCAGCTTCGAACCCAGGCTGGTCATGGAGTTCAGAGCGGTCTGAACCATGTTGAGCGCGCTGGAGAGCTGACCGCTCGTCATGCCGGTGATGTTGAGGCTGAAGACCGAAGCCTTTGCCGTGGAGTCCTTGGTGCCGAGGATGCCCGAGGTCGTGTCGATCCCGCCGCTTGCCTTCGCGCCGAACAGAACGTTGCCGGTTGCGCCGGTGTCGAAGGAATAAGCCTGCGAGCTGACCGAGACCGTGCCGTTGGTGCCGCGGATGAAGGAGGAGACGACCGAAGCGGAAGCGCCGCTCTGAGCCATGACCCAGTTTTCGCCGTTGAACGAAGCCGACTGGGCGACGCTCTGCAGCTGCTGCTGCAGCTGGCCGAT
>UBUL01000068.1 GCA_900468625.1 Hyphomicrobiales bacterium
ATTACTCGACGATGCTTGCAACGATGCCAGCGCCGACGGTACGGCCGCCTTCGCGGATTGCGAAGCGAAGCTTTTCTTCCATCGCGATCGGAACGATCAGCTCAACGGCAACGGTGACGTTGTCGCCAGGCATAACCATTTCCGTGCCTTCCGGAAGCGTCACGATGCCCGTCACGTCCGTCGTGCGGAAGTAGAACTGCGGACGGTAGTTCGTGAAGAACGGCGTATGACGGCCGCCTTCTTCCTTCGTCAGGATGTAGGCTTCGGCCATGAACTTTTTGTGCGGCTTCACAGAACCCGGCTTGCACAGAATCTGACCACGCTCGACGCCGTCACGGTTCACACCGCGGATCAGCGCGCCGATGTTGTCGCCGGCCTGGCCCTGGTCGAGCAGCTTGCGGAACATTTCAACGCCGGTCACCGTCGTCTTCGACGTCGGACGAATGCCGACGATTTCGACTTCTTCACCAACCTTTACGATACCGCGCTCGACGCGGCCCGTCACAACCGTACCACGGCCCGAGATCGAGAACACGTCTTCGATCGGCATCAGGAACGGCTGGTCGATCGGACGCTCTGGCGTCGGGATGTAGGCGTCAACCTGAGCCATCAGCTCGCGGATCGCATCTTCGCCGATCTTCTTGTCCGAATCTTCAAGAGCAGCAAGCGCCGAACCCTTGACGACCGGGATGTCGTCGCCCGGGAAGTCGTAGGACGACAGAAGTTCGCGAACTTCAAGCTCGACGAGTTCGAGAAGCTCGGCGTCGTCAACCTGGTCGACCTTGTTCAGGAACACCACGATCGCCGGAACGCCAACCTGGCGGGCGAGCAGGATGTGCTCGCGCGTCTGTGGCATCGGGCCGTCGGCGGCAGAGCAAACCAGGATCGCGCCGTCCATCTGAGCCGCACCCGTGATCATGTTCTTCACGTAGTCCGCGTGGCCGGGGCAGTCAACGTGCGCATAGTGACGGTTCGGCGTCTCGTATTCAACGTGGGCCGTCGAGATCGTGATGCCACGAGCCTTCTCTTCCGGAGCAGCGTCGATTTGGTCATACGCCTTGAACTCGCCGAAGTACTTCGTGATCGCTGCCGTCAGCGACGTCTTGCCGTGGTCAACGTGACCGATCGTCCCGATGTTAACGTGCGGCTTATTGCGCTCAAACTTACTCTTTGCCATTT
>UBUL01000067.1 GCA_900468625.1 Hyphomicrobiales bacterium
TGCCCGACCTGAGAGATAGGTGACGTTTTGTACCGGAGACATGGGTTACACTTTTCGATTTTGCTCGGGAGGTGTGGATGCCGTGGAGAGAGACTTCGGTGATGGATGAGCGTCTTCGATTTGTCGCCCGGCTGCTGGAGGGCGAAGGGATGAGCGAGGTTTGCCGATCGTTCGGGATATCGCGCAAGACCGGCTACAAGATCTTCAACCGCTACAAGGAGGACGGGCTGGAGGCCCTGACGGACCGGTCGCGGCGGCCGGTGCGCTATGCCAACCAGTTGCCCGAACCGGTCGAGGCGATGATCGTTCGCTGCAAACAGGAGAAACCGCACTGGGGGGCGCGCAAGATCCGCGAGCTTCTCGTTCGCCGGCTGGCCGGCGACGTGCGCATCCCGGCGAGAAGCACGGTGCATGCGGTGCTCGACCGGTACGGCCTTGTGAGCCAGGCCCGCAAGAGGAACCGGGCGAACAAGGCCGTGGGCACGACGCTGTCGACGGCCACCGGTCCCAACGATCTGTGGTGCGCCGACTTCAAGGGCGAATTCAAGCTGGGCGACGGCCGATATTGTTACCCCCTGACAATTACCGACCAGGCATCGCGCTATCTCCTGTGCTGCGAGGCCTTCGAGACGACCCGCGAACGCGGCGTCTTCGATGCCTTCGCGCGGGTCTTCGCCGAGCGCGGCTTGCCGCTTGCCATCCGCTCCGACAACGGCCTGCCGTTCGCCAGCCCGAACGGGCTCTACAATCTTTCGAAACTGTCGGTCTGGTGGCTCAGGCTCGGCATCGCCTTCGAACGCATCCGCCCCGGCCATCCGCAGGAGAACGGCCGCCATGAACGCATGCACCTGACGCTGAAGAAGGAGACCACCCGCCCGCCGGGACGCAATATCCTGCAGCAGCAGATGCGCTTCGACGCGTTCGTCAGAGAATTCAACACCGAGAGACCGCACGAGGCCTTGTCGATGAAGGTGCCGGCCGACGTCTACAAGACCTCGCCGCGCCCCTACGAAGGCTTGCCCGAGATCAGCTACCCCTTTCACGACCGCGATGCCATCGTCACCAATTGCGGCCGTCTGTGCATCCATCGCAAGAAGATCAACATCTCGACCGTCATGGCCGGACAGAAGCTCGGCCTCAAGGAAGTCGACGACGGCATTTGGCTCGTCACCTTCCTGCGCTATGATCTCGGATATATCGATCTCGAACAGAGGACATTGCAAACAATCGACAACCCGTTCGGCACGAGGTTGTTACCTATGTCTTAGGGACGGATTGTTACCTATGTGTCCGGGTCGGACA
>UBUL01000064.1 GCA_900468625.1 Hyphomicrobiales bacterium
CTCATTTTTGGCCTTGTTGCCCTGGCCGGCCACATCGCTCTTCTGCTCTGGGGCACGCGCATGGTCCAGACCGGCATCCAGCGCGCCTTCGGCCCCGATCTGCGCTCCTTTCTCGGCCGGGCGCTGAGCAATCGCATGAAGGCGTTTTTTGCAGGGATCGGTGTCACCGCCATCCTGCAGAGCAGCACGGCAACCGGCCTGATGGCGTCGGGCTTCGCAGCCGGTGGCCTGGTTGACCTCGTGCCGGCGCTTGCCGTCATGCTGGGCGCCAATGTCGGCACGACCCTGATCGTTCAAGTGCTGTCCTTCGATGTCGCCGCCGCCTCGCCGGCGCTCATCCTGATTGGCGTGCTGATGTTCCGCCGGACCGGCAATTCGCGCGTGCACGATCTCGGGCGCGTCATGATCGGGCTTGGCTTCATGCTTTTGGCGCTGCATCAGCTTCTCGACCTGATGACGCAGTATGAGGGGTCGACGGCGCTGGCTTATGTTCTCGATGCGATTGCCGCGACTCCGGTGCTGAGCATGCTTCTGGCCGCGATCCTGACATGGGCGGCCCATTCGAGCGTTGCCGTCGTGCTGCTCATCATGTCTCTCGCAAGCAAGGGCCTTGTCGATGTCGAGCAGGCCTTTGCTCTGGTTCTCGGTGCCAATCTCGGAACTGCGATCAACCCGCTCATCGAAGGGCAATCGGGCACAGACCTGTCCGTCAAACGGCTGCCGATCGGCAATATGCTGACGCGCATTATCGGCGTGATCGCGATGATCGGTCTGCTGGAGCCAGCCACGCGCCTGTCGGCGCTGATCGATAGCGACAGTGCGCGCGCCGTTGCCAATTTTCACAGCGCCTTCAATGTCGTTCTCGCCGTGATATTCATGCCGCTGTTGCGGCCCTATGCCGATCTTTTGACCAGATTGCTGCCGCAGAAGATCGACGAAGCCGATCCTACACGTCCAAGATATCTCGATCCGGCCGCCAAGGAGACGCCCGTGGTCGCGCTCGGTGCGGCGGCACGGGAAGCGCTGAGGCTGGTCGATGTTTTATCGGAAATGCTTGCCGGCGCGAAATTGGCGCTTTCCGATACGGATCGAAAGGCGCTCACGCGGTTGCGGTCGCTGGACAATATCCTCGACAGCCTCAACACTGCGGTCAAGACCTATCTGACATCGATCGATCCGGATGAATTGGGCGAGGCCGACAGGCGGCGTCTGAACGAGATCCTGCTGTTCTCGATGAACATGGAACATGCCGGCGACGTGCTCGACCAGAATCTGCTGCCGCATCTGGCAAAGCGCTTGCGCCGGGGCCTTTCCTTCTCGAAGGAAGGGCAGCTCGAACTGGCAACGCTGTTCGACAGATTACAGTCGAACCTGCAGACGACGGCCGCCTTGTTCATGACGCAGAACGAGAGTGCCGCGCGCATGCTGGCGGAGGAAAAGGTCATCTTTCGCAAAGCCGAGCGCGAGGGAACGGAAGCCCATTTCCAGCGTTTACGCCAGGGCGGAATCGAGACGGCCGAGACCAGCTCGCTTCACCTCGACCTGCTGCGCGATATCAAGCAGATCAATTCCCATCT
>UBUL01000063.1 GCA_900468625.1 Hyphomicrobiales bacterium
GGACTTTTCCGAAACCCGCAATGATCCTCACCAAGCGTGAAAAAGACGCTTTTGCCGGCGTATGCATGAAGGCGAGATGGATGACTCCGTCAGCCTCCGACGCCGCCCTTGCAAGTGTACGCTGGTCATCAAGCATGCCCCTCAACGGGGCCAGCCCCTTGTTCGCCAGTTTTTTTGCTGATTCAGCCGTGCGAGCCAGTCCGATTACGGAATGGCCGTTAGCGACGAGTTCATCAACGACGGCACTTCCTATAAATCCCGTTGCGCCTGTAACAAATACTTTCACGACCGCATCTCCTTTCCTGACGCTGTTTTGCACCAAGTGTGCAGCTTCAAAAGAAAGATATGTATTTTCTCGAGTTGATCTATAATCAAAGCGCCAAGATATTTTATTGAGCGTCCAAATGGATCCATTGAGTCAAGTCCTAAGCCTGTTGAAACCATCAGGCGTTTTCTGGCACCTTGTTGAGGCGCAGGGTGATTGGAAGATCGGGTTTAACCCGGAAAATGTCGTCGTTTTCGGACAGATGTTGAGCGGTACTGCGACTGTCAGGAGGGCCGACGGAATAGAATTTGTAGTGGATGCGGGAGACTTCCTGCTCATGGTCGATCCCCCGTCTTGGTCGATGGCGATTGGCACAGGTCGTGAGGCGATCGAGTTCAAGACCCTTCTTTCTAGGTCTGGTCCGCTGGCTGTCGATGAAAGCAAATTCGCAGGTGCGAAATTCATTGCGGGCAATTTCTCTTTCGCTGTCGCGAGCTCCGAGCTATTTCGGTTTATCGTGAGGTCAGTGGCTCTCATCAAATCGGGAGAGATGGAAAATCAACGCTTGATAGCACTGTTGTCCGCGCTTGGAGATGAGGTGATGGATGAACGTCCCGCCAGAAACTTCATCGTGGAGCGACTGCTGGAGGTGATACTGGCCGAAGCCTTGCGTTACAGAGGTTTAGCAATGGAGGTAGCGTCCCCGGGCCTGATCGCCGGCTTGCAAGACCCCAAAGTGGGATCGGCCTTGAAGCTCGTTCATAAAGACGCGAAAAAGTCATGGACGGTCTCACAGCTTGCTAGAGACGTCGGGCTCTCGCGATCCGCCTTCGCGATGCGCTTCACCGATATCGTCGGCGTGCCACCCATAGACTACATCAGCCGTTGGCGCATGCTGCTCGCGAAGAATGCGCTCGCTGATTCAAGCTTTTCAATGGCGGAGATTGCGGAAATGGTTGGCTTCCAATCGGTCAGCGCCTTCAGCACGTCCTTCAAACGGGAGACCGGATTACCGCCGTCAGCCTATCGGAAGGCTTCGGTCAGGTGAAATGGACTTTCGTGCGCCGGATGACGCCGTGGTCGCCATGTCCAAGTCGCTCGATGACGTCATCGTGAGCGATGCTTGTGTAAGCGGTTCATTTGCGTCGCGACTTCACCCAGCTTTGCATTGCGCCGTGGTCCCGTTTCCATATCGATATAACAAGTTCGTCAATGGGTTCTTGGTCGCCGAACGGATGAGCGTCAAATGGAAATACCGGCCGGAATGTTGTAAAATTCGACAGACTTCGGGAATCTACCGTTCAGGCATTCCATCGTATTGCACGATAACTAAACATATTTCACGGCTGAATCCCCGAGCCGACGGTCATAGGTCGCCGGGAAGAAGCGGGGTGTTTTGCAGTGGATTGGATTAAAGTGTATCTAATCGGGTAACCAGATCTGAAAACGCGGCTGCTAGAGAAGGTTTTCCTTTCGAGACGCCTCACATGATCCTGGAATTGCAGAATGCCATTCTTGAAATGATCGCCAAAGGCGAACCGCTGGCGGATACGCTCTCGACGCTTTGTTTGATGGTCGAAAGAGCCGTTCCTGGTGTTGCGGCCACCGTCTTGAAGTCCAACGGCAACGGCTTGTCGACATTGGCGGCGCCATCGCTGCCAGTGTCATATTCCGGGGCTGTCGACACCCTGGAGATCGGGCCTTTCGCTGGTTCTTGCGGTACGGCCGCCTTCCTTGGAATACCGGTGGTGGTCACCGACATAGAAGCAGATCCCAGATGGACCGACTATAAGGCACTTGCTCTTCCGCTCGGTCTGAGGGCGTGCTGGTCTAGTCCGATCAAGAGCGCCGATCGTGTGGTCGGTACTTTCGCCTTCTACTATCGGGAGAACCGTGGACCGAGTATACTTGAGCAGAGGATCGTGGATGCGTGTGTCCATCTCTGCTCGATTGCAATCGAGCGTGACGAACGGGTTTCGGAGCGTCAGCGGTTAACCTACATGGATGCACTTACTGGCTTGCCGAACCGAGCTGCCTTCGATCTGGCTCTCCAGAACCAGGCGAATTCCACAAGCAAGAGCTGGGGTATCGTGGTTGGGGACCTCGACAACCTCAAACTGGTAAACGATACGTTCGGTCATGCTGCGGGCGATGCCCTGATCCACGTCGTGGCGAAGAGGATCGCTGCAGGAGCGGGCAATGAGCATGCATACCGGCTCGGTGGCGACGAATTTGCAATCATCGTCCTCTGCGAAGACGAGTTTGATCTACAGCGCAAAGCGGCTCAGATCTTGAAAGTGGTCGAACCGTCATCAGAATGTGGCGGACATATTGTTTTTCCATCAATGACGCTGGGCGGCGCTCTTGCTACGGGAAATATCGATCCTGAGCAGGTACGTCAAAACGCGGATATCGCTCTCTATCACGCCAAAGAGCATGCGCGGGGACAGTTTGTTGCGTTCCATCCTGGCCTCGGGACAACGTTGATGCGCCGCTTTCGAGCGGTGAGAGATGTCAGCTTGGCTCTGTCGGAGAACCGCATTGAGGCTTACTATCAGCCCATCGTCCGGCTTGACACGCGCGAGGCTATCGGCCTGGAAGCATTGTGCCGGATGAAAACCCACTCCGGCGACGTCGTTGCAGCAGCGCATTTTCATGAGGCGACCAAAGACGCCCACGTTGCAGCCATGCTGACGGAAAGGATGCTGACCAAGGTGGCGAAGGATATGCGGACATGGCTCGACAAAGGGCTTCCTCTGCAGCATGTCGGCGTCAATCTTTCGGCCGCCGACTTCCGCAAGGGAGGACTGCGCGAGAAAATTTGCCAGCTCTTCGAAGCGGCGGACGTTCCGCTCAAACACCTGATCCTTGAGGTAACGGAATCCGTTTATCTCGGACAACGTGACCACGTGGTCGCAAATGAGATCAAGGCTCTGCGGTTTGAAGGCTTGAAGGTGGCGCTGGACGACTTTGGCACCGGCTATGCTTCCCTGACCCATTTGCTGACCGTTCCTGTCGACATCATCAAGATCGACAAGTCGTTTATTGACCGGACCAGGCTCGATGATGCGGGGATGGCCATCGTCGAGGGTTTGATTTCAATCGCTGGAAAACTTGGCATTCGCGTCGTGGCGGAAGGGATCGAGGAAGAAGAACAGGCGCGACGTCTTGAAGAGTTCGGTTGCAAGCTTGGCCAAGGATATCTCTTTGCACGGGCGATGGATGGATCGAAGGCTGGAGAGTTCCTCCTAGCCCACGGTCAGCGTGGCGTTCACAGTAGTTCGTCCCGTGAGCCGCTCCGGTATTCCGGTTGAGACAAGACCTTAATCTGTCACCGGCTTTGCATCATCAATATTTAGATGGAATCCTCTCGGCAAATTCACAAATGCTAAAACGCATCCAACTGAGCCAGCTGCGGGTCGGCATGTTCGTCAGGGATATGGAGTTTGCCACTCAATCGGATGTTGAGCGCTTCAGGCCCTTTCTGCTCTCCAAAGGCGAGGATGTCAGAAGGCTCACGACTGGGCACGTCAGGAGCGTAGTCATAGACATCACGAAGAGAGTGGACGTCGCTGGGGGAACGCACCCTATCGATATAACGAGTTTTGAGGCGAATGTGCTGGCTGTATTTTCACCTGGCGAGATCGGCCATGCGAAAAGATCCATTCAGGATATTGGGCCGCATCTACGTCATGTACTACACGATGCCGGTCCTGCTAGGCAACCGTTGCCCAGGTTCTCGGCCCCTTCAAAACCAAAACTGCCGCGTTTGTAGAGGCAGAGCGTCTGGCTGCCCATCAGCCCACAAAATAGCCGCATCAGATCCACCCGCCGTGGCCCCAGGATGGCGCTTACTTTTCAAACGGTCTTCCAAGGAATGAAGTTGTGGCGCTATTTCCAAGGTTCGTTGAGCAACGAGTTGCCGACGCCATGTCAGACACGCGAGTCGTACTGATCGCGGGTCCCTGACAATCAGGAAAAATGACCTTGGCGAAGAAGATGGCCAATGAGAGGATCGATGCCGCTGTGCATGCGCTGATGTGATTGGCGACAGTAGAGCGCTGCCTTTGGCCGATACAGAAACGAAGTCGTCTAAGGCGGAGTCTCCGCGCGCCTCAGAACTCTTCCCAATTGCCGCCCGCTATTGCCGCATTGCCGTGGAAGGCCGCGCTCACCTTGGCGACTATTGCCCGCGGTGCCGATGAGACCGGCCTGGAAGCACCGGTTGCCACAGTTGGACGTGATTGGCGCAAGGCCGCGCTTCCGATGTTGAACTGGCCCAACAGCTGGAAGAGTGCTTCAGCCTCCTTGGCGAGACTATGAGCAGCAGCCGTTGATTCCTCGACCATCGCCGCATTCTGTTGCGTGCCTTGGTCCATGGTGTTAACTGCGGTGTTGATTTCCTTCAATCCCGTCGCCTGCTCCTTGGAACTTTCGACGATCGCAAGGACATTGCCGTTGACCTGCTGAACCTGGGCGACGATTTCTTCGAGCGCTTTGCCAGTTTCCCCCACAAGACTCACTCCGCTCTTCACATGCTCGTTGGAGGCGCTGATGAGTTCCTTGATCTCTTTTGCCGCTTTGGCCGATCTCTGAGCAAGCTCGCGGACTTCTTGCGCGACCACCGCAAAACCCTTGCCGGCATCGCCCGCGCGTGCCGCTTCTACGCCTGCGTTTAGTGCCAACAAGTTGGTCTGAAACGCGATTTCGTCGATCACGCCAATGATGTTGCCAATCTCTGCCGACGATGTCTCGATCTTGCCCATCGCTTCGACGGCACTGCGGACCACCGCCCCGGAACGCTCGGCATTCTCGCGCGTCCTTCTCACCAGTTGGCCAGCCTCCTGAGCGCGGCTGCTGGAATCGGAGACTGTTGTGGTGATCTCTTCGAGGGCGGCGGCGGTTTCTTCGACGGAGGCCGCCTGCTGTTCGGTGCGCTTCGACAAATCGTCCGAGGCTGAACGAACTTGCTGAGCTCCGGCCGCGATGCCGGTTGCGTTTTCGGCCACGGTCTGCATTGCTACGCGCAGCTTGCCGACGGCGGCGTTGAAGTCTGTCCGGAGTTTTTCCAGGGTCGGAATGAACGGGGTTGCGACTTCCTGCGTCAAATCGCCACCGGACAGCGCCATCAACGATGCCGCCAAATGATCGACATTATTGACGCGGGCGGTGACGTCGGTCGCGAACTTGACGACCTTGAACACCTTGCCGTTCATGTCAAAGATCGGATTGTAGGACGCCTGGATATAGACCTTTCTGCCGCCCTTGCCGATACGCAGAAACTCATCAGCGATGAATTCGCCACCAGATAGGCGCGCCCAGAATCGCCGGTAATCGTCACTGTTAACGTAGGCGCTATCACAGAACATTGAATGGTGGCGGCCCCGGATTTCGGCAAGCTGATAGCCGAGCGCCGACAGGAAATTGTCATTCGCCGTTAAGATCTCGCCGTTGGGCGTGAACTCGATTACGGCCTGGGCTCGCGACAGTGCACTCAGTTTGCCGGCATCTTCAGCGCTTTGCAGCCTCTGCATGGTGATATCGGTTGCGAACTTCACCACCTTGTAGGGTTTGCCGCCTCTGAAGACCGGATTGTAGGAGGCTTCGATCCAGATTTCCTTGCCGCCTTTGCCGATCCGTTTGTATTGGCGCTGATCGAACTCGCCTCGGTTTAGCTTTGCCCAGAATTCGCGATAGTCGGCCGACGAGGCTTCTGCCGGCTCGACGAACATCCGATGATGCTGGCCAACAATCTCGGACAGTTCGTAACCGAGAGCAGTGCAGAAATTCGCATTGGCCGTCAGAATCTTACCGGTTAGGTCAAACTCGATGATGGCCTGTGACCTGCTCATCGCGGCCAGTATGGCCTTGGCATCCGATCCGAAGCCTAAAGCAATTTTCTTCATGCTGTTCTCCTAACACAGGTCTACCTGAATGACCGCGGCGACCCCTCACGGGTGAGTGCTGGACGGGCAAGCTGAAAAATAAAATCCGATAAATACATTAAGCATCAATTAACCGGGTTCTTAGGAAATATGATCCATCGCGCACTAGGCGCTCCAAGAGAAATATCGTATCAGAAACAATTGGTTAAACAACTTCCTACGGGCGACGGCATCGGCGCCGGGGTTTTTCAAGAGTTCTTTTGAGCGTTAAAATTGTTGGTTTTAAGCTCGATCTACCGCCTGAATACCCAAGGTCGCGTTTACTATTTGTTAAGCGGGCGCTCGCCTAAAAGGCGATGTTCCCGTAGGCTTGCGTTTTTCCTATCCACCGGCATGTTGAACCGTCACTACGCGTGCAGATTCGATCTCGGGACTAGCAACATAAGCCGGGATCAGCCACCAAGCGCGAGGACGACTGCCGGCCGGAGAAAGACATGAAGCTCGCACGCGAAATCAATCGAATTGAGGAAGTCGCGGGACGATTCAATACGCATTATGAAGTCTTCAAATATATGAAGGGTCTCACTCAGGATCTGGGAATGAGCGCGTTCCTGATCATGACGCTGCCCACGATCGATTTCGCCGAAATTGGAGCAACGAAGATCATCACCAACTGGCCGGCGGAAATGGTCGATTACTATGATGCTCATAACCTGATGGTCGACAGCCCCGTCATCCGTCGGATGCTGAGATCGACGAGCCCCTTCAACTATGATGTCGCGGAGATCAACACCCATCGCGGAGAAGGCAAGAGGGCCACGGTCATCGATTTGTTCAGGCGCTACGGAATGGAAAAGGGCGCTTACTTTCCTGTTCACGATGCCGCGGGTGGACGCGGCGCGATGTCAATTTCAGGGTCCCGGAATCTCAGTATGATTGAAATGGCGAAGATCCTGTTTATTGCGACGCTGATTTATGATCGGCTCTCACAGCTGACGTTGAACGAGAAACACAGGCCCATTGGGTTTACGTCGAGCGAGCTGGACTGCCTGAGGCTCACGGCCGGCGGAAGGAAGGGTCCTGAAATCGCGGAGATTCTCGAGCTGTCCGAAAATACGGTCAACAATCACATTGGGAGCGCGATGAAGAAGCTCGGATGTACGACGAGAACGCAGGCAGTGGTTAGCGCTCTGCGCCTTAATCTCATCCGAGTGTAAGATGCGAGCCCACGAACTCCCGATTGAAGGTCCACCCGCCGATAATGGTGCGCGGTCCATGGTTGCTAGGCTCAGGACCTATTAATTTGGTTGATATGTGATTCACGGTTTCCAGAAGGAGACCGCAATGAGTGATTTGTTTCTGCTGAGCGAGCGCCAGATGGCCCGGATTGAGCCGCATTTTCCCTTGGCGCATGGCGTTCCACGCGTCGATGA
>UBUL01000060.1:0-8202 GCA_900468625.1 Hyphomicrobiales bacterium
GTGCGCATACTTTCTTCTCAACCATATGCATCGCCGCAGCCGTCATCTTCTGGCTTTGATTTAACGAGGCCTGAACCTAGATCCGTACGACAAGCGGCTGGCGGTCGAAGCGGAGGATCGCCCGCTCGACTACGGCGATTTCGAGGGCACGAACCCTAACGGTCAGTATGGCGACGGCAGCCGGATACCATCATGTCGAAATGATCGCATCGCGAGGCAACAGCGCGCCTTGCGTGATTCCGCATTCCTCCACGTTTCCGTCTTAGCGCCAGCGCACTGGGCTTGCCAAAGTAACTCATATGTGAAAATAGTATTTACATAAGAACACTCATGGCAGAGAGGAGGGATGATCGTGAGCCAGGAACCGACAGTCGGGATTTCGTCCACGCATCCGTCCGACATGCCGCAGGCGCATGCCGACCTGCCGGTATGGAATGCCGAAAACTGGTTCTATGAAGACTGGCCGGAGGGGCAAAAAATCCGCTCCCTACGCCGCACGATAGGTGAGAGCGATAGCCACCTTTTCAATGTGCTGGTGACCGACATTCATCCGTATGTGCAGGATCAGATGTTTGCACAGCACGAGGGCGCCTTCGGGCGGCGCCTTGTCGCCGGCGCCTTCGTCTTCTCCGCCGGGCTCGGCCTCGTCGCCACCAACTGCGTCAATGCCTTTTCCTACGGCTACGACAAGTTGCGCTTCATTAAGCCGGTCTTCATCGGTGACACGATCTACACCATCCGAACCAACCTCGGCAAACGCCCCCGCTACAAGGAGCTCGGCTTGATCAGGGCGAGCTACGAGATATTCAAGGGCGAGGGAGAGCTGGTGCTCTACTGCGAGCATCTGCAAACCGTCAAATACAGGAATCCGGTCGATTTTGCCGGACAGACAGAAAAGTAAAATGCGATGACGCAGTCCAGCGATCTTCCCTTAAGTGGCCTTGTCATCGTCGACATGAGCCAGTTCCTCTCCGGTCCCTATTGTTCGCTGCGCCTGATGGATCTCGGTGCACGGGTCATCAAGATCGAACGGCCAGACGGCGGCGACCTCTCACGCCGGCTCTATCTCAGCGATACGGAAATCGGCGGTGACTCGACAATTTTCCATGCCATCAACCGCGGCAAGGAAAGCCTGGCGATCGACCTCAAGAACGAGGCCGATCTGAAGGTGCTGCGTGCGCTGCTTTTGAAGGCTGATGTGCTGATACAGAACTTCCGTCCTGGTGTCATCGAGCGGCTCGGGCTGCATTACGATGCTGTGAAGGAGATCAATGCGCGCCTCGTCTACGCGTCGATCAGCGGCTATGGCGACGAGGGTCCCTGGGTGACGCGTCCCGGCCAGGATCTGCTTGCGCAATCGCGCTCCGGTGTGATGTGGCTGAATGGCGATGAAGACCAGGGTCCCGTGCCGTTCGGTCTGGCGATTGGCGATATGCTTGCCGGTGCGGCGGCCTGCCAGGGCATCCTCGCTGCCCTTGTCCGCCGCGGGATCACCGGCACGGGAGCTCTGGTCGAGACCAGCCTCCTCGAGGCGCTTGTCGATTTCCAGTTTGAGGTACTGACTACCTATCTGAACGATGGCAATCGGCTGCCAAAGCGGTCGAATTTCAGAAGCGCCCATGCCTATCTTGCGGCTCCCTACGGTGTCTACGCCGCTGCGGACGGTTACCTGGCGATCGCCATGACGCCGATCCGGAAACTTGCCGATCTTCTCGATATGCCGGAGCTCGCGCCCTATTGCGATGCGCCATCGAGCTGGTTCCAGCAGCGCGATGTGATCAAGGAACTGATCGCCAAGCGTATTGCCACGAAGACGATCGACGAGTGGCTGGCGATCCTGGAGCCCGCCGATATTTGGTGCGCTAAGGTGCTGAACTGGAACGAGCTGGTTGAGAGTGATGGCTTCAAGTCGCTTGACATGCTGCAGATGGTGACCCGTGAGGATGACGTCTCAATTCTGACAACCCGCTCACCGCTTCGCGTCGATGGCGCCCGGCCGGTCTTTCATCGTGCCGCCCCGCGTGTCGGCGAACATAGCGCTGCGATCCGCGAGGAGTTCGGGCTATGAGCAACGTCATGCTGACGGGAATGACCTGGAACCACCCGCGCGGCTACGATCCGATGGTTGCCTGCTCGCGGCTGTTCGAGGAACAGACCGGGACCAAAATCCATTGGGAAAAGCGTTCGCTGCAGGACTTCGAGACCTATCCGGTCGAGGAGCTGGCGCGCGCCTATGATCTCATCGTCATCGACCATCCGCATGTCGGCCAGATCACCAGTCAAAAGTGCCTTCTGCCGCTTGATGTATCCGGCCGCGAGGCTGAGCGCGAAGCTTTGAGGAACGGCAGCGTTGGTGCCTCCTATCAGAGCTACCTGTGGGATGGACGCCAGTGGGCTTTCCCGATTGATGCTGCGACGCAAGTGCAGGCCTACCGTCCAGACAGGATCGCGCAAGGCGCGGCGAGCTGGCAGGATGTTCTTGAGCTTGCTCGGGAAGGGCAGGTGCTTCTGCCACTTCGCCCGCCGCATACGCTGATGTCCTTCTATACGCTGTCGGCAAACCGCGGGCATCCGTGCCGGACCGAACCCGGCCAATTGATAGATCCCGCCGCTGGCGCAGAGACAGTCGAGATGATGCGGGAGATAGCAGATCTCATCGATCCCGAATGTTTCGAGATGGATCCGATCGCAGCCTTCGAGCGCATGGCGGTTGCGGGCAGCCGGATCGCATGCGCGCCCCTGATCTACGGCTACATCAACTATTCGATCGAAGGTTTTCGAAATAGCCTGATCAAGTTCTCCGATATTCCCGTCGCCGGAGACCTTGGTCCGGCCGGTTCGGCGCTCGGCGGCACGGGCATTGCGGTTTCCGCCTTTTCAAACCATTCGCAGCGGGCGATCGACTTCGCTTATTGGATCTCCAGCGCAAATATTCAGCGCAGTCTCTACACCAGCTCAGGCGGTCAGGCGGGGCATGCTGCGGCGTGGGAGGACGATGTCGCCAATGCCGCGACGGCCAGCTTTTATCGTGCTACCCGCGCCACCCTTGAGAGCGCCTGGGTTCGGCCCCGGCACCATGGCTACATGGCTTTTCAGCAGCAGGCGTCCGACGTGCTGAACGAAGGTCTGAAGAAAAAGCGGAGCGCAGCGATGATCGTTGCCGATCTGAACAGGCTATTTGCGGAGAGCTTTGCAGTAGGAAGTCCTGATTGAGCGCTGAATGCCTGAAATCCAGGGATCGTTTATTTTGATTTTATGATCAGGTGCAGGTGGATGTCGAGTGCAACGCGTCCCTCCTCTGCACCGATGCGGAGATCATTCAAATAGGAATACCCCTAGGTTCTGACATCGGATCCGACGAGCAGCGACAGCTGTTGCGCGGTCTTCTGCAGATGAGTGATCGTGCGTGTGATATCCGGCGCGCTCGGTGCATTGACCAGGGCAATATAGGGGCAGGTCAAGGCGGCTATACCGCGTCCATCCGGTCCCAGGATCGGTGCCGAGAGGTTGTAGACGCCAGCCGTCTGGACACTCGCCATCATTTCGTAGCCCTGCTCGCGAATATGATCGAGCCTTTCGTAGAATTCCGGCGTAAGGCGCGGATCGTCCGTGCTGCCCACATGCTCCGCGACCATCAATTCGCGCTCTTCGGTGCCCCGGAAGGCGAGCAGGACATGGCCGGAACCGGTGTCAAACAGGTTCACGTGCGAGCCGACGCGGATCGAAATCCCCCAGTAATCCGGGGCTTCCTGCTGAGCGATGACCACGGCATAACCCCGATCGAAGACCGCGAGATGGTTCGCCTGACGGGTCTTCTGGGCCAGATCGCGCATCAAAGGTGTGGCGAAGGACGCCAAGCGCCTTGTCGGCGCATGCAGTTGTGAAAGGCCGAAGAGTTTGAGCGTCAGGGCGAAGCGATCGCCTTCCAGCTTGGTCACATAACCCCGGCGCACCAATCGGTCGAGCATGCGGTAGAACTCGTTCGGGCTACGGTCGAGCCGCTTCGATATTTCCGCCTGTGTCAGGCCGCCCTCGACGCTGGCCAATAGTTCCAAAATATCGAGACCTTTATCGAGCGCCGGGGCGCGGTAGCGGTCTGCGTCATCCATCTCCATGTATGTTCTCCTGTAAATGATAGCTGCATATACGCAGAGGAAGCCTTCGGAAAGGGAAAGTTTTCCTTGACGCAACGACTATCTTGTCGTTTGTATATAAACATAAAACTCATATGTGAGGAGAGTCGGCGCTCAAACAAAGTCGCCGTTGTGGAGGAGAGGAATATGAAACGATTGATAGCCAGCCTCGCGTCTGGGATTTCATTATTTGCATCCGTGGCCATTGCGGCCGATCTGCCGGGCAAATTCCCGGGCGTAACAGTCGACGCCAAGCTCATCGGCGGTCAGCAATATGAGCCGCTTTACGCGCGCATCGCCGAGTGGGAGAAGGAGACGGGCGCCAAGGTCAACATTCTCTCGAAGAAGAACCACTTTGAACTCGACAAGGAAATCAAGTCCGACATGGCCTCTGGCAGCATCTCGTGGTGCGTCGGCTCGAACCACTCGTCCTTCGCGCCGCAGTATCCCGACCTCTACACCGATCTTTCGAAGCTTCTGCCCAAGGAAGAGATTGCCCAGTTCGTCGATTCGACCATTCAGGCCTCGACCATCGACGGCCGCTTGATCATGCTGCCGCGTGCGCAGTTCGACGTTTCGGCGCTCTACTACCAGAAGAGCCTCTATAACGACGAGGCGAAGAAGACGGCGTTCAAGGCGAAGTACGGTTATGACCTCGCCCCGCCGAAGACCTGGAAGGAAGTCTCCGATCAGGCGATCTTCTTCTCCAGTCCGCCGAACTTCTTCGGCACGCAATTCCCCGGTAAGGAAGAGGCGATCAACGGCCGCTTCTATGAAATGCTGGTCGCCGAAGGCGGCGAATATCTAAACAAGGATGGCAAGCCTGCCTTCAACTCCGAAGCCGGTGTGCGCGCGCTTGATTGGTTCGTCAATATGTACAAGGCCAAAGCCGTTCCGGCAGGTACGACCAACTATCTCTGGGACGACCTCGGCGCAGGCTTTGCTTCCGGTTCCATCGCGCTCGATCTCGACTGGCCGGGTTGGGCAACCTATTTCAACGATCCGAAGTCGTCGAAGATCGCGGGCAATGTCGGTGTCGTCGTGCAGCCCGTCGGTTCCTCTGGCAAGCACACCGGCTGGTCCGGCCATCATGGCTTCTCGGTCACCGAAGCCTGCGCCCACAAGGATGCTGCCGCCTCGCTCGTCTGGTTCCTGACCAACGACGACTCGCAAAAGCTCGAAGCGGCCAACGGCACGCTGCCGACGCGCAAGGCCGTGTGGGACTGGGATATCCAGCAGGCCGCTTCCGATCCTTACAAAAAGGAAGTGCTGAGCACGTTCCAGGAAGCCATGAAATATGCCTTCCCGGTTCCGCGCACGCCGCAATGGATTGAGATTTCCAACGTCGTCTATCCTGAACTTCAGGCGGCCATCCTCGGCGACAAGAGCTCCAAGGAAGCACTCGATGCCGCTGCCCAGAAGGCAACCGATGTTCTGAAGGACGCCGGCGCACTCTAAGCGATGCAAATGAAGTCCCGCGCTTTGAATAGCGCGGGGCTTTCGCAAACTGACTTTGAGAAAGGCTTTCGATCGGCGCCGCAAGGGGCCGGCTCGTGCCTGCCGGTTTCGTGCCGGGTCTCGTCCCAAGCAATCCATTCCAAGCAGTCCGGGCGACGCTGCCGAGGAATGCCGACAGGTGCAAACCATGCTCAAAAGAATATCCCCACCGGTCCTGCTTCTTCTTCCGGCGATCATCGTCCTTGTGGCGGTGGTTCTCTTTCCGCTGCTTCTCTCCTTCTATTCCAGCTTCACGCCCTTTCGCCTGACGCGGCCGGCGACGCTCTTCACCTTCATCGGCTTGCGCAATTATACACGCATCCTCACTGATCCCGTTTTCCTGGCGGCCTTCGTGCGCACCGTCGTGTTTTTGACGATCGCGCTCAATCTGGAAATGCTGCTCGGGCTCTGTCTGGCGCTGCTGGTCAACAAGGCGACCCACGGCAAGCGCGTGCTGCGCACGCTGATGATGTTCCCGATGATGTTTTCGCCTGTTCTCGTCGGTTTCCAGTTCAAGTTCATGTTCAACGACAATGTCGGCATCATCAACAATGCCCTGCAGTCGCTCGGCATGACTGAAACGGCCATTCCCTGGCTGATAGACGGCAATCTGGCGCTGTTTTCCATCGTCATCGCCGAAGTCTGGTCTTCGACTTCAGTCTTCGCGATCCTCATCCTCGCCGGACTGCTCGCCATGCCGCAGGAGCCGGTCGAGGCTGCAAAGGTCGATGGGTGCACGAGCTGGCAGACGTTCCGCTACGTCACCTGGCCGTTCCTGATGCCCTTTGCCTTCATCGCCATGACGATCCGTTCGCTCGATGTCGCTCGCGCCTACGACATCGTCAAGATCATGACGGATGGCGGGCCGGCGCGGCGCACGGAGCTCATCTGGACGCTGGTGGGGCGCACGGCTTACGCCGACGCGCAGATGGGTCTCGCCAACGCCATGGCCTATGTCTCGATCATTCTTTCGATCGCCTTCACAGTCTATTTCTTCCGCAAGCTGGCGCTTGCCCGTACCCAAATCGGAGCGGAGTGGTAATCATGGATCGCAACGCGCAACAACGCCTGCAGCGCCGCCTTTGGACGGTCGCCTATCTCATCGGTCTTTTCCTTGCGATGCTCGTCATCTGCCTGCCTGGCTTTTGGATCGTCATCAGCTCGCTCCGGCCAGCCGTGGAAATCATGGCGAAGCCGCCGGTCTGGATACCGCAGGAGCTGTCGCTGGAAGCGTATCGCGCCATGTTCAGCGGCGTGGGGCAGGGCGGCATTCCCGTCTGGGATTATTTCCGCAATTCTCTCATCATCTCCGTCACCTCGACGGCCATTGCGCTCGTCATCGGCATGTCCGGCGGCTACGCCTTCGCTCGCTTCCGTTTCACAGGAAAATCGGCCGTGTTCCTCGGGCTGATGCTGACGCGCTCCGTGCCCGGCGTGGCGCTATCGCTGCCGCTCTTCATGGTTTATGCCCGGCTCGGCATCATCGATACCCATTTCGGCCTGATCCTCACCTATGTCGCACTGAACGTACCCTTTACCATCTGGTTGATCGACGGCTTTTTCCGGCAGGTGCCGAAGGATCTCGCCGAGGCCGCGCAGATCGACGGCTGCACGCGCTGGCAGGCCTTCTGGCAAGTGGAGTTCCCGCTTGCCGGCCCTGGCATCGCATCCGCGGGCATCTTCGCCTTTCTCACCTGCTGGAATGAATATGCTCTCGCCTCGCAGCTGACGCGCTCGGTCGATTCCAAGACGTTGCCAGTCGGCCTGCTCGACTATACGGCCGAGTTCACCATCGACTGGCGCGGCATGTGCGCTCTGGCGGTCGTGATGATCATTCCGGCGCTCGCTCTCACTTTCATCATTCAGAAGCATCTGGTGTCGGGTCTGACATTCGGTGCGGTCAAAGGTTGATCTCAATGGCTCAGGTTTCCCTCAAAAAACTCGTCAAGCGCTATGGCGCGCTGGAAATCGTCCACGGCATTAATCTCGAGATCGCGGATAAGGAGTTCATCGCACTCGTGGGTCCCTCCGGCTGCGGCAAGTCGACGACGCTGCGTATGATTGCCGGCCTGGAAGAGGTTTCCGGCGGCACGATTGAGATCGGCGACACCGTCGTCAACGACCTGCCGCCGCGTGATCGCAACATCTCCATGGTGTTCCAGTCCTACGCGCTCTATCCGCATATGACGGTGCGCGAGAACATGGGCTTTTCGCTGAAGATCGCCAAGCAGCCGCCGGCCGAGATCGACCGTCGTGTCAACGAGGCGGCGGCCATCCTAAGCCTCGAAGCACTGATGGATCGCCGCCCGGCGCAGCTTTCCGGCGGTCAGCGCCAGCGCGTTGCCATGGGCCGCGCCATTGTGCGCCAGCCGGAAGTCTTCCTCTTTGACGAGCCGCTATCGAACCTCGACGCCAAGCTGCGCACGCAGATGCGCACCGAGATTAAAAAGCTGCATGCCAAGGTGCAGTCGACGGTCGTCTACGTCACGCACGATCAGGTCGAAGCCATGACGCTAGCCGACCGCATCGTCATCATGCGCGACGGCCATATCGAGCAGGTCGGCACGCCGGA
>UBUL01000060.1:8227-12192 GCA_900468625.1 Hyphomicrobiales bacterium
GAATATCGAGGAGGCAACGCTGAAGGCGGGTGAACTGGTTTTCAAGAATGGCGACCGGTTGCCGCTGCCGAGCCAGTTTGCCGACAGGGTCAGAGAAGGCGAAAAGGTCGCCTTCGGCCTCAGGCCCGACGATATCTTCCCGACAGGCCATGGCCTGCATTCAGGCGCCGAATCTGCCGTCTACGATTTGACGCTGCCCGTCGCCATCACCGAACCGCTCGGCAATGAAACGCTCGTCTTCGTCGAGTTCGCCGGTCGCGAATGGGTGGCGCGCATGCTCAACCCGCGCGCCCTGAAGAGCGGCGAGCAGCTGAAGATGAGCTTCGACCTTAGTCAGGCACACCTCTTCTCCGTCGAAACCGGCAAGAGCCTGGCAATCTAAGGAATAGCTCCCATGGCACGTATCGAGAAAATTGAAATCCGCATGGTCGACCTTGCTCCCAAGACCAAGCGCACGGATGCCATCCAGAGCTTCGTCAGCCAGGAGACACCGATCGTTACGATCACGGATTCCGACGGGGCGACCGGCATCGGTTACAGTTACACGATTGGCACCGGCGGTTCGTCGATTATGCGGCTGCTGTCGGATCATCTCGTCCCACTACTGATCGGCGAGGATGCAGATTGCATCGAGGCGCTCTGGCGCAAGATGGAATTTGCAACACACGCCACGACGATCGGCGCGATTACAGCCTTGGCTCTTGCCGCCGTCGATACTGCTCTTTGGGATCTCAGAGCCAAAAAGCAGGGCCTGCCACTCTGGAAGTTGGCGGGAGGCGCCAAGAATAACTGCCCGCTCTACACGACCGAAGGCGGCTGGCTGCACGTCGAGAAAGAAGCGCTGGTCGAAGATGCATTGCTGGCAAAGTCGAAGGGTTTTTCCGGCTCCAAGGTGAAAATCGGCAAGCCACACGGCGCCGAAGACTACGCACGTCTTTCGGCTGTGCGGGCAGCCGTCGGCGACGGTTTCGAGATCATGACGGACTGTAATCAAGGTTTCACGATTGATGAAGTGATCCGACGAGCGTCGCGCCTGAAAGAGCTCGACCTTGCTTGGATCGAAGAGCCGCTGCCGGCCGACGATCTCGATGGGCATATCCGCCTGTCGCGCTCGACGCCGACGCCGATTGCCGTCGGCGAATCCATCTATTCGATCCGCCATTTCCGCGAATATATGCAGAAAGGCGCCTGCTCGATCGTCCAGGTCGATGTTGCCCGCATCGGCGGCATCACGCCCTGGCTCAAGGTTGCTCACGCCGCCGAGGCCTTTGATATACCTGTTTGCCCGCACTTCCTGATGGAGCTGCATGTCAGCCTAGTCTGCGCGATCCAGAACGGCAAATATGTCGAATACATTCCGCAGCTCGATCAGTTGACCACCAAGGGCATGGAAATCCGCGACGGACGCGCGATTGCCCCGACCGATTCCGGCATTGGCATCAGCTGGGATTGGCAGGCCGTAAAGGCTTGCTCGGTCAAGGAATTCACCAGAGAGTTTGCCGGCTGAGGAGGTGATCATGCAGCGTATGGGAATGGTCGTCGGGCTGAAACCTGGAAAGATCGCGGAATACAAGCGCCTGCACGCGGCCGTCTGGCCAGAAATCCTGGCGCTGATCTCCGAATGCAACATCGCCAACTATTCCATCTTCCTCAAAGAGCCAGAGAACCTGCTTTTCGGTTATTGGGAATATACCGGTGACGACTTCGACGCAGACATGGCGAAGATGGCTTCACATCCGAAAAACAAGGAATGGTGGGCTGTCTGCATGCCCCAGCAGCAGCCGCTCGAAACTCGCAAGCGGGGTGAATGGTGGGCGATGATGGAAGAGGTCTTCCATCATGAGTGAGAGCTTCAATCCGAGGCGTCTGCAGCAGTCATGGCCCCGCTCGGCCAAGCCGCGCCCGATCGTCATCTTCGGTGCGGGAAGCATTGTCGGCGACGCGCATCTTCCGGCTTACAGGAAGGCCAACCTCCCCGTCGCCGGCATTTTCGACCCCAATTCGGCCAAGGCGGGCGCGCTCGCAGAGCAATGGGGCACCGTGGCCTTTAGGTCGGAAGAGCAGGCGTTCAAGACCGAGGGCGCGATCTTCGATCTGGCGACCCCGCCCGCTGCCCATGCCGCAATCCTGTCGAAGCTTCCGAAAGGCTCATTTGCGCTGCTGCAAAAGCCGATGGGCAGCAATCTGCGTGAGGCGACGGAGATCCTGTCGCTTTGCCGGTCACACAATATAAAGGCGGCTGTCAATTTCCAGCTGCGCTTCGCTCCGATGATGCTGGCGCTGAAGGACGCGATCGCCAATGGTCATCTCGGCGAGATTGTCGATTTCGACGCCTGGTTGGCGCTGGCAACGCCGTGGGGCCTTTGGCCATTCCTGAAAGGGCTGCCGCGCATCGAGATCGCCATGCACTCGATCCACTATCTCGATGTCATCAGGGACCTGCTCGGCAATCCGCTCGGCGTCCATGCCAAGACAATCGGTCATCCAAACCACGAGGTGGCGCAGACGCGTACCGCAGCGATCCTTGACTATGGCGACAACGTCCGCTGCGTGCTTTCGATCAATCACGACCACGATTTCGGCCGGCGGTTCCAAGCGTGCGAGTTCCGCATCTGTGGGACAAAGGGTGCTGCCTATCTGAAGCTTGGTGTCAATCTCGACTACCCGCGCGGCGAACCCGACGAGCTGTGGATCCGAGCCGACGGCGCCGGCGATTGGGTCTCCGTGCCGCTTGAGGGAACCTGGTTTCCGGATGCCTTCGCCAACCGCATGGCAAACCTCCAGCGCTTTGCCTCCGGCGAAGACGACATGCTCATCGGATCCGTCGAAGACGGATGGCAGACGATGGCGCTCGTCGAAGCCGCTTATCAATCGAGTGCGAACCCAGCGACACCGCTGAGTTCGCTACCGGAGGAATGATCCCGTGCCCGGACACACCATCCATTACGAAGATTACCAGCTGAACGCCGTTCGCACGACCACCGGCCGGACGATTACCGAGACAGACTTTGTCGTTCATGCCGGCCATACAGGCGATTTCTTTCCGCATCACATGGATGCCGAATTCGCCAAGACGCTTCCGGGCGGCCAGCGCATCGCCCATGGCACTATGGTGTTGTCGATCGGCATCGGGCTGACAGCGACGATCATCAATCCGGTCGCATTCTCCTACGGCTACGACCGCCTGCGCTTCGTCCGTCCTGTCCATATCGGCGATACAATCCGCACCCGCGTGACGATCTCGTCGAAGGAAGATGATCCGAAGCGACCCGATATGGGCCGGGTCGTTGAGCGCTGCGAAGTGCTGAACCAGCGCAATGAAGTCGTACTCGCCGCAGACCACATCCTGCTCGTCGAGCGCAAACAGAAACAGAGATAAGAGCATGAGACAGAATTTTGAGATCGGCAAATAGCCGAAGCGCGCGCTCGTGATAAGTGACGCCTCCGGTGGTCATCGTGACCGGCCGCGTGGTGCGCTCGACGATCTTTGTCCGGAGATGCGCTCAAGATTCTGCACAAGCTTACTGCCGGAGGGCGCGGGTAGATTCAGCAAGGCCCGACTGGAATTGGTAAGCTAATACATATATATGCCTATACGAGATCGGCAAAGCTCAGCCATGCAAGTTGTTCTCTTAGCTGGATGATTTTGCGAAAGTTCAGCACCTTAACGCCTCGAGCGGTGACCGCCGGTTCTTATCCCTTCAACTGCAGGGCAGTTTAGGGGCGCTTGCAGCGGTAATGGAACAAGTTCGAGCCCGTCGGTCCGATAGGACTAACTGTGCACCCTTCACCGCAGAGCCGAATCTCGCAATGCCGCCGTCCATGTGGTGACGTAATTGGTGATGGTGGCGGCCGTCAGACCGGAGACGGCTTTACCCGTTGAGGAAGATCGCCAGTTCCCGTGCTACCGCTTCCGGATCTTCCCGCTGCGGGAAGTGCCCGACATTCTGAAGGACAATCCGGTC
>UBUL01000059.1 GCA_900468625.1 Hyphomicrobiales bacterium
TGAGCCGGTGGTGTCGGCGGCCTTGATAGATGGGCATGCAATGCAACGGCTTCTATCGATCTTTCTGCAGAAATTCGATTAAGAAGATCGCAATCCAGAGCGAAGTTCGGGCTCACCAGCGATGTGCCTGTCGAGTTTCACAACATTCTGACCCGCATTTCCATTTGATGTTGATCCGTTCGGCGACCAAGAACCTATTGACGAACTTGTTATATCGACGTGGAGGTAGGATCACGGCGAGATGCAAGATTGGTTGAAATCGCGACGCAAATGAGCACAGAAGTGCTCATCTTGGCAATTCTCCTTTCGATCGCCGCTTTCATCAATGATTCCGGTCGCGCCGCAGAAGCTGCGGGCGAGTTGTTTGGCGCAAAAGCCGCGACCGCTGTCGCCTATTGCGCCCTTCAAGCTCGCACAGACGAACGAAATGAAGACTACAAGTTCTGGTTTGAGACTTTCTGCCGTCTCACCGGGCTGCCATCAATGCGCATCGCGCATTAGCCGGAATGGACGCGGCCAACGAAGCGATTAGGTAGCGCTGACGTCGGCGGCTTGCGTCCGGCGGGGCCAAAATATTTACCCCACATTGTCGGCGCGATCGAAAGTCGTACGTCCTATGCAGGTGGAAGGAGCAAGGAGAGGAATATGTCCCCAAATATATTGTTGAATGGTAGAGGACTTGTCGAATGTCCTCGTTGGCATCGAGGCAAGCTCTGGTTCGCAGATTGGACGAGTGGCGAAATCCGGATCCTTGAAGAGGCAAATCAATCCCGGCTCGTCCTTCCGGCGAACGCTCCACCGTTGTCGTTCGATTTCAGCCCGAAGAACGATCTGTTCGTGGTCCAGTCCGGATCGTCATCACTCATGCGTTTCGACGGCAAGGTCTTGAAGGAATTCGCCACGCTGGGGCCGGGCGCATGGAACGAAATTGTCATTGACGCTGCAGGCAGGATCTATGTCAATGGACCAGCGATTATGCTGATCCTTCCAGATGGCAGCGCTGAGAAGCAGGTAGAAGGATTTCAGTTTCCGAACGGGATGGCGCTATCTGCCGACGGCCGCACACTGGTCTGCGCGGAAAGCTGGGCCAAGCGGCTGACTGCTTTCGATGTGGCAAATGACGGCCGGCTTTCCAACCGGCGGACCTGGGCAGAGCTTCCCGGTCCGCCAGACGGGATATGTTTCGATAGCCAGGGAGCCATCTGGTATGCGGATGTCCCCAATGCCTGCTGTCGCCGGGTACGAGAGGGCGGCGAAATGCTTGACGAGGTCAAGGTAGATCGGGGGGCTTTTTCCTGCATGCTCGGTGGCGATGATCGCTCGACCCTCTTCATCACCACCGCGCAATGGTTCGGCATGGACAGAATGAATGAGATGGCCGGCACCGGCCAAATCGTTTCCGTCGACGTCAGCGTTACCGGAGCAGGCTGGCCATTTAATTGAGATGGAACAGGAGGGAAGCGATGACTCAGCAAGTTGACAATGCAGGTGGTGCGCAGAACCGCACGTCAGGCGAGTGCAGAGGGGATCGCGAACTCGTCGTAACACGGACATTCAATGCGCCGCCGAGCACGGTTTACAGGCCGTGGAGCCAGCCCGAGCTGTTTCAGCGCCAATCCATTTCCAGCCGTGGCAATCTTCTCGCACGATCTCTATCCTCCCCTGACCGAGCCTCGCCAAACCAGCTCCGCGTGCAATTTAACCGACTGGCCATCAAGTCCGCTCGATGAGGGGTCACCTGTCAGCCATGAAACCGCACTCCGCGCGATAGCAGCCACCGGCTGCGCAAAGGTCGTCAGATTGTAGGATGCCCAGGAGGCCTGTTCTATGTCGTCAAAACCAACGACGCAGAGCTGATCCGGGATCGAAAGCGAAAACTGGTGCCGCGCTTCATCCATGAAACCGCAGGCCATGAGATCGGTCGCGCAGAAGACCGCGTCCGGACGCTCACTACGGGTCAACAGCCGCTGCGCGACGACCCGGCCGGCCTCGTATCCGGTCCAGCCATACCGCTCGACGATCACATCCAGTCCATGGGCCTTCGCCGCCGCGATAAAGCCGGCCTCACGCGCCATCAAACTGGGCGTGCCGGCTTCCGAGTTCGCGAACGCCAGCTTGGTGCAACCGGCACGAACGAAGGCTGTTACAACGCGCCCCGCCGCCTCGTCGTCGTTGAGATTGATCCGTAACGGTCCCGGTTGGTCGTCGTCTCTGTTGATCAGAACGAGTCGCTGACCGTTTCGCAGACAGAGCTGCGTGATCGATTTGTCGGGCAGGCCCGAGAGAATGATCGAGCCGTCTGCCCGATAGCGGATTGCCTGCTGAAGGGCGCGATCGACGCTGCCATCGGAGCGGTCGGTATTGACCAGCATCGCGACCTTGCCAGCAATTTGCAATTGCTGCGTCAGCTCGCGTAGCAATGCCGACCGGTAAGGTGTCGCCACCTCGGAAACGACCAGACAGACAATACCGCTCTCATTGCGCATTAGCCCGCGGGCAAGATGATTGACCTGATACCCAAGTTCTTCCGCCGCCTGCAGAACCCTTTGCCGCGTCGATTCAGACACGCTGGCACCCGGCGTGAAGGCACGCGACACGGCCGAACGCGAAACGCCGGCTCGCTTTGCCACTTCCGCTGCGCTGACAAAATCTCTTTCCGACATGTGCCTCCCCTCTACATTCATGATTTCATCATAGTTTGCAATCGTGTGCAATATATCGTTTGTATCACATCATGAAACTTTTGTGACAATTGTGATTGACATCCCTCCGTTATCAATGCAGCATTTGCACACGCTTGCAAAAGCGCTCGGCGTGGGGGCGCCGCATAGCAGGAGGACATTATGCGTTTGGTTAAATTGGCCGCAGCGACCTTTGCCGCGGGAATATCCTTTATTGCCTGGTCGGCGCATGCCGCCGGCGATCTCAACGTGATCTGCTCTGCCGATTCCGAAGTCTGCGATCTGATAAAGGGCCTGTTCGAAAAGCAGAGCGACATCGAGGTCAACATGGTCCGGCTCTCCGCCGGCGAAACCTATGCGAAAATCCGCGCCGAGGCGCGCAATCCGAAGACTGATATCTGGTGGGCGGGAACCGGCGATCCGCATTTGCAGGCGGCGAGCGAAGGTCTCACGCTCGAATATAAATCGCCGTTGTTCGATCAGCTTCAGGACTGGGCAAAGAAGCAGGCCGAAAGCGCTAATTTCCGCACCGTCGGCGTCTATGCCGGCGCGCTCGGCTGGGGATATAACACAGATATTCTAAAGAAAAAGGGCCTGAAGGAGCCGAAGTGCTGGGCCGATCTGCTCGACCCCTCCTACAAGGGCGAGATCCAGATCGCCAATCCGAACTCGTCCGGGACATCCTACAATACGCTTGCAACGCTCGTACAGATGATGGGCGAGGACAAGGCCTTTGATTATCTTTCCAAGCTCAATGCCAATATCTCGCAATATACCAAATCGGGCTCAGCGCCCGTGAAAGCCGCAGCACGCGGGGAATCAACGATCGGCATCGTCTTCATGCATGATGCCGTTGCCCAGACTGTCGAAGGCTTTCCCATAAAGGCTGTCGCACCTTGCGAAGGCACCGGCTACGAGATCGGCTCCATGTCCATCATCAAGGGCGCGAGAAACCTTGAGAATGCCAAGAAGTGGTACGACTGGGCGCTCAGCGCCGAAGCGCAATCGCACATGAAGGACGCGAAGTCCTATCAGCTTCCCTCCAACAAGTCAGCAGCCGTTCCGAAGGAAGCCCCGAAGTTCGAGGACATCAAGCTGATCGACTACGACTTCAAGAAATATGGCGATCCCGCGATCCGCAAGGCCTTGCTTGCCCGATGGGACAAGGAAATCGGCGCCAAGGCGAACTAATGCCATCCCTGATAGCCGCGCACGCCGGCCCCGGCCTGCTGAATTTCTGAATTTTGCTGAATGGATGCAAGCCCGACCATGACCAATAGCAAACGCCGGATGGATGTCGCGCTGATCTTCGGCACTGCTGCCCTGATACTACTCCCATGGTATCGCATCGAGGGTGGCTTCTTCGGCCTTGGCTGGCTGGGCAATTTTCCAAGCGACCCCTCCACAGCGCCTGGAATCCTGCAGATTGCCAGCTACGGTCGATGGTGGCTCGCGATCGCCGCCGGGCTTTTCGTGCTCGGCGGCATCGCGCGCTTCATGTCCAATCCGATGCCGCGCGGCGCGCTCATGGCCTTTTCCGGCGCATTGGGTTTTACCTTCTTGTCCCTGCAGGGGCTCGCCATTACACCGTCCGGCTGGGCCTGGTCGATCAGTGAAACCATGTTCGACGCGCTGGCAGACGGCCAGCCTGCGATGGGTGCCGGCGCCATCACGCTTGGCATCGTCTTCGTCCTCTTCTTTTCCTTCGGCCTTGCCGAACGCGGTGTGATGAAGGGCGATGTCTTCGTCGTCAGTGCCATCACGATGCTGGTCGTGCTGGTCGCGATCTTTGTCTTCTATCCCGTCGGCAGCATGTTTGTGGGGGCCTTCCAGTCGTTCGACGGATCGTTCGATGCCAGCGGCTTCACAACGAACATCCAGGACCCCTCCATCTGGAGCCTCAGTTGCATTATCGGCGGCGACCGTTGCGGTGTCGCCTGGCGCACGCTTTGGCTCGCCATCTTGACTGCCGGCGGATCGACGCTGCTCGGGCTCTGTTTTGCGCTTGTCGCCACCCGCACACGCTTTCCCTTCAAGAAGGGACTGAGACTGCTGACAATCTTGCCGATCATCACGCCGCCCTTCGTGGTTGGTCTGGCGCTCACCTTGCTGTTCGGGCGGGCGGGTGTCGTCACCCAGGCTGCGGCCTCGATCTTCGGAACGGAACCTAGTCGATGGCTCTATGGCCTGACAGGCATCTGGATCGCACAAGTTCTCTCCTTCACGCCGATTTCATTCCTCGTGCTCATCGGCGTGGTCGAAGGCGTCAGCCCGTCGATGGAAGAGGCCTCGCAGACCCTGCGCGCCGATCGCTGGCGCACGTTCTGGCGGGTGTCCCTGCCGCTGATGAAGCCGGGCCTGGCAAATGCCTTTCTGATCGGCTTCATCGAGAGCATGGCCGATTTCGGCAATCCGATGGTGCTCGGCGGCAGCCATGGCGTTCTGTCGACGGAGATCTTCTTCAGCGTCGTCGGCGCCCAGAACGACCCGTCACGCGCTGCCGTACTTGCTATGATCCTGCTCGCCTTCACGCTCAGCGCCTTCCTTGCGCAGCGCCTCTGGCTGCAGGGAAAGAGCTATGCCACGGTGTCGGGCAAGGGCGATTCCGGCGCTCATGCGGCCCTGCCGCGTGGGCTTTCGATCGCAGTCCATGCGCTCGTCATCCCCTGGATGATCTTCACCGTTGTTGTCTACGTCATGATCCTCTTCGGTGGTTTCGTGCGCACCTGGGGGCTCGACAACACGCTGACGGTCGAACACTACGTCAAGGCCTTCTCGATCGGTCTGCGCGACGACGGCGGCCTTGCCTGGACCGGTGTTGCCTGGAACTCCTTCTGGACGACGATGGAGATCGCCCTGATCTCAGCGCCATTGACGGCGGCGGTCGGCCTGCTGACAGCCTATCTGATCGTGCGGCAGAAATTTGTCGGCCGCAGCCTGTTCGAATTCGCGCTGATGATGAGCTTTGCAATCCCCGGCACGGTCATTGGCATCAGCTACATCATGGCCTTTAACCTGCCGCCCCTGGAGATGACCGGAACGGCGTTGATTCTCGTTGCCTGCTTCGTGTTTCGCAACATGCCGGTCGGTGTGCGCGGTGGCGTTGCCGCCATGAGCCAGCTCGACAAAAGCCTCGATGAGGCATCGCTGACGTTGCGGGCCGACAGCCTGCGCACCATTCGGAAGGTGATCCTGCCGCTGCTGCGGCCAGCGATCACCGCCGCACTCGTCTATTCCTTCGTGCGCGCCATCACCTCCATCAGCGCGGTCATCTTCCTCGTCAGCGCCCAGTACAACATGTCCACGGCCTATATCGTCGGCCTGGTCGAGAATGGCGAGTATGGCGTCGCGATCGCTTATTCTTCGGCCCTTATCGTCGTCATGATTACCATCATCTCAGGCTTCCAGCTGCTCGTCGGAGAAAGACGACTGCGACGCGTAAACCGCATCGCCATAACGCCGTCACCGGCTGCGCCCGCACCCCTCGTTCAGGAGAAAACCGCATGAATTCGAAGGCCCCCGGTTCCGTCGTCTTCGAGAATGTCCGAAAAACCTTCGGCGCTTTTACCGCCATTCCCGACCTGTCACTCACCATCGAGCCAGGAACGCTCGTAACACTGCTCGGCCCCTCCGGCTGCGGCAAGACGACGACGCTTCGCATGCTGGCGGGGCTGGAACATCCCTCCTCTGGCCGCATCCTGATCGGCGGCAAGGATGTCACCATGCTTCCGGCCAATGAACGCGACGTCTCGATGATCTTCCAGAGCTATGCCTTGTTTCCGCACATGACGGCGCTCGACAATGTCGCCTATGGACTGGAGTCCTCAGGCATGAAACGCAGGCAAGCGCGCGAGAAGGCAGAAGACGCGCTCAGCCTTGTCGGGCTTGCCGGCATGGGCTTGCGTCTCCCCGCAGAACTCTCAGGCGGCCAGCAGCAACGTGTCGCCGTCGCACGTGCCCTCGTCGTCGAGCCCCAGGTATTGCTTCTCGATGAGCCGCTCTCCAATCTCGATGCCCGGCTGCGCCGACGTGTCAGGACCGACATTCGCGAATTGCAGCAAAGGCTCGGCTTTACAGCCGTCTATGTTACCCATGACCAGGACGAGGCACTTGCCGTGTCCGATCGCATTATCGTCATGAAGGATGGCGGCATCGCGCAGCAGGGCGCACCGCGCGAACTCTACGATACGCCAGCCTCTGCCTTCATCGCCGACTTCATGGGCGAAGCCAATGTCATGTCATGCGATGTCATCGAAGCCGACGGCGACAGTGCCACGATTGCGATCGAAGGGCTTCGCCACAGGGTCAGCAGCCGTTCGGTCAAATGCGGCCCCGCTCAACTCGCCGTTCGGCCGAATGCCATCGTGCTGACGCCAAGGGCGGACAACGGCCTGTTTCATGGTCAGATCACCCATTCCGCCTATCTCGGCGACCACGTTGAATATGAGGTGAAGACCGAGCGCGGTTCGCTCTTCGTCATCGACGCGACAGTCGATTCCGCCCTTCCTCCCAACACAGACGTCACAATCGCTTTCAAGGATCGCGGCATTGCCGTCATCAGCGGCTAAGCGCCGTCAAACATCAGACGATTAAGGACATATCGCATGACATCCGCTCCCCTCGCCGATCTCGAAGCACGCCTTGCCCTTGCCGAGAGCATGGCCCGCGAGGCCGGGAAGCTCGCTCTCGACTATTTCAACCGCCGCGAGACCCTGATCATCGAAACCAAGCGCGATCTGCAGGATGTCGTCTCGATTGCCGACCGGGAGGTCGAAAATCTCATTCGCGGACGCATCCACAAGGCGCATTCTCAGGACAGCATTCTTGGTGAAGAATATGGCCTGGAAACAGGCACCTCCGGCCACACCTGGGTCGTCGATCCGATCGACGGGACCAGCCCCTTCGTCAACGGCATGCCGAATTGGTGCGTTTCCATTGCGGTATTGCATGACGGCATTCCTGTGATCGGCGTCATCTCGGCGCCATGCCACGACGAGCTTTATGTCGCCGCTCACGGCAAAGGCGCCACCCTGAACGGCAAGAGCCTCAAGTTGGATGCCTCACGCAATATCCGCAACGCCGTAACCGGTATCGGCGCCAACAATCATGTCTCGCCGGCTTTCGTCGCAAAGATGGTCGAGCAGGTGCTGGAGGCCGGCGGCAATTTTATCCGCAACGGCTCTGGCGCCCTGATGCTCGCCTATGTCGCTGCCGGCCGACTGGTCGGTTACTATGAACCATACATGCATGCCTGGGATTGCCTGGCCGGCTATTGCCTCGTGAAGGAAGCGGGAGGCTGGTACCATCCCTTTCCGACCGAAGGCGAACGTCTGACCAAGGGATCATTGGTACTGGGTGCGGCACCGGGCGCGATCGACGATCTAAAAAAGATAGCTGGCTTATAAATTTTCCCCGTAGACAAGAGCTGAGCAGGCATTAGTTTAAATGAACGCGCTTGCAAGTTGGAAGCCAGAGACGGCAGACGTGTAGCGCAGGGCGGACCGGGCCGATCGAGGAGGATCAGCCAGTCCGTGTCATGGAGTGGATAAAAGTGGGAGGAATAATGCCTAATCGCTTCGCTTCGAGCTGCCTTGTGGCGGCTGCAATTTCATTCGGCGGAATGTCGCACGCGTTTGCAGCGACCGAGCTGCAATGGTGGCATGCAATGTCGGGCGCCAACAACGAAGTCGTCGAGCAGCTGGCCAGGGAGTTCAACGAAAGCCAGAAAGACTATAAGATCGTTCCGGTATTCAAAGGCACCTATCCCGAGGCACTGAATGCCGGCATCGCCGCATTCCGCGCCAAACAGGCGCCGGCCATCCTGCAGGTCTTCGATGCCGGCAGCGGCGTGATGATGGGCGCCGAAGGAGCCATCATGCCGGCGGCCGATGTGTTGAAGAAGGGGGGCTATACGTTCGACAAATCACAATATTTGTCGGGCATCGTCTCCTATTATTCGAAGCCAGACGGCACGATGCTGTCCTTCCCCTATAATTCGTCTTCGCCGATCCTCTATTACAACAAGGACACCTTCAAAAAGGCTGGGCTCGACCCCGAGCACCCGCCGAAAACCTGGCCTGACGTCTTCGATGCCGCCAAGAAGATCAAGTCGAGCGGCGCATCGGCCTGCGGCTTCACTTCCACCTGGCTTACCTGGATCCAGACCGAGAATTTCGCAGCCTGGAACAATGTCAGCTACGGCTCCAACGAAAACGGGCTGGGCGCCACCGATGTCAAGCTGGCGTTCAATGCGCCGCTCTTCGTCCAGCATTTCCAGGCGATCGCTGATCTCGCCAAGGACGGCACCTTCCGCTATGGCGGGCGCACCTCGGAGGCCAAGCAACTCTTTACCTCGGGTGAATGCGGTATCCTGACGGAATCGTCCGGCGGTCTCGGCGATATCATCAAGAGCGGTATGAACTACGGCATCGGCCAGCTCCCCTATTACGACGGCGAAGGCCGGCCGCAAAACACCATCCCGGGCGGCGCCAGCCTTTGGGTTTTCGCGGGCAAAAGCGACACCGAATACAAAGGCATCGCCGAATTCTTCCATTTCCTCTCGCAGACGAAGATCCAGGCACGCCTGCATCAGGTTTCCGGCTATCTGCCGGTAACGACCGCCGCCTACGAGGAAACCAAGAAATCCGGTTTCTATGACAAAAACCCCGGCCGCGAAACGCCGATCCTGCAGATGCTCGGCAAGGCTCCCACGGCCAATTCCAAAGGCGTGCGCCTCGTCAACCTGCCGCAAGTCCGCGACATCATGAATGAGGAGTTCGAGGCGATGCTGGCGGGCAAGGAGGACGCAAAGACGGCGCTCGACAAGGCCGTGGAGCGCGGCAACGCCGCCATCCAGCAGGCCATCGGCAATTGATGCGCTGATGCGGTTTGGCCCGCGGCCGTCAAGGCTGCGGGCAGTTTTCCCGTCCTAGGAGATCGCCGTGCAGCGCGTCGTCTTTCCGAACAAGATCCTTCCCTATTTTCTCGTCGCTCCGCAGATCATTCTGACGATCGTCTTCTTTTTCTGGCCGGCGAGCCAGGCGCTTTACCAATCGACGCAGCGCGAAGACCCCTTCGGGCTGAAGAGCGGCTTCGTGGGACTTGCAAATTTCCGCGCCATTTTCTCCGACGAGACCTACCTGCATTCCTTGCAGGTGACCGTGATCTTCAGTATTGCTACGGCACTGCTGTCGATGATCGTCGCGCTTGCGCTCGCCACTGCCGCTGACAAAGTGGTGCGGGGGCAGATGCTTTATCGCACACTGTTGATCTGGCCCTATGCGGTCGCACCCGCCGTCGCCGGCATGCTCTGGCTCTTCATGTTCAATCCGGCCATGGGCACCCTGGCCTATATCTTGCGCCGCAACGGATTTGCCTGGGACCCGCTGCTGAATGGCAACCAAGCCATGGTGCTGGTCATCATCGCCGCTGCCTGGAAGCAGATCAGCTACAATTTCCTGTTCTTCGTGGCCGGCCTGCAGGCGATCCCCAAATCGCTGCTGGAAGCCGCCTCCATCGATGGTGCGCGCGGCAACCGGCGCTTCTGGACGATCGTCTTTCCGCTGCTGGCGCCGACGACCTTCTTCCTCTTGGTAGTCAACACGGTCTACGCCTTCTTCGACACCTTCGGCATCATCCACGCCGTCACAGGCGGTGGCCCGGCCAAAGCGACGGAGACCCTCGTCTACAAGGTCTACAATGACGGCTTCGTCAATCTCAATCTCGGTTCCTCGGCAGCCCAGTCCGTCATACTCATGGTGATCGTCGTTGCGCTGACCGCCTTCCAATTCCGCTTCGTTGAGAAGCGCGTGCATTATGCGTGAGGCAAGCCGATGATTGAAAAACGCCCTATCGCCAATCTGATCGGCCATCTGATGCTGATCCTCGGCATCATCATCGTCGCCTTTCCCATCTATTATACCTTCGTCGCCTCGACGATGACATCGGCCGAGATTCTGCGGCCACCGATCTCGCTGCTGCCCGGCGGCCATTTCGCCGAAAACTACGGCGAGGCGCTGAGCGGCGGCGTCGAGCGTGTGGTCGGCGTCAGCCTGCCGCGCATGCTGTGGAATACGCTTGTCGTGGCGGTCGTCATCGCCGCCGGCAAGATCGCGATCTCCTTCCTGTCGGCCTTCGCCATCGTCTTCTTTCGTTTTCCGCTGCGCATGGTCTTCTTCTGGATGATCTTCGTCACGCTGATGCTGCCGGTGGAAGTGCGCATCCTGCCGACCTACAAGGTCATCGTCGATCTCGGCATGATCGATACCTATGCGGGACTGACGCTGCCGCTGATGGCTTCGGCAACGGCGACCTTCCTGTTCCGGCAGTTCTTCCTGACGGTGCCGGGAGAATTGCTGGAGGCCGCCCGCATCGACAATGCCGGCCCCTTCCGCTTCATGCGCGATATCCTGCTGCCGCTGTCGAAGACCAATATTGCCGCCCTGTTCGTGATCCTCTTCATCTATGGCTGGACGCAGTATCTGTGGCCGCTTCTCGTCACCAATGACGCGAAAATGTCGACGATCATCATCGGGCTTAGGAAGATGGTCGATTTCGCCGACGCGGCGACACCTTGGAATTTCGTGATGGTGACGGCGATCCTGGCGATCATCCCGCCCATCCTCGTCGTGGTGCTGATGCAGCGCTGGTTCGTCAAAGGTCTTGTAGAGACGGAGAAATAATGGCTGGGATCACTCTCAAGGACGTCCGCAAAAGCTACGGCGGCAACGTCGATGCAATCAAGGGCGTGTCGCTCGACATCTCCGATGGCGAACTCGTGGTCCTGGTCGGGCCTTCCGGCTGCGGCAAGTCCACCCTCCTGCGTATGATCGCAGGTCTCGAAGCCATCACGTCAGGCGAAATCAATATAGGCGGCCGTATCGTCAACCGGCTGGAACCTTCCGAGCGCGACATTGCAATGGTGTTCCAGAACTATGCGCTTTATCCGCACATGACCGTGCGACAGAACCTCGCCTATGGCCTGAAGAACAGGAATGTCCCAGCAGCCGAAATAGACCAGCGCATCCAGTCGACGGCTCGATCGCTGGAGATCGAAGCTTTCCTCGAGCGCAAGCCACGTCAGCTCTCCGGCGGTCAACGACAACGCGTGGCGATGGGCCGCGCCATCGTGCGCGAACCGGCGGCGTTCCTGTTCGACGAGCCGCTTTCCAATCTCGATGCGAAGCTGCGCGTGCAAATGCGCGTTGAGATCAAACGCCTGCAGCGCTCCCTGGCAACCACCAGCGTCTATGTCACACATGACCAGATGGAGGCCATGACGCTGGCCGACCGACTGGTGGTGCTGAATAGCGGACGGATCGAACAGGTCGGCACGCCGATTGAACTCTATGAACGACCCGCCACGACCTTCGTTGCGACCTTCATTGGCTCGCCTTCCATGAATCTGCTGAAACCTACTGAAACCAGCACAATTGCGCTTTCGCCCGGCAACCGTCTCGGCGGCGCTGACACGACGATCGGCGTTCGGCCCGAGGACCTTCACCTGGCCGACGGCGCGAGCGATGTGGCTTTCCGCGTAAAAGTGCGTGTCCAGGCGGCGGAGCTCGTCGGGGCAGAAAGCTATGTCTACGGTGCCTTGGCGGACGGTCAAGCCGTCGTCTTTCGAGTTTCAGGGCGGTCCGCGATCGCAATGGACACCGAATGCGTGGTTACCGCTTCCGCCGGGAGCCTGCATTTTTTCGACGGTCACGGGAACCGGATAGAACCCGCATAGTGGTTCACATCATACGGATCAGATTTTGTTGACTGAGGGTCTCGGTCTTTAAATGTGGCATCGCCGCCAAACGCGGGACCACTGTCAGACACGATGATCAGTGTCCCAGCGCCACCAATGGCCTCGAAGGCCGCTATATGGCACCGCAGGACGGTCGGCAGGTTCTGATGCGTGACGAAGCGTGCCCAGATGAGGCGGCTGTGACCCAGCACTGTCGAGTTTCACGACATTTTAACCCGGATTTTCATTTGGCATTGATCCACTAATCCGCAGGAAACCCGTTGATAAAGCTGCTATATCTATATCGAAATAGGGTCACGAAGAAATGCAAAACTGGATGAAATCGCGACGCAAATGAACACGCTTGGTCTGAATGAGGCAAATCCTGCTGGCTGAACGCGATAAAACTCGCAAGCCGAACGAGAAAATCAATCTGAGGAACGGAATGGCGAGAGGCAAAGTCAAATGGTTCGATGCGAGCAAGGGCTACGGTTTTATAAAGCCGGACGACGGCGGCCCGGATGTTTTCCTGCATCTCAGCGAAGTGATGAAGGCGAAGCTACCTCATCTGCGGCCAGACGTGCCCATCTCCTATGCTCTCGCGGTTGAAGGCGGCAAAAGGTCGGCCAAGGAATTGTCGCCAATCGCTCGCAACGCAGATGCAAAATCCCCGGCTCGAACAATGGATGACACGCACAACGACTTTGTGGACGAATTCGAAAAAGAGTGGGGATTGCGGCAAGCATGAAGCCAGCTTAGTTTTTGCCGGCTTTCCAAATCTGACGATCGCCCTATCCTTGTCATCGGCGAGGTAAGTCGATGGGATCCTATTCGTCTGAATTTGTGAGCGATGCTGAGGCGCTTGACGCTCTTACGTTTCGAAAGGTCGGGCAATGTGGTGCGATCTGCTGGCGCATCGGCAAAGACGGAGCGGTCGAAGTGTTGCTCATTTCGAGCGGTGACACAGACTATTGGGCCATCCCGAAGGGCAATATCCACAAACACGAACTGCTATACCGGTGTGCCCAAAGACACGCACTGGAGAAAGCAGGTGTTGCCGGCCGCATCAGCAAGACGCCCCTCGGCCACTACACCTATCGCAAAAGCTCGCCGCGGAGCGCGCTGACAGTAATGGTCCATCTGCTGTTCGTCGAAAGCGAGCCTAGGGATTTTCAGCCGGAGAGCAAGAGGCGATGCTTCTGGCTGTCTGCAAACGACGCCGCCGCTCATATTCGCGAGCCTGAACTGCAGCAGCTTATCAGGCTGATCGCCGATGCGGACGCCCCCAAATTCGTTGCAATGATCAGGAAAACGTTGTCCGGGTCATAAGCTACCTCGCGACCTCACGGCATGGTCTAACAACCCCGCTGCAGATCCCTCCTTGCAATACGCCATCACTTCCTTCGGCGCGCTTGCTTGTCCAGAGGCTTAAAATTGACCAACAGCGACTTCAACTCGATTTCACGAACACGTCGCGCGGCTTCGTCAGGGCTAACCCAGTCGATCAGACGCTGCCCCTGTTCCTTGAAGCCTGCTTTGATCTCCCTCACCTCCACCTGGAATAGCTCAACGACACAGGGGACGACTTTGCCATCGTCGAGTTCCTTCAAATATGTATAGGGGCCGACGGGCGTCTTGCCCGCCTTGCCACGAACGCCAGCCTCTTCCCACGCTTCGGTCGCGGAAGCTTCATGCGGCTCTTTGCCTTGGCCAGCCCTTTGGGATGATCCATCGCCCGCTCTCACGCGAGGTAATAACCAAGATCTCGATCGCATGGCCATTATCGGCGTAGCGAAAACAAAGCGCGCCGTATTGGGTTCTGAATGCGTTCGCAAACAGCTTTGCCGGCGTACGCGCGAGCTGTTTCAGCAGATGCTTTGAGCTGGAGGGGGAAGACTTCTTGCCTTCCTTCTTTGATGCCATGACGCGCTAGCTTGTCAGAATTTTACTGCCGTCTCAATCGCGGAAGCGATCTCGGATCAAAGCCATGAGCGTAGATGCGGCGACAGGCTGTTGGATCTGAGCCTTTTTCATCCGAGCACCACGCAAGTGCAGGTCTCTTTTGTCTCTCAAATTCGCCTCCAACCGCTGCGATCCTTTACTCAACCTTTCAACGACTTCAATGACGTTGCAGACTTTACGCTGCGTTGTGTTTCTGGCACAATTCCATTGTCCCAATCACAGTTGATTGGTCCCATCTTGTGGGTACATTCGACCGAAAAGGTCATACTTTTTGGTAACGCTCACTTTGCCCCGGAGGATCCCCCGTCCGGGGCCTTTTCCGAAACAATATATGTCGCGTTTAAGGGAGAGCCACGCAATTCAACCGGCATTTATCCGGGCATCGCAGGCATATGGAGGATCGCCATGGCGCTCATTTTTGGCCTTGTTGC
>UBUL01000058.1 GCA_900468625.1 Hyphomicrobiales bacterium
AACTCACCAAAAATATGAAGCCTCACAACAAAACCGATATCCCCTCAAGCCATCTATAACAGCCCAAGGGATCATTTTTCCGGATGAAGGATGCAGCATTGCTCTGGCATCGGCGCGAGCACGGCGCTGCTTCCCGCCGCCATCGGCTCTGACAGGGCACCGTTGGCGACGATGGCACCGGCGGACGTTTCGCACTGATATTGATAGGCGCGGCCGAGATAGGTTCGTGTTCCCAGAACCGCCGGCAGGCCGTTGCCTTGGCGCCGCACAGAAAGGCCGTCTGCACGGCAGCCGAGGACAAAATCGTCCGGAATAGGGCCGAAATCATCCTGCGATAGTGTGATCCTTGCGCCGCCTCCGGCCTCGGCTGTGATGAAGGCACCTTCCCGCTCAAGCACCCGAAGCGGCAGAAGGTTTTCGAAGCCGACGAAGCGGGCGACGAAGCTGTTGGCGGGCTTGCGGTAGAGGGTCTCGGGCGTATCGAGCTGCATGATGCGGCCGGCATTCATGATGGCGACGCGATCGGAGATCGAGAAGGCTTCTTCCTGATCGTGGGTCACGTAAAGAGATGTCGTGCCGTTGGCGCGCTGCAGCTGGCGGATTTCCACGCGCATGTCGATCCTAAGCTTGGCATCGAGATTGGACAGCGGCTCGTCGAACATCAGAAGCGGCGGCACTATGACGAGGGCGCGGGCCAGTGCGACGCGCTGCTTCTGGCCGCCAGACAGTGCCGACGGAAACCGATCGCCGAGGCCGGAAAGGCCGACACGCTCCAGCATGGTGGCTGCCTTTTGTTGGCGCTCCCGGGTCGCCATCCGGCGCTGCTTGAGGCCGAAAGCGACGTTTTCGAGCACCGTCAGATGCGGAAACAATGCATAGTTCTGAAATACCAGGCCGATATCACGCGCATGAGCGGGCAAAGTCGTCAGGTCACGGTCGCCGAGCTTGATGGTGCCGCTTGTCGGCTGCAGGAAGCCGGCAACAAGCCGCAGCGTCGTCGTCTTGCCGCAGCCGCTGGAGCCGAGCAGAGAAACCAGCTCGCCGGGGGCGACGGAAAGCGAAAGGTCCTGCAGGACGGCCGTCTTGCCGTAATGGGCGCTGATAGAATCGATGGAGAGCGATACGGTCACGGGGAGACTACTTTGTCAGGAAGGTGAGGCCCAGGGTGGCTTCGACGATCGCCATAACGGCGACGGTGACGAGCATCAGCAGCACGGAAACCGAGGCGATGGTCGGGTCGAAGAACTGCTCCATATGGGCAAGGATCTGGATCGGAAGGGTGGAGATGCCGGGGCCTGTCAGAAAGACCGAGACGGAGACATCGTTGATCGAGGTGATGAAGGCGAGGATGAAGGCGGCAATGACGCCCGCGCGGATATTCGGCAGCACCACGGTCAGGAAGGTCTTCAAGGGAGGGCAACCGAGGCTGATCGCGGCCTCCTCGATCGGGAAATCGAAACTTGCAAGGCTGGCGCTGACGACGCGCACCGAATAGGGCAGCACCAGCAGCGCGTGGCCGATCAAGAGGCTCGGGAAGATCGGCAGCCCGAGCCCGATCGTGATCGACTTCATCAGCGAAAAGCCGAAGACGATTTCCGGGACGAGGATCGGCAGCACGAAGAGCGTCGAAAGCCAGCGCGGCAGCTCCACCCTGTATCGGCTGATGGCATAGGCGGCCGGGATGCCGATCAACAGCGAAAGCGCGGTTCCGAGAAAGGCAAGCTGCAGGCTGGTAATCGCCGTCGTGCGGAAAGCTTCGATCTGAAAAATGTTCGAGAACCAGTGCAGCGTCAGGCCCTGCGGCGGGAAGGTCAGATAGGTCGTGTCACTGAAAGAAGCGCCGATGATGATGACGAGCGGCGCCAGAAGGAACAGGAAGACAAGAGCCGTGAAGGCGATGAGCGCGGGATGGACCGTTCGTGTCATGTCACACCGCCATCGGGTTCAGCCGTCGCGCGAGATGGCTCATGATTGCGACAATGCCGATCGTCACGACGACCATGATGGCGGCGATCGTCGAGGCGCCGACCCAGTCGAAGGTGACCATGGCGCGCTGATAGAGGAAGGTGCCCATCATCATCTGCTTTTCGCCACCGAGCAGCTGCGGCGTGGCATAGGAGGTGAAGCTGCCGGTGAAAACAAGCACGGCGCCGACGATAAGGCCGGGTGTGGCGAGCGGCAGGATAACCTGGCGGAAGGTCGCGGCCGGCGTGGCCCCCAGCGAGGTCGCCGCCTGAATGAGATCCTGCGGTATGCCCTCAAGCACGCCGACGAGCGTCAGGATCATCAAGGGTACGAAGAGATAGACCATCGCGACGATGACGGAGCCTTCTGTATAGAGCATCGAGAGCGGCTCGCTGATGACGCCGATCGACATGAGGATGGTGTTGAGAATGCCATTCTTGCCGAGAATGATCAGCCAGGCGAAGGAGCGCACGACGACGCCGGTCAGCAGTGGAAATACGGCGGCAATGATCATCACGCTTTTGGCGCGTGCCGGCATCTGTGCGATGACATAGGCGGCGATGAAGCCGATGATCAGCGAAATCGCCGTCGTTACCAGCGACACCTCGATCGTCCGGATGAGCACCGTGCGGCGGAAGCCGCTGGAGAAGAAGGCGACATAGGGGGAAAACACCCCCTTGGGTTCGCCGAAGGTCGCCGCGATCGTAATGATCACGGGAATGAGCAGGAAGAGCGTCACGGCGAGGATCGCTGGCGTCGCCAAACCCCATTTCATCAATTGCTTCATCAACCGAATTCCGTGAGAACGCCGCAGAAATGTGCGGCATGCCCTGTTACATGCCGAAGATTTCGTTCCAGCGGTCGACCCAGTCCGACTGCGCCTCGATCAGCTTCTGATAATCGATGCGGCTGAGCTTGGCGATCATCTCGGCGCCGTAGGTCCAGAGTTTGGCTTTTTCCGGCGGCAGCACGACCTTCGTAGAGACGGACGCGTCGACGCCCTGCTCGGCTTCCGCCTGCTGCACATCTTTCGATAGGACGAAATTGATGAACTGGTGCGCAAGCTCGACGTTTTCGGAGCCCTTGGGGATATTGACCGTATTGAGGACGGCGATATCGCCTTCCTTCAGATCGGCCCAGGCCATTGTCGGCACGGCTGACCGCAGGGATGTCAGAACGAAATCCTGCGTGATCGCTACCTTGGCCTCGCCTGTCGAGATCAGGTTTACCAATTCGGAGCCGGTATTGTAGTTCTTGACGACATTCGGTTTCAGCGCCTCTATGGCTTCGAAGGCCTTGTCGGCGTCCTCGTAAGGATCGACGCCGGCATGCTTGCCGGCTTCGAGGACCGTCAGCGGCCCGCCAGTCGTGGTAATGCCCGGCAGCGAAATCGCTCCCTTCAGGTCGGCGCGCCAGAGATCATTCCAGGAGGTGATCGGCGGATTTACCTTCGCCGTATCGTAGACGATTCCAATGCGGCCGATCGTATAGGCGGGACCGTAATTGCCCTGCGGTGCCCTCGCGATGTCGTAGAGATCGGCGAGATTCGGGATCTTGCTGCGGTCTACTTCCTGGAAGAGGCCCTGCTGGATGCCGAGCTGCGAATAGCTGTCGGTGAGATAGATGACGTCGACGCCCTTGCCGTCGCGCAGCTTCAGCTTGTTGAGACGGTCGGCATTGTTGCCGGTCTCGAAGACGACATCGCAGCCGCAGATCTTCTTGAAGGGCTCGATGATGTTGGCCTGCATCTTCTCGCCATTATAGCCCCACCAGGAAACGGTCAGCGTCTTTGCCTGGGCGAAAGCCGGCATCGCGGTTGCTGCGGCAAGGAGGGTAAATCCCGCTGCGCGGGCAAGGGTGAGGCCTTTCATTCTCGAAATCCTTTTGGTCAATGAAATCGGGCATATGTTTCAAGCTTCGAGGATACTATTTTTCGAGCACCCGCTTTACAAGCCCAACAAATGGGCAGGGTGGTAAGTTTTTGCATTTCATAGGATGAAATATCCTGCGTCGCCGCGCGCCCAATGCAGGTTTATGGAAGTAGCTGAGATCACTAGACTTCCTTGACTTAATCGGCCGGCTTTACAGGCTCGTTCGTCATCTCTACCCTCCGCTGATCGGTTTTACTGACAGGCATACTTTTCATGACATCCCCGAAAACGACCCTTCCCGACGATCTGCTGGTCAATGCGGCGGATGAAGTGCTGATCCGTCAGGATTTGACGTTGACTGCACTCGGCCGCCGCCCGGCGGACCGCCTGTTGCGCGTCGGCAAGTTTCTGGATGTGCATAGCCGCACCTGGCTGGACGATCAGGAAATAGTCATCAAGGGCCGGCGGATCGCCTATGTCGGCCCGGCCGGCAGCTATCGGGGCGAGGTGAGCGAGCGGGTGCACGAACCGCATCTTTCGGCGGTTCCCGGCTTCGGCGAAGCGCATAAGCATATCGAGAGTTCGCATCTGACGCCGGAGTGGGAAGCGGCTCTCGTCATACCGCACGGCGTAACCTGGACCTGCGAGGCGAGCCATGAATTCTCCAATGTGAACGGTGCCCGCAATCTCGAATTCTGGCTGGAAGCGCGCCGCCGCGGTTCGCCGATGAAGATTTTCCCTCTTCCGGGATCGGCCGTACCGCCGACTGCCTATGAATGGGGCGGCGGTCACTTCGGCTATGAGGAGCAGAAGTCTTTCCTCAAAGAGAGCTTAATGGTTGCCGGTCTCGACGAGGTCATGGATTGGCCGTCTGTCAGCAATCCGGAGAATCCGGCTTACGATCGGCTTTGGGGCATGATCCGCGCCACGTTCGAGCAGCGCGGTGTCGTCGAGGGGCATGGTGCAGGCTTGCGCGACCTGGCTTCCATCAATGCCTTTGCTGGCGCGGGTCTCGCTTCCGATCATGAGGGCTGGTTTCTCGACGAAATCTGGGAAAAGCTGACGCATGGCCTGTTCATCGAGCTGCGCCCGCATTCCTTGCCTGAGGTCATTCGCGGGTTGATCGAGAAGGGCCTGTCCGACTGGTCGCAGATCGCCTTCGTCACCGACGATCGCAGCGCTACCGATACGCTGAAGATCGGCGCAACGGACTATAATGTCCGCCTTGCGATCGAGAACGGGCTGCCGCCCGAAATCGCCATTCAATGTGTGACGATCAATCCTGCGCGCCACATGCGGCTGACACCCTGGGTCGGCTCGATTGCGCCCGGCCGTTTTGCCGATATCGTGCTTCTGGACGAGGTGAAGACACTGTCGATCGCCAAGGTCTGGGCAGATGGTAGGGCGGCTTCGGAAGGTAAGACGTTCGTCGGTGTTCGGCCTGCGATTGACTGGCCGGATTGGGCGACAAAGACGGTCCGGATCGATAGAACAGTTACGGCCGAGGATTTTCGCATTGCGGCCCCGTCGCAAGCTACTACCGCAAAGGCAGCGCTGCTGCGACCGTTCCACTGGGCCGATGATTTCATCACCATGGATCTGCCCATCAGCGACGGTGCAGTCCAGCGCGACCCGGATCGCAACGTCACTAAATTTGCGATCGTCGACCGCTTTTCCGGGCAAGCCAAGGTCGCGCGCATGTTCTGGCTCGGCACCGGACCGCGCACGCCGGATACCGCGCTTGGCGCCACCCTCGGACATGACAAGCACAATATCTGGGTCGTCGGCTCCTCCGATGAAGCCATGGCAATGGTCGCCAACACACTGAGGGAGCAGCAGGGCGGCTGGGTGCTCGTTTCGGGCGGAAAGGTCGTCGCACGCGTCCGTTACGAAGTCGGCGGCCTGATGACAGCGCGCTCGGCGGAGGAGCTGGATGCGGAGATGCAGGCGCTGTATAAGGCCGGAGCCGAGATCGACTGGATGTATGAGCCGACCTTCTCGCCGCGCTGGTGGCCGGGTTTTCCCGAGCGTCTCTCCTTTGCGACGCTCACCTGCGCGCCTTGGCGCTGGGTTCTGGTCGCCCCCTCGGAAAGGGCGCCGGAGGGCTTCGTCAATGTCGCGACGGGTGAAACGCATCCGGTCGTCTGGTAGGGATATCTATTTCATTAATTTTGGATATCCCCGCATCCACACGATCCAAGGCGATGGAGCGGCCTCATGAGCTGGATGCGGGATCGGCCTTGACGGCCGAAGTCCGCTCCTTAATTATCCGTTTGGTTACTTATGTCCTGCCGCAAATATCCGGCGGTGGCGGCGCCTGTCCGTCCCAGCGTGGTGCGGTCGGCATCAGGCAACCGGGCGGAGGAGGTTGTGGTGATTTCAATCGATAGCGATGGGCCGCGGATAATGTCGGCATTTTCCACACTGGGCTGTGCCGATCTAGAATTGGAGGAAGCCCTCGGACTGGCGGCGCGACATGGTATCGATGCCATCGAAATTCGCGCTCTTGGCGGCACTCTCGATCTCGCCGCCTATTTCACCGAAAGGTTCGGCTCTCCGGATCGACTTGCCACGGCGCTGGAAGCCTCTCCCGTGCGCATCTGCGCCTTCGATACTTCGTTGCGTCTTGTCGGTGCGACATCCGAAGCAAAAGAGCAATTCCTGCGTTACCTCCCCTGGGCCGAGGCCGCAGGCGTCGGATCGCTTCGGGTTTTCGACGGCGGCACGACCGGCGACACTGAAGAAATGGCCGAAGCGGTATCGACATTGCAATGGTGGAACGAGACCGCCAAGCGCGAGGGTTTCCGGGCCGATATGATCGTCGAGACCCATGATTTTCTTGCGCTGCCCGATACCATCGCCCGCTTTCTCGAAATGGCACCCGATTGCGCGCTTCTATGGGATACGCATCATACGTGGCGAAAGGGCGGACAGGACCCGGCCGAGACCTGGAAACAGGTTCGCGGCAACACGCGGCATCTTCATGTGAAGGACAGCATTTCCAAACCCGGGCCAAGGCTGCCTTACAGCTATGTGCCGCCGGGCGAGGGGGAATTTCCCATGGCCGCGCTGCGCTCGGTGCTTGCCGCAGATGGCTATGCCGGCATCATGAGCCTGGAATGGGAACGGCTGTGGCATACGGAATTGCCGCCATTGGACCTGGCGCTCGAGGCTGCGCGTCGTAGCGGATTGTGGCCTTGATTATCGCGCTGTGGACAATCGTCGGCGCTCATTAATATCTAAGTTTAATTATATATAATAAAATCGTGTGGCAATTGACTTTTGCCGCGCTTCGTTAATTAGTGTATTAGCAACTATTAAACAATAAGCTCGCTGGCGTATGAGTACCAGGTTGGCTAAGGGTTTCGGTGCAATATTTCCAGCTTGATGAAGGGGAACCTCGGTGACATGGGGTTTAAGGGTGCCCGGACGATGGAAGAGACGGACTCTAAACTTTAGAAATCCGGTTCTTCGGAGCCGCATGCGCTGTTTCCAGCCGTCGTTCTCCACCTTCGGACACCTCTCCATCGCCGAGCCCCTGACGAAGGGAAGTTCGATGAGCGGTAATGCGAGCCGCGGAGAAGACGGGCATGGAGCCCTGATTTTAAAAGCGATCGCCGAAGGCGGCTTAGGCTTTGCGGCGCAGTGGGTCCACGACGCCGAAAATACCGAGGAGGCATTTTATGCGGAAAGCCTGGCGCGCGTAACGGATTCGAGCGGCACCGTGCACGCCGCTGGCACTTTCGTATCGCTTCTCGAGCGGCAGGATCGCTGGTTCGATGTGGATCTGCGTATTCTTGATATGGTGCTCTCTGCCTTGGCGGAGGACGGGCGGCTGGTTCTCGGATTCAATCTGTCTGCCGCCAGCCTGTCGCGGCCCGAGCGGTTTGCCGATGTTTTCAGCCGCATCAGTCGTCAGCCCGAGCTTGCATCGAGGCTCATCATCGAGATCACGGAAAGCTACCCGATCGCCGGTGCATCGATCGAACGCGTGAAGATGATCCGTGCCCTCGGCTGCCGTATCGCAATCGACGATTTCGGATCCGGCTTTGCCACGCCGGTGTCGCTGCTGCAGATCGTTGCCGATATCGTCAAGATCGATGCTGCCTTCACCCGCGACAACAGGCGCGGCCGCGATGGAAGCGACAGCCTCTCTCATCTCGTGGGCTTTGCGTCCTGCTTTGCTCCCTTCGTCGTCGTGGAAGGGATTGAAACGAACTCCCAGCTCGATGTCGCAAGAGAGTCTGGCGCAACGCATGTGCAGGGGTTTCTGCTGTCGAAGCCGGTTTCGTTGGCGCAGCTTCGGCGCCGCAAGGGCAAGGCCATTCTGCGGGGGGTGGGATGACTACTCCTGCCGTTAGCGTGACGGACACGATCGTAACCTCGATACTCAACCTTCGCCGAACACGGTTTGGACCCTCGGTCCTGCAGGTGTCGCCGTGATGGAGCAGCCTGGTTTCACATCATCGTATCGCATCGCAGCCGCACGAGCCGCAGACGCGCTCAAGACGAAAACCTTGCTGCACGCGCTGGTGAGCCGGCTTCGCACGGCCTTCTCCGGCAGTCCTGGAGCATTGACCGTCACCTATGCAGGCGGGGCCGCGCCGCACGTTCTTATTCGTGATTACGCCGCGGTCGCCGTTGGCCGCGTGACGATAGACGACGAGACCGGGCTCTATGTTTTTTGCGAATTTGGTGATTATGCCGCCGATGCCATCATCGTGACGGCAAGCGAGAATCGCCTGACCGAAGAGATCGCCCTCCATCTTTGCGATGGCTGTTCGAGGCAGCGGTCGGTCGATACGGCCGTGGGCAGCCTTGTCGGCCAGACCATGGAGGATGTCGAACGCAAGCTCATTCTCCAGCCGCCTCATCATTGCGATGGAGATTCCACGCATGCAGCATTCATGCTCGGCATGCCGCTCGTTACCCTCTGCAACAAGCTGGCGGTCTATTTTGCGGACCCCGTCGGCGATCCCTCGCAGGCGGCGGAGACAGGGCAGCGGGCGGTTGGCTGCCGATTATGACTGCCGCCCCGCCCTGCGCGAACGCTATCTG
>UBUL01000056.1 GCA_900468625.1 Hyphomicrobiales bacterium
CAAAACATGATTTGCTCTAGGCCCGCTTTGTCAGCGGAAAGCGTTCCTTCAGCAAACGCACCACGGAATCCGTACCCATCGGCGGCCCGAAGATGAAGCTCTGTCCGTAGGTGCAGCCGATCTTGGCAAGCTCCAGCGCGTCCTCTTCGGATTCGATGCCTTCGGCGACGACGCGCATATCGAGTTCGCGCGCCATGGAAATGACCGAGCGCAGCAGCACGGCCTTCTTGTCGCTGTCATCGCGGACCATCGCCTTGTCGAGCTTGATCGTGTCGAAGGGGAAGCGGGTGAGATAGGCGAGCGAGGAATAGCCGGTGCCGAAATCGTCGAGCGCCAGACCGATGCCGGCTTCGCGCAGCTTGTCGAGCACGAGCCGAGCCTGCTCCGGATTCTCCATCACCTGCGATTCCGTCAGCTCCAGCTTGATCCGGTGCGGATCGCAATGGGTCTTGGCGAGCAGGGCGCGGATATCGTCGTAAAGCTCGTTGTTGAGCAGCTGCACGCTGGAAAGGTTGATGGAAACGAACAGCGGCAGGTCGCCGGTCTGTCGCTGCCATGCCATCAGGTCGTTGGTCGCCTGCTCCAGAGCGAACATGCCGAGCGGGCCGATGATGTCGGAAGCCTCGGCGATCGGGATGAATTCCGACGGCGGGATATTGCCACGCTTCGGATGCTCCCAGCGCATCAGTGCCTCGAAACCTGCAATCTCGGCGTCCTCAAGCCGGACGATCGGCTGGTAGACGAGCGAGAGTTCCTTGCGCTCGACGGCGCGGCGCAGGTCCGTTTCAAGCTGCAGCCGGTCGGTGCCGAAGCTGCGGAAGGCCGGCTGGAAGGGTTCGACGCGATTGCCGCCGGCGCGCTTGGCGCGGTACATGGCAAGTTCCGCGTCGCTCAGCATTCCGGCGGCATTTTCCTGCTGGTCGACCCAAGACGTCAGGCCGACCGATGCGGTGAGGATGATTTCGCGATTGGCGAAATTGATCGGCACCATGATCGCCTTGCTGATCGCATCGGCGAAGTCCGCAACCTTGGCCGGATCGCGCTCTGAAACGAGGATGAGGCCGAACTGGTCGCCCGAAAGACGCGCCAGCGTATCCTGCGGCTTCATCAGCCGGCGAAGACGCCGTGTCAGCGCAATCAGGATATTATCGCCCGCGGCAAAGCCGAGCGTATCGTTGACGAGCTTGTAGCGGTCGATGTCGATCACCATCACCGTCGGCCGCAAGTGGTTTCCGTCGGATGCCAGCGTTAGAACGGCCTGCAGGCGGTCGAGGAAGACCTGGCGGTTCGGCAATCCGGTGAGATTGTCATGCACGGCGTCGTGCAGCAGCCGTTCGACCGAATTCTTCTGTTCGGTGATGTCGACGATGGTGCCGACGCAGCGGATGATCTCGCCATTCGATCCAAGGACCGGCCGGGCGCGGATCGACAGCCAGTGGAAATGCCCATCCTCGGCGCGGATGCGGAATTCGTGATTCAGCCGGCCGCGCCGGTGTTCCAGAAGCACATCGAGCGTGGCGCGGAAACGGTCGCGATCGTCGGGATGCAGCCGTGGCAGCCAGTTGCGTGCGGCACCATGCATGGTGCCGGGCGAAAGGCCGAGCTTCATCGAGATGTCGGGCGTCGTCACGACGCGGTCGCGCGCTACGTCCCAGTCCCAGACGGTATCGCCGGAGCCGGTGAGGGCCAGGGATTGCCGCTCCAGATCCGAGAAAAGGCCCTGCTGGAAAGCGCCGCCGGCAAAAGCGTGCTGCATGACGGTGAAGCCGATCAGCAGGACGATAAGCACGAGGCCTCCGCCGAGAGCCGGCTGGATGATGTCGTTGTCGAGCTTGCCCATGACCGTCATCCAGGCTCCGAACAGCCAGACGAGGATCAGTGCCCAGGCGGGCACGAGCAGGATGGCGCGGTCATAGCGGCTGAAGCCCAGATAGATGATGAGCAGCAGGCCCGCCGTTGCCGTCAGCGCCAGCGACAGCCGCGCGATACCCGCCGCAATCGACGGGTCGTAGATCGCCACGCCGAAGAGCAGGGCGAGGCCCAGAACCCAGGCGAGCGTCACATAGCCGAGATGGGCATGCCAGCGATTGAGGTTAAGATAGGTGAACAGGAAGATCACCAGGCTCGACGCGAGCGCCACCTCCGCGCAGGCGCGCCATATTCGCTGATCGCTGGACGTGATGCTGATGAGCTTGCCGAGAAAGCCGAAGTCCACGCAGATATAGCCGAGCACCGCCCAGGCAAGCGCCGCCGTTGCCGGCAGCATCGATGTGCCCTTGACCACGAAAAGAATGGTCAGGAAGACAGCCAGCAGGCCGGCGATGCCAAGCACGATGCCGCGATAGAGCGTGAAGGCGTTGACCGTATCCTTGTAGGCGTTCGGTTCCCACAGATAGAGCTGCGGCAGGTTCGGCGACGAAAGTTCGGCGACGAAGGTGACAACGGCGCCGGGGTTCAGCGTGATGCGGAAGACGTCCGCCTCGTCGCTTGGCTGACGGTCGAGCGCGAAACCTTCGCTCGGCGTGATCGCGACGATGCGCTGCGAGCCTAGATCCGGCCAGAAGACCTTCGAATTCACCAGGCGGAAATGCGGGGCGACGATGACGCGCTCAAGCTGCTCTTCGGAAACATTGGCGAGCGCGAAAACGGCCCAGTCGCCTTGGTGGTTCGGAGAGGAGGAGCGAACCTCGATGCGGCGGCGGATGCCGTCGGCGCCGGCGGCTGTCGAAACTTGGAAGGCTTCGCCTTGATTGGTATAGATTTCCGTCGTCGCCGTCAGGTCGAGCGCGGTATCGTCGCGTGAGATCTTCACGGGCTCGGCCGCATTGGCCATCCCGGCGATCAACAGCATCGTGATGGCGGCAAGCGTTGCGATCAGTGCGGATAGCCGCCTGGCCATCGGCCATGTCTGCAGGAGTCCGGCGATCATCGCTGGTCGAAATTTCGGTTCGGGTTGGTGTCTGATGCCAACCTTGAAAACATCACATGGTCGCGCCACTGACCGTTGATTTTAAGATAACCGCGCAAATGACCTTCCCGCTGGAAACCGGCTTTTTCCAAAAGCCGCATGCTACGCTCGTTATCCGGAATACAGGCTGCTTCAATTCGGTGCAACTCAAGTCCGGAAAAGATATAGGGTATAACCAACTGAAGTGCGGCGAACATATGGCCCTGACCGGAGTAGCGCTCGCCCATCCAATATCCGATCATGCAGCTCTGCGCGGCACCGCGGCGAATATAGCCGATCGTAATGCCGCCAACCAGCGTCATGTTTTCCCTGAGAAAAATGAAGAGCGGTATGGCTTGGCCGGAGCTGTATTCCTGCTTGCCGCGGATGACGCGTGCCCGATAGGCACCCTCGGTCAGCTCGTCGTGCCGCCAGGTCGGCTCCCATGGTTCCAGAAAGCGGCGGCTTTCCGCGCGTAGCCTGTGCCATTGGTTGAAATCGGAGTAGCGCGGCAGCCGCAGCAAATATGTGTCGTTTTCGAGTTCAACCGCGTCCGAATGACGTGAGAGAAACCGAAACACAGATTTTTGCATGCCGCCAAGCACTCCCCCGAGAATTGAACCCATAGGCCTGCGGCGTGCCCTTAGCCGCTTGCGCTTTTGGAAGCGGGCGCCGGCGACGACAGCGAGGTGACGATGTCTTCCATCGGTGCGAGCTGCTCCAGCGGCCCAATCGCCGAAAGCGTCGGTACTGTATCGAAGAAAAGGCGGCCGGCAAGATCCGTCAGACGGTCGATCGTAATTCCTTCCAGGCGTTCCAGCATCTCCTGGTTCGGGATGGGGCGGCCATAAAGCATCATCTGCCGGGCAACTTGGCCGGCACGGGCGGCCGGGCTTTCCTGGCCCATCAACAGCTGCGCGCGGATCTGGGCGCGGGCGCGCTCGATTTCCTGCTGCTGGATATCATGGGACGACTTGTGCAGTTCGCCGACGATGACAGGCAGCAGTTCCGGCAGGTTCTCGCCGCCGGTCGCGGCATGGATGCCGAAGATGCCGGTGTCGGAAAAGCCCCAATGGAAGGCATAGACGGAATAACAGAGGCCGCGGAACTCGCGCACTTCCTGGAACAAACGCGAGGACATGCCGCCGCCGAGGATGTTGGCGAGAATCTGCGAACAGTAGAAATCGCGGGTGTGATAGGCACGGCCTTCGAAGCCGAGCAGGATCTGAGCATCCATCAGATCGCGCGTTTCGCGGATGTTGCCGCCGATATAACGCGCCGGCTCGATAACGGGCGGAGCGGACGGTTTCGCCGGCAGGCTGGAAAAGCGCTCCTCGACCTGGCGCACGAAGCTTTCATGATCGACCGCGCCGGCCGCCACGACGAACATGCGGTCCGTCGTGTAGTTGCGTCCGAGATAGTGGCGGATCTGCTCCGGCGAGAATGAGACGACGGTTTCCGGCGTGCCGAGAATGGCGCGCCCGAGAGTCTGGCCGCGATAGGCGACTTCGGAAAACTTGTCGAAGACGACATCGTCGGGCGTGTCGTTCGCGGCGTTGATTTCCTGCAATATCACCTGCTTTTCGCGCGCCAGCTCTTCTTCGTCGAAGGCGGACTCGGTCAGGATATCGGCGAGGATATCGACGGCGAGCGGCACATGGTCCTTCAGCACGCGGGCATAATAGGAAGTGGTTTCGGTCGAAGTGGCGGCATTGACTTCGCCGCCGACATTCTCGATTTCCTCGGCGATCTGCCGGGCCGAACGTCGCGCCGTGCCCTTGAACGCCATATGCTCGAGCAGATGCGCGATACCGTGTTCTGCTTCGGTTTCGTTACGCGAACCCGACTTGATCCAAACGCCGAGTGCCACGCTTTCGAGATGTGGCATCGATTGCGTCGCTACTGTCAGCCCGGACGCGAGCCGGGTGCACTCCACTGTCATCGCTTGTCTTTCCGCGTCTGTTATTCGCCGGCCCGGGCATGCTTGCCGATAAAGCTTTCAACGACTTTAAGTTCCGGATCGAGAATGTCGAAACGCTCCTCCCTGGTCATCAGACCAGCAAGCCACGTCGGAAGCCCCGGGTCAATACCGGATGCGGATTTTACTGCGGCGGGGAATTTTGCGGGATGCGCGGTGGCAAGCGTCACCATCGGGCTGCTGGGACGCTCATTCTTCTCGGCGACGAAGACGCCGATCGCCGTATGCGGGTCGAGCAGATAGCCCGTATCCGCAAGGGTTTTGCGGATGGTTTCCGCCACCTGCTTCTCGCTGGCTCGGCCGGCACGGAAGTCCTTCCTGATGAATTTCACGGCCTCTTCGCCGATTGAAAATCCGTTCGATTGTTTCAGGCTTTCCATCGCGGCGCGCACCTTGGAGGCGTCGCGGCCGTTTGCCTCGAACAGCAGTCGCTCGAAGTTGGAAGAGATCTGGATATCCATCGACGGCGAAGTGGTGGCCTTGACCGAGCGCATTTCATAGCGGCCGGTCTTCAGAGTGCGCGCCAGAATATCGTTCTCGTTGGTGGCGATGACCAGGCGCTCGATCGGAAGGCCCATGCGCTTGGCGACATAGCCGGCGAAAATGTCGCCGAAATTGCCTGTCGGAACCGTGAAGGAGACTTTCCTGTCCGGTCCGCCAAGGGCGACCGCTGTCGTGAAGTAGTAGACCACCTGCGCCATGATGCGCGCCCAGTTGATCGAGTTGACGCCGGAAAGCTTGACCTTGTCGCGGAAAGCGGCGTCGTTGAACATGGCTTTGACGAGGTTCTGGCAATCGTCGAAATTGCCCTTGACCGCCAGCGCATGCACGTTTGCCGCCGTAGACGTGGTCATCTGCCGCTGCTGTACGGGCGAGACCTTGCCATGCGGGAAGAGGATGAAGATGTCGGTGCGCTCGCGGCCGGCAAAGGCGTCGATCGCGGCGCCGCCGGTATCGCCCGATGTCGCGCCGACGATGGTTGCCCGCTGGCCGCGCTTTTCCAGCGCATAGTCCATCAGCCGCGCGAGCAGCTGCATCGCAACGTCCTTGAAGGCGAGCGTCGTGCCGTGGAAAAGCTCCATGACGAAGCTGTTCGGCCCGGTCTGGACGAGTGGCGTCACCGCCGGATGCCGGAAGGTTGCGTAGGCATCATCGATCATGCTGCGGAACACGTCCGCCGGAATCTCCCCATTGGTGAAGGGCGACAGTACCGCGAAGGCGACGTCCTGATAGCTCTTGCCGCGGAACGCACGGATTTCCTTCTTGGTCAGGGCAGGCCATTCACGAGGAACATAAAGCCCGCCGTCACGGGCAAGGCCAGCCAGGAGAGCGTCGCAGAAGCCAAGGGCCGGGGCTTCTCCCCGCGTTGAAATATAGTCCACGGTCTAGAATTCCTTTGGTCGCAAAATTGCCTGAGTGATCGAATGAGAGGGTAGAGGAACGAAGCGACGACGGCCGGTCTTTTTGCGTCGGATCAGCCGCGTGGTTTTCGCGTTTGCGCAAGGCGCGTGGGATCGGCGCCGGGCGGAGGCTGTTCGTGCCAATCTGTCGATCCCGAAAAGTGAGCCAAAACGGTGTCTACCCAATCGATTTTTCGCTGCGTCGCTGGTATAGACCATCGCCAAGTGTCATAAAAGGCCCGTTTGACAGGCTGCAGGCCGATAATGTGAATTATATCGAGAGGGTGGAATAATAGTGTTTGGCAAGGTTTCTCGTCGTCTTTTCTCCGCTTCGCTTCTGGCATTGCTGACGGGTTGCAGCACTCTCGGTATCGGCGGCAACAGTGACAAGCAGCCGGCAACGGATGTTACGGTGGCACCGCAAGCGGGAGCAGCCAGCGCGGCTCCGGCCGCCGCTCAGACCTACGTCGCCGGCAAGTGCCCGCAGGCGGTCATCCGCGACGAAGACTCGGTCTATCGCACCTACGCCAAAGGCGCCAAGGACGATGCGAACCAGTTGATATATCAAGCTTCGCTTGCGCAGGCGACCCGCCAGTGCACGAGCGATGGCACAAACCTCGGCATTCACGTCGTCGCGCAAGGGCGCCTGGTTACCGGCCCGATGGGCAGCTCCGGGAAGGTGAATTTGCCGATCCACGTTGCCGTCATGGACAACGATAAAGCCCTTTTCAGCAAGACCATCAACTATGTCGCAGAAATCCCGCCGGGGGAAACTGCGACCCAGTTCCTCTTCGACTATAGCGACATCCAGGTTGCCGCAGGTTCGGGCGGTTTCACCATCGTACAGATCGGTTTCGATCAGGGGCCGCAGAAGCCTGTGAAGGGTGAAAGGCCGGTGCGCAAGAAGCGCCACTGAGGTTGGGGTTAGGCAGTAGGCAGTAGGCAGTAGGCAGTAGGCAAAGGTCACCTTGTCCTTGCTGCCGCCGGCCCTTAGCAGCAACATCTATTGCCTATTGCCTATTGCCTATTGCCTATTGCCTATTGCCTATTGCCTATTGCCTCAGAGAACGCCGTCCCATTCAGCCAGCGCTATCACCACACCGGGCAGGTCGGCCATACGGCTGATGACAGTTTCGGCGCCGGCATCGGTCAGCCGGTCGGCATGGGAGGGGTAGGTGTGCGACGCGCCGGTGAAGCCGATGACGCGCATGCCGGCGGCGCGCGCGGCATGAACGCCGTGGACGGAATCTTCGACGACGATCGTGTTGGCCGGACTGACATTCATCTGCTTGGCGCCGTGTAGAAAGATATCCGGCTTGGGCTTCACGCGGTCGGCGCCGAGATCCTTGGCGGAATAGATATGCGGCGCAAACAGCTTGATGTAGCCGACCTTCGTCAGCATCATCTCGATGCGGGTGGAGCTGGAATTCGAGCAGATGCAGCGCGGCATCGGCAGGCGCGACAGCGCCAGCGGAACGCCGGGGATGGCCTGGACATCGCTCGCAAGCTTCAGGTCGAGCAGCTTTTCCGATTTGTCGAGCAGCGAAGCGGAAAGCGGAATGCTCGCCTCGCGCTCGACTTCGAACAGGATGTTGCGCCAGGTCATGCCGGCGAAGCGCTCGCCCATTTCCTCGGTGCTGATCGGATAGCCCGCATCGGTCAGCAGTTTTGATTCGACTTGCGCCGCGATGATTTCCGAATCGACCAGTACGCCGTCGCAGTCGAAAATGATGAGGTCGAAGCCATTGCTCATGAAAATTGCTGCCTTTGATCTGGCTGGGTTCGGCACGCTCCAGGAAAACATTGGTGTTTCGGGACATGCTCTGAAAAATGACCGACGGGCTTTACACGATATGTCTGCGAAGCTCAACCAATTGGCTGGCATGGCTGCGCTGCAACTGGCGAAAAGGTCGAAATGCGCAAAAGAGGTCGTGGCCATCGCTTGTCGCTCGACATCGGGCAGACCCACCTTTAAGGATCGGCCATGACCAAGGAGCGCGACGACACCATTGCCAGCCGTATCAGCCGGGTGCTTGCCGACCGCATCATCCGAGGCGAGATCGCGCCAGATGCACGGCTGCGGCAGGATCACATCGCCGAGGAGTTCGGCACCAGCCATGTGCCCGTGCGCGAGGCGTTCCGGCGGCTCGAGGCGCAGGGGCTGGCGATCAGCCTGCCGCGCCGCGGCGTTCGCGTCGCTTCTTTCGATCTCAAGGAAGTCCGCGAGGTTGCGGAAATGCGGGCAGCCCTCGAGGGTCTCGCGTTGAAGCACGCAGCCCCGCATCTGACCCCGGCCATTCTCGACGAGGCCGAACAGGCGGCGCGCGATGGCGATGCGGCCGGCGACGTTCATGCCTGGGAGGAGGCCAATCGCCGCTTCCATCGCCTGATCCTGATGCCCTGCGGCATGGCACGTTTGCTTGCTGCAATCGACGACCTGCATGCGGCAAGTGCCCGCTTTCTCTTTTCCGCATGGCAATCCGGCTGGGAAAAGCGCACCGATCACGACCACCGCGCCATTCTGGCGGCGTTGCGCCAGGGGCGGGCCGACGAGGCGGCTGCGATCCTGCAGAAGCATGTACAATGGATCGGCCGCGCGCCGGTGCGCACGCCTTCCGGATCGACGCGCGAAGCCTTCGCAATCGTTGGCTGAAAATTATAGATAATTTCGAGATTGTGGCTGGCTATACCCTGCGGCGTTGCTCTGCGAGTGCTTCGGTCGTTCTGGTGCCGCCGCATCCCGGTCAGCGTCCCGCTGCGCTTCGCCTTGCTCCATGGAATTTTATTGCCCTTATTTTTCAACGAGATTTAATACTGAACCGAAATTTCCAACGCCTGCCACTTGCCTGATTTTATGATCTCTCTCATAAAATAGATGAGACTGAAAAATTATCTATAATATGAAAGGAGAGCCTATGTCCCTGTTGCAGCATCATGATGAAGTCGCTTTCGATCCGCTTCGCCTCGGGCAGCGTTCGCTTGTCGCCAAGACTGTGTTCGTTCTCGCCGGAACGCTGATCCTGGCGCTCGCATCGCAAATCGCCGTGCCTATGGTGCCGGTGCCGATCACCATGCAGACATTCGCGATCACCATGATCGGCGCGCTCTATGGCTGGCGCCTCGGCGCAGTCACCGTTCTCGCCTGGCTCGGCGAAGCCGCGATCGGCTTTCCGGTGCTTGCCGGCGGAGCAGGCGGCATTGCGCCGTTCATGGGGCCGACGGCGGGTTATCTGGCATCCTTCCCGATCATCGCCGCCCTTGCCGGCTGGCTTGCCGAGCGCGGCTGGAGCGGCAATCGCGTCGTGCGCAGTTTCCTCGCTCACTTCTCGGCCAACATCCTGTGCCTTGCCATCGGCGGCGCATGGCTTGCAGCGCTGATCGGCGCAGAAAAAGGCTGGCTCCTTGGCGTAGCGCCCTTCATCCTCGGCGCCGTGCTCAAGTCTGCCCTCGCAGCTACGGTGCTGAAGACCATCCAGGCCTATAGCGGCAAGGCGCGTCTGAATTGACCGTCAGGCTTCGCGCCCATCATCTGCTCTGCATGCTGACTTTCGTCGGTGAAGGCTACACCTCGGCCTTCACCGACAATTATCGCCGCATTGCCGAGCGGCTGTCGAAAGGGGAGGAGATCAAACTGGTCTCCGGCCCTGACGATATCTGCGCGCCGCTCCTGAACGGAGAGGAAGCGCATTGTTTCAAGATCTCCGTCATCGAGCGGGATGCCGCTGCCCTTGCCGATATCTCGGTATTGCTGGGCGAAGAGATCGGCATCGGAGCCATGCTGGTGCCGGACGCCAGGCTGCTCGCAAAGCTGCGCCGGAATTTCGCCAGCGGTGAAATCCGTCACGCTTGCCTCGGCTGTGAATGGGGCGATCTCTGCAGCCGCATTGCCGATGGCAATTTCAGCGGTGTTCTGATCAAGGCAAGCTAAGGCTTGCCATCCAGCTCTGGCCGCGGGTCGCCATCATGCAGCTCGAGCGGAAAAAGCGCCAGAAAACGGCGCTCTCCTTCCGGCGTGAAGAAGATCGAGCGGCTGTTTTCGGTTCGCCGCGCCCAACCCTTGTCGAAGAAGTTCGAAAGCAGTGCCTTGCCAAGGCTGCCGGCCAGATGCGCCCGTCGCTCGCTCCAATCCAGGCAGGACCGGCAAAGCGGACGGCGGCTGGAGCGCAGATCGGAGACATCGATGCCGATCGATCCAAGATGCTTCTCGCCGCGATCCGTCAGGCTCAAGCCTTCTCCCATGACGGAGATCGAACCGGCCTCTATCAGGCTGTCCAGCATGCGTACGCCATAATCGCCGGCCAGATGGTCGTAGCAGATGCGTGCTTTACGCAGCGCAGGCTCCTTGGGGCCGGCACGATGGCGCAGATGGCCGCGGCTTGCGGCAAAACCCATGATGCCCTCGAGCAGCTTGCCGACGGGGTCGTCCGCCAGCGTGAAATAGCGATGGCGGCCTTGCTTGCGCTGTGCGAGCAGGCCGCCCGCTTCGAGCTTGGAAAGATGGGCACTCGCGGTCTGCAGCGTTACGCCGGCGGCGGCCGCAAGTTCCGTTGCCGTCAGCGCCCGGCCGCCCATCAGCGCCGTCAGAATGTTCGCCCGCGCCGGATCGCCGATCAGCGAGCCGATCTGTGCTATGTCTGGACCTTCCTTCATACTTCGATCGTAACCGAACCATCTCCGCGCTGCAATGTGCGAAAAGATCGGCATCAGCAAAGGAGATGGCATGAATGGT
>UBUL01000053.1 GCA_900468625.1 Hyphomicrobiales bacterium
AAGCAATGATCCGCTCTAACCGCTCGCCATTAAGTGCGATGTAAGCGATCTCGCTTCTAGCCTTCATCTTGAGCGCTGCCGGTGTCAGCGCCAGCGCGGAGGAGGGCGGATCAATGCGCCCGTTCATATAGGCGAATGACGCCAATATGAGATCCAGCAACGCGTCCCATCGGTCAAACCTGCCGTTGAGCCTCTGAATTGTAATATCGCTCATTCCGCCGCGGCCCGAGGACGTTTGCGGCGATAGCGCACGGTTTCGAAGCGTGAGGAAAGCCCGTCATAAAGCAGCAGGCGGCCGACCAGCGGCTCGCCGATACCAGTGACAAGCTTGATCGCCTCCATCGCCATCAGTGTGCCGATGACGCCTGTCAATGCACCGATGATTCCTGCTTCCGCGCAGCTTGGAATGAGACCTTCCGGCGGTGGGGCGGGAAAGAGATCGCGATAGCGTGGATTGGGATTGCCGTCCGCGTCGCTTTCGTAAGGCTTCAGCGTCGTCACGGACCCATCGAATCTCCCGACGGCGCCGGTCACGAGCGGCAAGCGTGCCGTCTCGGTCGCGTCGGCGGCGGCATAGCGCGTATCGAAATTGTCGGAGCCATCGATGACGAGATCGAATCCGGCAAGGTGCCGCGCTGCGGTATCGGGGCTGAACCGCTCCTCGAAGCGGACGACGCGCACATGCGGGTTCAGCCGGGCAATGGCGTCGGCCGCACTCTGCGTCTTCATCTCGCCGATCGTGCCGGTATCGTGAATGACCTGCCGCTGCAGGTTGGACAGCGAAACGCGGTCGTCATCGGCGATACCGAGCGTGCCGACGCCGGCAGCGGCGAGATATTGCAGCACCGGCGCGCCGAGACCACCGGCGCCGATGACAAGCACGCGGGCCGCCTTCAATTTTTGCTGTCCGGCGCCACCGACCTCCGGCAGGAGGATATGGCGATGATACCGGGCGATTTCGTCTGAGGTCAAAGGGTCCATGTGGAAAGTCTAGCACAATCGTGCCGAAGGAGACGCTAGGTTTTTGTAATGCCGCCATGCGCCACGGTAAAGAATTGCGCACGCTCGCCGAGGGCCGAGAACATCGCCTTGTCCGTGCCGGTCATGAAGGCCTGGCCGCCAAGTCCGTCAATGAGATCGAAGAGGGCGGCACGCCGCCCCTCGTCGAGATGCGCGGCAATCTCATCGAGCAGCAGGATCGGCGCATAGCCGGTGAGATTGCCGACAAGGCGCGCATGGGCAAGGATGAGGCCGACAAGCAGCGCCTTTTGCTCGCCTGTCGAGCAGCGCTCCGCCTCCATGTCCTTCTCGCGATGCCGCACCAGAAGATCGGCCCGGTGCGGTCCGTCCAGCGTCCGCCCGGCGGCTGCATCACGGTAACGCCCTTCGCGCAGCATATCGGCATAGGCATCTTCCAGATCGACGGCCGGTCGATCGAATTGCCCGTCGAGGAAGCCGGAAAGCTCAAGGGCTGCGGAGGGGAATGGCGTCGCCTCGCGCGTTTCGGCGATCAGCCGCGAGAGGAGGCCGAGCATTTCCTGCCGCGCGATCGCCATGGCGATGCCGAGGCTCGCCATCTGCTCCTCGATGCCGCCGAGCCAGGATGGATCGAACCGGCTTTCGGACAGGAGCTTATTGCGGCTGCGCATGGCGCGCTCGAAATCGCTGGCTCGGCGCCCATGGGCGGGATCGAGCGATAGCACCAGCCGGTCCAGGAAGCGGCGACGCTCCGAGGAGCCGCCGGTGAACAGGCCGTCCATGGCCGGTGTCAGCCAGAGAACGCGCAGGTGGTCGGTCAGCTCGTCGACGGTCTTGGCCGGCGTGCCGTTGATTCGAAGTTTGCGGGCCGTCGATTCGTCCGCCGTGTCGATGCCGGTGCCGATTTCGACGCTGCCGTCCATGCCTTCGAGCTCGGCGAAGATTGAAAATCCGCCTGGGGCATTGACCCGGGTGACATCCGTATAGGCGGCGCGGCGCAGGCCGCGGCCGGGAGAAAGCAGCGAAACCGCTTCCATGAGATTGGTCTTGCCCGCGCCATTGTCGCCGGTCAGCACGACATGCCGCTCGTCAAGCGTCAGCGCCGCCGCCGCATAGTTGCGGAAGTCGGTCAGCTTCAGGCGCGAGATGGAAACTTTGTTCGGCATCGGCTCTTGGGATTCTTGATCGATGGGCGAGGGGTATGCCGAACCCAGCCCAAGCGCAAGGTTTTTGCCGACGGCTTGCGGTATCAGTGGGGTGAAGCGCCGTCATGGGCCACCCTCGTCCTTCGACCGGCTCAGGATGAGGGTGGAGTGAGCCGAGTTCCGGAGAAGCTGCTGGGGAGTAGGAGGATGAGCCCTCACGGTGAGGAGGACCAAAAGGCCGTCTCGAACCACGAAGGCGAGTGATTCGTCTGCCCGAAACAAAAAATCCGGCCGAATCACCGGCCGGATTCATGTGAAACACCGTGCTTCGCGAATCAGTCGCTGAACGTATCGAAGAAATCCTTCATGCGGGCGAAGAAGCCTGTCGATTCGGGATTGTTGTCCTTCGAGGAGATCTGCTCGAATTCCTGCAGAAGTTCGCGCTGGCGCTTGGTCAGTTTCTGCGGGGTCTCGATCTGGATCTGGATATAGAGATCGCCGACCTGGCTGGAGCGCAGCACCGGCATACCCTTGCCCTTCAGGCGGAACTGCTTGCCGACTTGCGTTCCCTCGGGAACGCTGACGCGCGATTTCGTGCCGTCGAGCGTCGCCACATCGAAGGTGCCGCCGAGTGCCGCCGTCGTCATCGAGATCGGCACGGCGCAATAGAGGTCGGCGCCATCCCGCTGGAAGAACTCATGCGGTTTGACTGAGAGGAAGATGTAGAGGTCGCCCGAGGGGCCGCCGCGAAGACCTGCTTCGCCTTCGCCCTGCAGACGAATGCGCGTGCCGTCCTCGATGCCGGACGGAATGTTGACGGAGAGCGAACGCTCCTCGGTGACGCGGCCCTGGCCATGACACTTGGTGCAGGGATCCGGGATGATCTGACCGCGGCCATGGCAGGTCGGGCAGGTGCGTTCGACGGAGAAGAAGCCCTGTGCAGCGCGGACGCGACCGGAACCCTGGCAGGTGCCGCAGGTCTTCGGCTGCGTGCCGGGCTTTGCGCCCGAGCCGGAACAGACGTCGCAGGTGATCGAGGTCGGAACCCGGATCTGCGCCGTCTTGCCGCTGAAGGCTTCCTCCAGCGAGATTTCCATGTTGTAGCGAAGATCGGCGCCGCGTTCGCGTCCGCCGGACGAGCGTCCGCGCGAGCGTCCGCCACCCATCATCTCGCCGAAAATATCCTCGAAAATATCGGAGAAACCGCCGCCGCCGAAACCGGCTCCGAAGCCGCCACCGCCGCCCATACCGCCATGCTCGAAAGCAGCATGGCCGTAGCGGTCATAGGCTGCGCGCTTTTGCGGGTCCTTGAGCGTCTCGTAGGCTTCGTTGATTTCCTTGAACTTCCGCTCGGCGTTGCTGTCGTCCGGATTCTTGTCCGGATGATATTGCATTGCCAGCTTGCGAAAGGCGCTCTTCAGCTCTTTCTCGTCCGCCGTCTTGGAGACGCCCAACGTCTCGTAAAAATCCGCTTTTGCCATTCAGCATTAGACCCCGGAAATGGATTTCCGGCTGCCATGAGGCAGCCGGAGCTAAGTTTCCTCGAGAACCTTTCGGTTCGCGCTTATGCAGACCGCTTGTGGTCGCCTTCGTCCTTGATTTCCTCGTAGTCGGCATCGACGACATCGTCCTTGCCGCCTGCTGCCGAGGCGTCACCGGAACCGGCTTCTGCCTGCTGCGACTCATAGATCGCCTGGCCGAGCTTCATGGAAACTTCCATAAGCGTCTGGGTCTTGGCCTTGATGTCTTCGGCATCCGGCTCGGAAGCTTCCGTTGCCGTCTTGAGTGCTGCGATCGCGTCGGAGATCGCGGTGCGATCGGCTTCCGTGACCTTGTCGCCATAATCCTTCAGCGACTTTTCGCTGGAGTGGATCAGGCTTTCGGCCTGGTTCTTCGCTTCGACACCTTCGCGGCGCTTCTTGTCTTCAGCAGCATGGGCTTCTGCATCCTTGACCATCTTTTCGATGTCGGCGTCGGAAAGGCCGCCGGAAGCCTGGATACGGATCTGCTGTTCCTTGCCGGTGCCCTTGTCCTTGGCCGAAACCTGGACGATGCCGTTGGCGTCGATATCGAAGGTCACTTCGATCTGCGGAACGCCACGCGGCGCCGGCGGCAGGCCGACGAGGTCGAACTGGCCGAGCAGCTTGTTGTCTGCAGCCATTTCACGTTCGCCCTGCGAAACGCGAATGGTCACGGCCGACTGGTTGTCGTCGGCAGTCGAGAAGGTCTGCGACTTCTTCGTCGGGATCGTCGTGTTGCGCTCGATCAGACGGGTGAAGACACCGCCGAGCGTTTCGATGCCGAGAGACAGCGGGGTTACGTCGAGGAGCAGAACGTCCTTGACGTCGCCCTGGAGAACGCCGGCCTGAATGGCAGCGCCGAGAGCGACGACTTCATCCGGATTGACGCCCTTGTGCGGCTCTTTTCCGAACAGCTGCTTGACGACTTCCTGTACCTTCGGCATGCGGCTCATGCCGCCGACGAGAACGACTTCATCGATTTCAGCGGCGGTGACGCCGGCATCCTTGAGGGCTGCCTTGCACGGAGCGATGGTGCGCTGAACGAGATCGTCGACCAGGCTTTCGAGCTTGGCGCGGGTCAGCTTCAGCGTCAGGTGCTTCGGGCCGGTGGCGTCTGCCGTGATGAAGGGCAGGTTGATTTCGGTCTGTTGCGAAGAGGACAGCTCGATCTTGGCCTTTTCGGCAGCTTCCTTGAGGCGCTGCAGGGCAAGCTTGTCGCCCTTGAGGTCGATGCCGTTGTCCTTCTTGAACTCGGCAACGAGATATTCGACGAGACGCATGTCGAAGTCTTCACCGCCGAGGAAGGTGTCGCCGTTGGTCGACTTCACTTCGAAGACGCCGTCGCCGATTTCCAGGATGGAGATATCGAAGGTGCCGCCGCCAAGGTCGTAAACCGCGATGGTCTTGCCGTCCTTCTTGTCGAGGCCGTAGGCAAGAGCTGCAGCCGTCGGCTCGTTGATGATGCGCAGCACTTCGAGACCGGCGATCTTGCCGGCATCCTTGGTTGCCTGGCGCTGAGCGTCGTTGAAGTAGGCGGGAACGGTGATAACGGCCTTGTCGACCTTTTCGCCGAGGTAGGATTCGGCGGTTTCCTTCATCTTCTGAAGGATCATTGCGGAAATCTGTGCGGGCGAATAGCCCTTGCCGTTGGCTTCGACCCAGGCGTCGCCATTGTCGCCCCGAACGATATTGAAGGGAACAAGATGCTTGTCCTTCTCGACGGTCGGATCTTCGTAGCGGCGGCCGATCAGGCGCTTGACAGCGAAGAGGGTGTTCGTGGGGTTAGTGACAGCCTGGCGCTTGGCCGGCTGGCCGACGAGACGTTCGCCGTCGTCGGTGAAGGCAACCATGGAGGGGGTGGTCCGGGCGCCTTCGGCATTTTCGATCACTTTTGCGTCCTTACCGTCCATGACGGCGACGCAGGAATTTGTCGTTCCAAGGTCGATACCAATTACTTTTGCCATGTCATTCTCTCCTTGAAGCAAGCTATCGGAACCCCTGTCAGGCATTCCATTGACAGCCCCTTACGGGATGGTCTTGAGGATTGCGCAGCCATGACTGCGGTGATGCCGCGTATATAAGTAGCGGTTTTACTGACTGCAAGGCAGGAAATCGCCTGAAATCCAGCAAAACAAATGGTTTGTCGCCCAAATTCCATATGGCCCCATATGCGCCGAGGGCCTCAGGATTTGACGCGACCGCGTATCAGAGCAGCCTTGCCGCGGCCATGCAAGCGTCTACTGCATAATTCCTCAAATCGGTATCGATTTAGGAATAAAACTATGTCGCAGGTCCAGCGTGCTGCAGCGACCAATATGAGGCGAGTATGATGCGAGGCACTCTCGGCGCAAAATTGCGGCTTATCGGCCGAGAATGACGTCGAGCAGCGAGGAGCGATGCGGCCGGGCGGCGGCGACCGGAGCGCCGCTGTCGCCGATATCCGCGGGCGGTATATCGTTGTCATAGGGGTTCGAACTGTAGGGATTGGCGTCGTCGGCCAAGTTTGCCGGCGGCAGATCCTGCGGGTCCTCGTTCGCCGCGGCCTGGTTGACGATCTGCGGCTGAATCGGCTGCTGCGACGGCCTCTGCTGCAAGGTCGGCTGCTGGATCGGCTGTCTGCCGTCAGCCACACCGGAGATGATGTTGCCGATGGTCGTCGGCTGATCTCCATTCGGCGCCGTCTGCGCCATCGGCAGGCCATTGTCGATAATCTGACCGCCGCCGAAGATCGGCGTGGGCGTGACGCCCTTATGGGCGGCGACCATGAATTCCTTCCATGCCTTGGCCGGCAGTCCGCCGCCGGTCACCTTGCGCATCGATTTGCCGTCGTCATTGCCGAACCAGACGCCCGTGGTGAGATGGCTGGTGAAGCCGACGAACAGAGCGTCGCGGAAGGATTGTGTGGTTCCCGATTTGCCTGCCGCCTGCCAGCCGGGAATGCGCGCCGCCTTGCCGGTGCCGTTGGCGATGACGCCGGCCATCATGGCGTTCATGTTGGTGACGATATCCGTGTTCAGCACACGCTCGGGACGGTCGGTATTGGCTTGGTAGAGCACCTTGCCGGAAGCGGTCGTCACCTTGGTGATGACATGCGGCGCCACCTTGAAACCGCCATTCATGAAGGTCGCATAGGCTGATGTCAGTTCCAGCAGCGAGACTTCCGACGTGCCGAGCGCGATCGAGGCATTGGCCTGCAGGTCCGATTCGATGCCGAGCCTGCGGGCGACCTTGATCACCTGGTCCGGCCCGACTTCGGCGACGAGCTGCGCGGCGACGGTGTTCAGCGATTGCGCGACCGCGGTGGCAAGCGTGACGGGGCCGCTATAGCGCTGTTCGTAGTTTTCGGGCGCCCAATTGCCGATCTTCACCGGCATGTCGTTGCGGATGGAATTGGGCGTCAGGCCCATCTCGAGCGCTGCGGTATAGACGAACGGCTTGAAGGCCGAGCCCGGCTGGCGCTTGGCGGTGACCGCGCGGTTGAACTGGCTCTGCGCATAATCGCGGCCGCCGACCAGCGCGCGGATAGCCCCCGTTGCATCGACGGAAACAAGCGAGGCCTGCGAGGCATTCAGCTTCTTGCCCTCCTTTTCGAGCACGTCGCTCAGCGCCTTCTCGGCCTTTTCTTCCAGCGACATGTCGAGGGTGGTATCGACCACCAGGTCTTCCTTGACGTCGCCGCCGATCAGCTTCGGCAGCTGATCCATGACCATGTCGGCCACATAGTTTTCAGCGCCGCTCCAATAGCTCTTCGACCGGGTCGGCGGCTGCGCCATCGCCGTCTTGACGTCGGATTCGCTGATGAAGCCCTGTTCGCGCATCGCCTGGAGCACCAACTGGGCGCGCGCTTCGGCGGCGGCAGGGTCGCGGGCGGGTGACAGCCTTGACGGCGCCTTGACGAGGCCGGCGAGCATTGCCGCCTCGCCGAGATTGACGTCCTTGGCCGACTTGTTGAAGTAACGCCGCGAGGCCGCTTCGACGCCATAGGCATTGGAGCCGAAATAGACGCGGTTCAGATACATCGTCAGGATCTGGTCCTTGGTGTACTTGTGCTCCAGCCACAGCGCCAGCAGTACTTCCTGCACCTTGCGTTCCAGCGTGCGGTCCGGCGACAGGAACAGGTTCTTGGCGAGCTGCTGCGTCAGCGTCGAACCGCCCTGAACCGCATGTCCAGTCACCACGTTGGTCACGACCGCGCGGGCAAGGCCGATCGGGTCGAAGCCGAAATGGGAGTAGAAGCGACGGTCCTCGATGGCGATGATGGCTTCGGGAATATAGGGGGACATCTCGCTGAGCGTAACCGCTTCCCCGCCCGTCGTCCCGCGATTGGCGAGCAGGCCGCCGTCGGCGTCGTTGATCTTGACGTTCGGCGGCCGCTCAGGGATGGACCAGGTGCTGGCGCTCGGCATGCGCGAACCGTAATAGACGACAAGCCCGGCAAGACCGATACCGGCCCAAAGGCAAAGTACGAGACCCCAATAGATCGTCGAGCGGATAAAGCCGAAAAAGCCGCGGCGCGGGCGGGAGCGCCGTGCAGGTTTGCGGCGGCTGCGGGCGCGACGAGGTTTTCGGACCACGGGCTCGCCCTCGTCATCATCCTCGTCTTCTTCGTCGGGTTCCGGCTCTTCGTAATATTTCTTGGCCAGGCGCCTGTTGCTGACGATCCGTTCGCCGGCATTGAATCCGTCATCGATGCGTTCCCGGCCGCTGGAAAAGGATGGTTCTATCCTCTGGCGTGACTTTTTCTTATCTGCCATTGCGGGCCGGTCGTACCTTGATGTCTGGTGTTCCCATGTCGTCTATCGGATGTCTTCTATCAGGCCGACAGCATTAGCGGTAGAAATCTTTGAGCCTGTTCCGTCGCCCCCGGATCGGCGCGTCACCTGCGAAAGCAGAGCGCTTGCTGTCGGAGCCGGACTGTCTGCTCTTCGTTCACGAGCCTCTCGCGAAGACACATTAAATCCCGCCTGAACTGTAAATGCGGCGATTTAAGGAGGGATTAAGAACAATTATGGCCGCAAGTGCCGCCGCTGCGCCGATGGCCGGAGGAGGCGTTCGAGGAACTTTTCGCGCACCCCGGCATTATCTCCCTGCACAATAATCAAAGAGGGCGAGCAGATGAGTTCATTGATGAAGATAGAGGAAGTGAACGGGAGCACATTGCGGGAAGTCTGGAGCATCGAGGATTTTGCTCGGCGCCACCGGATTTGCAAGGAGGAGGAAGCCAGGCTGAAGAAGCTGTTCGGCGACTTCGCAACAAAGCAGGAACTGCTCTCGAACGCGCAAAGGCCGCCTCAATTTCGCTGATGGCAACTGGCAGGCCGGGCGCGATGTTCATCGTGGGCCGCCGCGACCGAAAGGCGCGCAGCGCAGGAGGCTACGTCAATGTGGAAGCGTTTTGAACTTTGGCTGGTCGATCAGATCGATCGCATTTTCGGCCTTGAATGGCTTGCCCGCCGGGCCGGTTTTTCTCCGGCTGAAGCGCGGCGGATCGCACGCGAAAAATAGATCGCCGATACAGCCGCAAAAGGCCACCGACATGTCTGTCGCCTTAAAATCTCAAAAACAGTGCCTTGTCAGCCGTCGCGAGAGGTAAAGCCACGATGACGTATGCGTCGATACTTCGCGCAATGCATGCAATCTTCCATATTTTCGAATGGCCTGATCAAGGCTATAGTGCCGTCATACGGCTGTCTTGGAGATGGCTCCGGGCAGTTGGTAGCGCGTGAGGAGGAGTGTTCATGCGACACATCAAATGGAGCAATCCGATCGAGATTGGTTTTGCTCAAGGTACATTCCAAGTTGTAACGGGTCCTTCCGAGGCTCTCAATTGCATGGCCAACCTCTGGCCCGACCGGCGCGGCCCGCTCTATGTGGCGGCGAGAAGCCTTTGCCGGGCGGCGATCGACGGCCGCAAGTCCGCCGAAGAGGCTCGGGAAATGTTCATTTCGGCGACCCGGGAAGCGCATTTGAAAATGCACTGACGCACATCGGCGCCGTCGAGTCGCCTAACCGTCCCATCTTGCGACCCGGCGGACGTGCTGGAAGCGCTCGGACATCCGAACGCAAATTGTGCGGCGCGAAGCATCGATCTTGAAGCCGCTGCCCCGCTGGGTAGAAGGCACGCACTCTTTCAAATCGGATGCATCAGAAGGCCAGCGACTTTGAAGGTCGCTGGCCTTTTGTTTTCCGAAGACGATCGCAATGCAGTCAGCGGTTCGAGCCTCTGGAGGACATCCGGCAATCTGGTTCCGATGCCGGGCAATCCTTTTGGTCTGGGCTATAGGGGCCGGGCTGAGCCGCATTCGGTCGCGGAGCGTTTTGCGGCTGCGCCTGTGGCTGTGGTTGCTGCTGCACAACAGGGGGCTGCCGTTGTGGCTGCGGGACCGGCTGGTTGCCCGGTCGGTTGTTGTCGCGCGGGCGATCTGGCCGGTTGCCCCAATCCCGGTTATTATCCGGCCGCTGCTGGCCCCAGTCGCGATTGCCGTCGCGCTGCCGGTCCCAGCCGCGGTCGGGACGGCGATCCCAGTTACCGTCCGGCTGACCGTTCCAGTCGGACCCACGACCCCAATCCTGGTTGCGGTCGGGACGGTGGTCCCAGTTGCGGTCCGGTCCGTTATCCCATCCCTGGCTACGATCCCAGCCGCTGTCGGGCCTACGGTCGACCCAGCCCGGGCCGCGGCGCCAACGGTCGCGATCACGGTAGAAGTCGCGGCCGCGATAATAGCGGCCCCAGTAATCATCGAAGTTGAAGACCACTGTCGGGATGCCGAGCGGACGATAATACTGCCGATCGACATAGATGCGGCGCGATTGGTAGGTCGCCTGGATATAGCGGCCGGCAACCCATCCGCGGCCGCCATAGAAGGAAACGTCGCACCAGGGCGTTTCGTTGAGGCAGCCGTTGATCTGAAGCGGCGCACCGATGGGAATCATGGTCACCGCCGGATAGGCCGTGCTCGGACCCGACCGCATGTTGACGTTTGCGGTGGCAAAGCCTTCCGCAGCTTCCGCGATGGCCGGCAGCGCAACAAGTGCAGCCAGCATGCTCGCGGCAAGAACCTTCAACCTCATAAATACTCCCCCTTTGCGCATCGTCGTCGCGAGATCGCCGTCCGGTATCTGTTTCGCAAACTGCGCCTGCGCCATTCGCTAAGACTTCCCAAATCCGGCAAGATAAAGGCCTGCGCATGCACGAAATTTGGTAGAATTCCACGGCGCATCTTCAATCCTTGCATGTGTTTTAAGGGCATCCGCATGAATGCAGCTTGAACGACGGTTTGCAAAGGACGAAAAGCCGTCCGATTCTTTTGATAGATTTTACTTACATTTGGGGAGCCGCTGTCGCCGCGGCGTCGGTTGCTTAAAGGCCTCATCGAAGAAATTGCGAGCATGGTCTTGAAATCGCCACGTTGCGCGCCGATATAGCTGAAAGTCATGCAGCCGATGGGTGCTGGCGCGCTGGAAAGCGAGCCGTTTACACCTTTGAAATCATGGAAGTGGCGTTAACTATGCGTTAACCTTTCATGATCAATCTGGCTGCAGTTCCGCCCTTGCCTTTGACCACGGATGTACTGGCACTGATGTGATGGCGGATGGCGAAAGGCCGGATCATTCCGGCCTTTTTGTTTTTATGGCGATGGCGTGCTTCATGCGAAAGCGGAGCGCGCCATTTCCGTTCTCAGGGCCGAATTGCGGCAACAAAAAACCGCCGCAGTCGCCCGCGGCGGTTTTGATAATAACCGGCAATGCCGGCATCCTGCTAGTTCACTTTTTGGCCGAAACCTTGACGACCTTGGCCGGAGCCTCGGCCATGGTTGCCTTGCCCGCCGGCACATATCCGGCGCCGATCGCGACGTTCAGCGAGATATAGTCGCGGGCGTTCTGCTGAACGGCCTGCGCCAGGCTCTGCTGGGCAGCGGTCACATTGCGCTGTGCGTCGAGAACGTCGAGCAGCGATGACGCGCCATCCTTATAGCTTGCGGTCGAGAGCTGCAGGGCTTCCTGGTAGGACTTGACCTGAGCGCGAAGAGCAGAAATCGTCTGCGCATCGCGAGTGACGGCCGACAGAGCGTTTTCGACCTGTTCGACAGCCTGCCGCACGGTCTGCTGCCAGGCAAGATAGTTTTGGCGGCTCGTGGATTCCGCGCTCTTGACGCCGGCGCGCAGGCTGCCGCCGTCGAAGATCGGCAGGTTCAGTGCCGGGCCGAACGACCAGCTGGTCAGGCTGCCGCTTGAAGACGAGCTATGGATGTAGGAAGGCTGGATCGAGCCGCTGAGCGTGATCGACGGGAAGAGCTTGGCCTCGGCCACGCCGATTTCGGCGGTCGAAGCAGCAAGGGTGCGCTCCGCAACGCGAATGTCGGGGCGGTTCCGGATGAGATCGGCCGGTATACCCGTATGAACGTTGCCGCGGAACACCGGCTGTTTGCCGCCGCCCTGCATCTGCGCAATGATCGTCGTGGAAGGCACGTTGAGCAGCGTCGCGATGTGATGCACCTGCTGACGGTAACTGATTTCATAGCCAGGTACCAACGCCAGCGTCTGGTTGACCAAGCCTTCGGCCTGGACCACGTCGAGGCGGGACGCGGCGCCGGCGTCAAGCTGGAACTTCGTCAGCGAAAGCGTATCACGACGGGACTTCAGGTTTTCCTGAGCGATCGAGATGAGCGTCTGATAGTAGCGGGCATCGACGTAGCTGTTGGCCAGATCCTGCAGATAAGTCAGGCGCTGGACGTCGACGGTCGAGTAGGCCGCGTCGAGCGAAGCATTGGCGCTTTCCCGTGCCCGGCGATATTGGCCCCAGAGGTCAAGCAGCCACGAAACCGAGGCGCCGCCGCCGGTGATGTTGCGCGTTTCGGTCTGCGTGCGCAGCGAGCCCTTCTGGCCGCTGGTCGTGTGGTCGCCGGTGACGGTGAGGCTCGGAAGGCCGCCTGCACCTGCCGTGACGACGGCGGCTTCGGCCTGATTGATGCGTTCCAGCGATTGCTGGATGTTAAGGTTCTGGGCAAGTCCCTGTGCGGCGAAGGCATTCAGCTTGGAATCGCCGAAAGCGGTCCACCACTGCGAACCGGCGACATCGCCGTTCGCCTTCGTACCGCCCTCCGAGAATTTGGCCGGGAGAGGCATTTCCGGTGGCTTATGATCTGGGCCGCTGACGCAGCCTGCCAAAACAAGCAGCAGGGCGGGGGCGGCAGTACGAATGGAAACCATCACATTGTCCCACAATTCAATTTACTGATCAGTGTTTTTTCGGGATCGGCATGACCCCAAGTGCCGGCGCTCCAGTCTTACGCGATACAAACAGTGACCCGAAGCGGTCGGCGTCAATTTAACAACGAGTTTTGCAATAGCACAGTGGCTTTTACGAATTCTCGGCAGCGAACATATGTGGGATCGGGCGAAATATCAGGGTTCCGGTAAAAAAAATCTAAAGTGTTGCAAAAAACATACCCTTTTGCGCACCACTCAAGGGTGCGATATGTTAAAGAACCCTTAAGTTAAGCAACCGCAAGGCGGCATCAGAGCGCGCCGATCGCGTGAAACGACCGGTCGGACTGTCTCTAAATGAAATAGCGCGCCAGACTTGCGCGAACACGGTCACGCGGCGTTGCGCCGCGATCATCGGGTACGAAAGCCGTGCCCGTGATCGCCTCGTAGGCGCGGATATAGACCTTGGAAGTCTGCTCGATGAGGTCTGCGGGGATTTCCGGAATTTCATCCTTATAGGGATCGCAGCGTTCGGTGACCCACGCCCGCACGAAATCCTTGTCGAAGCTTTCCGGGCGCGCGCCCTTATCGAAGCGCTCCTGATAGCTGTCGGCGAGCCAATAGCGGCTGCTGTCGGGCGTATGGATTTCGTCGGCAAGAATGATGGTTCCGTTTTCGTCGGTTCCGAATTCATATTTGGTATCGACCAGGATCAGTCCTCGCTTGCGGGCGATCTCCTGTCCGCGCGCGAACAGTGCCAGGGCATAATTCGACAGCGTCTGCCATTGCGCTTCGGTCAGAAGCCCGCGCTCGATGATCTGGGCCGGCGTCAGCGGTTCGTCGTGGCCGCCATCGAATTCCTTGCTTGTCGGGGTGATGATCGGCTCCGGCAGGATCTGGTTGTCGCGCATGCCGTCGGGCAGCGTGATGCCGTACATCTCGCGCTGACCCTTCTTGTAGAGTGTCAGGATCGATGTGCCCGTGGTGCCGGCGAGATAGCCGCGGACGACGACTTCGACGGGCAGGATGTTCAGCCGCTTGCCGACGACGACGTTCGGGTCCGGATAGTCGATGACGTGGTTAGGGCAGATATCGCGCGTCTGCTCGAACCAGTAGCGCGCCGTCTGCGTCAGAACCTGACCCTTGTAGGGAATGCACGTAAGGATGCGGTCGAAGGCGCTCAGCCTGTCGGTACTGATGATGATGCGGCTGCCGTCGGGCAGATCGTAATTCTCGCGCACCTTGCCGCGATAGTAGTTGGGCAATTCCGGGAAATGGGCTTCGGAGAGAATTCGCAACGCGTCCACCAATAGGCTCGTGCATCCGCCCGGCGGATGCTTCTTGAGCGGACCCTTAACGCATTGCGGCCGAAATCGGAACGGTTTTCATGGATAATAATAGGCAATCGGCTCCGTTCGTTGGATTGACGGAGCGAAAATCGCTCAGCCAGGCCGATACCAGCAGCCGTTTTCGCTGCGCGCGAGGATGGGGGTCGAAAACACCCCGACGATCCGCTCGCTCCATCGCCGGCCGTCCATATCGACGCGATCCCGCCAGCGTTCGGATTGCAGCATGGCCGCGCCGATCGTCACAGGCTCGATACCGCAGGACGAAAGGAGAGAAAGCCCGGAGGCGATCGAGGCGCCGCTGGAAATGACGTCGTCGATGAGCGCCACGCGCTTTCCCTGCAGCAGCGGCAGCATCCGCGGGTCTATATAAAGACGCTTCTCCTGGTTCGGCGTGGTGATGGAGGAGAGCGCGACCGACAGCTCCTCGCGATACCAGAATTTCCGCGATGTTCCGAGCGGCACATAGCGCGCATGGCCGAGCGCACGCGCCACGGCCGCCGCGAGCGTCAGGCCGAGCGTGGGCAAGCCGGCCACGACGTCGATGCTATGGGCCGCGATTCGTGCCGCAAGCGCCTCCGCCAGCGCTTCCTGCACGGCAAAACTTGCCTGATTGACGATCAGCGACGCCAGCGCATGGTCGCCGTCGCCGAGCACGCGGATCGGCAGACGGAGCTGACGCCCGTCCGGCAGCTCGGCCAGATAGAAATCCGCACGCTCCGCCATTGGATCGAAGGTGCCGGGTGGATGCAGCTCCTGCCAAAAGTCATGAGGTTGCATTGCATCCATCTTCTATCTGTTGACCCTCATTCCGGCACTCCGGTGCAACCCGAGGATTTCGGCCTCAGTCAAGGCGCGCACCGCGCCTTTCGGCAGATCGCCGAGCGCGATATCGCCGAAGGCAACGCGCACCAGCCGCAGGCATTCGATCCCGAGCGCTTCCAGCATGCGCCGGATCTGGCGGTTGCGGCCCTCCTTGAGCTCCACCTCGATCCAGCCGTTGCGGTCGCCGCTGCGCAACAGGCGGGCAGAACTGGCGGTCAGCAGCTCGCCGTCGTCGATGATGCCGCGTTCCATGCGCCCAAGCTGCTCGTGGTCCATGATACGGTCGACCTGCACATGATAGGTCTTGCCGACGTGACTGACCGGATCGAGCAGGGTCTGGGCGAGCACGGTGTCATTGGTGAAGAGCAGCAGCCCTTCGCTTGCCTTGTCCAGCCGCCCGACGGGGGCGAGGTGACGCGCATCGATGTTCTTCAGGCAGTCGTAGACCGTCGGGCGCCCCTCGGGGTCGTCGCGGGTGGTCACCAGCCCGCGCGGCTTGTTCAGCATGAAATAGAGTTTCTTCTCCGCCGCTATCTCCGCGCCATCGACTGCGAATTTCGAATTCTCCAGATCGACCCACGTAGCGGGATCGGAGATCTTGCGGCCATCGACGCTCACGCGGCCGGCCGCAATCAGCGCCTCCGCCTGGGTGCGCGAACAATAGCCGAGCTTGGAGAGCGCCCGCGGCAAGGTCACACGCTTGCCTTCAGGCTCTTGAGCGCGCTTTGTCGCCTTGCCGGATCTTTGCGGTGATTGCCGTTGGCTCAACCGTCTTGCCTCATGCGCTTGTTGCCGTGACCCGGCTCTGCCGCCGGTTAAGGAAATCCTTTCGCACGGAGGCGAACGGGACGCAAATCGCATTGTCGAGGATGAAGCCAGAGAAGGGCAGGCTTGAAAGGCAAAATTCGCAGGCAGACAGGGCTCGCATTCATGGTGCGAGCCCTGTCGCGGACCGGAGCGGGCGATGGAGTCGGGTAGACGGCAGCGAGACTGCCGCCGTTCGCTCCGGAGGGATCGCGGTTGCCTGCGAAATTGCACGGCTTCCTTTGCTAGGATTTTTCAAAACCGCGGAAATTTGTTACAGTTTGTAACGGCGGCCGTTTCCCTGTTGCCAAAACGACCTCTCGCCCCGCATGGAAGGGCCATGGTTTCCGCATCGCTTCTTCTGGTCGAGGACGACCGCGAGATCAGGGCGCTCCTGGAGGAGTTCCTGAGCCGTGAGGGTTTTTCCGTGCAGGTGGCCGACAGCGCCGCCGGCATGGACCGCGTTCTGTCCAAGGGCTTTCCGGATCTGATCATCCTCGATCTGATGCTGCCGGGCGAAGACGGCCTCTCGGCCTGCCGCCGCATTCGTACCCGCAGCAAGGTGCCGATCCTGATGCTGACGGCGAAAACGGAAGATATCGATCGCATTCTCGGCCTCGAAATGGGCGCCGACGATTATCTCGGCAAGCCGTTCAATCCGCGCGAGCTTCTGGCCCGCATCCGCGCCATCCTGCGGCGCTCCGGCCCGGAGCGGGCGGAAGACGCCGGAACTCCGTCAAGGCGCAAGAGTGTCGCCGGGCTGACCGTCGATCTCGACGGCCGGGTGATCGAGATGGATGGAGAGCGCGTCGTGCACCTGACGACCGCCGAGTTCGATCTGCTGGTCTGTTTTCTCGAAAGGCCGCGCCGCGTGCTGTCGCGCGAGCAATTGCTCGACTGGACCCGTGGCCGCGGCGCCGATCCTTTCGACCGCACGATCGATGTTACGGTCTCCCGCCTGCGTACCAAGCTCGGCCATTGTCTGCCGGACGGTGCTCAGATCATCACCACCGTGCGCAATGCCGGCTATCTCCTCACAATGGACGTGAAGGATGTCTGAACCATGCTGAAACTCGGTCTGGTCGCCCGCATCATCATGATCGTCGCCGTAGCGCTGTTCATCATTCAGCTTGCGGCCTTTGCGGCCGCGCAGCTGAGGCCGGATACGCCGTTCAATCCGGAGCGGTCGCCCGCCAAGCAGGTGAAGACCGCGATCCGTCTTCTCGATGCCATTCCGCCTGAGGCGCAGCAGGCAGCCGTGCGGGCATTGAATGCCAATGGCCTGGCGATCCACCTGGCCGATCTGCCGGTTCTCGGTCGGGAGGCGGCGTCCGATCTGACGCTTAGCGACAAGCTCGCCCGCGAATTTGCGGCGATCGCCCTCGGCAATCGCTATTTCAGCATGCGTTCGCTCTCCGAAAAGCCGCAGGGCTGGTTCTCCGTCGGTGCGCCGGACAGGATCATGGAAGTGTCGATCGGCGTTGCCGGCGGCAAGGTTGCCGTCTTCAGCCTGCCCGACACGCCGACGGTGCGATTGAACGGCATTCCCATCGGCCTTATCTCGGGCGTCCTCGGCATGCTGGTCGCAGTCATCGCCATCGTCGCGGTGGCACGGGAAACCCGGCCCCTGACGCGCCTGTCCCGTACCGTCAACTCGATCGGCAATGGCTTGCAGCCGGTCCATATTCCGGAAAGGGGAGCCTGCGAACTGCGCATGCTGATCAAGGCGATCAACGCCATGCAATTGCGCATCGCCGCTCTGGTCAGCAATCGCACCTTGATTCTCGGGGCGATTTCGCATGATCTGAGGACCTATCTCACCCGTTTTCGGCTGCGCATGGAAATGATGCCGGAAACGCCGCATCGCGATCGGGCGATCGCTGATGTCGAAGCCATGCAGCGGCTCGTGGAGGATGCGCTCGGCTTTGCCCGCAGCACCGTCGTCTCGGATGGTAAGAATATTGTCGATCTCGATGCGGCCATTCGGGGTCATCTCGCCGAACGGCAGGACGAGCAGGATCTCGTCGGCTTCACGCCGGTCGGGCAGCCGATAGCCGTGACGATGACGGAGACTGCTCTGGTGCGAGTGCTGGACAATCTCATGGATAACGCGCTGCGTTACGGCGGCAGGGCCGATATCGCGGTCGAGCGTCGCGGCGAGCAGGGTGCCATCGTCGTCGGCGATCGTGGGCCGGGCATCCCCGCAGAGCGGCGCAAGGAGGTGCTCGAACCCTTCGTGCGGCTGGAAGAATCGCGCAATCGCGATCTCGGCGGCAGTGGTCTCGGCCTGGCGATCGTTCGCCAGATTCTCGACGCGCAGGGCGGAGCGCTCTGTCTCGAGGATCGCGAAGGAGGCGGGCTGAGTGCCGTCGTCCTGCTGCCGCTGGCGATGATGGAAAGAAAAGCAGCCTGAAACAGGCGTGACTATCCGACAACCGCGCTAACGCGCGATCGGTGCGTTGCGCGCGAATGCCCGCTCAGTGGCAGGTCATGAATCGCCTGAGCTCTTCCTGGCTGAGCACGATGCCGGCGGCCGCCTTCAGCGGATCCGGATGCGTATAGGTAAAGCTCGGCAGGTCGGGCAGATCCAATGCCTGGCGCATGTTCATGATACCGAGTGCGCGTCGTCCATTGGCGCTGTCGAAACTGACTTCGATAATGCTTTCCGGTCTTGTTGTGTGCATTGTTTCCTCCCTTCTCTAATATATAGCAGAGAGCTCATGTAAAATCTCGGGTTTTCTGGGGTTTGCGTGCAAGGGGCGCAACCATGGCTCATCCTCCGTTCGACGGCTCTGGTGGACGTGCCGGACAGGTTGGAGAAGCGGCATATTCGAAGGAAGCCGGAGGCAAGCGGGCAATCGCGAAAATTTTGACCGTTTGGACAAGATTTTCGGAGCTTCCGAGAAGAAATTTCCCTCCCATCTGCTGCCACATACAAAAACCTGTTGTG
>UBUL01000052.1 GCA_900468625.1 Hyphomicrobiales bacterium
TGGCCTCAGGGATGGCCTCGGGGATGGCCTCGGGGATGGCCTCAGGGCTGGCCTCGGGGATGGCCTCAGGGATGGCAAAATTGATCCGTCGATAGGCCAAACCTGGTGGTGGGGCCAGATGGATAGCTATTGGCTGGCCTATTACCGCTTTGGTACAGATCTGGGTGTCAAGCAGAAACCAGATCTTCTCCGTCGTCTCGATATCATGGAGCGTATCGCCGGTTCTTGCGGATTTTGGTATCCGCGCGATGGAATCTGCATTGTCTCAGATCGCTTTGCCGCAACCCATTGGGATGAGGCGCGCAACGCAGTCGGCATGCCCACCAGACTGCATTGTGAAGACAAGCCCGCGATATCATTCCGCGATGGCTGGGGTGTCTATTATTGGCATGGGTACCGCATCCCAGTCAGTCATGAATGGATCATCACCGAAAAATCTCGATTGACGCCAGATACCATTGATGCGGAGCCGAATGCTGAATTGCGGCGCATCATGCTCGAAATCGAAGTAGACGGGAAAACCGGCTTCGAACGATACATCGAAGCCCGAGGCGCAAAAGTGATTTCAGAAGATGTTAGCCACGGTCGGCCGCGCCGATTGCTGGAAGTCAACATCAAGGGTGATCGCCGTCGAGTTCTGGATGTCCTGAACGGTTCCCTAGAGCCGGATGGCTCGCGCCGCCGCTTTTTCATTGGGGCGATGCCTGGGGCGAATACTCCGCACGATGCAGTGGCTATGTCCTACGGCATCAATCCCAGCGTCTACAGCGAAGGCGTTCGCACCTAACCTTCTATTTCAACAGGAGTGAGCCGTTTTAACATCTTCCGCCGGCTGTAGTTGGCAGATTTCCAAGAGGACTAGGCAACTTGAATAGTATGCGCTTCATCACCTGCCCAACGGCTAGGTTCCACGCCCGGAGTGTTCCCCCGGTGAAGGATGTTACATGCCGCATTTCTGTCGGCGTTGTCTCTATGCCCGCAACTCGCACACACAAAGGACGCTTGGCTTTTGCGGCTTTGTCTGTCGATTGTCCCGCAGGACGCGCAGGTTTGAGAAGTATAAGCGGGGTCAACCTTTATAAGGCGCGCTGCCTTGTAGAGAAGTTGTCTTTCGATCTGGTGCCATCCCACATTAAGGATGGCACGATTGAGGCCGGCCTTTTGTTGAACATTACGACCTGGGAACTCAAGCGTTCCCTTTGCTGTAGCTGTCATGTTCTTCGTACGCAGACGCTCTATGACCACGGTTCCAAAGCGGCGCGTAATATCGGTTGTGGCGCAATGCGCCCAATGCTTACGAATGCGTGCTTGCTTTGCGCGCAGCCTGGCAACGCGACGAAGGGCAATCGTGTGACGCTTCGAACCGCGTTTTCGGCGGGTGGCAATGCGTTGCGCCCTACGGGCTTGGCGGTCAAGCGCGTCAAGCTGCGTCGGGAGTACATAACTGCTACCATCAGAGAGCATCAAAGGCACCGCGACGCCGCGATCGATACCGACAATACCACTCGGATCAGCGATATCCCTGTCGATCAAACAGCCAATGGAGATTTGCCAACCGAGCGCCGTCTGAACAACAGTTGCCTCGCGGATGTCTCCTTCAATTGGGTATGTGAGGCGCAGTTTGATCCAACCGATCTTAGGAAGCCGAACGCGCGCCCATTTACGATTGATTGCTTCAATATGCACTTCGCGGCCTACAAAGCCAAAGGCTTCATGGACGCCTTTGCGCTTGTATTGCGGGAAGCCACCAAGTCCCTTCCATGCGCGGCGGTACGCTTCATCAAGCGCTTTCAAGGTGCGCTGTTGGCATGTTTGGGCTATCCGACTTTCAGGGTTGGAACCTCAGTCGAACGCACCTGCTCTCAAATCGATCTCAAAGGTTGACAGGCTGATCCCATGACCAACCATCGTGTTCATAATCTTATCGTAGTCTGGGTCGTTCAGCCTGATGCTGAAGTCGTAGATGTCGATCAGGCGCTTGGTGCCGTACTTCAGCAGCGCCTTGGCTCTCAGGGTCTGAAGGTCGTAACCTCGGCCGCCGCGGCTGATCTCGTCGAGCAGGTTGTTCGTCGCCTCGACGTAGGCGTTCGTGTACTTGTGATCGAAGTAGTTGAAGATCAGCCGTCGCCAGCGCTTCTCGCGCATGTAGGACAGCACCTTCCGGAACGGATGCTCCAGCTCCTTCGGGAGCAGTTCTCGCCAGCTATCGTAGGCCTTCTCCGCTTCGGATCGGGTCTCGCACTGGTAGATGTCGTAGAACCATTCCTTGAACAGCACCGCCTGTTCGATCGCCGGGTGGCGCTTGAACAAGGTCTTCAGTCGGAACTCGTCGCCTATGCCAAGTCGCTCGGGACGCGCCCGAAGCAGGCCGATCTGGTTCTTGAGCTTGATGCGCTCCTCGTTGTCGACCTTGGACTGGATGCTCTTGCGGACCTCCGAGACGGCGAAGTCGGCGTACCGGAGGACGTGGAACTTGTCGATGACGACAGTCGCGCCTTTGAAGTACGTCTCGTTCAACGTCTTATAGGGCCAGTGCATGTCCTGCGTGATCACCTCGACCTTCATCCGGTCGCTGTGCTCCCATTGCCGGAAATACTCCTCAAGGTTCGTCTGCTTTCGAGAGATGAGAATGTCGAGCAACACCCTCTTCTCAACGTCGCCGATGACGAAGCGAGGGTGACCGCCAAGCACCTTCTCGTCCATACCCAGAACGCGCGGCAGCTCAAAGCTGTAGTGGCTCAGTCGCCGCGCGGCCTCCTCTTTGAACACGCGGCGGACAAGGCTTTCCTTAACGCCGTTGATCTCTCCGCCCATCGAGAACTTCATGGCGATGCCATCCTCAGCCAGTTGGTGCAGGAAGCGTCTCGTCATCCGTCGCTTCTCATCGATGTGATGAAGGTGTTCGAGGAGGATCGTCCCGCAGTTACGGCATCGGTACCGCTGGCGCGTGATGCGCAGGTAGGTTTCTTGGCGCTGGATAGGGTGGTCTCGGAAGTGAACGACGCGCTTGCCGTGCTTCACGCGATCCGGAGCGTCACAGTTGCACCGCTCGATGATCGGGTTCGTGATGATGGTGTCGACGTACAGCTTCCCGTCCAGCTCTTCGGTCTCCATGGCCATGTAGCCATCCAGCCGCAGCAGATCAAACCCAACAATGCCCCGCATTCACCGTTCCCCCAGAAGTCGCGGGAACATGAGCCCGTCAATTCCCCCTGTCAAATCCGGGAGTTAGCCGCATGAAAATCGAATCCAGTTCAGAAATCGTTAAAAAGGCGATCGAGGAATACAATCCGACGCACATCGTCTCGATGGTATCGGGTGGCAAGGACAGCGCGGCTTCCGACCAGGTGGCCCGCGAGCTTGGCCTAAAAATCGACTTTGTCATCCACGGCAACACACGTTGCGGCATCCCGGAGACGACAGAGTTCGTCCGTGATGTCTATGGCCGCAAGGGCGAGTACGTCGAGGCCGACGCCGGAACCGCCTACGAAGACTACGTTCTACGCAAGGGCTTCTTCGGAAAGGGTGTGGACGCTCACGGGTTCGCATACCGGGTTCTGAAGGCGACACCATTCCGTAAGGCGGTATCTCGCGAGATCAGGCACGGGAAGCGCGGCGTCCGCGTCCTTCTCCTCAATGGCGCACGCAAGGACGAGAGCGAAAACCGCAAGAAGAACCTGAAGCTCTATCGTCAGGACCCTGCGTCCAAAGGCAACATCTGGGTGAACATCATCCATGATTGGACGCAGGAGGACCGCGACGAGTATCTGGAGCGATGCCAGACACCGATCAACCCGGTGGCCGTTCAGCTTTGCCGCTCGGGCGAATGCATGTGTGGCACGATGCAGAGCGACGAGGAGCGAAAAGAGGCTGCCGTCATCTACCCGAAGTGGCACGAGTGGCTGACCGACCTGGAGAAGGAGGCCTTGAGGCTGCACGGGTTCGGCTGGGGCCAACCCGCTCCTAAGCCAAGCAAGGGCCAAGGCGACCTCTTCGCTCCGATGTGCAAGGACTGCATGCGGAGGGGCGCATAATGACCGAAAAGACCGTCCCCTCCTTCAACGTCGAAATCCACATGGCCGGCGATATCAACGCGGCAGCTCTCATCATCCAACGCTACGCCGCAGAGACTGGGCTGTGCGTGACGCTTCAGCCCCAGTCGTTCATCTACACCGGAGGCCGCGAAGAAGGCTTTCGCGTCGGGTTCATCAACTACGCGCGGTTCCCAAAGGAGCCGGGCGACATAGTTGCCCGCGCCCGCGACCTTGCCAGCGTGCTGTGCCAGGCACTCGGTCAGCATTCCTACAGCATCGTAACGCCTGTTGAGACGACTTGGGTCTCGCACCGCCCGGAGGATCGTCAATGAGCAAGCCCCACGACAGACCAGCAACGAGCCCCGGCGGAATGGATTGCCAAGAATGTGGTGTGATCTTCGTCGGAGAAGAATGGCACCATCTTTGTGCAGTCTGCGAGAAAGCTAAAGCCGAAGAGGAGCGTCATAGCCCGCCAGGCCGATCCGCTCCGAGTATTGGATCACTACACGGATCGGCCTGGCTACCGAAGGAGCAAGGGAGTGACCAATGACCGTATCAACCTCGGAAGACGAAAGCAGGAGGGGACCCCCGAATGTCAGATCAACCTCAGAAATCGCAAAGCCCATGTTTGCGGACATTCTCGGATGAAATCCACTTCAGCACGAAGCTTAGTCAGTTCGCGCGCCTGAGTAATGTAGTTGAGATTATTACCGGTCACGGCCTGATAGCGTTGCCAGTGATTTTGACGCTGTTCAAGCGCCAAATTCCAAACAAGGCGGCACACACCAGCATAATGACGGAACAGAGTTTCCTGTTCTTCAGTCGGGGCGAGTCTGAAAGTGAAGCCGCGAAAAATCATATTAATTTACGTAGCAGACAAATGGTTTGGCTGCAAGAAATGCGCCTCCGCGCTGCCCTGGCAGGTGCGGTTTCCAGCGCTTGGAGATTCTAATGGCGACGATCATCGACCAGCCAGGAACGGAGCAAGCAATTGGCGGCCTTTCCCTAGGAATAGTAGCGGAGGCCAAGAAAGCCATGGAGGCGAAAAAGATGGCAAATGCATTGGAAATCCAAGTCTCGGCAGATCGTACGCCAGTCGCAACGGCGGCGCTGACGCCCATGGAGATGCTTGACCGCGCTCTGTCGCAAAACGCTCCTGTTGAGACTCTTTCGAAGCTCATGGACTTGCAGGAACGGTGGGAGCGCAATCAGGCGCGGAAAGCCTTCGAAGATGCAATGGCGAATGCCAAGGCCGATATTCCCGAGATCAAAAAGGCCCGCAAGGTCGATTTCACATCATCCAAAGGCCGTACCAATTACCAATACGAGGATCTTGCCACGATTATGAGCGTCGTCGCACCGATCCTGTCGAAATACGGACTGTCCGTGCGGTATCGCACCACGGCCGAGCCAAACCAGCCGATTGTAGTCACCTGCATCGTTTCACACCGTATGGGCCATAGCGAGGAAAACACCCTCATGGCTGCCCGAGACGACAGCGGCAATAAGAATAGCATCCAGGCTATCGGTTCTACCGTGACCTATTTGCAGCGCTATACGCTTAAGGCGGCACTCGGTTTGGCGGCTGCGGCGGATGACGACGGCGGTAAAGCTGACGAAACCGAAGATCAAGCCAAGAAGATCACCGAAGCTCAAGCCTCTGTCATCCGCGAACTGATCGAAAAAGGCGAAGTCGATCCTGATGTGTTCTGCAAGCGCTGGCAAATTGAGGCCGTCACCGACATTCCGCTGAAGCAGTTCAATGAGGTTGTCGGCTCTTTGCGCCAGCGTGTCGCCTATATCGAGAACCAGCGTAAACAGGGGAGCGCAGCATGACTCTACAGATCATTGATTGTGATCAAAATTCCCCTGAGTGGTTCGCAGCTCGCCTCGGCATACCGACCGCAAGCAAGTTCGCCACCGTTATGGCAAAGGGCGAAGGAAAGACCCGCAGCGAGTATATGCGGAAATTGGCCGGCGAAATCCTTACCGAGGAACCAGCTGAATCCTTCAGCAGCGCCCACACCGAACGCGGCCATGAGATGGAGGATGTCGCCCGTGGGGAATATGCCTTCATCACCGGCAATGAACCGCAGCTTGTGGGCTTTATTCGTAATGGCAACAAAGGCGCAAGCCCTGACAGTCTGATCGGTTCCAATGGCGGCTTGGAGATCAAGACGGCTCTCCCTCATATCCAGATCGACCGCTTGGAGCGCAATCGAATTCCTCCCGAGCATGTAGCTCAGGTTCAAGGGAACATCTGGGTATCAGAGCGTGAATGGTGGGATTTTTGCTCTTACTGGCCAAAGCTCCCCATGCTTACCGTCCGCGTGCCGCGCGACGAAACCTACATCAAAACCATGGCTGATGAGATCGACCGGTTCAACGACGAGCTGGCTGAACTTGTAGAGCGTATCCGTCGCTATGGTCAAAAGGAGGCCGCATGACTACGCGCGCCACTGTCACCATCAATTCTACTGCCGACCGAGACCAGATTTCCCGCTGGGCGCAAAAGGTGGAACTCGGAACTATTGTCGAGTTTCGCAAGAAAACCCGCTCTCACGAACAGAACGCCAAGCTTCACGCCATGCTTAGCGAAGTTGCTGATCAGGTCATCTGGTATGGCAGCAAGCTAAAGGTTGAGGACTGGAAAAATATGTTCTCCGCTTCGATGCGGAAAGCGCAGGTCGTGCCCGGTATCGACCCCGGCACAGTTGTGCCGCTCGGCATTCATACCTCAACCATGACCGTAGACGAGATGAGCAACATGATCGAGGCAATCTATGCCTTCGGAGCCGAACACGGCGTCGTCTTCAAGGAACCCAAAGAACAATCCAATTCCGGCCCGACGCCATCCGGGCCGGATACAGCGGACAGCGGTGCCCTTTCCGCTTCCGCAGCGTCCGACGATGCGCCCTCCTCTCCGTCGTCGGACGCTCCCCTTTCTGATTTCGCTCTTCGCAAGCATCTGATGGAATTCGCGTTGAAGGCATTCACCACCCTCGCAGACCGCGATCTAGATGACGCCACCAAGTCCGACATCATCGAAGAAATGACTGCCAGCTATAAAGCCGACGTCATCCATAAGTCGCAATGGGCCAAGTTGTCTTCCGTCACGATTGCCTTCAAGGCGGTATTCGCCGGCAAGCGGACAATTGACGAAGCTCGCAGTTATGTCGCCTTGGATGTGCTGGATTGCACCTTGGCAGAGCTTGGGGGTGCAGAGTGAACCGCGCCTTGATCGTACTCGCAGCCATGGCTCCCGCCACAGCCTGCATTATTTTTGCCGGCTATCTCGCAGTCAATCATACAGATGGTTGGGGATGGTTTCTCTTTGTCGGACTCTTCACGGTCGGATCCGTAAAGATCAGAAGAGAGGATGACTGAGATGTTCAACCATTCTTCGAAGCGTCTTTCCTGGCTCTCTTGGATATGGAGGCGCGCGTGAAACAGATCTACGCCTGGATTCGCGACCCCAAGAACAATTTGTTCAAAGGTATGTCGAAGCGGAGCGCCCTCTTCCGGCTCTTCTGCGAAAACCCTGAGACTTGCGATCTCTATGTGAAAGAGAATTCGTGCCTTCACTGCACCGCGCTCTCACCATGCAAGTTTGGCCGGAAGATTGAAACCGAAGGCCCTACGCGCGCCGCCAGATCATTTTACTCGACAACCGATAAATGGCGGAAGGACAACGCCGATTATCTGTCGAAGCTTAAGCCCTTGACGGCGTACAACCGTGTGTTCCGCACGCACGGCCATTTCTATCTTCCATATGCCTTCATGACCGGCACGTTTGGAGATGGCTACCCGCTCGAAAGCAAATGGGTTGCCGAGGCAGACATGACGCCGGAGCTTCTGGCAAAAATCTGCTACGCCCATCCTCGCGCGGCGTTCGGTGGCGAGATCACCAATTATCAGAAGAAGGAACTGCCGAAGTTTATCGCGGATTTGCATATGCATTATCCCGAGATCTTCGCGCTTCTGCCGGCAGATCGGAAGGCCAGTCTGGCGAGCATAAGCTACGTGGGCCGGAAAGCCGACATTACCACGTGCATCCCCGGCGAATACGTCTTCGGCAACTACCGCTGGAAGTGGGATGGGACCGACCTCATCGGAGGCTCGATGCTATTTCAGCCTGTCAAAGGCGACATCGAGATCAGGATTAAACCGCAACCGGGCGAAGCCGTGACGATCACTGACAATCGTCAAGTCGGCGCTGAAACCCGGTTTTTGGATTGAGGGCGCGCTATGACCGCATTCCGTATCGCAAACACAAATTTCGCACCGACGCCGAAGGCAAAGCCGTCAAAGTCCAAGGGCTATCTATCCTTCCTCCATAACCTTCCCTGCTGCGTTTCTGGGGAATACGGCGTCGAGGCCGCGCACCTGTCATCGCCTGCTCTACAGTTCGGTCACTATGGCCGCGGCAAAGGCTCGAAAGCACCCGACCGATGGGCACTGCCGCTCTCTCCGACCCAGCATCGTATCCAGCATTCCATGAATGAAATGGAATTCTGGAAGCGCGCCGGGATCAATCCTCACGTTCTTGCCCTGACAATATTCGGTCTTTTCTCCGACATGGGCGACGACGCTGCACCCTATGCCACGGCAATCATCAATCAGGGCCTGGCAGCCGCCGGCCGTCTTCGCGATCCATGTCGGTGCGTCGGAGTCCACCCAATGACCACCACACCGCACGATAAGGCTCTGATTGCCGCTCGAAACGCATTTCGCGAACTGACCGGACTTGACATCTGCCTTCCGAGTGAAGGTGATCTCGATGATGTTGAGCGAGCCCTTTACGAAGGCTTTGAGGCGGCACTCCTCGCGTACGTTGATACAATAAGTCTCCATGCCCCTATCCCAGAAGCCGGTAACGGAGATGGGTGGAACCATGACATGGATGCGGCCCCGAAGGATAAGACGCCGGTCATCATCGCAGTGCTCCATAAAGACAAGAATAGCTACATCGTCGGTGAAGCCTACTTTGATCCTGAGAACTACGGCGACGGTGATTGGTGGTGGGCTGGCACCAGCTACGGAGACTACCACAGCGGGCCGATCAGCGAGATAAACTATCACGGACCCTCAGCTTGGCGACATCTTCCTTCCCCTCCCTCCATCCTAAAGGAAGGAGACGAGAGATGAAACTCACGATCGATAAGGAATGGTTCAAGAAGCGTGCTGAGCAAGAAGGTGATCTTGAGATTGGCGCTGGGATACGCGGCTCTCTGACGCCTCCCCCCTATGACAATTGCACCTGCGATTGCCACCGGGGCAGCGGAAAAATCCACCTCGTAGCGTGCTGCCATCCGCCTAAGGACGACAACGGCCACATCTGGCACGAGCGCGTTTTCTCTTCGATGCAGATCAAATGCTGCATGATGTGCGGCTTCATCAAGAACGAGGATCAATCGAACAAGCCGTGCCCCGGCTTCGTTGCAGTCGAGGTGCGGAAGTGACAGACAAATCACGCGAAGACCTCGAATGGGAAGACATCGGCTATTTCGATGATGATGATCTCGATTGCGATTGCTCCCAGCCCGACGTCGATATTCTGACGGGCGAAGCTTGGTGTCATCGATGCCACCGAAAGTGGTGGCTCTCCTCGGAAGAGATATCTCAGGAAATCGAATTCCAGCGCGAGTACATGGAATGCGTCGAAGCTGAGCAGTTCGCCCTCTCCGATTTCGCCCCAACTCCTTTGCAAGAACAAAAGGCCAACCCAAGAAAGGAAGAGCCATGAATACCAATATTGGACTTCCGTGGATTGTGCTTTTCATGTCGATCGCAGCCTTCCTCATTTCGAAGCTGTATTTCAAGGCATCGCGTGAACGAGAAAAGCTACGCATCCGCGCCGATCTCCTGAAGGCTGGCATAGATCCAGACCGATTGGATAAGGAGGGTGAGGACGAATGACGGCTCCGCATCTTCTTCAGCCATCCGAAGCCGCAGAACGCCTTGGCGTATCTGTGAAACAACTAAAGGAGTTGACCGACGAGGGGCATTTGCGTTGGATTAACGTTGGCCTTGGGGCAAAGCGCCCTACCCGCCGTTATACCGAAGCTGATCTAGAAGCCTTTGTTGAGGAGCGTTCACAAAAATGTCGGTCTATAAGAAAACCGGACGCGAAACCTACTCGTACGACTTCATCATATGCGGTCGTCGATTTTCGGGCGACACTGGAGCAACTTCGAAGCGAGAAGCGAAACGGTTCGAAGACGAACGGCGCGCGAAGGCCCTCATCGAAATAGCCGAAGAAGAAAAATTCTTTGCCCCGACTATGGTGTTTGAGGTTGCGTCATCGCGCTATTGGCTTGAAGTCGGGCAGCATCATAAGAATTCCGATACCACCGCCGTCAATCTAGAATGGCTTAAAGACGCGATCGGCCGCAAGACAGAGTTTGAGGCGATCACCGACTCCATCGTTGCAAAACTTGTCGCGAAGAGGCGCGGGGAACGTGTACGCCGGATCGGCAGGAAGGGTAAAGTGCTTCTTGGCAATCTTATCGAGCCGGCGACGGTAAATCGAACCTGCACGCAGCCGCTACGTGAAATCTATCTTCGAGCGAAAAACGTATGGAAAATCAAAGTCGCTGAAGTCGATTTCGGGCGTCATATGCTGGAAGAGAAGCAAGAGCGCGTTCGCGAAGCCTCTATCGCCGAAGAAGACAAAATCATGGGCGAGTTAGCACGGGGCTATGACGTCGCCGTGCGGTTTGCGTTTCTAACTGGTTGCCGTCGCATGGAAATAATCGGCCTGGAATGGCCAATGGTCGATTTTTTCACACGCAATTTCAAGGTGCTAGGCAAAGGCAATAAAGAACGCATCATCCCTATGTCAGATGAAATTTACAATTTGTTATGGGCTGAAAAGAACAATCATCCAGTGAAGGTATTTACCTACACTGCACAAAAAACGCGCAAAAATGATAAATTGATCAAGGGAGAGCGGTACCCGCTAACAGAGGCGGGCTTAAAAAGCGCGATGAGGAGAGCTGTGCCGCGGGCTGGTGTGTCCAACTTTCGATTTCACGATACCCGCCATACGGCGGCAACTCGCGTTCTTCGAAAGTCGAATTTGAGGGTTGCACAATTGCTGCTTGGACACTCCGACGTAGCGACAACGACCAAATATGCACATGCCCTAAATGAGGATATTAGAGCGGCTTTGAATGCAACATCACGTCCCACCGCAAGTCCCACCACTGAGAATGCAGATCAAGCTAAGATATTGAAAACTGGAGAGAATAGTGACTGAGGTTCTGTTTCCCCCAGTCAAGTGCGCTACCGGGCTGCGCTACGCCCCGACCTGCCGAAACGGCTTGTTTCGTTTAGAGTTTAGCGTTTCCCGACGCAAGCAAAAAGTGGCGGCCTGCTCAGAAAAAGTTCCGCCTCAGCGGCATGCTCGTCTTGGTCCGTGACTTGGCTGATAGGTATTATCCGAAGCGCGGTAGGAGCGGTAGCGGCTCGCGCAGTCGCGCGCGTGGTTATCGTAATAGCTCTCAGAGCCATGTCTGTTGAACAGAGTGCCGGTTACAAAGGATTTGAAGAGCACGCCGCTGTCGGAATCGTCGTCATAGTAGCTGTCGGAGCCGTGCCGCTGATGCCCCCTGCCCCAGTGGTTGTGGTGATGCCAATGGTCATGGCCATGATCATGATCATGGACCTGAATGATATCGGACTTTTCGGGCAAGGACAGAACCGGCATCGTGATGGCGCCCGCCGGTATGGCGGCACCTGCCGCCAGCAACAGACCGAAGCCAGCGGCCGTTATCGACCTCACAATCGTAAACATGTGCGACTCCTTCAAAATCCGGTGGCGGCGCCAAGCAAATCCGCGTGAGAACCTTGCTGCAGAGCACGTCGCCATTACCTGTATATAGTGATTTGAAACCACACTCATAGATGCTCTTCCGCCTTTATTGTGCGACGGATTTCGCTGGACGGAACGGGCTCGGAAAGTCAAAGCAATGAAGTTCTATATAATAGCTTTCACGCTCTGCGCACTGCTGCTTGCCGCGTGCAGCGCCGCCCCGTTGCAGCCCGTCCCCGGCAGCATCACCTATGGCGGCCAGCCGCATATGAAGCTGGCAAAATCGCCTCCCGGTTCGCAATTCCAGCATCACTTCACCAACCAATGGGGCCAGGATGTTGTGGAAACCTACATCGTCCAGCCGGACCGGAGCCTGAAACTCGTCAATCGCCAGGAAATGAGCCCGCCAAACTAGAGCAATCCCAGGAAACGCGCACGACGGTTTTCCGTCTGGAATTGCGTGGAAAAAAGGGACGGAGCCTTTCCGCGATTCGAAGAACAGCGGAAAGCCTCCAAAGCGCGCCGCAATCTTTCATGCTTGGCGGTTCGTGGCTCTGAAAACGAAAACTCCGTCGGTGTGAGCCGACGGAGCATGATGCGGCGGCGGACAAAGGCCGTGCTTACCAGCAGCGATAGCAGCGACGATAATAGGGACGGCCGTAATAGCCCCGATGGTGATGATTGTCGCTAACAGCGGCACCGACCAGGACGCCGCCAATGATGCCGGCTGCAGCCATGGCGGCTGCCTGGTTTTCAGCCTGTTGCGCCTGAGCGCGATTGGATTGGTAAGTCGCACCAACGCAGCGGCTGTAGCGCTGTGTCCCCGGGCGAAATCCTTGCGACTGACAGGTCATTTCGGCATTCATCGCAGATTCCTGCGGCGTCTGACAGCTCGATAGAATGGTTGATATGGCGACGAGGCTCGCCGCCATGGTGGCACGTATGCGCATATTCCCTCCGGCAATTCAGGATACAACCCGAGGGATGTGAAATACAGCCGATGGTAAGCTTTAGCAAGCCAACTCATCGAGCAATGCGCGAAACCTGGCGGAAAGCGCTGAAAATCACACGCGAAGACGGAATCTTGCTTAACATCTGGATAGAAAAATCCAGCAAAACGAAAAGGCCTCGCATGATGCAGGGCCTTTTCGCCGACCTTATGTTCCTGTCGTCATCACCGAGCTGCGAAATTCAGCCCCGATCAGAAGTTCCGCTCGAAACGCAGGATGCCCGCCACCGTGTCGTCCTTGATGAAGTCATAGTGCATATAAGTAACTTCCGGCTCGATCAGAAAGTCCTTGACCGGATGGATCTTCAGGTTGGTGGTCGCTTCGAAAATCTTCGATTCGGTATAGGCAAGCTGCAGGTTCCACTTCAGCTTGTCGTTGATCGGAACACCGACGCCACCCCAAAGCGCCCAGTCACCCCAGCCGCACTTGGCCGCATTGACAGTGCCGTTCGATGCCGTGCAAGCCGAGATATCCTGATTGGTGCCGGCATATTTGTTGAGTTTGTCGCCATCGGTATTCCAGCCGCCCATCAGGAAGGCTTCCACGCCACCGAACTTGGCGTCGATACGGGCCTTGATGGCGCCTTCCTCGACGATCGAGTCGTAGCCGCCGACGATCTTGAAGCCCCAGTCGCCCGTCTTGTAGCCGAGGCCTGCCACGACGTCGGGAGCATAGTGATTGGATTTGTCGTCGGTCCACCAGCCGGCACCGTAAGATGCCGAGCCGTCGGAGGTCGAGTTGCTATCCTCAAGCGAGATGACGGCCGTGAAGCCATTGCCGGCGTCGTAGTTGTAGGTCAGCTGGTTGAGCTCATAGGGGCCGTCATAGATCGCATCATCGTTGACGACGTCACCGGCATAACCAGCGTAAAGATTGAACTGTGAATCGAGCTTGCCAACCGTGAAGCCGGCAAGGCTGATATTCGCAAACAGCAGCTTGGACGACGTCGCGCCTCCGTCGTTCCATTCCCAACGGTAGATGGTGTTGGTCTTCAGCGGCCCGTATTCTGTGTCCGTGGCCGTATCGACATCGAGCTCCACCCGCTCGTGCCAGAGCGTGCCGACCTTACTGCGGGGATTATAGGCGTCATACCACTCGCCTTCGGTACGGACTTTTCCACCGATCTTCAGGCAGGTTTCTGTGCCGGGAATATAGAAATAGCCTGTGCCGTACCCATCGCAGATACGGACATATTCAAGCGGTTCCGGCTCGGCAGCAACAATAGCGTCGGCGGCATGGGCAGCACCAGCTGCGGCAATAGCAGCAGCTGAGCCAAGAAGAAGGCTCTTGATGTTCATGGTATCTCCATTCGACTATCATCCGTCAGAGATGGAGTCTCCCGGCAGGCAGCGGCGTGCCCCTCCATAGCCTGACTGTTCCCGTTCAAACGGGACGAAGCAAAGAAGCTTCGCCAGCAAGCTGAACCTGCGATCCCACCGCGGCAAGTTAATAAGGCTGCCGAACTAATTTTCACAACGCAGAAGGGCAGCAGGTGTGATAAAAATATCACTCGTAAGCATAACCAGCCAGCACACGCATAAACCACGGCAAATCGCAGCATAGTTGCATGTGACCGAAATTATATTGCGCCTTCATGCGGCCGCTATCGCAAACGGAGTGGCGTCCTACCGCACCTGATCAAGCAGGCGCTTGCACTCCAGAAGATCGTAGAGCGTCTCTTGAAGCAAAGCGCGATCTTCCTTGCCGACGCTGGATTTGCCGATCGAAACATCCGGCACGCCGTCATCGCCGCTGACGAAATTGAAGAAGCGGCGGCTTATCGGCGCCTTGGCGCGGCCGACAATCTGATCCTCCTCAGGATTGGCGGAGCTGATGCGCGGCTCGACAGCCGCAGGCTCCTGCGCCGCGGCAAGCGCCTCCACACTGGCAAGATCGCCATGCCCGACGGCGATGACAAACTTATTGCCGTTGGTCTTCAGAAGCTTCTGAACACCCTTGATCGTATAGCCGTGATCGTAAAGCAGATGACGGATGCCATTCAGGAGATCGACGTCTTCCGGGCGATAATAGCGCCTGCCGCCGCCGCGCTTCATCGGCTTGATCTGCGGAAACCTGGTCTCCCAGAACCGTAGGACATGCTGCGGCAGATCAAGGTCTTCGGCTACTTCGCTGATCGTGCGAAATGCATCAGGGCTCTTGTCCATCATCATACTCCCACAGTGCGCGAACGGCGCCATTCGGCCGGATCGCTAAGAAGGGATATCGATATCCGCGATTCTCAACGATGCGACTCACCATATTTCAACGGTTTGGCGGCGGAAATTCAAGTCACATCTTCAGCCGCTGCACAGGCTAGCGACAAAAAGGACGAGGAAGTGCCTTGAAGAGCCGCATGACAGGCATACGGCCGAATGAGGATAAAAATTCCGAGGTGGATCAGGACGCCGGATTTGCCGGCTTGGCCTTCGCCTTGCGGCTCGAATGGGCTTTCAGAATACGGGTCTTGAGGACATTCGACGCCTTGAAGGTCATGACGCGCCGTGGCGAGATCGGCACTTCCTCGCCGGTCTTCGGATTGCGCCCGATGCGTTCGTTCTTGTCACGCACCTGGAAGGTCGCGAACGAGGAGAGCTTTACGGTTTCCCCACGCACGATGGCGTTGCAAATTTCATCGATCACGGTCTCGACAAGTTCCGCCGACTCCGTTCGGGAGAGGCCGACTTTCCGGAATACCGACTCCGCCAGGTCTGCGCGCGTCACTGTCTTGCCCGTCATAGCTCCCCGCCCATATTGCTGCGTAATCTTCTTCAAGTTTCGCGAGACTATTGCCGTTGCGGCGAACGGTCAAGCTCTTGTTCGGAACGGCTTTTAGAGAGGTGGCACTACCAGCGCAACAAGACCGCGCCCCAGGTGAAACCGCCGCCCATGGCCTCCAGCATCACCAGATCGCCCTTCTTGATCCGACCGTCGCCGGCCGCGACGGCAAGCGCGAGGGGGATCGATGCGGCAGACGTATTGCCATGGAGATCCACGGTGACCACAACCTTCTCGAGAGGAATTCCGAGCTTCTTGGCGGAGCCATCAATGATACGGCGGTTGGCCTGATGCGGCACCAGCCAGTCGAGATCGTCCGGCGTGGTGCCGGTCGCATCGAAGGCCGCCTGGATGACATCGGTGATCATCCCGACGGCGTGCTTGAACACTTCACGGCCCGCCATGTGCAAAACGCCGACCGTTCCCGTCGTGGAAGGCCCGCCATCGACATAAAGCTTGTCCTTGTGCGCGCCATCGGAGCGCAGGCTTGCCGTCAGCACGCCACGGTCGGAGTTGGCACCGGTCCCCTCGCCCGCCTCCAGGATCAGCGCTCCGGCGCCGTCGCCGAAGAGGACGCAGGTCGTGCGGTCGGTCCAATTGAGGATGCGGGAAAACGTCTCGGCGCCGATGACGAGCACGCGCTTGGCGAGACCGCAGCGAATATAGGCATCGGCCGTCGTTACTGCATAGACGAAGCCAGTGCACACGGCCTGAACATCGAAGGCGAAGCCGTGATGCATGCCGAGCCGGTTCTGGATGTTCACCGCTGTTGCCGGAAAGGTATTGTCCGGCGTCGAGGTGGCAACGATGATCAGATCGAGATCGTCAGGCGTCAGACCGGCATTGGCGAGGGCGGCGCGAGCCGCCTGTTCGCCCAGGGAGGCCGTGGTTTCGTCCTCGCCGGCGATATGGCGTTGACGGATGCCCGAGCGCTGGACGATCCAGTCGTCGCTGGTATCGACAATCTGCTCCATCTCGGCATTGGTCATGACGCGCTTGGGGAGTGCCGCCCCGAAGCCGCGAACAATTGAACGGATCATTCTGCTTGTACCCCGTCGCTCATGCCGCTTCCGGCCCTATGGGAGGCAGCCGTTTGGCATGATATCTCTTCAAATCGTTTTCGATTTTCTGTGTCAGTCCATTCTTGGCCATATCATAGCCGACATCGATGGCGGCTGCGAAAGCTTCGACATTCGCGCCGCCGTGGCTCTTGATGACGATACCGTTAAGGCCGAGGAAGACGCCGCCATTGACCTTGCTGGGGTCGAGCTTTTCGCGCAGCAGGTCGAAGGCACCCTTAGCAAACACATAGCCGATGCGTGCAAGCAGCGTGCGCGACATGGCGGCACGCAGATAGGAGCCGATCTGCTTGGCCGTGCCTTCCGCCGCCTTCAGCGCGATATTGCCGGAGAAGCCTTCCGTGACGACGACATCCACGGTGCCCTTGCCGATATCGTCGCCCTCGACAAAACCGAAATATTCAAGCGATTCAAGATTGGCTTCGCGGATCAGGCGTCCGGCGTCCTTGACCTCTTCCTGGCCCTTTATTTCCTCGACACCGACATTCAACAGCCCGACCGTGGGCCGCTCGATCTCGAAGAGCGCGCGCGCCATGGCGCCGCCCATCAGGGCGAAATCGAGCAACTGCTGGGCATCCGCGCCGATCGTGGCGCCGACGTCGAGCACGATGCTTTCACCGCGCAGGGTCGGCCATATCGCCGCGATCGCCGGGCGTTCGATATTGGCCATGGTGCGGAGACAGAATTTCGCCATCGCCATGAGCGCGCCGGTATTGCCCGCCGACACGACGACGTCGGCATCGCCCACCTTCACCGCTTCGATCGAACGCCACATGGTGGAAATATAGCGACCGCGGCGAAGCGCCTGGCTCGGCTTTTCATCCATACTGATGGCGACTTCGCATTCGTGAAAGACCGATTTTTCGCGAAGCTTGGGATATTTGGCGAGGACCGCCTCGCAGCGATCCTTCTGACCGTACATGATGAATGTGATATCGGGATGCCTATCCAGCGCCTTGGCCGCGCCGGGAACAACAACCTCAGGGCCGAAGTCGCCACCCATTAGGTCAAGAGAAATTCTGATCACGCGTCCCTAGTCCTTTTTCTCCGCCGAGGCCGGCGAATTTGGCGTCAAAATACCGTTTTCTCCCCCGGTTACAACTGAATTGTGCTCGAAGGGCACCGGGGCCTATTCCTTTTTCCAGTCTTTCAGAACGGCAAAGGGCGAGGGCTTCCTGTCATCCTCGCCGGTGTCTTCTATATGCGCTTCGAACTCGACGCCGGGCTTGCGCGGATAAGGATCGATGGCAAGGGCGGCAAATTCCGCAACGACCGCGCCGGCGTCGATCGTATCGCCTGTAAAGGTCTCAGGAAGATCCGGACCATCGGGATCGAGTATCATTTCTCCGGCATCCACAGAGGGCGCACGCGCCAGTTTGGAATCCTCGGGCACGAAGATGTGCTCGAAGTCTTCGTCGATATCAGATTCGACCGGCTCGAGTGTGACAACGCAAGCCTGAACGATCTTTGCCTTCACATTGCCCTTGACGCGCACTCCGTCGCGCTTCCAGCGCGAAATCTTGAGATCGGCTTCGAGCTTGCTGACCGAAAGAACATCCCAGAGAACCGCAAGCCCGGCCAGCTCGCGATCATCGGCCTCGAGGTGCACATCCACCGGATTGGCGGAGATATGCCCTACCTTCACCGGATAGGAAAACGGCGTTTCATCGGAGTCGTGTCTTTTCATTTTTATCTCCTAACCGGCCGGTCGGCCGACTTTGTCAGGCATCGGCAGCGTCGCCAAGCCCGTAGCGATTTGATCCTCGGTCACGGCCGTCAGATGCGCTTCCGCGATCATCATCCAATCGGCCAGCGCAGCCATGGAAGCCGCGGCCTCATTCGCCTTGGGATAGATGTTGCGCTGTAGCGCCATGGCAAGCGCGGCGCGATCATCGGCATCCATGGCACCCGCATAGCTTTCGAGCCGCCCGTAAAACATGCCGGCCAGCTTCTTCATCCGCTTCGGCACGCTGTTGTCACCTATACCAAGCTCGCGGATCGAATAATCGATGTCTTCGAAGAATGCATCCACGATTTCCTGCGCCAGTTCCTGGCCGCTGGTCGCGGCAGACCGGACGCGGCGGAAAAACAGAATCATCATGACGGACAGCAATTCGAAGCGTCCCATGACCGTATCGGGCACGCCGTAGTCGGTGTAGAAAACCGGCTCGCGCGCCATCGACGTCAGGGCCTCATATTGCCTGACGACGATGATCTGATTGTGATTTCTTTTGCGGAAGAGCCCAAAAATCATGAAAATTCCCGGAATTGGCTCCCTCTGAGCGTGCCGTTTTTGCTTGGCCTTGTTGCATCCACGCAAAAGCTGGTTTACCGAAGCAGGCGCGAATTGCAATGCCGTTTGTGCCCGCTTCGAGGCTCCAGCCCTTACCGTCATTACGTTGTGAATGATCGGTGATGAAGAGTGCCCAACAGCATCCTTGTGCCTTTCTCAATCGCGGAAAGGCCACAATGATGTGCACAGCAAGGTCATGTCGGCCGTTCGGCCATCGGATTGATTCATTAGGGGAGATGAGATGTCGTTGACCAGACGGTATTTCAAGTCTGACATATCTTTCAGCAGCACTGCCGCCATCGCCCTGGTGATTGCGACCATGGGCCTTTCGGGTTGCAAGACCAGCGAGGTCATGAACAACGGCTACATCTTCGATCAGCAGTCGCTGGCACTTGCGCCGGTCGGCTCGAGCCGCGAGCAGGTTCTGCTCTCGCTCGGTACGCCCTCCACCACGGCAACCTTCGATGGCGAGGTCTTCTACTACATCTCCCAGAAGCGCACGCGCCCCGTCGCCTTCATGAAGCCGAAGCTGGTCGACCAGAACATTCTGGCGATCTATTTCGACAAGGACGGCGTGGTGAAGCAGGAAGCCAACTATACGCTGAAGGACGGCAAGGTCTTCGACATGATCAGCCGCACGACGCCCACCGGCGGCCGCGACATCACCTTCCTGCAGCAGATCCTCCAGGGCGGCGGCAACGGCGTCAACGGCGCCAGAAACTTCCTCAACAATCTCAACCCGGGTCAGTAATCCGGGGATCATTTCAAAGAAAAACCCGCGAGGCATGCGCGCGCGGGTTTTTCTGTGCGTTCAATACGCTTTTCTTAGCCGGCCAGGATCGCAAGCAGCAGCAAGGCAACGATGTTGGTGATCTTGATCGCCGGATTGACAGCCGGGCCTGCCGTATCCTTATAGGGGTCGCCGACCGTGTCGCCCGTCACCGATGCCTTGTGGGCTTCAGAGCCCTTCATATGGCGCGTGCCGTCCTTGTCGACGAAGCCATCCTCGAAGCTCTTCTTGGCATTGTCCCATGCGCCGCCACCCGATGTCATGGAAATGGCGACGAAGAGGCCGTTGATGATCACGCCGAGCAACGATGCGCCAAGTGCCGCGAAAGCCGACGCCTTGGAGCCGGAGAGCAGCAGGACGCCGAAATAGACGACGACCGGAGCCAGAACCGGCAAGAGCGACGGAATGATCATTTCGCGAATGGCGGCCTTGGTCAGCAGATCGACGGCGCGGCCGTAATCGGGACGCTCCGTGCCCTGCATGATGCCCGGTTTCTCGCGGAACTGCCGGCGCACCTCCTCCACGATCGAGCCGGCGGCCCGGCCGACTGCCGTCATGGCGATGCCGCCGAAGAGATAGGGGATGAGGCCGCCGAACAGCAGGCCGGCGACGACGTAAGGGTTCGAGAGCTCGAACGAGATCGCACCCACGTTGGCGAAGTACGGGAACTTGTCGCCGTGAGCCGCAAAATATTGCAGGTCGTTCGAATAGGCGGCGAACAGCACCAATGCGCCAAGGCCGGCCGAGCCGATGGCATAGCCCTTGGTGACGGCTTTGGTGGTATTGCCGACCGCATCCAGGGCATCGGTGGATTTTCGCACTTCCGGCGGCAGATGCGACATTTCCGCGATACCGCCGGCATTGTCCGTGACGGGGCCGAAGGCGTCGAGCGCGACGATCATGCCGGCAAGGCCGAGCATGGCGGTAACCGCAATGCCGGTGCCGAACAGGCCGCCGAGCTGATAGGTGGCAATGATGCCGCCGACGATGACGATTGCCGGCAACGCCGTCGATTCGAGCGAGACGGCAAGCCCCTGGATGACGTTGGTGCCGTGACCGGTCACCGATGCCTGCGCGATGGAATTGACCGGCCGCTTGTTCGTGCCGGTATAGTATTCGGTGATCACGACGATGAGCGCGGTAACGATCAGACCGACGATGCCACAGGTGAAGAGCTTCGTCCCGGTAATGTCGAAGCCGGCAACCGTGCCGACCGATCCCCAGCCGATGGTCAGCGAGGTGGCGACGGCCAGTCCGATGATCGACAGCACGCCCGTCGCAACGAGGCCTTTATACAGCGCGCCCATGATCGAACCATTGACGCCGAGCTTGACAAAGAAGGTACCGATGATCGAGGTGATGATGCAGGCACCACAGATCGCCAGCGGATAAACCATGGCCGAACCGAGGAGCGGCGAGCCGGCGAAGAAGATCGCGGCCAGCACCATCGTCGCGACCACGGACACGGCATAGGTCTCGAACAGGTCCGCCGCCATGCCGGCGCAATCGCCGACATTGTCGCCGACGTTATCGGCAATGGTGGCGGGGTTGCGCGGATCGTCCTCGGGGATGCCGGCCTCGACCTTGCCGACGAGGTCGCCGCCCACATCCGCCCCCTTGGTGAAGATGCCGCCTCCGAGACGGGCGAAGATCGAAATCAGCGAAGCGCCGAAACCGAGAGCCACAAGGGCGTCGATGACATCGCGTGAACCGGCCTCATGGCCGAGAACCTTCGTCAGAATACAGAAGTAGATTGAGACGCCGAGCAGGGCGAGACCGGCGACGAGCATGCCCGTAATGGCGCCGGACTTGAAGGCGATATCGAGACCTGCCGACAGGCTCTGCGACGAGGCTTGCGCGGTGCGGACATTGGCGCGCACGGAGACATGCATGCCGATGAAGCCTGCGGAGCCAGAGAGGATTGCGCCGATCAGGAAACCGAAAGCGGCTTCGGCCGACAAGAGAAGCCAGGCCGCGATGAAAACGATAATCCCGACGATGGCGATGGTTCTGTACTGGCGCGCCAGATAGGCTTGCGCTCCTTCACGAATATATCCGGCAATCTCCTGCATGCGGGCATTGCCCTGATCGGCAGCGAGCACCGACCGGGTTGCCCATACGGCATAAATGACCGAGAGCAGTCCGCATGCGATCACTCCTAAAAGAATCGACATTTCGCTTTTTCCCTCCAAAAAAGCCGGCGGTTCAGTCCTCCTCCGGCCGCCTGCGACAACGGCCTGTCCCCTCCTCCGGGAGATCGGCTGATGTGCAGTTGCGAGATTGCTGTCGGGAAAACCTCGCGTCAAGACCGCCCGCAGGTAAAACACCCGCTGGAGGTTCAAAAGAATATTCGAAGATGAAATCAGGCGCGAACGAAGGAAACGAAAGCCCCGGGCTTCGCCTGCCCGGTGCCCATTATACCCTATTTCTTGGTTTCGCCGCGAACCTGCTTGGCGATTCGGTCAAGCACGGCATTCACGAGCTTCGGCTCGTCCTCCTCGAAGAAGGCGTGCGCGATCTCGACATACTCGGTGACGATGACCGGAACCGGCACATCCTTGCGGTCGATAAGCTCGAAGGTACCGGCGCGCAGTATGGCGCGTACGGTGCTGTCGAGACGCGACAGCGCCCAGTCGTCCTGAAGAGCGGATCCGATCAGCGGATCGAGCCGGGTCTGCTCCCGCACGACACCGGAGACGATGGAACGGAACCAGGAGGCGTCGGCCTTCAGATACGTTTCGCCGTCCAGCTCCTGTCCGAGACGGTGGGCCTCATATTCGGCCACCACTTCCAGAACACCGGTTCCGCCGACATCCATCTGATAGAGCGCCTGGACCGCCGCAAGGCGTGCTGCACCGCGCTGGTTGGCGGGCTTTGCAGGTCGCTCGTTATCCTGATTGCTCATGTATTATGCACCCAACTTCTCTTTCAGCGCGATCATCGTCAGCGCTGCGCGAGCGGCAAAGCCACCCTTGTTTTTGTCCGAACGGCGAGCGCGCGCCCAGGCCTGTTCGTCATTCTCGACGGTGAGAATACCGTTGCCGATCGCGAGAGATTCGCTGACGGCAAGATCCATCAACGCACGCGAGGATTCATTGGCGACGATATCGAAATGATAGGTCTCGCCGCGAATGACCATGCCGAGAGCGACATAGCCGTCGTAAACAACGTTGCCATTGTCGCCGCCATCGAGCGCCATGGCAATCGCCGCCGGGATCTCCAGCGCGCCGGGCACGGTCACAATATCGTAAGTCGCGCCGGCCTCATCGAGAGCCGCCTTGGCGCCGTCGAGCAGGGCATCGGCCATATCGTCGTAGAAGCGAGCTTCTACGATAAGGACATGAGCATTGGAAGAGCTGGTCATACATCACCTGCGATTTGAGAGGGCGCGGCACCTTGTCAGGCCGGGTCAAACCACGGCGGGCCTCGCTTGGCAAGTGTTTTTCAATGACGCGTGCCGATTCCGACCCTATTCGGAAATGATCTGCGCGTCGCAGAAATTGTGGCTTCCGCACACGCAACCGCTTCGATAATAATTTGAAGCCTTGCAAAGGGGGAGGTTCATGACGAAGAAATCCACACCCGCCATCAATGTCGGCGAGCTCGAGCTGGAACATTGGCAGCAAGGGAGCTTCTTTGCCGGCAGCGATACTTCCTTCGGGGCAAAGCTCGGACTGAGGCAGCTCGGCATCAGCTATAACGAGGTGCCGCCAGGCAAATCAGGCTGTCCGTTTCACAATCATCATGTCGAAGAGGAGATGTTCGTCATTCTCGACGGCGAAGGCGAGTATCGCTTCGGCGACCAGCGTATGGTAGTCGGCAAGGGCGATGTACTGGGCGCACCCGCCGGCGGTCCGGAAACCGCGCATCAGCTGATCAATATCGGCCCCGGCGTGCTGGTTTATCTCGCCATCTCCACAAAAGCGCGGACCGAAATCGTCGAGTACCCCGATTCCGGCAAGTTCCTGGCCAAGACTTACAACGACGGCAAAACGGCGTTCCGCGCGATCGGCCGTACCTCCGCCGCCAAGCTCGATTACTGGGACGGGGAGCCCGGCGCCTCCAACGATTGACCATCACCAAAACATTTTCGGCAAAGACCTATCCCATGACCCATATTCCGACACTGACAACGGACCGGCTCCTGCTGCGTGGCCATACGCTTGATGATTTCGACGAGTTTCTCGAGCTATGGAAACATAGGGACATTGTCCGCTTCATCGGCGGGGAAATGCCGACGCGCGAACAGGTCTGGGCTCGCCTGCTGCGCTATGCCGGCCTGTGGCATCATCTGGGCTTCGGCTTCTTTGCCGTCCAAGAACGCCAAAGCGGCCGATTGATCGGCGAAGTAGGATTTCTCGATCTGCATCGCGACATGACGCCGATGACGGAAGGTACGCTGGAAGCCGGCTGGGGCATTACGCCGCCGATGCAGGGCAAGGGCTATGCGACGGAGGCCATGAGCGCGGCGGTCGCCTGGGCGGACAGGCAGTTCGCAGGCCGGCGCATGACCTGCATCGTGGACCTGGAGAACACACCGTCACTACGGGTCGCGGAAAAGATCGGTTTCCGCCGTATCGGCGAACTCCTGCTGAAGGACAGATCCAACGCCATCTTCGAACGTCAGGCGTTGTGAGGACCAATATCATGCCGGTTTCGCAGGATAGCTTTTCGGTCAAACGTTATGAAGCAAGCGACGCCCAGGCCACGATCGACATTTTCCTGAGGGCCATTCGCGAGATCGCGTCGAAAGACTATGGCCCGGAGCAGATCGCAGCATGGGCAAAGGTGGAAGATGTCGGCGTCTGGGCACAATACCGAGCGAGCCGGCCGACCTGGCTTGCGATGGATGGCTCCACGCCCATCGGCTTTGCCGATCTGAAATCGGACGGCTGCCTTGATATGATGTTCGTTTCGCCGGACTATCAGGCAAAGGGTGTCGCAAGCCTGTTGCTTTCGACCGTCGAGGCGGCTGCCCAAAAACAAGGCCTTCGGCGGATTTTTACCGAGGCGAGCCTGACTGCCCGCCCCTTCTTCGAACGCAAGGGCTTTGTCGTCTTGACCGGGCAGCGGATAGAAAAGCGCGGCCAGATTCTATCGAACTTTCTGATGGAAAAGGCGATCGGATAAGCTGCCGAGGCGCCGATCGGCGCCTTCGTCGTGGCAAGCCTATGATGTTCAGCCTTCGCGGACGACCGGGAATTCCGCCAGGCGAGCGGCGTAGCGCGCCATGGTATCGACTTCGAAATTGACGAAATCGCCGGCCTTGCGCTCGCCCCAGGTCGTCACCTCCAGGGAGTGACGGATCAGAAGCACGTCAAATTCCGCACCCTCGACAGCGTTGACCGTCAGCGAGGTGCCGTCGAGAGCAACCGAACCCTTCGGCGCCACGAATCTTGCGAGGTGTTCCGGCGCGCGCAGGCGGAAGCGCGTGGCCTCGCCCTCTGATGTCACGGATAGGATTTCCGCCTTGCCGTCGATATGGCCGGAGACGATATGGCCGCCAAGCTCGTCGCCGATCTTGAGGGAACGCTCGAGATTGATCTTGGCTCCCGCTTCCCAGGTACCGATGGTCGTAAGCCGCAGCGCCTCTTCCCACGCCTCGACCTCGAACCATCGTCCGTTGCTGCCCTGTTCGGGCAGACCGGTCACCGTCAGGCAGACGCCGGCATGAGAGATCGAGGCACCCATGTCGATCGTCGCCGGATCGTAATTGGTGGCAACGCGCAGCTTGATGCCTTCCTTCATCGGGGAGACGGATTCGACCGTGCCGACATCGGTGACAATTCCCGTAAACATCAAAAACCTCTTTCGTATTCGTCGCAAAGATCGTCGCCGAAGCGGCTTTCGCCGACATGCATAAAGTCAGCCGGGATATTGGATTTGAGGACCGGCGATTCAATACCACCCTCGCCGATATCGGCCGGTCCCTGAAACAGCAGGATGCGGTCGACCAGCCCGGCATCGAGGAAACTCTGCGCCGTCCTGGCGCCGCCTTCGACCAGCAAAGAGGAGATGCCGCGCGTGCCGAGGGCCTCCAGCAACTCTCCCGGCTCGCTCGAATTGGATTGCAGGACCTCGACGCCGGCGGCATCCAAGGCAGCACGGCGTGCAAGGAAGGCCGCATCGACGACGCCGTCAAAGGACGGCGGATGGCCGGCAACCGCAATGACCGGATACTTCCGCGCGGTCTGCACCAGCTTGCTGCCAAGGGGGAGCCGCAATTGCTCGTCGATGACGATGCGCAGCGGAGAGCGATCCTCCAGGCCTGGAAGCCTGCAGGTCAATTCGGGATCGTCTGATATCGCCGTACCAATGCCGACCAATATGGCGTCGCTTTCGGCGCGCAGCATCTGCACCTGTGCCCGCGAGACGTCGCCTGTGATGCGAACCTGGCCCTCGCCTGCCTTTCCGATCATTCCATCGGCGGAAACAGCAAGCTTGAGAGTCACATAGGGCCGGTTTCTCGTCTGACGCATGAGATAACCCGCGAGAGATCGCCTGCCCTCCGTTTCCAGAACACCGGTATCGACCTCAATGCCGGCCTCGCGCAGCATGGTGATGCCGCGCCCGGAGACGCGTTGGTCGGGATCTGTGACGCTGATGACGACGCGTGCCACGCCGTAACCGATCAGCGCCTCAGCGCAGGGCGGCGTCTTGCCATAGTGAGAACAGGGCTCGAGCGTCACGTAGGCGGTGGCGCCTCTGGCCGCCTCGCCCGCTTCCGCCAGAGCCTGTGGCTCAGCATGCGGCCGCCCGCCAAGGGCGGTTACGCCGCTGCCAAGAACGACACCGTCCTTGACGATGAGGCAGCCGACGGACGGATTGGTGGAGGTCTGTCCCAGGTGCTGACGAGACAGACGAATGGCCGCGGCCATGAAACGCTCGTCTTCGGGCCGTAGCGCCATGATCAAGGGTCCAGCGGATCGCGGGCGATCTTGGCGTTGATCTCGTCGATGACGTGTTCGAAATCCTCCGCATGCGAGAAATCGCGATAGACGGAGGCATAGCGCACGAAGGCGACATCATCGAGCGTCTTCAGCGCTTCCAGTACCTGAAGGCCGATCTGCTCGGAGCTGATCTCTGTCTCGCCGGAGCTTTCGAGGCGACGTACGATCCCCGACACGGCCCGTTCGATCCGGTCCCGATCGACCGGGCGCTTGCGCAATGCGATCTCAAAGGAGCGCACCAGTTTGTCGCGATCGAACGGCACCTTGCGGCCGGTCTTCTTGATGACCATGAGTTCGCGCAACTGCACGCGCTCGAAGGTGGTGAACCGACCGCCGCAGTCCGGGCAGATACGCCGCCGGCGGATGGAGGTATTATCCTCCGCCGGGCGCGAATCCTTGACCTGGGTATCTTCCGTACCGCAATAGGGGCAGCGCATGCGCCCTCCTTAGCCCATATAGCCGTACATCGGGAAGCGATCGGTAAGCTTCACCACTTTTTCCCGCACGGCAGCCTCGACGGCGGCATTGCCTTCGTCGGAATTGGCGACCTTCAGGCCATCGAGCACTTCGATGATCAGATTGCCGATTTCGCGGAACTCAGCTTCCTTGAAGCCGCGTGTCGTGCCGGCGGGCGTGCCGAGGCGAACGCCCGAGGTGACGAAGGGCTTTTCAGGGTCGAACGGAATGCCGTTCTTGTTGCAGGTGACGTAGGCGCGGCCGAGGGCGGCTTCCGCGCGCTTGCCGGTGGCATTCTTCTTGCGCAGGTCAACCAGCATCAGATGGTTGTCCGTGCCGCCGGAGACGACATCGACACCGCCTGATATCAGCGTTTCGGCAAGCGCCTTGGCGTTCTTGACGATCTGGGCCGCATAGTCTTTGAACCCGGGCTGCAGCGCTTCACCGAGCGCAACCGCCTTGGCGGCGATGACGTGCATCAGCGGGCCACCCTGAAGACCGGGGAAGACGGCCGAGTTGAACTTCTTGGCCAGATCCTCGTCATTGGTGAGGATCATGCCGCCGCGCGGGCCGCGCAGCGACTTGTGGGTGGTCGTGGTGGCGACGTGGCAATGCGGGAACGGCGACGGATGCTGTCCACCGGCAACCAGGCCGGCAATGTGGGCCATGTCAACCATCAGATAGGCGCCGACACTGTCGGCAATCTCGCGGAAGCGCTTCCAATCCCAGATGCGGGAATAGGCCGTGCCGCCGGCGATGATCAGCTTCGGCTTGTGCTCTTCGGCCTTGCGCTGCACTTCGTCCATGTCGAGCAGGTTATCGCCTTCACGCACGCCGTAGGACACGACGTTGAACCACTTGCCGGACATGTTGACCGGCGAACCATGCGTCAGGTGGCCGCCCGAATTGAGATCGAGACCCATGAAGGTATCACCCGGCTGCAACAGCGCCAGGAAGACGGCCTGGTTCATCTGCGAACCGGAATTCGGCTGAACGTTGGCGAAATTGACGCCGAACAGCTTCTTGGCGCGCTCGATGGCGAGCTCTTCAGCGATATCGACGAACTGGCAGCCGCCGTAATAGCGCTTGCCCGGATAGCCCTCGGCATATTTGTTCGTCATGATCGAGCCCTGCGCTTCCAGCACGGCGCGCGAAACGATGTTTTCCGAGGCGATCAGCTCGATTTCGTGCCGCTGACGACCGAGCTCCTTGCCGATCGCACCAAAGATTTCCGGATCGGTATCGGCAAGCGAGCGATTGAAGAAGGGTTCGGTGGATGCATTGGTCATCGTAGAAGCTCCTGAACGGGCCGGAACGGCAATGCAGACGGTATTAGCGTCAGGGTCGCCCGAGAGCAATACGAGCAGCGACATTTGCTGAGCATTCTACGCAGAGCGGCGCCGCCCAATGAAAAAGCCGCATCCAGGGACGCGGCTTCCATAAGAATTGCAATCAGGCGGCCGATTATTGAACCGGCTGCTCCATGCCCTGGGTCGTATTGAGTGCCAGCTGCGAGTTGCCGTCGAGATTATAGATGTCGTCGCGGAACTGGACGATGCCGTCGCGGGCGCTCCATGCCGAAATATAGACGAAATAGACAGGCACTTCCGACGCCAGGGTGATCGGCGTGTTGACGCGGGTGGAGATGACCTGCTCGATGTGCTGGCGCGGCCAGCCGGGCGTTTCGGCCAGCAGCCAGGTCGCCAGGTCGCGCACGTTCTGAACGCGCACACAGCCGGAGCTGTCGAAGCGCATCAGCTTGTTGAACAGGCCCTGCTCGGGCGTGTCGTGCATGTATTCGTTGTTGGGGTTGTGGAAGTTGATCTTCGTGGACGCCATGGCGTTGGTCTTGCCCGGGTCCTGACGGAACATCAGATCCGGCGCCTTGTCCGAATTCCAGTCGATCGTCTCGGGCGCTACTTCCTGACCCTTGCCATCGATAAGGCGAATGTTGCTCCTCGTCAGATAGGTCGGGTCCTTGCGCATCAAGGGCACGATGTCCTTGACGACGATGGAGCGCGGCGCCGTCCAGTACGGGTTGAGGATGACCTCGTAGATCTTCGAATTGATGATATGCGTCGGCCGTGATTCCCGGCCGACGATCGCCTGGTGGCGCAGCGCCACCTGACCATCCTCGACGGCTTCGACACGTGTCGCCGGGATATTGACCATGACGTGACGGCGGCCGAGGTCGGATGGGAACGTCTGTAGGCGAACAAGATTGGTGTTCAGCTGCTGCAGGCGGACATTGGCGGGGATATTCATCGCCTTCAGCGTGAAATCGCCCATGACGCCATCTGCCGGCAGTCCATGACGGGCCTGGAAACGCTTGACCGCACCGTCGACATAGGAGTCGAAGGCAGAGGAGATGCCAGCCTCGCGCGGCAGGTCGCCGGTAATCATCAAATGCTGGCGTAGCGACTGTACGGCCGGGTCGGTCGCGCCGAGCTGCAGCGGCTGCTGGCTTGTCGGATTGATCTGCGGCCATCCGCCGCTGGCGACGATGTTCTGATATTGCGCGATCGCCTGCTGAATATTCGGTACGGAATCCGGTCCGAGGATTGGCGCGTTCGACTGGACAGCGGCGGCGGTGCGCGCCGCAGCCTTCGCGTCGAACTGGTCGTCCCAATTGCCGCGGGAACGGTCGTTGATGAGCGCCTCAAGCGGAGTTGCATTTTGCGCGAGAGCCGGAGCGGCCAATGCGGCAGCGCCAAGAGTTGCAGCCGACCGCAGGAAAGAGCGGCGCGAAAAGGATTCAATTCCGTTTTTCTTCGACATATCCCAACCGTTCAATGCTGCGATCCAATCATGCGCAGCCGAGAGAGAAAGCAGTAAATAACGCAAGCTCGCGCCAAGTAACGCCGCTCAGTATCGATCCGCACCCTTAAAGCACCACCAAAAACCTCGCCACGAACCATCACAATATCGCGAAGCCAAGACCTTTGAGCCGAAACATCGAATTTCGAGAACGCCGCTTGCCGTCGATTTCCGCTGTCATAGCAATATGGCCAATTCGTGTCTCCCGGCATGAAACTTGCTTTGCCAAGCGGGAGCGTAAGAAACACCAAACTGCTTTTGCTAAAATACAACAGCTGCGCGTGGTTCATAGCGTGTCTTGAACCCGCGTCAATGGCTTAGCCGTCTTGCAGGTTGTGTATGACGGAAGGTCAGGCCCGGACGTGGCAAAAAGCGCACAACGGCGGGGGCTGGCAAAAACGTTCAAGCCGGACACGCAGGGAACGTGTTCGGCTTGCTTTTACCGGATGGTCTCGCGGCTATCCTTCGCCGCTGCTTACATGCGATAAGCGATGCTGTCGTTCCAGAAGCGGTCCAGGCGCTGCAGGAGCTTGTTCATCTGGGTGAATTCGTCGGTGCCGATGCCGCCGACCTTGTCGATCGAGCCGATGTGGCGCTCGTAGAGCTTGGCGACGGTTTCGGCGATGTCCTGGCCGGTTTCGGTCAGGCTGATGCGGACCGAGCGGCGGTCGATGCGCGAGCGCTGGTGGTTGATGAAGCCGAGATCGACCAGCTTCTTGACGTTATAGGAAACGTTGGAGCCGAGATAGAAACCGCGGGAGCGCAGCTCGCCGGCCGTCAGCTCGGAATTGCCGATATTGAAAAGGAGAAGTGCCTGGACGGCATTGACGTCGTCGCGACCCTGGCGGTCGAACTCGTCCTTGATGACATCAAGCAGGCGGCGGTGCAAACGCTCGACCAAGTGAAGGGATTCCATGTAGAGAGCCCGGATGTCATCAACCTGCTGATCCCGAGCGTTCGCAACTGCCTGCGGCTTGATTTTCGTGTTCATCATGACTTGGCCTCACTCTGTTTTGTTTGGCGGTGTCGTTTTCTTCCCGCCTTGAGTGAGACCCTATCGAATACACATAAAATTCTACTTAAACTGCAGGCTTAACAGCACCTTACCAGGAAGTGTTGCTGTCTCAGGGTAAATCAACCATTACCTGCTGCTGACGGCGCCTGCGCTTTTCCTGCCATAACAGGATGCGGAAAAGGCCATAAATCAAGGCGACGCAGGCATGCAAGATCATGATCAGCGGATTGGATCCGAATATCTCCGGCCAGACCCCGTACATCAATCCCTGCCCGCCTGCGGCAAGCACCCACATGACCGGTCCCCAGGAGACGGTGAGCCACAATCCGAGGGCCGCGACGGGAAAGATCACGGCAAGCCCGGCGCCGGCAACCTTCCAAGGCAGGGCAAGCAAATCGAAGCGTGCATGGCCATCGAGCGAATAGCCGACCAGCATCGCCCAATATTGCAGACCGAGCCAGAAACAGCCGATCGCGATCAGCCGCATGAACAGCACGAACAGGATGTCCGTCAGCGTATTCTTGGGTACGGTCGAAGAATCAGGTTCCATGCGTGAACAATACGTAGGAGGCACGTGCCTCGCCAGAATATAATGGCTGCGGCCTTTCGCCTGGTTTTGAATCCTGGGGACTGCGTGATAGGTACGCGGCCTATATGGAGTGCCTAAATAAATGAAAAAGGATGGCGGCATCATGGAGAACAAGACGCATCTCGTCGACGAGATCACCGGGCATCGCCGCATGCGACGCAACCGCAAGGCCGATTGGACACGCCGTCTCGTGCAGGAAAACCGGCTGACGGTCGACGATCTGATCTGGCCAATCTTTCTTATTCCCGGCAACGGCATTGTCGAGCCGATCCCTGCCATGCCCGGCGTCAACCGCATGACAGTGGACAAGGCCGTGGAAGCGGCCAAGGAAGCGGCCGATCTCGGCATCCCTGCGCTCGCGACCTTTCCGAACATCGAAATGGGGCTGCGCGACGAGACCGGCTCCAACAGCCTCGAAAGAAACAACCTCATCAATCTCGCCAGCGCCGCAATCAAGAAGGCCGTGCCTGAGATCGGCATCATCACCGATGTCGCGCTCGATCCCTTCACCAGCCACGGCCATGACGGCATCCTGCGCGGCAACGAGATCGTCAACGACGAGACGGTCGAGCAGGTGGCGCAGGCGGCCGTCTATCAGGCGGATGCGGGGGCCGACATTATCGCACCTTCGGAAATGATGGACGGCCGCATCGGCGCGATCCGCCAGGCGCTCGACGCCGCAGGCCACCAGAACGTCGGCATCATGAGCTATGCGACGAAGTTCAGCTCGGCTTTCTACGGTCCCTATCGCGAGGCGATTTCGACCGGCGGCCTGCTGAAAGGCGACAAGAAGACCTATTACATCGATCCGGCCAACGGCACCGAAGCCGTGCGCGACGCCGCACTCGACGTCGAGGAAGGTGCCGACATGCTGATGGTCAAGCCCGGCCTGCCCTATCTCGACATCTGTTGGCGGCTGAAGGAGGCCTTCGGCCTTCCGACCTTCGCCTATCAGGTTTCCGGCGAATACGCGATGATCAAGGCTGCCGCCGCCAATGGCTGGATCGACGGCGACAGGGTGATGCTCGAAACGCTGCTCGCCTTCAAGCGCGCCGGATGTGACGGCATCCTCACCTATTTCGCGATGGATGTGGCTAAGCATCTGGCGAAGAAATAGCTTCAAGCCACGCGCCGGCGGCCTGCTTATTGCATTTGCAGGCGCCGATACCATATGTTCGGCAAATGTTTCCCAAGGAGGAAAGCAATGAGCCTGAACCCCAGCCCGCTCTATGCAGCACCGGACGACTGGCGCGCCTATAGTGGCGTGCTGAGCCGGCGCGTCTTCGCCTTCATCGTCGATTACATCGTCGTGGCCCTGCTCTGCATTCCCGCGGCCGTGCTGCTGTTCTTCGTTTCGATCCTGACGCTGGGACTCGGCTTCTTCCTTTATCCGGTGCTCTTCGTCCTCGTTGCCGGCCTTTATTTCGGCTGGACGCTCGGCGGGCCTTACCAGGCGTCGCTCGGCATGCGCGCCATGGGCCTCACCATGATTCGCGTCGACGGCCGGCGAATGGACTTCCTGACGGCGATCGTCCATCTGGCGCTGTTCTGGATCCTGAACTCCGTCCTGACGCCGCTGATCCTGCTGGTGGGTCTGTTTACCGACCGCAGCAGACTGGTGCATGATCTGCTGCTCGGCACGGTTATCGCCCGCACCGCATAAAGCGAGCGCACCGCGACCTCACGACTGACGACCCCCGGCACGACCAATCGACCCGCGAGACGGCATTTCCGCTTGTGGTCAATTAGGAAACTTTGATCTTTAACAAAGGACGTAGTTGACGTTTTCTAAACTTGGGCCATGCTTGTAAAAAACGGATGCCGAAGGAAAGGGCAATCAACGGCAGATGAATACGCAGTCGACGCCATCTCCGCAGTTTTATCTGACGGCACCGGCTGCCTGTCCGTACCTGCCGCACGAGATGGAACGCAAGGTCTTCACCCATCTCGTCGGTCCGCGAGCAGCAGAGATGAACGATATTCTGACCCAGGGCGGCTTCCGGCGCTCGCAGAACATCGCCTACCGCCCCGCCTGCGAAGCCTGCCGTGCCTGCGTATCCGTGCGCATCCTCGCCCAGGAATTCGAGCCCGGCCGATCGATGCGGCGCGTGCTGGCCGCCAATAGCGACGTCATCGCCACCGAATTCCCCGCACAGCCCTCAAGCGAGCAATATTCGCTCTTCCGCCGCTATCTCGACTATCGCCACCAGCATGGCGGCATGTCGGACATGACCGTGCTCGACTATGCGATCATGGTCGAAGATACGCATGTCAATACCCGCATCATCGAGTATCGCCGCCGCGAGGAAGGCTCCGGACTGGAGCAGCGTCCGAAGGGCGAGTTGCTGGCGGCGGCATTGACCGACGTCATGAGCGACGGGCTATCGATGGTCTATTCCTATTTCAATCCAGATCTCGATGCGCGATCACTCGGCACCTTCATGATTCTGGATCACATCAAGCGAACGAAGGCGCTCGGGCTGCCGCATGTCTATCTTGGCTATTGGGTCAAGGGCTCGCGCAAGATGGATTATAAGACGCGCTTCCAACCACAGGAACATTTGACGCCGCGCGGATGGGAACGTTTCGATCCCGCGGCCGACGGCGACAAAGATACCTTGCGCTGAATGTTTGCCCATCTCCCGGACCATAAGAAGGGCCTGCTGCTGACATCGCTCGGCGGGCTGGCGCTGTCAATGGACATTCCGCTGATCCGGCTTTCCAGCGGCGAGGTATGGTCGGTGCTCTCGGCGCGCAGCCTTGCGACCATCGTCGTAGCGCTCGCCGCCCTCTTCGTCATCCGCCGAGTCACAGGCTCGCTGCAAACCGTGCTGCCGGGCCGGCTCGGAATTCCCGTTGGCTTCTTCTATGGGCTGACCACCATCACCTTTCTTCTCGCCGTCTATTATACCAAAGCGGCGAATGTGGTCTTCATCATCGCGCTGAACCCGATGTTCACCGCGCTGCTGTCCTGGATCTTCCTGAAAGAGCGCCCTGCCCTTTCCACGTTCATCACCATGGCAGTGATGATTCTGGGGGTCGGCCTTATCGTCGGGGATGGCATGGAGGCTGGGCACCTGCTTGGCGACGCCCTCTCGGTGATCGCATCGCTTTCCATCGCCTGCGCGATCACGATGAGCCGCGCCTCCGGGCAGGATATGGGTTTTGCTTCCTTGCTGGCAGCCGTCATTCCGGCAGCCGTCGGGCTTTATCACATCGCGCCGACGGGCTTTTCCATCGAGCATCCCGGCTGGATCCTCTTCGACGGCGCGCTGCTGATGCCGTTTTCCTTCTGGTGCCTTGCGACAGGTACGCGCTTTCTCTCGGCGCCGGAAGTAGCGATGTTCTACCTTCTGGAAACGATCCTGGCGCCGATCTGGGTCTGGCTGATCTTTTCCGAGGCGCCGACCAACATGACGCTTGCCGGTGGCGCCATCCTGATCCTGGCACTGGCCGCCCACTCGCTCTGGCAGGCGCGTGTCAAAGCCAGAGCAGCAATCACCGCGCAGAGCCTTGCACATTGAAACAGCGGTCAATCGATGTTATAACGAAGTTATTACATCGGAGCTGAGACATGAACGTTACCATCCGCAAAATCGGCAATTCCCAAGGTGTGATTATTCCGAAAGAGGTTCTTGACCAGTTGGGGCTCGGCGCTGGCGATACGTTGGAACTCAGTCTGAAGGATGGTGTATTGCTGATGCAGCCAACCGACGCAGACTTCGCGCGCCAGATGGAGCATGCGCAGCGCTTCATGGATCAATACAAGGTAGCGCTCAAGAAGCTGGCTGAGTAATGCCCTTTATCTTCCTGACTAGGCCGCTCATCGAGCAATTGCACAGGATGCAGATTAAAAGGTTCGGCGGTTCCTATGGCCTACGAGACGAAGGTTCCCTGGAATCAGCCCTGGCACGCCCGATTAACAAATCCCAATACGGCAGTGACGATATCATCGAACTGGCGGCAGCCTATCTATTTAGGCTGGCAAAAAACCGCGCGTTCATAGATGGCAATAAGCGCATCGCCATCGTGACGACGGCAGTCTCTCTTATGGAAAACGGCTATCGTATTCAAACGACGGATGCCAATCTTTACAGCTTCGTCGTGGCAGTGGCCGCTGGTGAAATCGACCAAGAAGGAGCAATGCGCTTCCTGCGGGACGTCTGTGTTCCAGAGGCAGGTTAGAAACTAACCGCCTCCTATTTGCTTCGGCGTTGGGTTTCCGATGTCTGTCAGCAATCGATCCGGCGGCCGATTGCCCTCTGTTGACGGTCAAGCCACACCACCCGGCCCTTCGCTGGGCTCAGGGCGTCCGTCGCTGCAATCGACCCTCCTGGGTCGATTGCTCGGGCTTAGCTCAACCGATCTCTACCCAGAAAATCTGCCGCTTCTTGGGAAGCCCTTCGGCACGGCTCTGCCGGCGCCGGCGCGGTCGCCCAGCCATTCCACCAATTCATCCTTGGACTTGGTGAAGGTGCGGCCGGCGCTGTCTTCCCAGGTCAGGCCATCGGCGATCATGAAGCATCTGATATCGGCGACGCCGCCGTCCTTGTAGCGCTGCAGGCGAACACCCTTGCCGCGCGACATTTCGGGCACCTGCTCCAATGGGAAGATCACCATCTTGCGGTTCTCGCCAACGACGGCGACATGATCGCCTGAAACCGGAACAAGAAGCTTCGTCTCATCCGGATAGGAGACGTTCATGATCTGCTTGCCCTTGCGGGTATTGGCGACCAGTTCCGCCTCGGCAACGATGAAGCCGTTGCCCGCCGTCGATGCGATCATCTGCTTGCGCTGCGGATCGTGGACGAAGGCGGTCAGCACATCCTGATCGTTTTCCATGTCGATCATAATGCGCAGCGGTTCGCCATGACCGCGGCCGCCGGGCAGCTTGTCGCCGCCGAGGGTATAGGCCTTGCCGCCCGTCGTGATGATGAGGATCTTGTCCGTCGTCTGCGCCGGGAAGGCAACCTTGAGACCGTCGCCCTCCTTGAAGGTCAGCGACGAGGTATCGGAAATGTGGCCCTTGAGGGCGCGGATCCAGCCTTTTTCCGAGACCACGACCGTAATCGGCTCCTTTTCGATCATCGCCTGCTGGATGGCGGCATCGTCAGCCTCAGGCGCCTCGGCAAACTGGGTGCGGCGGCGGCCGATTTCGGTGGCCTTGGCGAATTTCTTCTTCACCTCGCCGATTTCCCAGGACACCGTCTGCCACTGCTTTTCTTCCGAAGCGAGCAGCGCCTCGATATCTGCCTTCTCCTTGGTCAGGCCGTCGAACTCCTTGCGGATTTCGAATTCTTCCAGCTTGCGCAAGGAGCGCAGCCGCATGTTGAGGATCGCTTCGACCTGATTGTCCGTGAGGCCGAACCGCTCCATCATGACCGGCTTCGGCTCATCCTCCTCGCGGATGATGGCGATGACTTCGTCGATATTGAGATAGGCGACCAGCAGGCCACCGAGGATTTCAAGCCGCTTTTCGATGGCAGCGAGCCGGAAACGCGAACGGCGAAGCAACACCTCGCGGCGGTGATCCAGCCACTCCTTCAACACTTCGTTCAGCGCCATGACCCTGGGAATGCGGCCCATGGACAGGACGTTCATGTTGAGGGGAAAACGGCTTTCCAGCTCCGTCAGCTTGAACATCGATTCCATCAGGATCGTCGCGTCGACCGTGCGGCTCTTCGGCACCAGAACGACGCGGATATCCTCGGCGGACTCGTCACGGACATCTTCGAGCAGCGGCAGCTTGCGCGCCAGCAGCAGTTCGGCGATCTTTTCGATCAGCCGCGACTTCTGCACCTGGAACGGTATTTCCGTGACAACGATCTGGTAGCCGCCACGGCCGAGGTCCTCGATCTCCCATTTGGAGCGGACACGGAAGCCGCCGCGGCCGGTCTTGTAGCTCTCGATAATGCTCTGGCGATCATCGATGATGATGCCGCCGGTCGGAAAGTCCGGGCCTGGAATATAAAGCTCCACCAGCTTCTCGACCGTCGCATCGCGATCCTTGATCAGATGCAGGGCGGCGTCGCAAAGCTCGTGAGCATTGTGCGGCGGGATGGAGGTCGCCATGCCGACCGCAATGCCCGAAGAACCGTTGGCGAGCAGGTTGGGAAAAGCCCCAGGCAGAACGATCGGTTCGGAATTCGACTCGTCATAGGTGTCGCGGAAATCCACCGCATCCTGATCGATGCCTTCGAGCAGCAGCTCGGAAACGGCCGTCATCTTGGATTCGGTGTAGCGCATCGCGGCCGGACTATCGCCGTCGATATTGCCGAAATTGCCCTGACCGTTGACCAGCGTATAACGCTGCGAGAAATCCTGCGCGAGGCGCGCCAGCGCGTCGTAGATCGACTGGTCGCCATGCGGGTGATAGTTACCCATCACCTCGCCGACGATCTTGGCGCATTTGCGGAAGGCGGAGTTGGGGCGAAGACCCATCTCGCTCATCGCGTAGACGATGCGGCGATGCACCGGCTTCAAACCGTCGCGAACGTCGGGAAGCGCGCGTTGCGTGATCGTCGACAAGGCATAGGCCAGGTAGCGCGTTTCGAGCGCGGCCTTCAGATCGACCGGAACGATATTGTTATCGCCATCACGGGACGGCGGAGTAAGATTTTTTCCCATGGCCCTTGACTATCGGAGATGACGATTCCCGGCAAGAAATCAGCGGAAAGCACCTGTGGATGAAGGCGTTTCGAGCACCGTTGGAATGTGGTGCCGGAGCATTTTTACCGCACCGGCTCCCGACGCTCATTGTCATTGGATTTTTGTGGAAATATCAATATATGTCAGCGCAGTATACGTTCAATTTATACGCCACCGCCGACACCACCGGCTCA
>UBUL01000049.1 GCA_900468625.1 Hyphomicrobiales bacterium
TCGACAATCATCATAGGAGTTTCCACATGAATGCCCAGATTTCGACGGCCGAAAAGGTCCAAACGTCCTCCCATGCCCGATGGGCACTTCTCGCCCTTGCGATCGGTGCCTTCGGCATCGGCACCACCGAGTTTTCGCCGATGGGGCTTCTTCCGGTCATCGCCAAGGGAGTCGACGTCTCGATCCCGACGGCCGGCCTTCTCATCAGTGCCTATGCGATCGGCGTCATGGTCGGCGCCCCCTTCATGACGCTCGCCTTCAGCCGCTTCGGCAAGCGCACGGCGCTGATGCTGCTGATGGGCATCTTCACGATCGGCAATCTCATGTCGGCGATGGCGCCGGGCTATTTCACGCTGCTGCTTGCCCGCCTTGTCACCAGCCTCAACCATGGCGCCTTCTTTGGCCTGGGCGCAGTCGTGGCTGCAAGCGTGGTGCCGAAGGAAAAGCAGGCAAGTGCCGTTGCTGCCATGTTCATGGGACTGACGATCGCCAATATAGGCGGTGTGCCGGCCGCGACCTGGGTCGGGCAGGAGATAGGCTGGCGCATGGCTTTTGCCGGAACGGCGCTGATCGGTATAGCTGCCATCGCGGCGCTGTGGGTCGCTCTTCCCAAAGGCGAGCGCGGTGCGATGCCCGACGTCAATCGGGAACTTGCCGTACTCACCCATCCCACGGTGCTTCTTGCCATGGCAACCACCGTCATGGGAGCGGGCGCTATGTTTGCCGTGTACACCTATGTCGCTCCCACGCTTGCGCAGCTGACGGGCGCGTCCGACGGCTTCGTGACTGTCGGGCTGGTTTTGATCGGCATCGGCTTCACGATCGGCAACTGGCTCGGCGGGCGGCTTGCCGACTGGTCGCTCGACGGTGCGACCAAGATCTTCCTTGCTCTGCTCTCAGCCATCATGTTCGTGCTGCCATTGGCAATGGCGACCCACGCGGGAGCCGCCATCGGTTTGCTTCTTTGGGGTGGGACAGCATTTGCCATCGTCCCGCCAGTGCAGATGCGCGTCATGGAGGCGGCAGCGGAAGCGCCAGGCCTCGCCTCTTCCATCAATGTCGGGGCTTTCAATCTGGGCAATGCCTTGGGTGCGGCAACCGGTGCTGCCGTCATCAGCCTTGGTTTCAGCTATGCGGCAGTCTCGATCGCTGGAGGACTACTGGCCGCTGCCGGCTTGGTGCTGGTGTTGATCGGCACGCGCAAGCGGTCGTCACTGCCGGCAAATTGCAACGCTTGAAGCATCGAAGTCCTCGAACTAAGTCCGATCAAGCCGCCTGCAGGCGGCTCTTCGCCACCCAGAAAAGCAAGCTTCACGGCCACTTGATTTCGAGCGTGATCATATAGTTGCTGTAGTTGGGGGGAGCCGGCGGCGTGTTGTGGTTGGTGGCTGAAAAGATCGAATAGTCGGTTGTGCGCGGAGGCGTGGATGGCAGCTTCACATCCGGACGCCAGGACGCCTTGATCGTTATATTGTCCGTGGCACGATAGGAAAGATCGAGCTCGCGGCTCCTGCTTGCACCATCCCGGGAATGCTTGCCCGCCAGGGACCACTTGTCCCATGACGCTTCCACGCTCTCGGTTGTCTGGGTGCCTTTGCGCTCATAGGTGCCGCTCAGCGAGGAATTTTTATCCTTGGTCGACAATTTATAGAGCTGATCCTGAACCTTGCCGTTGAAATCGGTTGTTATCGTGGCGCTCCCTTCGGTATTACCATCCGACGAGCGCGCCTTCACGTCGAATATGATGGTCTTGTTGCCGACATAGACACCGACGTTCGGATTGAGCCCGTTCGTCTTGAAGCCGATGTCGCTCTTCGCTTTCGAATCGAGAACGATGGGCCGCTCGGGCGACCGGAAATACTTTCCAAGCAAATCCTGCTGGGGTCTGGTCGGCGCAATGGGCTTGCCCATCGGGTCGAAGGCCCCCATGACCGTGCAGCGCTGGCCGCTCACCCAGCTGTTGACGGCAAAGATCAGATGTCCGTCATCGCCAATGGCGGCGACGCCCTGATGCAGGCTGTTCCTCAAATTATAGCGACCGCAGCAGGACAGTGAGTTGTCGCTCGCGGCCTCGAAGGAGCGTCCAGAAAAAAGCACGCCGGACGGCAATCCCGATGCGGCACTGCTCCCCAGGATAGGGCAGCTGGAGAGCGGCATCAGCCTGTAGCTGTGCAAATCCGTTTGCGGCATCTGGCCCGCTGGCCGGGTGAGCGGTGCTAATCCCATATCTGATCTACCGTTTCTTGATCCGCTGATGAAGGATGAACATGGAATCTCACTGATCGCCCTGCCGGTGAGAAATGGAGGGCGATGCGATTTGTGCGTGTCCAGTCGAGGGAGTTAGGTCGGCAAGCCTGTTTGTCCAGTCGGCAGGTTTTGTTTCTGACCGGGTTTGCCGCATTCGCCGAATTGGCAAGCGTCTCCAATTTGTATGATGATTCAAGGCTCTTCTTATTGCCATCACTGGTTGCTTTCGGATAGACCTCTTCGTCTCACTTGTATTCAGATTCTTCGGAGCTTCAAAATGCGCCTTGAACCGCAGCAGCGAATTTATGTCTGCTTTTTCCTCTTTGCGGTGTCGATGGGCGCGTTGCTGTCGCGCCTTCCCGACCTTCAGGACGCCTTGCAGATCGACAAATCCGAGCTCGGACTGACGCTGATCGGCGCCGCTATCGGCGCGCTGATATCGCTTACCTTCGCGTCACCGATCGTCGCACGCCTTGGCGCGCGCAGGACGGCATTCATCACCGTGCTTGGAACCTCCGCATCCCTGGCGCTGGTGCCCTGGATGGGAGCGGCTCCCCTGGTCTTTGCCGTCCTGTTTTGCGAGGGCCTGCTTGCAGGAGCGCTCGAAATCAATCTCAACGTCGAGATCGACCGTATCGAGGCGCAACTCGGCCGAGGTGTGATGAACCGCGCTCATGGCTTCTGGAGCCTCGGCTTTTTCGTCACCGCGCTCGCATCTTCGGCCATCCGGCAGGCCGGCATTTCGATGCAGCCGCACCTTGCCCTGACATTCACATTCGTCCTTGCCGTAGGTTCGTTGGCGATCGCCGGCATGCGCAATGCGCCAGCACGCCCGACCCAGGATCACCCGGAGGCAGGCCATGTCGCGTTACCGACATTGGGCCTGCTGCCTCTTTGCGTGATCGGTATCGCCGCCTTCCTGGTCGAGGGCGCCGGCATCGATTGGTCGGCGATCTATATGCGCGACGTCTTTCACGTCGAACCCTTCATCGGCGGTCTCGGACTGACGCTGTTTACCTTCTTCATGGCACTGGCGAGACTGTTTGCCGACGGATTCGTCGATCGCTTCGGCTCTCGGTCCGTTGCGCTCTTCCTCCTGCTGCTTTCGGCTGCAGGCCTTTGCGCCGTCTGGCTTGCGCCGCATTCCAATGTGGCACTCCTCGGCTTCGCCTTCATGGGCGCCGGCTGCAGCGCAGTCTATCCGCTCGCCGTTTCGGCCGCCGCCCAGCGCGCCGACCGTCCGGCCCATGTCAATGTTGCAGCGCTCGGACAAATGTCTTTCGTCGTCTTCTTCCTGGCTCCGCCATTGCTGGGTTTCGTTGCCGAACATGCCGGTATCCGCGCGGCATATCTCGTCTGCATCCCGGTCATCCTCGCCGCCTTGATGGGCATCGGGTCGCTTTCAGCACGTCGCGCTGCGTTTGCGTGAGGATTTTCGGTGCCCGGCCCTATTGCCCACTGCATGGTTCCCTGAATCGGGATCGATCTAAGGATAAAATTATACAGCGGCTTTAAACGGCTGCAGCGCACGCGCCATATCGGAAATCGGGTGGCCGCCACGCCGGCCTGGGCGGTAGAATCCCGGTTCTCGCTGCATCCTGGCACATCGAACGCCCTGGAGCGCCCGCCCAAACCGAGGATAGGACATGAACACATCTGCTTTTGCTCCGGCTTCCATGAGAGGTTCCGTCGCAACTCGGGTCGACACTTATGATTGGAAGGCCCTTGCAGGAGAGCTCGACGGTTTCGGCTGCGCCGTCATCCCGCGGCTTCTCTCACCCGAGGAGTGCGATGAGATTTCGAGGCTTTACCCTGAGGAATGTCACTTTCGAAGCCATGTCGTCATGGCGCGTCACGGTTTCGGCAAAGGTGAATACCGTTATTTTAGCTATCCGCTGCCGGAGCTTCTGGGGGGATTGCGCACCGCGCTCTATCCTCGTCTGGCCGGCATCGCAAACGGCTGGAACGAACGGATGGGCATCGAGGAACGCTATCCCGACGAGCACGCAGCCTTCCTCATGCAATGCCATGATGCCGGCCAGAAACGCCCGACGCCGCTGCTGCTGCAATATAAGCCGGGCGACTTCAATTGCCTGCACCAGGACCTATACGGCGAGCTTGCCTTTCCCATCCAGGTCGCAATTCTGCTTTCCGAGCCTGGCCGCGACTTTACCGGAGGCGAGTTCGTTTTGACCGAGCAGCGGCCGCGCATGCAAAGCCGCGTGGAAGTCGTGCCGCTTCGGCAAGGCGATGCCGTCGCCTTCGCGGTTCATAATCGCCCCGTCCGGGGAGCGAAGGGAAGCTATCGCGTCAATCTCCGTCATGGCGTCAGCCGGGTCCGCTCCGGGATGCGTCACACCGTCGGCATCATCTTTCACGATGCCCGATGACGGGGGGAAATCCGGCAGCAAATTTTTGGCCCGCCCACCCTGCCTCACTCACTCCAACGATGCCGGGCCTGGACTATTTGGCATTCATATCGCCGATGCATTAATAGGAATAAATCCACCTATATTCAACACGGAGTACTTGTTCCTTAATTTAAGTCAATATGCTACGAACGTCACCGGGAACTCTATAAAAAGTCCGGCGCAATGCCAGAACAACAAAAATGAAATCGACCGTATTAAGCTTCATGCAGCTCGCATCTTGCTTACGAGGAGATCCATCGGGTGCGACGGATTGGGACGCGGTATTGGCACTTGCGAACAATACTTTGCTGACGCCGGCAATTTGGTCGGCCATATCGGCAAACGGCCTGCAAGACCTTCTGCCGGAAGACGTCTTTTCGTTCCTGAATTTCATCCACCGCTGCAATGCGGTCAGAAATGCACGGCTGCGTGCGCAACTGGAGGAGCTGGTTGCCGCATTGAACGTTGCAGGGATCGTACCGACGCTGAACAAGGGCACGGCACTCCTCGCACTTGCAAGCGCGGGTCGCCCCGCGGATCGCATCATGCGCGACATCGACGTCACCGTTGCCGATCATGAAAAGGAAACGGCGCAAAAGTGCCTGCTACAGCTGGGATATGTTCCGATCGAAGCTCTCGGCTGGGGCAGATCCAAGGATGTCGGGGCTGTCGATCTGCATTATCCACCCGGCAGATATCCCCAATATTGGCCCTCGGAGGCGAGCCTTTCGAAACATTCCGAGGAAATCCGTATCGGGTCAGGAAGGGCGCGCATCCTTTCGCCGACACTTCAGGCCCAGCACTGGATTGTGCACGACATGCTGAAGGACGGGCATCTTTGGGCTCTTCATATCGACCTGCGAAACCTTTTTGAACTTTACCGGCTAGCACGAGAATCCGACCGGATCGATTGGCATGAATTGGATATGCTGCTTTCGGATCCCTTGGGCCGAGCAATGCTGGACGCACAACTATTGGCGCTGCGCTCGATTTTCGGAACCGAAATCGTACGAGACAGGCCAATTCCAGCATGGGTGAAGTGGCATCACAGTCTGCGATCCAGGGAATATCACCCCTTGCTGGGAAGTGCCGTCCGGGCAATTGGCCGCGCCGCTTGGGGCATCCGCATCGTGCAGATCCGCTGGCGATTTCGAGGGCCATGGAACGAACTGCCCGGACGTCTTATGCGCAAGGGGCAGAAACTCCTTAGAACCCGCGCCTCGAAGAGCGTCAAAGATCCCGTATGATCTCGACGGCTTCTCCGAGCGGGCCGACCTCCATTCCATATGCCTGGGAGATGTTGACGGCCTTGCTCAGCGCGGCGAACGCCCGATCGGTCAGCTTGTGAGCGGGCGCGGCCGCTTCGGTGAGCAATCTTTGAAAGGCCAGAAGAGGCGACATTCCAGACAATGATCGCCGACGCGCAGCATTCTGACGGAGGAAGATCATTGTCGTCGAGCTCGCCGGTGCAATATGGCCGCCGTCGATATCGCCGGGAACAAATCTGACCTCTTTTCCGTCGGAACGAACGTAAATGGGGCATGACGCGACTTCAGGATGGAAAGCCTGCAAAAGCGGCCAGCTTCCGCTCTTGACAGCAGCTGGAAACGGAATGCCTCGAAGCCCGCCCATCTCGTCAACGATGACGATGTCATCGCCGAACAGCGAACATCCATTTTCGGCCGCCAGGGCAAGTGCGAGCGTCGTCTTGCCTGCTCCTGGGGCACCCGCAATCAGCAATTGCCTGTCCCCAAGCCGCAGAAGAGCCGCATGCAGCGCGAGCGTGAAATCCGTCTGCAGCAATGCATCTGTCAGAAAGGCTTTTACTGCCGGGATAATTTCAGCCCGACGGAACATGCCTATGCTTTTGCCGGCCGCAGCCAGCTCATATCGATCCGCATCGAGCCTGATGACGAGATGTTCATGCCTGCATCCCGGCTCCATTGGAATGACGACGCCGCGAAAGAGCCGCCTCAATTCTGCGGATAAGATATCGGGACACTCGATCATCCATCTGGAGCCATTCAGAGCAATCGCGAAAATGGACGCCGAGCCCTGGCACGCATAAAGGATACCCAGCCCGACATAGCGATCGAGCAGGGCTTCCGCGTCCGGCTTCGCCAGCTTGAATTCGGATGAAAATTGCGCCGCCAATTGGCGCCAGCCTATGCCTGCGGCAGAATTTGAAACATGCCGCCAGGTCCAGGCCGCAGGGCTGTCGATCTCATATAAGCGCTGCTCTCGGCAGTTGAACAATACAAAAGCATTGCCCAACTGCTCAACGAGAATATCCCTGCCCGGCAGCAACAGCATGTTCCGCGGCAAATCGATCAGCGATCGTTGTCTTCCTTGCCGGAGTTGCCCGGCACGCCATCATCGCCGCCATTGCCGTAGCCGTTGTTGCCTTGGCCGGACTTGGCGATCGCGCCCGAACTCAGTGTGGTTGAAAGCAAGAAGGTCAGAACCGGCGGCGCCACGACCGCATATTTTCCACAGCCTTCGACAAACTCTCGCCGGCTCGGTCCGATATTTTCCGATTGATCATGCCTGTCCATGAAAGACTCCCCTCGTAGTGTGGTTATTACAAGTATTCTTCATGAGCGAGCATAAATCTTAACATAAATACACATATTTTATGCTCATTTTTGGCAAATTATACATTGTCACAATATAGCGAAGCTTGCAACAAGCTTGAAACCGCCAGTTCGGCAACCGCCCATATCGCGTCCTGGCGGCAGAGGCACTCAGCAATGAGACCATAACAAGCCGCGGCGCGTCTGCAGCAAGGATCGCGGATACCTCATCCGATCACCAGATACGTCCGTTAGCTTCGCGCACGCGCGTTCTGCGTAGGAATGGGCGACAAATACCAAGGCGACGGTAGATCGTTGAGTAGGTCCAGGAGGAAGCGGCGTCTTCATGGTCCACCCGCTCTTTATTTAACGGCTGTTGCAGAGTTATGAAATCTCATAACTACAATTCACGCGGGATGTTACCGACATGAATTACAACTGGATTTGCCTCGTTATTGAGTTTTCACAACCAATAAATGGACAGATTATCAATTTTCCGAATTGCTCGATAACGACAATAGAGAACAACATTAGTAATTTATTAATCATCGTCGTTACTGGAGCTATCCTAATAATGACGCCTTCGGATGCGCCCCTCTGAAGAGGCGACCGGTATATCTTTGCGTACCTTCGTATTGAGTGGGAGAGTTATATGAATATGCCGTTCAGATCTGCCAGTTTATATTCGAAAATGTTCGAGCGCCGCACCGTTCTCATTGCAGGCGGCGCTGGATTCCTTGGATCTCATCTTTGCGAGCGACTACTGCGCAGTGGTTGTCAAGTCATCTGCCTGGATGACTTCTCGACGGGGCGTATGGAAAATCTAAGACATCTTCTGCGTTTCGATACGTTCAGCTTCATTCGTCACGACATCGTCAATTCCATCGATCTGCCCATCGACGAAATCTACAACCTGGCCTGCCCGGCCTCGCCAGTCCACTATCAGGCAGATCCCGTCCAGACGATGAAAACCTGCGTCTTCGGTTCGCTGAATCTGCTTGAACTGGCCGTACGTCATCAGGCCCGGATATTCCAGGCCTCCACCTCTGAAATCTATGGGGACCCGCATGTTCACCCGCAGCCGGAAGGCTACTGGGGCAATGTCAATTCTTTCGGTCCACGCTCCTGTTACGACGAAGGAAAGCGTTCCGCCGAAACGCTTTTCCACGACTTTCACACGAGGCACGGCGTCGATATCAGGATCGCACGCATCTTCAACACCTATGGTCCGCGCATGCGCCCGGACGATGGCCGCGTCGTTTCCAACTTCATCGTCCAGGCCCTCAAGGGACAGCCGATTACGGTCTATGGAGATGGATCGCAGACGCGCTCCTTCTGCTATGTCGATGACCTCATCGAGGGTTTTACCCGGCTGATGAGCGATTCCGTGACGCTCAACGTGCCGGTCAATCTCGGCAATCCGGTTGAGTTCAGCGTGCGCGAGCTAGCCGAACAGGTCATCGCCTTGACCCGTTCGCCATCAAAGATCGTCTATAAGCCTTTGCCGATCGACGACCCCCGCCAGCGCCGTCCAGATATCACGACTGCGAAACAGGAATTGGGATGGGAGCCGTCTATTGCCCTGGCAGAAGGTCTTGAGGCGACGGTTGCCTACTTCGAGCGCCAGCTCGTCCGGCCGAACAGCGAGCTTGTCGAGGTTGTCTGATGTCCAGGACCGCCATCCTCGTTGCGGGCGGAGCCGGCTTCATCGGCAGCCACACCGCCAAGCTGCTCTACAGGCAGGGTTATGAGCCGATCGTCTATGACAATCTCTCGACGGGTCACCTTGCATCGGTACGTTGGGGTCCGTTCGTCGAAGGGGACATTCTCGACACGCCTCGTCTTGTCGAGACCATCGAGAAGCACCGGCCCGCCGCGGTCATCCATTTCGCGGCCTCCGCCTATGTCGGCGAATCAGTCGAAAAGCCGGCCAAGTACTATGCGAACAATGTCAGCGGCACGCATTCCCTGCTGGAGGCCTGCCGTTTGACCGGAACCGACAAGCTCATATTTTCGTCGAGCTGTGCAGTCTACGGCATACCGGAGCAACTGCCGATTCGCGAATGCGAACCGCAGCAACCCATAAATCCCTACGGTAGAACGAAGCTTATCGCCGAACACATGCTGGCCGATTATGCGGCTGCCTACGGACTCCGCTATGTCGCATTGCGCTACTTCAATGCGGCAGGAGCGGACCCTGAGCAGGAGCTTGGCGAGTGGCACGATCCGGAGACCCATCTGATCCCGCGAGCGCTGCTTGCGGCAACCGGTTCCATCGACTGTCTCGAAATCTACGGCAACGACTATGATACTCCGGACGGCACATGCATCCGCGACTACATCCATGTCATGGACCTTGCCCGCGCCCACGTTCTGGCGGTCGAATATCTGAAGACCGACGGCGCCAATCTCGCCGTCAATCTTGGGACCGGCCGCGGGACTTCGATCAGAGAGGTTCTCGACGCAATCGGACTTGCCTCGAAACGCTCCGTTCCGGTCGCCATGCGTCCTCGACGGGCCGGCGATCCGCCGGCTCTCTATGCCGCATCCGATCTGGCTGCCGAAAAACTCGGTTTTCGGCCTCTTTATTCCGATATCGAAACCATCATCCGAACGGCCGCTCCATTCTTCGGATTGGAGATCCAGCGATGACGGCGCCCCGAACAAATCCATGCGCGACGCAGGACGAACCGTTGATGGTTCCCATCCTTTCAGGCTATCGGCGCGTTGAGTATATCGTCTGTGCGGCCATATGGTTTGCCGCGCTCGTCTATCTCTGGCGCTGGTGGCTTCTGCCGGCACATCATATCAATCCGCTCGGATCCATTCTGGTCACCGCCGTTTTGGCATGGACGACCCTTCTCCCGGCCTATTTCGTGATCGTCTTTTATCGCGCACGAAAGCCGAACGGACCTTTGCGCCTGCCTGAGGCAAGCCGGGTCGCGATGGTCGTGACAAAGGCGCCATCCGAGCCGTTCGATGTGGTTGCCCATACCTTGCGCGCCATGCTGGCACAGGCGGTGCCGCATGATACCTGGCTTGCGGACGAGGATCCCTCGTCTGCGACGGTCGATTGGTGCAACAGACACGGCGTTTATCTTTCGACCCGCAAGGGGCGTGATGACTATCATCGAAAGACCTGGCCGCGCCGCACGCGCTGCAAGGAGGGCAACCTCGCTTTCTTCTACGATCATTACGGCTATGAGCGTTACGACTTCGTCGTCCAGCTCGATGCCGATCATGTCCCGGCACAGGACTACCTTTATCAGATGCTGCGTCCCTTCGCAGATCCTGCTATCGGCTACGTGTCCGCGCCCAGTATCTGTGACAGCAATGCCCGCGAAAGCTGGTCCGCGCGCGGACGCCTTTATGCCGAAGCAAGCATGCACGGCCCCCTGCAGGCAGGTTTCAACAATCGGCTGGCACCGCTTTGCATCGGTTCGCATTATGGTGTTCGTACCGCCGCTTTGAAAGATATTGGCGGCCTCGGTCCCGAACTTGCCGAGGACCATTCAACGACGCTCATGATGAATGCGCATGGCTGGCGCGGCGTCCACGCGATCGATGCCATCGCTCATGGTGATGGTCCACGAACCTTCAGTGACCTTGTCACCCAGGAGTTCCAGTGGTCGCGCAGCTTGATGATGGTACTGCTGCAATATTCACCTACGTTGTTACCGCATCTACCGCCGCGTCTCAAGGCACAATTCCTGTTCTCCGAGCTTTGGTATCCTCTCTTCTCGATATTCATGGCTTTGATGTTCTTGCTGCCGATGATAGCTCTTGTGGACGGGCGAAGCTTTGTTGATGTGTCCTATCCTGATTTCCTCATCCATTTCATGCCGCAATCTGTCTTGTTGATTGCGTTTGCCTATCGCTGGCGCCGCACCGGTACGTTCAGGCCGTTTGATGCGAAGATTCTGAGCTGGGAAGTGACGTTGTTTCTGTTTGCCCGCTGGCCTTGGGCGCTTGCTGGAACGATTGCTGCCATACGTGATTGGATGACTGGATCTTTCGTCGATTTTCGCGTGACGCCGAAGGGTTCGTCCAATGTCGATCCGCTGCCCATCCGGGTATTGGCACCTTATGCAGTTCTATCCTTCGTCTCCATATTACCTGTTCTATCGATTCGTGATGCTGACGAAACCAGCGGATTTTACATCTTCGCCACGATGAATGCAGCGATCTATACGCTGCTGTTGCTGGTGATCATCATCAAGCATGCTTACGAAAATACTATTTCCATGAGCAGCCGTTTCTATCGTCCCGCTGTTGCGAGCGCATTGCTCGTTCTAATCGCCCTGCCGGGCTTTGCCGTCACGGAGCATGGTCCGGAAGGACTGTTCTCATTGACCTGGAGCACGGGTGGCTATGCGCTTTTTGCCGAACATTCACCGGTCGCAGGAGCGGGAATAAGCGGACGTCGGCAGCATAGAATCATGTTCGCTCCGCATTGGCGGGACAATAGTGCAATGACGGAAGCTTCTGACAGGAAGGGCGCATGAGCGCAGCCGCAAATGAAGATCGCTGTTATCGGAACTGGATATGTAGGATTGGTTAGCGGCACGTGCTTTGCCGAATGGGGGCATACGGTCATCTGCGTCGATAAGAATACGCGCAAGATTGCCGATCTCCATCAAGGCAGGATGCCGATCTACGAGCCTCACCTCGATGAGATGGTCGAGCGCAACTATGCTGCGGGAAGGCTTGATTTCACCTGCAATCTGAACAGCGCCGTCACCGGAGCCGCCATCGTCTTCATCGTTGTCGCAACGCCTCCTCGCATCGATCGGGTCGAGACAGATCTGTCCTGTATCTATCTTGCCGCCTGCGAGCTTGCGCCGCTGATCACGGACGATACCGTCGTCGTACTGAAATCAACCGTTCCGGTCGGCACGGGAGATGTGGTGCAGAAGATCATTGGCGCGGTACGCAAACCGGGCACATTCTCCGTCGCTTCCAATCCGGAATTTCTTCGTGAAGGTCTCGCGGTGTGCGATTTTCTCGCGCCGGACCGGGTCGTGATCGGTGTCGACGACGAACGCGCGTGCAAGCGCCTCCTGGAACTTTATGATGTCCCTATGGGCCTGCAGGAAACGCCGATCCTCGTCACCACGCGGCGAACCGCGGAACTAATCAAATATGCCGCCAATGCGTTCCTCGCCACCAAGATAACGTTCATCAACGAACTTGCCGATCTCTGCGAACAGGTGGGCAGCGATGTCGAGGAGCTGGCGCTCGGAATGGGCCTCGACAGACGCATAGGAACGACTTTTCTGGCGCCGGGACCTGGATTCGGCGGTTCTTGCTTTCCGAAAGACACGCAGGCCCTCCTGCGAACCGCACAGGATTACGGCGTCGAGCTGCGCATCGTAGAAGAGACCATCATCGCCAACGATGCCCGCAAGCGACGAATGGCTCTTAAAGTCATGGAAGCGCTCGGCGGCAGCGTCGACGGCCGGACCATCGCCATCCTGGGCCTCACCTTCAAACCCGACACCGACGATATGCGCGAGGCGCCGTCGGTACGGCTGATCGAGGCGCTGCAGCGCTTCGGCGGTCATATCCGTGCCTATGATCCGGTCGGCATCGAGAATGCCGCCAGTATGCTCGATCATGTGGTGTTCTGCGACGATCCCTACGAATGCGTAAGGGATGCCGACGCAGCAGTCGTCATGACGGAATGGGCAATCATCAAGAATCTGGATCTGGCGCAACTGAAGAACAATATGCGCCAGCCAATCCTCGTGGATCTCAGGAACGCCTTGCAGGTGGAAGCCGCCCTGCAGCTCGGATTCCGCATTTCCACCATAGGACGCCCCGCCTGCGCGGAAGGCGATCTTCAAAGCATGATGAGACTGAGAAATAAATCGCTTCGGACGGCAAAGGCTTCTTCAGCCGTTACGCGGGAGAGAGAAAATGGCACCATCAGATAACATCATACGCCTTTTGGCCCGCGCAAGTGCGGCAACGCTTGCTATTGTCGCCGTCTTCGGGCTCGCCGCGCCGGCGAGCGCGGCAGCCGCGGAGCCGAGCCTTAAAATGCCGGCCAAAGCCCGCCCGATGACGGCGTTTGAGCTTTACCAGCTCTACCGGGACAGGAGCTGGCAATGGCCCGACGGCGCCGGGCGGATGCAGGATGCGAACCGGCAGTTTTCCGCTTGGGTCGACGGAGCCAAAGGCCCGTCCTGGGCCGAAGGCCGCTGGACTGTGGACGATGCAGGACGCCTGTGTTTGGATGCAACCTGGCACGCAGCGAACGGCAAGTTCCCTGCGAAAACCTGCTTCCTCCATCGAGTTCTCGACAATACCATCTATCAAAAACGCGAATCCGGCGGAGCCTGGTTCGTCTTTCGCCATGGCGTGCCCAACCAAGCCGATGAGGCGCAGAAGTTGGTCGCCAGCGATCTGGTTTCACAGCGGCTAAGCGTCGTGAAGGCTACCTTGAACACGAGCAACGCCGAGCTGAGGAAGGAGGCAGTGCAATGAAAACGGCATTCAAACTGACCGCAGCCGTACTTTGCTTCGCAGGCTTGTCCGGAGCAATGTACGCTGCCAACAACGGTCTCGAACCAAAGACAGGCAACCAAGGTACGTTCCACGACAAGCGGCCGATCATCACGCCGCAATCGCTTCCGGGCGGAGCCTATGATCCGAACGGAGATTTTTCCAGCGATACCAATCCCAAGATCGAGCACCTGTTTATTCCTTGGGAAGATGTCGATCTTGCGACCTTGAGCGCGGCAGACACCTATGCGCGCCAACGCGGCCGCTCGCTGCTGCTGACCATCGAGCCATGGTCCTGGGCGCGCAACTGGCGTGTCACTCCAAACGACCTGCTCAAGGGGGTTCTCGACGGGCACTACGACACGAACATGGCGTCGATCTGCTCGGCGGCGGCCAAGCTCCAGCAGCCGGTGACCATTCGCTGGGCTCAGGAAATGGACGAAAAGAACGGGCAGTTTACCTGGGCTTACTGGAGCCCCGAAGGATATGTGAAGGCATACAGGCACGTCGTCGACGTATGCCGGCGCTATCTTCCTTCGGCCAAATACATGTGGTCGCCGATGGGCAAGGAAGGGCTTGAAGCCTACTATCCGGGCGATCAGTATGTCGATGTCGTCGGGCTTTCGGTCTTCGGCTATCAGCCCTTCGACAAGTACACGCTTGGGCGCGACTCGACATTCGTCGAAGCGACCAAGCCAGGTTATGAACGCGTCAAGAAATACAAAAAGCCGATCGTCATCGCGGAGCTGGGCTACCAGGGCAATGAGGACTACGTCCATGCCTGGGCCGAAGAAGCCAACAAGCCTCACTCCGAATTCAAGGATCTCGTCGCGGTGGTGTATTTCGACGATCGCGAGGTCTATCCATGGCCCCATAACCTCGGGCGGCCGGATTGGCGCGTTGTCAGCCCGCTGCTGAATTGACCTGCAATGGGCTGAAAGGAGGCAAAGATGTCCCTGTTTCGACTCTGGATGTTGAACGTACTGATCTCGCTGCTGCTGCTCGGCGGCACCGCACATGCTGCCAGCCAGCAGCATGCCGATCGCATGATCGCTCGCCAAGCCGTTCGGGCAGCACCGATGAGTGCCGCGGATCTGCGAAAGCTTTATGCCGGTCGTTCCTGGATATGGAAAACCGGCGCGGGCTTTTTCTCAGCCAAGGGCCGGCATTTTGTAGCATGGTCGCATACGGGTAAGGAAAAATCCTATGCGAGAGGCCGCTGGTATACGACGAACGGCGGCAAAATGTGCATGAGTGCCGTCTGGTACAGCAGGAAATATGCCGCACGCGATGTGTCCTGCTTTCTGCATCGTGAGAAAGCAGGGGTTATTTACCAGAAACGCGCCCCGCATGGAAAATGGTATGTGTTCCGGCACAGCCCGACAAAGCGCGGCGATGAGGTTTTGAAATTGCACCGCGGCGATTATGTCAAAAGGCATCTGCGGGCATGATAGTGCGCGCGTGCAAAGAAACGACGCACAGGCGCGTCGCACCGGGCGGCGTTGAACCGCTCAACCGCAGGGCCATTGGAAACGATGGCCCTGTACCACATTCCGGCGGTCAACGAAGCCCGCCAAACCGATCCTAATTAGTGCCGCGAGTAGCAATGTGACGTTCTGCCAAATCCGCTTGGCGTGCAGACATAGGGAGAGCCCTTGAAATACTCGTCGGAAGAAACAGTCATCTTTCTCTGGACCTGACCGGATCCGTAAAAATAAGTATTGTTCTCACTTTTCTTCATGTAAAGATCGATGGTTTTGTATTTATATTGGCCTGCGCCTGCCGCCGCAGCTCCCTCTACAGAAACGGAGAGAAATAAAATCGTACTTATGAATACGAGAGCCGAACTCAATATGTAACGATTAAGATGCAGATGAAGGCGGGTCCAATTTGAAATCATTCATTTACTTCCTTGTCTTGATTTCTTTGTATTCACATTTACGGAAATTATTTCAACCTACAGCACAGAGATCTTGAAAATATTAACAGATTCTGTTTAATTCTATTTGCAGATACAAAATAAGGTCCGCGTTCATGTCACCCTTTCGGGTACAAGTTTTGCATCGCTTGCCATGGCTGCCTGGAACTGTCAGTCAAACACCCTTGGCTTTTGCCAATTCTTCGGTGGAGGCGCGATTAAGCACGGCAAATTCCGTCGTCGGAGACCAAGAAACAGCCTCGTCCGTATCCGTCCAGCCAATGTTCCACACAGGTATGTGGCGAGGTCTTTGCCTGTTTGCGAAGCAAAAAGCTAGCCTAAAGTTTCGGAAAGATGCGCCGGTCCACAGAAAAAACCCGATTTCGAGCCTGATTGGCCGGCCTCACGCATACCACAAGTTGTCAAGGGCGTATCGCGACCGCATCAGATGCGATGTGCCATGTAGTGTCGAGGGGCCGCTACGATGATGTGGAGTAAAGCCGAGATTTTCCCTGAAACGTCCAGGCCGATGGAAAGACGTCGCTGGCCACGGACTCTTCAAACGCCGCTCTTCAGCGAAGCGCAGGAAGCAACGGGATTGGCGTCTCTTGCGTTTTCCAGTCAGGACCTATGTCCCGACCAGCAGTTTATCGCGTGGCAGGGGCGTATGGCCCCGCTGGTCGACATGCGCTTGCCGGAACAAGCGAAGGCTGACCAGCCCTTCAACGCAAAGCAGACCGTTTGGAATCTCGAGGGCGCGCTTTTGATCCAGCAGGATGCCCCGGCATTCAGCTTCGAGCGCTCCGCCGAGAAAGTGCGCTTCAGTTCGATCGATCATTGGCAAATCACCTTTCTGCGCAACGGGAGAACCTGGACGAGCGTCAACGGAAAGGTTGTCGAGAACCGGCCGGGAATGATGGAAATACGGATGTTAGGCTGTCCGTTTTACGGACGAACATTGCCCGCCCAATCCGTAGCCTTGATCCTGCCATGCGATCTGTTTGCAGCCTATGGCGGACTGCCAAGCGCAAGCAGCAATATAGTCCTTGCCGGCACGCGCGTATCGCTGCTTGCGAGTTACGTCGATTTTCTGGAAGCAAATCTGAATCGCCTGACCAGAGATGATCTGTTAAGCGTCAGAAACCAGCTTCGGGAGATGGTGTTCCATAGCATCGCTCCCCTGACGCATTGCCACATCGACGCCGAGACCTCGCAAAGCGGGTTGATGACAAGGGCACGGCATTTCATCCAGTGCAATCTGGCTTCGGCAGATTTGACGCCCGAAGCGTTAAGCCGCGAACTGGGAATTTCACGGACCCGGCTCTATGAACTGTTCCAGACATCGGGCGGCGTACTGAACTATATCCGCAGGAGACGGCTTCTCGCAGCCCGTGCGGCACTGAACGACCCCGCCAACAGCCGGAAGATCGCCGACATTGCCAATCAGTTCGGCTTTGAGTCCGCGGCCAATTTCTGCAGGGCGTTCACCCATGAATTCGGCTATAATCCGAGCGAGGTCCGCAAGCATTCCGGAGAATTCAAGACGGAACTGTGTCTGCGCGCCAAAGACGCTCCAAGCTTCGATAGCTGGCTCAGTACTCTCGGTCTTTAGAGCGGAATGCCGGAAAGCGTTTCGCGCTTGCGCCTCAGGTGTACGCAAAAAGGCAGCGGCACGCCCGCAAATTGATGCTTTCCACCGTTACTGTCCTTGCCGTATCCGTTGAGGATAAGCGACGCTGACGAGAGGATATGGCGATGGCGAAGCCCTTCTATTGGAACGAACTCAACACCTATGATTTCGCCGATCTCTCGCCCGAGACCACGATTGCGATCCTGCCGATCGCCTCGACGGAACAGCACGGCCCGCATCTGCCGATCGCAACGGATGTCGCGATCGCCGAAGGCATGCTGGCGGAACTGAAGATCCAGCGACCCGACGATATCGATTTCCTCGTGCTGCCGGTGCAGCAGATCGGCAAAGCCAATGAACATATCCACGGTCCCGGTACGCTGTCGCTCGGTGCGGAGCTGCTGATCCCGGTCTGGACCGCCATCGGCGCCAAGGTCGCCGAGGCCGGCATCCGCAAGATGGTCATCGTCAATTCCCACGGCGGCAATCTCGACATCATGGGCATCGTCGCGCGCGAGCTGCGCGTACGCCATCAAATGGCTGTCGTCGCCACGCAATGGACCCGCTTCGGCACGCCTGACGGCATGATCGACGAGCACGAGCAGCGCTTCGGCATCCATGGCGGCGATGTCGAAACTTCGCTCATGCTGTATTTCCGGCCTGAACTCGTGCGGATGGACAAGGCTGAGAACTTCGCCTCCAAGGCGGAATGGATGAAGGAACATTCGAAGTATCTGCAGCCCTTGCCGCCGCATTCACTCGCCTGGATCGCCCACGATCTCAATCCGAACGGCGTCGTCGGCAATGCCGCCAACGGCACGGCGGAGAAGGGCGCGCTCATCTGCCGCCACGAGGTTGCCGGCTTCATCGAGATGCTGCGCGATCTGCGCGACTATCCCCTCTCAAATCTCTACTCGAAATAGGCATCGGAGCGGCGTCGTTCGGAGAGCGGAATGATATGCCCTTTGGACTGCAGCTCCTCCACCATGCCGGCAAGTTCGGCGAGCAGATATTCGACGAAGAGGCTGGTGGCGGCATCGAGCGGCGCGCGTGTGCGGGCGAAGAGCTTCATCGGCTGGGACCGCGAATGCGGCTCGGCGATCGGCCGGAACACCAGCTCGCCGCGGCGGCATTCGGTGATCACATCGAGCGGATTGAGCAGGGTCAGCCCAGCCCCGCATTTGACCATCTGCTTGAGCATTTCCGACGCATTGCTCTCCAGTACAGGTTCGACCTGAACGGCAAGACGGGCAAGCGTCAAATTGATGATGTCACGCAGGCTGGTGCCGGGCTGGGCCAGTAGCAGCCGCTCCTCCACAACGTCTGCAAGATTGATCGGCCCCGGCCCGATCAAGGGATGACCGGGCGGCAGCACCACGCCGATCGGTATGTCGAAATTGCCGAGCGAGCGGATGCCGGGTGTCGCCGGTATGTTGAAACCGAGACCGATATCGACTTCGCCAGAGACCACCGGCGCAATGGTCGTCGTACCGGCATCGTTGCGCAGCTGAATGAAAACCCTTGGATGTTCGGAGAGAAAGCGTGCGATGATCTCAGGCAGGGGACCACCCGTAAGGCCGACCGTCGCGACCATCCTGACCTTGCCGGCCTGTTGCATTTTGAGGCTGCGGATACGCCCCTCCAGTCGCTCGTAGTTCTTCAATACCTCGCGGATGTGCTCGATGCAGAGCTCGCCCGCAGCCGTCAGCCTCAGCCCGCGCGGCAGACGTTCGAAGAGCGGCGCGCCCATCTCCTCCTCCAATGCCAGAATCTGCCGGTTGATCGCAGAAGAGGCCACGTTGAGCCGCGCGGCCGCCTTGCGGATCGAGCCGCAGCGGGCAATCTCGTTGATATAAAGAAGCCGTCTCGAGTGCAGCATGCCTGTTCCCATTGCTTATTTTTTGCCCAAGCCGCACAATTTAGGCACAGGCTCGCGAACAGATGCCAAAAAGGCATCAATGCGCACGAATTTTGATGCTTTTCAAAGCGCAAAGCAACCGCTCAAATGCAGGAAATGGGCGCCAACAATGATGTCCCATGGCAGATAGAGGGAACAGTCAGCCATGTATAACGCATTGAAGACAAAAGCATTCTTCGCCGTCATAGGCCTGGCCGCAGCGATCGCGGTGGCCGAGCCTGCAAATGCGCTCGACAAAGTCACCTATGGCACCAACTGGCTTGCACAGGCCGAGCACGGCGGCTTCTACCAGGCGATTGCCGACGGCACCTACAAAAAATACGGTCTTGACGTCACCATTGTTCAGGGTGGTCCCAACGCCGCCAACCAGGCCCTGCTCGTCTCCGGCAAGCTCGATTTCTACATGGGCGGCCCACAGCAGGAAATCGATGCCGTCAAGCAGGGGATTCCGATCGTTGACGTCGCGGCCATCTTCCAGAAGGATCCGCAGGTTCTCATCGCTCATCCGGATGCAGGCGTGGAAAAATTCGAGGACCTCGCCAAGCTGCCGACGTTGTTCCTCAGCAAGGATGGCTACATCACCTATTTCGAGTGGATGAAGGCGAACTTCCCGGGCTTCAAGGACGAACAGTTCAAGCCCTACAATTTCAGCCCGGCTCCGTTCCTGGCCGACAAGCAGTCGGCGCAGCAGGGCTATGTGACTTCGGAGCCTTATGAAATCGAGAAGCAGGCCGGCTGGAAGCCGAAGGTCTTCCTGATCGCCGATGCCGGCTACTCGCCCTATTCGACGATGATCACCACGCAGAAGGCGCTGGTCGACAAGAACCCGGATCTCGTGCAACGCTTCGTCAATGCCTCGATCGAGGGCTGGTACAACTATCTCTACGGCGACAACAAGGCGGCCAACGAGCTGATCAAGAGGGACAATCCCGATATGACGGATGGCCAGATCGCCTATTCGATCGCCAAGATGAAGGAATATGGCATCGTGGAATCCGGCGACGCCCTCGGCAAGGGCATCGGTTGCATCACCGAAGCGCACTATAAGAAGTTCTTCGACGAGATGGTCCAGATCAAGCTCTTCGATGCCGATATCGATTACAAGAAGGCCTTCGACCCGCAATTCGTCTGCAAGGGCGTCGGCATGTCGCTGAAGAAGTAACATTGGCGCAAGGCAGCCCCTCACCCCAGCCTTCTGCTTGCGGGGAGAGGGAGCAATGGAGCAAGAAGCGCCACCGCCGAACCGCGAAAGCAGCAACTGCCGTCATGGGTTGTTGCGATTGTAATGAGTGACCGCGAACACGATCATCCCTCTCCCCGCAAGCGGGGAGAGGGTTAGGGTGAGGGGCACTTCTAGCTCTAAACCCAATTGCTGACTTCGACAGAGAACCGGATATGACCCTATCCAAAGCAACCACTGTCCCCTCCGCGGAAATACGCAAGCGGCCACTCGTAGTCATGGAGCAGGTCTCCAAGATCTTCTCCAACGGCACGCTGGCACTTTCCGGCATGTCGCTCAATGTGGAGAGCGGCGAGTTCATCAGCCTGCTCGGCCCCTCCGGCTGCGGCAAGTCGACGGCCTTGCGCATTATTGCCGGCCTCGGGGGCGCTTCCAGCGGCAGGATCGACTGGCCGAGTTCGCGCATCAACGCCAAGGGCCTGCCGGAGGGCGATATCAGCTTCGTTTTCCAGGAACCGACACTGCTTCCCTGGAAGACTGTGTTCGGCAATGTCCATCTGCCGCTGAAGCTCAGGGGCGTGTCGAAAGCGGCTGCACACGACCAGATCATGGAAACGCTGGCAACCGTCGGCCTTCAGGACTTCGCCGATGCCTATCCGCGCGAATTGTCCGGCGGCATGAAGATGCGGGTTTCGATCGCCCGCGCGCTTGTGACGAAACCGAAGCTGCTGCTGATGGACGAACCCTTCGCGGCACTCGACGAAATCACCCGCCAGAAACTGAACGACGATGTTTTGCGTCTGTGGCAGACGACTGGCATCACCGTCATCTTCGTCACGCATTCCGTCTATGAGTCCGCCTATCTCTCCAACCGCATCGTCGTCATGAAGGCACGGCCCGGCCGCGTCCATACCGACTTCCCGTTGGAAACCAGCGGCGAGCGCGATCCCCTTTATCGCTCATCGGAAGAATACCGGCAGGTGTGCGAAAAGGTATCCCGTTCCCTGATCGAGGCCATTGGCTGGCCGGAGGACCATCGATGAGCGACAGCACCAGCCTGCATGCCACTCTTTCCATTGAATCCGCCGATGTGCCCTCGGCCTCGGCCGCGGCCGGCAGGAAGCGCAATCTCGAACGGGCGCTCGCAATCCTTGTGCCGATCCTGACTGTACTTGCGCTTCTCGTCCTCTGGCAGCTACTCGTCGTCGGCGCCGGCATTCCGCAATATATCCTGCCGAGCCCGGTCGCCGTCGCCAGGGCGCTCGTCTCCGATTGGAGCATCCTTTGGCCGGCTTTGTGGGTGACGACCGAGATCACCTTCGTATCGCTGATCCTGGCGCTCATCGGCGGCGTCGGCTTTGCGATCTTCCTCGTGCAGTCCCGTTGGATCGAACTTGCCTTCTATCCGCTCGCCGTCATCCTGCAGGTGACGCCGATCGTCGCGATCGCACCCCTGATCCTGATCTACGCCCCGACGCGCGAAGCCGCACTTCTGATCTGCGGCTTTCTCGTCGCCTTCTTTCCGATCCTTTCCAACATGGTACAGGGCTTGAAGAGCGTCGACCACAATCTGCTCAACCTCTTCGACCTCTATGGCGCCTCGCGCTGGCAGGCCTTGCTGCATCTGAAACTGCCGGCGGCCCAGCCCTATTTCATGACGGGCTTGAGAATCGGCGGCGGCCTGTCGCTGATCGCGTCGGTCGTCGCCGAATTCGCCGCCGGCTCCGGCGGTGCGAATTCGGGCCTGGCGTTCCGCCTGCTCGAGGCACAATACCGCCAGAACATGCCGCGGCTCTTTGCGGCACTCCTGCTTCTGTCGGCGCTCGGCGTCGCCATCTTCGCCTTCACCTCGTTCCTCTCATGGCTGAGCCTGCATCGCTGGCATGAGAGCAGCCTCAAGCGGGAGAATTGATGTCCCACGCCTTCATGTCGCCGCCGAATGCCGCCCGTTTCGTGCTGAGCAATGCCACCGTTCCCGCCGTGACGCTGGCCGGCTTTCAGGCACCCGCCAACGAGGGGCTTGTCAAGGCCGATATCGTCGTTGCCGACGGCCTCGTCAGCGATATCCGCGCGCCCGGCTCCGTTCCGGTGGAATATGCCAAGATCGACATGCGCGACGGCATGGTCTGGCCGACTTTCGCCGACATGCACACCCATCTCGACAAGGGCCACATATGGGAGCGGCAATCGAACCCGGATGGCAGCTTCACAGGTGCGCTCGATGCGGTGCGTGCCGACCGCGAGGCCAACTGGTCGGCAGACGACGTACGCAGGCGCATGGAATTCTCATTACGTTCGGCTTACGCCCATGGCACCGGCCTGATACGCACCCATCTGGATTCACTGGCGCCGCAACACCGCATTTCCTTCGAGGTCTTCACCTCGGTCCGCGAAGCGTGGAAAGACAAGATCGCACTGCAGGCCGTTGCCCTCTTTCCGCTCGACAGCATGGTGGATGACGCGTTTTTTACCGACCTCCTCCGCGTCGTGCGCGAAGCTGGCGGCTTGATGGGCGGCGTCACGCAGATGAATCCGGACATCGACGCGCAGCTCGACAAGCTTTTGCGGGCTGCCGCCGACCACGGTCTCGATGTCGATCTGCATGTCGACGAGACCGAGGACAAGCAGGTGCTGACGCTGAAGGCGCTTGCCGAAGCCGTGCTTCGCAACGGCTTTACGGGCAAGGTGACGGCCGGCCATTGCTGCTCGCTTGCCCGGCAGGACGAGGATGTGGCGCGCGCCGCCATCGATCTCGTCGCCAAGGCCGGGATATCCATCGTGTCGCTGCCGATGTGCAACATGTATCTGCAGGAGCGCCACGCCGGCCGCACACCGCGCTGGCGGGGCGTGACGCTTCTGCACGAGCTTGCTAGCGCCGGCGTGCCGACCGCGGTTGCCTCCGACAATACCCGCGACCCCTTCTATGCCTATGGCGATCTCGATCCGGTGGAAGTGTTCCGGGAGGCCGTGCGCATCCTGCATCTCGACCATCCGCTGGATACAGCCGCCCGCGTCATCACCACGTCGCCCGCCAGCATTCTCGGCCGCCCGGATATCGGCCGGATCGCCGTCGGCAGCCCCGCCGATCTCGTGCTTTTCAGCGCCCGGCGCTGGAGCGAATTCCTTTCCCGTCCGCAGTCCGATCGCGTCGTCCTTCGCAAGGGCAAGGTGATCGATCGCAGCCTGCCGGATTATCGTGAACTCGACAGCGTCATTGGAGCCTGAACATGCCGGATTATCAGCGCATCAAGAAAGAACTCGAAGGTATTGCCGTCGAAGACAATCCGGCGCTCGTGCGCCAGAAGAGCCGGGACTTCTATTGGTATTCGCCGATCCTGAAAGCCCAGCTCGACAACGTCACGGCCGATCTCGTCGTCACCCCGAAGACCGAGGAAGACGTGATCCGTACTCTAAAGGTTGCCTATGCGCATGACGTTCCCGTCACGCCGCGCGGCGCCGGCACAGGCAATTACGGCCAGGCCATGCCGCTTTCCGGCGGCATCGTACTCAATCTTGCCGCCATGAACAGGATCAAGGAGATCCATCCCGGCCGCGTCATCTGCGAGCCAGGCATCGTCATTGCCGAACTCGACCGCCAGACCAAGGCCCATTCGGGCCAGGAGCTGCGCTTCCATCCCTCGACCGCGCAGACGGCGACCATCGGCGGCTTCATCGCCGGCGGCTCTGGCGGTGTCGGCTCCATCACCTGGGGCGGCCTGCGCGACCTCGGCAATATCCTGCGCCTGCGCGTCGTGACGATGGAGGCGGAGCCCCGCACGCTCGATCTCACAGGCTGGGATCTGACCAAGGTCAGCCACGCCTACGGCACAAACGGCATCATCACGGAGATCGAAATGCCGCTGGCGCCGGCCTATGATTGGGTGGACGTGCTGGTCGGCTATGACGACTTCATGGATGCCGTACGGTTTTCCGATGCTCTCGCCAAGTGCAACGGCATTCTCGTCAAGGAGATCGCCCCGATCGCCGCCCCCATCCCGCAAGACTATTTTGCCCGCCACAAGCCCTATATCCGTCAGGGGCAATCGATCGTGGCGCTGATGATCGCGCCGCATGCGATGGACCCTTTCGTCGCCTTCACGATGCAGCAGAAGGGCGAGATCACCTTCCGCTCCGACAAGGTCGAGAGCATGAAGGGCATACCGCATGCCTATGAGCTTGCCTGGAACCACACCACGCTGCGCGCCCTGAAGGTCGATCCGTCGATCACCTATCTGCAGGTGCAATATCCGGGGCCGGATCACGTCGCCAAAGTGCAGAAGATGGTGGAAATCTTCGGCGACGAGGTGCCAGGCCATCTCGAATTCATCAGGTTCGACGGACAGATCCAGTGCTCCGGGCTGCCTTTGGTGCGCTATACGTCCGAGGCCCGGCTCGAGGAGATCATCAGGATTCACCAGGATCACGGCTGCCCGATCTTCAATCCGCATCGCTATACGCTTGAAGAAGGCGGCATGAAGCAGACGGATGCGGTCCAGCTTGCCTTCAAGAAGGAGACCGATCCGAAGGGCCTGCTCAATCCCGGCAAGATGATCGCCTGGGACGATCCGAATTTTGATTTCAAATCCGGCAAGAACTATCTCTTCCCCGGCCTTGCGGCGCTGATGGAGGCCTCATGAAGGTCCTTGTCCTTCATTCCCATCCAGTCGAGGAAAGCTATGGTGCCGCGCTGCACCGGAAAACCATCGAAAGCCTGAGGAGTGCCGGTCACGAAGTCGACGATTGCAATCTTTACGCGGAAGGCTTCGATCCCGTGCTGTCGCGTCGTGACCGCATGATCTACCACGACTATCCAGACAATACCGAGGCAGTCAAACCCTATGTCGAACGGCTGGAGCGCACCGAGGCCTTGGTGATCGTCACTCCGGTCTGGAATTTCGGCTTTCCGGCCATCCTCAAGGGCTATTTCGACCGGGTCTGGCTGCCCGGCGTCTCCTTCGAACTCGTCGACGGCAAGGTGCGCTCGAAGCTGCAGCATATCCGCAAGCTCGGCGCGGTCTTGACCTACGGCGCCGATCCATTCCGCGCCTTCATTGCCGGCAATCCGCCGAAGAAGATCGTCAAGCGCGTACTGCGCGCCCAGATCAAGCCCTTCGCCCCGGTCGTCTTCCTTGCTCACTATGACATGAACCGCTCGACCGATATTTCCCGCAGCCGATTTCTGATGAAGGTCGGTCGGGAGATGGAGCGGTTCTAAACCACGCCGTCCGCCGAACGGTCCGGCGACACCATCGCACTTCTTTCCAGAGGAACGAAGAATGTGAAAAGCGCCAATTCTGGCGCTCGGCTTGATCCCGTTCAGTGAAATGCCGATACGCCGACCTTCCATCCGACACAGGTCCGCATGGCGAAAATTATCTCGTGAACATGGGAGATGATGGCGCGGTTGCCTGGATCGTCGATCATGGCGAGATCTTCGCGCATGGTCTGAAGCATTCGGCCGATATCGAGAAGCTTGCATACGATATCGTCATCGAATTCCTCACCCATATCTTGAACAAGGTCCGCGATAGACGTTGTCAGGCTGTCGACCCACGCGACGCGTTGCTCGGCATTCAACCGCGCAAAGGTCAGCGAGATGTTATCGACTGCCGGCATTTGTCCGCCTCCAATCAGAGGAATGCCGCCTGTCCGGCCGGCAATCAATTCACAATATCGGCATCGTCACAATTCTTCCACTCTGATTGCGGCCAGGCTTCCGGAAATCGTACAGACCGTCTCTGGACGTGGCGATGCCAGCTGCCGGCATCGATGACGTTCGGTTCGAATGACGCGAACCGATCCTTAACATATCACAAGCACTCTATCGGATACCCAGGAACGAATGGTCGTACAGAAGCAAATCTCTACAGCCATCGAGGAGGCTCCGAGGAAACACCTTGACGAACGCAGACGAAAATACGCCAACTTTGCCATCCACGACCGGCGGGCGGGGCGGCCCGGAAAGAAACCCGTCTGCTTCACATAGGTGCACATTCCTCATGCCGATTGCGACAACCGGCCTCGCAGAAGACGCGAGAGAGTCAGCCAAGCGCACAAGGGTTCTGCAGCAGAAACATGCGCTGCCGGGCCGGCTATAGTCTTTCTCACTGCTCCAGTAGATCCAGCATGACGCTGAGAACCCTCACCAAAAAGCCGACCAATCATGGAAAGGGCGCCTCAGTGCGGCAACTGTTCGACAAAATTCGGCAATTCATAGCAGTTCCGGCCGATAATCCGGAGCTGCTGCAGGCACAGTATCGCGCGCTTTCCCGGCAAATGCCGATGATGTATTTCATCCTGATGTCGAGCACCTGGGCGGTCGCCGCAACGCACATGATGATCGCACCGCCTTGGCTGACAGTTGCCACGCCTCTTGCCTTGACGTTGGCTTCCATCCTGCGTGTGTTCCATTGGCGGCGATCGCGTCGCATCGATCCGGAGACGGCACTTCACGCCTTGAGGCGTACCAATCGTCTTTCTTTCGCAATTGCGTTCGTCTTTACCGTCTGGTCGTTCCTGCTCTTTCCCTATGGCGACGCATATACGCGTTCACACCTGGCCTTTTACATGGCCATCACGGTGATTGCCTGCATCTTTTGCCTCATGCATCTGCGTTCCGCGGCCATCACTGTGACGGCCATCGTCAATGGGGCCTTCATCGTTTTTTTCTGCGCAACCGGGCAACCGACTTTCGTGGCAACGGCGATGAACATAGCATTGGTATCCGCCGGCATGCTGGTGATCCTCAACATCAATTACCGCGACTTCGCGCGCATGGTGAATGCTCAAACAGAGGCGCGCCGGCGGGAAGAGGCACAAAGCCGTTTGCTGCGGATGATCGACGACATGCCTGTCGCCGTGATGACGGTTGAACCCGAAACACTGATCATCAACTACGCCAATGAAACCTCCAAGCAGCTCATGCGCAAGATCGAACACCTGCTGCCGATCAAGGCGGACAAGCTGCTTGGCACCTCGATCGACGTTTTCCATCGGAGCCCGCAGCACCAACGCCGCATTCTCGCAGATCCGGCAAATTTGCCGCACAATGCCCGGATCAATCTCGGTCCGGAAGTGCTGGATCTCAAGATCTCTGCGGTAACGGCCGACGACGGGAGCTTTTTGGGACCGATGCTCACCTGGGCGATCGTTACGAAGGAAGTGGAGGCCGAGCGACGCATACGGCAACTCGCACACCACGACACGCTTACCGGGCTCGCAAACCGCACCACGTTCAATGCAGAATTGGACGCGAGTCTCCTCAAGACGGAAGATCACCCCTCGCTGCTGTTCATTGACCTCGACGGCTTCAAACTGGTGAATGATACCAAGGGTCATCGTGTCGGCGACGCCTTGCTGAAGGCGGTCGCTGACCGGTTGCGGGCAGTTTGCACGGCACCGGCGATGACGATCGGACGCCTCGGCGGCGATGAATTCGCCGTGCTTGTTCCTTTCGCCGACCCCTTAAGTGTGACGCAGCTTGCCGGCCGGGTCATAGAAGCGCTCTCCGTACCATTCGACCTTGATCAGACGAGCCAGGTCCAGATCGGCGCATCGGTCGGCATTGTGCATGCGCCAATGCACGGCAAGACCGGCGAAGCTTTGCTGGCGCGCGCCGACATTGCCCTTTACGCGGCGAAGGCCGGCGGCAAGGGAGCATTCAAGGTATTTTCCGACGAGATGGAAAATCGCATCCAGGAAAGCGTACTGCTTCAAACGAAGCTGCGCGCATCCTTACGGGAAAACCAGGGATTGTTCGTCTTCTATCAACCAATCGTCGATATCCGCAGCAAGAGGATAACCGCACGCGAAGCACTGATACGCTGGCATCATCCTCAAAGGGGCTGGATTTCGCCGGCTGAATTCATTCCCATCGCCGAGCAGAGCGCGCTGATCGAGCAGCTCGGCGAATTCGTCCTGAACACCGCATGCCGGGATGCCGTCCGATGGGAGGATGGAGCGCGCGTGGCTGTCAACGTATCGGCGGCACAGCTCGGCAAGGACACGATCGCCTCCACCGTGCTGTCCGCACTCGCCTCCTCCGGCCTATCGCCTGACCGGCTTGAAATCGAGGTGACGGAGACCGCGATGTTCGACGATGAACACCGGGGCATCGGTGATCTGCGGCGCATACGCGACCTGGGGGTAAGGGTTGCGCTGGACGATTTTGGAACCGGATATTCGTCCCTGACCCACCTGCGCGCCTTCCCGTTCGACAAGATCAAAATCGATGGTTCGTTCGTAAGAGATGCCGTGAAACGACCGGAATCCGCTGCAGTTGTCCGGGCTATCGCCGATCTGGGCAAGCGGTTGGGCGTCACGACCGTCGCAGAAGGCGTTGAAACGGAAGCGCATCTCGAATGCGTTGTGAATGAAGGATGCAGCGAGGTCCAAGGCTATTTCTTTGGCCGACCGGAGCCGAGCATCAAGGATGCAGCTGCGGTCATGGCCCTCAACGCGGCAATGAAGGCTGAGCCCCACAGGGCAAACCTCTGACCACCTCGAATTTTGCCCTGTCACCATGGGTGAACACGGTGACAGGGCTTGTCGCAGACACACGGGTGGCAATGGTGTCAACGACCAGGGCAATGTCCAAATAATCCAAAAGAAATGCTTTGAACATTGGACCTTAGTCTGATCGGAAGCCGGATTCTTGTCTCGAAAACCTCTTTGCAGACCGGCCGATTGGCAAGCGGCGAACATCCGTTCGATCCGTCCCGGCTGATGTGGTCTTGCGCCGATACTGCGGAGCAAATTGTCTTGCCTCATGTTCTCGGCTTCGGGCGGGAAGTGCGCAAAATCATCGGGCGAGCTTGAACGCTTTGACCGCCCCAAAGCAAGCCGGATTGCAGGCCTGCCGTTTCTCAAAATTCCACCAGCCCGCGCCCTCTTGACGGCACGAGCTTTTCTCCAGCCCCCGGCGAGACCATTGACAGCCTGAATCCGTTCTGTATTCTGTTATAAAATTGCATATAACATAATTGTGGAACATAAACGGGAGAATTTTCGATGAAGCTAAGCACCGGCTTGCTGATTGCGGCTGCCTTGATTGCAACCCCTTCGTTGCTGATGGCCCAGGAAAAAGGAGGCGTCATCAACGTTGCAACGATCGGCGAGCCGCCGACGCTCGATCCTATGACCTCTACCGCCGATCTCGTCGGCATCGTCACGCAGCACATCTTCGAAACGCTCTACACTTTCGATAAGAATTGGAACGTCACGCCGCTGTTGGCCGAAAGCCTGCCCGAGATCAGTGCCGACGGCAAAACCTATACGATCAAGCTCAGGAGCGGCATCAAGTTCCACGACGGCAGCGTCATGACCTCCAACGACGTGGTCGCCTCGCTCAACCGCTGGATCAAGCTTGCCTCGCGCGGCAAGCAGGCCGGTGGCTTTATCGAAGCGATCACCGCCCAGGATCCGGCGACGGTCATCGTCAAGCTGAAGCAGCCCTATGCTCCCTTGACCTCGCTGCTTGCCTTCAACAACTCAGCCGCCATCATCATTCCGGCCAGCAAGCAGGCGGACACGATGACCGACTTCATCGGCACCGGTCCCTATATGCTGAAGGAACGCAAGCCCGACCAATATATCCAGCTGGTGCGTTTCGAGGGCTACAAGCCGCGCGATGGCGAAAGCAACGGTTACGGCGGCGCCCGGCATCAATATCTGGATGAGATCCGCTTCGTTCCGGTGCCCGACGCCAATACCCGCGTCGAAGCGGCCATTTCCGGCCAATACGACTATATCGACAGTCTTCCGGTCGAATCCTACGACAAGCTGAAATCATCCTCGGCGACGCAGCCGCTGCTGCTGAAGCCGTTCGGCTATCCGGTCTTCGTCTTCAACACCGCCGACGGCATCGCGAAGAATGTCGCGATCCGCAAGGCGATCCGTCAGGCGCTCAGCATGGAGGACATGCTGGCGGCCGCCTTCGGCAGCACGAATTTCTATACAGTCGACGGCAACCTGTATCCTGCCCCCTATACCTGGAGCACCGATGCCGGCGTCAAAGGCAACTATAACCTCGCCGATCCGGAAGGTGCTGCAGCCGCCGCCAAGGCCGCAGGCTACAAGGGCGAACCGATCCGCATCCTGACCAGCCGCCAGTACGAATTCCATTACAAGATGGCGCAGGTCGCAGCCGAATATCTGAAACAGGCGGGCTTTACGGTCGACCTTCAGGTGGTCGACTGGGCAACGCTCACCCAGCGCCGCGCCGACAAGGCGCTGTGGGACATCTATATCAGCCACAGCCCCTTCCTGCCGGAACCGGCGCTGATCGGCACGCTGTCGCCAAGCTCGCCCGGCTGGTGGACCACGCCGACGAGCAAGGCTGCGATCGACGCCTTCAACACAGAAGTCGATCCCAAGAAGCGTATCGAGCTTTGGGCGAACGTTCAAAAGACCATCTATGACGAAGCTCCCATGATGAAGATCGGCGACTTCAACGCCGTTGCGGCGATCTCCACCAAGCTTCAGGGCGTCGATCCGGCGCCATGGCCCTACTTCTGGAACGCATCGATCAAGAAATAAGCCTCCCAAGGCATTCGGGCGCCGGTTACGGCCGGCGCCCGTTCCCGATCCTGTCCGTTTGCGGACCTAGGGCAATTCCAGGAAAAGTGCGCAGCGGTTTTCCGTTCGGAATTGCGAGAGAACAAAGAAACAAAATGGTTCCGCTATTCGAAGAATAGGCGGCACCACTCTGGGAACCAACCCGATGATACGCTACATCCTTCAACGCCTTGCAGGCATGATCGTCGTGATGTTTCTCGTCGTCACGATCGTCTTCGTGATCGTGCGCGTGACGCCTGGCGATCCGGCGGCTGTCATGCTTGGCCCGGATGCGAGCGCGCAGGATATTGCCGAACTCCGCACCCGGCTTGGCCTCGACCAATCCATCTTCATCCAATATCTGTTTTATGTCGGCCAACTGCTCAAGGGCGATCTTGGCCAGTCGATCTTCCTCAACATTCCGGTTTCCTCCGCCCTTCTCGAACGCGCCGAGCCGACCTTTTTCCTGACGCTGTTTTCGCTTCTGATCGCAGGCGCCATCGCGCTGCCGATCGGCATCTATGCCGCCTATCGGCGTGGATCGTTCGTCGATCAGGCTTCCATGGCGATCGGCATGCTGGCGGCAAGCATTCCGAGCTTCTGGCTCGGCCTGATCCTGATGCAGTTCTTCGCCGTGCGCCTGGGGATGTTCCCGGTTTCCGGCTATGGCGGGCCGGGCGCAAGCTTCGTGGATCGCATGTATCATCTGACGCTGCCGGCCGTAGCACTCGGTCTCGTCTCCTCCGCACTGATCCTGCGCTTCACCCGTGCATCGATGCTCGACGTGCTCGGGGACGACTATATCCGCACTGCCCGGGCGAAGGGGCTAGTCGAACGCCGGGTCGTGCTGAAACATGCGCTGAAGAACGCTCTCATTCCGATTCTCACCGTTCTCGGGTTGACTGCAGCAGTCCTGATTTCCGGCGCCGTCGTGACCGAGACCGTCTTTGGCCTGCCGGGTGTCGGAAGCCTCGTCGTCTCGGCGGTGCTGCGCCGCGACTATCCGGTGATCCAAGGAGCCCTGCTCGTCATTGCGGGCCTCTACGTCCTGATCAATTTTGCGATCGACATGCTCTACCTGCTGGTTGATCCGAGGGTACGCTACTGATGGCCGATATCGCAACCGATACACCCAAGCAGATACAAAGCGAGCGAAGCAAGTTCCTTCGCCGGCTTCTGAAGCGCAAGACCGTCGCCATCGGCGTCACCGTGCTGATCGCCTTCGCCCTGCTTGCCATCCTGGCGCCATGGATTGCGCCCTATTCACCGTCGAAGCTCTCAATCGTCAATCGACTGAAGCCGCCGAGCGGGATCTACTGGTTCGGCACCGACGAGTTTGGCCGCGATGTCTTTTCCCGCACCATCTATGCAGGCCGGCTGTCGCTGCTCGTCGGCGCGGCCGTCGTGACGCTGTCTGCGGCGATCGGCGTCACGCTCGGCCTGCTCGCCGGCTTCTTCCAGAGGCTCGACACGCCGATCGCTCGCCTGATCGATGCCATGATGGCGTTTCCGGATATCCTGCTTGCCATCGCGCTTGTCGCAGCCCTCGGCCCGTCGCTGACGACCGTCATCGTCGCGCTGTCGATCGTCTATTCGCCGCGGTTGGCCCGCATCGTCCGCGCCTCGACGCTTGTCATCCGCGAACTCCCTTACGTGGAGGCGGCCAAGGCTCTCGGCATCTCAACGTTCCACATCATGACGCGGCATGTGCTTAGAAACCTGCTGTCGCCGATCCTGGTGCAAGGCTCCTTCCTGTTTGCCAGCGCCATGCTCGCCGAAGCCGGGCTCTCTTTCCTCGGCCTCGGCGTCAGCCCGGAAATCCCGACCTGGGGAACCATGATCGCCGCTGGCCGCCAGTATATCGGCCAGGCCGACTGGATGACCTACTTCCCGGGCTTTGCCATCATTCTCTCCGTGCTCTCGCTGCAGATGGTCGGCGACGGCCTGCGGGACATGCTCGATCCAAGACTTCGAAAGGACCTGTAAATGACCGGTGAAAAAGCGGGCAGACCGCTCCTCCTCACCAACGTGAAACCCATGGCCTTCGGCGGCGCCCCTGCCGTCGGCGTCATCGACATCCGCATCGGCGCCGACGGCAAGATCGCGGCGCTTGGTCCGCAGCTTGCCGCTTCCGGCGATGTCGAACGCGTCGACGGCAGGGGCGCCTGGATTTCTCCCGGCTGGGTCGATCTGCACGTCCATATCTGGCATGGCGGCACGGATATCTCGATCCGCCCGTCCGAATGCGGCGCCGAGCGCGGTGTCACGACGCTGGTCGATGCGGGTTCGGCCGGCGAAGCCAATTTTCACGGGTTCCGCGAATATATCATCGAACCCTCCAGGGAGCGCATCAAGGCCTTCCTCAATCTCGGTTCGATCGGTCTCGTTGCCTGCAATCGCGTTCCGGAACTGCGCGATATCAAGGATATCGACCTCGACCGCATCCTCGAATGCTACGCTGAGAACAGCGAGCATATCGTTGGCATCAAGGTTCGCGCGAGCCATGTGATTACCGGCTCCTGGGGGGTCACGCCCGTCAAACTCGGGAAGAAGATCGCCAAGATCCTGAAGGTGCCGATGATGGTGCATGTCGGCGAGCCGCCGGCGCTCTATGACGAAGTGCTCGAAATCCTCGGGCCGGGGGATGTCGTCACCCACTGCTTCAACGGCAAGGCCGGTTCGAGCATCATGGAGGACGAGGATCTCTACAATCTCGCTGAGCGCTGCGCCGGCGAGGGCATCCGGCTCGACATCGGCCATGGCGGCGCATCCTTCTCCTTCAAGGTCGCCGAAGCGGCGATCAGACGCGGCCTGCTGCCCTATTCGATCTCGACCGACCTGCACGGCCATTCGATGAACTTCCCCGTCTGGGATCTCGCAACCACCATGTCCAAACTTCTCTCGGTCGGCATGCCGTTTGACAAGGTGGTGGACGCCGTCACCCATGCGCCGGCATCGGTCATAAAGCTTTCGATGGAAAACCGGCTGTCGGTCGGCGAAAGGGCTGATTTCACCATCTTCGATCTCGTGGATGCGGATCTCGAGGCGACCGATTCCAATGGCGACGTCTCGCGCCTGCGCAAGCTGTTCGAGCCGCGTTACGCCGTAATCGGTGCGGAAGCGATCACCGCCGGCCGCTATATCCCCCGTGCCCGAAAGCTTGTCCGCCACAGCCATGGCTATTCGTGGCGCTAATCAAACACCAGGCTCGCATAGCAGGAGCATACGTGAACACGTCCCCAACACAGGCCACTTCAACAGCGCAAACACCCTACCAGCGACTGGCTGCGCTCGGGATCGAGCTGCCGCCGCCGCCGCCGCCGATCGCCAATTTCGTGACCCATGTCCGCGAAGGCAACGTACTCTATCTGTCGGGCCAAGGGCCGCGAGAGCTGGACGGCCATCTCCATTCCGGCAAGGTCGGCGGTGACGTCGGTGTTGACCGGGCCTATCAGCACGCGCGGCTGACAGGCATCAACCTTCTTGCCGTCATGCACGAAGCGCTCGGCGATCTTTCCAGAGTGAAGCGAGTGGTGAAACTGCTGGGCATGGTCAACGCCGTGCCGCATTTCGAGGATCATCCAAGCGTCATCAACGGCTGCTCGGACCTCTTCATCGAGGTCTTCGGCGAAGCGGGCCAGCATGCCCGTTCTGCCGTCGGCTTCGGCTCGCTTCCTGGCAACATCACGGTCGAAATCGAAGCGATCGTCTCACTCAACGATTAGTTTTTACGCTATTCCGGACGCAAAACCGCGTCGCACTTTTGCTGGAATTGCTCCAAGGAGGACGAATTCAATGGTTGCGCCAGCCCATCAGCTTTTCGATCCGCTCGGCAGCCGCTCGCACCTGCTCGCCATAATGTTGGCCGTCGGAAACGACTTTCTGTTCGGGCAGCACGATCGAAATGGTCGCGACACATTGCCCATCGCGATCGACGACCGGCGAGGCGATGCAGGCAACCGCGTAATCGGATTCCGCCACCTGGATCGAAAGGCGTTCCTCGAAGGCCCTCCCCGCGGCAGCGGAAAGCACGCCGGCATCGACCTCGGCCCGCCCGGTCGGAGAAGTGCGGGCACAGCGCTTGAAAAGCTCGATCCTTTCCTCTTCCGGCAGATGTCCGACCAGAAGCCGGCCGGAGGCCGTCCAGTTGAGCGGCACGCGCGTTCCGACACGGGAAGCGACCTGGAAATGGCTTGGTCCGTCCGCCATCGCCAGCACCAGCATGGAATCGCCGTCGCGGCCGCAGACTTGCACCGTCTCGCTCGCCTGCCGGCAAAGATCGTGCATTTCGCGCGTGGCGACGCTCATGAAATCGAGCGACCGGGCATAGGCAAGACCATAGTGGTAAAGGCGCGCCCCCAGCCAGACGGAACCGTCGGCATTGCGGCCAAGCATGTTCTTTTCGACCAGATCGTCGATGATGACATAGACGGTCGAAAGCGGCGCCTTGATCGCCTTGGCAATCGCGTAGGCTCCAGCCGGCGCGCCGGTTTCGTAGAGATAGTCGATCACCTGCAGCGCGCGGTCGATGCCGCTGACGCGGGAACGGCGCGCGCCTTTGGCTTCGGCTTCTCCGGTAGAATCCGCGCCTTCAGGGAGTGCTGTGGATAGGGTTTTGGCGTCCAAATCAACGCTCCTCGTGGGTTTCGAGAAGCTATTACATTATTATGGCATAGCTGTCGATGACAATCGGCAGCCGGCCGTCACTTTGGAGAGATAGAATGTCCGATGATATCCGCAGCAAGATCGGCCTGAGGCCTGTCATCAACGTATCAGGCACCATGACGAGCCTCGGCGCATCGATCGTCGTGCCCGAAGCCATTGCGGCGATGGCGGCGATCCTGCCGCAATTCGTTGAAGTCAACGACCTCCAGCGCAAGGCAAGCGCCGTCATCGCCCGGCTGACAGGCGGCGAGGCGGGCTTCGTGACGGCATCCTGCTCCTCGGGCATCAGCCTCGCCGTCGCCGGCGCCATCACCGGCAACAACCTGCTTGCCATAGAGAAGCTGCCTGATGTCACCCCGGACAAGAACGAAGTCATCATGCAGATGGGTCATGTGGTGAGCTACGGCGCTCCTGTAGATCAGGCAATCCGCCTCGCCGGCGGCAAGGTCGTGCTGATCGGTCAAGCGACCTCGACGCACCGCTTCCATATGGAAAACGCCATAACCGAAAAGACGGCCGCCGCCGTCTATGTCGTATCCCATCATGTGGTCGATTACGGCCTGCTGCACCTGACCGAATTCGTCGAGATTGCGCACTCCAAGGGCGTGCCCGTCATCGTCGATGCAGCCTCGGAATACGACCTCAAGCTCTTCCTGGCGCAGGGCGCCGACATCGTGCTTTATTCCGGTCATAAGTTCCTCGGCGGCCCGACCTCCGGTATCGTCGCCGGCAAGAAGGAGCTGGTGCGCAACGCCTTCCTGCAGAACATGGGCATCGGCCGCGGCATGAAGGTCGGCAAGGAAAGCGTCTATGGCGTCATGGCGGCACTGGAGGCCTGGGAAAAGCGCGACCATGCCGGCATCCGCGAACGCGAAACCGGCTATCTGAACCTCTGGAAGCGGACTCTGGACAGCCGCCCCGGCGTGACCGCCCTGATCGAGCCCGACCCCACCAACAACCCGCTCGATCGCATGCGGGTCATCATCTCGGCGCCCGAGGCCCATATCAGCGCCTGGGATCTTGCCGCAGCGCTTGCCCGCGGCAACCCACCTGTGATCGTTCGGGACCATGAGGTGGAACACTATTATTTCTATCTCGACCCATGCAACCTGCATCCCGGCCAGGAGACGATCGTCGCGACCCGGCTTGCCGAAGAACTCGACAAGGCGCGCGCCTCGAACGAGATCATCGCGACGCCGATCGAAAACCGCAGCAGGCATCGCTTCGACGGCATGCTGAATTGGCCGGACTGAACGGTGGCAGGGATCGCAAGAAGGAAACGAGCATGAGCGCGTCGCAGCCAAAGGCCTCAGGGGCCGTCGAACCCATCCTCTCCGTCGAGAACCTCACCACCTCGTTCCTGTTGGACGGCGCATGGAGGCCTGTCGTGCGCAATGTTTCCTTCTTAGTCGCGCCGGGCGAGACGGTGGCGATCGTCGGCGAGAGCGGCTCGGGCAAGAGCGTCACCTCGCTGTCGATCATGCGGCTGCTGCAGAGCGATTCAAGCCGCATCGAAGGCAAGATCATGCTCGGCGGCCGCAACCTGCTTTCTCTTCCCGAGCATGAGATGCGCAAGGTGCGCGGCAACGAGGTGTCGATGATCTTCCAGGAGCCGATGACTTCTCTCAATCCGCTCTTCACCATCGGCGATCAGATTTCCGAGGCCTTGCTCTGCCACAGGAACATGTCGGCTAGGGACGCCAAGGCCGAAACGATCCGGCTGCTCGAAAAGGTTCGCATTCCCTCGGCCGCTTCGCGCTTCGGCGAATATCCCCACCGCTTTTCCGGCGGCATGCGCCAGCGGGTCATGATCGCCATGGCGCTCGCTTCGAAGCCGAGGCTGCTGATCGCCGACGAGCCGACGACGGCGCTCGACGTCACGATCCAGGGCCAGATCCTCGATCTCATCAAGATGCTGCAGGAGGAGGAAGAAACCTCCGTCCTGTTCATCACGCATGACATGGGCGTGGTCGCGGAGATCGCCGATCGCACCGTCGTCATGTATCGCGGCGAACAGGTGGAGACGGGTGCTACGGCTGACATCTTCCACCGCGGCCGGCATCCCTATACCCGCGCCTTGCTGTCGGCCGTGCCGGTACTCGGCTCGATGCAATCCTATGAACGACCGCTGCGCTTTCCCGTCGTCAATGGGGCAACGGGAGAGTCCGACACGCCTGCCGAGGTGCCTGATACGGTAGCAAAGGAAAAGCCGGTTCTGCAGGTAAAAAACCTCACCAAGCGCTTCGACATCCATTCGGGCCTTTTCGGAAAGCTCAGGGGCCGCGTGCATGCGGTCGAAAACGTCTCGTTCGATCTCTTTGCCGGCGAAACATTATCGCTTGTCGGCGAATCCGGTTGCGGCAAATCGACGACAGGGCGCGCCATCATGCGGCTGATCGAGCCGCAATCCGGCTCCGTCATCGTCGGCGGTCGCGACGTGCTCTCGCTTGACAGGCGTGACATGCGCGAGATGCGCAAATCGGTGCAGATGATCTTCCAGGACCCCTTCGCTTCGCTCAACCCGCGCATGACCGTCGGCCAGGCGATCGCCGAGCCCTATCTCGAACACAAACTAGGAACGGCAAGAGAGGCCAAGGACATCGTCGCCGACATGCTGCGAAAGGTGGGGCTGACACCCGACATGGCCGGCCGCTACCCGCACGAATTCTCCGGCGGCCAGCGCCAGCGTATCTGCATCGCCCGCGCGCTGGCCTTGCAGCCGAAGGTAATCGTCGCCGACGAAAGCGTGTCCGCGCTCGACGTATCGATCAAGGCACAGGTCATCAACCTGATGCTCGACCTGCAGCAGAGCCTGAACCTTTCCTTCCTCTTCATCTCCCACGACATGGCCGTCGTCGAGCGTGTCAGCCATCGCGTCGCAGTCATGTATCTCGGCGAAATCGTCGAGATCGGCCCGCGCGCAGCCGTCTTCGGCAATCCGCAGCACGACTATACGAAGAAGCTGATGGCAGCCGTTCCGGTGCCTGACCCCGATCGCCGGCGCGAGAAGGGCGTGAATGCCAGCGAGGAATTGAAGAGCCCGATCCGGCCCGTCGATTACCTCACCGAGCCGCGCGAATATCGGACCATTTCTCCCGGTCATCTGGTTGCCGTGTGAGCGGGCAATCCGAGCTGCCGGATTCTGTGGAGATGCGCTACCATCGCATCCGACCAGCACTGCTCACACGGATTCAAAAGATCGCGAATTGCGCTCGCTGGAGCGCTGCAGTTGAGCGACTTTGATAAGCGCGGCTCTGAAGACGCGTTTTCCTATTTGACGCCCAATGCGGCAACGCGGTCGGCAGCGGCGGAAAAGCCTTGCAGGGATACCTGAAAAGCGAGAGCGTTGCCGCCGTCGGCAACGACCTTGAGGTTCAAGCGCGAGCCGGTGCGCACTTTGCTAAGTGTCGCGGCGTCGAGCGGAAGCAAGGCAATGCAGCCGTTCGGCAAACAGGTGCGAAAACGGATCGGCTTCATAGGCGGCTGATCATCGATATTCGGCGTCACGCCCGAGTCGAGGACGATTCCGAAAGGCAGCAATAGTGTTGCGAGCGCACTGCCGTCGGGACGGATCTGCATTTCGACGGCAAGCAGCCTCTGGCCGTTCTGCTGGGTCTGATCCTGCGAAATCGAACATGCCGGCACCTTGTCGCGCTGACTGCACACGATACGCCAGTCCTGATAGGTCTCCTGCAGGCTCGACGCACCGTTCGGCAACGCCGATTGCGCAAAGGCTGCGGGTGGAAACGTCAGAGCGAAGCCCGCACAGACAAAGACACGCGCTGCAAAAGATATGCGGTCGATTGTCCGAGATAATGTGAATGCCGGGTTTGACAAGGGACGAGATCTTTCAATTAGAAATGCAATATTCCGCCTCGGTTCCCTCAAGAACCAAGGCGACGAATCAGGGTCGGTCATGGCCACCATCGGCACGAATTTCCGTACCACGGCTTTCAGCGCCGGGATAGATCACGTGCATACCCATTCCCGGACAGCGCAGCGAGAGCCCGAGCGCTCGCATGCCTTGAGCGCAAGATCTTCCGCTTCGCGGCGCGTCGGTGCCGAATTTGCGCTCCATGGCGTCGCCCGTTCGCGTTTTTCCTTGCCGATGGCGAGGGCGCCGCAATGATTGTAGGGAAAGCCGGTCTTGTCGTCGTCATCCCAATGCCGGTGATTGCGGAATATGCTGACCACGACGCAACTCTTACCCTTGTCCCGCTCGCAATGCTTGAGCGCGATGTCCATGGCTTCCTGGCGCTTGTCGGCACCCCAGAAGAAGCCGTATTTTTCATCGGGCGCGGAATAGGCGATGGCTGCCCATATGCCACGTTCCTCCGGCGGAGGAACCGGCGCCTGCTCGGCCGTAAAAAGATCGGCGGCTCCCAGATGACCGGCGGTGACGAACAGCATGCCGATCGCCGCTATGGCAGATCTCGATCTCATTTTAAGCCCCCTTGTTTTCCTGCCGCCGAAGCCACGGAAATGACGACGCAGCCGCTTCCGGTCGGTAAAAGCATCGCGTCACCGCCATCGTTGCCGAGCTGGTAGACGCCGACCTGGCCGAGATTGTTGACGAGTTTGCTGCCGTTCGGAAACTTGGCCGAAATTTCCGGACAGGAGGCCGTGAACGGCGCCACCCGAACCATCGAGCCCTCGCAGCCGGATGCGACGGGTGCGGCAAATACGATGCCGGCGGCTGGACCGCTATAGCCCTGTGTCGCATAGTTCATTCCGACAAGTGCCTGTACGGCATGCTTGTCGGCCGCCTCGTTGTTCCACACCGACTGAACGTTATACTGCGTGCCGTTGGTCAGCAGCTGTCCGAGAACCGGGAAAACGGTCGAACAGGAGTGCAGCCCGGCCTGCTTGGCGTGCTGCAGAAACGGCGTATCGGGCAGCGTTTGATTGGCGTCGTTCGCCGCCGCAACCGCCGGCTGTGACAAAAGGTTCCCCAGCACATCATATCGCAAGGCGGCGTAGCCGCCGGCGCCGGCGATTGCAATAGCCAGCACCGAAAGGGCGATCGTCTTTCGCCAGCTTCGCCCTGGCTTGGCTTGTTCGCCGGCGAAGTTCTGAATTGCGGCGTCTTTGGTGTTTCGCAACATGATGCGATCGTGAATCGATTGCTGGGTCATTGAAATCCGTCCGTCACTTTATGGCCTTAACGGCTGTGGAAAGGCCCTTGAGGTTTGCGGTCAGGCTGACGATCTTCCCGTCCGTGGTCGGATAGGAAACCGTTGGTGCCGTACTTTTGGAAATCTGCTCGCGCATCAAAGGCCCGACCGGCAGCATGCCGACGCAAACCGTATTGTTGCAGCCGTTGAAGCGGACCTGTACCGGCTCCTTGCGGCCCTCGAATTGCAGCAGGATACCGCCGTCGCTCTTGGCGACCGGGGCTGCACGCAAGATCATGTAGGGATCGCCTTTTTTAGTCGCTGCGAGCGACCAGCTGAATGCGACCTGTCCCGCCTCGTTCTCGATGATCTGGGTAACGTTGCAGACCCGCTGGCGAATCTTCAGGTTTTCGTCGCAGATCAGCGTCCAGTTTTCGAACGGACGAATGGTCCGCTGATACTCGCCAGGCTTCAGCTCCGGAGGAACCACCACCTCGGAAGGCCTGATCCGATAGCTGGCAAGAACCATCTCCTGTCCGGCTGCAATCGAGCCGGACAGGAGCATGCACATCACGAAAGCGGGGACGCCGAAAAGTGCGCCTTTGAACATGGCAGGCTCAATTCAGAGTGAAGCTGAGACCGGCGCCGACGCCCACTTGCCCGCCTGCTGCCGTGCCCGACAAGTTTCCGCGAATTCGTCCGTCTTCGCTGGTATAGCCCGCACCGAAGGCCAAGGCGCCCTCGCCCCTCCAGACGCCACCGCCGACGGCTACGCTCAGCTTGCCCGGACGATCGTCATAGCGAAGCGATGCGGCGGCAAGCCCGATCGCCGCTGCCTGTCTCGCCTCGGACCTGATGTCGCCGAGCTGCTGGTTCAACTGCCCGAACTTCTGGTCCGTATAGGTATTGGCCGAAGCCAGCGTGTTGGCGGCGGCCGTGTCAGTATAGGATTTGGCCTGCGTGATGCTGTCGCCCAATTGGGCGACGTTCACGGCATCCGTCGGGGCGACACCCTTGCCGACGTTGGAAATGACCACCGGCGCGTTCACGTCGCCGCCCTGCAGCGTGATGCTGTTCTTTTTGCTGCCGTCTGGATTGAGGTCGTAGGTGACCGCGCTCTTAGTGATCGTTCCGACGCCCGTCTGCAGGCTGTCGATCGCCTGATTGGTCGCATAGAGCTGCGATCCGTTAATGGCGTCGGTGCTGCTGGCGGAAATACGGCCGGCAGCAACGTTCGTGATGGTTCTTTCTGCCCCTACGGCACCCACGCTCACCGTACCCACTGGGGCGGCGCCTGCAAAGTTGTAGTGCTGACCCTGGAGATCGGTGCCGGACGTGCCGACGGCGGCCTGCGTCGAAGAACCGGAACCCAATGCCACATCATTGGCATTGTTGGCCTGCGCGCCCTGGCCTAGGGCAACGGCGCCCTGGCCTGCCGCCGCCGCTCCGTTACCCGCTGCCAGGCTGCTCACGCCGCTGGCGACGCTTTGCGGACCGATCGCAACGCTGTCGGTGCCTCCGGCCTGAGAGTCCGCCAGCGTCGAGTTGGCGTGGAAATATTTGATGCCGCCGCCATTGGTAATGTTGGTCAGCGTATTGTCGACCGCGCCGAAGGCATCGTAGACCGTGCTGTAGTTGTTGCCCTGGATCTTGTAGGTCGGGCCGGTGATCGAGCCATCCGGATTGACTGTCGTATTGCCGCCGATCAGATTGGTAATGTTGGTGCCGAGACCCTTAAGCTGGCTGACATTCACGGCATCGGTGTTTGCCGAGCCGGCTGCCACATTGGTCAGCTTACGCTCCGAACCGGCCGAGCCGATCGACACTTCGCCGACTGAGTTTTGCGGGTTCGTGAGAGCGAAGCCGGTGTAGTTCGTCTGCGCGCCCACCGTGGTTATGGATTGAGCACCCAGCGCAACGCTGTTGATGTTGTTGGCCTGCGCGCCGGCACCGAGCGCCACCGATTGCACGCCCGCAGCCAGCGAGTTCGTGCCGAGGGCAACGCCATCAGCCAGCATCACGTGGGCATTCTGGCCGATAGCCGTGCCGCCCGGAGCCACTTGGTCGACGATCGCACCATTGCCGATACCGATACCGTTGTCGCCATTGACGACGGTTGTCGGACCGACGGCAACCGATTCGGCACCGACAGCGAGGGAGTCGCCCGCCGCCGAATTGGCGTGGAAGTATTTGCCTGGAGTCGCCGCCACGGAGGCGATGGCACCCTGGAGCTGGCGAACGGTAACGGCATCCTGCGCATTGGTGCCGTCCGCAACGTTGATGATCTGCCGATAGGACGTGCTGGTGCCGACCGAAACCGCGCCCAGCAGGTTTTTGTCCGTCGTATTGTACTGGATGAAATTCGTTGGCCCGGCCGCGATCTGGCCGCTGGTGGGCGCCAGAGCGCGATCGGAAACCGATCCGGAGCCGAGCGCTACGCCGCCGACGATGGTCGACTGGCTGTTCATACCAAGTGCAAGCGAATTGTCGGCAACCGAGGTCGCATTATAGCCGACGGCGGTGGAGCCGACACCTTGTGCGGAGGAATCACTGACGGCAAGCGTGCTGTCGTTGGTTCGGACATATCGGATGCCCTTGCCGTTCGCGTCTGTATAGGTCGTCGATGTGTCGCCGGCGATGTTGTTGATCGTATTGCCGAGATTGGTGAGGCTGCCGTTGATGGTGGTAATGTCGCTGGTGTTCTGCGTCACCTGCTGGTTGGTGGCAAAGAGCTGCGAACCGTTGATCGCGTCGGTCGAGCCGCCGTTGATCCGGCCGGCCGCGACATTGGTGATGGTACGCTCGGCACCGACGGCGCCGACGCTGACCGTCGAGCCCGGTGTCGTGCCGGCGAAATTGTAGGTAGTGGTGCCGATCACCGTGCTCGACGGTCAGCGTCGGCGCCGTCGGTGCCGAGCGTACCATCACCAATGTCGCGGCCGGCCGGATC
>UBUL01000065.1 GCA_900468625.1 Hyphomicrobiales bacterium
GGACTTTTCCGAAACCCGCAGCCAGCGGTATAATTTCCCGAAACATCCTGGCGTCATCGGAATGACCTTTGCTATCCAGCTTGGCGGCATAGTCGCGCGCGACCAGAGCACCCGTTAGCGCTCCTTGTTCAGTGTGCAAGGCAAGTACCGGGTCCGAGGGAAGAATACCGCGTCGAAGAAGCATGCGTTGGGTCTTGATCCTATGATCAATCGCGTTGGGAAGCTCGGCCAATCTCTTGAACGCCGCTTGGACCTCGGGTTTGTTCAGCCACGCATCGGCTGTCTTCCAGAACTGGTTAAACGCTTCCCCTATTCCCCAAAAAGTGGTCACCAGATCGGTTTGTTTTTCAGACGTCATTGGTCGCTCGGATCAAACAGCGCTCAGTTCCGAGCTCTGCGGATCGGAACAATACGCAAAGCATTTTTCGCTACGGCCACGTATCCGGTCAAGATGCCTGATGAGAGCGCCGAGGGATGAGAAACTTTTCGGGGAAATAGCCGCACCACGGACTTGGCGTCGGAGGGCATCCGTTCCGGCCGCATACGAACGGCACTGCCAGGCCTTCGGCTATCAAAGTCTGGCCGACATCCTTCCCGTCAACCTTCAGGGCGCCACAGCTGCGGCCATAGTTGCACTTGTCCGTCCCTTCCGTTCCAGGCTTGCAGGATTGCGCAACGCAGCTTCGCTTGCGCATCTGGGATGAAATACCTCCGGCGCGTCGCCAGGCGCGGCGGTAAAGTGGGAGAAGGTCGGCCAGCTTGAGGTCGAGTACCAGCAGACGCCGTCGAGCGCGACCATGGATGATCTCGTTCAGATGACAACGCCGGTCGTCTGTATTATCGAAGCGCTATCTTGGCTCTTCCTGCGCCCGTGCCTGCCAGGGATATTGGCCGTTTAATAAATCCGAGCTGGCTTCGCAGCGAGTTCGATCACGTATTCCTCCGCTGCATCCGCGAGCGTGAGTGCAATCGTCGCTTCGCTGAACCCTTTGGAGTGAATTTGTTCAATCATGTCGAGCATTGCCGACTCGACGAGCTTGCGGCAATCATTCTTTCGAGCCTCACGGCGGAGTTTTAATTCCTTCATGTCATGTGCCCCTAAGCAAAGAAGGTAGCATGCCACGGCTCGCGAATTAAAAAATACGGCAAACGACTAGGGTCACATAGGCAAACCTGTACTTCCGCTCAAGATCAACATTAGGAAGACAGGCGAGCATGCTACGGTTCACTGCACCATAGCGGGTGTATGGACCAGCAACAGTACCGTCGCGATCGCGAACAACTGATGAACCAGGAAAGAGCCCTGATCAGTGCGCAGCAGGCCCGTGAAAATCTCAGGATGCTCGCGCGATCAGACGGAAGCGGGGGAATACTGAGCACTGAATTGCGATAAAGGACGAGGAAACATCACATGCCGATCAATGAACAGCCGGACAAATACGGCACAGCCGAGGGTGCGCGTCGGCTCGCGCTCCTAACGGTGATCCGAGCTTTTGTAGACCATGCAAGCCAAGCTGATCCGGGTTTTCGGGAACGGCTGTGACGGGTATCGAGGACTATATAGCTCGCCTCGATTCACGATCTGAGCTGCAGCTGGACTTTGCCGAACGGGCACGAGGCTTTGCTGCACTCCTTCTAAAACCATCGGGCTCGTGATCGAGCCCAATTGGATTGGATCCATCTTGATGCGGACGGCAAACATCCCGAGTTAACGCCCATTTGCATCGACTGGAAATTTGAGCGAAGACCATATCGGGCCCGACCAAACGGCACTCGGAAGCTAATTCCGCACTTGGCGGATTAGCAGCGCGATCTTCAGGCACCATGCAGCCCTCTCAACATCTTTCGTACTTTTTGCGAGAGTTCATCCAGAGTTGCCATGACGCGATTTATCTGTGGGAGGGTAGCCGTCGTCTCTGGTCGGTAACTGACGGCGAGATACTCTCCGCTTGACGAGAGAGTTGCCAAATGCGCCGCTGTACGCTTGCGCAGAACCAGGCCAAGATCCATTGCGATGCGGGTCCGCTCGTTAAAATCGTGCTCAAAGCTGCCGATTGTCTGGCGATCAAGGCCGTTAGCAAGCAGAAGAGCATCCAGATAGAGCTTAATCGAATGGAGAGCCAGAAGACGTTGCGGAAGGTGGTTGAGCTTCGACACACCCTCGCCAAGCGTGTTGGCGGCGTCCTGGTATCGGGCCGCTAAAGTTAGAATCCCTCGTACGTCCGCTGCCTTGCCGGGGTATGCGGGTCCATTGCCTGGTTTCGGCCGTCCCTTTTCCGTAAGGAGAATGAGGTCCTTCAGCATTGCCCGTAGTTCGGGCCACGGGGCCTCCATAAGCTTCAGGCCGGGATCATGCATGACGATCAGGCAATGGAGCTTTGCGGTGACTTCGATCAGCGAGGATGGTCGTGTGATCCACATGACACGTCCGGATATCCCAGCCCGTTCTGCCAGTTCCTGTTCTCGGGCGACGATTGCGCTGTATCCCCAACGCCGATCCGCTTCTTTCCATCGTTTCCGGCGTCGACGTAGCTCGGCTCGCGCCTGGGACAGGTGTTTGACATCGAGCTGAGAGGCCATCCGATTGAGGTCGGCAAAAGAGCGAACCTCGACGACACTGTCCTTTCCGACATTCGGAAGTACTACGACTGGAAGACCGCCGGCCTCTTTGAGCAATTCCGCCTTCAGCTTTTCCCTAAGACGAATGACCCTCATGTGGTGCTGGTGGTACTCGTACCATCGAGGCCACATTTCTCTGACGGGAGTGGGACCACTTTCCCTTCGTCGCGGGATTTCCGCGATCAGTGCGCTGAGCAGGCGTGCCGTAACGGAAAGCAGGCTTCGGCGATCGATAATCGGAGGTAGGTTTTTGCGCGGGCCGTGCTCATGTTTTTCTTTTCCACGCGAAATTGCAGGCAAAGTTCTGCTATTCTCAGAATCAGCCATGATCCAAGCTCCAGCAAGCTAGATTGTGGTTAGGCTGGGTGGCGTGCTCCAACACGCAGTCCAGCCGTCTACAACATGAAGATAAACGTCCCCGTTTAATCCGTCAATAAAGGGGCCCGTTTATATAAAGAGCTAATTCGATAAACAGCGACGGGGAAGTATACACTTAATGGGACGACCGCCGCTAAATCTGAAAGAAACGAAGGTTCGCCTCCCGAAAGCGACGAAAGAGCGGATCAAGGCCCTGGTCGGAAATTATGGCATTGCCACCTTCATCCGCGAGGCTGTCGAAAATGAATTAGTGCGACGCGAAGGTACGCCACCAGCAACCGATGGGACTGGCGGATGCACGGAAAGTGAGAGCGGCCAGAACCGCGATACTGGGCCAGCATCATGATCGAGAGCGAGACGCGACAGGCAGACTGGCGCCGAGCAAACCCAGCAAAATACGACGCGCATCTGGCGGTTCAGAAAGCGTTGAAGACCGGGCAACTGGAAAAGGGTGTCTGCGAGGTCTGCGGCATTGAAGCGGTCGACGCCCATCACGACCAGTACGAACACCCATTGCAAGTTCGTTGGCTCTGCCGCCGCCATCACACGCGCCTTCACCATTATGGGGAAGACATGTTCCCCATAAGGTCGGTTGCTGCTCAACGCGAAGCTTAGGACCGGCGACCTCCATCATGACGGCGGCTTGTAGGAGGTCTTACGAACCTGGCCGTGATAGGCGTCGACCTTCCAGAGTCCTTCACGCCGGATCGAACGTCCCTTCGAATTCCGCATCGGCGTAGTACCGCAACTTCCTGGTCCAGGCCGGCCGTTGACCCTGTCTCAGCACAATCATCCCGTCGTCAGGTAGGCGCATGATCTCATCGGCGTTGATGAGATCACGCGCCGAGATGTGTTCCGATGTGGACTTCTTTCCCTCGCTCCATGACCGGGTGAGGTATGGAGCGTCTGTTTTGCCAATGGACTTGGTGATGAGCTCGGCGGTTTCGATATCGTTGACCCCGAACACCTGGAGGACAGCGGCGTTCGACAGGAAGGTGCCGGCCCGCTTGCCATAGGTGGCGCGCAGCTGATGGATGTCCTGGAGGATCGGCCAGAGCTGAACGCCATAACCGGCCATCAAACCCATGGCACGTTCAACGGGAGCGAGATGGCCGAGAGCGGCAAATTCGTCGAGCAGGTAGAGGACGGGCCGTGCAGGGGAGACCGGATCACGCGCCATATCGGTGAGGCTTTGCGTGACCAGCAACCGCAGCCATCGCGAATAGGTGGAAAGCCGATCCGGCGGTAAGACCAGGAACACCGTCGCGGTGTCGCGCTTGAGATCGGCGAAGCGGAAATCCGATCGGCCGAGCACAACCATCATGCGGGGACTGTCGAGGAAATGGGTGTGACGTTGGGCAGCCGAGAGCACGCCGGCGGCCTCCCGATCGGACTTGCCGAGATGCCGATTGGCGGCGCGAGCAATCAGACCGCCCGCCTCTTCCATCTCCTGCATGACGGCGAGCAGCGTGGCAAACCGTTCTGGCGGAAACGTGAGATAGTCGCGCAACGTTCCGAGGTGTCGGCGCTCCGGAGATTCCGCAACGGCAATCGCGAGGATCAACCCGGCAATGAGCGCCTTGGCCTCCTCGTTCCAATGCGCTTCCCCCGCCATGCCAGGTTCATCGAAGACGAGAGCGTCGGCAAGCATGCTTGCGTCTTCGGCGACGTCGAGACCATTCGGATCGAGCGTATCAAGGGGATTGAAGGCGGCGGATCGTCGTCCCGTCACGCCGAATGGATCGAGGATATGGACCGGCCCGAATTGCGCTCGAGCGCGACCGGTGACTTTGGTATTTTCACCCTTCGGATCGATGCAGATCACCGAACGTTGGGCGGTCAGCAGATTGGGAATGATGGTGCCGACGCCCTTACCGGTTCGTGTCGGTGCCATGGTCAGTAGATGCGCGGGTCCGTCGTAGCGCAGCAGCTTGTTCGTCGCCGGATCCCGGCCGATCAGCAGGCCTTGATCGGTGGCTGAGAGCGTCTGCAACTCTTTCGTCGTGGCCCAGCGGGCAGAGCCGAACACGGCAGGGATCGGAGCATCCGTCATGAAGGCCGAAAGGAAACCGCCGACACCAAATAGAAGCGGCAGATATTTGGCGACGGCAACGAGGAGCTGGCTCGCCGCCCCATGCTCAATGCCAGCAACCAGATGGATGAGACCGTTGGCAAGCACGAGAAGCCCGGCAAACAGAATGCCGATGATCGCACCTGCGA
>UBUL01000051.1 GCA_900468625.1 Hyphomicrobiales bacterium
CGCCATCAAACCAGATGAATGCGCCAACTACTTCGCAAACTCAGGCTACGTTTCCGTCAAAACATGATTTGCTCTAGCCATCTCGGCCAGATCTTTCTGCGTGTAGGCTTCGCCTCTTGGCGTGCTGGCCAGCATTTCCCACGAGAATGAGGCTGGGAAGGGTGGCGAGACGAGATCGTCGTTCGGCACGAAGTCCACAGCAACCACCTTGCCGCCGGTGCTCAGGCTTGCCCGGCTCTTCCTAAGCAATGCGGCGCAGGTTTCCAGGTCGAAGTGATGCAGGAAATTCGGCAGCAGGATCAGATCATAGTCCGTGCCCCAGTCGACTTCGAATGCGCTTCCGGGAATGATCTTGTAGCGTTCAGCGACGCCAAATTGCCGCGCATTATGTTTGGCCAATTCCAGAACGGAACCCCAATCGACTGCAACGATCTCGGCCGAAGGAAAAGCCTTCGCCATCTCGATCCCGAAACGCCCATGCCCTGCGGCGATATCGAGTATCTTCCTTGGCTGCATGGGCAAGTTGGCCATTTCGGCGGCGAGGCTGATCGCGCTGCCGCCCGTGAACGAGCCCATGCCGCGAGCAAATTTCACCCACACCGGATTGTCCGGAGACATGTTTGCCAATCCAATGGATCCGCCGTTGCGGACATAGGAAGTCGGATCATCCAGGATCTGCTTGAGGATTTCCGGTGCGGCCAGGAATTCGATGGCCGCGCCCATATAGGCTGGCGAATGCCGGTCGAGGAAGGCTCGGCTGGATGGGGTCAGAGCGTATCGATCGCCTGTTTTCGTGAGAAAGCCGTTCACAACGAGATAGTCGCACAGGATGCGCACGCCTCGTTCGGCTGCATTTGTTGCGGCTGCCAAGGATGCAGCGTTGCTGCCGTCACCGATCAAGGTGAAAAGATCGAGTTCTATGGCGGCTACAATGGCGGCCGTCTTTCGGCACGCAAACATCGCATCGACCACTAGATTGGGCGAAACTTCGCCCACGCCTGCTTCTACTGCCGTCGATGACATCGGATCCCCCTTTATATGTCCAATGACCGACCGGAATAGTCGGTCGCAATGATGACTTATCTCACAAAAGGCGACCGAGTTTAAGTTTGTCATCGCTAATACTGAAAAGATACATCAGATATTCTTGGGCGGAGGCGCGGCCAAAGTCAGCACGGCCTCCCGTGCTTGACGCAGGATTTCGCAACAAGTGCGGCGTCGCGAGCAATCTGTGAGCGGGCTGCGGATGTTGAGAAAATGTCTGCCTGGTGCAGCAAACGGTTATTCGGCTTGACATTCGGAGCATGTCAGGCAGAAGATTGTTCATGGGGTTGCGATCACCCCACGAGGCTACGGCCGAAGAATCGCGTCCTTGAACCCGAGCCAACGGAGGACGCGTTATGCCGTCATTTCTGGAAATCACACCCGACAAGCTTAATCGTATCATTGGTACGCCGAACTCGCCGACGATCATCGACGTTCGCAACGACGAGGATTTCGCTGCCGATCCCCGTCTTATTCCCGGTTCGATCCGGCGCGACTATCGAACGGTCACCGATTGGGCAAATGAACTGGCCGGGCCTGCTATCGTCCTCTGTCAGAAGGGGCAGAAACTCGGCCACGGAGTTGCCGCCCATTTACGTGTCTTCGGAAAGGAGGCAGAAGTCCTTGAAGGCGGGTTCGAAGCATGGCGAGCCGCGAAGGGCATGCTGGTAGCCGAAGAGAAGCTACCTCCCCGCGATGCCGAGGGGAGGACCCTGTGGGTAACAAGGGCTCGGCCAAAGATCGATCGCATCGCTTGCCCATGGCTGATCCGGCGCTTCATCGATCCGGCGGCAATCTTCCTGTTCGTTCCGGCAGCCGGAGTTGCGGCTGTTGCCGATCGCTTCAAGGCAACACCATTCGATATCGAGGACGTTTTCTGGAGCCATCGCGGCGAACTGTGCACCTTCGATGTCATGATCGAGGAATTCGGCCTCGGCAGCGAACCTCTGCTTCACCTTGCAACCATCGTTCGGGGCGCCGATACCGCCCGCCCCGACCTGGCACCGGAAGCCCCCGGGCTGCTTGCGGCGTCACTCGGGCTTTCGCGCATGTTCAATGACGACCTGGCGCAACTGGAAGCCGGCATGACCTTGTATGATGCCTTCTATCGCTGGTGCCGCGACGCGACGGAAGAGACGCACAACTGGCCAAACCCGAGGAAGGTATGAGAGAGCATGACCAACCTCGTAAAGAATGTGGCCGCACGATCAAGTGCGGCTGAACGGGATGTCGTGCCTCTCGGTGAGGCCGTAAGGGTCTGGATTCGTGTTGCCGCCTTGAGCTTCGGCGGACCGGCGGGACAGATCGCGGTCATGCACCGCATCGTCGTAGACGAGAAGAAATGGGTCGGAGAGCATAGGTTCCTTCACGCCCTGAACTACTGCATGCTGCTGCCGGGGCCGGAAGCGCATCAGCTTGCCATCTATATCGGCTGGCTGCTGAACAGGACGTACGGCGGCATGATTGCGGGCACGCTATTCGTTCTGCCGGGTTTCCTGGCGATCCTCGCGCTCAGCTATGTCTATGTCCTGTTTGGGAACCTGACCTTTATCGAAGGTATGTTCTTCGGGCTCAAATGCGCCGTGCTGGCGGTCGTCATTCAGGCCGTCTTCCGTATCGGCAGTCGAGCCCTTAAAAGCAAGGCTATGGTTGCGTTGGCCACCGCCGCTTTCGTCGCGATCTTCTTCCTGCACGTTCCGTTTCCGCTCATCATCATCGCGGCAGGCCTTATAGGCTATCTTGCTTCTCGCGCAGGGATTGCGGCCTTCAAGGCAGGCGGCGGGCACAAATCGGGCTCGGGGACGATTCTGGAAGACAGAGACTCGGCTCTTGGCGAGGAGATTCCTTTGCACGCGCGGCCAAACCTTGCCTGGTCCCTAAAGACATCAGGTGCATTAGCGGCCGCGTGGCTCATTCCGGTCGCGGCCATCTTCATTACGCTCGGCCCCGACAACGTCTTTTCCAAAATCGGGATATTCTTCAGCGAAATGGCAATCGTGACCTTTGGGGGTGCATATGCCGTGCTGGCCTATGTCGCGCAGGAGGCAGTGCAGCAGTTGGGGTGGCTGCGGCCGGGCGAGATGCTGGACGGTTTGGGGATGGCTGAAACGACCCCTGGACCGCTGATCATGGTAACGCAGTTCGTCGGATTCCTGGCAGGCGATCGCAATCCCGGCACCCTCAACCCTCTTGCGGCAGCAACCCTTGCCGCCGTGCTGACAACATGGGTCACCTTCCTGCCGAGCTTCCTCTGGATTTTCGCAGGTGCGCCCTTCATCGAGAAGATGCGCGGGAATGTTGCTCTGACCGGGGCCATGTCGGCAATAACGGCAGCCGTGGTGGGCGTCATCCTGAACCTTGCCATTTGGTTTGGGCTCCATGTGCTGTTCCGTGAGACCACGAGCTTCACCTACGGTTCTTGGAGGATCGACACGCCCGTCCTAGCTTCGCTTTCATCGCCCTCGCTCATACTGACCCTACTGGCCGCGGCGGCCATCTTTCGCCTGAAGATGTCCGTGATAACGACTTTGCTGACATCTGCCGCTTTGGGTGTCGGCTGGACCGTCCTTGCTTCCTGACGAAAGGAGGCGTTCGCCGTGTCAACAGCGAGATGTCAGCCAAACGCCCGCCAGCGTCACCGCCAATCCCACGAACATTGCGGTCGTCAGCGGTTCGGAAAACAAGGCCCAGGCCCAGAGCATGGTCGCCGGCGGGCTGAGATAGATGGCCGCGCTGACCTGCGTCACCGGGAAGAGGCGCAGGCTGGTATAGTAGACCGAATAGGCGACAAAGGTTGCGATCAGCACCAGCCATATGATGCCGATCGCGAAGCTGCGGGTCATCGGCGGGGCGAGATTACCCTGCATCATGGCGCAGATTCCGAAGAGCGCCGAAGCCGTCAGGGTATGGATGCAGAGGCTTTGATGAACTGGCATATGTCCAGTCCGCCGCCGCTTGTGCAGAACCGATGCGAAGGCAAAGACGAGCATGGACCCGACGGTCAATCCATAGGCCCAGATCGGGGCCGAGCCGAAGGTAAGGCTGTCCAATGACACAATCAGCACGCCAGCGACTGCGATCGCCGTTCCAAGCCATTGGCGTCCGCTCAGGCGCTCCCCCAGGGCCGGTTGGGAGAGGGCCGCAATGGCGAGCGGCAGCAGATCGGAGATCAGCGCCACCAGTCCCGTTGGCACCCGCTGTTCGATCGCCAGTGCAAATCCGCCGAGGTAGAGAAAGACCGCCATCACCCCGAACAGCATCTGCTCGGCAATCGCGCGCATCCGCATCCGCGTTCCGATCGTCAGAGCAAAAGGCAGTAGGATCAAACCCGAAACAAGCGTGCGCCAGAACAGGAGCAGCATGACGCTTGCCTCCTGGCTGGCATAGCGAATGCCGATGAAGCCGGAACTCCAGCTGACGATCAGGAGCGCGGCCATCAAGGGCCAAAGGAAACGGCGTTCGGTCGGCGAGGGCTGCGATAGGCTTTGGTCTGTCATCGGACTCCCGATCGAATGGCTTTCACGGCTCAGCCATAAGCGAGCGCTCGCTCGATGACACATGACAAATATCGATCATGGCATGACATCTCAGTTTTAAGGTTCATGATGATTTGCAAGATGCCGACGAAACGGGCATTCTTTTGCAGGACTATCATCTGACCGGAATTGCCGTGACCGAATTCACCAGCCGACGCTTGGAAATCGACGCGCTGCGCGCATTATGGGCGATACGCCATCACGGCGGCATTACCCGCGCAGCGGAAGCCTTGGGCCTGTCGCAATCCGCCGTCAGCCACAAGATCAAGCGGCTTGAGACGAGCCTCGACTGCGCTCTATTGAGCCGCAAGTCCGGAGCGCCAATGTTCACCGCAGCCGGCGAGGATCTGCTTGATTACGCCGGCCGCATCCTCGGCCTTCATGACGAGGCGCTGCTGAGCATCTCGAAGACATCGCTTGCCGGCCGCGTTGCCCTCGGCCTCACCGAGGATACGACCTGCACCGACCTTGCCCGCATATTGGGGCGCTTCCGCCGCCTGCACCCGAACGTCTCAGTGCGCACCAAGGTCCGCATGAGCCTCATCTTGCGTGGAATGCTGGAGCGGGGAGAGCTTGACGCAGCCATTATCCAGGTCTTCGCCCATGAGGTTCGCCCGACCGACGTCGTTCTCTTTCGCGAGCAGCTGCATTGGGTCAAGCATCCGGACCTGTTGTTGCCGCAAGGCGGGCCGGTTCCTTTTCTGTCCTTCGATGATGAATGCTTCTACCGCCGTTGGGCACTCGATATCGGACAGGACGGTGGCGTCGTTCTTGAAACCGTATTCGAATGCTCGAGCGCCGCAGGGATTATTGCGGCGGTGACCTCGGGCCTGGGCGTAGCATTACTGAACGGTCGCCATTTGCAGCCGGACATGGAGATCATCACCCAAGACCTGCCTGCGCCGCCGGCCTTGGCCTATGTGGCGCGTCGCGGCCGCAAGGCAAGAAATCCCGCGCTCGATACGCTCATCGGGGAGATCGAGAGCGAGATCAGCCGTTATGGGGGACTGGCTTTGGCGAGCTGAGCTGATTGAAGGCAGAATGTCGCCTTTAACTGAGGGATCCAAATGGAGCGGCCCACTTATGCTGATCGGCTCATGTCACTGCGGTAAGGCGGGTTGGACGCTTGCAGGCGATCCAGGCTCGATCACGGCCTGCAACTGCTCGCTCTGCCGGCGCTACGGCACGCTGTGGGCCTACGACTACGAAGGAGAGCGGGTCTCCGTCACTGGCCAAACCGCCTCCTATACCCGCGCCGGCAAGGACAAGCCGTCTCTCGAGATACTGTTCTGCCCGTCCTGCGCCTGCGTCGTGAGCTGGCGCGGCCTGCGACTGCGAAAGGATGGCCGCCGGCGCATGGCGGTCAACGTGCGGCTGGCGCCGCCGGATCTTGTCGCTGATCTACCCATCGATCATTTCGATGGACTGGATACGTTTGAAGACCTTCCTTCCAAAGGACGGTGCGTGCGTGACCTCTGGTTTTGATTACGGGCTGACAATCCCTCTCAATTCGCCAGTACCCTCTGCGACGGAAAGGTGATTTCGACCAGCGTTCCCTCGTTCGGGGCCGAGCTGATCGAGAAGGTCGCCCGGTTGGCGTCGACCATGGCCTTGGTCAGCGGCAGGCCGAGGCCGGTGCCGTCGCCGCGCTTGCGGGAATTGGTCGAGACCTGCCGGAAAGGTTTCATCGCCTGCTCCAGCTCCGTGCGTGTCATGCCGACACCGGTATCCCGGATGCGCATCACGACGCTGCCATTGCCTTCATAGGAAGTGGAGACGACGATCTGGCCGCCGGACGGCGTGAAGCGGATGGCGTTGGAGAGGATGTTGAGCGCGATCTGCTTGATCGAGCGCAGGTCGGCCACGACATTCGGCACGGCCTGCGACAGGGCGGTGCGGATGATGACGCGCTGGCTGTTGGCCTGCGGCTGCACCAGCGACACCGCTTCGGTGATCGCTTCGTTCAGACCGACGGATGCAAAATCCAGATCCATCTCGCCGGCTTCGATCTTCGAGATGTCGAGGAGATCGTTGACGATGTCGAGAACATGCCGCCCGGAGCGGCCGATATCGGTCGCATATTCGATGTAGCGCGAATGGCCGATCGGCCCGAAGCGCTCGCCGGCCATCATGTCGGAAAAGCCGATGATGGCATTGAGCGGCGTGCGGATTTCATGGCTGACCCGGGCAAGAAAATCCGTCTTGTGGGCATTGGCGGTTTCGGCGGCGCGCTTGGCGTTGCGCAGCTCTTCCTCGGTCCGCTTCCATTGCGTGATGTCGCGGATGACGGCGCAGTAGCCGTTCGAGGAGTTGAGGCGTCCCATGGTCATGAACAGCGGCACGAAGCCGCCGGAGGCCTCGCGGCCGATCACTTCGCGGCCGTCATTGAGCACGCTGGCGACGCCGTGGCCGGAAAGGCCGCCGAGATAATCCAGTACCGCCTTCTGGCTCTCATGGGCAAAGAGCATGACGAAAGGTTTGCCGCGCGTTTCCTGGTCGTCATAATTGAAGAGGGCGCTAGCCGAGCGGTTCATCGAGCGGATCTCTCCGTCCTGGCCGATGATGATCACGCCGTCCGTTGCCGTCTCGAGCGTCGAGCGCAGCTCCTCGATCTCGACCTGCAGCTTCGCGACTTTTTCGAGAATGCGTTCGGGACGCGCTTCCTCTGCAACCGGCTGTGGCGGGGCAGACGGCTCGCTCCTTTCCACCGGCATCAGCGCCAGCATCAAGGCCGTGCCGTCTTCCCAGCGGATCGATTGCAGCCGGGCTGTCACCGGCACCAGCGCATCGTCGGCACGCACGACCATCATCGTGCCGGGCTGCTCGGTCTTGCCCTCTAGATCATTGCGCTGCAGCAGCGCGTCCAGCCCGCCGACCTGTTCGAGACCTTCAAGGCTGTCATAGCCGGTCAGCCGCAGGAATTCCGGATTGCCGTGAATCAGGCGATCGCCGGCGTGGACAAGGATGGCGAGCGGTAGCTGGTCGACGATATCGGGCGAGAGGCCGGTACGCATTTTCACGCGCGGCGGAATGGTGTTGCTCAGGACATCGAGCGGATCGAAATCCTCTTCTGGTTCGAACGGTGGCGCAGAAACTTCGGACGGAACGGAGCCCGCAGTTGCGTTTGTCCGGTGCCTGGTTTCGGAGTCCTCCGCAGCCCCGACAGGTGACCGTTGCTCGGGGGCTTGCTCCGCATCGTCATTGTGCGTCCGACCCTCCGCATGACCACCTTCAGCCGCTGCTTCCGTTGCATCGGACAGAATTTCGTCGGCCGCGTTCGGTTGTGGAGAGATACCGGCATCGTCTTCATGCGGCACTTCGGGAAGCTGCTCCGCAGGCGGTTCCGTGCGCTTGCCGAAGGGCTCAAGCTGCCGCGCGATCTCGCGGAAGGCAGCCTGCTCGCTGAGCGAAAGGCCGGCCTGCATCGATGCCCTGCGCTCGTGCAGGCGCACAACCTTGTCCGATTCGCGACGGTCCGGCGTTTCGGAAATCCGCAGCGCGGGCGGTTCATGATGCGTGGCGGGGGCCTCTGCCGCACCCTGCGACGAGCTTTCGACCTTCTCCGCCGCGGCCGATGTTTCTTCCTGTTCGTGAGCTGGTCGCTCGTTCGGCGCTGCTGCTTCTTTCGGAGCGGGCTCGTCAACGGGAACAGCCGTATCGGCTTCCCGCCCATGGAGAGCCATGCCGCGTTTCATCGGATCTTCGATCGCATCTGCCATGCGGACGACGCCGAAGCCCCTGAAACCGTCGAATTCGCGGCTGCGCGTATAGGTCGGCAGGGCGGCGAGATCGACCGGTACTGTCAGGCTCGTGCCTTCCACCGGCCAGTAGATCGTGCGGCCGGACCATGTATCGCGCCGCGCCAGTAGTTCCGCAATCTTGCCGTCCGGATCGAGATTGAAACTGCGGGCAACATCGGCAAAGGCCCTGCCGGCGATCTGGGCGGCACGCGGTCCCACGGCATCGGCGAATTCGCGCGAAACCTCGCTGAAATGACCCGCAGCATCGATTTTCCAGACGAAACGGGTAGCGCGTCCGTTTCGTTTGAAGCTGAAACCTTCCGCCGGCGTGCTCTCAATATCGGCCGGAATATCCGACGAAACTGGTTCGGTTGCTGCGGTCGTCTCTTTGCTGGCCGTCGGGGCGGGCTGCTCCCCGGTTCGAGCGCCAGCTTCCGATGCGTCTTCGAGCGGCGCAGGCGCCTCTCCTTCGTTCGAACTTTCGGCGGCCGGAGCCGTCTCCTGTTGCTCGTCCGCCTGATATTCCGGCGTCTCGTCCAGCTCCTCGATGCCTGCAACGGCGTCGATGACGTCGCCGAAGGGGGCGGTCGGAGCTGTTTTCGGCTCCTCGTCCGCCGCCGCTGCTTCGAGCTCCTTGCGGGCTTCCTCCGCCTGCGGCTCGACCATTGCCGCGGGGCGAGGTTCCTCGGCAAGGCTTTCCGTCGGGTCTAGATGGCCAAGCACCGTCTCCACCACGAACAGCAGATGCAGGGCCGGAATTTCCGAGAGCTTGCCGATGGCTGCGGGCAGGTAGCCGCGCCCGGTCGGGATCGGCCGCTTGATCAGCCGGTCAGGCTGAGCACCGGCCATGGTCGTCAGCATCCGCGCCGTCTGCGGCGTTACGCCGAGCGTTCTGAAGCCGGCAGATGCGGTAACGATTTCGCCGTCACGGCCGATGACGGCGATATGGGTATCTGGGTCGTCGAAACCGTCGATCATGCGCTTGGCGCATTCGGCTGCTGCGAGCGGTTTCGAGGAGACTGGAGAGGAAAACAATACGGCCTCTTCGCCAGCCTGGATGCGGATGAGCTCGACGGCTGCGTTGACGACGGCCCGCTGGAAGCCGGAGGCCATGCGGATCAGGAATGTGCGCTGGTCGCCGACCGCGCCGAGGCCACGCGCTGTTGCCTCGATCTGGCGGAACGAGACGTCGCCGGATTTCGGTCCCTGCTCGACAAAATCGTAAATGACGTCATAGCCGAAGAGGTTGGCGCCGGCGCCGTTTGCCCAAAGCACACGATCCATGCCGGTCGAGAACATGACCATGGCTTCACCGCGTGCGAAACGCTCCCGAACGCGGGGATGCACGGCAATGTCAATGAACGGGTATTGAATTGCGGGCATTTTCCAACCTGTTTTGCGGGCGTGACCGCCTCTCTTGATTTAACGGTTTATTAATAACGGCGCCCCGCTTTTCGGTCCAGCGAAAGGCCCATTTTTTCGGCCGGAAAGGTTAACGTCTTGTGCGGCGCACAAACATGTTGCACTGCACAATCATTTATATTATATAGGCCTCACACAGGTTCACGACGGGCGCCTCAGAGAGGGCCTTTTTAGGAGCGTAATCATGGCTACTGTAAAGAAAGACGACGTTTTTTCAACGGCTGCATTCGATCCGTCCAAGGTCTCCGAGACCTTCCGCGAGTTCGCGGAAAAGGGTGCTGCCCAGTCCAAGGAAGCCTTCGCAAAGCTCAAGGCTGCGACCGAGGAAGCAAGCAAGACGGTTGAAGCAACCGTGCAGACCGCACAGGCTGGTTCCGTAGAAATCGGCCTCAAGGCCATCGACGTTCTGCGCACCAATGCCGAAAGCTCGCTTGCCCACATGGAAGCCCTGCTTCGCGTCAAGTCCGTTGCCGAACTCTTCGAACTTCAGACCGCTTTCATCCGCAAGCAAGCCGAAGTCACCGTCGAGCAGGCCAAGTCCATTCAGGACACCACTAAGAAGGTTGCCGAAAAGCTGGCAAAGCCCGCCAAGGACGCCGCTGAAAAGGCAATGGCCTCCTTCAAGGCCTGATCGTTTCCGACAAGCCTCCCAAGGCACGAACGTCCCGTTCCCAGGTGAAAGCCTGGGGCGGGACTTTTCATTTCGGCGCAAGCCGGCTTGGCCGGTATCCGGCCGCGCATCATCATTTGGATATCTGCAAAGCTTTTTTATATTGCGGGGAGATAGGACTTGAAATAATTTCAAAGTCCTCGTATGTGACCCCCGTTGTCGCGGCAACGCGAGCATGTGCGGTTGTAGCTCAGTTGGTTAGAGCGCAGGTTTGTGGCACCTGAGGTCAGTGGTTCGACCCCACTCAACCGTACCATTCCCTCCTCTTCCGTCCGTTAGAGGACGCCGTCGATGCCAGTGGCCTCGTGGGTCTATTTCTTATCTTGAGGCTTCTTCGATACATGGCCCGGCGATATCGGATCGCTCGCCGGAAAAGTCTCTTCCAGCGCTTCCTCCAGATAATCGTCCTGCTCCTTGTGTTCTTTTTCGCTGGGCTTCTGCTGCTTCTTGTCGCTCATCGTCCTGGCTCCCTGATCTCCGTCTGAAATAATAGGCCGGGTCCGGCCATTGTCCAGCAGCAAGGGTGGGCAGTCGGGCGCCGGCGGCCGGATACCGCGGCGCTCGGGTCACATATGGAAAATTTATCTTGGAACCCTCCGTATCGCTCGTCGTTGTGTCCCTATCGGCAATGACACGAAAGGAGCGGGCATGTCTGTACCGAACGAGCCGATCCCAGAGACGCCTCCGATACCGGAACCGGGCTGGGCGCCGAAGCCGCCGGTCGAGGAGCCGGATCCGGACAGGTTGCCGGATGAAATTCCCGTTCCCAATCCCGACGAGAACGAGGAGCCGCCGAAACATGCGGCGGTCTCGGCGCTGCCGCATCCGCCATCCTGGTGGAGCACCTTGATGCCGTGATGTTTGTGAGGATAAGCACCTGCCCGTTATGGGCGCAATCCGCACGCGTCATGTCACAAGAATATCCGCCGCTCCTCGCTCACCAGCTCCTGCAGAAAATCCGCGACGGTGCGCACACGTACCAGGTCGCGGGCGCTTTCATGATAGGTGGTCCAATAAGCGCGCTTGATGGAGACATCGGGCAGGATTCGCGTCAACTCCTGAAACTGCCTGGCGATGTAATCGTGCAGAATGCCGATGCCCGCGCCGGAGCGCACCGCTTCCGTCTGGCCGATCGAGGTAGAGATTTCGAAGGAGGCGTCCCAGCTTCGCATGATCTCGCCGGAAAAATTCAGCGAAGCCGTGAAGATCAGGTCTTCGACATAGCCTACGCGGGGATGCAGCTTCAAGGCTTCGACGCTGTCGGGCAACCCGGCCTGTTCCAGATAGGCTTTCGAAGCATAGAGCCCGAGCGTATAGTCCGTCAGCTTGGATGAAACCAGGCGGCCCTGCTCGGGCCGTTCCAGCGTGATCGCGATATCCGCCTCGCGCTGCGACAGCGAGAAGGAGCGGGGAACGGGCACGAGCTGAATGCGCAGCTCCGGATAGCGGGCGATCAGGCGCCCGAGCCGCGGCGCAAGGAAGGAGACGCCGAACCCGTCGGGCGCGCCGATCCGCACGGTCCCTGTGATGGCGCTGTCGAGATGACCGACGCTGGCCTGCGCGCGCAGCATCTCCGTTTCCATACGTTCCGCCGCATGCAGGAAGATCTCGCCTTCCGCCGTAAGGTCGCAGCCATTGGTGCGGCGCACCAGCAGCCGCGTCTTCAATCTTTCCTCCAGTGTCGTCACCCGGCGGGAGAGAGTGGCGTGGTTGACCCCCAGCCGTTTCGAAGCGGCCAGGATCTGGCCCGTGCGAGCCACGGCCAGAAACATGCGGACGTCATCCCAATCCATTTGCATATCCTCTCTTGCACAAGAAGGACTTTAATTTTTGCACAACGGTTGCTTATAGCAGCTCATTGATTTGTGTAAATTGAAGTGCCATCCTGTCATCATCGAAGAAAACGAGGAGGCACATCCATGCGTGAGATTGGTCATTTCATCGGCGGCAAGCACGTCGCCGGCACGAGCGGGCGCAGCAGCAAGGTTTACAATCCGGCAACCGGCGAAATGCAGGCGACTGTCGCGCTCGCCAGCGTCGAGGAAATCCGCGCAGCCGTCGAAAATGCGAAGGCCGCACAGCCCAAGTGGGCCGCTACCAATCCGCAGCGCCGCGCCCGCGTCTTCTTCAAGTTCGTCGAGCTTCTGAACAAGAACATGGACGAGCTCGCCACGCTGCTTTCCAAGGAGCACGGCAAGACTGTCGAGGATTCCAAGGGCGACGTTCTTCGCGGCCTCGAAGTCTGCGAATTCGTCTGCGGCATTCCGCATCTGCAGAAGGGTGAGTTCACCGAAGGCGCCGGTCCGGCGATCGACATGTACTCCATCCGCCAGCCGGTCGGCGTCGGTGCCGGCATCACGCCGTTCAATTTTCCGGCCATGATCCCGATGTGGATGTTCGCCCCGGCAATCGCCTGCGGTAACGCCTTTATCCTGAAGCCGTCCGAGCGCGACCCGTCGGTGCCGCTGCGTCTGGCCGAACTCATGATCGAAGCCGGCCTGCCCGCAGGCATCCTCAACGTCGTCAATGGCGACAAGGCGGCCGTGGACGCCATCCTGACCGATCCGGACATCGCCGCCGTTTCCTTCGTTGGCTCCACGCCGATCGCCCGCTACGTCTACGGCACGGCTGCCATGAACGGCAAGCGCGCCCAGTGCTTCGGCGGCGCCAAGAACCACATGATCATCATGCCCGACGCCGATATGGACCAGGCCGTCAATGCTCTGATGGGCGCCGGCTACGGTTCGGCCGGCGAGCGCTGCATGGCGGTATCGGTTGCAGTCCCGGTCGGTGAAGACACGGCCAACCGACTCGTCGAGAAGCTGGTGCCGAAGATCGAATCCCTGCGCATCGGCCCCTATACCGACGATAAGGCCGACCTAGGCCCGCTCGTCACCAAGGACGCCTATAATCGCGTCAACGGCCTGATCGACCGCGGCGTCGAAGAAGGTGCAAAGCTGGTCGTGGATGGCCGCGGCTTCAAGCTGCAGGGCTATGAGGACGGCTATTTCGTCGGCGGCACGCTGTTCGACCACGTCAAGCCTGAGATGGACATCTACAAGACCGAGATCTTCGGGCCGGTTCTCTCCGTCGTTCGCGCCAAGAATTACGAAGAAGCTCTCGATCTGCCGATGAAGCACGAATACGGCAACGGCGTTGCCATCTACACCCGTGACGGCGATGCGGCCCGCGATTTCGCCTCGCGCATCAATATCGGCATGATCGGCGTCAATGTTCCGATCCCGGTTCCGCTTGCCTATCACTCTTTCGGCGGCTGGAAGGCTTCGAGCTTCGGTGATCTCAACCAGCACGGCACGGACTCGATCAAGTTCTGGACGCGCACGAAGACGATCACCGCCCGCTGGCCGTCCGGCATCAAGGATGGCGCTGAATTCGTCATGCCGACGATGAAGTAAGCATCACCGTACTCAGTCGTATCGACCGCCGTCCGGAACGTTTCGGGCGGCGGTTTTTTTGTTGTGTTTGTTTTCGATGGAGTCATCTTGCCTAAGCTGTGGTTTTTGTTTAAGAACAAAACAGGAACATAGAGAGGGCCGCGCGATGTCCGCAACCTATCAGATCGACTATCTCGAATTTCCGTCGAAAGACGGCCTGAAGACCCGGCGCTTCTTTGAGGAGGCTTTCGATTGGAGTTTCGTCAGCTATGGGCCGACCTATCATGCCATTGAGGCTGCCGGGATCGACGCCGGCATCCAGGGCGATGCTGCGGAGGCGACCGGAGCACCGCTGCCCGTTGTGCGCACCACCGATCTGGCAGCAGCTCAGCGCGCCGTCGAGTTCGCCGGCGGCGTCATCACCCGCCCAGCCTTCGATTTTCCCGGCGGCAGGAGATTTCATTTCCGCGAACCGGGCGGCTGTGAAATGGCGGTATGGGTGTCTGCGCCATAAGTGAATTGGCGCCGTTGTGGCATTAAGGTTGCAGTCTTGCGGGCAAATTGATCGTTCGCGCCTCAAGTGCGGCGAGCCTGTATTTTTCCGTTGATTGGCGGTCGCTTTCCTGATCTCAAATGCAATGTTAAGGCGAGTGACGTGTCGCGCAAACACGTCGCCCAGCGGCTGGTGCTTACGTGGAATGCCGTGGGAGCGCTCGTCCTCTTGTGGGGTAGGGGGAATAGAACATGGCAGTTGTTGAGCAAGATTATCCGCTGGGCGGAAGCCCCTTTTTCCAAAGGGCTTCCTTTACGGGCAACGCTTCGGAATATTTCGGCATTTGGATCGTCAACATTCTGCTGACGATCGTCACTCTGGGCATTTATTCGGCTTGGGCGAAAGTTCGGCGCAACCGGTATTTCTACGGCAATACGGTCATTCTGGGCCATAACTTCGAGTATCATGCCAGGGGCAAGCAGATACTGATCGGACGGTTGATCGTCTTCGGCTTTTTGATCGCGATAAATGTCCTCTCCCATTTGGCACCATTGGCATTGCTGGCGCTTTGGCCCGTCATGCTGGTCGTGTTTCCGTGGTTCCTCATGCGTGGACTGAGGTTCAATGCGCGCGTGACGAGCTACCGCAATGTGCGCTTCGATTTCGTCGGCACCTATGGCGGTGCGTTCAAGGCGATCTTTTTTGGTGCCGTTATAACGGTGATATCGCTTGGGCTATTGTCTCCGGTCGCAAGCCGCTGGTTCTACAAATATATTTTCGATAATCTGCGCTATGGCGATCGACCGTTCTCCACAGAGCCGAGATTGGGCGCGCTCTACAAGGTTTTCGGAGCCATGATCGCAATCGCCATCGGCGGAGGCCTGGTGTTTGGCTTTGCTGCCGCCGCTGGTCTCCACGGCGTTGTGGTAAATTCAGCCCGTGCAGGCCTCAGTTCGGCGCATGTGGGAGCTGTCGCTGGCCTATTCGCATATGTATTTGCTGGCCTCTACTACCGGGCGTCGATCCGCAACGTCATCTGGTCGGCCGCAACGGTCGATCATCGCCATCAGCTCAAAAGCGACCTCGGTCGCCGCCGCTATGCGTGGATTGCGATTTCCAATGTCGTCGTCACCCTGTTAACTCTCGGATTGATGCGTCCCTGGGCGGCGGTGCGCATGCAACAGTTCCTCACGGAGCATACCGCGATCAGCGTTGACGGCGAGATCGGCGTCGTCTTCGACCAGATCCGCTCGACCGGCAGCGCGATCAGCGCGGAATATCTCGATTTCGATGGATTCGACTTTGGCTTCTGATCCTAAGACGATCGCGACGGGCATCTGGCATCCGCCGCATTCCAGCCGGGAGGTTCCGTCCCGGCTGATGGATATCGGTGGGTCTCTCATCGTGATCTCGTCAGAAGAGGGTGCGGAAGACAAGCGGCTTGTCTGGGGTATTCGCTCGGATATCGAGGTCAGCCAGCGCGTCGGCTCCATCCCGCGTCGCATTGCGTTCGGGAATGAATCGGTTTTTGAGACCCGCGATAATGACGCTGTCGATGCTTACCTGCGAAGCCGCGGCGAGGGACGCAGCGGTTTCATTCATGGGCTTGAGATCGTTCGTCCCCGGTTGATCGCCTTTGCTCTCGCGACGTTCGTCCTTGCCTCGACCATCTATCGCTATGCCCTGCCGATTCTGGTCGAGCTTGCTGTCGTAGTGACGCCGCCGGTAGTGCCGGAGATGATGTCGGTGGGGACGCTGAAGACATTGGACCAAGTGACCCTCGGTCCCAGTAAGCTACCGGCGGCGCAGCAGACGGAAATTCGCGATGATTTCGCCAGAATAGCCGCGAACGCGGAAGGCGGTGCTGGCCGTTACCATCTGATTTTCCGCAATGGCGGCCTTATAGGCCCGAACGCCTTCGCTCTGCCGGACGGCAGCCTTGTTCTGACCGACCAATTGGTCGAACTTGCCGGCGGCGATAAGGAGATGATTATCGCCGTGCTCGGCCATGAGATCGGTCACGTCGAATACAAGCACAGCCTGCGTCAGCTTTATCGTGCTGCGGGTGTTGCAGGTCTCGTGCTCCTGATCGCCGGCGACGTAGGCTCTGGCATTCAGGATCTGTTGACGCAAGGTGGCGGCCTGCTTGCGCTTTCCTATTCTCGCGAAGCCGAGGCCCAGGCCGATCGCCGCTCCGTCGAACTGATGCAGGCGGCGGGCATGGATCCGACGGCGCTATCGCGGTTTTTCGATATCCTCGAAACGAAACTTGGCGATCATGGCAGCACCAGCATGCTCTCAACCCATCCGGGGACACCAGAGCGCAAGCAGGCGATCCTCGATTACGTGAAGGAGCTGAAGGTGAAGAAGACGATGCCGGACGGGTGAGATGCCTGAGGCTTTCGAAATAACGTGAATATGAATTTCATATTTTGGAATTGTTCAAAACTGAGAAAGCCACTATATACGGGTCCAGCCCCTAAGCAGCCTTGATGTCAGGAGATCGGCATGCGCTTGACGAAACAGACCAATTACGCCGTGCGCATGTTGATGTATTGCGGTGCCAATGAAGGCCATCTGAGCCGCATCCCCGAGATCGCGAAGGCATACAATGTTTCCGAGCTGTTCCTCTTCAAGATTTTGCAGCCGTTGACCAAGGCAGGTCTCGTCGAAACGGTGCGTGGCCGCAATGGCGGCGTGCGCCTGGCAAAGCCCGCGACCGATATCAGCCTTTTCGACGTCGTCCGCGTGACCGAGGACAGCTTCGCCATGGCAGAGTGCTTCGAGGATGGCGTGGTGGAATGTCCGCTGGTTGACAGCTGCGGCCTCAATTCGGCGTTGCGCAAGGCGCTGAACGCCTTCTTCGACGTTTTGACGGAATATTCCATCGACGATCTCGTCAAGGCGCGGCCGCAGATCAACTTCCTGCTCGGCCTGACCGGCCAGGATCGCAAGGCGATCGCCAAGAAGCCGGCGATCGCAGCGCCGGCTGCCTGATCGGGCACCTCTGTTACGCTTTATTCTTGGTCCGCAGTTGCCTCCGGTAGCTGCGGATTTTCGTTTATTTTGCCTCCTATGCGGGCAGTAAACGGTTAGCGGATCGCAAGAGTAAAATGTCAAATCATTCTGAATCTGCCAAAGGTAAGCAAATTTTTGCCAGAATATTACCAATTCAAAGGTTTTTTCGCCCGAAAATTTCCAAACTCCACAAATTAGAAGAATTTTGGGCGGCGCTTGTTGCTTTCAAACTTAAAATAAAGTTCCATCGGCGCGATCCGGATGGGAACCTCTGGTGGTGTCCACGGCTTCAAAAGAATAACAAACCTGGGAAACGATATCATGAAAAAGATTTCTGTCCTGCTGGCAGTGACGGCCTTGACGTCCGTCATGGCTACGTCCGCCTGGTCGAAAACGCTTGTCTATTGCTCGGAGAGCTCGCCGGAAGGTTTCGATCCGGGAATCTACACGGGAGGCAATACCTTCGATGCATCATCGCGTACGGTCTACAGCCGTCTGGTCGAGTTCAAGCACGGCAGCACCGAGATTGAACCGGGCCTCGCCGAAAGCTGGACCATTTCACCCGACGGCAAGGAATACACCTTCAAGCTTCGCAAGGGCGTGAAGTTCCAGACCACCGATTTCTTCACGCCGACGCGTGATCTGAATGCCGACGACGTCATCTTCTCGATCGGCCGCCAGCTCGGCACCGACAGCCCGTGGGCAAAGTATGTCGCCGGTGGCTCCTACGAATACGCCGATGGCATGGGCTTCCCGAAGCTCATAAAGTCGATCGACAAGGTTGACGACCTCACCGTCAAGTTCGTCCTGAACCGCCCGGAAGCTCCCTTCCTCGCCGATCTGGCGATGGACTTCGCCTCGATCCTGTCGAAGGAATATGCAGACAAGCTGCAGGCCGACAAGAAGATGGAGCAGATGAACCAGCAGCCGCTCGGCACTGGCGCATTCACCTTCGTTGCCTACCAGCCGGACGCCGTCATCCGTTACAAGGCGAACGAAACCTATTTCAAGGGCAAGGAAAAGATCGACGATCTCGTCTTCGCGATCACGCCGGACGCCTCCGTGCGCGCGCAGAAGCTGAAGTCGGGCGAGTGCAACATCATGCCGTACCCGAATGCGGCCGATATCAAGGACCTCAAGGCTGACAAGAACCTCAAGGTTCTCGAGCAGGCTGGTCTGAACGTTTCCTACCTCGCTTACAACACCATGGTTGCTCCGTTCGACAAGGTCGAGGTGCGCAAGGCGATCAACATGGCCGTCAACAAGCAGGCCATCGTCGATGCCGTCTTCCAGGGTTCCGGCACGGTTGCGAGCAACCCGATCCCGCCGACCATGTGGTCCTACAACAAGGACATCAAGGATGACGCCTATAATCCGGAAGAAGCCAAGAAGATGCTTGAAAAGGCTGGGGTCAAGGATCTCAGCATGAAGATCTGGGCTATGCCGGTTTCGCGTCCGTACATGCTGAATGCTCGCCGTGCCGCCGAATTGATGCAGGCTGACCTTGCCAAGATCGGCGTCAAGGTCGAGATCGTCACCTATGACTGGGCTCAGTACCTGAAGCTTTCTTCCGCCAAGGACCGCGACGGTGCCGCCATCCTCGGCTGGACCGGCGACAACGGCGATCCGGACAACTTCCTCGACACCCTGCTCGGCTGCGATGCCGTCGGCGGCAACAACCGCGCGCAGTGGTGCAACAAGGAGTTCGACGACCTGGTGAAGAAGGCCAAGCAGACCTCGGACGTCAAGGAACGCACCAAGCTCTACGAACAGGCTCAGGTCGTCTTCAAGCGCGAAGCACCCTGGATGACCATCGATCATTCGGAAGAGTTCGTCCCGATGACGAAGAATGTCTCCGGTTACCATCAGGACCCGGTCGGCGTTCACCGCTTCGACGGCGTCGATATCGCCGAATAACGAAAAATCTGTGAGAATGCCCGGCTAGGCCCGGGCGACCCGGCGGTCAGGCATTTTGCCTGACCGCCGGAAAAATTTGGACATCTGCCATGTTGCGATTTCTTTTCAGCCGCCTTGCGGTGCTGATCCCGACATTCCTCGGCGTATCGATCGTCGCCTTCTCCTTCATCCGCCTGCTTCCCGGCGATCCTGTCATGCTGCTGTCGGGCGAACGCGTCATGTCGCCGGAACGCCACGCGCAGATCTCGCACGACCTCGGCTACGACCAGCCGATGATCATCCAGTATGGCAAATACATCTGGAACGCCCTGCACGGCGATCTCGGCACTTCGATCACCACCAAGCGTGACGTGCTGACCGACTTCCTGACCTTCTTCCCCGCAACGCTCGAGCTGTCGATCTGCGCCATGATCCTGGCGATCTGCCTTGGCATTCCGGCCGGCGTTTTCGCTGCCGTCAAGCGAGGGACATGGTTCGACCAGACGGTTATGGGCGTGGCGCTGGTCGGCTATTCCATGCCGATCTTCTGGTGGGGCCTGCTGCTCATCATCGTCTTCAACGGCTATCTGCACTGGACGCCGGTTTCGGGCCGCATCGGCCTCGTCTATTTCTTCAAGCCGATCACCGGCTTCATGCTGATCGACAGCCTCCTGTCCGGTCAGAAGGGCGCCTTCTGGTCCGCTCTGAATTCGCTGATCCTGCCGACCGTCGTGCTTGGCACCATCCCGCTCGCCGTCATCGCGCGCCAGACGCGCTCGGCGATGCTTGAAGTGCTCGGCGAGGACTATGTCCGCACCGCCCGCTCCAAGGGCCTGTCGCCGCTGCGCGTCGTTTCGGTACATGCGCTGCGCAACGCCATGATCCCCGTCATCACCACGATCGGCCTACAGGTCGGCGTGCTGCTCGGCGGCGCCATCCTGACGGAAAGCATCTTCTCCTGGCCGGGCATCGGCAAATGGATGATCGATGCCGTCTTCAAGCGCGACTATCCGGTGGTGCAGGGCGGCCTGTTGCTGATCGCCGGCATCGTCATGCTCGTCAATCTCGCTGTCGACCTGCTCTACGGCTTCGTCAATCCACGCATTCGTCACTAGGAGCGGCCCATGAGCACGGTTAGCGTCAAAACGGTTAGCGTCAAATCCGACCGCCCCTCCGCTCTTGCGGAGTTCTGGTACTATTTCTCTCGCAACAAGGGTGCCGTCATCGGCCTTGCGATCTTTCTTTTCGTCCTGTTTCTGGCGATCTTCGCCGGCGTCGTGGCGCCTCACAATCCCGATGCCGCTTACGGCAGTGACATGCAGCGCCTGCCGCCGGCCTGGGCGGAGGGTGGCAACGGCAGCTTCCTGCTCGGCACCGATGCCAATGGTCGCGATCTTCTGTCGCGTCTCATCTATGGCACGCGGTTCTCGCTGTTCATCGGCCTCGTCGTCGCTTCGCTCTCGGCGCTTGCCGGCATCCTGATCGGCCTTGTCGCCGGCTATGTCCGCGGCCGCACCGATACGATCATCATGCGCATCATGGACATCATCCTTGCCATCCCGTCATTGCTGCTTGCCCTGGTGCTGGTGGCAATCCTCGGCCCGGGCCTGACCAACGCGATGATCGCGATCTCGATCGTCAACCAGCCACATTTCGTTCGTCTGACGCGCGCATCCGTCATGGCCGAACGCGACAAGGAATATGTCATCGCCTCGCGCGTTGCCGGTGCCGGTCCGCTGCGGCTGATGTTCAAGACGATCCTGCCGAACTGTCTGGGACCGCTGATCGTGCAGGCGACGCTTGCCTTCTCGGCCGCGATTCTCGATGCGGCCGCTCTCGGCTTCCTCGGCCAGGGCGCCCAGCCGCCGACGCCGGAATGGGGCACCATGCTCGCGGATTCGCGTGAATTCTTCCAGAGCAACCCTTGGCTCGTTACTTTCCCCGGTCTCTGCATCCTGATCACGGTGCTCGCCATCAATCTGATGGGCGACGGCCTGCGCGATGCGTTCGACCCGAAGCTGAAGAGGTCGTAATGGCACTCCTCGATATTGAAAACCTATCCGTTGAATTCCAGACATCGTCCGGCCTGTTCCGTGCGGTCGATGGCGTTTCGCTCACCTGCGACAAGGGGGAAATCCTCTCGATCGTCGGCGAATCCGGTTCCGGCAAATCGGTCTCCATGCTCGCCATGATGGGCCTGCTGCCCTGGACGGCGAAGATCACCGCCGACCGCATGATGTTCGATGGCAAGGATCTGCGCGGCATTTCCGCCCGCCAGCGCCGCAAGATCATCGGCAAGGACATGGCGATGATCTTCCAGGAGCCGATGTCGAGCCTCAATCCGTGCTTCACGGTCGGCTTCCAGCTCGGCGAGACCCTGCGCATCCATATGGGCCTCGGTCGCAAGGCGCGCCGTGAGCGCTCGATCGAGCTTCTGAATCTGGTCGGTATTCCCGCGCCCGAGGATCGGCTGTCGAATTTCCCGCATCAGATGTCCGGCGGCATGAGCCAGCGCGTCATGATCGCCATGGCGCTCGCCTGCAATCCGAAGCTTCTGATCGCCGACGAGCCGACGACCGCGCTCGACGTCACGATCCAGGCGCAGATCCTCGATCTGCTCGTGCGCCTGCAAAGGGAGCAGGGCATGGCGCTCGTGCTCATCACCCATGACATGGGCGTCGTTGCCGAAACGGCAGAGCGCGTACAGGTGCAATATGCCGGCCAGAAGGTCGAGGAGCAGCCCGTCAAGGAGCTGTTCCGCGACCCGCATCATCCCTATACGGCCGCCCTTCTGTCAGCTCTGCCGGAGCGCGCCGAAGTCGGCGAGCGCCTGCCGTCGATCGCCGGCGTCGTTCCCGGTCAGCACGATCGTCCGACGGGATGCCTCTTTGCGCCGCGTTGTTCTTTCGCTACGCCGGAATGCGACAGGGGCGTCAAGCGTCAGGGCAGCGAACTCGGCCAGACCCTTTGCAACTATCCGCTGGAACATGGCAAACCGCTCGGTCACCCCGGCATTGCCACCAAGCAGAAAGCAGGAGGTGCCGCATGACCGGTGCTGTTCTCGAAGGGCGCGATCTCGCCCGCTTCTACACCGTCAAGCGCGGCAGCTTCAAACCCGAGGCGACCGTCAAGGCATTGAACGGCGTCAGTTTCAGCCTGCAGTCTGGCCGCACGCTTGCCGTCGTCGGCGAATCCGGCTGCGGCAAATCGACGCTCGCCCGCCTGGTGACGATGATCGAAAATCCGACGGCAGGCGAATTGCTGATCGACGGCAAGCCGGCCAAGCTCGGCGACCGCAGCCTGCGCAGCGCCGTGCAGATCGTCTTCCAGAACCCTTATGGCTCGCTCAACCCGCGCCAGAAGGTCGGCTCCATCCTGGAAGAGCCGCTGAAGATCAACACGGATGACGATGCCGCCACCCGCCGCCGCAAGGCGGAGGAGATGATGGCGCGTGTCGGCCTGCGTCCCGAACATTACGATCGCTACCCGCACATGTTCTCCGGCGGCCAGCGCCAGCGCATCGCCATTGCACGTGCTCTGATGCTGCGGCCGAAGGTGCTGGTGCTCGACGAGCCGGTCTCCGCGCTCGATCTGTCGATCCAGGCCCAGGTGCTCAACCTCCTGATGGACCTGCAGAAGGAGATGGGCCTTGCCTATCTCTTCATCTCGCATGGCCTTTCCGTCGTCCGCCATATCGCCGACGACGTGATGGTGATGTATCTCGGGCGCCCGGTCGAAACCGGCACGGCGGAAGAAGTCTTCAACCGGCCGCGCCATCCCTATACGGCCGCTCTTCTGTCGGCAACGCCGATCGCCGATCCCGAGCGCGAGAAGAACCGCATCCGTCTGCAGGGCGAGCTGCCGTCGCCGCTCAACCCGCCGAAGGGGTGCCACTTCAATCCGCGCTGCTGGCGCGCCCAGGACAAGTGCCGGCAGGTCACGCCGGAACTGGCGGGTGAGGGAACGCATAAATTTTCCTGTTTCTTTCCGCTGGATTGATCCAAGTTATGAATCGGGCAGATCTGGAGAGCGGTCCTGCCCGATTTGAAATCAATCAGTCCGGACAGGCCCTATGCGCGATAATCAAGAAACCCCCCTTGCCATCATCGTCATGGGCGTGAGCGGCAGCGGCAAATCCTCGATCGGCGAAGGTGTGGCGGCCAAGCTCGGCATCCATTTCATCGAAGGCGACGCGCTGCATCCGGCCGCCAATGTCGAGAAGATGAGCAAGGGCGTCCCCCTGACGGACGAGGATCGCTGGCCCTGGCTGGAAAAGATCGGCCAGGAAATTTCGGCAAGTCTTGCGAAAGACGAGGGGGTTGTCGTGACCTGCTCGGCGCTGAAGCGCGTCTATCGCGAGCGTCTGCGGGCCGCAGCCGGCGGCCATCTCTATTTCATCTATCTCGAAGGCTCGAAAGAGCTGCTGACGAAGCGCATGGGCGAACGAAAAGGGCATTTCATGCCGGCGTCGCTGCTCGAAAGCCAGCTGCAGACGCTGGAAGTGCCGACCGGCGAACCCGGTGTCGTGACCGTCGATATCGATGACACGATCGAAGGTATTGTCGAGGCTTCCGTCAAAAGCCTCAAGGCGATTCTCTGAAGCAATTCAGGGCGCAAATCGGTCCGGCGCATAGGCTGAGATATCGATGAAGGGCTTTTCCCCGGTGATGAGCTCGGCGAGCACGCGCCCTGTCACCGGTCCGAGCGTCAGGCCGTGATGGGCGTGGCCGAAGGCGAACCACAGGCCGTTGTGCCGTGGTGCCTTGCCGATGATCGGCATCATGTCGGGCGTGCAGGGGCGGGCGCCCATCCAGGGTTCCGGGTCGAGCCGGTCGCCGAGCGGGAAGGTGGCCCGCGCGACGGCCTCGGCACGGTCGAGCTGCACCGGCGTCTTCGGCGCATCGCGCAGGGCGAATTCCGCGCCGGTCGTGAGCCGGATACCGCGGCTCATCGGCGCCAGCAGGTAGCCGCGCTCGGCGTCCAGCGTCCAGTTGTTGAGGACGGCATTGCCTTCAGCCGCATAATGCATGTGATAGCCGCGCTTGACGCCGAGCGGAAAGGCGTAGCCGAAGCGTTTCGTCACGACATCGGCCCAGGGGCCGAGCGCCACGACGACATCCTCCGCCTCGACCGATCCTTCCGCTGTCACCATTCTCCAGGCTTTGCCGGCCATGCCGAGGGAGACGGCATCCCCAGTCGTCACGCGGCCGCCTATGCTTTCGAAATAGCGGCGATAGGCTGCGGTCAGCCCATGCGGGTCCAGTACCGACCATGGATCGCGCCAGCGAAGCGCACCGGCAAAGCTGCCCCTGAGATGCGGCTCGGCGGCGGCAAGCTCCGTACTGCTCAAGGCATCGTACCCGATCCCGAATTCGCGGTTGAGGCGTTCGGCTTCGGCAAACTCGGCATCGCGCTTCTCGTTCGAGCGGAACAGTTCCACCCAGCCGTTCTTGCGAATGAGCTCCTCGGCATGGGAGGCTTCGATGAGATCGTTGTGCTCGCTGACGGAATGCTCGATCAGCGGCGCATAGGCGCGCGAAATCATCTCGTGACGCTTGGTGTTGGAGTTCCACCAATAGCGCGCGAGGAAGGCGATTTGCGCGGGCAGCGCCCGCAAATGGTAGTGCGCGTCGATGCGGTTGTTGAAGGCATAGCGCAGCAGCAGGCCGAATTGCTGCGGAAAACCGTAGGGCACGACCCCCTCGCGCTGGATAAGGCCGGCATTGCCGAAGGATGTTTCCCGGCCGGGCTCTTTCCTGTCGACAAGAACGACCTGCCGCCCCCGTCGCTGCAGATGGATTGCCGTCGAAACGCCGACGATGCCTGCACCGAGAACGATTGCGTCCTTTGTCATATTACCCTGCCATCCGCATGCTCATTGCATTGCCGCCCGGTCCTTATGCATAGCCGGGACCGCGCTGTAAGCATCGAAAATGCCTGCCAAATTTCAGCGGCGCAATTGAAAAATGCCGTTAGGCCGCACTCTGTTTCAGGCAGGCATTTTCGGCGCGGATGCGGATCGCAAGAATGATGCCGTTCAGCACCGAGAAGATCAGGGCATAGAGTGGCAGGCCGAAGGCGAGCGGCAGCACCGCGATCTCGCCGCTGACGACGGCATAGTTGGGGTGGCTGAGGAAGCGATAGGGGCCTTTGGTCACAAGAGCCGCGCCCGGCAGGACGATGATGCGCGTCGTCCATCGGTCTTTCAGTGTCGCCAGAACCCAGAGACGTACTCCCTGCAGAGCCATGAAGAGCAGGAACCAGATGGGATCGACCGGCCGGCCGACGGCGAAGAGCCACAATCCAATCAGCCAGGCCGAGTGCATCGCCACCATGAAGGGATAGTGTTCCGGCGCATGTTCCTTGGCGCCGCGGGCAAGCAGGGCCGTGGTGTTGTGCCTGGAATAGGCGAGCTCCGCCAGCCGCTGCAGCGTCACGAAAACAAGAAGCGCGATCGACGGCCACGACATCATGCGGCCCTCCTATGATGATTGTCGAG
>UBUL01000047.1 GCA_900468625.1 Hyphomicrobiales bacterium
CCGGATGACGGCAAGGGCTGGGAGGTGCTCGCGCCGATCTATTTCAGGATCAATCGCATTGGCGATGCCGAGCTTGCCTATCGCAATGTCATTCGCTTGCTGGGGCCGAGTGCGGCCCGCCTCGGCGATCTGGGCGAGGTCCTCGTCGTCAAGGCCGATGGCATCGTGACCGCGGAGGCGCGGGACGTGCTGCAGCAGTCGCGGGCACTGGATGCCACCGATCCCCGCACGCTTTTCTATCTGGCGCTGGCGCTGGAGCAGGAGGGCAAGACGGCCGAAGCGAAGACGGCCTTTGCGGCTTTGGCCAAGCAGTCGCCGCCGGATGCGCCGTGGCTTGCCGCCGTCAACGAACACATCGTCAAGAATGGCGGCCAGCCGGCGGCATCGGCGAACGACAAGGCACCCGGCAATCCGACGGCGGAGGACGTGGCTGCGGCCAATGCGCTCGGCAGCGGCGATCGCCAGCAGATGATCCGCGGCATGGTCGACAGCCTCGATGCCAGGCTCAAGGACGATCCGAAGAATTTCGAGGGCTGGATGCGGCTGATCCGCTCCTATGCGGTGCTGAACGACCGGGCGCGTGCGGTGGATGCGCTGAAGCGCGGGCTTGCCGCTTTCCCGGCCGACGGAGGGGAGGGCCGGCAGCTTCTGGCGCTGGCTAGGGAATTGGGACTGCCGACGGAGGGGACGCCGCAATGACCCGCAAGCAGAAGCGTCTGGCCGTCATCGCCGGCGGCATGGGGTTCGTGGCCGCCGCCGTGCTGCTCGTGCTCTTCGCCTTCAGCCAGTCGGTCGCCTATTTCTATATGCCGGCCGATCTTGCGAAGACGCCGGTCAATGCCGGGACGCTGATCCGTTTGGGTGGGCTCGTCGGCGAGGGCTCGATCGTGCGCGGTCAGGGAACGCAGGTTCAATTCTCCGTCACCGACGGCACCGATACGGTCAAGGTCAGATATGACGGCCTCCTGCCCGATCTGTTCCGCGAGGGGCAGGGCGTGGTGACCGAAGGCAGGTTCGAGCCGGGCAGCGACGTTTTCGTTGCCGACAGCGTGCTTGCCAAGCATGATGAGCGCTACATGCCGAAGCAGGTCGCCGACAAGCTGAAGGCCGACGGCGTGTGGAAGGGCGAGGAGGCCACCCAATGATCATCGAACTTGGACATTACGCCCTGGTGCTGGCACTTGCGACGGCGCTCATCGTCTCCATCCTGCCGGTGATCGGCGCGCGGCGCGGCGACGTGTCGATGATGGATATTGCGCCGGCCGGCGCGATCGTCATGTTCCTGCTGGTCGCCTTTTCCTTCGGCGTGCTGACCTATGCCTATGTCGCCTCCGATTTCTCCGTCTTCAACGTCTGGGCCAATTCCCATTCGCTGATGCCG
>UBUL01000062.1 GCA_900468625.1 Hyphomicrobiales bacterium
TGCAAGCATCGTCGAGTAATCCTGGGATTATTTCTTTATAAAGAGGCCCCGCTGGAAACAGCGGGGCCTCTTTGCGTTGGAGACGTGGATGAGTCTGATCATTCTGACTGGTGCCTCAGGTTCTGGAAAGACGGCAATCGCGAAGGCGATCGCCATGGATCGTTCGCTTGAGGCTGCGGTCCATCATTTCGACAGCATCGGCGTACCGCCGCTTGACGTCATGGTCAGGGATCATGGCTCTTCCGAAGCCTGGCAGCGCGACAAAACCTTCGAATGGCTCGCTCGTCTTGCGCCGCAGGCAGAGAAGGGCAGGGCCGTTCTTTTCGAAGGCCAGATGCGGCCATCGTTCATTACGGCGGCGGCTGTTGCCGCCAGGATCGATAGCTATCGCTTGATATTGATCGATTGCGATGATGCAACGAGGACCTATCGCCTGTCCGTCGAGCGGGACCAGCCGGATCTCGCCGATGCGAATATGATGAACTGGGCCGCTTATCTGCGTCGTGAAGCTCAAGCATCCGGTTTCGATATTCTCGACACAAGCCGTCTTTCGCTCAAGCAGAGCGTGGATGGTGTGCTGAAGCGCCTGCTCGATTAGTCGAGGGAATTGTCACCGGATGGCGACATTCTTCATCGATGCGAGTTCTGTCTTTGCGCGGCGCACGATATCGGCAACGAAATCGCTCTTGCCGCCGGTATAGTGGTCCCAATCGCCATCGGCTTCTTCGGCCAGCCGCCGTTTCAACGCCGCATAATTTGCCGCAAATTCCGGATGGGCGCGCAGATAATCGCGGAAGAGAAGGCGCTCCCGGTGGGCCTCATTATCAGGCAGACAGAGATAGAGACGCGTGCCGTAAGGCGTCTCATCCATGGTAAAGGTCCAGCGGCCGCCGCGATGCGTATCGCCGTGAAAATGATATCCGTTTTCCTTCAGGCGCTCCGTGCCTCGAGTCTGGCCTCTTCCGAGACGAGAACCGCATCGATGTCGAGCTTGGGTTTGGCGCACAGTCCGGCGATGGCAGTGCTGCCGATATGATGGAAGGCGGCGGGATGACCAAGCAGCAGGCGGATCGCCTTGCTTCTGCTTTCGAAGAGAACGGGCCATTGCGGATCGTATTCGACAAGCGTGATCGGCCGCATCCGCTTCATCTCCATTTGCCCCATCCGGCCCGCAATATGCTTTGCCGAGTCGATCCCATTATTCTGCCGAGAAAGCGTCAGCTCACCAAGCCGTGTCTTGCGAAACGGAGGCAAGGGCCTATTTATCGCTCGAATTTTCATCTGGAGGAGATTTCATGAAGAAACGTATTCTGTTCACCGGCGGAAGCGGCAAGGCGGGACGTCACACGGTTCCATGGCTGGTCAATGCCGGCTATGAGGTTCACAATATCGATCTCGTGCCGCTGAACAGCCCCGGCGTCACCAATCTGCAGGCCGATGTCACCGATGCGGGACAAGTCTACAATGTCCTCAGCATGCATCGCGATTTCCCCGATCTCGATCAGGGCAAGGGCGTCCAGCCTTTCGATGCCGTCGTGCATTTCGCAGCCATCCCGCGCATCTTGATCAAGCCCGACAACGAGACCTTCCGCATCAATACGATGAGCACTTATAATGTCATCGAAGCGGCTGCAAAGCTCGGCATCAAGAAGATCATCGTCGCCTCCAGCGAGACGACCTATGGCGTCTGCTTCGCCGAAGGCCATCGCGATTTCCACCAGTTCCCGTTGGAAGAGGACTATGATGTCAATCCGATGGATTCCTACGGCTTGTCGAAGGTCGTGAACGAGAAGACCGCTCGCGCTTTTGCCGAACGCTTCGGAATCGACATCTACGCGCTGCGCATCGGCAATGTCATCGAGCCGCACGAATATGAGCGCTTTCCCGAGTTTTTCGCCAACAGCGAGATCCGCAAACGGATCGCCTGGAGCTATATCGACGCCCGTGACCTCGGCCAGATCGTTCATCTCTGCATCGAGAAGAGCGGTCTCGGCTTTCAGGTGTTCAACGCGGCGAATGATACGGTCTCGGCTAACACCCCTTCGCGTGAACTTGCCGCCAGGCATTTTCCGAATGTCCCCTTCACGCGCGAGATCGGCGAATATGAGGGTCTCCTGTCCAACCGCAAGATCCGTGAGGTCCTCGGTTTCAAGGAAGAGCACAACTGGCGGCGTTATGTAGAGGCCTGAGATGCAAAAGCCGTAAAGCAAGAATCTCAGGGCTCCGCTCCCAGCGGCGCCCGAGATGTGGATGCCTCTGGCAAGACGACCGTGATTCGGTCCATGGGAGATTTCATGAGGGCGATCCGGCCAGGTTTCCGACGTGCGGGCGGAAAAAGCTCGAGTGGGGGCCAATGATTGCGGAAATGCATCTCATCCGCGCGTCCATCGGCGGCTCCTCCGGCATGGCGGCGCCGGCCCATCAGCCGGCGATATTGCGCAGGCGCGGGTCTGATTGGGAAAAAGCAAAAAACGCTCTTGCCAATCGTTTCATCCCGTCTTAAAGGGAGCGCCATGTCTTCGAACTGCTCCGGCGGTCCACCGCTTGAAGCAAATGGTCGAAGCGAGAAGGGGTATAGCTCAGTTGGTAGAGCGGCGGTCTCCAAAACCGCAGGTCGTAGGTTCGAGCCCTGCTGCCCCTGCCATTTTCCTTGATTTGACTGGCGCGTCACCTTCGTCGCTTCTTGAGTTGAGGGATATGCCGAATTGGCGGCAAATTTTAGAAAACACCGTGTTGCCTCTTGTTAAATCGGGAATCGGTGTTTATGTAGGGTTTAACAGACACGCGGTGCGTGGGGCTGATATGTTCAGCTTTACGCGCCGTAATTGCGTGGGCAGTCAATGGCATCCAAAACCAATCCACTAGCGTTTCTGCAGCAGGTGCGCTCCGAGACGTCGAAAATCACTTGGCCCTCACGCCGCGAGACCGTGATCTCGACGGTGATGGTTCTCGTTATGGTCGTTTTCGCCTCGCTGTTTTTCTTTGCTGCTGACCAGCTTATCGGCTGGATTCTCGGCTACGTGCTGAATACCGGCAATTGATATCGGGTGGAGATGAACATGGCGGCACGTTGGTACATCGTCCACGCTTATTCTAATTTCGAAAAGAAAGTGGCTGAATCCATCGAGGAGAAGGCCAGGCAGAAGGGTCTCGAGCATCTGTTCGAGAAGATCCTTGTGCCGACCGAGAAGGTCGTGGAAGTGCGTCGTGGTCGCAAGGTCGACAGCGAACGCAAGTTCTTCCCGGGTTATGTGCTTGTACGCGCCAATCTGACGGATGAAGCCTACCATCTGATCAAGAACACGCCGAAGGTCACTGGCTTCCTCGGCTCCGACAATAAGCCTGTTCCGATTCCGGATTATGAAGCCGAGCGCATTCTCGGTCAGGTCCAGGAAGGCGTCGAGCGGCCGAAGGCTTCCGTATCCTTCGAGATTGGCGAGCAGGTCCGGGTTTCCGATGGTCCGTTCGCTTCGTTCAACGGCACGGTTCAGGATGTGGACGAGGAGCGTTCGCGCCTGAAGGTTGAGGTGTCGATTTTCGGCCGCGCTACGCCGGTCGAGCTGGAATACAGTCAGGTCGAGAAGGTCTGATTGTGATTTCTGCGAAGGGCCGGCCTGGCGGCTGATCTTTCGTTCGAGTTTGGATATGAGTAAGTACTTACTCATATCCCGCGGCTCAGCCGCAATCCGCGTGGAAGGGTAGGGTCTTAGCCGGGCCTGGTGATCCGCACCACGCAACCGCAGCCGCCGGAGCGATCCGGCATAGTAGGCCGGGCAACCGGTCGATGTAGAAAGGCAGAGAGAAATGGCTAAGAAAGTTGCAGGCCAGCTCAAGCTGCAGGTCAAGGCCGGCTCGGCGAATCCGTCGCCGCCGATCGGTCCTGCGCTTGGTCAGCGTGGCATTAACATCATGGAATTCTGCAAGGCGTTCAATGCCGCCACGCAGGAAATGGAAAAGGGTATGCCGATCCCGGTCGTCATCACCTACTACCAGGACAAGTCCTTCACCTTCGTCATGAAGCAGCCGCCGGTCAGCTACTTCCTGAAGAAGGAAGCGAAGATCCAGTCCGGCTCGAAGTCCCCGGGCAAGGGTGCCAAGGCTGGCACTCTGACCAAGGCTCAGGTGAAGTCTATCGCCGAAGCCAAGATGAAGGATCTGAACGCCGCCGATATCGAAGGCGCAATGGCCATGATCGAGGGCTCCGCCCGCGCCATGGGCCTGGAAGTGGTAGGTTAAGACCATGGTAGCAAAGCGTATTCAGAAGATTCGTGAAGGCGTTGATCCGACCAAGCTTTATGCTTTGGATCTGGCCATCAGCATGGTCAAGGAACGTGCGGTCGCCAAGTTCGACGAAACCGTCGAGATCGCGATGAACCTCGGCGTTGACCCGCGTCACGCCGACCAGATGGTTCGCGGCGTCGTCAACCTGCCGAACGGCACCGGCCGTACGGTTCGCGTTGCCGTCTTCGCTCGCGGTGCCAAGGCTGACGAAGCCAAGGCTGCCGGCGCTGACATCGTTGGTGCGGAAGACCTGGTCGAAATCGTACAGGGCGGCAAGATCGATTTCGATCGCTGCATCGCCACCCCGGACATGATGCCGCTGGTCGGCCGTCTCGGTAAGGTTCTCGGCCCGCGCGGCATGATGCCGAACCCGAAGGTCGGCACCGTCACGATGGACGTCAAGGGTGCTGTAGAGGCTTCCAAGGGCGGCGCCGTCGAATTCCGCGTCGAGAAGGCTGGTATCGTCCATGCCGGTATCGGCAAGGCTTCCTTCGATGCAAAGGCTCTGGAAGAAAACATCCGCGCCTTCGCCGACGCCGTCATCAAGGCCAAGCCGGTTGGCGCCAAGGGCAACTACCTGAAGCGTGTTGCGATCTCCTCGACCATGGGTCCGGGCGTCAAGATCGAGCCGTCGACGGTTACGGCGCCGGGCGCCTGATCAATTCTGCCGGGCACTAAGTCCGGCGTTTAAGAATTCCCGGCCTTTCGGGGCCGGGATTTCCGGAGAAATCCGGAATTCCTGTCCGAGATTGCAGGTGGTTATCCCTTAATCACTCAAGCCTGCATGAGACGGGTAAGACCCGAATTTTGAAGAAGCTTTGCTTCGATGAACTCGGTTCGAGCCTTGGATGCCTTGTGCCTTGGAGCCGTTAAGGCTCGAGCGCGAGGGGACAGGATCCTCAAGCGTCGCTTGGGATCTGCATTGATCCCAGGAGGCAAAAGGCAACCCGGCAGGTCCGTTAACGCGGTCCTGTCAACTGGAGAAAAGCAGTGGAAAGAGCGGAAAAACGCGAATTCGTCACGGAACTGAACGAAGTCTTCAAGGCTTCGGGTTCGGTTGTCGTGGCCCACTATGCTGGTGCTACAGTCGCTCAGATGAACGATTTTCGTTCGAAGATGCGCGCTGCTGGCGGCACCGTCAAAGTCGCGAAGAACCGCCTGGCCAAAATTGCTCTTCAGGGCACGGATGCGGAAGGGATTTCCAATCTCTTCACCGGTCAGACGCTGATCGCATACAGCACTGATCCGATTACCGCTCCGAAGGTCGTCGTGGATTTCGCCAAGAGCAACGATAAGATCGTTGTTCTGGGCGGCGCCATGGGAACAACAACGCTCAACGCCGAAGGTGTAAAGTCGCTCGCGACCCTGCCTTCGCTGGACGAGCTGCGCGCGAAGCTGCTGGGCATGATCCAGACTCCGGCTACCCGCATCGCAGGTGTTGTTGCAGCGCCGGCAAGCCAGCTTGCTCGCGTGTTCTCGGCCTACGCCAAGAAGGACGAAGCCGCGTAAGGCGGTTTTTCGCTGTTTATAATCAACCAGTTCGAACCGAACAAAAGGAACTACAAAAATGGCTGATCTCGCAAAGATCGTAGACGACCTCTCCTCGCTGACCGTTCTCGAAGCCGCAGAACTGTCGAAGCTTCTCGAAGAAAAGTGGGGCGTTTCCGCCGCTGCTCCGGTAGCTGTTGCTGCCGTTGCCGGTGGTGCTGGCGGCGCTGCTGCAGCTGCTGAAGAAGAAAAGACCGAGTTCGACGTCATCCTCGCTGATGCCGGCGCGAACAAGATCAACGTCATCAAGGAAGTCCGCGCTATCACCGGCCTCGGCCTCAAGGAAGCCAAGGACCTCGTTGAAGCAGCTCCGAAGGCTGTCAAGGAAGCTGTTTCCAAGGCTGAAGCTGCTGACATCAAGAAGAAGCTCGAAGACGCCGGCGCTAAGGTCGACGTTAAGTAAGCTTGAAACTGCTTTGGGAGGTGGCTTTTTGCTACCTCCCATTTGCCGTTTTTCTGAACGAATTACCCAAAAGCCGCGGGCAAAACGGCTTTTGGGTAATGGGTTCTTCAAGAGGATGGTCTCAAACCGAACCGCGACGCAATCCGGCTGAGCGGTTTTCGGTTAGATAGACGAGATTGAACTACTCATTGATTGATGGGGTCGCCTGGCCAGCGATTCCCGTCCGTTGCAGGCCCGGGTGCAGGATTTTAAAGGAGCGACGATGGCTCAGACCCTTTCGTTCAACGGTCGCAGGCGCGTACGCAAGTTTTTTGGTAAGATTCCCGAAGTCGCAGAGATGCCGAACCTCATCGAGGTTCAGAAGGCGTCCTACGATCAGTTTCTCATGGTCGAAGAACCGAAGGGCGGCCGCCCTGACGAAGGTCTTCAGGCTGTCTTCAAGTCGGTATTCCCGATCTCCGATTTCTCCGGCGCTTCCATGCTGGAGTTCGTATCCTATGAATTCGAACCGCCGAAATTCGACGTCGACGAGTGCCGCCAGCGCGACCTGACCTATGCCGCGCCGCTGAAGGTTACCCTCCGTTTGATCGTGTTCGATATCGACGAGGATACGGGCGCGAAGTCCATCAAGGACATCAAGGAACAGAGCGTCTACATGGGCGACATGCCGCTCATGACGAACAACGGTACGTTTATCGTCAACGGCACCGAGCGCGTGATCGTGTCCCAGATGCACCGTTCGCCGGGCGTCTTCTTCGACCACGACAAGGGCAAGAGCCATTCTTCCGGCAAGCTGCTCTTTGCCGCCCGCGTCATTCCGTATCGCGGTTCCTGGCTCGATATCGAATTCGACGCCAAGGACATCGTCTACGCCCGTATCGACCGCCGCCGCAAGATTCCGGTGACGTCGCTGCTGATGGCGCTCGGCATGGACGGCGAAGACATCCTGTCGACCTTCTACACCAAGTCGCTCTACCAGCGCGACGGCCAGGGCTGGCGCATTCCCTTCAAGCCGGAAACGCTGAAGGGCGCCAAGACCGTTGCCGATATGATCGACGCCGACACCGGTGAAGTCGTTGTCGAAGGTGGCAAGAAGCTCACCCCGCGCCTGCTGCGCCAGCTGCAGGAAAAGGGTCTCAAGGCTCTGAAGGCGACGGACGAAGAGCTGTACGGCCTGTTCCTGGCGGAAGATATCGTCAACTTCCAGACGGGCGAGATCTATCTCGAAGCCGGCGACGAAATCGACGAGAAGACCCTGCCTGTCATCCTGAAGGCGGGCTTCGACGAGATCCCGGTTCTCGGCATCGACCACATCAACGTCGGCGCCTACATTCGCAACACGCTGTCGGCCGACAAGAACGAGAACCGTCAGGACGCTCTGTTCGACATCTACCGCGTCATGCGTCCGGGCGAGCCGCCGACCATGGAATCGGCTGAAGCCATGTTTAACTCGCTGTTCTTCGATGCGGAGCGTTACGACCTCTCCGCCGTCGGCCGCGTGAAGATGAACATGCGCCTCGACCTCGACGTCGAAGACACCGTTCGCATTCTGCGCAAGGACGACATCCTGGCCGTGGTCAAGATGCTGGTCGAGTTGCGCGATGGCAAGGGCGAGATCGACGACATCGACAACCTCGGCAACCGCCGTGTCCGTTCGGTTGGCGAGCTGATGGAAAACCAGTATCGTCTGGGCCTGCTGCGCATGGAACGTGCGATCAAGGAACGTATGTCCTCGATCGAAATCGACACGGTCATGCCGCAGGATCTGATCAACGCCAAGCCGGCCGCCGCCGCCGTCCGTGAATTCTTCGGCTCGTCGCAGCTGTCGCAGTTCATGGACCAGGTGAACCCGCTTTCGGAAATCACCCACAAGCGCCGTCTTTCGGCTCTCGGCCCGGGCGGTCTGACCCGCGAGCGCGCCGGCTTCGAAGTCCGCGACGTTCATCCGACGCACTACGGTCGTATTTGCCCGATCGAAACGCCGGAAGGTCCGAACATCGGTCTTATCAACTCGCTGGCGACCTTTGCCCGCGTCAACAAGTACGGCTTCATCGAAAGCCCTTATCGCCGCATCATCGACGGTAAGGTGACCAACGACGTGCTCTACCTCTCCGCCATGGAAGAGGCGAAGTACTACGTTGCCCAGGCCAACGCCGAGCTCGACGCCGACGGTTCCTTCATCGAGGAATTCGTCGTTTGCCGTCATGCCGGCGAAGTCATGCTCGCTCCGCGCGACAACATCAACCTGATGGACGTCTCGCCGAAGCAGCTGGTTTCGGTTGCTGCCGCTCTGATCCCGTTCCTGGAAAACGACGACGCCAACCGCGCTCTCATGGGCTCGAACATGCAGCGTCAGGCCGTGCCGCTTCTGCGTGCCGAAGCTCCGTTCGTCGGCACCGGCATGGAGCCGGTCGTCGCGCGTGACTCCGGTGCTGCCATCGGCGCCCGCCGCGGCGGCGTGGTCGACCAGGTCGACGCGACGCGTATCGTTATCCGCGCCACCGAAGACCTCGATCCGTCGAAGTCCGGCGTCGATATCTACCGCCTAATGAAGTTCCAGCGTTCGAACCAGAACACCTGCGTCAACCAGCGTCCGCTCGTTACCGTCGGTGACGTGGTCAACAAGGGTGACATCCTGGCAGACGGCCCGTCGACCGATCTGGGCGATCTGGCTCTCGGCCGGAACGTGCTCGTCGCGTTCATGCCGTGGAACGGCTACAACTACGAAGACTCGATCCTGCTCTCCGAGCGTATCGTTGCCGACGACGTGTTCACCTCCATCCACATCGAAGAATTCGAAGTGATGGCGCGCGACACCAAGCTCGGCCCGGAAGAAATCACCCGCGATATTCCGAACGTTTCGGAAGAAGCGCTGAAGAACCTGGACGAAGCCGGTATCGTTTACATCGGCGCCGAAGTTCAGCCGGGCGATATCCTCGTCGGCAAGATCACGCCGAAGGGCGAAAGCCCGATGACGCCGGAAGAAAAGCTTCTGCGCGCCATCTTCGGCGAAAAGGCATCCGATGTTCGCGATACCTCCATGCGCATGCCGCCCGGCACCTACGGTACGGTCGTCGAAGTTCGCGTCTTCAACCGCCACGGCGTCGAAAAGGACGAGCGTGCCATGGCGATCGAGCGCGAAGAAATCGAACGTCTTGCCAAGGACCGCGACGACGAGCAGGCGATCCTCGACCGTAACGTCTACGGCCGCCTGATCGAAATGCTGCGCGGTCAGGTCGCTCTTGCTGGTCCGAAGGGCTTCAAGAAGGGCACGGAACTGTCGAATGTCGTGGTTTCGGAATATCCGCGTTCGCAGTGGTGGATGTTCGCCGTCGAGGACGAGAAGGTCCAGAGCGAGCTCGAAGCCCTGCGTGGCCAGTACGACGAATCCAAGTCGCGTCTCGAACAGCGCTTCATGGACAAGGTCGAAAAGGTCCAGCGCGGCGACGAAATGCCTCCGGGCGTCATGAAGATGGTCAAGGTCTTCGTCGCTGTTAAGCGCAAGATCCAGCCGGGCGACAAGATGGCAGGCCGTCACGGGAACAAGGGCGTGGTGTCGCGCATTGTCCCGGTTGAAGACATGCCGTTCCTCGAAGACGGTACGCATGTCGATATCGTGCTGAACCCGCTTGGCGTGCCCTCGCGCATGAACGTCGGTCAGATTCTCGAAACGCACCTCGGCTGGGCTTGCGCCGGCATGGGGCGTCAGATCGGCGAACTGATCGAAGCCTACAAGGCAAGCGGCAATATCGAGCCCCTGCGCAAGACGATCGATATGGTTGTCGGCGATGGTCCGAAGAGCGACGATGTTCACGGGTATGACGATGCATCGGTCCTGCGTCTGGCCGACCAGTGGAAGCGTGGCGTGTCCATCGCGACCCCGGTCTTCGATGGCGCCGGGGAAGCGGACGTCAACCACATGCTGGCGATGGCAGGTCTCAAGCAGACCGGTCAGTCGACGCTGTACGACGGACGTACCGGCGAGCAGTTCGACCGCCAGGTCACGGTTGGTTACATCTACATGCTGAAGCTGAACCACCTTGTCGACGACAAGATCCACGCCCGTTCGATCGGTCCGTACTCGCTCGTCACCCAGCAGCCGCTGGGCGGTAAGGCGCAGTTCGGCGGTCAGCGCTTCGGCGAAATGGAAGTCTGGGCGCTCGAAGCTTACGGTGCAGCCTACACGCTGCAGGAAATGCTTACGGTCAAGTCGGACGACGTGGCCGGCCGCACCAAGGTCTACGAAGCCATCGTTCGTGGCGACGACACCTTCGAGGCGGGCATTCCGGAAAGCTTCAACGTTCTCGTCAAGGAAATGCGCTCGCTGGGTCTCAGCGTCGAACTGGAAAACTCCAAGGTCGATGATCTGCAGGCGGCGAGCCAGCTTCCGGACGCAGCCGAGTAGTAGCCTGTCAGGTGCGCGCTGTCGGACAGCGCGCACCGTTTGGAATATTGCAGCGCCGTTGGCGTCCCTTCGGATGCATGGCGCCGCAAGGCGGTTTTAAAGCGTCAGGTCGGTTCCCGGGATTTGCCGGCACTGTTCGCAATTCGAGGGCTTTCGCCCCTAAAGGAGATAGGCATGAACCAAGAGGTCATGAATCTTTTCAATCCGCAGGTGCCTGCGCAGAATTTCGATTCCATCCGGATTTCGATTGCGTCGCCGGAGAAGATTCTTTCCTGGTCTTATGGCGAGATCAAGAAGCCGGAAACGATCAACTATCGCACGTTCAAGCCGGAACGCGATGGTCTTTTCTGCGCGCGAATCTTCGGACCGATCAAGGACTACGAGTGCCTGTGCGGCAAGTACAAGCGCATGAAGTACAAGGGCATCATCTGCGAAAAGTGCGGCGTCGAAGTCACGCTGTCGCGCGTTCGCCGTGAGCGTATGGGCCATATCGAGCTCGCCGCTCCCGTTGCTCACATCTGGTTCCTGAAGTCGCTGCCTTCTCGCATTTCGACGCTGCTCGACATGACGCTGAAGGATGTGGAACGCGTTCTCTACTTCGAAAACTACATCGTCACCGAGCCGGGCCTGACGGCTCTGAAGGAGCATCAGCTTCTCTCGGAAGAAGAGTACATGCTCGCCGTCGACGAATATGGCGAAGACCAGTTCACCGCCATGATCGGCGCTGAAGCGATCTACGAGATGCTGGCCAGCATGAACCTCGAGAAGATCGCCGGCGACCTGCGCTCCGAGCTTGCCGACACCACGTCGGATCTCAAGCAGAAGAAGCTGATGAAGCGTCTGAAGATCGTCGAGAACTTCATGGAGTCGGGCAACCGTCCCGAATGGATGATCATGAAGGTCGTCCCGGTTATCCCGCCGGACCTGCGCCCGCTGGTTCCGCTCGACGGCGGCCGTTTCGCGACATCGGATCTGAACGATCTGTACCGCCGCGTCATCAACCGTAACAACCGCCTGAAGCGCCTCATCGAGCTGCGCGCTCCGGGCATCATCATCCGCAACGAAAAGCGCATGCTGCAGGAATCTGTCGATGCGCTGTTCGACAACGGCCGCCGTGGCCGCGTCATCACCGGCGCCAACAAGCGTCCTCTGAAGTCGCTGTCCGACATGCTCAAGGGCAAGCAGGGCCGCTTCCGTCAGAACCTGCTCGGCAAGCGCGTCGACTATTCCGGCCGTTCGGTCATCGTGACCGGTCCGGAACTCAAGCTGCATCAGTGCGGCCTGCCGAAGAAGATGGCGCTCGAGCTGTTCAAGCCGTTCATCTATGCCCGCCTCGACGCGAAGGGTTATTCCTCGACCGTCAAGCAGGCCAAGAAGCTGGTCGAAAAGGAGAAGCCGGAAGTCTGGGATATCCTCGACGAGGTCATCCGCGAGCATCCGGTTCTCCTGAACCGTGCACCGACGCTGCACCGCCTGGGTATCCAGGCCTTCGAACCCACGCTGGTCGAAGGCAAGGCGATCCAGCTGCACCCGCTCGTCTGCACGGCCTTCAACGCTGACTTCGACGGCGACCAGATGGCTGTCCACGTGCCGCTCTCGCTGGAAGCCCAGCTTGAAGCCCGCGTGCTGATGATGTCGACCAACAACATTCTGCACCCGGCAAACGGCGCGCCGATCATCGTTCCCTCGCAGGACATGGTTCTCGGCCTGTACTATCTGTCGATCCTGAACCAGAACGAGCCGGGCGAAGGCATGGCCTTCTCCGACCTCGGCGAGCTGCATCACGCTCTCGAAAACAAGGTCGTGACGCTGCATTCGAAGATTCGCGGCCGCTTCAAGTCGATCGGCGAAGATGGCAAGCCCTATTCGAAGATCTATGAGACGACCCCTGGCCGCCTGCTGATCGGCGAACTTCTGCCGAAGCACGGCAAGGTCACGTTCGACATCTGCAACCAGGAAATGACCAAGAAGAACATCTCCAAGATGATCGACACGGTCTACCGTCATTGCGGCCAGAAGGACACGGTCATTTTCTGCGACCGCATCATGCAGCTTGGCTTCTCCCATGCCTGCCGCGCCGGCATTTCGTTCGGCAAGGACGACATGGTCATCCCGGACACCAAGGTCAAGATCGTCGGCGATACGGAAGCGCTCGTGAAGGAATACGAGCAGCAGTACAATGACGGTCTGATCACCCAGGGCGAGAAGTACAACAAGGTTGTCGACGCCTGGGGCAAGGCTACGGAAAAGGTCGCCGAAGAAATGATGGCCCGCATTAAGGCCGTCGAATTCGACGAAAAGACCGGTCGCCAGAAGCCGATGAACTCGATCTACATGATGAGCCACTCTGGCGCTCGTGGTTCTCCGAACCAGATGCGTCAGCTGGGCGGCATGCGCGGCCTCATGGCTAAGCCGTCGGGCGAAATCATCGAGACGCCGATCATCTCGAACTTCAAGGAAGGCCTCACCGTTAACGAGTACTTCAACTCGACCCACGGTGCCCGTAAGGGTCTGGCCGACACCGCCTTGAAGACCGCCAACTCCGGTTACCTGACCCGTCGTCTCGTCGACGTCGCGCAGGACTGCATCGTCACGCATGTCGATTGCGGCACCGAAAACGGCCTCACCATGACCGCCATCGTCGATGCCGGCCAGGTGGTCGCCTCGCTCGGCGCCCGCATCCTCGGCCGTACGGCGCTCGACGATATCGATCATCCGGTCACGGGCGAGCGCATCGTCGATGCCGGCAAGATGATCCTGGAGCCTGACGTCATCGAGATCGAGAAGGCCGGCATCCAGTCGATCCGTATCCGTTCGGCACTGACCTGCGAAATCCAGACGGGTGTCTGCTCGGTCTGCTACGGCCGCGACCTTGCTCGCGGTACGCCTGTGAACATCGGCGAAGCTGTCGGCGTCATCGCCGCACAGTCGATCGGTGAGCCGGGCACCCAGCTGACCATGCGTACCTTCCACTTGGGCGGCACGGCGACCGTGGTCGACCAGTCGTTCCTGGAAGCCTCCTACGAGGGCACGGTTCAGATCAAGAACCGTAACATGCTGCGCAATTCCGATGGCAACCTGGTTGCCATGGGCCGCAACATGACGGTCCAGATCCTGGACGAACGTGGTGTCGAACGCTCTTCGCAGCGCGTCGCTTACGGCTCGAAGCTGTATGTCGACGAAGGCGACAAGGTGAAGCGCGGTCAGCGTCTGGCGGAGTGGGACCCTTATACCCGTCCGATGATGACGGAAGTGGCTGGTACGGTTCACTTCGAAGACGTCGTCGACGGTCTCTCGGTCCTCGAAGCGACGGACGAGTCCACCGGCATCACCAAGCGTCAGGTTATCGACTGGCGCTCGACGCCGCGCGGCTCCGATCTGAAGCCGGCGATCGTCATCAAGGACGCCAGCGGCAATGTCGCCAAGCTGTCTCGTGGCGGTGAAGCCCGCTTCCTGCTGTCGGTCGACGCGATCCTGTCGGTCGAGCCGGGTACGAAGGTGTCGCAGGGTGACGTTCTCGCCCGTTCGCCGCTGGAAAGCGCCAAGACCAAGGACATCACCGGTGGTCTGCCGCGCGTTGCCGAACTGTTCGAAGCTCGTCGTCCGAAGGACCACGCCATCATCGCAGAAATCGATGGCACGATCCGCCTCGGCCGCGACTACAAGAACAAGCGCCGCGTCATCATCGAGCCGGCGGAAGACGGTGTCGAGCCGGTCGAATACCTGATCCCGAAGGGCAAGCCCTTCCACCTTCAGGAAGGCGACTATATCGAAAAGGGTGATTACATCCTCGACGGTAACCCGGCTCCGCACGACATCCTGGCGATCAAGGGCGTGGAAGCTCTGGCTTCCTACCTGGTCAACGAAATCCAGGAAGTCTATCGCTTGCAGGGTGTTGTCATCAACGACAAGCACATCGAAGTGATTGTCCGTCAGATGCTTCAGAAGGTGGAAATCACCGATGCGGGCGACAGCCAGTACATCGTCGGCGACAATGTCGACCGTATCGAACTGGACGACGCCAACGACCGCCTGATCGAAGAAGGCAAGAAGCCCGCTTATGGCGACCCGGTTCTGCTTGGGATCACCAAGGCATCGCTGCAGACGCCGTCCTTCATCTCGGCTGCATCCTTCCAGGAAACGACGAAGGTGCTCACCGAAGCTGCTATCGCCGGCAAGACCGACGGTCTGCAGGGTCTGAAGGAAAACGTCATCGTCGGCCGCCTGATCCCGGCCGGTACCGGTGGTACCATGACGCAGATCCGCCGTATCGCTACGGCTCGCGACGAGCTCATCCTCGAAGAGCGCCGCAAGGGCACGGGCGCCAGCGTCGCAACGCCCATGCTGCAGGACCTCGCCAGCGAGAACAGCCCGGCCGAATAAGCCGGTACTGAATTGAAAAAATCAAAACCGCCCGGAGCGATCCGGGCGGTTTCTTTTGTGCAATGATGAAATCGAAACGGGCGAGGGGAGGCCCCTCGCGGGCAGCCGTCCGATTAGCGGAAGCGGATGATCGCGACCTCGCCTTCGAGCGCACCCTGGTACGCGGAGGCGTGCGGTTCCTCGTCCGGTATGTCCGTCAACAGTCCGATCTGGTCGAGGTCGGCCTCGATGAAGCCTTCCTCCGCCAGCGCGTTCAGCGCCTCGCGCACGGCGGTATCATCGTCAGGCGCTTTCAGCATGACATGCAGATCGATGCCTTCGCCGCCATCGGTCTCGTATCCCTTGCCGATGATGATGAAGATCATGGGACCGTCGGAATTGTTGTCGTTGTCTGGCGCAGTAATCATGGATCTTCCTTCGGGAGTGTCGAATCGACCCGGCGATTCTCTGAGGTGGCTCGGGTCCGGCGGATGGAAATGTCCTCCTGCGATTCCTTATAGGGATTTTGGCAAAATACCAAAGTCCATCTTGCCGAAGGGGCGGCATTTCCGTATCCAATGCGTCAAACGGCTGGTTTGCCCGGGGTTTCCGGGCTTTATGACAAAGATAATTTCTTAACCGGCCTTGACGAACCGGCGGGAAAACAGTAGTACCGCCGCCATCGGAACCCATGTGAGGCATGGCTGTTCGGGGCGACGCGCCCTGGAGTTCACCTCAAACAAGGTTCTAAACGCACGTTGAAGACACGAATGCTGCACGCAAGACGCATTTTACGGCGTCCTCTGCTTTTTTGTGGTCCATCTGCGAAAGCGGATCGGGCCACGTTTTGCGCATTGAGACGATCGTGTGTCGTTGCCGGTGACGGCGAAAGTCATGCCCGTAAGGGTGTCGAAATAGATTTACAAGGGATGGTTGAATGCCTACCGTAAACCAGCTGATCCGCAAGCCTCGCCAGGCGCAGGTAAAGCGTAACAAGGTTCCCGCTCTTCAGGAGAACCCGCAGAAGCGCGGCGTTTGCACCCGCGTCTACACGACGACGCCGAAGAAGCCGAACTCGGCTCTGCGTAAGGTCGCAAAGATCCGCCTGACCAACGGCTTCGAAGTCATTGGTTACATTCCCGGTGAAGGCCATAACCTTCAGGAACACTCCGTCGTCATGATCCGTGGCGGCCGCGTGAAGGACCTTCCGGGTGTTCGCTACCACATCATCCGCGGCGTTCTCGATACCCAGGGTGTCAAGAACCGCAAGCAGCGCCGTTCGAAGTACGGTGCGAAGCGTCCGAAGTAATTCGGACTTTTAGATAATCCGGCGCTGCGCGAGGTTCTCCGCGTGGTGAAGCGTCGCAAACAGTTGAGAGACGAGAAGTTACATGTCCAGACGTCACAGAGCAGAAAAGCGCGAGATCAACCCGGACCCGAAGTTCGGCGATCTGGTCGTCACCAAGTTCATGAATGCTATCATGCTCGACGGCAAGAAGTCCGTCGCTGAAAGCATCGTATACGGCGCATTCGACGCCGTGCAGGGCAAGGCAAAGCAGGAGCCGCTCGGCGTGTTCCATCAGGCTTTGGATAACATCGCTCCGCACGTTGAAGTTCGTTCACGTCGCGTCGGTGGTGCTACGTACCAGGTTCCGGTCGACGTTCGTCCGGAGCGCCGTCAGGCCTTGGCCATCCGTTGGCTGATCACTGCTGCTCGCAAGCGTAACGAGACGACGATGGTCGATCGTCTGTGCGGCGAACTTCTCGATGCCTCCAACAACCGCGGCGCTGCCGTCAAGAAGCGCGAAGACACGCACAAGATGGCTGATGCCAACCGTGCGTTCTCGCATTATCGCTGGTAATCCCGAACGGTTTCGGAAAGGCAGTCCATTATGGCTCGCGAATATAAAATCGAAGACTACCGCAATTTCGGTATCATGGCGCACATCGACGCCGGCAAGACCACGACCACCGAGCGTATTCTTTACTACACCGGCAAGTCGCACAAGATCGGCGAAGTGCACGACGGCGCAGCTACCATGGACTGGATGGAGCAGGAGCAGGAGCGTGGCATCACGATCACCTCAGCTGCTACGACCACCTTCTGGAAGGGCCGCGACGGCAAGACCCGCCGTTTCAACATCATCGACACCCCCGGTCACGTCGACTTCACCATCGAAGTCGAGCGTTCGCTGCGCGTTCTCGACGGTGCTATCGCTCTGCTCGACGCCAACGCCGGCGTTGAGCCGCAGACGGAAACCGTTTGGCGTCAGGCCGAGAAGTATCATGTTCCGCGCATGATCTTCTGCAACAAGATGGACAAGACCGGCGCCGATTTCTATCGCTCGGTCGAGATGATCAAGACCCGCCTGGGCGCCACTGCCGTCGTCATGCAGCTGCCGATCGGCGCTGAAAGCGACTTCAAGGGCGTTATCGACCTGATCGAGATGAACGCTCTCATCTGGCGCGACGAATCGCTCGGCGCTCAGTGGGACGTCGTCGAAATCCCGGAAGACATGAAGGCGAAGGCTGCGGAGTATCGCGAAAAGCTGATCGAGACCGTTGTCGAGATCGACGAAGCCGCGACCGAAGCCTATCTCGAAGGCAACCTGCCTGACAACGAACAGATCCGCGCGCTCGTCCGTCGCGGCACGATCGACGTCAAGTTCCATCCTATGTTCTGCGGCACTGCCTTCAAGAACAAGGGCGTTCAGCCGCTGCTCGACGCCGTTGTCGAATACCTGCCGTCGCCGCTCGACATTCCGGCGATCAAGGGCATCGACTTCAAGACCGAAGCCGAGATCGAACGTCATGCTGACGACAGCGAGCCGCTGTCCATGCTCGCGTTCAAGATCATGAACGACCCCTTCGTCGGTTCGCTGACCTTCGCCCGCATCTACTCCGGCAAGCTCGAAAAGGGCGCGTCGGTCATGAACACGGTCAAGGACAAGCGCGAGCGCGTCGGTCGCATGCTGCAGATGCACTCGAACTCGCGCGAAGACATCGAAGAAGCCTTCGCTGGCGACATCGTAGCTCTTGCTGGCCTCAAGGAAACCACCACAGGCGATACGCTCTGTGATCCGCTGAAGCCGGTTATCCTCGAGCGCATGGAATTCCCCGAGCCGGTCATCCAGATCGCGATCGAGCCGAAGACCAAGGGCGACCAGGAAAAAATGGGCCTCGCACTCAACCGCCTGGCTGCTGAAGATCCGTCCTTCCGCGTCAAGACGGACCAGGAATCGGGTCAGACCATCATCGCCGGCATGGGTGAACTTCACCTCGACATCATCGTCGACCGTATGCGCCGTGAATTCAAGGTTGAAGCAAGCGTCGGCGCGCCGCAGGTTGCTTATCGCGAAACCATCACGCGTCAGACGGAAAAGGACTACACCCACAAGAAGCAGTCGGGTGGTACCGGTCAGTTCGCTCGCGTCAAGATCGTGTTCGAACCGAACCCGGATGGCGACGACTTCAAGTTCGAGTCCAAGATCGTCGGCGGTTCTGTTCCGAAGGAATACATTCCGGGCGTTCAGAAGGGTATCGAAAGCGTTCTGTCTTCCGGCCCGCTGGCTGGCTTCCCGATGCTCGGCGTCAAGGCGACGCTTATCGATGGTGCCTTCCACGACGTCGACTCGTCGGTTCTGGCCTTCGAAATTGCTTCCCGCGCCTGCTTCCGTGAAGCAGCCCGCGAAGCCGGTGCTCAGCTCCTTGAGCCGATGATGAAGGTCGAAGTCGTAACGCCGGAAGATTACGTCGGTGACGTGATCGGTGACCTGAACTCTCGCCGTGGTCAGATCCAGGGCCAGGAAAGCCGCGGTATCGCTGTCGTCATCAACGCGAACGTCCCGCTGGCGAACATGTTCAAGTACGTCGATAATCTGCGTTCGATGTCTCAGGGCCGCGCACAGTACACGATGACCTTCGATCATTACGCGCCGGTTCCGTCGAACGTCGCACAGGAAATCCAGGCAAAGTATTCCGGTCAGAAGTGACCGGAATACCAATTGACCGATAACAAGAATTGATCCCTCAGGGGACAGGAAAACGGAGAGCCGAAAATGGCAAAGAGTAAGTTT
>UBUL01000054.1 GCA_900468625.1 Hyphomicrobiales bacterium
TGCGGGTTTCGGAAAAGTCCGGACAGGATTTCCGGTAATCTCCGGACACAGTTTTCAGTAATTCCCGGACAGTGATTCCGCTAAATCCCGGACAGTTTCCGGCGGCGGTTTGACGGTTGGTTCGAGCAGCGCCGTTTTGACCATTAGGCTTCTCACGACAACGTTGAGAGGGGCCGATGCCGAGACGGAAGCAAGCAAGACGAACGACCGTGAGGGATATCCGGACAATTCTGCGCCTGACCCATGAAGAGGGTCTTTCGGTGCGCGAGATTGCCGAGCGGCTGAAGATCGGCAAGAGCTCGGTATCGACCTATTTGCTACGGGCTCGGGAAGCCGGGCTTTCGTGGCCGTTGCCAGCCGGCTCGGACGAGGATGCAAAGCTGGAGCGGCGGCTGTTCGGCCGTGCCGGTCGTCCACCGCGCGATCTCAGCGAGCCGGACTGGGCGCTGGTGGTTCGGGAGCTGAAGCGCAAAGGCGTGACGCTGACGCTTCTATGGCAGGAATACCGCGCCAGTCATCCCGATGGCTACGGCTTCACGTGGTTTTGCGAGAAGGTCGCCACCTTTCGGCAGCGCGCGAGTGTAGCGTTCCGCAATCGGCACGCGGCGGGCGCCGTGATGCAAACCGACTATGCCGGGCCGACGGTGCCGGTGATCGATCCGGCGACCGGCGTCATCCATCCGGCCCAGATCTTTGTCGCAGTGCTGGGCGCCTCCAACCTGACCTTCGCCCATGCCAGCGTTAGCCAGCAGTTGCCGGACTGGATCGACGGTCAGGTGCGTGCTCTGACCTTCTATGGTGGGGTCACCAAGGCAATCGTGTGCGACAACCTCAAATCAGGGGTGGCCAAGGCCCTTTGGTTCGAGCCGACGTTGACTGCGACGTTCGCCGCCATGGCGGAGCATTACGACACCACGATTCTGCCGACACGCAGCAGGAAACCGCGCGACAAAGGCCGGGTCGAAGGCGCGGTTCTGATCGTCGAGCGTTGGATTCTGGCCCGGCTCCGGAACCGTACCTTCTTCTCGCTTGCCGCCCTCAACACGGCGATTGCCGAATTGCTCGCGGACCTGAACAACCGGCCGATGCGCCATGTCGGCAAAAGCCGCCGCGAACTGTTTGAGGAGATCGAACGGGCAGCCTTGAAGCCCCTGCCAGGGATGCCGTTCGAATATGCGGAATGGAAGTCGGCGAAGGTTCATCCAGACTACCATGTCGAGGTCGACAAGACCTTCTACTCGGTGCCGCATCGGCTGATCGGATGCACCCTCGAGGTACGGCTCACCCACCGGGTAGTCGAGATCTTCCATGATCACCAGCGTGTTGCCAGCCATGTTCGCCGCTCCCAGCGTTCCGGCCACGTCACTGTCAACGACCATATGCCCAAGGCGCATCAGCGTTATGCCAATACCACGCCGGCCAATCTGATCGGCCGTGCGACCCAGATCGGCCCCAATGCCGCCATCCTGGTCGAACGCATGATGCGCGACAGGCCGCATCCGGAACAGGGATACCGCTCGGCCATGGGCATTCTGTCGCTGGCGCCGCGCTATGGATCGCAGCGCCTCGATGCAGCCTGTGAGCGGGCGCTCACCATCAATGCCATCACCTATTCCTCCGTCGCCTCCATCCTCAAATCCGGCCTCGACCGGGAAAGACCGCAGGCTGAACACGCGGCCGCCACGCCTGCGCATACCAATATCCGTGGCCGATCCTACTATCAGTGAAGGAAGCAAGAATGCTGACAAACCCCACCCTCGACCAGATGCAGGCCCTCGGGCTCACCGGCATGGCTGCCGCCTGGCGCGAATTGACCGAGCAGTCCGGCACCAATGAGCTCAGCCGCGATGAGTGGCTTGGCCTAATGCTCGACCGCGAAGTTACCCTACGTGCCGACAAGCGCATCCGTAACCGGCTCGCCTCCGCCAAGCTGCGCTTCGCCCAGGCCTGCATCGAAGATATCGACTTCGCCGCCGCCCGTGGTCTCGACCGGCGCAACACCATGGCGCTGGCCCAGGGGCAATGGCTCACCGCCCATGAGGGACTGATCATCACCGGCCACACCGGCACCGGCAAATCATGGCTGGCCTGTGCCTTCGGCAGGCAAGCGGCAAGGCTCGGTCACTCCGTGCTCTACGTGCGCGTGCCGCGCATGTTCGAGGATCTGGCGCTTGCCCGCCTCGATGGCTCCTTTCCCCGTCTCATCGATAAGCTCACCCGCGTCCAGCTCCTCATCCTCGACGACTTTGGAACCCATACGCTCTCCGATCAGCAGCGCTTCCACCTCTTCGAAATCGTTGAGGAGCGCTATCAGAGAAAGTCCACCCTGATCACAGCCCAAGTCCCCGTGGCAAGCTGGCACGACCTTATTGCCGACAGCACGGTCGCCGATGCCATACTCGACCGCATCGTGCACAATGCTCATCGCATCACTCTCCGGGGCGAGAGCATGCGAAAGCAAAAAAGCACACCCCTCTTGACGGCTGCCGAAAACGGCGAAATCAATCAGCCCTGATAGTAACCAGGCTGCCAAGGACCAACCTCGTCAAACTGTCCGGACTTTAGTGAAACTGCTGTCCGGGAATTGGCGGAAATCCTGTCCAACTTTTGCGAAGCGCGCA
>UBUL01000024.1 GCA_900468625.1 Hyphomicrobiales bacterium
AAACTTACTCTTTGCCATTTGAATGCTTCCTGTGAACGTAATGAGTGACCCCGGCGAACCGGTTTAGTGCCGCCGTTTAAGGCTTTCGTCGCGTTTGCGCAAGACTTAATTGCAGGCCCTATTCCCGGCAAAGCCCGGCCGATAGCGCATGGTCCGCGGCCTTCGGCATTCCTTCGCCGCGCAAGCTTCACCGGCCGATCCGGTAAGATATAAAAGTAGTTGCCGGTTCAGGTACTTAAATAGTCATGCTCAGGAAAGAATTCCAGATGTCGGGCATCGAAACGACCCGACCGGGAATACCGGCCTCTGCAAACGACACGCGCCCTCGCCCGACGGCAAGAGCGCGAAATCATGAAACAACGATGATCGTTCATCGCTGCGATCCACAAGCGGCCTGGCGCCTGCGGCAAAAGCACACCGTCAGGACCGCTTACCTGTCAATTAAGAAGATCGGCCGGCACCTTGCCGCCATTGTCCGCGAGCTTCTGCAGCAGAGCCTTGTGGAGGAACATGTTCATCCTGGCGGAATCTCCGGCATCGCCGGTATAGCCGAGCTCCTGCGCCAGTTCCTTGCGCTCGGGAAGGCTCGCGTCCATGCCAAGAGCCTTCATCAGGTCGACGATCGAATGTTTCCAGTCCAGCTTCTGACCGTTCTTCCTGACGGCAGCATCGAGGATGGAGGCGATATCAACCGGAGCAGCCGGCGCGCTGGTTGCGGGCGATGTCGCCGCCACAGTCGCCGAAGGAGCCGGCGTCATGGAAGGTTCCGGATTGGCGGTTGCGGCGGTGGTCGTCGGTGCAGGTGCAGCCTCGGCAGCCTTTGCCTGTCCCCAGATTGCACCCTTGATCTTGTCGAAGATACCCATTGCGCTCTCCCGTTTCGGTTGCCTGAGCGATATCTATCGCTCGCGGGAATTTAGGCAACCCTTCGCGTCAAATATGCAAAGACCGGCAGACACGCGAACGCAATACTCATTTCACCGCTGCGAAGAACGATCGATAAGCTAACAAATTCAAGATTTTGGAGCGGGTAGCGGGAATCGAACCCGCGTATTCAGCTTGGAAGGCTGCTGCTCTACCATTGAGCTATACCCGCGGGATGGTCAAGATCCGGTGCGGAATGGTGGAGGGAGTTGGATTTGAACCAACGTAGGCTGAGCCAACGGATTTACAGTCCGTCCCCTTTAACCACTCGGGCATCCCTCCAGTTTTCCGACTGGATCTTACGACCAAGCTTGTCAGACCGTGGCGTCGCCGCCGTGATCTGCGCCGCGTATATGACCGGACGATTTCCGTCTGTCAACACAAGGAATTGCCAAAAATGACGAAAAAATTTCAGCCCGTGGAAAAAGTCCGCCGGCGAAAGAGGGCTATGCTCTCGCGGACGCGCTGGTTATAAAGCCGCATGAGCAAAGACAAGACATTCGGCCGTTCCGGCCCCGATAACACCGCCGGCGACAAATCGGCCAAGGACACGCACTATGCTACTCTGCGCCGTGCGCACCGCGACGCGAAACGCGAGCGTGGCGAAATTCCGACGCCGGCGCCGCAGAAGCGCAAGCGGGCCGGCGCGGATGACTGGAAGCCGCCGGCGCTCGCGCCTGACCAGGTCTTCCTTTATGGCCTGCATACGGTTCGCGCCGCCCTGAACAATCCAGAACGCAAGAATATCAAGCTGTCGACGACGCAGAACGCGCTGGTGCGGCTGGAAATAGGGCCGGCAGATTCCCTCGGTATTCCGGTCGAGATCGTTTCGCCGCAGGACATCGACAAGGTGCTGGGGCCGGAAGCAATCCACCAGGGCGTGATGCTGGAGACGCGTCCCCTGCCCGTCCGTCGTCTCGAAGCACTGAAGGGCAGTCCGCTATTGCTCGTTCTCGACCAGGTGACGGATCCGCACAATGTCGGCGCGATCATGCGCTCGGCCGTGGCCTTCGATGCCGGCGCCGTCATCACGACGCAGCGCCACAGCCCGACCGAATCGGGCGTACTGGCGAAATCCGCTTCCGGCGCGCTCGAACTCATACCTTATATACAGATCACCAATCTCGCGGATGCGCTCACCGAACTGCATCGGCTCGGCTTCACGACGATCGGGCTAGATTCGGAAGGCCCGGCGCCGCTGGAGGGGACTTTCAGCGGCGACAAGATCGCTCTTGTGCTCGGTTCCGAGGGCAAGGGGCTACGCCAGAAGACGCGCGAAACGGTGAACGCGCTGGCGCGGCTCGACATGCCGGGCGCCATCAAATCGCTCAATGTCTCGAACGCAGCTGCGATCGCGCTCTATGCGACGCGATCCTATCTCAAGTCATAGAGCATGATGCCGAAAAGTGTCAGGGGATTTCGGACGACATCATGTTCTGCATCTTTGATCCTGGAGCGGATTCAGACTTTAGGTCGAATCGACCTAAAATCATCCGGCTCCAGCGGCGGCGCAGGTTGTCGCGACAAGTTGGGAGAATTTGCCTTGATCCGTGTTTTCGGTCTAGCGGCGGTTTCCGCCGCCCTTGCTTTGACAATGGCCCAGCCGGCGCCAGCGGCCGACGATGAAGTCGTTCAGGCACAAACCGGCACATGGCTGGTCGCGCCTGAAAGCGGCGCCAAGGGCTGCCGTCTCAACTTTGGGACGAACGCAGTCTCGGGCGGTCACGAAATCACCGGCGTGGATGCCTGCGCGACGCCTCTGCCCGCCCTTGCCAAAGCGCGGGCCTGGAACTTCACGGATGACGGCGCTCTCGCCATCGAAGATGCCGAAGGCAAGCCGCTGATGCGTTTCCAGCAGGAGGAAGGCTCGCCGTGGGAAAGCGAAGGCGGCGAGCCTACATGGCTGTTGCCGGCGCTGGGCGATGTCGATCATGTGCCGACCGTCGCGAGTCTTGCCGGCGCATGGCGCATCCAGCGACCGGACGGAAAGCCGGTCTGCGATATCACGCTGACCACCGACAAGGACCAGGACGGCACCGCCAAAATGTCACCAGGCGGCGACTGCGCCAGCGAAATCGGCGATCTCAAGCTCTCCCTTTGGGCGGCGGAAGGTTTCGGGCTTGTCATGCTGGGCAATAACGGCTCCTCGCTTTCCTTCGACATGAAGCCCGACGGCAGCTTCCAGAAATCAGAAGAAGAGGAAGGCGAACCGCTCCTGCTGGTCCGCAAATAAGCCGACTGAATCATATCGAAGCACGCTCACGGCGAGCGCTACATCAAGCCGCCGATGCTCATTGCATGGCCATAGGTGCCGAGTGCCAGGCCGATTGGTGCCAAAGTACTCTCTCGGTAACCGGGCACCCGTCCTGCAGCTTCGCCCAGGAGGTAACATTGAGGTTCATCTCGCATTGCGCGAGATAGCTCCGGCCCCCGACGGTCATACAGGCGACCTCGCCGACTGCATGCTGCTTTCCATCCGCATTTTTACAGTAGCAGTTTTCACCGGCTAGCGCCGATGCGCCTGTGATCGCCGTGATCACGACAAGCGGCAATCCCAAGACGACATGCCGCGATATCTCGCGCATGACCGTATCCTCCCCGCCATTGACAGGTGAAATCTATGCCTATTTCGGACATTGTAAATGCACCTGCATCCCGGGCACACGGGCAAATGCATGCATGAAGCACCAAGGTTGCGATTTAAACCAACTCGCCAAGGCTATCGGCAGACTCAGTGAATGACGGGATCCGCGTCGTCAAAGAAGGATCTGATGCCATCGCGCGCGATCGTTGCCAGGAATTCGTCGAACGCCTCGCGGTCGGTCGCGAAGGGCTCCTCCCATTCGATCAGATCCTCTTCCGGCGTGATGACCTCCATCCGCCAATCGGCATTGGTGCCGGCCGGACGAAAGATATCGACCAAGACGGTCACGCCGTCATCGGTGAATTCACCCGAGAGTTCGGAATGCTCTAACTTGGGCTTCTTTGGCTTGCTGGTCATAGGTTTCCAGGAACATGATGTTGTGATGATGATTTCGCCGCGAGCTGAATGCTTCGGCACCATAAACTATTGTGCCGCCGCCGATTTTCCATACCAGCGATCAACACGGCAACCAAGTCTTGGAAAAATCTGGTGCCCCCGGCAGGGTTCGAACCCGCGACCCCCTGATTACAAATCAGGTGCTCTACCAACTGAGCTACAAGGGCATATGGGCATGCCAACTAGCAGATTTTGAAATCCTGTAAAGGGAAAATCACTCGTTCGGCTCTTAAAGCTGGGGGATCAGTGTGTGGCTTCAACGATTTACCAGTCCGAGTGAAACGTCTTGTCGCAGGAGGGGAATAACATTACCTAGTATGGCCACTTAAAGGACATTGCATGTCACGCAATCTTCAATCCGTTTGCTTTCTCGCCTCCACCGCGCCGGAGGCACAGGCGGCGCAGCAGGAACTGATTCGCCTCTACGGCCAGGCGCCGCAGGAGAGTGCCGATGTCGTCGTGGCACTCGGCGGCGACGGCTTCATGCTGCAGACGCTGCACAGCACCATGAATTCCGGCAAATGCGTGTATGGGATGAACCGCGGTTCGATCGGCTTCCTGATGAATGACTATCGAACGGATTGCCTGGCCGAGCGTATCGAGGCTGCTGTCGAAAACGCATTCCATCCGCTGCAGATGACCACACGCAATGCGGATGGCAGCTCTCGTGTTGCGCTCGCCATCAACGAGGTGTCCCTGTTTCGCCAATCCTATCAGACGGCGAAACTGAAGGTCGAGATCGACGGCCGGGTGCGTCTGCCGGAATTGATCTGCGATGGCCTGATGGTAACGACGCCGGCCGGCTCCACGGCCTATAATCTCTCGGCCCACGGTCCTATCCTGCCGCTGGAGGCGCCGCTGCTGGCCATGACGCCGGTCAGCGCCTTCCGTCCCCGCCGCTGGCGGGGGGCGCTGCTACCAAACAAGGTCACGGTCGATATCACCGTGCTCGAAGCGGAAAAGCGCCCGGTCAACGCCGCCGCCGACAATGCCGAGGTAAAGTCCGTCCTCGGCGTCCAAATCCGTCAGAGCGAGGATACGACAGCCCGCATTCTTTCCGATCCGGACAGATCATGGTCGGACCGGATCCTTGCGGAACAGTTTTCGGATTGAAGCCGGAATTAACAGCGCATCTGCCATTAAAAAAGCCCCGTTTCCGGGGCTTTTTTCGTTTGAATGGATGCAAACTTATTCGACGTCGTCGATAACGGCGTCGGCAGCACCGCTGATGCGATGCGCAAGGGCTGCCTCCATGAACTCGTTGAGGTCGCCGTCCAGCACATCACCGGGTGCCGTGCTGGAAACGCCGGTACGCAGATCCTTGACCAGCTGGTAGGGCTGGAGGACGTAGGAGCGGATCTGGTGGCCCCAGCCGATATCGGTCTTGGAGGCGGCTTCGGCATTGGCAGCCTCTTCCCGCTTCATCAATTCCGCCTCGTACATGCGGGCGCGCAGCATGTCCCAGGCCTTGGCCCGGTTCTTGTGCTGCGAGCGTTCCTGCTGGCACTGCACGACGATACCCGTCGGGATATGCGTGATGCGCACGGCCGAGTCGGTGGTGTTGACGTGCTGGCCGCCGGCGCCGGACGAACGGTAGGTGTCGATGCGGCAATCGCTTTCGTTGATCTCGATCTGGATCGAGTCGTCGACGACCGGGTAGACCCAGATCGACGAGAACGACGTGTGGCGGCGGGCATTGCTGTCGTAGGGCGAAATGCGCACCAGACGATGCACCCCCGATTCTGTCTTCAGCCAGCCATAGGCATTGTGGCCCTTGACGAGCAGCGTCGCGGACTTGATGCCGGCTTCTTCGCCGTCATGGACTTCCAGCAGCTCCACCTTGAAGCGCTGGCGTTCGGCCCAGCGGGTGTACATGCGCAGAAGCATGTTCGCCCAGTCCTGGCTCTCGGTGCCGCCTGCACCCGAATGGACTTCGAGGTAGGTATCGTTGCTATCGGCCTCGCCGGAAAGCATGGCCTCCACCTGCCGGCGAGCGGCCTCCGCCTTCAAAACCTTCAGGGCCTCCTCGGCATCGCGCACGATATCGGCATCGCCCTCTTCTTCGCCAAGCTCGATCAGCTCGATATTGTCGGCAAGCTGTTGCTCAAGCGCGCGCACGCCATTGATGCCATCGTCGAGCTGCTGGCGTTCGCGCATCAGCTTCTGCGCTTCGGAAGCATCGTTCCAGAGGGTCGGATCCTCTGCCTTATTATTCAACCAGTCCAGTCGTCTTATCGCCTGATCCCAGTCAAAGATGCCTCCTCAGCAGGGTGATAGCCTGCTTGGTTTCGTCGACAATTTTCTCGATTTCGGCTCTCATGATCCTGCTTCTTCATTTCACCGTTCGATGTGAACGGCCGTCCAATTCAAAGAGTGCTGGTGACATAGATATACATGCCGCTGCTGTAAAGCCCCACGGCATGACGATCGGACAAATAGGATAGGGTCAAAAAAGACCGCCCGCGCCGGAGGTAACCGCCTGGTTCGCCTGCGGCGACGTCCTCAGAATTTCCTCTGGCGCGACCTGCGCCGCAGCCTCTCCGCCGCCGATGACCTGCAGGCTGGTGGCCGGACCCGTGCCGGGCTTGAAGGCTTCCATGATCGCATTCGGCTCGCCGGGCTGCGCGGCCATGCCGGTCGCGCGGTTGACGGCGACCATCGTCATGCCGGCCGGAACCTGGAATTTCTCCGGCGCCTCGTCCTTTGTGGCAGCCTGCATGAACTCGTTGAAGATCGGCGCGGCAAGCGCGCCGCCGGTGCCGCCGCGGCCGAGTGTGGCCGGAGTGTCGTAGCCGACGTAGAGGCCGGCAACGAGGCTCGGCGTAAAGCCGACGAACCAGGCATCCTTCTCATCGTTGGTCGTGCCGGTCTTGCCCGCGACATCGGTGTTGAGCTTGATCTTGCCGGCGGCCGTGCCGCGGATGATGACGCCCTGCATCATCGACGTGACCTGATAGGCCGTCATCGGATCGAGCACCTGCTCGCGATTGTCGGCGATGACCGGCTCATCCTGATTCTGCCACGCACTGACGTTGCAGTTGTCGCAGACACGTTCCTCATGCTTGAAGATGGTCTTGCCGTAGCGATCCTGAATGCGGTCGATGAGCGTCGGCTTGATCTGCTTGCCGCCATTGGCGATGACCGAATAGGCCGAAACCATGCGCAGCACCGTCGTTTCGCCGGCACCGAGCGACATGGCGAGCACCGGATTCATATGATCGTAGATGCCGAAGCGCTCGGCATATTCGGCGACCAGCGGCATGCCCATGTCGGACGCGAGGCGAACCGTCATCAGATTGCGCGAGTGTTCGATGGCGAAGCGCAGGGTATGGACGCCGCCGCCCTCGCCCTCGTAGTTCGTCGGCTTCCAGACGTCGCCGTTGCTGAGCGTGATCTGCAGCGGGTCGTCGAGAATGACCGAGGCCGGCGTATAACCATTGTCCATGGCAGCCGCGTAGACGAAGGGCTTGAAGGACGAACCGGGCTGGCGCTTGGCCTGCGTTGCGCGGTTGAATTCGGATTGCGCGTAGGAGAAGCCTCCGACCATGGCGAGCACGCGGCCGGTATGCGGATCCATGGCAACCAGGCCACCCTGCACTTTCGGCGGCTGACGCAGGCGATAGCTGCTCGAATCGGCACTGCCGGTCTTCTGTACATAAATCACGTCACCGGGGCTCAGGACGCCGCTCGGCGATTTGGCCGACTTGCCGCCTGAGGAACGGAAGGCCCAGCGCATGTCGGAAGCAGCGATCGTGCCGCGCTTGCGCTCCGTCGCAACCTTGCCCGCAGCATCGACCCGCGGCTGCAATCCGATATCGACGGCCTGATCGGACACGGAAAGGACGACCGCGACCTGCCATTCCGGCACGTCGCTGAGTGCCGGAACCTTGGCCAGCTCCGCTCCCCAATCCTGCGCGGTCGCAATCTGCTTGATCGGGCCGCGATAGCCGCGACGCTCGTCATAATCGACCAGACCGTCCTGCAATGCCTTGCGGGCTTCGAGCTGCATCTGCGGATCGAGCGACGTGCGCACGGAAAGACCGCCCTCATAGAGGGTCTTTTCGCCATACTGGTCGATCAGCTGGCGGCGAACCTCTTCGGAGAAATAATCGGAAGCAAAGAGCGACGGACCGCTCTTCGGCGGCACGACGCCGAGCGGCTGCTTCTTTGCCTCTTCGCCGTCGCTCTGGCTGACATAGCCGTTCTCGACCATGCGATCGATCACCCAGTTGCGGCGGGTGAGCGCCGCTTCGGCGCGGCGGAAGGGATTATAGTTCGAAGGGCCTTTGGGAAGCGACGCGAGGTAAGCCGATTCGGCGATGGTCAGCTCGTTGACCGACTTGTCGAAATAGGTGAGCGCCGCACCGGCGATACCGTAGGAATTGAGGCCGAAATAGATCTCGTTCAGGTAAAGCTCGAGGATCTTGTCCTTGCTGTAGGCCTGTTCGATGCGGAAGGAAAGGATCGCTTCCTTGATCTTGCGGTCGAACGTCTGGTCGGCGGACAACAGGAAGTTCTTGGCGACCTGCTGGGTAATCGTGGACGCGCCGACGAAGCGGCGACCGGAACCGATATTCTGGAGGTTCACGGCCACGGCGCGGATGAGACCGCCGATGTCAACGCCAGGATGATTGTAGAAATTCTTGTCTTCAGCCGAAAGGAACGCTGCCTTGACACGATCGGGAATAGCCTGGATCGGCACGAAAAGCCGGTTTTCCCGTGAATATTCCTTCATCAGCGCGCCGTTGCCGGCATGAATGCGCGTCGTCACCGGCGGCGCGTATTTGGCAAGCACCTCATAGTCGGGAAGTTCCTTTGAGACCACGCTCAGATAGATGGCAGCCGCAGCCGCTACCCCCAGAAACAGGAGGCAGCCGAGCCCAAAGAAATATCCAATCAGTCTGATCATGTGATACTACCGGTGCTTGTTCTTCTTGAGGCACGCGTGCGAGACAATCGCACAACCACGGGCGTTTTGCATGCTCGCGGTGTTAATGCAAGACGGCAGCGAGACAAAGCCGTGAGTCATTCGCGAGCAAATGATACTTCGCTGTAACGGCGGGAATGTGAGCAAAATAGGGCTCGTCTCCGCTATTCCCAGTTTCATTTAGTTCTAATATTTAACGCTGTTACATGGAAGCCACGGCCGCCCGTCACATTTGACCATATCAGCCGCCATTCGCGATGATCGATACGCGATATTGTTTCACCGCCTCCGTCAGCCGGTCGGCCACCTTCTGCCGCCAATCGGGATCGAGCAGCAGCTTTTCGTCCTCCTTGTTGGAGAGAAAGCCGAGCTCGAGGAGGATCGACGGCACATCCGGAGCTGTCAGGACCTGGAAACCGGCGTGGCGATGCGGATTGTTGATCATCGAGATCTGGCCGTTGAACGAAGACAGCACATCCTGCGCCAGCGAAATGGAGAAGGCCTGCGTCTCGCGGCGGGTCAGATCCATGAGAATATCGGTGACGGCGGCCGGCTGCGCCTGGGACTCGGCCCCGGCGATCTGATCCGAGTTGTTTTCGCGATCGGCCACTTCGCCGGCGAGCCGGTCCGAAGCCTTGTCCGAGATCGTATAGACGGTCGCGCCGCGAATATCCTTCTGCTTCAGCGTGTCGGCATGCAGCGAGATGAAGAGCGACGCATGATTTTGCCGGGCTATCGTCACGCGCTCCGACAGCGTCAGATACTGATCCTTGTCACGTGTCAGGAAGGCCTTGATGCCGGACTGCGCGTTCAGCTTGTCGGCCAGCATCTTGGCGAAAGCGAGCGTGATGTCCTTTTCCTGAGTGGTGCCGTCCGTGCCGGTCGCACCCGCATCGATACCGCCATGGCCGGCATCGACGGCGACAAGAAAGGTATTCGGATCGGCCTTCTGCGTCGGCTCGACCGGGCCGACATCCTCAGCGGTGTCCCCGTTCGTCCAGCTTTGCTTTTTCACCAGCTCCGAGAATTGCTCGGCGGGCAGCATCTCGGCATCGAGCACCAGTCGCTGACCCTTGCCGCTTTCATCCGCCTGGACCTTCGCCGCGACCAGCTTCACCGGCTTCTTCGCCGTCAGCACGATACGGGCGCTGTCCGCATCCATCGTGCCGAAACGGATATCCTTGAAGAGGCCGGCAGGCTTGAGATCGCCCGCCGGAAAGCCGAATGCCGTTGCCGGCAGGTCGACGACGATGCGGACCGGATTGTCAAGGTAATGAACGGTGAAGGCTGGCGCTCGATCCATGTCGATGACGATGCGCGTGCGAGCTTCGTCGCCTGCTATGCGCGCGCCGTAAGCAAGCAGAGGGTCCGCGGCGGCCATGGGCGCAAATGCCGAAACCGAAACCAGAATCGCCAGAGCGAAGGCCGTTGCCGCAAATCGCAAAACCCTCACGCCACTCTCCGCCACATGCCGCTATCCCTTTGCCAAATGCCCAACGCGCCCCATATTTGTTTCGGCGTTGTTTTTGAAGCCCCAATAACAGGAACCAGGTTTGACGTGATGGCCGCATCCGGTGATGCGCCGGGAGACGAATCGGCAAGATACCCTCCCGCATCCTCATCATCCGACGAATCCATCAATATTATGGCATACTTGGCTTTTCCCTTGCTATTGTGACAGATAAAACATACAACGCATATTAGGGTAGAAGTGTTGACGGGATAGAGTCGTCGCAACGGCAGCCGCCTCGAGTACCAGGCGCCAATAAGCGGCATTCATCCGACGTCTACAGTGCTTCTGCTCCAAATAGTGGATATCTGAATTTCCGGTTTCAGACAGGGAATTCATCGGTGGAGAGCCACCAAACGCTCTTTCTAGAGGGCACATTCATCGGACCCGGTTTGGGTCTAAGGCATAGTCGATCTCGCTTGGTTACGGATGTTACCGCAGCAGCTTTTTCACAAAGTGAACAGACCCCAGGGACGTAAGGCCCCGGCTGCCGTCTGGATGCTGTCATCGCCGAACCACTCGCGACTTTCATTATCCGGTGCAGCAACGGCGGACCGTTTCCAGTTTGTCCCAGCGACAGGCAGGCCCCCTTCCGATTGTCTGCGCCGAGGAGCACAGCTTTCATGGCAGACAAAATGCTTATCGATGCGTCTCACGAGGAAGAGACGCGCGTCGTTGTCGTTCGCGGGAACCGCATAGAAGAATTCGACTTCGAATCGCAGCACAAGAAGCAGATCCGCGGCAATATCTATCTCGCAAAAGTAACGCGGGTTGAGCCTTCGCTTCAGGCCGCCTTCGTGGACTACGGCGGCAATCGCCACGGCTTCCTAGCCTTTGCCGAAATTCACCCCGACTACTACCAGATTCCGCTGGCCGATCGTCAGGCGCTGCTGAAGGCGGAAGCCGAAGAGCATCGCCGCGACGACGACGTCGAGCATGTGGAAACCGCGCTCGATCTTTCGCAGCAGGAACAGCCCGATATCGGCATCGTTCCGAAGGACAGCGAAGAGGCTGCAGTGCCTGCCGCCATCGCGGAAGAAGCCCCTGCCGCGGAGGCAGCCGCCCCCGCCGAAGAGGCAGCTCCGGCCAAGAAGACGGCCAAGCCGCGGCGCAGCCGCAAGAAGGCGGCGGCAGAAGCTCCCGCCGAAGAGGCCCCCGCCCCGGAAGCAACCGCTGCCGTCGACGCACCGAGCGAGGACGAGGAAGGTTCGTCCGGCTCTATGGCCGCGATGGTCGAAACCGATTCGATCTCCGAGGATGTCGCAACCTCCAAGCGCCGCCACGATGACGACGATGATGACGACCACGACCACGAAGAGGAAGTGATCGAATCCGTCGGCGCCGAGGATGCGATGGAAGAGGTTCCCGATCGCACCCAGCGCAAGCCGCGCAAGCAGTACCGCATCCAGGAGGTCATCAAGCGCCGGCAGATCCTGCTGGTGCAGGTGGCCAAGGAAGAGCGCGGCAACAAGGGTGCCGCGCTGACAACCTATCTCTCACTTGCAGGCCGCTACTCCGTCCTGATGCCGAACACCGCACGCGGCGGCGGCATTTCGCGCAAGATCACCAATCCGCAGGACCGCAAGCGCCTGAAGGAAATCGCCAAGCTGCTCGAAGTGCCGCAGGGCATGGGCGTCATCCTGCGTACCGCCGGCGCCAACCGCACCAAGGTCGAGGTCAAGCGCGATTTCGAATATCTCATGCGTCTGTGGGAAAACGTCCGCACGCTGACGCTCGCATCGACTGCGCCTTGCCTGGTCTACGAAGAAGGCAGCCTGATCAAGCGCTCGATCCGCGACCTCTACAACAAGGATATCAGCGAGATCATCGTTGCCGGCGAAGAAGGCTATCGTGAAGCGAAAGACTTCATGAAAATGCTGATGCCGAGCCACGCCAAGGTGGTTCAGCCTTATCGCGACATTCACCCGATCTTCTCGCGCTCCGGCATCGAGGCGCAGCTCGACCGCATGCTGCAGCCGCAGGTAACGCTGCGTTCCGGCGGCTATCTGATCATGAACCAGACGGAAGCGCTGGTTTCGATCGACGTCAACTCCGGCCGCTCGACCCGCGAGCATTCGATCGAGGACACCGCGCTCCAGACGAACCTGGAAGCCGCCGAGGAAATCGCGCGCCAGCTGCGCTTGCGCGACCTTGCCGGCCTGATCGTCATCGACTTCATCGACATGGAAGAAAAGCGCAACAACCGCGCCGTCGAGAAGAAGCTGAAGGAATGCCTGAAAAACGACCGCGCCCGCATCCAGGTCGGCCGCATCTCGCATTTCGGCCTTCTGGAAATGTCGCGTCAGCGCATCCGCGCCTCGGTTCTCGAAAGCACGACGCAGATCTGCTCGCATTGCGGCGGCACCGGCCATGTGCGCTCGCAGTCCTCCGTTGCGCTGCACGTTCTGCGCGGTATCGAGGAATATCTTCTCAAGAACACGACGCACGATATCACCGTGCGCACGACGCCGGATATTGCGCTCTACCTGCTCAACCACAAGCGCCAGACGATTATCGACTATGAAAGCCGCTTCGGCGTCACGATCGTCATCGATGCCGACAACGCAGTCGGCACCCAGCATTTCGCAATCGACCGTGGCGAGCCGGTCGCCAACCCGGTGAAGATCGAGAGCCTGTTCAACTTCGCAGCCATCCCGGATGACGATGACGACGATATCGTCATCGAGGCCGATGAGGATGAAGACGAAGAGCTGGAAGAAAAGGCCGCAAGCACCGAGCAGCAGCCTGTCGCCCGTTCCGAAAGCAATGATGGCAACCGCAAGCGCAAGCGCCGTCGTCGGCGTCGTGGCCGCGGCAATGATAACCAGGCCGCTGCCGCTTCCGAAGATGGTTCCGCGACCGCTATCGCCCAGGATGTAGACGGAGAAGAAGGCGACGACGACGAGGCTGACGCCGGCGCAGATAATGCCGCAGCCACCGGCGGTGACGACGATGCGCAACAGAAGCGCAAACGCCGCCGTCGCGGCAAGCGTGGTGGCCGCCGCAATCGTGAAAACGAAGGCAACGAACAGACTTCCGCAGGCGAGGAAGCCGATTCCGGCGAAGCTGATGAGGCCGACGCCGAAGATGGTGACGAAGCAGCCGTAACGGTGGCCGAGATCGTCGTTGCCGAAGGCGAAGCTGCCGTCGAAGGCCAGCCCGCCATGGCAGCGGTCGAAACGGCAGCTGTCGTCACTGAAGACGTCAAGCCCCCCAAGGGCCGTGGCCGCCGCAAGGCAAAGACCGCCGAGGCATCGCCGGTCGAAACGCCCGAGGCCGAAGCAGCGCCCGAAGCAGATGCGGAATTCGAAGCGGTCGCCGAGATCACCGGTGTTTTGGATAATGCGGGAGAAGCGACAGCGCCCGAAGCAACCGGGGATGCGGCCAAGCCGGCTCGCGCCAACCGCGAATCCAATGTCTCCTCCTCCGCTCCGGTGGTAAAATCCAGCCGCGCCAATGAGGGCGGCGATGGTGATGTGGAGCCGACCAAGCCGAAGAAAGCCGGCTGGTGGCAGCGCCGCGGCTTCTTCTAAGAAGATTTACAGCGAATGATTTGACAAATCCGGCCGTGGCAACACGGCCGGATTTTTCGTTTTGTGCCGCGGTTGCCCTCGCCTTCTCCAATCAAGCCAAGAAGACATGCCATGCAAAAGGATGCAGACATACGATATGGCGACTTGCGAAAACGCTTTCGCAAGCTCGCCCAAGCTGCTGATTGCGGGTTCTATTTCAGCCAGGCAGCCATGCGCTCGGTGGCTTCCTCGATCTCGGCATTCGAGCCGGCATAGGAAATGCGCATCGCACGATGCCCTTCCACGGGATCAAAATCGAGGCCGGGCGTCGCGGCGACATTGATTTCGGCCAGCATCTTGCGAGCGAAAGCCATACTGTCATTCGTAAAGCGGCTGACGTCGACATAGGCATAGAAAGCGCCATCCATCGGCGAGGCGATGCGAAAGCCGATTTCCGGGAGGCGGCGCATCAGGAAATCGCGGTTGCGGCCGTAGCTTGCACGGTAGACGTCCAATTCGGCGCCGGCGCCAAGCGCCGCCTCGGCGGCAATCTGCGACAATTCCGGTGCGGAAATGTAAAGGCTTTGGGCCACGCGCTCGATCGGGCGAACGAGTCGTTCCGGCAAGACCATCCAGCCGATGCGCCAGCCGGTCATGCAATAATATTTCGAAAAAGAATTGATAACGATCGCCTCGTCGGTCAGTTCGAGCGCGCTCGTTTCCTCGCCGACGAAGGTCAGGCCATGGTAGATCTCGTCGGAGATGAAGGCGATGGAGCGATCGGCACAATATTCGGCCAGCGCCTTCAAAGCTGCCCTGCCCGTTACCGTGCCTGTGGGATTGGCCGGGCTTGCCAGCAGCACGCCTTTCAGGCGCTTGCCACTTGCTGCCTGTGCCGCCTCGAGGCTCTCGGGCGTAAGCGTAAACTGCGTCTCGTCGGTGGCCGGGATTTCGACGACATCGAGGCCGAGTGCTGCAAGGATATTGCGATAGGCCGGATAGCCAGGCCGGGCGATGGCAACGCTGTCGCCGGCATCAAATAGGGTCAGAAAGGCGAGATTGAAGCCGGCCGAAGAGCCTGTCGTGATCGCAATGCGCTTGGGATCGATGCTGAGGCCGTGGCGCGCCTGATAATGGGCGGAGAGCGCCTGCCGCAGCGCCAGAGTGCCGAGCGCATCCGTATAGCCGATGCGTCCGTGACCGAGTGCTGCACGCGCCGCCTCCAGCGCCGCCTGGGGCGTGGGATGCGATGGCTGTCCGACAGCCATGGAAATAACCGCGTGTCCAGCCTGGCGTCTCCGGGTCGCTTCCGCCAGTACGTCCATGGCATGGAAGGGTTCGACATCGCTGCGCTTGGATAGGGAAAACAAGGTCAATTCTCTCTCGGATCGGATTAGCCTGCGACATTTGCCGCAATATCGGCTTGTTCACAATCCTGCGATTGCGGCTTTGTCGTGAAAATTCCTGTTTCTGGAAGTAAGGACGCACCGTAAATTGCTGATGCTTATTTGCGGATATTGACCCGACGATGCTATGGCGCATCCCGGAACGACGTCTCCGCTCAGACCCAACGAGGACCCAATGACCTTTTTTCTCAAAAACCTGCTGACGGTTTCGGCGATTGCCCTGACAGCGTCCTTCGCCACAATCCAGCCGGCCGCTGCGCTGGACGACCAGCAGAAGAAGGAGATCGGGGAATTCATCAAGGAATATCTCGTCGAGCATCCGGAGGTGCTGCTGGATGCACAAGCCGCACTCGAAAAGAAGCAGGACGAGGCCCGCATCGCGCAATCGGCCCAGGTAATCACCCAGAACAAGGATGCGATTTTCAACTCCAAGGATGATGTGACTATCGGCAATCCGAAGGGCAGCGTCACCGTCGTCGAGTTCTTCGATTACAACTGCACCTACTGCCGGCATGCGCTCGGCGACATGGATAAGCTCCTGAAGCAGGACAAGGACGTACGTTTCGTCCTCAAGGAATTCCCGATCCTCGGTCAGGATTCGGTCGCAGCGTCCCGCGTTTCCAATGCTTTCCGTCAGCTCGCGCCGGAAAAATACGCCGAGTTCCATCACAAACTGCTGGGCAGCGACGGCCGCGCCTCCGAAGACAGCGCCATCGAAGTCGCCACCTCGCTCGGCGTCACGGAAGCCGCCATCCGCGCGGAAATGGCAAAGAGCCCGAATACCGACATGATCAAGGCGACCTATCAGCTTGCCTCGGATCTCAACGTCAGCGGCACGCCCGCCTATGTCATCGGCAACGAAATGATTTCGGGCGCAATCGGCCTCGATGCAATCAAGGAAAAGATCGCCAATGTCCGCAGTTGCGGCAAGACGAGCTGCTGAGCGGCGCGGGGGTTCCCTCACTCGCGCAAGCCGCCTATCGCATTTTGGCAGGACCTCCTGACAGCGCCGCGTCATCGCGCGGCGCAAAAATGCCAAAATCGCGGCGTTTCCACATCTAGAGGCACGCAACCTTCGCTCCGGGGCTTTCCTACAAGGCCTCGGGAGTCTATAGGTTGCGCTGCACTTTGACGGAACATCTGATGGCGCAAACGATTTTTGTCCTGAACGGACCCAATTTGAATGCCTTGGGCAAGCGCGAGCCAGGCATCTATGGCGGCAAGACGCTCAAGGATATCGAGGCAGATTGCAAGTCCGTTGGCGAAAGCCTGGGCTTCATTATCGATTTCCGGCAGAGCAATCACGAAGGCGTACTCGTCGACTGGATGCACGAAGCCGGCGACAAGGCTGCCGGCGTCGCGATCAATCCCGGCGCGTATGGGCATACGTCGATCGCGCTTCACGATGCGATCCGCGCCATTTCCATTCCGGTCGTGGAGGTGCATATCTCCAACATCCACGCACGCGAAGAATTCCGGCACAAATCGATGATCGCGCCTGCTGCAAAGGGCATGATCTGCGGTTTCGGACCTCATAGCTACATCCTGGCGCTTCACGCGCTGAAATCCATCACCCAATAACAAAAATACAGGGCAAGAAATCCAATGGCTGAAAAGAAATCGGGTATCGACCAGGCGCTGATTCGCGATCTCGCCAATATCCTCAACGATACGGATCTGACCGAGATCGAAGTCGAGCAGGAAGATATGCGCATCCGCGTATCGCGTGCCGGCACGACGCAATATGTTCAGGCGCCGATCGCCGCCCCGGCCGCTTACGCCGCTCCAGCCGCCGCTGCCGCAGCCCCGGCCGCTGCCGCTCCAGCCGGCAAGACCCGCAATCCCGACAACGTCGTCAGCGCGCCGATGGTCGGCACCGCCTATCTGGCGCCGGCTCCGGGTGCGGCTGCCTTCATTCAGACCGGTGCGGTCGTCAAGGAAGGCCAGACGCTGCTGATCATCGAAGCAATGAAGACGATGAACCAGATTCCTGCGCCGAAGTCCGGTACGATTACCGAAATCCTGGTTCAGGACGGTCGTCCGGTCGAGTACGGCGAAGCTCTGGTCGTCATCGAGTAGGCCGGCCCATGCCCATGATTTCGAAGATTCTCATAGCCAACCGCGGAGAGATCGCCTTGCGCGTGCTGCGCGCCTGCAAGGAGCTCGGCATTGCGAGCGTTGCGGTGCACTCCACCGCCGATGCCGACGCAATGCATGTACGGCTTGCGGATGAGAGCGTTTGCATCGGCCCGCCGCAATCGCGCGAAAGCTATCTCAACATCCACCAGATCGTCGCCGCCTGCGAGATCACCGGCGCTGATGCCGTGCATCCCGGCTATGGTTTCCTTTCGGAAAATGCCAAATTCGCCGACATTCTCGATGCGCACGGCATCACCTTCATCGGTCCGACAGCGGAGCATATCCGCATCATGGGTGACAAGATCACCGCCAAGACCACGGCGCAGCAGCTCGGTATTCCGGTCGTTCCGGGTTCCGACGGCGAGGTGAAGACAGAAGCGGATGCGCTGAAGACGGCGCGCGAGATCGGTTATCCCGTGCTGATCAAGGCAACCGCCGGCGGCGGCGGCCGCGGCATGAAGGTCGCACGCACGGAAGAGGACTTGGTCGAGGCCTGGTCGACGGCGCGCACGGAAGCGGGTGCGGCGTTCGGCAACGATTCCGTCTATATGGAAAAGTACCTAGGCAAGCCGCGCCATATCGAAATCCAGGTGTTCGGCGATGGCGAAGGCAATGCCATCCATCTTGGCGAGCGCGACTGCTCGCTGCAGCGCCGCCACCAGAAAGTCTGGGAAGAGGCAAACTCTCCGGCTCTCAATGTCGAGCAGCGCATGAAGATCGGCAAGATCTGCGCCGACGCCATGAAGAAGCTGAAATATCGCGGCGCCGGCACGATCGAGTTCCTCTACGAAAACGGCGAGTTCTATTTCATCGAGATGAACACCCGCCTGCAGGTGGAGCATCCGGTGACGGAAGCCATCACCGGCATCGATCTCGTGCATGAGCAGATCCGCGTCGCCTCCGGCGGCGGCCTCTCGGTGACGCAGGATGAGGTGCATTTCCATGGCCACGCCATCGAATGCCGCATCAATGCGGAAGATGCGCGCAGCTTCATCCCCTCACCCGGGACGATCACGCATTTCCATGCGCCGGGCGGCCTTGGGGTACGCATCGATTCCGGCGCCTATCAAGGCTACAAGATCCCCCCTTACTACGACAGCCTCATCGGCAAGCTGATCGTGCATGGGCGCACCCGCGTCGAATGCATGATGCGCCTGCGCCGTGCGCTTGACGAATTCGTGGTGGATGGCATCAAGACCACGCTGCCGCTCTTCCAGGATCTGGTTTCCAATCAGGATATCGCCAACGGCGATTACGATATCCATTGGCTGGAAAACTACCTGGCAAAAACATCGGCCTAGCCTGTGCCTGGAGCGCGCGGCAAACGTCCCGGCATTACCCCGGAAATTTTGTTGCGCGCCTATTCCATCGGACTCTTCCCAATGGCTGAATCGGCAGACGACCCCGAAATCTTCTGGGTCGAGCCGGAATTGCGGGGCATCATCCCTCTCGATACGTTTCACGTCTCAAAGAGCCTGGCCAAGAAAATCCGTCAACAGCCCTTCGACATTCGTTTCGATACCGATTTTGATGCCGTCATCGCCGCCTGCGGCGAGCAGACAAGCGATCGCCCCAGCACCTGGATCAACCAGACGATCCGCTCGCTCTATGCCACCCTGCACCACATCGGCCATGCCCATTCCGTAGAAGCCTGGGAAGGCGATCGGCTGGTCGGCGGTCTCTATGGTGTTTCATTGGGATCGGCCTTCTTCGGCGAAAGCATGTTTTCCCGCCGCACGGACGCCTCCAAGATCTGCCTCGTCTATCTGGTGGAGCGCTTGCGCGAACGCGGCTTCACCTTGCTCGACACGCAATTCACTACCGAGCATCTGAAGACATTTGGTGCCATCGACGTGCCGAAGGACGCATATGCCAAGATGCTGGAGAAGGCGATGGAATCGCCCAATCTGAGCTTCTCTGACGATTCGCTCTGAGTGGACTTTTTTGAAACCACTTCAAATTCAGGTTGTGGTCTGCTATCCCTCCTAATGAAGAGCGTGGGTGCATAGAGGTTTCACTTTGCCGTCGTAAATACCGGTCTCATCCAAATCACCCAGTGCATCGGGGCGGCGAAGCGCCGTCCGATGCATATTCGTGTCCATCGGGTGATGGCCTGAGACCGGTTTGGCATTGTCAAACGCGCCTAACGCAGCCGCCGCTGTCTCAGTTCTTCAGCCGTCCCGCAACATCGCCATACCGTGCCCTGACGGGCTTGTCTCACTGCCACTTGGTGGACTTCCAGACGGAAGACCGAGACGGTATGTGCAATATTCTTCAGGTCCATTGGACCATTTCGCCGAAAACACCCCCTCAGCCATGGATCGCCTGCAGCGGCTGCAAATGTCTGAAACCCTTCAGATCCAGCGGCAAGATCCGGCTCAATGCCAATGGCAAGCGGCTCGATGCCTGGCTTGTGTACAGATGCGTCGATTGCGAGAAGACCTGGAATCGAACGCTCTTCGAGCGCCGAACCGTTCACGACTTCAGCCCCTCGACTCTCGAGGCACTGCAGCGCAGCGATCCCGATTGGGTGCGGGCACAGGAATTCGATCTCGACGGGTTGAAGCGGAAAGCCGAGCGTATCGATGAACCGCCAGACGTCACCATTCGGAAAGAGACGCTGCAGGTGGCAAGCGACTGGACCATGCTCGAAATCGAACTGTCAGCCGAGTTGCCTGTAAATCTGCGCCTCGATCGCCTGCTGGCGGCAGAACTGGCAATCTCGCGTTCGCGGCTTCAAGCGCTCCGCGATAGAAGAAAGTTGAAAGCCCATCCGGACCATGGCGAGTTTCTACGCTACAGGCCCAAAGACGGGATGAGGATCATTTTCGATCTGTCGGAGGCCGCCGATCGTCGAGCGATCGGCGAAGCCGCCTGTCCGGAACGCGAATAGAATGATGCCCGCAGGAGCAAGGCTGCTGCGGGCTATACAATTCCGAGCCTATGTCTCGAAAACGATTACTTCGCGCCGGCGGTATCCGGCGCCGGAACGTCGGACTTCTGCTTGCACTCCTTCAGCCAGACGTCATAGATCGGATGCTCGACGGCGTTGAGGCCGGGGCTGTCGGCAAACATCCAGCCGGTAAAGATACGGCGGATGCGACGATCGAGCGTGATCTCGTCCACCTCGACGAAACCGTCCACCTTCTGCTGCTCGGTATCGTCTCGCGAATAGCAGGTGCGCGGCGTTACCTGCAGTGCACCGAACTGCACGGTTTCATTGACGTAAACGTCGAAGGTGGTGATGCGGCCGGTGATCTTGTCGAGGCCGGAGAAGACGGCAACCGGATTGGCGATGCGGGCGGCCTCGGCGGTGGGGGCTGCCATGATGCCGGCGAAGAGAGCGACGCCCGCTACAGCTGCCGCACGCAAAGAAGCGCTCCGCGTGAAAACCATCATATCCGCCAGTCTCCGCTTGGTCTCGGTCAAGGCGCCGAGCGAAAGCCGGCATATGTCGCGCCTAACGACCAATTGTGGCCAAAGGACGAGCCGGCTTCTCCGCTCAGTTGCCCGGGGTCCAGGCGTCGTAGTCGCCGGTGACACGCGGACGCTCGCCGGCAACGGCGAGAGAGCCCGGCGGTCGGTAAGCTTGCGGCGAGCCGGTCGGATTGGCGCGGTGTTCCTTCTGCCATTCCTTGGAGACATAGTTTTCCTTGGTCGGCGGAACGTCGGTGCGATGATGCATCCAGCCGTGCCAGCCCGGAGGAATGGCCGAAGCTTCGGCATAGCCCTTGTAGATCACCCAGCGCTTCGGGAGGCCGTAGGAAGACATGCCGCCTTCGTAATAGACGTTGCCGAACTCATCCTCGCCGACACGCTTGCCAAACCGCCAGGTCGCGAAGCGCGTTCCCATGGTCTGACTGTTCCACCAGGTGAAGGTCTGTACGATGAAATTCCACATGTCTTTTCCTCGATACCCGCTAAGCGGCGAGCGATACCAGAATTCGATAGTTTGCTTATGCCGCCACTGAACCTGCTTGTCTAGTGATTCCAGCAGGCAAACCGCCTCATTTCAATAGCATCTTGAAGCCCAGATGCGTCGGCTTGAAACCCAATCTCTCATAGAAGCGATGAGCGTCCTTGCGCGCCGCATTCGAGGTCAGCTGCACCATCCGCATGCCGCGTTTCTTCGCCTCGTCGATACAGAAATCGATCATGGCGGCGCCAATCCCCTGCCCGCGCATATCGGCTCGCGTCTGGACCGCCTCGATGATCATGGCGGAACCACCCCGCCCGGTCAGCGTCGTCGTGATCATCGTCTGGAACGTCCCGACCACCTCGCCGGCGAGCTCGGCGGCATACAGCGTCTGCTCCGGCGACGCCGCGATTGTGCGAAATGCACGGAGATAATCGTCATAGGCGGACGGATCGGCCGTATCGCCGTGGCCGCCCATGACGTCGGCCGCAAAGAGGCGGATCAAGGAAGGAAGATCGGATTCTTTCGCTTCGCGGATCATCAGGCGGGCGTCTTGCATGGATGATCTCGTCTATCCTTTCAGCGGCCCGCCAATGGCTTTTCGAATATCAACGCCGGAATGCCCGACTGGCCGTTGCCGCAGTTTTCCGTGCGGCCGACCTCGACAAAGCCATGGGCTTGATAAAAGGCGATCGCCGGCTCGTTCTGCGGTTCGACTTCGAGGCGCATGATCTCCGCATCCGGGAAGCAGGTCTCAAGTTCGGCGAAAATGTCGCGGCCGATGCCCTCTCGCTGATGCCTTGGGCTGACATAGAGCATGTGGAGCACGACAGTCTTGGTCATCTCCTTGGACATGGCGGCATAGCCCATGCCGCCGATCGCCTTGCCGTCATCGGCCACTAGAAATTCGGAATTCTTGTTCGCCAGCCGCGCCTTCAGCGCAGCCGGCGAATGCCAGGAGGCATGCAGCTCGCTCACCTTTTCAGCCCCGTAGATCCGGTCATAGGTCGCATGCCAGGTCTCGCCGAGCAGAGCGCGGACCTTTTCCAGGTCCTGCTCGCTGGCAGTGCGGACGAAGAACACCGCTTATTCCTCTTCGATGCCGAGCTTGGCCTTGACCAGCGCTTGGACGGCCTGCGGGTTGGCCTTGCCGCCCGTCGACTTCATCACCTGACCGACGAACCAGCCGGCAAGCGTCGGCTTTGCCTTGACCTTCGCGACCTGATCCGGGTTGGCGGCGATGATCTCGTCGACGGCCTTTTCGATCGCGCCGGTATCGGTCACCTGCTTCATGCCGCGTGCCTCGACGATCTCGGCGGGATCGCCGCCCTCGTTGAGCACGATTTCGAACAGATCCTTGGCGATCTTGCCTGAAATGGTTTCGGCCTTGATGAGATCGATGATTGCGCCGAGCTGAGCAGGCGAAACCGGAGTCTCTTCAATGTCCTTGCCGGTTCTGTTCAGAGCGCCAAGCAGGTCGTTGATAACCCAGTTGGCAGCCATCTTGCCGTCACGGCCGGCGGCAACGGCTTCGAAATAATCGGCGATCGCCTTTTCCGAGACGAGCACGGAAGCGTCGTAGATCGAGAGGCCGAGTTCGCGGACGAAACGCTCCTTCTTATCGTCGGGCAGCTCCGGCAAATGCGCGGCAAGCTCCTTAACGAACGCATCGTCGAACTCAAGCGGCAGCAAATCCGGATCGGGGAAATAGCGGTAGTCATGCGCATCTTCCTTGGTGCGCAGCGATCGCGTCTCGCCCTTGTTTGGATCGAACAGGCGGGTTTCCTGGTCGATCGTGCCGCCGTCTTCCAGAATGCCGATCTGCCGGCGCGCTTCATATTCGATCGCCTGACCGATGAAGCGGATCGAGTTGACGTTCTTGATTTCGCAGCGCGTGCCGAATTCGCCACCCGGGCGACGCACGGAAACATTGACGTCGGCGCGCATGGAGCCTTCGTCCATGTTGCCGTCGCAGGTGCCGAGGTAGCGCACGATCGAGCGCAGCTTCGTCATATAGGCCTTCGCCTCGTCCGACGAGCGGATGTCCGGCTTGGAGACGATTTCCATCAGTGCGACGCCGGAGCGGTTGAGATCGACATAGGACATCGTCGCATGCTGGTCGTGCATCGACTTGCCGGCATCCTGCTCCAGATGCAGGCGCTCGATACCGATCTCGATATCCTCGAACTGGCCCTGACGGTCCGGCCCAAGCGAGATGACGATCTTGCCCTCGCCGACGATCGGGTCCTTGAACTGCGAGATCTGATAGCCCTGCGGCAGGTCGGGATAGAAATAGTTCTTGCGGTCGAAGATCGAACGCTTGTTGATCTGCGCCTTCAGGCCGAGGCCGGTGCGCACGGCCTGCTTCACACATTCCTCGTTGATGACGGGCAGCATGCCGGGCATGGCGGCATCGACCAGCGACACGTTGGAATTCTGAGGATTGCCGAACTCCGTCGAGGCACCGGAGAAGAGCTTGGACTTGCTCAGCACCTGGGCGTGGACTTCCATCCCGATAACCACTTCCCAGTCACCGGTGGCACCTGGAATGAAGCGTTTCGGATCTGGCGTACGGACGTCGACAATGGTCATGGGAAGCTCTTGTATGATGCTGTTTTCTGCTTTGGTGAGGTAGAGCAATTGGCGAGACGGCGCAAGGCTTTCGGCATCGCCAGCGTCTATATGCCCGGACCGTAGGCGCCGTCACTCTCATCGACCAGCGATTTCGAAAGCCCGATCGTGGGAACGTCGCCGTCAAGCTTGGGGGAATAAACGATCGACAGCCAGTGGATCGCATAGCCGCGCGCCTTGAAGAAGGCAATGGCGTCCGTATTCCCCGCATGGCTCTGCAGGGATACCTTTTCCAATCCCTGCCCGCGCACGTCCTCTTCGATCCGCGCAAGGAGAGCGGAGCCGAGACCGCGCCTGACGAAATCCGGATCGATCCAGAAATCGGAGATCGCCTCATCGAGTGCCTCGCGCGCCGCCCAACCAACCGCTTCACCGTTCAGCTCTATGACTGATATCGTCAGCCAGAAATTACGGGTGAAATTTTCAAAGGTCTCGCGTGCGCCCTCCAGCAGCTCGCCGGTGCCGCCGATCGCGCTCATCGCCCTCTGCCAGGAGCGCAGGCCAATGCTTGCCAGCACCGCCATTTCGCCTTCATGGGCATTGCGAATATGGATCATCGAGCCCCCGCCATTTGCGAGCAGTAAAGCACCGGCCAAAGGCTTTTGCCAGCGGCGAGATTCGCCGGCGCGGCTAACGGCGGAAAACGCCTTCCGAGTTGAATTTGACCTCGGGGTGCAACCCGCGTTAAAAGGGGGCATCAACGGAGTTTTGATGTCCAACTTTTGTCAGTCCCGGTAAAGGCCCCGCTCGCAAGTATTCTTGCGTGCCGGGCCTGAAAACGAAACCCCGACTTCCCTGAAAGGATGCTTCGGATCGTTTTTCTGCGCCTTTCGGCGCTATACGGATTCTGACAACAATGGACATTTCCCGCGCAGAACAGCGCATCCTGCACCTGCTCGCCCAGGGCGGACGCATCGAAATTGAACGCAGCGACAACAAGAAGATCGAGACCGTCTGCTGCTTCACGCGAGACGGCTGGGTCTATCCCGATTTCGGCATCGACCTCTTCCGCCGGCTTAAACGCCTCAAGGCGATAAAATCCACAAACGGCCATCCCTATCGCATCAGCGATAAGGGGCTGCGGCTGGTGCGCTCGCAATTGAATAATAGATAGAATATCGGTGGCGGCGGCTTCCGCCGCCGTCTTACGCTGTTAGCGCAAGACCAAATCACCGTCTTCTTAGGATAAACTTTTCGGGTGGCGAAAGAACCATAGCCACCCGTATTCATCATTCGAGTCGTTTGATCCGTCACCACCACTTCGCCGGCGTAAACTTGCCGGCGGCCTGTTCGATGACGTGGGCGGTCTTGAAGAGGGTTTCCTCTTCGAACGGCTTGCCGATGAGCTGCAGGCCGAGCGGCAGGCCCTTCGGGTCGAGGCCGGCGGGAACCGCGATGCCCGGCAGGCCGGCCATGTTGACCGTCACCGTGAAGATGTCGTTCAGGTACATCTTCACGGGATCGGACGCGAGGTTCTCGTCGGCGATGCCGAAGGCCGAGGATGGCGTGGCGGGCGTCAGGATCGCATCGACGCCGGCGTTGAAGGCCAGCTCGAAATCGCGCTTGATCAGCGTGCGGACTTTCTGGGCACGGAGGTAGTATGCGTCGTAATAGCCTGCCGACAGAACGTAGGTGCCGATCATGATACGGCGCTTCACTTCCTGGCCGAAGCCGGCGGCGCGCGTCTTTTCATACATGTCGACGATGTCCTTGCCATCGACGCGCAGGCCGTAGCGGACGCCGTCGTAGCGGGCAAGGTTCGAGGACGCTTCAGCCGGCGCGACGATGTAATAGGCCGGAAGCGCATATTTCGTGTGCGGCAGGGAGATGTTGACGATCTCGGCGCCGGCATCCTTCAGCCAGGCGATGCCCTGCTGCCAAAGCGTCTCGATCTCTTCCGGCATGCCGTCGACACGGTATTCGTTCGGGATACCGATCTTCATGCCGCGCAGCGACTGGCCGAGCGAGGCTTCATAGTCCGGCACCGGGAGGTCGACCGAAGTGGTATCCTTGGCATCGACGCTTGCCATCGACTTCAAGAGGATGGCGGCATCGCGCACGTCGCGGGCGATCGGACCGGCCTGATCGAGCGACGAAGCGAAGGCGACGACGCCCCAGCGGGAGCAGCGGCCATAGGTCGGCTTGATGCCGACGGTGCCGGTGAAGGCGGCCGGCTGGCGGATGGAGCCGCCGGTGTCGGTAGCGGTCGCGCCGGCGCAAAGATGCGCCGCAACGGCAGCGGCCGAACCACCGGACGAACCGCCCGGAACGAGCTGCTGGTTCGACCCCTCGGCGCGCCAGGGGTTGATGACTGGACCATAGTAGGAGGTTTCGTTGGAGGAACCCATGGCGAACTCATCCATGTTGAGCTTGCCCAGCATGACGGCGCCGTCGTTCCAGAGGTTCTGCGTGACGGTCGATTCATAGTGCGGCTCGAAACCGTCCAGGATGTGGCTGCAGGCCTGCGTATGAATACCTTCCGTGCCGAACAGGTCCTTAATGCCAAGCGGAATGCCTTCCAGCGCGCCGGCTTTGCCCTCCGCAAGGCGTGCGTCCGACACTTTGGCCATTGCGAGCGCCTTTTGCGGCGTCACTTTCACATAGGCATTGAGCTGACCATTGGCAGCCTCGATCGCCGAGATATAGGCCTCGGTCAGTTCGGTGGCGGTAATCTGCTTGGCGCGCAGCTTGTCGCGGGCTTCGGCAATGGTCAGGCTGGTCAGTTCGCTCATTTTGTTTCGCTTCAGATCTGGAATTGGGCAACGGGTCGGAAAAAGTCGGAGGGAACCGCTATTCGACGACTTTGGGCACCAGGAAGAAATTCTGATCGGTATTCGGCGCATTGGCGACGATGTCGGCGGCCTTGTTGCCGTCCGTTACTTCGTCGGTGCGCTTCTTCATTGCCATCGGCGTGACGGAGGTCATGGCTTCGACGCCATCGACATTCACTTCGGAGAGCTGCTCGACGAAGCCCAGAATGCCGTTGAGCTCACCCATCATTCGCTGCGCTTCGTCTTCATTGACGGCGATGCGAGCAAGATGGGCGACGCGTTTGACGGTGGCGAGATCGACGGACATGGCATTCTCCGGATAGCAAGATTATCCACCCAAAGTGGATTTGCTTCACGCTATAAAGGCCATGCCCGCCATACGCAACGGGTATCGTCAGGCAGAAACGCTCTCGCCCGCCTTCGGCGCGGCAACCGCGGTCTTGGAACCTTCCATGCCGGCGACGAATTTTTCCGGCGTCTGGTCGATGATCGGGAAAGTGCCATAATGGCAGGGAATGGCGGTCTTGAAGCTGAAAAAGCGCTGGCAGGCGAGTGCCGCCACGGCACCGCCCATGGTGAAGCGGTCGCCGATCGGCACGATGCCGATATCGGGCTGATGCAGCTCGTTGATCAGCCCCATATCAGAGAAGATATCCGTATCGCCCATGTGGAACAGCGTCGGCTCGTCGTCGAAATGCAGCATCAGACCGTTCGGATTGCCGAGCGCGTGGGAAACGCCGTCCTCGGTGATCTGCGCGGAGGAATGCAGCGCATTGGTAAAGGTGGCCGAGAAGCCGCCGAGGCCGACGGTGCCGCCGGTATTGCCCATTTCCAGCTTCTCGACACCCTTGGTGCCGAGCCAGGATGCGAGATCGGCATTGGCGAGAACGACCGCTCCCGTGTCTTTGGCGATCTGAACCGTGTCGCCAACATGGTCGCCATGGCCGTGCGTCAGCAGGATATGGGTCACGCCGTCGGCGACATCCTTGATGTTGAGACCAGCGGCGGCGAAAGTGGAATTGTAAGTCAGGAAAGGATCGATCAGTATTTTTGCGCTGGCGGTTTCGATACGAAAAGCGGAATGGCCGAGCCAGATGATCTTCATTGGATTTCTCCTTATGACTTGATTTGAAATAGAAGGCCGGTGTCTAGGAGATATCCCAAACCGCGGCAAAGAAAAGCGGCTTTGGCTTCAATTTGTTTTGACGAGAGCGAGACCTGATGACGACGCTGACCATCGAAGACCTAGCCGCGACGCTCCTGCCCGGCCAGCCGATTGCCGGCCTCGATCTCGGTACGAAGACGATAGGGCTTGCAATGTCCGACCTCGGACGGCGCTTCGCAACGCCCCGCCCTGTCATCAAGCGCGTGAAGTTCACACAGGACGCCGAAACGCTGCTTGCTTTCGCCGAAAAGGAAAAGGTCGCGGCCTTCGTCATAGGGCTCCCGATGAACATGGATGGCTCTGTCGGGCCGCGTGTGCAGGCAACGCGCGCTTTCGTGCGCAGCATGTCGGAAAAGACCGCCCTGCCCTTCGTCTTCTGGGACGAGCGGCTCTCTACCGTAGCGGCCGAGCGGGCGCTGCTGGAAATGGATGTTTCGCGGGCCAAACGCGCCGAGCGCATCGACTCCGCGGCAGCAAGCTTCATTCTTCAGGGAGTTTTGGACAGGCTGTCGGCACTAGGAAGAGCAAGCTTGCCCGACCTCGATGCCTGACGGCGGCGCCACCATTCCAAGATGGCCGCGCGGCGGCGAAAGCCGAAGATTGCGAAGACCAGCAGACTGTCGAAGGCAATCGCGCGGGCAACAAGCGGCGGGATGGTTTCAGGCGGAATGCCGAGAATCTTGCCGTAGATATCGAACACCAGGTCATGCATCTGCCGCGTGAGCATGAAGATGCCAAAGCTCATGTCGTAGTACGACAGATAATACCATGCCCCGAGAAACGAGACCGGTCCGGCCCAGCAAATCAACAACCACTTCATGCGGTACCCCTTCGACGCTGAAATTGCGTCGTGCCAGCCGAAAGGACGAGCCAGTTCGACAGCGCCATGGCGCTCAACACCATCGCGGGCAGCGTTATATCTAGTGCGAGCACGGCGAAGAACATTACCGCCGTAACGAGAAACACTAATTTGGCGGGTTTCAACCCCATGGCTGCACGCTTGATGGTTAACTAATCACCTTCCAACAGTGACGAGTTAACCGCTGCGGCGCAACGTAAACCATTTGTTAAGGTTAACGGCGCGGAGGGCTTGTGGATATCCCTGTCGGACTGCCGATGTCAGCCGTAGACGCCGCGCACGATCCTCTTCAGGGCTGTTGCCGCCTTCTCCCAATCCCTGCCGTTTTTCAAGGCGAGGCCAGAGCATTGATCGCTGACGGCCGAGGCAAGCACGATGTGCTGAATGGCCGCAAAGATCATGGCATTGACCGCCTGGGCATCGACGCCCTTGGGCGGCGCCAGCGAGCCGCGCATGCGCTCGATCCAGCCGGCGAGCGCCTTGGAGCGGGCTTCCGACAGGCGGCGCACCTGCTCGCTGTTTTCCGAGACTTCCCAGGCGACGATGCGGCGCATCAGGGGATCGGCGCGCAGGGCATCGAGAAACAGCATCGAAAGCCGCTCCATCAGGTCCCCATAGGTCAGAAGGAACATGCCGCCCGTATCGTCGGGGATACGATCGGTGACCCAGCTGCCGAGATCGGTGCCGATCGCTTCGACGAGGCCATCGAGGCCGCCGTAATAGCGGTAGATCAGCTGCTTATCGCAGCCGGCACCGCGGGCAACCGCATTGATGCCGAAATTCTGGAACCCCTCTTCCGCCAGCAGCCGCTTGGCGGCATCGAGGATCGCCTGTTCCGTCGCAGCACGATTGCGCACGCGCTTTTCCACGACAGGCATTTCCACTGGGATTTTAACGGCAGCGTTTGCGGGGGCCATCGACTCGACTCCAATCTGTCACCGATCGGTGATTAGCAAGCCGGATCGCCTCGAACAACAAAGCCGTCAGGCTTCTTGTCCGCCAAAACGCGCGAATCCACAGATTAGAGAAATTGACCAAACCACACCGTCGTCTCGGACGCCAGACTTGGAGGCGGTTCTATAGGAACAAAACCTCGCGGCGACCAGAATGGATGGCGCAATGATTGCTAGCGTCGGCGCCGAGATAAACATTCTCTCTTCAAAGATGCCGACCGACATCCATTCGCCGGTGCAATATGCGAATGATCGCGATCTCGTCATCCCGTAAAAGATAATAGATCACATGGGACCCTACGGCATATTTGAAATAGCCGTCGCGGATATCAGCGGGACGCCCGTTTTTCAGACCGGATGCCAATCCCTCGAAAGCTTCAACAATTTCGGCATGGTAGATTTCAGCTTGTCCTAAGGACCAATTTTCGACGGTATATCGCCAGATAGCTTCAAAATCAGCGACTGCAAACGGAGAGAGGCCGTACTTGACCGCCTATTCGCCATAGGTCGCACGCATTCGCTTGAGGAACGCCGCATTATCGAAAGAAGCAATTTCTCCGGATTTTTCACCAGCAATCAATGCATCCTGCAGAGCCTTAACCCTCGTCTCGTGTTCTTCGAGTAGGCGCAAACCCGCGCGAACGACATCGCTGGCGGAGCCGTATCGACCTGTCTGTATCTGAGCCTCGATGAAGGCACTGAAATGATCGCCAAGCGAAACGGATGTATTGCGAGCCATAAGGCACTCCTCTGTCAGTACCAATATATAATAAATATTGGTACTGCATCAACGGGAGATGCCGCGACGAAATTGCGAGACGGCCGGTGATGCCCTAAGTGGCCGGCGGATACAGCAGATCGACGATGTAGCTGGCATCGAAGCGCGAATCGAGCATGCCGTAGGTCGCGCGCCAGCCGCCGGCCAGTCGGGTTTCGATGAAAGCATCGGCAATCTTGCCGGCTCCGAGGCGATAAAGCTCGGCGGCACCCGCTGCAAGCGCCATCTGCTCGACCAGCAGGCGAGCGGCGCCCTCATCCTGTTCGCAAAGCGCCATGGCGGCACGCAGGACTTCGATGGTCTTCTTGCCGGCCGGGCCGAGATCGCGGGCGAGACCGGCAAAGACGGTCTCGAACAGGTCCCTGCCCCGGTTCAGCACGCGCAGGACATCGAGCGCCATGACGTTGCCGGAGCCCTCCCAGATTGCATTGACGGGAGCTTCGCGGTAATGGCGGGCAATCGGGCGTTCCTCGATATAGCCGCTGCCACCAATGCATTCCATGGCTTCATAGATCAGCGCCGGCGCGATCTTGCAGCACCAGTATTTGGCAACCGGCGTCATGACACGGGCATAGGCCGCATCCTCGCTGCTGCCGCTTGCCTTGTCGAAGGCTTCGGCCAGGCGGAAAGCGAGCGCGGTCGCGGCGGCGACATCGAGCGCCATATCGGCAAGCACGCGCGTCATGATCGGCTGGTTGACCAGCATCTTGCCGAAGACGCTGCGGCCGCGCGCATGATGCACGGCTTCCGCGAGCGAGGCACGCATGATGCCGGCGGAGGCGAGCGCACAGTCGAGCCGCGTCAGCGTCACCATATCGAGGATCGTGCGGATGCCGGCATCGGGTGCGCCCAGCAGGAAGCCGAAGGTGTCGGTGAATTCGACTTCAGACGAAGCGTTCGAACGGTTGCCGAGCTTGTCCTTCAACCTCTGGAAATGCAGGCCGTTGGCCGAGCCATCCTCCAGCAGCCGTGGCACGAGGAAGCAGCCCATGCCGTCCTTGGTCTGCGCCAGCATGATAAAGGCATCGCTCATCGGTGCCGACATGAACCATTTATGGCCCGAAAGCCGGTAAATACCTTCGCTGACCTTGTCGGCACTCGTCTTGTTGGCGCGCACATCCGTGCCGCCCTGTTTCTCCGTCATGCCCATGCCGATGGTGACGGCACTCTTCTGCATGGCGGGCTTGTTGGACGAATCGTACTTGCGCGAAAGGATCTTCGGCGCCCAGTCCTTCTGCACGGCCGGCGAGGCCATCATCGCGGCCACGGAGGCGCTGGTCATCGTCAGCGGGCAGAGATGGCCGCATTCGAGCTGCGCCGTCAGATAGAAGCGGGCGGCGCGCACCTTGTGCGAGTGGCCCTTCGCCTCGGGATCGGCCTGCGCATCCCAGATTGAGGAATGCAGACCCATCGCCATGGAGCGGCGCATCAGCGCATGCCAGGCCGGGTGGAATTCGACGACATCCAGACGCTCGCCGCGTGGGCCATGGGTGCGCAGCTGCGGCGTGCCCTGGTTCGCCATGCGCGCCAGTTCCTGGGCCTCGTGCGAGGTGACGAAACGACCGTGCTGTTCCAGCTCTTCCCGTATCGAACGCGGCAGGCTGGAGGTCAGATCTACGATCAGCGGATCGGAACGATAGGCATTGATGCCGGTCCAGAGGCTCGGCTGGTTCAGTTCGGCAAAGGGGTCGTCAGTCCGGGTCGCTTGGGTCATGAATCGCTTGTAGAACAAGTGGGTTGCAAAGGGAAACTGGAAGTTACGTCTCCCACCGGCATGGCTCCTGTAGCGGGATTCGGGCGAAATTGCATGGGGAACAAACGGCCTCGGCACATACCCCCGCTTGCTCCATCGGCGCTCCCTCTTTATAGACCGCCTGACGAAATCCGGAGGCAGGTTCATGGTCTTCTTTCCCCACCGCCACCTCATTGGCATCAAGGGCCTCACCGAGCAGGATATCACCTATCTTCTCGACAAGGCCGACGAGGCGGTCAAGATCAGCCGCCAGCGCGAGAAAAAGACATCGACGCTTCGCGGCCTCACGCAGATCAATCTCTTCTTCGAAGCATCGACGCGCACGCAATCTTCCTTCGAACTGGCCGGAAAACGGTTGGGCGCCGATGTGATGAACATGTCGGTCGGCAACTCCTCGGTCAAAAAAGGCGAGACGCTGATCGATACGGCGATGACGCTGAATGCCATGCGGCCGGACGTGCTTGTCATCCGCCATTCGAGCGCAGGCGCCGCGGCACTCCTAGCGCAGAAAGTCTCCTGCTCTGTCGTCAATGCCGGCGACGGCCAGCACGAGCATCCGACCCAGGCTCTGCTAGACGCGCTGACGATCCGCCGCGCCAAGGGCAAGCTATCGCGCATCATCGTCGCGATCTGCGGCGACGTGCTGCATTCGCGCGTTGCCCGCTCCAACATCCTGCTTCTCAATGCCATGGGCGCGCGCGTCCGCGTCGTGGCACCGGCCACCCTGCTGCCGGCCGGCATCGCCGACATGGGTGTCGAAGTCTTCCATTCGATGAAGGAGGGGCTGAAGGATGCCGATGTCGTGATGATGCTGCGCCTTCAGCGCGAGCGCATGTCCGGCGCCTTTGTACCCTCGGTGCGCGAATATTATCACTTCTACGGACTGGACGCCGAAACCCTGAAGGCCGCCAAGGAAGACGCGCTCGTCATGCATCCCGGTCCGATGAACCGAGGGGTGGAAATCGCCTCCGAGGTGGCGGATGGCCCGCAAAGCGTCATCGCCGAACAGGTGGAAATGGGGGTCGCCGTCCGCATGGCCGTGATGGAAACGCTGCTCGTTTCGCAGAACCAAGGGCCTCGCACCGAGGGGGCAGGCGCATGAGCAACTCGATCGTTCTCAAGAATGCCCGCATCATCGACCCCTCGCGCAATCTTGATGAGATTGGCACAATCGTCGTTGACGACGGCGTAATCGTTGCCGCAGGCAAGGATGCGAAGAATCACGGCATTCCCAAAGGCGCAACCGTTCGCGATTGCAATGGGCTTGTCGCGATCCCCGGCCTGGTCGATGCGCGCGTCCATGTCGGCGAGCCTGGCGGGGAACACCGCGAAACGATCGCCTCCGCGAGCCGCGCGGCTGCGGCCGGCGGCGTCACCTCGTTCATCATGATGCCGGACACGGATCCGGTCATCGACGACATTGCTCTCGTTGAATTCGTCCGGAAGACAGCGCGGGATACGGCCGTCGTCAATGTCTATCCGGCTGCCGCCCTCACCAAGGGACTTGCCGGCGAGGAGATGACGGAAATCGGCCTGCTGCGGGAAGCAGGCGCCGTCGCCTTCACTGACGCGCATTCCAGCGTCCACGACAGCCAGGTCCTGCGCCGGGTGATGACCTATGCGCGGGAATTCGGCGCTGTCGTTTCCTGCGAGACGCGCGACAAATATCTCGGCGCAAACGGCGTCATGCATGAAGGCCTGCTCGCAAGCTGGCTCGGCCTCTCGGGCATTCCGAAGGAAGCCGAACTGATCCCGCTGGAGCGCGACCTTCGCATCGCAGCGCTGACGCGCAGTCATTATCATGCGGCGATGATCTCTGTGCCGGAATCGGCGGAGGCGATCCGCCTTGCCCGCTCGCGCGGCGCCAAGGTCACCTGCGGCATCTCGATCAACAATCTCGCACTCAACGAGAATGACATCGGCGAGTACCGAACCTTCTTCAAGCTCTACCCTCCGCTGCGTTCCGAAGACGACCGCACGGGCATGATCGAGGCGCTGGCCGATGGCACGATCGATATCATCGTCTCCTCGCACGATCCGCAGGATGTCGATACGAAACGCCTGCCGTTCGGCGAGGCGGAAGACGGTGCCGTGGGGCTGGAAACGCTGCTTCCGGCGGCACTCCGGCTCTATCACAGCGGCCAGGTCAGCCTGATGCGGCTTGTCGATGCGCTCTCGACACGGCCGGCGCAGATCTTCGGCCTACCCGCCGGCACGCTGAAACCCGGTGCCAAAGCGGATATCGCGCTTGTCGATCTTGACGAGCCTTGGCTTGTCGCCAAAGACATGCTTCTGTCGCGCTCGAAGAATACGCCTTTCGAGGATGCGAGGATGAGCGGCCGGGCGGTCGCAACCTATGTCGCCGGCAAGCTGGTCCACAGTCTTTAGGGCGGCTTCAAGGGTTTACGGAGAATAAGACGTGATGGCGGATTTCTGGACTTGGCAGCTTACCCCGCAGACCGTGCTGGCCGCCGTCGTCATCGGCTATCTGCTCGGCTCCATTCCCTTCGGCCTTCTCCTGACCCGCATGGCCGGTCTCGGCGATGTGCGTAACATCGGATCGGGCAATATCGGCGCGACCAACGTGCTGCGCACCGGCAACAAGGGACTCGCTGCGGCTACACTTCTTCTCGATGCCTTCAAGGGCACGGCGGCCGTCCTGATTGCCGTGCATTTCTTCGGCGAAGATGCCGGCGTTCTGGCTGGTTTCGCCGCCTTCATCGGCCATATCTTCCCGGTGTGGATCGGCTTCAAGGGCGGCAAGGGTGTGGCGACCTATCTCGGCATCCTGCTGGGTCTCGCACCGTTGATGGCACTGATTTTCGCGATCGTCTGGCTGGCAATCGCGTTTACCACCCGTTATTCCTCGCTTTCTGCACTGGTTGCAACCCTTGTCATTCCGGTTGTATTGTGGATATTGGGCGTCGATAAGATCGCCGCCATCATGGCGCTGATGACCGTCATCTCCTGGTACAAGCACAGGGCCAATATCATCAGGCTGACGGCGGGAACGGAAGGCAAGATCGGAGCAAAGGGATAATGGACACAGACAGCGCAAGACGGACGGGAGTTGCGCTGACCGAAAAACAAAGGATCGCCTGGCTCAGGCTCATCCGCTCCGACAATGTCGGACCGTCCACCTTTCGCGACCTCATCAATTACTATGGTTCGGCAGAAGCAGCTCTGGTCGCCCTGCCGGAGCTTTCGCAGCGTGGCGGCTCGACACGCGCGATCCGCATTGCCGATGAGCGAGACGCCCTGCGGGAACTAGAAGCTGCGCATCGCTTCGGCGCGCGTTTCGTCGGCATCGGTGAGCCGGATTATCCTCCTGCCCTTCGCGAGATCGACGGCGCGCCGCCGCTGCTTGCGGTCAAAGGCAACATGTCTGTGGCAACCAGACCGGCCATCGGCACGGTCGGCTCTCGCAATGCCTCGATCAGCGGTGCCAAATTCACCGCGATGATCGCGCGCACCTGCGGCGAGGCCGGTTATGGGGTCGTTTCCGGTCTCGCACGCGGCATCGATACGGCAGCCCACCGCGCCAGCCTCGCCACCGGCACGATCGCTGCCATGGCGGGCGGGCTCGACCAGCCCTACCCACCAGAGAATATCGGATTGCTCAATGATATCTGGGATGGCAACGGGCTTGCCGTCAGCGAAATGCCCTTCGGCTGGGAGCCGCGAGCGCGCGACTTCCCGCGCCGCAATCGCCTCATCGCGGGCATTTCGCTCGGCGTCGTGGTCGTCGAGGCAGCAACCCGCTCGGGCTCGCTGATCACGGCGCGGCTTGCCGGCGAATTCGGCAGGCTTGTCTTTGCCGTTCCCGGCTCGCCGCTCGATCCGCGCTGCGAAGGCACGAACGGTCTGCTGAAAGACGGCGCGATGATCGTCACGTCGCCGGACGATGTCGTCGAGGCGCTGCGGCCGCTCGCCGAGCCGGACCTCTTTCGCCCGCGCCCCGCCGCACCGCCGATTGAAAGGAGCAGACCGCTCTCCGCGCCGCCCGATGATGCCGAGCGCGACCACGTCGTCGAGGCCCTCGGCCCGACACCGGTCGAGATCGATGACATTGTCCGCCATACCGGCCTGCCGATATCGGCCGTTCACTCTGTACTGCTCGAATTGGACATGGCGGGGCGGCTGCATCGGCATCCGGGCGGGCTGGTGTCGATCTCCATGCTGGATTGAAAACTGTGACACGCGTACCGATTCTAAGCATCGCATCGCCGCACCAAGCGCAAAAATTGCATTACAGCGCCGCGCGTCACATATGACGCGCAAAGGCCGCTGCAACACGTTAAACGTGCTACATAATTTTATCCTTCAATCGATTCCGATTTAAGGAATTATGCAGTAGCCTCTTGACCGCGACGATTTCCCTGTCCATGTCGGGGGGCCGGGAAGACGGAAAAACCCGGCATCTCCCGCGCCTTATACCGGCGCGACCTCATATTCAGAGACTTGACGATGAACGTTGTAGTGGTGGAATCGCCTGCCAAGGCCAAGACAATCAACAAATATCTTGGACCCGGATATAAGGTTCTTGCATCCTTCGGCCATGTGCGCGACCTGCCCGCCAAAGACGGCTCGGTGCTGCCGGATCAGGATTTCGAAATGCTGTGGGAAGTCGATGGTGCCTCGCAAAAGCGCATCAAGGACATTGCCGACGCGTTGAAAACCTCCGACGGCCTGATTCTCGCGACCGACCCGGATCGCGAGGGTGAAGCCATTTCCTGGCATGTGCTCGACGTGCTGAACAAGAAGCGCGCCATCAACGGCAAGCCGGTGAAACGTGTCGTCTTCAACGCCATCACCAAGAAGGCCGTGCTCGATGCCATGGCAGAGCCGCGCGACATCGACGTGCCGCTGGTGGACGCCTATCTCGCCCGCCGCGCCCTCGACTATCTCGTCGGTTTCAACCTGTCGCCGGTTCTCTGGCGCAAGCTGCCGGGCGCCCGCTCTGCCGGCCGCGTTCAATCCGTCGCACTGCGCCTCGTCTGCGACCGCGAGTCGGAGATCGAACGTTTCATATCGGAAGAATACTGGAGTCTCTCGGCAATCCTGAAGACGCCGCGCGGCGACGAATTCGAAGCCCGCCTTGTATCTGCTGACGGCAAGCGCCTGCAGCCGCGTGCGATCGGCAACGGCGAAGACGCTGGCAGGCTGAAGGCGCTGCTCGAAGGCGCCTCCTATGTCGTCGATACGGTCGAGGCAAAGCCGGTCAAGCGCAATCCGAGTCCGCCCTTTACCACTTCGACGCTGCAGCAGGCCGCCTCCTCGAAGCTCGGCTTCTCGGCTTCGCGCACCATGCAGGTGGCGCAGAAGCTCTATGAAGGTGTCGACATCGGTGGCGAAACCGTCGGTCTCATCACCTATATGCGTACCGACGGCGTTCAGATGGCGCCGGAAGCTATCGATGCGGCACGCCACGCCATCGCTAACCAGTTCGGCGACCGCTACCTGCCGGAAAAGGCCCGCTTCTATTCTACCAAGGCAAAGAATGCGCAGGAAGCGCACGAAGCGATCCGACCGACCGACTTCGACCGCGTACCGGACCGCATCCGCAAGTTCCTCGATGACGATCAGCTCAGGCTCTACGACCTGATCTGGAAGCGCGGCATCGCCAGCCAGATGGCATCGGCCGAAATCGAGCGCACGACGGCCGAGATTCTGGCCGACAACGCCGGCAAGAAGGCCGGCCTGCGCGCCGTTGGCTCCGTCATTCGCTTCGACGGCTTCATCGCCGCCTATACCGACCAGAAGGAAGATGGCGAGCAGAGCGACGATAGCGAAGAAGGCGGCCGTCTGCCTGACATTAATGCGCGCGAGAATCTCGCAAAGCAGAAGATCAATTCGACCCAGCATTTCACCGAACCGCCGCCGCGCTATTCGGAAGCATCGCTGATCAAGAAGATGGAAGAACTCGGCATCGGCCGCCCGTCCACCTATGCGGCGACGCTCGCGACGCTACGCGACCGCGACTACGTGACCATCGACAAACGCAAGCTGGTGCCGCAGGCCAAGGGCCGGCTGGTCACAGCCTTCCTCGAAAGCTTCTTCACTAAATATGTGGAGTATGACTTTACGGCCGATCTGGAAGAGAAGCTCGACCGTATCTCGGCCGGCGAGCTGAACTGGAAGGACGTGTTGCGCGACTTCTGGCGCGATTTCTTCGCCCAGATCGAAGATACGAAGGAACTGCGCGTCACCAACGTGCTGGACGCGCTGAACGACGCGCTAGCGCCGCTTGTCTTTCCGAAGCGGGAAGACGGCAGCGATCCGCGCATCTGCCAGGTGTGCGGCACCGGCAACCTGTCGCTGAAGCTCGGCAAATACGGCGCCTTCGTCGGCTGCTCGAATTATCCGGAATGCAACTATACGCGACAGCTTTCGTCGGAAGGTGGCGCAGAGGCCGAGTCCAACGGATTGAACGAGCCGAAGGCGCTTGGCGCCGATCCGGTGACGGGCGAAGAGCTGACGCTGCGTTCGGGCCGCTTCGGGCCTTATATCCAGCGCGGCGACGGCAAGGACGCCAAGCGTGCTTCGCTGCCGCGCGGTTGGAAGCCCGAAGATATCGACTATGAGAAGGCGATGGCGCTGATCTCGCTGCCACGCGACATCGGCAAGCATCCCGAAACCGGCAAGATGATCTCTTCCGGCATCGGCCGCTATGGTCCCTTCCTGCTGCACGACGGCAGCTACGCCAATCTCGAAAGCGTCGAAGACGTCTTCACGGTCGGCCTCAACCGCGCGGTGACATTGATTGCCGAAAAGCAGAGCAAGGCAGCCGGCGGCAAGGCGCGCGGTGCGGCGGCGGCGCTGAAGGAGCTCGGCGAGCATCCGGACGGCGGCGGCGCGATCACCGTTCGCGACGGCAAATACGGCCCCTATGTCAATTGGGGCAAGGTCAATGCGACCCTGCCGAAGGGCACGGACCCACAGGCGATCACGGTCGAGGAGGCCCTGGCGCTAATCGCCGCCAAGGCCGGCAAGAGCGGCGGCACCACCAAGAAGGCGCCCGCCAAGGCAAAGGCCGCCGGCGCAAAAGTGACGAAAACGACCGCCAAGCCGAAGGCTGCTGCAAAGAAACCTTCGGCCAAGACGGCAGCGAAAAAGAAGAGTGCAGAGTGAGCAGAGAATCGCGCGGCAGGAATCCATCGTCGGAACGGCATTCCGGCAAACCCGGCCGCGCCGGTAAGGCACGCGGCGACGCCGAGCCGATGATGGCGATCGTCCATGGTGAGCTGCCGCCGCGCGAGGTCCTTCTGCGCTTCATCGCCGATCATCCGCAACAGGCGTCCAAGCGGGAGCTCGCCAAGGCCTTCGGCTTGAAAGGCGAAAGCCGCGTCGCGCTGAAGGAACTGCTGCGCGAGCTTGAAGAAGAAGGCATGGTGCAGAAGAGCCGCAAGTCGCTCATCCGCCCCGGCGCGCTGCCGCCGATCGCCGTTCTCGATATCACCACCCGCGACAAGGACGGCATGCTGATCGGCCGTCCAGCGGAATGGGCTGAGGAAAATGGCGTCGCTCCGGCTGTCTTGATCAAACAATCCTCCTCGCCCGCAGGCCGCAACGGCAAGGGTAAGGCACCCGTCGCCGGCATGGGCGATCGCATTCTCGCAAAGATCTTCCCGGCCGTGGATCGCGGCGGCCCGGCCTATACGGCCCGTATCATCAAGGTGATCGACAAGCGGCAGGGCGCTACCATGGGCGTCTTTCGCGAAACGCCCGGCGGCGGTGGCCGACTGATGCCGATCGAGCGGCGCGGCGAGGAGATGGTGATCGACCCGGATTATACCGGCGGCGCCAAGGACGGCGATCTGGTCGAAGTCGAAGTCGCGCGTCTCGGCCGCTTCGGCCTGCAGCGCGCCAAGGTTCTGTCGGTCATCGGCTCCGTCGCCTCGGAAAAAGCGATCTCGATGATCGCCATTCACGCGCATGGTATCCCGCACGTCTTTCCCGCTGCAGTCATTGCCGAAGCCGATGCGGCCAAGCCGGCAACCATGTCGCATCGCGAGGATTGGCGTAGCCTGCCGCTCATCACCATCGACCCGGCGGACGCCAAGGACCATGACGACGCCGTCTACGCCGAGATGGACCCCTCGCCCGACAATCCGGACGGCGTGATCGTCACCGTCGCCATTGCCGACGTCTCTTGGTATGTGCGTCCGAATTCGCCGCTCGACCGCGAGGCTCTGAAGCGCGGCAATTCGGTCTATTTTCCAGATCGCGTCGTGCCGATGCTGCCCGAGCGCATCTCGAACGATCTCTGCTCGCTGAAGGAAGGCGTCGATCGTCCTGCCCTCGCTGTGCGAATGATTTTCTCCAAGGAGGGGCGCAAGGCGGGACACACTTTCCATCGCATCATGATGAAGAGTGCGGCCAAGCTTTCCTACCAGCAGGCGCAGGCGGCGATCGACGGCCAGCCCGACGATAAGACCGGGCCGATGCTGGAGCCGATCCTCAAGCCCCTCTGGCACGCCTACGAAATTCTGAAAAAGGGCCGCGACCGGCGTCAGCCGCTCGAGCTCGACATGCCGGAGCGCAAGATCCTGCTGAAGGCGGACGGCACCGTCGATCGTGTCTTCGTGCCGCCGCGCCTCGACGCGCATAAGCTCATCGAAGAAATGATGATCCAGGCGAACGTCGCCGCTGCCGAAACGCTGGAAAAGCGGAAGCAAATTCTCATCTACCGCATCCACGATGGCCCGACACTCGCCAAGCAGGAGGTGCTGCGCGAATTCCTGGCTACTCTCGGTATCTCGCTTGCCAAGGGCGGCAACGTGCGGGCCAACAGCTTCAACGGTATTCTCGCGAAAGCCGAGGGTACCGCGCATCAGACCATGGTCAACGAGATGGTGCTGCGCTCGCAGAGCCAGGCGATCTACAGCCCCGACAATATCGGGCATTTCGGCCTCAATCTGATGAAATACGCGCACTTCACCTCGCCGATCCGGCGCTATGCCGACCTGATCGTACACCGTGCGCTCGTAGGCTCGCTCGGCTTCGGCGAGGGCGGCATCACGCCGGAGGAAGAAGCGTCGCTCGACGATATCGCCGCCGAAATCTCGACTTTCGAGCGCCGCGCTATGGCGGCGGAGCGCGAGACGGTCGACCGGCTCATTGCCCATCATCTCGCCGGCCGCGTCGGTGCAGAATTCGAAGCCCGCGTCGGCGGCGTTACCAAATCGGGGCTTTTTGTCACCCTACCCGACTATGGCGCGGACGGTTTCATTCCTATATCTACCCTCGGCACCGATTATTTCATCTATGACGAAGCGCATCAGGCGCTAACGGGCGAAAGAACCGGGCTCGGATATCGTCTCGGCGACGATGTGACGGTGAGGCTGGCAGAATCCGTGCCGCTTGCCGGAGCGCTGCGCTTCGAGATGCTGAGCGAGGGCAAGCCTATGCCGACGGCAGTGCGCTCCTTCCACAAGGCGACCCGCCGCAACAAGAACCAGGCCCGCAAGGCACCGGGCACGAGACCGCCGCGCGGCCGTAGATAGAGGACGGCTGCCGGCATGGAGGAAGCGCATTCATGACGGGCAGCCCATCCGACTCCCCCACCCGCTTCGGCGGTTCAGACCAGAGCGAGCGCCCCCTCGGACAATCGATTGCCCGCGGTATGCTGAACCGCTGCCCGCGCTGCGGCACCGGCAGGCTTTTCGGCGCCTTTCTGAAGCCGGTCGATCATTGTGCGGTATGCGGCGAGGATATTTCTCATCAGCGCGCCGACGACCTGCCGCCCTATCTGGTGATCCTGGTTCTGGGCCACCTTATCGTCGGCGGCTATATGCTGACCGACATGGCCTTCAAACTGCCGCTCTGGGCGCATTTCGTCCTCTGGACGCCCATCACGATCATTGCCGCGCTTGCCGTCATTCAGCCGATCAAGGGCGGCGTCATCGGCCTGCAATGGGCCTTGCGCATGCATGGTTTTGGGGGACATGACGACAGCCCGGAGGAATGGGATCAGGGAAACGGCCGATCGTGAACATGTCGTCCGGCCCGTGTTGCCCGTTTCCGTCGATGCCAAGGAGCGCCTCCGCGCATCGTGCCCTGACATCGGCAGCTACTGGCGATTTGCTGCTTATTCTTGGTTCATGCGGATTGCTTTGCCGGCAACAGCTTGACACGAGCAGCATTTCTTGTCTGAACATGCCCCGCGTCATAGGGACCATTGCAGAGGGGTGACCGATCACATGAAAGCCGACCCGCCACCTGAATTCGGCCGAGCCGTGCCTTCCCGTGTCCCGTGTTCAGACCGATTCGCCCGCCTCATGCCCCAGGATTTTGTTTATGCTTGAACCGACGAACGACAAGGCCGGCCATGTCGAAGAAATTCACTGGCCTTCGCTCGTCGCAGCCATCGCGTCCGTATCCGCCGTTGGCATCGCCATCGGGCTCGGCCTGCCGCTTCTGAGCATCATTCTCGAAAAGCGCGGCGTTCCTTCGAGCCTGATCGGGCTCAACACAGCGATGATGGGAGTGGCCTCGATGCTGGCCGCGGTCATCACGACCAAACTCGCCCATCGCTTCGGGGTCGTACAGACAATGATCTGGGCGGTCCTCCTTTCGGCGTTGAGTTCGCTCGGATTTTACTATGCGGAAAATCTGCTGCTGTGGTTTCCGCTCCGGATCGTTTTCCACGGCGCGACCACGACGCTGTTCATCCTGTCGGAATTCTGGATCAATGCCGCCTCTCCGCCTTCCAAGCGCGGTTTCGTGCTCGGCCTCTATTCCACGGTTTTCTCTCTCGGATTTGCAGCTGGTCCCCTGCTCTTTTCCCTGGTGGGCAGCGAGGGCCTGATGCCCTTCATCATCGGTGCCTGCATCATCCTTGCCGCAGCCATTCCGATCTTCATCGCCCGCAACGAGAGCCCCATCGTCGACGAAAAGCCGGAATTGCATTTTGTCCGATATATCTTCCTCGTTCCAACAGCGACGGCTGCGGTTTTCGTGTTCGGCGCGGTGACCGTCGGCGGCGGGTCGCTGTTCACCAGCTATGCTACGCGCCTCGGCTTCAACGAATCGCAGGCGGCGCTGCTGCTGACTGTCATGGGCGTGGGCAATTTCGTCTTCCAGATCCCGCTCGGGCTGCTCGCTGACCGTATGCGCGACAAGCGGCCGCTGTTATCGATCATGGCAACCATCGGCCTTGTCGGCGCGCTTCTGCTGCCCTCCCTGTCGTCGAACTGGATCATTCTCGCCACCATTCTGCTCTTTTGGGGCGGTTGCGTTTCAGGCATGTATACGGTCGGTCTCAGCCATCTCGGCACGCGGCTGACCGGCGTCGACCTCGTTGCGGCCAACGCAGCCTTCGTCTTCTGTTACGCCGTCGGCATGGTCCTAGGCCCGCCGACGATCGGCACGGCCATGGACCTGGCGAATCCCAGCGGCTTTGCTTGGGCTGTTGCTTTTTTCTTCGGCCTTTATGTCCTGCTTTCGGGGATACGGCTGCTTTTCATGAGCAACAGGGGTTGACTTTTCGGGCGCGATTTGTAGTTTCGCGCCAGAATTCGCCGTGGACCTCCGCACCGGCCGTCCACGGCGTTCATTTTTATTAAAGGCAGGACGACTATGGCCAAGGCTACCACCATCAAGATCAAGCTGCTGTCGACGGCCGACACCGGTTTCTTCTACGTCACGACGAAGAACAGCCGTACGATGACGGACAAGATGACGAAGACGAAGTACGACCCGATCGCTAAGAAGCATGTCGAGTTCAAGGAAACGAAGATCAAGTAAGTTTCCTAAACTTCAGGTTACAAAAAGGCGCGACCCGCGGGTCAGCGCCTTTTTTGTTTGCAGCGACAGTTCCGCATTTCCGGCGGCACCTCCGCGACCGACGTCCGATTTTGCTGCATCGCCCGAGACAGCGCCCGACGATCATCGAAAGAAAAAACGCCGCCTTCGATCAACGAAGAGCGGCGTTTTGAATTGGGGGCCGGCTAGCCTGCAAAACGGCACGAGGAACCGTCATATTTCTGCCTGCCAGCCGACCGACCCCACGACCCAGGAGATGCGGCGGACCTGAGCATCATGGGGCATCCTGAAACCCTTGCGGGCTGTCCATCTATGGGACTAAATTCGCGCGAAATCGGAAGAAAATCAACAAATTCTTAATGATAAAAAATGCTTGTCTGCTTGCATGGTTAAAATTCATGTCTTCGGCAGAAAGGAAAGCTTGATAGTTTTAACGAAACAAACTGCGAAAGACGCAAGAATAAACATATAACCTCCACACAATCAGCAAACCTCAAATGCAGATATTATAGAAAACTTTAATATACAAGCTATTCTCAATTAACCTTCCTTCTCTCCACTTAATCTTATCAAGAAAACTGCAAATAAAACAAAATTACACATAAAATACACAGGAGTATCCCAAAAGAACTTCAGAATCCAAAGTATTCCATAAGGTCAAAAGCAAAGGTATTATTCCTTTCTTTCAACTGAGTCGAAGTGGCATCGCCGGCGGGAGAAGAGTGGAAAATTTCCAGCCGTTGTTCAAAACCTAAAAAATACCCTCAATATTAACGGGCAGTCCCGCTTCTAGTGATTATTTTCCTTAGGCTGCGGCGGCGACCACCCTATTACGGCCAGCCCGCTTTGCTTCGTAAAGCGCGAGATCGGCCTGCTTCATCAATTGCTCAGGCGTGTCGATTGCCTCCAAACGGCACGAGATACCGAAGGATGCAGTAATGTTAAGGGAAACGCCGCCGTCGCGCAGTTTCACCGGCATATTTTCTACCGCCGCGCGCAGACGCTCGGCGACCGCAGCGGCGACATCGGCAGCCGTATCCGGCATCACGACCACGAATTCCTCCCCGCCGTAGCGGCAAGCAAGGTCGGCGCCGCGTACCGTGGAGCGGATTCTCGCGGCAAATTCCTTCAATACTTCGTCGCCAGCATCATGCCCATAGGTGTCGTTGACAGTCTTGAACCTGTCGATATCGGTGATCAGAACGGAGAGCGGCCGCCCCCGTGCCATCGAGCGGTCGAAAAGCACCTTGAGGTGATTGTCCAGATAGCGCCTGTTGTTCAGACCGGTCAGCGCATCGGTCACGGCCAACTCGATCGTCTGCTGAACGCGGGCGCGCAAACGGTCGTTGTAGCGCTTGCGGCGTATCTGCGTGAGGCAGCGGGCCACCAGCTCGTTGGGGTCGATCGGCCGGGCGATATAGTCGTTGACGCCGAGGTCGAGCGCGCGAACGACCATCTCGTCGGCGCCCTGCTCCGTCACGAGCAGTACCGGCAAGAAACGCGTGCGCTCCAGCGAGCGAAGCTGCGAGCACAGCCGCAGAGGATCGTAATCCTCGAAATTCGAATTCACGATGACCAGTTCGAACGACTGCTCTGCCGCTTCGAACAGGGCAGCTTGCGGATCGGACATCGCGACAACCTGGGCAATCGGCTTGAGCGTCCTGATGATGCGCTCCTGCGAATTGGCGCGGCCATCGACCAGCAGCACCTGCCCGGTTTCCTCGGTACGGCCGTCGCCTGCCCGCATCAGATCGTCGATACCGAAATTGCGCCCGGTTTCGTTGCGCATATGCAGTTCGTCGCTGAGGGTCTTCAAACGAAGCAGGCTCTTGACGCGCGAAATGAGCTGCAGGTCGTTGACCGGCTTGGTCAGGAAATCGTCGGCGCCTGCCTTCAGGCCGCGCACACGGTCGGCGGGCTGATCGAGCGCCGTGACCATGACAACGGGAATATGGGCGGTGCGGGGATCGGACTTCAGGCGCTCGCACACCTCGAAACCATCCATGCCGGGCATCATAATATCGAGAAGGATGAGATCCACCTGCGTATTCGCGCAGATGGCAAGCGCTTTCAAGCCATCTTCGGCGGTCAGCACTTCGAAATATTCGGCCAGCAGCCGCGCTTCCAGAAGCTTTACGTTGGCCGGAATATCGTCGACTACCAGAATGCGTGCGGTCATAAGCTCTTCCCCATCGTCAGGCGTCGCCCAGATAGGTCTTAATGGTTTCAATGAATTTCGGCACCGAAATCGGCTTTGAAACGTAAGCTTCACAACCGCCCTGGCGAATGCGCTCCTCGTCGCCCTTCATGGCGAAGGCCGTGACTGCGATCACAGGTATCACGTGCAGATCGTCGTCTTCCTTCAGCCATTTGGTCACTTCGAGGCCCGAAACCTCCGGAAGCTGGATATCCATGAGGATCAGATCCGGGCGATGCTTGCGGGCGAGATCGAGCGCCTCCATGCCGTTGCGGGTCTGGATCGTCGTATAGCCGGAAGCCTCGATCAGGTCGCGAAAGAGCTTCATATTGAGCTCATTGTCTTCTACAATCATTACCTGCTTAGGCATGGAAAGCTGTCCCTGCATCCGGTATTGCATCCATTCTCTCGAAATATAGGGTCGCGAGGAACCGATTCCAGAAATAGTTGAATCGCAAACTACCGGCATTTGGTTGAAAAATAGGTAACTCACCCTTCAAAATGCAAAGTAACTTCAAGAACCCGAAGAAGAGCGCGGCCGACCCGCAAGAGACTGCGATCGCCGTGCTCGGCTGGCTGGCCAATGAACCGGACATGTTCGGCCGCTTCTTGGCACTGACGGGCGTCGAACCGGCGCAGGTACGCAACGCCATCAACGAACCTGCCTTTCTCGCTGGCATGCTCGATTTCCTCATGAACCACGAACCGACATTGCTGGCCTTCTGCGAGACCAGCGGCATTCCGCCGGAGGCCGTCGCTGCCGCGTCGGCACATTTCTCGCCGCCCGGCCTTGCCTCCGGAGAATATTGACCATGGATGCCCCGTTCGAATTCGATGTGTCGCATATCCGGCTGCAGGAGCGGCCACTGATCGTCTGCGATGTCGATGACGTCGTCCTGCATTTCTTTGCGCCTTTCCTGGCCTTCATCGACGGCGAAGGCTATGAATTCCTGCCGCGTTCGTTCCGGCTGACAGGCAACATCGTCTCCAAGGGCGATGGTTCCGCGCTGGAAGAAAAGGATGTCCACCGGCTGATCGAAGCCTTCTTCGAAGCGCAGGAACAATGGCAGACGCCCTTCGACTGCGTCGTCAATGCGCTCGAGGACCTTTCGAAGGATGCGGACATCGTTTTCCTTACGGCGATGCCACCGCAATTCTGGGCGCAAAGACGGCGGCTCCTCGACAGGCTCGAGCTTGCTTATCCGTTGCTCGCGTCGCTGCAGCCGAAGGGGCCGATCGTACGCTCGCTGCACAGGCAGCGCGCGATGCCCGTCGCCTTTATCGACGACATGGCCCACAATCTGCATTCGGTCAGCGAACATGTTCCGGAGTGCCTCCTTATCAATCTGAAACCGGATTCCATCGTCCACCGCATGGCGCCGGCCGTGGCCGCGGGTATTCCGGAAGCTAACGAATGGAGCCAGGCCGCGCCGTTGATCCAGGCCCATATCGCGCGCTGACCTCATCCGAGCCACCTTTCAAAGGACGAGGCGCATCAGAGGCCTGCCATCCTTGCGCTTCGCAACTTCCGAAAACCCGGCAGCCTCGAATATGCGCTGCGAGCCGACATATAGGCCGACGGATTTCGACTGCTTCGTACGCTCGATCGGACAACCCTCCAGCAGCCGGGCGCCGGAAGCGCGGGCAAAATTCACCGCCTCCGACAACATCCGGTGGCTGTGTCCCTTGCCGCGATCCTTCGAATTCATGAAGAAACAGCTCACCGCCCAAACCGAGCTGTCTTCCGCATCAGCCGGATCGAGCGGGCGTGATACCGTTTTCGGCGAATTCCACTGCGGCAGCTCGGTGCGCGGACAAACCTGCACCCAGGCGACAGGCTGCCCATCGACATAGCCCAGAAGGCCGGGCGGCGGCCCGGCCGCAATACGCTCCCGAATCAGCCGCTTCTTTGCTGCCGCGTCCATCGTCTTGCGCTGCGATGTCGGCACGCGGAAATGGGTGCACCAGCAGCCATAGCACGCACCGCTTGGCCCGAACAAAGTCTCGAAATCGCCCCAACGATCCGGCGTCAACGGCTGCACGATTAAGTTCTGCACTCGCGCCTCCCCGGCAGTTTTCCAGCTTGAGACTCGCAAGCTTAGATCATAAAGTGGCGATGTTCAATTTTTGTTCTCGTTCGATGACCCGTGCGCCCGACAAGATCTCCGGCTTCTGTCGCGATTGCTTGAGCGAGCAATCGGCCGCGCGCACGCGCTGCCGGAGCTGCGGCAGCCCTCGTCTCGTCTACCATCGGGAGCTTTACGCGCTGACGCTGGCGCATATCGATTGCGATGCCTTCTATGCATCGATCGAGAAACGCGACAATCCTGAGCTGGCCGACAAGCCTGTCATCGTCGGCGGCGGCAAGCGCGGCGTCGTCTCCACCGCCTGTTATATCGCCCGCATCCATGGAGTGCGCTCCGCCATGCCGATGTTCAAGGCGCTGGAAGCGTGCCCGCAGGCCGTCGTCATCCGCCCGAACATGGAAAAATATGTCCGCGTCGGCCGTGAGGTTCGCGGCATGATGCAGGAACTGACACCGCTGGTGCAGCCGCTTTCGATCGACGAGGCCTTTCTCGAGCTCGACGGCACGCAGCGGCTTCATCACGATCCGCCGGCCCGCATCCTCGCCAAATTCGCCAAGCGGGTGGAGCAGGAGATCGGCATCACCATCTCCGTCGGCCTTTCCTATTGCAAGTTCCTCGCCAAGGTAGCCTCCGACCTGCAGAAGCCGCGGGGCTTCTCCGTCATCGGCCGCGATGAAGCCCTCTCCTTCCTGGAGCCGCGGCCGGTCACGACCATCTGGGGGGTCGGCAAGGCCTTTGCCGCGGCGCTCGAAAGCGACGGCATCCGCACCATCGGTCAATTGCAGGGCATGGAGGAAGGCGATCTCATGCGCCGCTACGGCGTCATCGGACAGCGGCTTTTCCGCCTCGCGCGCGGCATCGACGATCGAACCGTGCATCCGAACGAAGCGGCAAAGAGCGTGTCTTCCGAGACCACCTTCTTCGACGATATCTCCCGCCATGACGATCTCGTGCCGATCCTGCGCGATCTTTCTGAAAAGGTTTCACGGCGCCTGAAGCGCAGCGGCATTGCCGGCCAGACCGTCGTCCTCAAGCTGAAGACCTCGGATTTCAAGACCCGCACGCGTAACCGCCGCCTGGAAGATCCGACGCAGCTCGCGGACAGGATTTTCCGTACGGGATTGCGCATGCTCGAACATGAGACTGACGGCACGAAATTCCGCCTTATCGGCATCGGCGTCACCGATCTTGGCGATGCCGGCCGCGCGGACCCGCCCGATCTCATCGACGAACAGGCGACGCGACGAGCCGCTGCCGAGGCGGCGATGGACAAGCTGCGAGAAAAATTCGGCAACAACACGGTCGAGACAGGTTACACATTTGCCGATAAACGCCATAAATAACAAAGACTTCCAATATATCATCGATCGGTGACTTTTGTCCGGCCGGCCAAAAATCCGCCTACGTGCGCGATTCCTTGCGCGAGAAAGCTCGGATTCAAACTTTTTTGGTAAATTTCCATTAGGACTCGGAGTCTGTAACTTCCGAACGGCGCGGATCCGCCGTCGATTGTGTTTTGCGTACGGGTTCCTATGCGTCTATCGGCTGTATCGACCATTTTTCTCGCTTGCCTGACGATCTCAGGCTGCGCCGCCCGAGGTGAGCGCGAAGCCGCGCAAGCCGCCCCGCCCTCCAAGGAATTGACGGGCTCCATCGCAAAGACCAGCAGGGCGACGCCGTCGGTCGAAATCGGCGAAACGGTTTCGCGTGTCGAGCGACAGCAGGCTCTCGCGGTCGCGATGCCGGCGAATCCGCGTCCGGAGGGGCTCATGCCTTCCGACCAAAGCGACGGCGACACCCCTGTGCCGCTGCAACGGCCGCTCGCCATGCTTGCGCCATCAGACCCGGTGCCGCGCGCCCTGCGGCAGCAGCCGATGCAGATCTACAGCCATCGTTTCCGCGATGCCAAGCCGATCAATTTCGGCGCATCCACGTCGCCTCGCAAGCTCGCCGTCCACGGCGTCGACGTCTCCCGCTGGCAGGGCGAGATCGACTGGAATACGCTGCGCACCCAGGGCGCCAACTTCGTCTACATCAAGGCGACGGATGGCGGCGACCATCTCGATCCGATGTTCAGGAAGAACTGGCGGGCTGCCCAGCAGGCCGGTCTGAAGCATGGCGCTTATCACTTCTTCTATTGGTGCCGGACCGCCGGAGAGCAGGCCGATTGGTTCATCCGCAACGTCCCGAAGGAAGCGGGTGCTTTGCCGCCCGTCATCGACGTGGAATGGAACGGCGAATCGAGCTGCAAGCGGCGCCCCTCGCGCGAGCAGGTGCTTGCCAAGATGCAGGTATTCATGGACAGGCTGGAAAAGCATTACGGCCAGCGTCCGATCGTCTACACCGCACCGGATTTCTATCGCGACAATCTGAGCGGCGAGCTGCTCAACTATCCATTCTGGCTGCGCGCCGTGGCTCAGCATCCCTCCAAGGTCTATCCCGGCCGCAAATGGCTGTTCTGGCAATATTCCGGCTCCGGCGTCTCCCACGGCGTTGACGGCAGGATCGACCTCAATGCCTTCCATGGCAGCGAACAGGACTGGCACAACTGGATAGCCTCCAGCGTGCGCTGAACCTTCGGTGCCGAGGGCCTTCAATGATCGCGCCGAAGCGGAGTTTCACCGCTCCGTTTCGGCGATGCCTTATCGGGCCACAGTGAAGCAGTTTCGCGTCTTGGTGGCAGCAACACGGCATTCCTTTTCGGCAAGTCTTCCTTAAACTTCGAAGCCTAACTTTAGGCGCTACGAGTATTGCGTTTGGTTGTGTCTATGAAGCCGTTTTTGTTGCTTGGGCTCGGGTTGCTGTCAGCCACCACCCTTTCCCATCCCGCCTTTGCCGGGCCGGATGCCCGAACCTTGCAGATCGTGGTGTCGAAGGACAGGCAATCGCTTTCGGTCTACGACGGCGACAAGGTGATCGCGACCTCGAAGGTTTCGACCGGCAAGCGTGGTCACACGACGCCGAGCGGCATCTTCTCCATTCTGGAAAAGAAGGTCTATCACGAGTCCAATCTCTATTCGGCTGCGCCCATGCCTTTCATGCAAAGGCTGACATGGTCGGGCATAGCGTTACACGAATCCAATTCGGTCCCGAATTATCCGGCATCTCACGGCTGCGTACGCATGCCCAAGGTCTTCGCTAAGATGCTTTACCAGATGACCGAGCGCGGCGTGCATGTCGTCATCGCCGATCAACCGCTGGTGCCCCAGCCCTTCGAAAACGCGATGCTGTTCCAGCCGCTGGCAGCACCTCCGCCAGCATTGTTCTCCGGCATCGAGCTTCGTCCCATGACCGCAAGCTTCCTGCCGCAGGGGCAATCGCTGCAGGTTGCGACGAACGATATCACCTCGATCCAGATACCGAAGGTCCAGGAGATCGTTGCGTCACCTGCCGATTCCGCGCCGCTCAGCATCCTCATCACCCGGCGCGGCCTGCGTGAAAATGTGCGCGACCTCCAAGGCATTCTGAACGGGATGGGGTTCATCACCGGAACGCCTGACGGCATGCTCGGGCCTGCCACGATGCAGGCGATCGAAGATTTCAAGAAGGCGCACAACATCAAGACCACCGGCAGCCTCGTCAGTCCCGCGCTGATGAAAGCGGTCTATGCCGCCGCCGGCAAGGGCGAGCCGCCGAACGGAGCGATCATGGTTCGCCAGAACTTCAGGCCGCTCTTCGAAGGCCCTGCCGTCATTGCCGAGCCGCAAGAGGCGCTCGGCGTGCATTTCTTCACGGCCAACTCGATCGACCGCATCAGCGGCAAGGCCGACTGGTTCGGCATGACCCTCGAAGAAGACCTGAGCAAGCAGACGAAAAAACGCTTCGGCATCACCAGCGAGGAGCAATCGCAATCGTTCGATGCCGCCGGGCAGGCACTTAGCCGCATCACCATTCCCGACGATGTGCGCCATCGCATCGAGGATATGCTGACGGCGGGCTCGTCGCTGACGATTTCCGACACCGGCATCGGGCCGGAAACCGGCAACGAGACCGATTTCATCACCGTCACCAACAACGGCGCACTCGGGAAAAAGGGCTAAACCAGCTCCACGTCGATCACGCCCGGCGCCGTGCGCAGTGCCGCGGCGATTTCCGGTGTGATGCGATATTTCTCCGGCAGCGCCACCTCCACTTCGCGCAATCCCTCTTCCTTGATGACGATGAAGGAGACGAGGCCATCGCCCTTGGCGTTCAGATGCGCGGCAACCGCCTTCAGCGGACCGGAATCCCGGACATAGACCCGCAGCGCCTTCTGCATCTGCAGCGACTTTTCTTCCAGCGACTGCGCAGTCTGCAACCGCAGGCTGATGCCTTCCGGACGCTCATCCGCCTGAGCGGTTATGACAAAGGATTTGCCGACTTCGAGAACGTCGCGATACTGGTTGAGCGTCTCCGAGAAGAGCACGGCTTCGAATTGCCCTGAAGCATCGGAGAAGACGAAGATGCCCATCTTGTTGCCGGTGCGCGTCTTGCGCTCCTGCTTCGAAATGACAGTGCCGGCCAGGCGGCCGTTGCTCGCGCCCTGCTTCACCGCGGCTGAGAAATCGGCGAAAGGCTGCACGCGCATCTTGTCGAGCACGCTCTTGTAAGTATCGAGCGGATGCGCCGTCAGATAGAAGCCGAGCACTTGGAATTCGCGTAGCAGCCGCTCCGAGGCAAGCCAGGGCGCGTAGGGAGGGAACATGATCTTTTCCGGTCCGGACGCGGCGCTTCCGAACATGTCATGCTGGCCGCTGCGCTTGTTTTCCTGCGCCACTTGCGCGTAGCCCATGATGCGGTCGAGCCCGGCGATCAGTTGCGCACGGTCGATCTCGAAGCAATCGAAAGCACCGGCGCAGATCAGGCTTTCCAGAACGCGGCGGTTGATCTGCTTGGGATCGATGCGCAGGCAGAAATCCTCGATGCCGGCAAATGGCTGGTCGCCGCGCACTTCGACGATATGATCGACGGCGGATTCGCCGACGCCCTTGATTGCTGCCAGCGCATAATAGATGCGGTTGTCGCCCGTCTCGAAATGACGAAATGAGGTCTGCACCGAAGGCGCGATGACCTCGATGCCCAGACGCTTGGCATCTTGACGGAAGTCGTTGACCTTTTCGGTGTTGGACATATCGAGCGTCATCGACGCCGCCAGAAACTCCACCGGATAATGGGCTTTCATATAGGCGGTCTGGTAGGAGACGATGGCGTAGGCGGCGGCGTGCGACTTGTTGAAGCCGTAGTTGGCGAACTTTGCCAGGAGATCGAAGATGACATCGGCCTGCCCCTTCGAAACGTCGTTCTTGATGGCACCGTCGACGAAGCGCTCACGCTGCTGGTCCATCTCCGCCTTGATCTTTTTGCCCATGGCGCGGCGCAGAAGATCGGCCTCGCCGAGCGAATAGCCCGAGAGCACCTGGGCAACCTGCATCACCTGCTCCTGGTAGACGATGACGCCCTGCGTTTCCTTCAGAAGATAGTCGATCTTCGGGTGGATCGATTCGATCTCTTCCTCGCCGTGCTTGCGGGCATTATAGACCGGGATGTTCTCCATCGGGCCGGGACGATAGAGTGCCACGAGCGCGATGATGTCCTCAATGCAGTCGGGACGCATTCCGATCAGCGCCTTGCGCATGCCCGCACTTTCCACCTGGAACACGCCGACCGTTTCGCCGCGCGAGAGCATGTCGTAGGTCTTCTTGTCGTCGAGCGGGATGCCGGCGAGATCGATCGTAATACCGCGCTTGGCGACGAAATCGACGGCCGTCTTCAGGACGGTCAGGGTCTTCAGGCCGAGGAAGTCGAACTTCACGAGACCAGCCTGCTCCACCCATTTCATGTTGAACTGAGTGACCGGCATGTCGGAGCGCGGATCGCGATACATCGGCACGAGCTTCGACAGCGGACGGTCGCCGATAACGATGCCGGCGGCATGGGTCGAAGCGTGACGATAAAGGCCTTCGATCTTCTGGGCGATATCGAGAAGACGGGCGACGACCGGCTCCTTGTCCGCCTCCTCCTGCAGGCGCGGCTCCTCCTCGATCGCCTTGCTGAGCGGGGTCGGATTGGCGGGATTGTTGGGCACCAGCTTGCAGATCTTGTCGACCTGGCCATAGGGCATTTCCAGCACGCGGCCGACGTCACGAAGGGCGGCGCGCGCCTGCAGCGAACCGAAGGTGATGATCTGCGCCACCTGCTCGCGGCCATACTTAGCCTGCACGTAACGGATCACTTCTTCGCGCCGGTCCTGGCAGAAGTCGATATCGAAGTCCGGCATCGAGACGCGTTCCGGATTGAGGAAGCGCTCGAACAGCAGCGAGAAGCGTAGCGGATCGACGTCGGTGATCGTCAGCGCATAGGCGACCAGCGAGCCAGCACCGGAACCACGGCCGGGGCCGACTGGGATATCGTGGCGCTTGGCCCATTTAATGAAGTCAGCAACGATCAGGAAGTAGCCGGGAAACTTCATGCGCTCGATGACGCTGAGTTCGAACTCCAGCCGCTCGCGATAATCCTTTTCCGCATAGCCCGGCGCCATGCCGAGCGAGGCGAGACGCTGGTCGAGACCCTCGACCGCCTGGGCACGCAGCTCGGCCGCCTCGGCACGCTCGGCTTCCTGCGCATCGTCGGTGGCGCCGGTAAAGCGCGGCAGGATCGGTTTGCGCGTCTTCAGGATGAAGGAGCAGCGCTGCGCAATCTCGACCGTGTTCTCAAGCGCTTCCGGCAGATTGGCGAAAAGCTTCGCCATGTCGGCGCGGCTCTTCAGATAGTGATCCGGCGTCAGGCGGAACCGGGTATCGTCCGAGACGATGGCATTGTGGGCGACCGCCATCAGCGCATCGTGCGCATCATAATCGTCACGCGTCGGGAAAAAGGCTTCGTTGGTGGCCACGAGCGGAATCTCATGCTCGTAAGCCATCGAGATCATCTTCTGCTCGTGGCGACGATCATAGGTGCCATGGCGCTGCAATTCGACGTAAAGCCTGTCGCCGAACTGGCGCTTCAGGGTCAGCAACCGAGAGCGCGCCTGCACGGCGTGCCCTTCTTTCAGCGCCATATCGACCGGGCCGGTCAGCGCACCGGTAAGCGCGATCATGCCCTCCGTGCCGATCTCATCCAGCCATGAGCTGGCGATGTGAACGGCGCTGTTGCCTTCGCCGCCGAGATAGGCTCGGCTGACGAGGTCGACGAGGCGCTCATAGCCCTGATCCGTGGCAGCGAGCAGAACGATGGACGGCAGTCTTGCCAAAGCCTGCTGCGGTCCGCGCTTCTCGCCTTCGCTGCCATCTTCCATATCGATCGATACCTGGCAGCCGATGATCGGCTGCAGCCCCTCATCCATCGCCTTCTGCGAGAATTCGAGGGCAACGAAAAGATTGTTGGTATCGGTGATAGCAATGGCCGGCTGGCTATCGCCGACCGCCTTGGCCAATATCTTCTTGAGCGGCAGTGCGCCCTCTAGCAGGGAATAGGCGGAATGGACCCTGAGGTGCACGAATTCCGGCATTTCGCCAACCGGAGCCACTGCGCCGCTGCCACCCGCTTCCGCCATCTCATACCCTTCCGCATGCCCAAATGAATCGGCGGCATTTTCGGCATTGCGGACCATAAAGTCCAGAAGTCGCTCCCATCAAACATGGAAACGGCATGTGTATATCGGGATAAAATTCACATCGCCATCATGATAAGGGAAAAGCTGGCAACGAACATGACGATGGAGGTGAATGCTGCAACGTCTCGAATAATATCGGTCATTTACGCGCTCCTTACTCGTTATGTTTCTTTTTTGTTCCATTTTTGTTCGAGAGTCAATACATGCATCAATAAATTTCATCAGCCGGTTTTCCGCCCTCCGATAGACGCCGGAATTGCCCAGCGCTATGCAGATGCAAACAGGGAGATCACGATGAAATCACTTGGCTGCGCTCTTATCCTTCTCTTGACTGCAACGACGGCTCGCGCCGAAGACACGATCGCGCCCAGCCGCATCGTTGATGCCGCGGTCGGCGACTGGAACAAGGACGGCAAGCCGGACCTCGCCCTTCTGGTGGCGCCCACACCGGACGATCAGGCCATCGGCATCTATATCTATCTACGCAATGACGAACATTCCCTGCTGAAACTGGCCGCAAGCGCACCGGACAAGATATGGGGCAGTGTCGCACCGGATGGCGTCTACGGCCAGGAACCGTCGATCGCCGCACTGCCGAATGGTTCGATCGCGATCGCCTCGCAGAACGATGCCATCGGCCGCGATCGCTGGCATCAGACGCTGACGCTTGCCTATCGCAACAACAACTTCGTGGTTGCCGGCTACACTTACGACTCCCGCGATACGCTCGAACCGGATAACAGCCATAGCTGCGACTACAATGTGCTGACCGGCAAGGTGACGAAGGACGGCAAGACGTTGAAGGCGGATGCCAAGACCGTCAGTATCCAGGACTGGCAGGACGATATCGGTCAAAAGGCATGCGGAAACGGCCAATAGCGGCATTTGTTCCCTTTTTGTTCTTTACAAAAAGCCCGACCAATGGCATCGTGCAAACTCACCAACATTGGAGAGGGTCATGCCGGATCTTGCCGCGCTGAACGATTTTATTGTCGTCGCCAAAGCCGAGACCTATGTCGGTGACGGCAAGAGGCTGCCGTCTTGCCGCAGCGGTTCGCATGATATCGGCTATGCGAGCGGCCGCTGGCGCTACCTCGACAGCTATTTCGGCGGCACGGATTTCGCTGGACAGGAACTTGTCTGGCATGACGACCAGCCGGTCTGGGCCATGAATTATTTCGGCCATATCATCGAACCCGATCTGATCGACGGAACGCGTGCAGGCATGGTCATCAAGGCGGCGCTTCTGCGCCTCTATCTTGACGAAAAACGCTTTCTAGGCGGCTTCGAATTCGAACACGCCTACGGCCGCTATATCGACCGCAGTAGCGGATCGTGCAACCATTTCACCGGCCATGAGGCTATCATGGTCAAGGACCGCAAGGCCTATGAGCTGGATTATCGCGGTGGGCTGATCGTTCCCTGACGGGAGCGATCAAACCTCGACCACTTTGCCGTCGCTCAGCGTGACACGGCGATCCATGCGGGCGGCTAGTTCGTGATTGTGGGTGGCGATCAGCGCCGCAAGGCCCGACTGACGCACCAATGCTTCCAATGCATCGAAAACATAATGGGCGGTATCCGGATCGAGATTGCCGGTGGGCTCATCGGCCAGCAGCACCAACGGCGCATTGGCAACGGCGCGGGCGATCGCGACACGCTGCTGTTCGCCGCCGGACAATTCGGCGGGGCGGTGATCGGCGCGATGACCGATGCGCATGTAATCGAGAAGCTGAGACGCCCGCTCGCTCGCATCCTTGCGCGAAAGACCGGAAATAAGCTGCGGCATCATAATATTCTCAAGCGCCGAGAATTCCGGAAGCAGGTGATGGAACTGATAGACGAAGCCGATCTCGCTCCGGCGTACGGCAGTGCGCCTATCGTCGGACAAGCCTTCGCAAGCCTGGCCATTGACGAGCACCTCGCCGCCATCGGGATGCTCAAGCAGTCCGGCCACATGCAGCAGCGTCGACTTTCCGGTCCCCGACGGTGCGACCAGCGCAACGATCTCGCCGCTGCGCAGCGCGAAATCCGTTCCCTTCAGGATCGACAGCCGCGTCTCGCCCTGCCCGTAATGACGCTCCACGCCGGAGAGCTGGAGAACCACGTTGCGTTTCATCAAATGCGGATTCCTTATTCGTAGCGGAGCGCCTGCACCGGATCGAGCCGCGAGGCACGCCAGGCCGGAAAGATGGTCGCAAGGAAGGAAAGCGTGAGCGCCATCACGATAACCGAAATGGTTTCACCAAGATTCATCTGTGCCGGCAATTTGCTGAGGAAGTAGACTTCCGGATTGAAGATGACCGTACCCGAGATCCAGGAGAAGAACTGGCGGATGGACTCGATGTTCAGGCAGACCAGGACACCGAGTATCACGCCGGCAAGTGTGCCGACGACACCGATCGCCGCGCCCGTCATGAAGAAGATGCGCATGATTGCGCCCGATGTCGCGCCCATGGTGCGCAGAATGGCGATATCGCTGCCCTTGTCCTTCACCAGCATGATAAGACCCGAAATGATGTTCAATGCAGCGACAAGGACGATCAGCGTCAGAATCATGAACATCGTATTGCGCTCGACCTGCAAAGCCGAGAAGAAGGTGGCGTTGACCTGGCGCCAGTCGGTCAGGAAGATTTGCCGCCCCGCGGCCTCTTCGATCTCCGGCCGCAACCTATCCACATCATCGGGATTGGTGATAAAGAGCTCGATCTTCTCGACGATGCCTTGAGCATTGAAAAAGACCTGCGCCTCCTCCAGCGGCATGAAGACCACGGAGGAATCATATTCAGACATGCCGACTTCGAAGATCCCCGAGATCGTGTATGCCTTGACGCGTGGATTGACGCCGAAAGGCGTGACGTCACCATCCGGCGCGGTCAGCGTAATCTGGTCGCCGACCGTCAGGCCCAACTGCCGCGCCAGCCGGCTGCCGACCAGAACACCCTGTCCGGAAGCGAAGCCGACCATGTCGCCGGAAACGATGTGGTCGGAGACCGATTTGAGCTTGGTCAGATCTTCGGAGCGGATGCCACGCACCAGTGCGCCGGTGCCGGAGCCGCCGCGGCCTGAGGCGAGCGTTTCACCCTCGACGAGCGGCAAGGCCATCGTGACGCCCGGAACTGCCGAAAATTTCTTCGCCAGATCAGCATAGTCGCTCAGCGGCGAATCGATCGGCTGTACGACCACATGGCCGTTGAAGCCGAGAATCTGCTTGAAGAGCTCGGCGCGAAAACCGTTCATGACAGCCATGACGATGATCAGCGCCGCGACGCCGAGCATGATGCCAACCAGCGAGAAGCCGGCAATGACCGAGATCGAGGCTTCCTTGCGCCTGGAGCGAAGATAGCGCCAAGCGACGAGCCGTTCGAAACCAGAGAACGGGCGAGACGATGGGCTGGCCTTGAACGAATTTTCCTGTTGTTCCACTGCCGCGCTCACCGCCATTCGCCTTTCATCCTTTGTATCGTCAATCAGCCTGCCAGCCGGTTGATCGCAGCCTCGACCGTCATCGTCTCGCGAGCGCCGGTCTTACGGTCCTTCACTTCCACTTCGCCGCTCGCGATCGAACGCGGGCCGACGATGATCTGCATGGGCACGCCGATCAGATCGGCCGTCGCGAATTTCGTTCCGGCGCGCTCGTCGCGATCGTCGTACAGCACGTCCCTGCCTGCCTTCGACAGAGCGGCATAGACCGTTTCGCAAGCCTCATCGCAGGCTTGGTCGCCGGCCTTCATGTTGATCACCACGACATCGAACGGCGCGACCGATTCCGGCCAGATGATTCCGTTCTCATCATGCGATGCTTCGATGATGGCGGGAACAAGGCGTGTCGGGCCAATACCGTAAGATCCCATGTGGACAGCATGCTCCTTGCCATCAGGACCCTGCACCTTCGCGCCCATCGGCTCGGAATATTTCGTGCCGAAATAGAAGATATGGCCGACTTCGATGCCACGCGCGGACAGGCGGTCGCCTTCCGGAATGGCATTGAATGCGGCCTCGTCATGCATTTCCGAGGTGGCGGCATAGACCGAGGTCCACTTGTCGAAGATGCTCTTCAGGCCGGCAACATCGTCGAAATTCGTGTCTTCGCCCGGAATGTCGAAATTGACGAAATCCTTGTGGCAGAAGACCTCGGACTCGCCGGTATCGGCGAGAATGATGAATTCGTGGCTGAGATTGCCGCCGATCGGGCCGGTATCGGCACGCATCGGAATCGCCCTGAGACCAAGGCGATTGAAGGTGCGCAGATAGGCGGCGAACATCTTATTATAAGAGTGTACGGCGCCTTCCAGGGTCAGATCGAAGGAATAGGCATCCTTCATCATGAATTCGCGCGAGCGCATCGTGCCGAAGCGCGGACGAATCTCGTCACGGAACTTCAGCTGGATATGATAGAGGTTCAATGGCAAGTCCTTGTAGGACTTGACGGACGACCGGAAGATATCGGTGATCATCTCCTCATTGGTCGGGCCGTACAGCATCGGCCGATCCTGACGATCCTTGATGCGCAGCATCTCCTTGCCATAGGCGTCGTAACGGCCGCTTTCCTGCCAAAGCTCGGCCGACTGCAGCGTCGGCATCAAAAGCTCGATGGCGCCGGAGCGGTTCTGCTCTTCGCGAATGATCGCATTGACCTTGTCAAGCACGCGCTTGCCCAATGGCAGCCAGGAATAGATGCCCTGCGACTGCTGGCGGATCATGCCGGTTCTGAGCATGAGCCGATGGGAAACAATTTCAGCCTCTTTAGGATTTTCCTTCAGAATGGGCATGAAGTAACGAGACAGACGCATGACGCTTGTTCCAGACGGTTTGAGATTCCGCTCCCTGCGGAATCGTTAGAAAATTATGTACTGGAGGCAGTTCATAACTGCTTCGCCGCAGGAAGGAAACCCGCATTCTGCAATGGAAGAATTTGGCAAATGCCCGGAAATTCAGGCGATACAGCCTATTTTCAATCTTTCGAAAAAGCGCACATTTATAAGGATTTACAACGAAAATCCATCAACAGAAAATTTCTGCGCGGCTGTAGCAAAAAAGCAAAAAAACAGATGACAAAGCTCAATGTTTGAGCTAATTTTAGCTCACAAAAGAGGCAGGAAGGCTAAATTCTTGCCGTTTCGCGGTCAAGTCTTGGGAGGATCAGATCTTAGGCGCGCTCGTTCGCAGCCCCGGTAACGGATAAGGATCACGCGATACTTTAAAACAAGGCTTACAGCCTTGTTTTTTTTTGCTTTCTCAGCTCAGCCTCGACAGCCCACGGACTTCCCCGGAATACTTGGTTCGTGCTTCTGCTGAAATAATATACACAAACTGTAAATTCTTTGCGCCACGCTCATGACAGGCGTGTGACGAATTGATGGCGATCGCAAGGCACCCGCATTCCAGGCAACTTTCATCTACAATTTTCATGGATCATTTGTAGCTTGGAACGATCTGTGGAATGGAATCTATACTCAGTCCGAAATAACGGGAGGCGATATACCAGGCGCCATAGATCAGGGCCGACACCAGCGTCGTAACAAGAACCACCCGCCATGCGCGAAATTTCGTTGGCGCGCTTTCGACGGTGCCAAGGACGATATCCCCATCCTCGGCCTGGGTTCGCAGGCCGAACGGTAGAACGGCGAAAAGCGTAATCCACCAGATGACGAAATAAACGGCGAAACCGGCGGCGATCTGCTGTGCCATTGAACTCCCCTCGAGGCCTGTCTCAACGCCTCTTCCTCTTCCAGGCTGCTTATAGGAGCAAAGCAGTTGTCTTTCAAAGCTCCAATGAGCGCTTTAGTGTCACACTTGCTCGAGTTCGATGAGCGTGCCGAAGAAATCCTTCGGATGCAGGAACAGCACCGGCTTGCCATGCGCACCGATTTTCGGATCGCCATCGCCGAGCACGCGCGCCCCCTTGGCGACCAGCTGATCGCGCGCCGCAAGGATATCCGCAACCTCGTAGCAGATATGATGCATGCCTCCATCCGGATTCTTTGCGAGGAAAGAGGCGATGGGCGAGGTTTCGCCCAGCGGCTCCAGCAGCTCGACCTTAGTGTTCGGCAGCTCGACGAAAACGACTGTAACGCCGTGTTCCGGCAATGCCTGCGCAACGGACACCATGGCACCGAGCGTTTCGCGATAGGCCCTGGAAGCCGCCGCAATATCCGGCACGGCTATCGCGACGTGATTGACGCGTCCCAGCACGGCACTCTCCTCCCCGATCGGACCGCTGACCTCAGTTGCCCGTGCGCGTGACGAACGCGGTTACGACAGGTTTCTTTCCCCAGCCTTGGTTGGCGGCGGCACGCACGGCACGGCGAACGGCCTCCTGCAACATGTCCAGATCCTTGCGGCGAGCCCGGGGTATGCTCTCGACGGCGCTGACAACGGCGTCGAAGAGTGTATCCTCCATATCCTCGCCCTCATCATCATAGGCCGGCAAGCCGACCGCCACGAGATCAGGATCGCCGACGATGTCGTAGCGGGCATCCAGCACGACGTTGACGGCGACATGGCCGACATAGGCGAGCTTCTTGCGCTCGCCGATACCCATCTCGTCGAAATCACCGATCAGTATGCCATCCTTGAAGATGCGCCCGTGCGGCGCCTCGCCGATCACTTCGACCGGACCGGGCGCGAGGCGCAGCACATCGCCATTGCGTACGCGCGGAACGGTGGCAATGCCGCTCTGCTCGGCCAATTCCTTGTGCGCGGTCAGATGCGTCGCCTCGCCATGCACCGGCACGACGACCTTCGGGCGCGTCCACTCATACATCTTCTGCAGCTCGTTGCGCCGGGGATGGCCGGAGACATGCACGAGCGCTTCTGCATCCGTCACGACATGGACACCCTGCTCGATCAGTCCGTTCTTGATGTCCTGGATCGCCTTCTCATTGCCGGGAATGGCGCGCGAGGAGAAGACGACGATATCGCCAGCGGCCAACGCAACATTGCGCATTTCGTCGCGCGAAAGTTTGGCGAGAGCTGCGCGCGGCTCGCCCTGGCTGCCGGTCAGAATGACCACGACCTTGTCGCGCGGGATATAGCCATATTCGTCTTCGGCGATGAACGGCTTGACGCCTTCCATGAGGCCGATATCGCGGGCAACGTCGACGACGCGCTTCAGCGAGCTGCCGAGCAGCAGCACTTCGCGGCCGGCGGCTTCGGCGGCCTCCGCAACGGTACGGATGCGACCGACATTCGACGAGAAGGTGGTGATCGCCACCCTGCCCTCGGCATCTTCGATGATCTTGCGCAGGCTTTCGGAGACATCATTCTCCGAAGGCGAGACGCCATCGCGCAGCGCATTGGTGGAATCGCACATCAGCGCCAGCACGCCCTCATCGCCGAGCTGGCGGAAACGGGTCTCGTCGGTCAGCGGACCGAGCGAGGGCTCATGGTCGATCTTCCAGTCGCCCGTATGCACGACATTGCCGAGCGGCGTACGGATCATCAGCGACATCGGTTCGGGGATCGAGTGGTTGACAGCAACACCTTCGATTTCAAAGGGGCCGACATTGATACGGTCTCCAGCCTTGAAGAGCGTTACCGGGATCTCACCCATCGACTTTTCATAATCACGCTTGGCTTCGAGAAGACCGGCGGTAAAGGCAGAGGCATAGATCGGAACATTGAGCCCCGGCCAGAGGTCGTTCAATGCGCCATAGTGATCTTCGTGCGCGTGGGTGATGATGATGCCCTTGAGGTTCTTGCGCTCCTTGGCGAGGAAACGGATATCGGGCAAGACGAGATCGACGCCGGGCAGATCCGGGCCAGGGAAAGTGACACCGCAATCGACCATGATCCACTGGCGCTGCTCCGCCGGGCCGTAGCCGTAGAGCGCGAGATTCATGCCGATTTCGCCGACGCCTCCGAGGGGCAGAAACACCAGTTCGTCTTGTTTCGCCATGTGGTCCCTACCCATCATCTAAAGAAAACGTCGCCCGCGGCGATCGGCATGATCCTGCCGTCCTCGGTCTCGAGCATCAACAAGCCATTATCATCGATTCCGGAGAAATGGCCCGAAATCGAGCGATCCGGCAAGTTCACCGTGATCTTTTCCCCAATCCCGCATGCAAATTCACGCCAGCGGGCAGTGATTTCCCGAATGCCCTTGCCACGGTTCCAGACAGCGAGCGCCTCGGACATGGCAGCATAAAGATGGGCAAAAAGCTCGTCCGGCGACACCATCGAGCCTTGCTGCCTCAGACAGGTGACGGGATACATCGGATTGTCGGGCATGACGGCGATGTTGATGCCGATGCCGATGACAAGCGCATAGCGGCCGTCCGGCAAGGCTTCGCCTTCGATCAGAATGCCGCAGGTCTTCTTGCGGCCGATCAGGATATCGTTCGGCCATTTGATCTCGGCCGGCTCGGCTGCCAAAGGCAGCACGCCGCGTATCGCCTGATGCACGGCAACCGCAACCGCAAGCGGCAACGAGCCGAGACGGTCCATGGGCGCGGGATCGATCAGAAGGAGAGATGCATAGAGATTGCCGGCTTCCGACACCCAGGGGCGCCCGCGGCGACCGCGGCCGCCGGTCTGACGCTCGGCGGTCACCCAAAGATTTCCGGGATCGCCGGCACGTGCGCGCTCGAGGCACACGTTGTTTGTGGACGAGGTTTCCTGAAGGGCATCATGCCGGAAGTCGGCGAGCGACTTCCGGCCGTTCATGTCAGACGCCATCAAAACAGCGTCGCAGCGGCAAGATCGGCAGCACCGCCGATTGCGCCGCCGAAGAAGACGTAGGCAACGACGAACAGGCCGGAAAGACCGAAGACGAGGCGCAGCGAACCTGCCGTGCGCACGAACTCATCCTTGGCTTCATCGAACCACATTACCTTGATGACGCGCAGATAATAGTAGGCGCCGACGACCGAAGCCAGCACGCCGATGATGGCGAGCGCATAGAGATGCGCCTGGATGGCCGCGACGAAGACGAAGTACTTCCCGAAGAAGCCGGCCAGAGGCGGAATGCCGGCCAGCGAGAACATCAGTACCGTCAGCACGATCGCCATGAAGGGATTGGTCGTGGAGAGGCCGGCGAGATCGTCGATATTTTCGACCTGGCGGCCATCCTTGCGGCGCATCGCCAGGATAATGGCGAAAGAGCCGAGCGTCATGACCATGTAGATGACCATATAGAGCATGACACCGGATACGCCGGTCTTGCTGCCGGCTGCGAGGCCGACGAGCGCATAGCCCATGTGGCCGATCGAGGAATAGGCCATCAGCCGCTTGAAATTGCGCTGGCCGATGGCGGCGAAGGCGCCGAGCAGCATCGACGCGATCGAAATGAACACGATGATCTGCTGCCAGTCGGCAAGCACCGGATGGAAGGCCGTAACGGCGATACGGGTCAGAATTGCCATGGCGGCGACCTTCGGCGCACCCGCAAAGAAAGCGGTGACCGGCGTCGGAGCACCTTCATAGACGTCCGGCGTCCACATGTGGAACGGCACGGCGGAGATCTTGAAAGCGAGGCCGGCAAGCACGAAAACCAGGCCGAAGACGAGACCGAGCGAACGGGTCTCGGCGCTGAGTGCCGTGGCGATCGCATCGAAGGTCGTGTGGCCGGTGAAGCCATAGACCAGCGACATACCGTAAAGCAGCATGCCGGACGACAGCGCGCCGAGGACGAAGTACTTCAAGCCGGCTTCGGTCGATTTGACACTGTCCCGGTTGATGGCGGCGACGACGTAAAGCGCCAGCGACTGCAGCTCCAGCGACAGGTAAAGCGAGATCAGGTCGTGCGCCGAGATCATCAGCAGAATGCCGAGCGTCGCGAGCACGAGCAGGACTGGAAACTCGAAGCGATCGAGCTGCTGCTCGCGCGCCTGCCCCATGCTGAGGAACATCGCCACGATCGAACCGACCAGCGCGACGATCTTCATGAAGCGGGAAAAGCCGTCGGCGAGATAGGCGCCGCCATAGGCCAGCCCCTCGCCCGGCACGAAGATGATCCAGAGGCCGGCCACCGCAAGAAGCGCGATGGCCAGACCCGTGACTGTGGGACCCGACCGTTCGCCCGAGAAGACGCCGATCATGAGCAGCACAAGTGCACCGACCGCGAGGATGAGCTCCGGAATGGAAAGATGCAGGCTTGCAAGAATTGTGTCAGCAGTCATGTCGAATAGGTCCCGTCATCAATTCATCGACAGCGCAACATTCTGCGCAGCGTGCAGGGCAGCGGTATAATTGTTCACCAGCAGATCCACCGAAGCCGCCGTGGCATCGAAGATCGGAGCCGGGTAGACACCGAAGAGGATCGTGAGCGCGATCAGCGGATAGAGGATGAGCTGTTCACGCGGCGACAGATCCAGAAGCTTCTTCAGGTTTTCCTTCTCCAGCGCACCGAAAATGACGCGGCGGTAGAGCCAGAGCGCGTAGGCGGCCGACAGGATCACGCCGGTCGCGGCGAAAAGCGCAACCCAGGTGTTGGCGCGGAAAACGCCGATCAGGGTCAGGAATTCGCCGATGAAGCCGGAGGTACCGGGCAGGCCGACATTGGCCATGGTGAAGACCATCATGGCGACGGCATATTTCGGCATGTTGTTGACGAGGCCGCCATAGGCCGCGATCTCGCGGGTATGGGTGCGGTCGTAGATCACGCCGACGCAGAGGAAGAGAGCACCCGAGACGATGCCGTGCGACAGCATCTGGAAGATCGCACCCTGCACGCCCTGCTGGTTCGCCGCGAAGATACCCATCGTCACATAGCCCATGTGGGCGACCGACGAATAGGCGATCAGCTTCTTGATGTCGTCCTGCATCATCGCGACCAGCGAGGTGTAGATGATGGCGATGACCGACAGCGCAAAAACGAGCGGCGCGAAATATTCGGACGCATTCGGGAACATGCCGAGCGAGAAGCGGATCAGGCCGTAGCCGCCAAGCTTCAGGAGGATGCCTGCCAGGATGACCGAGCCGGCCGTCGGCGCCTGGACGTGTGCGTCCGGAAGCCAGGTGTGGACCGGCCACATCGGCATCTTCACTGCGAAAGAGGCGAAGAAGGCGAGCCAGAGCCATGTCTGCATCTGCGGCGGGAACTTGTACTGCAGCAGCGTCGGGATATCGGTCGTGCCGGACTGCCAGTACATCGCCATGATGGCGAGCAGCATCAGCACCGAGCCGAGCAGCGTGTAGAGGAAGAACTTGTAGCTGGCGTAGACGCGATCCTTGCCGCCCCAGACGCCGATGATCAGGAACATCGGAATGAGGCCGGCTTCGAAGAAGACGTAGAACAGCACGATATCCAGCGATGTGAACACGCCGACCATCATCGTCTCGAGGACGAGGAAGGCGATCATGTAATCCTTCAGACGCTTTTCGACCGAGAGCCAGCTTGCGAGCACGCAGAAAGGCATCAGGAAGGTCGAGAGAATGACGAACAGCATGGAGATGCCGTCGACGCCCATGTGATAGCTGATACCGCTCGTCAGCCACTCATGCTTTTCGATCAGCTGGAAACCCGGATTGGCGTTGTCGAACCAGATCCAGACGAACAGCGACACGATGAAAGTGACGATGGTCGTCGCCAGCGAAATGTTCAGGATATTCCGGCGGCCATTGGCGCCGTTCTCCTGCGTGAACAGCAGAAGAAGGACACCGACCAGCGGCAGGAATGTGACCGTTGAAAGAATGGGCCAATCGGTCATCAGAGGGAACTCCCGAGCATCATCCAGGTAACGAGGGCGGCAATGCCGAGCAGCATTGCGAAGGCATAGTGATAGAGGTAGCCGGTCTGCAGGCGCACGACGCGGTTAGTAACATCGACGACGCGCGCGGCAATGCCGTTCGGGCCGAAGGTATCGATGACCCCGATGTCGCCCTTCTTCCAGAGGAAGCGGCCAAGCGCCTTGGCAGAGCGAACGAAGAGGAAGTCATAGAGCTCGTCGAAGTACCACTTGTTCAGGAGGAACTCGTAGAGCACGCGCTGCTGCTGAGCGAGCCGGCGCGGCGTCTCCGGCGACTTTATGTAGAAATACCAGGCGGTGACGAGACCGAGGAGCATAGCGATGAAGGGGCTGAGCTCAACCCACATAGGCGCATGTTCCATTTCCTCGAGGATCTTGTTGTCCGGGAGCGTGAACAGCGCATGCTTCCAGAATTCCTCGTAGGCGTGACCGACGAAATCGGCGTTGAAATACATACCCGCGGCTACAGCACCGATCGCCAGCAGGTACAGCGGGACCAGCATGACGTTCGGCGATTCATGCACATGGTGCATGACTTCGTGCGAGGCGCGGGGCTTGCCGAAGAAGGTCATGAAGATCAGACGCCAGGAATAGAAGCTGGTGAACATCGCGGCAATGACCAGCAGCGTGAAGGCGAAGCCGGCGGCTGCATTGTGCGAGGCAAAGGCCGCCAGGATGATCGCATCCTTCGAGATGAAGCCGGCAAAACCGATATGGGTCAGCGGGATGCCGACGCCGGTGATCGCCAGCGTGCCGATGATCATCATCCAGAAAGTCTTCTGGATATGCGGGCGCAGGCCGCCCATATGACGCATGTCCTGCTCGCCATCGACGGCATGAATGACCGAGCCGGCGCACAGGAAGAGCAGCGCCTTGAAGAAGGCGTGGGTGAAGAGATGGAAGATCGCGGCACCATAGGCGCCGACGCCGAGGGCGACGAACATGTAGCCCAGCTGCGAACAGGTCGAATACGCGATGACGCGCTTGATATCGTTCTGTACGAGGCCGACGGTCGCGGCGAAGAAGGCCGTGATCGCACCGATGATGGTGACGAAGGTCAGCGCATCCTGCGACAGTTCGAAGATCGGCGACATGCGGGCGACGAGGAAGACGCCGGCGGTGACCATGGTCGCGGCATGGATGAGCGCGGAAACCGGGGTCGGGCCTTCCATGGCATCCGGTAGCCAGGTGTGCAACAGGAACTGTGCCGACTTGCCCATGGCGCCCATGAAGAGCAGCAGGCAGACGCCAGTGAGCGCATGGCCGCGATCAAGATGCATGCCGAAGAGGTTGAGCACGACATCGCCCGGCTGACCGCCCTGCCCTGCGGCAAAGCTCTGGGCATTGCCGAAGATGACGTCGAAATTGATCGAGCCGAAGAGGACGAAAACGCCGGCAATGCCGAGAACGAAGCCGAAGTCGCCGACACGGTTGACGATGAAAGCTTTGATCGCCGCCGCCGAGGCGGACGGCTTCTTGAACCAGAAGCCGATCAGCAGATAGGAGGCCAGACCGACGCCTTCCCAGCCGAAGAACATCTGCGCGAGGTTGTCGGAAGTCACCAGCATCAGCATGGCGAAGGTGAAAAGCGAGAGATAGGCGAAGAAGCGCGGACGATGCGGATCGTGATGCATGTATCCGATCGAGTAGACGTGAACCAGGGTCGAAACCGAATTCACGACGATCAGCATCACCGAGGTCAGCGTATCGACGCGCAGCGACCAGGAGGCGTCGATGCCGCCGGACTGGATCCAGCGCAGGACCTCGACCTTGATCGGGCCGTCCGTATGGCCAAGCGCCACCGTGAAGAAGACCACCCAGGAAAGGACGGCGGCGATGATCATCAGGCCGGTGGTTACATATTCCGAAGCCTTGGCGCCGATCGCGCGGCCGAAAAGGCCGGCGATGATCGCGCCGATCAGGGGAAGAAAGACGATAGCCTTATATAAGAACATAGCTGTATCAGCCCTTCATTACGTTGACGTCTTCGACTGCGATGGAGCCGCGGTTACGATAGAAGACGACGAGAATTGCAAGACCGATCGCAGCCTCAGCCGCGGCGACGGTCAAAATGAATAGAGCGAAAACCTGGCCGACGATGTCGTTGAGGAACGACGAGAAGGCGACCATGTTGATGTTGACCGCGAGCAATATGAGTTCGATCGACATCAGAATGATGATGACGTTCTTCCGGTTGAGGAAGATACCGAAAACGCCGAGCACGAAGAGGATGGCGCTGACCGTCAGGTAGTGGGAAAGTCCGATGACCATGTTCTTGTTCCTTTGATCCTCGTGCCTCGCCTCAGACGCCCTGCCCCGACTTGACCTTGACCACCTCGACGGCGGTCGCGGGCGTACGGGCGACCTGTTGGGAAATGTTCTGACGCTTGACGTGCGTGCGATGCCGCAATGTCAGCACGATCGCGCCGATCATCGCCACCAGCAGCACAAGGCCGGCGATCTCGAAGAAATAAACGTAGTTGGTGTAAAGCACGTCGCCGAGGGCGGCGGTATTCGTCCGGGTCGCAGGCGCCGGGATCGGCATGGCGACCGACTTGGCGATCGTCGGCGAAATCACGCTTCCGCCGATGACGACGATGAGTTCGGCCGCGAGAATGACACCGATCAATGCGCCGATCGGTGCATATTCCAGAATGCCGGCCCGAAGCTCCGAGAAGTCGATATCGAGCATCATGACGACGAAGAGGAAGAGGACCGCCACTGCGCCGACATAAACGACCAGCAGGATCATCGCCAGGAACTCAGCCCCCATCAGCAGAAAGAGGCCGGCCGCGTTGAAGAAAACCAGGATGAGGAACAGGACCGAATGGACCGGATTCCGCGCCGAGATGACCATGAACGCCGACGCCACAGCGACAAAGGCGAAGATATAGAAAAAAAGAGCCTGCAGACCCATGTTGGTGCCTTTTTCGTCTTCCCCCGGGCAGCCGGGAGTTTCCCTGCCCGATGGAGCTCGACCGAACGATAGGTCCGGCAAAGCCCCGGTCTATATTCAACCGCGACGGCGACAATCGGCCGCCTGTCCCGGCATATTCAAAACTCCGCTCAGCGGTACGGCGAATCCATTGCGATGTTGCGCGCGATTTCGCGTTCCCAGCGGTCGCCATTGTCCAAAAGCCGCGCCTTGTCGAAGTAGAGCTCTTCGCGGGTCTCGGTGGCGAATTCGAAGTTCGGCCCTTCGACGATGGCGTCGACCGGGCAGGCTTCCTGGCAGAAGCCGCAATAAATGCATTTCACCATGTCGATGTCGTAACGCACCGTACGGCGGGTGCCGTCATTGCGGCGCGGACCGGCCTCGATGGTGATGGCCTGGGCAGGACAGATGGCTTCGCAGAGCTTGCAAGCGATGCAGCGCTCTTCGCCGTTGGGATAGCGGCGCAATGCATGTTCGCCGCGAAAGCGCGGGCTGACCGGCCCCTTCTCGAACGGGTAGTTGATCGTTGCCTTCTGCTTGAAGAAGTAACGCATCGACAAAAAGAATGCGCCGACAAATTCCTTGAGGAATAGCGAGCTGACGGCGTTGGAAATTCCGGCCATCTTCAACCTCCAAATCTGCTTGAAGCGAGGATCGACATCATTATGCCCATCCCGTCAGCTTCAGCACGAATGCAACGATAACGACCATGGCGAGCGACAGTGGGAGGAAAACCTTCCAGCCAAGGCGCATGAGCTGGTCGTAGCGGTAGCGCGGCACGAATGCCTTCACCATCGCGAACATGAAGAACACAAGGCATGACTTCAGCAGGAACCAGATGATGCCCGGAACCCAGTTCAGAATCCAGATATCGACCGGAGGCAGCCAGCCGCCGAGGAAGAGAATCGTCGTCAGCGAGCACATCAGGACGACGGCGGCGTATTCGCCGAGCATGAACATCATGTAGGGCGACGAACCGTATTCGACCATGAAGCCGGCAACCAGCTCCGATTCCGCTTCCGGAAGATCGAAAGGCGGACGGTTGGTTTCAGCCAGCGCCGAAATGAAGAACACGATGAACATCGGGAAGAGCGACAGCCAGTGCCAGTCGAGGAACGAAGCCGGCAGGCCGAGCTTGGTGCCGAGGCCCGTCTGCTGCGACAGCACGATATCCGTCAGGTTCAGCGAACCGACGCAAAGCAGCACGGTAACGATGACGAAGCCGATCGAAACTTCGTACGACACCATCTGCGCTGCCGAGCGGAGCGCGCCGAGGAAGGGGTACTTCGAGTTCGAAGCCCAGCCGCCCATGATGATGCCGTAAACTTCGAGCGACGAGATCGCCAGAATGTAGAGGATGCCGACATTGATATCGGCGATAACCCAGTGCTGCGCCACCGGCACGACGGCCCAGGTGGAGAGCGCCAGCACCACCGAAACCAGCGGGGCCAGCAGGAACACGGTCTTGTTGGCGCCGGCCGGGATGATCGGCTCCTTGAACATGAACTTGAGCAAGTCGGCGAAGGACTGGAACAGACCGAAGGGTCCGACGACGTTCGGACCGCGGCGCAACTGGACGGCAGCCCAGATCTTGCGGTCGGCAAGCAGAATATAAGCGATGAAAACCAGCAGGCAGACCAGGAGCAGCAGCGACTGGCCAATCATGATCAGCGCCGGCCAAAGATAGGTCGAAACGAATGAATCCATAGTCCTTGCCCTTACTCTGCCGCAACGCGGAAATTGTTGCGGGCCAATGCCGAGCATTCGGCCATCACAGCCGATGCGCGCGTTATCGGGTTCGTCAAATAGAAGTCTTTGATCGGCGAAGCAAATGCCGATTTGCCCATTGCGCCGGCTTTTTTCGCAAGTGCGGCAATTTGGGCGCTATCGGCCACGGCGATCTCGTCGATACCGGCGAAATGCGGGAAGGCTGCATAGAGCTTCGAGCGCAATTCCCTCAGCGAATCAAAGGGAAGCTTCTTTCCGAGCACGTCGGAAAGGGCGCGGATGATCGCCCAGTCCTCGCGGGCATCGCCCGGTGCGAAACCGGCGCGGTTACCCATCTGGACACGGCCTTCGGTGTTGACCCACGTGCCCGACTTTTCGGTATAGGCGGCAGCCGGAAGGATGACATCGGCATTCTGCGCGCCGTTGTCGCCGTGCGAGCCGATATAAACGGTGAACTTGGCGCCCTTGCGGCTGAAGTCGAGTTCATCGGCGCCGAGCAGGAAGAGGACGTCCATCGACGACAGCATGGCGGCGGCATTGACGCCCTTTGCGCCCGGCACGAAGCCGAGATCGAGGCCGCCGACACGCGCGGCTGCCGTATGCAGCACGGCAAAGCCGTTCCAGCCATCCTTGACGACGCCGACGGCCGCGGCGAGCTTGGCGGCATTTGCCAGCACTTCAGCGCCGTCTTCGCGGATGAGAGCGCCCTGGCCGATGATGATCATCGGCCTCTCGGCATTCTTCAGCACCTCGGCGAAGCTGTGCGAGCCGCTGACGAGATCGGCCAGCGTGTCCGGGCCGGCGCCGAGATAATCATAGGAGTAACGAAGATCTGCAGCTTCGCCGATCACGCCGATCGGGAATTTGCCGCGGCGCCAGCGCTTGCGGATGCGCGAGTTCATCACCGCAGCCTCGAAGCGCGGATTGGCGCCGACGATCAGCAGCGCGTCGGCAGCTTCAATGCCCTGGATGCTCGGGTTGAAGACGTAGCTTGCGCGGCCGAGCGACGGATCAAGCGCCGTCCCGTCCTGGCGACAGTCGAGATTTTCCGATCCCAGCGATTTCAGCAGTTCGCCGAGAGCATACATTTCCTCGACCGAGGCGAGATCGCCGGCAATGGCGCCGATCTTGTCGCCGGTGGTGGCGGAAACAGCAGACTTGATGGCAGCAAAAGCGTCGCTCCAGCTTGCCGGCTGCAGTCGGCCATCCTTGCGGACATAGGGCTTGTCGAGGCGCTGCGTCTTCAGGCCGTCCCAGATGAAGCGGGTCTTGTCGGAGATCCACTCTTCGTTGATCTGCTCGTTTACGCGCGGCAGGACGCGCATGACTTCGCGGCCGCGCGTATCGACGCGGATGGCCGAGCCGAGTGCGTCCATGACGTCGATCGATTCGGTCTTGTTCAGCTCCCACGGACGGGCCGTAAAGGCGAAGGGCTTCGAGGTCAGCGCGCCGACTGGGCAGAGGTCAACAACGTTGCCCTGCAGTTCGGAGGTCATTGCCTGCTCGAGATAGGTGGTGATCTCTGCGTCTTCACCGCGGCCGATAAGGCCGAGTTCGGAAATGCCGGCAACTTCCGTCGTGAAGCGGACGCAGCGCGTGCAGTGAATGCAGCGATTCATCACGGTCTTGACGAGCGGGCCGATATACTTGTCCTCGACGGCGCGCTTGTCTTCCTGATAGCGCGAACTATCGATACCGAAGGCCATGGCCTGGTCCTGCAGGTCGCATTCGCCGCCCTGATCGCAGATCGGGCAATCCAGCGGGTGGTTGATCAGCAGGAATTCCATCACGCCTTCGCGGGCCTTCTTGACCATCGGCGTGTTGGTGAAGACTTCCGGAAGCTCGCCGTTCGGACCGCCGCGGATATCGCGAACGCCCATGGCGCAGGATGCCTGCGGCTTCGGCGGGCCGCCCTTCACCTCAACGAGGCACATGCGGCAATTGCCGGCCACCGACAGTCGTTCATGGAAGCAGAAGCGCGGGACTTCGGCGCCGGCTTCCTCGCACGCCTGGATAAGCGTGTAGTGATCCGGAACTTCGATCTCTTTACCGTCAATCTTCAGTTTAGCCATCGTCCACTCAGTCCTATGTCACGTCCTCAGCCCAACCTGGCCGCGGACAATTTCATGATCGCAAACCGAACTGCCACCGGCGCGGCATGAAACCGCATGGCACCGGTTCGCTCACAACAAGCTTTGCCAAGCCTTGTCCCCACAAGACCAGCTTTGCGATCGAAACATTGCGGACATCTGCGCAATGATCTCAACCGCTTTCATTCACCTCCCCGGCCGCAATCCAGCCGGGGAAAAACTCAATTCCGGCCCTTCGGCAGCAGCGCCTTCGCCTGACCGACCCAGTCGTCACGCCGGATGCGACCTTCGAAACCGAGTTCGCCATCGATCCGCTCGATATCCGCATCGCTCCACGCGGCGATGTCGGCAAATCGCTTGATGCCACGTCCGTTCAGCACCTGCTCCAGCTTCGGACCGATGCCGGAAATCCGCTTCAGGTCGTCAGTTTTCTCCGCGACCTTGCGGCTGCGCGCAGGAGCCGGCTTGACAGCATCCGGTACAGCAATCTCGGCCTTGCCTTTTGCGGCAGCCGTCGCGACCTTGGGTGCGGCGACGGCAGGCTTCGGCTCGGCTTTCTTCGCCGCGACCGGCTTCTGCTTTGCGGCAGCGGCGGCCTTCAACGCGGCTGGCTTCGACGTGACCGACTTGGCAACAGGCGCCGCCTTTATAGGCTTTGCATCCCCTGCCCCATCATTCGCGTCGGCCGGTTTTGCAGCAACCGCATCCTGATGCTTTTCGTCTTCCAGGGCTTCGGCCAACCTAGTGGTGGCTTCGACGGCACCCTGGAAAGCGCCGAGGAATGCGCCCGCCAGCTGCGAAGAGAAGCCGAAACCGATCGCGGTGACGGCGGCAAAGGCTGCGGCCGGATGGGCCATCAGCGGATGGATCGGCATGATCGGCGCGTTCCCAAAGATACCGGCGGCGACGCGACCGAGATCAGCCGATGCATTATCGGCCGCTCCGCTGTCCTGCCTGATATCCCTGGTCTTCGCCATAACGATCCTTACTCGGCCGCTTCCAGGACCGCGCCGTGGCTTGTCGCGTTGGCGGTGTACTGGTCGATCCGCTTTTCGATTTCCGGACGGAAATTGCGGATCAGGCCCTGCACCGGCCATGCGGCCGCGTCACCGAGCGCACAGATGGTATGACCTTCGATCTGCTTCGTCACTTGGAACAGCATGTCGATCTCGCGCTTCTGCGCGTTGCCGCGAGCCATGCGCTCCAGAACGCGCCACATCCAGCCCGTGCCTTCACGGCAAGGCGTGCACTGGCCGCAGCTTTCATGCTTGAAGAATGCCGAGATGCGGGCGATCGCCTTGATGATGTCGGTCGACTTGTCCATGACGATCGCCGCCGCCGTACCGAAGGACGACTTGACTTCGCGCAGGCCGTCGAAATCCATCGGGCAATCGATGATATCGGCTGCCGGAACGACCGGGCACGATGCGCCGCCGGGGATGACGGCAAGCAGGTTGTCCCAGCCGCCGCGAATGCCGCCGCCGTGCTTTTCGACCAGTTCCCGGAAGGTGATGCCCATCGTCTCTTCGACCGTGCAGGGACGGTTGACGTGACCGGAGAGCATGAACAGCTTCGTACCGACGTTGTTCGGGCGGCCGAAAGAGGAGAACCAGCCCGCGCCGCGGCGCAGGATCGTCGGCGCAACGGCGATGGATTCGACGTTGTTGACGGTGGTCGGGCAGCCATAGAGACCCATGTTCGCCGGGAACGGCGGCTTCAGGCGCGGCTGGCCCTTCTTGCCTTCCAGGCTTTCGAGCAGCGCGGTTTCTTCGCCACAGATATAGGCACCGGCGCCGTGATGAACGAAAACATCAAAATCCCAGCCGAGCTTGTTGTTTTTACCCAGCAATCCGGCATCGTAGCATTCGTCGATCGCAGCCTGCAGGGCTTCGCGCTCGCGCATGTATTCGCCGCGGACATAGATGTAGGCGGCGTTCGCACCCATGGCGAAACCGGCGATGACGCAGCCTTCGATCAGCGTATGCGGATCGTGCCGCATGATGTCGCGGTCCTTGCAGGTGCCGGGCTCGGACTCGTCGGCATTGACGACGAGATAGTGCGGACGGCCGTCGCTTTCCTTCGGCATGAAGGACCATTTGAGACCGGTCGGGAAGCCTGCGCCGCCGCGGCCGCGAAGGCCGGAAGCCTTCATCTCGTTGATGATCCAGTCACGGCCCTTTTCGAGGATTTGCTTCGTGCCGTCCCAATGGCCGCGCGACATCGCGCCCTTGAGGGATTTGTCCTTGAGGCCGTAGATATTGGTAAAGATGCGATCCTGATCCTGTAACATGCTTCACCTCTTACCGCGGCTTCTTGCCGAAGACCTTGATATATTCCGCTTCGCCACCCTTAGCGAGTGCCTCAGCCTGCCTGACCCATTCGTCGCGTTCGATCCGGCCCTTGAAATTCAGATAGCCGTCGACCCAATGACGCTCGGCCTCATGCCAGCTCGCAATCTGCGCGAAGGTGAAGATGCCAAGCTCATGCAAGGTCCCTTCGGTCTTCGGACCAACACCTGAAATGAGCTGCAGATTGTCGGGCTGCGCAGGTCTTTCGATACCGGCAGGACGATTCTTGTCATCAAGCGACGGCTTGCCGGCAACGGGCTCCGCAGCTGCCGTACCCGAAAGCGGCTGCGTTTCGGCTGCCTTCGCATTCTTGGCCGCGGCAGCCGGCTCGGTTGCCGGCGTCTTCAGGCTCTGATTGGTTTCAGCATCCGTACTCTTGGCGCGGCCGGCCTCGGACGGCGGGATCGACACGGCTTCAGCCGCAGCCTTTGCCGCCTTGCTCGCAACGCTCTTTGCCCTGCTCTCATCAGAGAGAAGAGACGTCAAGCCACCTTCCGGAGCGGAAAAAACGCGATCGATTTGCGGACCGGTCTGAATTTCATGGCCCTTGCCCGCGGCGAAGGCATCGATGATCTCTTCGAGACGCGTCGGCGTCAGATCCTCATAGGTATCCTTGCCGATCACCACCATCGGTGCGTTGACGCAGGCGCCCTGACATTCGACCTCTTCCCATGAGAGCGTGCCGTCGGCGTTGCGCTCGAATGCATGATCGTTGATCCGGCTCTTGCAGATCTTGATCAACCCTTCGGCACCACGCAGCATGCAGGGCGTCGTGCCGCAAACCTGAACATGGGCGCGCGTGCCGACCGGATGCAGCTGGAACTGCGTATAGAAGGTGGCAACTTCGAGCGCACGGATATAGGCCATGTCGAGCATGTCGGCGATCGTTTCGATAGCCGCCTTCGTGACCCAGCCTTCCTGCTCCTGCGCGCGCATCATCAGCGGGATGATCGCGGATTGCTGACGACCATCAGGATATTTCTTGATCGTCTTTTCGGCCCAGACCGCATTCTCCGCATTGAAGGCGAAAGCGGCAGGCTGGAATTGATCTTCGGCTAGTCGACGAACGGACATCTTTCACGCCTTATCTCAGTTTAAGGACCCACACCGCGTATTCGTCAGAGACGAGAATTCGCAGGCATAGGCCGACTGGTCTTTCTGCATAAACACAACAAACTTGCCGCCATTCGGCACGGCGGCCTTGATCTGATAACCGCGAGAGAGGAGATCCGCCACAGTCGAATCCTCACTCTGCTTCACCGCGTTTCCGCCCTTTGCAGAATTCGCGCCCGGCGCATTCGAACCCTGCAGGTTGATGGTCGGCAGGCTTTGCGTCCTCCCCGTCTGCTGTGCCGAGGCACCGCAAGCGACGACAAGCGCTGGGATAACCACCTGCCAAACCCGCATCAGCGATCCACCTCACCGAACACGATATCGAGCGAGCCGAGCACGGCCGCGACGTCGGCGAGCAGATGGCCGCGGCACATGAAATCCATGGCCTGCAGATGCGCATAGCCCGGCGCACGGATCTTGCAGCGATAAGGCTTATTGGAACCGTCGGAGACGAGATAGACGCCGAACTCGCCCTTCGGCGCTTCGACGGCGGCATAAACCTCACCGGCCGGCACATGATAGCCTTCGGTGTAGAGCTTGAAGTGATGGATCAGCGCCTCCATGGAGCGCTTCATCTCACCGCGCTTCGGCGGAACGACCTTGCCGTCCAGCGACGAAACCGGCCCTGCCTTGGCATCGCCCAGCAGGCGGTTGACGCACTGCTTCATGATGCGAACAGACTCGCGCATTTCGATCATGCGGATGAGGTAACGGTCGTAGCAGTCGCCGTTCTTGCCGATCGGAATGTCGAATTCGAGATCGGAATAGCATTCGTAAGGCTGTGCCTTGCGCAGATCCCAGGCAGCACCGGAGCCGCGGACCATAACGCCGGAGAAGCCCCAGGCCCAACAGTCTTCCAGCGAAACCACGCCGATATCGACGTTACGCTGCTTGAAGATACGGTTGCCCGTCAGAAGGTCGTCGATGTCGTCGAGTGCCTTCAGGAACGGATCGCACCAGTCGCCAATATCCTGAACGAGCTTTTCGGGAAGATCCTGGTGAACGCCGCCCGGACGGATGTAAGCCGCGTGCATGCGCGAGCCGGAGGCACGTTCATAGAACACCATCAGCTTTTCGCGCTCTTCGAAGCCCCAGAGCGGCGGCGTCAGCGCACCGACGTCCATGGCCTGCGTGGTGACGTTCAGAAGATGCGACAGGATGCGGCCGATTTCCGAATAGAGCACGCGGATCAGCTGACCGCGGATCGGGATATCGATGCCGAGCAGCTTTTCGACGGCCAGCGCGTAGGCATGTTCCTGGTTCATCGGTGCCACGTAGTCGAGGCGATCGAAGTAAGGAACGGCTTGAAGATAGGTCTTCGTTTCGATCAGCTTTTCCGTGCCGCGATGCAGCAGGCCGATATGGGGATCGACGCGTTCCACAATTTCGCCGTCCAATTCGAGGACAAGACGCAAAACGCCGTGCGCAGCCGGATGCTGCGGACCGAAATTGATGTTGAAGTTGCGAACGTTATGTTCTGTCATGGCGGCGATGCTCGCGTTTTCAGAATTTCAGAGAATGGCAGGCCAGAGCCTGCCACACGCCAATAACTAGGCCTTCGCCTTCTCGTCACCCGGGAGCACGTAGTCGGTGCCCTCCCACGGCGACAGGAAGTCGAAGTTGCGGAATTCCTGCTTCAGTTCCACCGGCTCGTAGACGACGCGCTTGGCGGCATCGTCGTAACGAACCTCGACGAAACCGGTCGTCGGGAAGTCCTTGCGCAGCGGATGGCCTTCGAAGCCGTAGTCGGTCAGCAGGCGTCGCAGATCAGGATGGCCGGTGAAGAGGACGCCGTACATGTCCCAGGTTTCGCGCTCGAACCAGTCTGCTCCCGGATAGATGCCGCAGGCGGAGGGAACGGGCTGATCTTCGCCCACAGGAACCTTGACGCGGATACGCAGATTCTTCTTGGGCGACAGCAGATGGTATACCACATCGAAACGCTCAGCGCGCTGCGGCCAGTCGACGCCGCAGATATCCGTCATGTTGACAAAACCGCACCTGGCATCGTCACGCAGGAAGGTCAGCAGGGCGATAACGTTTTCGGCCGTCGTCGTCACGGTCAGCTCGCCATACTTGATCTCACTCGAGGAGATCAGGGCGCTGCGAACTTCCGTGAGGTAGGCGGCCAGTTCGTTCAGGGCTTCACTCATAATACCTTGTCCCCTGCCTTACCGTTCGATCGTGCCGGTGCGCCGGATCTTCTTCTGCAGCAGAAGCACGCCGTAAAGCAGCGCTTCCGCCGTGGGAGGACAGCCCGGGATATAAATGTCGATCGGCACAACGCGATCGCATCCACGTACGACGGAATAGGAATAATGATAGTAGCCGCCGCCGTTGGCGCAGGAACCCATCGAAATGACGTAGCGCGGCTCGGGCATCTGGTCGTAGACCTTGCGCAGGGCCGGCGCCATCTTGTTGGTCAGCGTGCCAGCAACGATCATGACATCGGACTGGCGCGGCGAGGCACGGGGCGCAAAGCCGAAGCGCTCCACGTCGTAGCGCGGCATGGAAACCTGCATCATCTCGACGGCGCAGCAAGCCAAGCCGAAAGTCATCCACATCAGGGAGCCGGTACGAGCCCAATTGATCAGCTCATCGGTAGACGTGACAAGAAAGCCCTTGTCGGCAAGTTCATTGTTGATCTCGCCGAAGAACGGGTCGTTGCTGCCAACAGGCCTGCCAGTCGCGGGATCGATGATCCCCTTCGGCCGCGGCGCGATGAGCGTCGTGTTGCTTGGAGCTACTCCCATTCCAGGGCTCCCTTCTTCCATTCATAAATAAAGCCGATGGTCAGCACCGCGAGGAACACCATCATCGACCAGAACCCGAACCAGCCGATCGCACCGAAGGATACGGCCCACGGGAAGAGGAAAGCGACTTCCAGGTCGAAGATGATGAAGAGAATCGATACCAGATAGAAGCGGATATCGAACTTCATGCGGGCGTCATCGAATGCGTTGAAACCGCATTCGTAAGCCGACAGCTTTTCCGAGTCAGGCGCCTTGAAGGCGACGGCAAACGGCGTGATCAACAGCGCCAGGCCAATCACCAAGGCAATACCAATGAAAATCGCTATCGGAATATAGGAACTGAGCAGTCCAGTCATCATGTCCATCCCTGCTTGCGATCAGCGCCGGGGCGGCGCTTTTGAGCAAATGCCCAAGCAAGCGAAAGAGCGTTGCAACAGAGCCGTGGTTAGCGCAGGCGGAGCGCGCGCGCAAGCCTTTTGAATCTGTCTGTTAGGGTACTATCGAGCGGTAGATATCAATGTGTTGCGACGGCGACGCGACAAATCGGCGCAAACGCGAAAAGGCTCTTTCGCAATTGCAATAAATTGACGTTTGATTGTAATGGCTTGGAGAGAATGGCGCGAGTGACGGGGCTCGAACCCGCGACCTCCGGCGTGACAGGCCGGCACTCTAACCGACTGAGCTACACCCGCGCATCGTTTGGCCTTTCAGCCGGTGCGGATCCGAAATTTGCCTCGAAATGGCGCGAGTGACGGGGCTCGAACCCGCGACCTCCGGCGTGACAGGCCGGCACTCTAACCGACTGAGCTACACCCGCATTACATTTCAAGTATTCCGGATGCTTTCGCACCCATCAAAGCGGCCCTCGCCGTTCGATGAGCGGCTAACTACGGGGTTCGTGTTTGGGTGTCAAGCAGGTTTGAATACAAATCGATGACAGAGTGCGAATTGTTTTGGACAAGCTCGCCTCTGAGTTTCTGCCCACGCGATTTGGCATGGCAGCTTCCCGCCGGACGCATTTCATTCGGACCTGATATGCACAAGGATCATCCGGCGAGCCTCACATCGGCATATGTAGATGACGGCCACCGGAATTGCGTAAAAATCAAAAAAATCAAAAAATCTTCACAAACACTCTTGCGGTTTTTCCTCGTTCCGCATAGATCACGGCCACCGAACGCGGCGGGCCAATGACCCGCCAGCATGAAGGGCGATTAGCTCAGTTGGTAGAGCGCCTCGTTTACACCGAGGATGTCGGGAGTTCGAGTCTCTCATCGCCCACCATTTTCCAAGAATAAATTTCAGTCCGATATATCCGGCAAAAATAGCCGCGCTTTGATGAGCCGTTTTGTGCGCCGATCAGTAGTTGCCGATAATAATGATCGCCAAAAGCACTACGGAAACAAGCACGAGGGCTGCGATGATGATCAGCAGCTCCTTCAACATGAATCTTTCCATCTTGCTGTCATCCACGATGTTTGCTCCCAGCAAACCGAAATGTACTTCTTCTTAACGTCGAATCAGCGCGTCAAGTTCAGTTTTAGTCCACATGTAAGTGGCCGCATTGTCAATTTCAGCGCCTCGGCATCGAAGTCCATCGGCCCTGCGGCGGCCAATCGACAGCCATGCGGCGGCTGCATCAGCCGAGCTCCTCATCGCGCTCATGGAACATGGACCTTCAACGGCTTCTGCCTCGGCGGCGGGTCGATATGGGCGCCCGGCAGATTGACCGTCCGCAACAGCAATCGCTCGGCGATTTGCGTGGCGGCGGCACGTGCCCCCTCACCGGAACAGAAATTGCCGCGCACCTGCACCGCCGCTGCAAGCAATCGAAAGAACGCGTCGCACAGCTCCGGCGATGGCGGGATCGGATCCAGCCAGAAGCGATCCAGAGGCTTGCGGTCGCTCAGCCCATCGATATCGTAGACCGCAGCTCCGAGCGCCTTGACTGCCCTCCCAGCCCGCAGGGCCGAAAGCGCCGCGGTGGAATTGACCGTCACCATGCCCTGACTGGCGGAGATCAGCCGCTCGAGACTGCCTCCCTCTATCAAATGAACACGGGACGACAATCCGCAAGATGCGCAGATACCATCGACATAGGTCCTCCAATCCACAAGCCCGTTGTCGAGCGGATGCAGCTTGAGAACGAGATTCGTCTCAGGCGCGGCATTTTCCGCGAAGGAGCGGAGAATCAGCCTGATGGCATCCTGCTGCCGATGAAAGGGCGAATGAGCCCGAAGCTGAAAATCGGTCTGGAGCTGCAGCGGATAGACGAAGAAACGCTTTCCGTCCGCGATCAGATCCTCGATCACGCTTTCCGCTTCGCGCGTTCTTTTCCCGCTTGCGGGAAGCCGCTTCAGCCATCCAGCATATTCCATCAGAGGATGATAAAGACCATGGCGCCGATAGCCTGGGTACAGAAACCATAGAAAGACCGTCGGCAGATAATAAGCGAGGTCATACAGCGCTTCGGCAAGAAAGGTCTGGCTGAAGCGTCGCGTCCAATCCGGCTCGGGCAAATCGGATGCGGCTTCGAGAATATAGGCCGGGTCCGTCGGAAAGTGCGAATTTGAGGAGAGCCCATTTCGCTCCAGCGTTACCCAATCCGGCCGCAAATATCCCATTTCCACGACATTGACAGCGACGCCAACGCGACGCCCTTCCTCGATGGCGACCTGATGATAAGGCCGCTCCTCGCCATGCAGAATCATGTCCGTAACACCGTCGGCCTCGATCCGCCGCCTGACATAGGCGCGCCAGCCCGCAAAATCGCCGCGATAGTTGAAAGCGTTGCGCCAGCGCCACGAAATCCAGTCTCCGGCGTTGAGATTGATACGGATGCAGCGGCCGCCGGCCATATCAAGCATTCTGGCGATCTCGACGAACAGCGGCGACGACGGCCCTTGCAGGAACAGGAAGGTGCGCGGGGATCCGGCCCCTTCTCCGACAGCCATCACTGCGCAACCTCGGTGCTGAGACCCGCATACTGCAGCAACTTGCCGATCAGGTTCCACGGCGCCTCTTCCTGCGGCGGTTGCGGCCTCTGCGAATGGGCCTGTGCCCGGCCGAGCGGAACGATGAGATAATCGGTTCGCGGATCGGGGAAAGGGTCAGCGAAGGCTTTCAGCAGGGGCGCGTGGTCGCCGTAGAAAAGGAGCCAGACCGGACGGTCGAGCTTGTCGAGATGATGGGCAAGATTACCGAGCGCATGATCGGCGCGCATCAGAAGTTCGCCGTAGATATCCACCGGATTGACGAGATCGCCGCAGCGACCCGGTTCCCAGGGTCCGTGATTCGCCATGGATGCGACAAAGACGAAATTCTTGCTCGTACCATCGCCATCGATCGCTCGAATCACGCTCTTGGTCAGCGAGAGATCGCTGACATAGGGGCCGTCGCGTTCCGGATTGTGATCGAACTCGTCCAGCATCATCATCCGGTCGAAGCCGAGCTGCGGCAATGCCTTGTGACGCAGGAAGAATGTCTTGTCATAGGGGTGAATGAACTGCGTCTTCCAGCCGGCTTTCTTGAGACGTGCCGGCCAGACGACATCCTTGTAGTGGCTGGCGCGCAGATAGGGATAGCTGGCGTCGATATGCACATTTTCGGGCAGCAAGCCGCTCAGCACTGCAAATTCGGTACGCAGCGTGTAGCCGCCCTCGAAGACGCTGGTCATCCGCCCCCATTGCGACGCCTGCTGCCGCAGGCGATCGAGGTTCGGAAGCTTGATGCTGTCGACGCCGAAATGCCTGAGATCGATGAACGATTCGGATTGCCAGATGATAATCAGCGGCTCCTCTTCGCCATGCTCCCAAAGTTCATGCAGCACAGACCTGAAACGCTCGGAGAATTCCGAGACGATCGCCTCGCGCCTGACACCGACCCAGATGACGAAGTGAAAGACGACCGAGGCGAAGGTCCCGAATCGCACGGTATCCATTTTGACGTCGACCTTGCCGAGAAACTTTTGCGTAAAGCGGCAGACCGGCTCGCTGACGATCCTGCCGAACAAGGCAAGCCACGGCGCAAAGGCGGCCAGAAGGCCAAGCAGAACCCAAAAGACGCCATTCCGATCCGGCAGGACCGAAGGTTCCAGATACATGTAAAGACCGCTGAGGCCGAATACATAGGCAAAGGCAATCAACCAGAAGAAGATATTCAGCGACGTTGCGTAGAAAATCTCCTTGTATTTGAAGACGTCGACCACGAGCGCGATATCAGAGAACACAAGGGGTTCCCGGATGAACTCGAATTTCGCCCTCGAGATCCCCGTGAAAATAACAAAAAAGCTGATGACTGCCTGCGTGCTGTAGATCGGGCGCCAGGAAATGGCGAAGAAAGCGGCGTAGATCAATGCGATAACCGGGATCCTTACCACGCAGTCGCAGACCACCCGCCGCCAGTTTCTTTTCGTGCGATTCTCGGCGTTGACGGCCGCAGGCATCGCCAAGGGATCAGTCAGAAATACGATCGCACAGGAAAACGCAAAGCAGGCGAGCGTCAAAAGAACTGGAAAATCATGAAGCTTCAAGATCGCGCCATCCAAATGCCCGCTGCCGGTTGCAGTGTTTCCCATGTCTGCCAGGAACGAGCCGCCAATTCCGTCCTCTGGTTTCTCTCGCACATGTTGTACTTGTAGAGCAACACCCGCACTTGCTTCGTACTACTTATCATCATCGAAACGCTGATCCGCCGCATCCGCAAGCCGGCTATCCGCTTCGTACCCGAATATTTTCTTGGTCTTGCGCGAAATCCACCATGACAGCGGCGGCTTTATCAGCGGCCCGAAATACGCAAGCATCGGGAGCGAAAAACCGAAATGAACCCTTGCCTTTCCCCGATCCAGCCCATCGACGATCCTTGCAGCCACCGCGTCGGCGCTCCAGGGCTTGACGGAACCCATCAGCATTTCCGCTTCGCGAGGCCTCAGAGACATCTCGCGCCGATATTGCGGCGTCAGCGTATCGGGCGGAAAGCAGATGGAAACGCGTACTCCGACCGCATCTGCCTCGGCGCCCAGGGCTTCCGCGAAACCGACCAGCCCAGACTTCGATGCGCAATAGGCGGAATAACCGAAGATGCCGATCAAGGCAGCGCCTGAAGAAATCATCATGATTCGGCCGTTGCGGCGGCTCTTCATGCTCTTGTAGACGGCGCGAACAGCGTTCGCCGTCCCCAGGAGATTGATGGCAATCTGCTCTTCGAAAACTGATGCCGGCATGGCATCGAAGGCTTGGGGTTCGACAATGCCTGCCGAGGCGATCAGGATATCGCAGGGTCCGAAAGACGCTTCGCAAAGCTCTACCGCTTCTGCGGTTTGCGCGGAGGAGGATACATCGACCGAGACGGTGCGAATTTGCGAACCGTCGATATCGGGAAGCGACGCGATCTCCGCCCGCGCGGCTTCGAGGCGCCTCGGATCACGGGCGAGAAGCGAAATCCGATTGCCCCGGGCTGCGTAAAGTTTCGCTATCGCCAGACCAATTCCGCTCGAACCACCCGTGACGATAACGTGCATCAGACGACCGTCCGACTTTACGGGCCGCTGGGCGCGACAGCGGCGGGCAGCAATTGCATCATCTTTTCCATATCAAGCGATGCGAGACCGAAATTACGATCTTTCAAACTCTTGAGTTTTTCCGCTGTGAGCACCACCGTTCGACGAATCTGCTCCTCGGTGTGATTGCAGGTGATGAAGAAGCGAAGGCGTGCCATGCCTTCCGGCACTGCTGGATGGATGATGGGCAAAACATTGATGCCTTCGGCCAGCAGATCGTTGGAGAGCTGGGCCGCACGAAGCGAATCGCCGACAATGACGGGCACGACCGAATGCCCCATGCTGAGGCCGGTATCGAGACCGGCCGCTTTTGCTTCCTGGAGGAACAGATGGCCATTGCGCCTGAGGCGCTCGGTGCGCTCGGGCTCGGATTGGAGGATATCGAGGCCGGCGATAGCGGCAGCGGCGAGAACGGGCGAGAGGCCGACGCTGTAGACGAAGCCGCCGGCCTCCGTTTTGAGAATATCGGCAAGCGCACTGCTGCCGGCAATGTAGCCGCCGCAGCTCGAGGTGGTCTTCGACAGCGTGCCCATCCAGATATCGACATCGCGGGGATCGATGCCGAAATGCTCGAAAGTGCCCCGGCCTGTCCCGCCGAGAATGCCGAGCGCATGCGCTTCGTCGACCATTAGCCAGAAGCCGTAGCGCGCCTTCAGTTCTAGCAGGGCCGGCAGGTCGGCAATATCGCCATCCATCGAATAGATGCCTTCGACGATGACCAGAATGCGCCGGAAATCCGATGACAGCGTCTTCAGGATATTCTCGAGACTGCCGACATCATTGTGCTGGAACAGCCGGCGTGCGGCGCCGGAAAGCTTGATGCCGGCCAGCGCGCTGTTGTGAATGAATTCGTCGTGGATCACCAGATCCTGCGGTCCCATGAGACAGCCGATCGCCGCCACATTGGTCAGATAACCGCTGACGAAGCAGACGGCCGCATCGACGCCATAGACCGCGGCAAGCTTTCGTTCCAGCGCGACATGATCGGGCCGTTCCCCCGCGACCAGGCGGCTTGCCGAAGCCGAAATTCCGAAGCGATCGATCGCCTGCTTCGCACGCGCGGCGACATGCGGGTCGGTGTTGGTTGCAAGGTAGTCATAGGAAGCAAAATTGATGAATTCGCGCCCGCCGATGCGCGTCGTCGCGCCGGCCGCGGCGTCGTGCGAGCGATAGAAGGGATTGGCAACCCCGAGCAACTGGCCTGCCATGCGCTGTGTTGCGACACGCTTATATTCCGGCAGTTCCTCGAAGCGCGTCGCCTGACGCGGCTGCGGTTGCGGCTGCCGGTTCAAGCGTTCGGCGCGATTGCGACCGGAGGATTCGCCGACACGGCGCATCTGCTCAAGCAGCTGGCTTTTCTTCTGCTCCGCCGGGTTGCCGTCATTGGCATCATTTGTTGTCACTGGACGGCCCTTTTTTCCTGCTCTGCGCCATGGCTACGCGCAAGACGCTCGACCATCTGGTCTTGGCCTGCGGTATTGCCGCCGCCATCATCGCTATTGCGGTTCATAACGCGGTCATGCAAGCGGCTGACGACATCGCCGACGGTCGTGCCCTCGCCGACACCGCTCAAGGGAATGTCGAAGCCGGTCTTCTGCTGGAAACTCATGCCGAGCTCCATGGCCATGAGGCTGTCGAGGCCGATATCCTTCAATACCTTGTCGGGCGTCACCGTATCTTCCGTTACGCGCAAGATTGCGGCGATTTCGGCGGCGACGAGCGCATGCAAGGCCGCGTGGGCCTCCTCCTCCGACTTGCCCTTGATCAGCTCCTGGAGATCGATGCTGTCTCCCTCGCTGAGGGTCTGATGGCTGCCGGCATGCCGCATGAGCGGCTCGAACAACGACCGACCGGCGATCGGCAGCAGGCGGACAGCATTCCAATCGATCTCGGCGATCATGACCGCGGCGGCATCGAGGGCGCCCTTATCCGCGAGCATGTAGCGCTCGACCTGCTCCAACGCGTCGCGCGCCTTCAAGGCAGCCTTGCCGATGCGTTTGGACAGGAAATCGTTGACCTCGCTGTTGCGGGCAAGGAAGCCCTTGTCCGCGATGGCGCCGAAGCCGACGGCGAGCGCGGGCCTGCCCGCAGCGCGGCGCGCACGCGCCAGGCCTTCCAGATAGCCGTTTGCCATCACGTAGTTGGCCTGCCCCGGATTGCCGAGCATGGTCGTTGCCGAGGAGAAGAGCAGGAAAAGCTCCAGTCTGTCGTCCCGCGTCAAACGATCGAGGATTTCCGCACCGCGGATCTTGACCTCAAGAACGGGGCGATTTCGCTCCGGCGTCAGATTGGCAAGGAGTGCGTCGTCCAGGACCATGGCGGCATGAATGACGCCCTTCAGCGCTCCTTCGGAGCGAAGCGAGGCGAGCAGCGTTTCGACTGCCGTCGCGTCGGTAATGTCGCAGGCATGCAGCGTCGTCACGACGCCCCGCCTTGCCCAATCACTTACAGCCTTTTTCGTTTCCGCGTCGGCAATGCCGCGGCGCGAGCAAAGCGCTATGCGGCGCGCGCCCTTGGAAACGAGCCAATCGGCAGCGGACAGCCCGAAACCGCCAATGCCGCCTGCGACGAGGAAAATCCCCTTGGCATCGACGCGCAAGGATTTCGCCGGAGCCCGCAAGACGCTGTCGATACCTGAAACGGGAGGCCGCACGACAATCTTGCCGATATGGCCGGCATTCTGCATCAGCCGGAATGCATTGCCGATCTCGTCGTGAGCGAAAGCACGGTACGGCAGCGGTGTCAGCTTCTCATCTGTAAAGAGCTGGCCGATCTCCCTGAAGATGCGTCGCGTCAGCTCGGGTACGTTGACCAGAAGCTGGTCGGCATCGATACCGAAATAGCTGACATTGCGCCGGAACGGCCGCAGGCCGATCTTGCGATCGGCGTAATAGTCACGCTTGCCAAGCTCCAGGAAGCGCCCGAATGGCTTGACCAGCTCGATGCTTCGCTCCATCGCTTCGGAGAAGAGCGAATTGAGTACGAGATCCACGCCCTCGCCGTCGGTAAGGCGCCGCACGCCGGAAACGAAATCCAGTGAGCGCGAATCGAGCACATGATCGGCGCCGAGCATCTCGAGGAAGCTGCGCTTCTCGACCGTGCCGGCCGTGGCGATCACCTTGGCGCCCTTGAGCTTGGCGATCTGGAGCGCGGCGAGACCGACGCCGCCGGCAGCCCCATGGATCAGAATGGTCTCACCGGGCTGAATGCGCCCGAGCTCGACCATTGCGTAATAGGCGGTCAAAAAGGCAACCGGCACTGTCGCAGCCGCAACGGTTTCCATCCGTTCCGGCAGCTTGGTCACGCCATCGCGGCGGACCCGTACATGGGTCGAGAATGCGGCAGGTCCGATACCCATGACCTTATCACCAGGCTGGAGGTCATCGACCGTATCACCCACCGCAAGAATTCGCCCAGCGAATTCCATGCCGATCGTGGCTCCGGCAAAGCCGTCCTCCAATGCCTCTTCGGGCAAAAGGCCCATAGCCCACATGACATCCCTGAAATTAAGGCCGGTGGCTTCGACGGACACGATGACCTCTCCGTCGCCAGGCACCGGAAGGCTCGTCTCCTCCCAGGCCGCGCTGTCGAGGCGGCCACCGACATGCTGCCGGATGGTTGCCGCTGCGAAATCGCGGCGGCTCGCTCCGATAGAGGCGAAGGGGCCGGCCGCAGCCCTGATCTCCCGGATTTCTCCGGTCGAGCGATCGAGGAACCATTCGCCGTTCTCCGTCCTCGCTGTCATCAGCGTATCGAGAACGGCGAGCGTTCGCCTGTCATCCACATCGGCATCCAGCAGATGAACGTCAAAGGCGTCGTATTCGTTCTGGAGAACACGTCCGAAGGCCCAGAGGCCGGCGTTGGCGTCACCGATGAGACCGGCGGCCAGCGGAGAGCCGTCGGGCGCGACAACGACCAGCCTTGGTTTTGCGCCATCACCGCTTCGCGACAGGAGATTTGCCAGTTCGGTAAAGGTGGAGAGGCGCGACAGCGAGAGTTCTGCCGCATCGCCGCGGCTCGCATCGGCAAGATATACGATCCGACGGGTATCGCGGTCGATTGCGCCGAGGGCTCGGGCAAGGTCTTCAGGCAATCCGCCAAGATCGATGACCATGATATTCTTGGCTAGTTTGCCCAAGCCCTTCCTGCCCTGCTCCGACAGGATCAGGATCGGATCGGCAGCTTCCGCCGTCGCGGCCACGTCCGGCTGCCGCTCGGACACGGCCGACACCGAAATCAGCGAACCTTCGGGGAGGATCACTTCATTGATCCGGGGCTTGGCAAAGCCCAAGGTTCCCAGAAGGTCCTCAATCTGTTGCGGCGTGCCAAGCCGTCCGACCGGAAATTCCGGAGATTGGCTATCGGCAAACCAGCCTTCGGAGAGGCCGAAGACGAAATCGTTGAAAGCGCTCGGCGCGCGATCGGTCAGCAGCAACTGTGCGCCGCCGGCGGCGACTGCGCGTAGTATCCCCTTGATGTCATCATTGTGCCGCATCAGATGCTGGCTCTGATCGCCTGATACCACCACGATGTCGGCAACGACGCGATCCGCCAGCTTGGCCGGATCTGCCACGATGACATGAGCATCCCGTTCGAAAGCGATCTCCAGCGCCCTGCGCATCTGCTCGCGCGGCTCGGCGACGATGAGAGATGCACCCGCAGCGGCCGCGATCGTCGCAAGCCTTCTGCTGAAAGCGGCCGATACCGAGCCGACTTCCAGAATGTGCCTGATCGCTCCCGCATTGAGTTCGACAGAAGAAGCCAAGCCTTCCGCGAGCATCGAAAGCCGTTTCTCGCTCAAGGGAGAATGAATAAGTACATGCTCGAGCGTCGCTCCGCTCGCAATGCTTGCGCCTCGGGTCAAAGGCTCGCGCTCCAGCATATGCGGGCGTATCATCGCCAAATGGTCGAGCGCTTCGCGATATGCGTTGCTGACCAGAACGCTCTCTGCCACCCGCCCGGCATCCTCGCGGTAGATTTCCTGCAACAGTTCAGCCACTCGGGGCAGCGTCGGCTCCCCGGGAACCTCCCATGCTCCGTCCTTTGCCGACGCAATGCCGGCATCCTCCAGAATGTAGAGACAGTTGACAAGGAAAGACCTGAACTCCGCATCGCCGGGAAGGTTGGAGAACACGACTTTGCCGCTGCCGTCGGCTACCGCCAGCGCTATGTCGTGGCAGGCACGATAGATCGCGGCATCGAGAAGAAGGCTCGCATTGTTGGGCGCGTGTTGCTCGCCGGAGTCGTCCCGCGATGAAATACCGAGCGCACGCGGAGCCGATTTTCCCCTGCCGGCAAAAAGTATGGAGGGCAGACCTTCATAGTGAAATGCGACGGCATCGAGCGTTGCCCTACGGCGCAGCTGCGTGCGGCGGAAACGGCAATCGTCCAAAACGGCAACGGGCTTGCCGCCGGCATCGAGCAGGCTGAAACGTGCCTTGACCGAATTCGCGCTGAAGCGTCCGATCCCGATCACGGCTTTGACAATCGGCCTTGCCTTGCCGAAAACCCTCACCGTTCCGAAGTGAACGGGAATATAGGGCGCACCGGTCTCATCGCCCGAGAATTGGTCGAACAGCGCAACGAGACCATGAAAAGCCGCATCGACCGACATCGGGTTGAGATTATAGACTCCGAACGGATGCGAAGCCGGAGCTGCCGGCTTCAAATCCACCTCGATGACATCGTGGCCGAATGCCACGGCCTTCGACAGGAGCTGGAAACGGGGGCCGTAATGCAATCCGAAGCGTTCGGCCGTCTCGTAGGTTACCTCCGAGGTCAGAACGGACTTGCGATCCCTGCTCGACGGCTCGATCGACGCATCGGCTTCGCCACCACCCAGCGGTTTGCGGCAACGCCCGACGGCATGAACTGTCCATTCGTCATGGCTGAGGCGTTCGCGCGACCTGATCTCGATGTCGCCGGTTTCGGACGACAGAATCGTCGACAGCTCGACCATGCGATCCTGGGACAATTCGAGCGGTCGGATGATTTCGAGATTGCCGAGTTCAACCTCGTCCGTTCCGTAATACTGCTGGGCGGCCGTGACCGCGATCTCGATGAAGCCGCTCCCAGGCATGATTGCCTTGCCATCGACGACATGTTCGGCGAGGTCTGGGAATAAGCGTGCGTCGAGATGGTTCTTCCAATTCGAACCATTGGGATCGGTCCGCCAGCCAAGCAGCGTATATGGACTTTTCCGATGGCGGCCGAAGATGTCGATCTCGTCGGTCGTCGGATGCGTGCGAAGCTCCACCGGCTCGAACGGCAGGGACGGCAGTTTGACGAATGCGTTGCGCGTGGCGCTGCCCCGCGCCCGCAGCGCAGGCGCACCATTGGCAACCGCCCGCGCCAATGATTGCGAAACCGGATCGTGGCCGGCAACGGGAGCTTCCCTGAGGAAGGTCGGTATCGCAACGACCTGGACCGACGCCTGCTTTGCAATCTCCGCCACATAATTGGACAGGATGGGGCGCGGCGAAATTTCGATGAAGAGATTGCATCCCATTGCAATGGCAGTCTGACAGCCGGCCTTGAAGAGCACTGGATCGCGCACATTGCGCCACCAATATTGCGTATCCAGCAGTCGTCCGTCGCGCAGTTCGCCCGTCACCGTCGAAATGAAGGTCCCCAATCCGCTATCCGGCACCAGATCGGGCAGATCCGCGACAAACGCATCCCTGGCGCGATCGATGATGGGATGATGGAACGGATAATTGATGTCGAGGACGTGCGCGACGATCTGTGATTTGCGCGCCGCATCCCTGTACGCCTCGATTTCATCGGCCGGGCCGGAAATTGTTACCGAGTTCGGTGCGTTGATCGCGGCAATGCAGATATTGCCGAGGCCGCGGGATTTCGCGAAAGCCAGTGCGGCATCTTCGCCGAGCACGACGGCGGCCATCTTGCCTTCGCCGGCGAGAAGATCCTGGTGCAGCGAACGCTTGGCAACGATTGCGACCGCCTCGGCCGCCGTCAGCGCCTTGGCAGCATAAGCCGCCGCGATTTCCCCGACGGAATGACCGAAGACCGCATCCGGTTTGACGCCCATGGACCACAGGCAGTCCGAAAGAGAGGCCTGGATCGCGAACAACAGCGGCTGTGCGATCTTGGTATCTGCCAATCGCTCGGCGAGATCTGGAGCGACAATAACATCGGTCAGTTTCTCCCCGAGGTAATATTCGAAGAGCGCGCTGAAAGACTGAAAACATTGCCGGAAATGGCGGTTTTCCTGATAGGCGCCGACGCCCATTCCGGCCCATTGCGAGCCGTTGCCGGAAAAGACGAAGGCGATCCTGGCGGCTTGCGCCGGCGCTTCGCCGGCCTCACCGACCGAAGTTTCGCCTGTCAGATGTGCGTCGATCGCGGCAAGAATCGCCGCGCTGTCCTTGGCGCGGGCAGCAAAGCGATGACGCATCGGCTCGCGATTGGCGGCAGCGGAAGCGACAATCTGGCGAGCCTCCTTGGGCTCGGCGCTTTCAAGACGGCTGCTGTATTCCTCGAGCAAGGTCGAAAGAGCGGATGCCGTATGAGCACTGACGGCGAAAACCACTCCCTCACCCCGCATTGGCGGTTCCGGCGGCGCAATCGGATCGGGGTCGCTGATGACAACGTGAGCGTTCGTGCCGCCGAAACCGAAGGAGTTGATGCCGGCGAAGCGTGGCTGCTTTGCGGGCAGAAGCTCGATCGTGGACGTGTTGACCCGAACATTCAGGCCTTCGAAATCGATAGACTCGTTCGGATGTTCGAAATGCAGCGAAGCCGGAAGGAAATTGTTCTCCAGCGCGATAACGGCCTTCAACAGTCCGAAAAGGCCTGACGCGGGTTCGGTATGGCCGATGTTGGTCTTGATCGAGCCGACCGGCACCGGTGCGCGCCGATTTCGTCCGATGACTTCGCCGATCGCCCATATTTCTGCGGGATCGCCGACCTTCGTGCCCGTTCCATGCCCTTCGATGAAGGCAATCCGATTGGCATCGATGCCGTGTCCTTCATAGATCGACTGGAGCAAGGCCGCCTGCGCTTCGCGGGACGGCATGGAAATGCCGTTGGTCCGCCCCGAAGAGTTGACGCCGACGGCATGGATCCTGGCATAGCTGCGATCCTTCTCGCGCAACGCAATATCCGTCCGACGCAGCACGATCGCCGCGCCGCCCTCGGCCCGAACGTAACCTCGCCCATTATCGTCATATGCGCGGCAAAGTCCTTCCGGCGACAGCATGCGCGCCTGCGCGAAACCCACAAATGACATCGGGTGGAGCAGAACATTGATGCCCCCGACGATTGCCGTGTCGATTTCGCCGTTTTCCAACGCTCTTACCGCCTGGTCGAGCGCCACCAGCGACGACGAACAGGCGGTGTCGATCGTCATGCTTGGCCCGCGCAGCCCGAATATGTGCGAAATACGGTTGGAGACGATGGAAAGCGTATTGCCCGTCATGAAATAGGGGCTGCCCGATGCAGGGTCCTCGAGCGTCAGATTGCCGTGCTCAAGAGAAGAAGCGCCGACGTAGACTCCGACCCGCTGCCCTTCGAAACCGTCGATCGGCAGGTTTGCATCCTCGAGAGCCCGCCAGACGACATTCAGAAGGATGCGCTGCTGCGGATCCATCTGCATCGCCTCGCGCTGGGAGAGGCCGAATACCGAAGGGTCGAAGGCATATATGTTGTCGAGAACACCAGCGGCATACGTATAAGTCTTCCCCGGAACGCCGATGCCGGGATGCCAAAAACGCGCCAGATCCCAACGCTCCTCTGGTATGCGGCTGACCGTGCAGCGGCCTTCCTTGAGGATAAGTTGCAGCTCTTCAATCGAACCCGCCCCGGGGGCAACGCTTGCGCGTCCGATAATTTCAACCGTCATGATCTCTCAGCAATACCTTACGAAGCGCACCACATTGGGCGTTTTCAACATTAACCACTCACATAGCATTTATCTATGGTTGTCACCGACAGACAATCCGCGTGTACAGCCAATTTGCGGCAGCGCAACAACCGATGCAATATGCGATCTCTTGCATTTTCGGTTCATGTTGAAAATCGCTACCCTTACTCGCCTTACATTCAATCTTTCCGCAAGTCAGCTCGCGATGAATTCCCACCGCCTACAAGGCATGATCCGTCGCGGCCATACGGATGTCGGCGCGCATCAACGAAAAGAGGCCCGGGCAGTTCTCGCGGAACCGCGCCTGCATTTCCAAGCTACTGCCCCAGATTCGCCGCTGTCGCGGCCCCTTGGGACGCAATACCTAGGGGTGTGCCGATAAGATTCAAGAACTTCCGAATGTCGACGGTAGGATGGCGCGATACATAGATGACATCGCGGCTCTTGACCGGGAAGGTTTGTCCAACGATCAAGCTGTCGGGGTTGGACATGTCGAAACGGTATACGATCGGGTAACGTCCCTTAGCATCCGGCGCCATACCCTTTCGCAGCAGATCCTGGAAACGGACCGGACCAAGCAGGCTCTTGGCGATTTCAGGTTCTTCATATCTGAACAGGAAGAAGCCCTTGGCGTTGCTCGCCTCGTCATCCGCGCCATGGCCCAAGGCAACGGCCTCGAGAAGATTGAGATCGTTGGCTCCAAATTCGAGACGCCCGTCACCGCGGACGGAGCCAAGCAAGGTGAATGTTCTCGGATCGCGCACGAGGAAAATCTGATCGCCCGGCTGAACGTAGATATCTTCGGAGGGATGCTCGATAATCGATTTCAGCAGGACCGTTCCGGTCTTATTGCCGCGAACCAGCGTAACATAGGTTTCATAGGGCTGCGTCGCAGGTCCGCCAGCCTTGGCGATGACCTCGGTGATCTTTTCCTTGGTCAGATCCAGCGAAACCATCGAGGGGCGCCCGACCGCACCTGAAACGGTGACGGTACGCGACGGCGTGCCCATGCTCGTTACGATGACATCCGGTTCGACGGCCTTGGTGGCCAAAGCCGCCAGGATTGCCTTGCGGGCCTGATCAAGCGTTTTGCCGACAAAGCGCACCGATCCTGCATAGGGGATTGCGGCCGTGCCGTCCGGCTGCACGACGATATCGAGCGAGACCTGCTTGGATTGCGCCGTCGAAAACAAGCCATCCACGCCGGCTTCGAAAATCGTGACCTTCAGCGAATCGCCGACGCCTATGACGGCAGGACCGACGCCCCCTCCCATTCCGAAACGGCGATTGAACGTGGAGGAAACATAATCGGAAACAAGGCGCGCGCTGCGGCTGTCTATATCGACCACATCGAAAACTGCGGCATTCCTGCGGCCCAGCTCTGCGCTGGACTGACCGGCGTCCTTGACAATGGCGCCAGCCAGCGGACCTTCGCTCGAAACGGAATTACAGCCCGCCAGGACCACACAGCAAAGTACGGCGCCAATACGAATCAATGTAAAACCTCAAACCTATTAGCTGCCGCAACTACCTGATGGCAGAAGCCGACATGGAATGCATCAAACCTAGCGACGCCTTGAAAAGCATAACGGGCACGCGTCAACAAGCCCGCATGATGGGAATACAATCAAAAAAATCGGGTGCGTTTATCCGAACACAGTTGGAATTCAGGAAACGCGCGATCAAACCGGGTATAAGGGCCAAATGCGCACAAGGCAATTTCCGCGAGTATTCTTTGGGGATTTAAAATTAAAATTTTCTGAATGTTGGAGAGGGAGAATTAACCAATAGCATCAATAGAAATTCATCTGCTCAGCGGACCCGAGTTTTGCCTCATCGCGTTTATTCCGCTTTTCAGGAGGCTGTCATTGCCTGTAAAAGGGCCGCGTCCTAACCCGCAACGCATGCAGAGATGTCCAACCGCAGTGATCAGACCTTGCAGGACCTCTGCCTTCAGCGAGATAAGCACTATGGCAATTTCCCACCCGGCCTCGCCAATGCTCGACTGCGCGAAAACACTCACAAATTGTATCGGTTTTATGCAAAGTATGCGTTCAAAGTGGGAAACGGCTTCAGGCCGTTGCGCATCCATTTGAAACCGGTCCGCTCGTTTTCCGGCTCGGCAATCAGCCCCGATGGAATGAAGGTTATATTTAATGCTTGGTTTTTCAAAACGGTCCCCGAAGAAGGCGTCCAAAGGCCCTCTGGAGACATTCGATCAGTACGAACAGGACAAGCCGGCCCACCAGAATGCCGTCAACGCTCTTCAGGGATGGAACTGCGCGTTTCCGCCGGAATTCAACCTCAACGCCGGAAAACTGCCTCTCTACGCAGACGATCGCGTCGATTGGGCATTGCGAAGCTTCGGTTCGATCGAGGGCATGAACGTTCTCGAAGTCGGTCCGCTCGAGGGGATGCATACCTACATGCTGCATAGTCAGCGGCCGGCACGGATAGATGCAATCGAAGCCAATCGCCTTTGCTTCCTGAGATGTCTGGTTGCCAAGCAGATTTTGAATATCAGTACCGCTTCGTTCATGCTGGGAGACATCCAGGCGTGGTTGAAGGAGGGCGAGGAAGTCTACGACTTTGCGCTTGCATCCGGTGTTCTGTATCATATGGCAGACCCCGGCGAGTTTCTTCGCCTGCTGGCAAGGCGGTGCAATGCGGTTTTCATCTGGACGCACTTCGTTCTGGAGGATGCAATGCCCGAGGGGGATGTGCGGTGGCTGCCCTTCAGCGGCAAGGTGGAAACAAAGATGGTCGATGGCGTTCCCTTGCGCTATTACGAACGCAGCTATCATCATGCCAACGCCAACGCCTCCTTCTGCGGCGGCATGAAAGACAGGCACTTCTGGATGCACAGAGACGACATACTGATGCTTCTGCGCGAACTCGGCTTCAATGAGGTGACCATCAGAGATGAAGATCTGAGCCATCCTGGCGGCCCGAGCTTTTCATTGCTGGCGCGAAAGGCGCCCGGCAATGCCTGACGAGGTTTCTATGCCGAACGTCGATATCCGGAATATCGATAGGCGGATTGATCGGTGCGGCGAAGAGCAAGCCGGATCGACGTCGTTCAATTACCGGTCCGTATCCCGTCTGTTCTGGATGAAAGTGCCGGAGGCTATCGGTGCTTTTTAACCTGGAACACGATCACGGGCATATCGTCGAGGGATATCTGATCCCCGACGGCTTCTCCGACAAACCGCAGATCAGGGTATCCGATGCCGACGGCGATCTGATGATCCTGCCATGCGATCAAGTCAAAAAGGCCGTCATCGATTCGGGTCGCCACGAAGACGGCCTTGTCGGGTTCAGGCTCGATACGACAATCATTCCGGACCTTGCGGAACGCACGTCGCTGATGATCCATGATGCCAAATCGGGATTGCTGATCTACCGGCGGCCGCAGGTATCGAACACGATCCCGCTAAAGATTTTGCGGCTCGAGACGCAGCTCCTGCCCATGGTCAAGTTCGATTATCATTGCGGGCGCAACTTTCAGTACGAGCTTTCGTCCGTGGAACGCTTCGGCCATGAGACGACCCTTCAAGCCTTTCATCTCAATGCCATTCAGTCGATCTATCTCAGCGGGCGGCTATTGATGCGCAACTACGAGGAATTCCTCGACAAGGGATTCAAGGCCGTCACTCTGCTTACCGACCCCTATTACGAACTCGCCTTGCGGATATTTCTTCTGAAACGAATGGCGAAAACTCAGATTTCCTTCTTCGGCGACCGCGACAGGATCATTCTGGCGCCTGCGGCGGAGCATTTTGCCGAAGTGAATCTCGAAAGCGATGCGTCTCTCAAAGCGGCCCTGAAGAAGGCGCCCCAAAGCGTCAGAAACGTTGTGATATCGCCCGTCACCCGGCAATTGGCGACGACCATACCGGAACAGACTGTGACGCGCAGCGATATCGCCACCGCGATCGACCTTCTCTCGCGCTTTGCCGTCGTCGGTTTCGATACGGACACTCTTTATTTTCAGCAGGCGGTCAGCGAGCTGATCGGAATCTCGATCGACGATTTTCCGCTGCCGCCAAGACACAGTACCCTTGAAGACGTTGCGACGCGGCTGCGTTCATTGCATATTGCCGAACTTATGCTCGAAGAAGATTTGATTTTCGACCACTATGTGCGTCAGGCGATGAAACCAACCGCGCCCGAACAGCCGGAAACGATTGCAAGCTGACATGCCGAAGCCAGTCATCGAAGACGCAATAGTTCAGGAATATCCGCGGGTAAAAACGAGCCGGCATATTCTGCCATCCCTCTTTCGGCGCAGGATGCCCGCGCTGCGCAAAGGCACCGATCTCGAGGAAATCGAATACATACCGGTGCATGATGGGAATGAGCCGGAAACCCGGTCCGGCGGCAAGCCGCCGCTCAGGCTTATCGGCTTTCTGCTGCTCGTCATCCTGCCATTCCTCGCGAGTTCGGTCTATTACGCCTTCATCGCTTCGGACCAATACATTGCGGAAGCGCGTTTTGCCGTCAGAGCCGTATCGGGAACCGAAGACGCCGGCGATTCCCCCGGAGGAGCCACCAGCGCTCTCAATATGCGCTCGGCTTCTCAGGATGCCTATGTCGTCACGAGCTTCATCCACTCGACGGAAATTCTCAATCGAATCGGCAAGAAACTCGATTACCGGTCGATGTTTGTCCGGCAGGATGCGGATTTCCTGTCACGCTTCCGCTCCTCGCAATCCGACGAAGAGTTCCTGAAATACTGGAACGATCACGTCAGCGCCTATATAGACGTTACCTCCGGCATCATCACGTTGAAGGTCAGGACCTTCGCGCCCGATGATTCCGTCAAGCTCGCCGATGCCATCATCGAGGAAAGCGAAAAGCTCATCAACGAGCTTTCCGAGCGTGCGCGCAACGATATCGTGCAGAGCATGAAGGCCGACGTCCAGAAGAGCGGCAAGGCCTATGGCGATACCTTGGTCGCTCTCAACCAGTTTCAAAACGCGTCCGGCCTTCTCAGCCCGCAGACTCAGGCCAAGAACAGCGGAACAATCCTTACGGGCCTGCTGGCCAAGAAGCTGGAATTCGAGTCGCGCCTCTTCGTGATGCGGCAGTCCAATGCCCAGAATTCGCCGACCTATCAGCAGCTCAATCTCGCCAAGGACAGCCTCGATGCGCAGATCGAAAAGATGAGGTCGGAGCTGACGGGTCCTGAGAATGCCAGCCTTGCAAAAGCCTTACTGGAATATTCGAGGCTCGAAACCGATCGCATGATCGCGGAAAAGCTCTACGAGAGCTCGCAGAAGAACTACGACGCCGTGCTTGCCGAAGCTCTGCGCAAGACGCTCTACCTCGCCGTTTTCGTCAAACCGGTACTGCCGGACGAATCGATCTTCCCTCGCCGCATCAGCACGCCATTGATCATATTGCTTGCGCTCATCGTAACCTGGGCGACTCTTTCCCTCATCTGGGCATCCGTGGAGGATCACCGGATATGAATGGGGAAGCGCCATGATCAGCTTCAAGAACGTGTCCAAATTCTTCAAGACGCAAAGCGGCAAGAAGATCATCCTCGACCGCGTCAATTGCGAATTCGAATCCGGCTATTCCTACGGCCTGCTTGGTGTCAACGGTGCCGGGAAATCGACAACGATCCGCATGATCGCCGGCACGATGCTTCCAAATTCGGGCAGGATCAGCAAGAATGTCCGTGTGTCTTGGCCGCTGGGCTTGAGCAGCGGTTTCAATCCCCTCATGACGGGACGGGCCAATGTCCACTTCGTTGCCCGCGCCTATGGCGAGGATGTCAGGCGCGTCTCCCGCTTCGTGGAAGAGTTTGCCGAATTGGGCGATTACCTCGATGCTCCCGTACGCACCTACTCTTCCGGGATGGGGGCACGATTGGCTTTTGGGCTCTCGATGGCGATTGAGTTCGAATGCTATCTGGTTGACGAAGTTCTCGCCGTCGGCGACGCTCGGTTCCAGGAGCGGTGTCGGATTGCGTTCGAGAACAGGCGCAAGACCTCCGACATCATCATGGTCTCGCACAGCATGAGCATGATCAATACGCATTGCGACAGGGGTATGGTACTTGTCGACGGCAGGCTTATCGTCTTCGATAAGGTAGAGCAGGCTATCGAAGCCTATTACAGATTGAACCGCTAGGGCCGGATGATTTTAGGTCTGCTCGGCCTGAAATCTGAATCCGCTCTAGAATCAAAAAAGTAGAGCATGATGTCGTCCGAAAACCGATCACGCTTTTCGGACGACATCATACTCCAGAATATCAGGGATCGACGGCAAGGCCCAATATGGCTCACGATACCGAAAACACGTCCAAAACGCTTCAGCTCAGCGCGACGGAGCATAGCCGGAACGTGGCCACGAATCTGTCCGTGACCGCGCGAAAACTGCGGTTTTCGACATCCAGGCGAAGCCAGTTGTTCAAGGCCGTCGGCCTCCGGCCGCGCCCGATGCAGCAAGTCATCAGCAAGGCCATCCTGGCATCGGCCATTCTGCTGCTTGTCGTTCCCAACATTGCGTCGATCTATTACTTCACCTGCGTCGCATCCGATCAGTATCAATCGGAAACACGCTTCACCGTGCGCACATCCACGCCGGCGCTCGGAAGCAACCAGATCACCAAGGTCACGGGCCTGCCGCCGGCACAGATCGTCCAGAATACCTTGATCGTAACAAACTTCATCAAGAGCAAGGACATGGTTGCCGCTCTCGAGAACAAGGTCGACTTTCAAAAAATCTATGGGAACGACTCGATCGATCGGATCGCGCGCCTGAAGAAGGATGCGAGTTCGGAGAAGCTGCTCGACTATTGGGAAGACATGGTTTCGGTCAAGATCGATGCGAACAGCGGCATCGTGACGGTCAAGGCGCGCGCGTTCACCGCGACCGATGCTCAGAAGGTATTGCGGGCGGTTGTGGCCGCATCCGAGGTCGTGGTCAACGATGTCAATACGCGTATCTGGCGGGATGTTATCGCGACAGCCCAGGCGAACCTGGACAATGCCAAAAATCAGCTGCAGAAGGCCCGGGATCAGCTTTTGATTGCGCGCAATCAGACAGGCGTCCTCAGCGTCGAGGGATCCTCGACCGTTCTCACGAACCTGATCTCGTCCGTTCAGAAGGAAAGAATAGACCTTCAGCAGAAATATGATGCGCTACTTGGAACGGTCTCGGCAGATGCGCCGCAGATGCGCGTGCTCAAACGCGAGATCGACAGCAAGCAGAAGCAGATCGATCAGCTCAACAGCCAGGTCGCAGGACAGAGCAACAAATCCGAGCAGAACCTTGCGGATGTTTCCGTTGATATGTCGCAGCGCGAGCTGGAACAGACCCTTGCGGAGCAGCAATTTGCAATGAGCATGAAGACGCTGGAACAGGTCAAATTCGTCAGCAAGCAGCAGCTCCTCTACCTCGATACATTCCTCGCTCCCAGCCTGCCCGACGAGGCCGAGTATCCTCAGCGGGCGCTTTGGATCGCCGGGATTTTCGCGGCCACCCTCGCCGCATGGGGTGCTATTTTCGGTATCCTTGCGAATATCCGAAGTCGTCTGGTTTGAGCTTGCGCGGACGACCTATGCAAATTTTACGTGACATCGTCTATCAATTGCTTCCAAGACCGCGGCCATTCGGAGCGCGGACCAAAAGTGGCGAGCGCGTTGCAAGACGGCTCCTCATTCTGTCGCGCTATCCCAATCCGAGCTTCAGCTACTACCTCGATGAACGTGCCAAGACGCTCGGCGATATTCCAGTTCTCATGAAGGGACTTGACGATCCGCTCGATGACATCGATTGCGAAGGGCTTTTCGTCATCATCTGCCGCTACATCAAGCCGCCGCAATTACGCTGGCTGGAAGGCAAACGGGATGCTCTTGCGGGTGTCGCCTATTTCGTCGACGACGACATTCCAGCGGTCCTGACCGGCAACGAAGCCAGTTTGCCCTATAAATTCAGGCTCATCAAACTGGCCGTCCGGCCTTTGCCAAGGGTGAACCGACTGCTGACGCATGTCTGGACATCTACCGAAACCCTGGCAAGCGCGATCGCGACGGCGGACCACCGGATCGATATCCTGCCTCCGCTTCCGGCGGATATTGCCGTCACTGCTTTCAACGGAGCTGAAGACAGCTGTCCCCCATTGAAAATGGTCTATCACGCAACCGGTGTTCACCGCCGCGAACATGAGTTCCTGATGCCGATCGTCAGGAGCGCGATGGAAAGGCATGACAATCTGCATTTCGAGGTTTTTGCCGCCGGTGCACTCGCGCGCCGCTGGGGACGTCAGGGAATAGATCCCGCCCGCATCGCGATCATGCCGCCTCTTTCGTGGCCGGCCTATCTCGCCAGGACAACGCATCACAAAGCCGATATCGCCTTGGCCCCGCTGCTCTCCGGAAAGACCAATGCGAGCCGTTCCGACACCAAGCGGGTCGATATCGGCCGCCTTCGGGCAGCGGCCATATTCTCGGGATGCCCGACTTTCGAACGGTGCGCAGTCGCCGGAGAGCTGCACATCGGCAACACCGCCGAAGAGTGGCTGGCCGCCATTGGCCTGCTGGCGAGTGATCGCGAACGACGGCTTGCCGCGCGCGACGCCACATGGCACTCGATCCAGAGAATGCGGCTGCATGCGAGCCCGGCGTTTCCCGGCATACGTTTTGAGCCGCTCAGCGGTGCAGCCTAGAGCTTTCGTTTTGTAAACAACATTCCTCCCAGCATGTGGATGAAATCAATATTTCGATGACACTCAAAATCTTACCGAACGCCGATCTCGAACGTGGAATATCCGCCGACGCGGGTTCCAACCTATGGAAATCCCTGGGTGACGACCCGGCTTTCGAGATCAGATTTTCCCCCCTCAGAAAAAGATTGCTCGTCCTCCACATCACTGCGATCGATGAGGCCATAGATCCGAAGTTCTACGTCAATCGCGGTTACGGCTTCCGCGAGAAGGACACCATTTCCCTCCCGGAAGGACATCGCTTCATCATCACCGCGGACATCGGCCCGGTCGGCTCCATCTGCGCTCTGCGTGCCGATCCATCCAGTTTCCCGACGACGTTCCGTTTCGACGCCATCGCGTTTACGTCGCCGAAATCGGCCGAGAGGTACATTTCGGACGTTCTCGGAGCGGATGAAAGAACCAAGCGCATCGATCTCGGCCGGCTGCCTCAATATTGGCTGAAATTGCCCAAGCTGCGACTTGGCAAACGCGCCGCAAATCTGACCGTTCAATATACCGATATGAGCTATCGGCTCGCCTCCGAGATGGCGGCCGCACCGGTATCGGCGACCGCCGGAACATGGCTGAGCGTCGTCGTCCCGGTCTACAACGCACCGCCACGCTATCTGGACGATCTTGTCAAATCCTTCGAAGCACAGAGCGAGCAAGGTACCGAACTCATCTTGAGCGACGACGGCTCGACATCACCGGAAACGCGGCAATGGTATGAGAACCAGCAATCGCGGGACAATATCCGCTGCGTGCTGAACCAGCGCAATGGCGGGATCGCGGCTGCCACCAATGCCGGTCTCTCCCATGCGCAGGGGCAATGGATCGCCTTTCTCGATCATGACGACGTCATCGCGCCGCATGCCTTCAAGCTGATCCGCCATACGCTCGAGCAAAATCCCGATGCGAACTTCCTCTATACGGACGAATTGGTGGTCGACGACACCTTGAAGCCGACCGGCATCATGCTGAAGCCGGCCTATGATTCCGTGCTGCTGACGGGCGTCAACTATATCAACCATTTCTCCATCTACCGCCATGGCCGCCTTCGGGAGCTTGGCTACCTCCGCACCGGCTACGAGGGTTCGCAGGATTACGATCTGCTGCTGCGGTATCTCGAGGGTATCCCCGAAGAAAGCGTTCTCCACCTGCCCTATCCTGCCTACTGGTGGCGCCGCAATGGCAAGACCTATTCGCGCAAATTCATGGATGCCGCAACCATCAGCGCCAGAAAGGCGCTGACCGAAAGGTTCGAGCGGCAGCAGCAGGCGATCGCCATCGAGGATGCTCTCACCAAGACCCTGCATCGGGTCGTCTTCGAAGCGCCCAGCGAATGGCCGAAAATTTCCATCGTCATTCCGAGCAAGGACAATCTCAATCTGATATCGCGCATCCTTCGCGACCTCTTCGAAAAGACGGACTATCCCAATTTTGAAGTCCTGGTCATCGACAACGGCTCCGCCAATCAAGCCGTCCTCGATCTCTATGAGCATTATCGGAAAACTCAGCCTCGCTTTTCCGCCGTCATCAATCCGGAAGCCTTCAATTTCTCGCGCTCGGTCAATCGCGGCCTGAGTTCGGCGACAGGTGAGCACTACCTGATCCTCAACAACGATGTCGAAGTCATCGAGCCCGGCTGGCTGAAGGAGATGGTCTCCTGCCTCGCTTATGACAGGACCGGTATCGTCGGCGCCAAATTGCTGTTTTCGAATGACAAGATGCAGCATGCCGGTGTGGTCATCGGCTTCGGCGGGCTGGCCGGTCATTGGTACATGAACAAGCCGAAGGAGTTCGGTGGCCCCATGAACCGGCTGCATGTGCGCAATACGATGACTTGCGTGACTGGCGCCGTGATGCTGATCTCGGGTGAGTGCCTTCGGAAGATCGGCCTGTTCGACGAGGAGAATTTCGCAGTCGCCTATAATGACGTGGATTACTGCCTGCGGGCGCATAAGGCCGGCTACCGCGTTGTCTGGACACCTTTTGCCTGCCTCTATCACCACGAATCGCTGTCCCGCGGATCGGATAAATCCGGAGAGCGAAAGAAGCGCTTCGAACAGGAAAAACAAAACCTCCGTCGGCTGCACGCCACGCAGGATTTCATCGATCGCTCGCTCAATCCCGCCTACAGCCGCGACAAATCGGACCCCAAGATCGTGGTACCGACGCGGTTGCACATCCCATCGATGCCATAACGCGATTTGAAGTCAAAGCTGGATTAAGTCGAGATCCCCGCCGATCTCGCTCTTGGCAATCTCGACCACGCTCTTCTCATGGGTGAAGAGGATCGTCTGGAAACGGTCGGCCGTCGCGGCAAGGACCTGCAGCCCAGCGCGGGCGCGCTCGTCGTCGAAGGTCTGGAAGATATCGTCTACGATCAGCGGTGCCGGCTCGTTGCGGGTGGAATAATCTTCGAGGAACGCCAGCCGCAGGGCAAGATAGAGCTGGTCGCCCGTACCCTCGCTCAGACCGTCGAGCGGCACGCGCTCGCCGGCAGCACGCTCGGCCAGCAGCTGCAAAGCATCGCTTTCATCATGGGCTTCGACGAGGCGGGAGAAACGCCCGCCGGTCAGTTGCGAGAACAGCTCGCCGGCTCGCCCGATGACGGGATCGGCTTGCTTCTCGCGATAGGCCTCCATAGAGCCGGCCAACATGCGGGCTGCGATCTTGAGGACGACCCATTGCCGCGCAAGGTCCTTTGCCTCCTGCTCGGCCGAGAGCTTCTCGAAAACCGCATATTCTGCGCTGACGCCGGTTTCCAGGGCCTGACGCTGACGGCGGTTCTCCGCCAGCCGTGCCGAAAGCTCGCCATGCATGGCGAACTGTCGCTGATCTTCCCCAGTCAATCGCTCGATTTCGAGATCCGCAGCAACCCGTTCAAAACCGGCAAGCTCGGCACGAAGCTCGTCTTCGGCCCTGCCGTCGGCCTGCTGACGGAAGCGATCCAGGCTTTCCGCGAGGCGGGCAGTCAGGCGCAGCCGTTCGCGCAGCCGTAAAAGCAGCGCCGGCAGATCGTTAACGCCGCCCAGATCGGCAGTCAGATGGTCGAGGTCGGCCCTAATGGCGGCGAGCGCTGCGTCCTGGCGCGCCACCAGTTCTGCCCCGCGCAGCCGCTCCTCTTCGAGGCCGTCGCGCTTCTTCAGCTCGCCGCGCATGGCATTGACGCTGGTGTGCAGCGCCTCGGCGGCGGCATCCGGCGGCAGATGATCCAGCTCATGGCCGCTATTGGCTGCAAGCGTTGCCAAACGCCGCTCGAAATCCGCCATGTCGCGCCGCATGCCATTGACACGACGCAAGCGGTTTTCGCGCTCGGTGAGGATATCGGGCAGTTCGTCCCATGCCTTCAGGGCGGCGCTCGCCATATCAAGCGTCGTGTCGGATGGCAGGCCGAGGAGCTCAGCAGCTTTGGCGAATGCATCGCGCCACTCGGCATGCCGTCGTTCCAAAGCCCGTTGCTCGTCGCCGAAGCGGACCAACCGGTCGCGTGCGGCGCCGATCTCTCCTTCCCGCGTACGGCTTTCGCTCCAGCGTTCCGAGAGAAGGCGCAGATGCTTGCGCAAGCCTTCCGCAATCGCCGCAGGCGGGAGGCGGCCGCTCTTGTAGCTTGTTGCCTCGACGATATCCTGCAGGACGGGCAAGACGCGACCTTCCGCCAGCGCACTCTCATCCCGTTGGTCCAGCATTTCCAGCAATGCCTTGCGCTCGCGCCGCAGCAGTTCCACTCCGCGCCGCCACTCCAGCATCGCCGGTGGATCGAGGGCGTCGATTCCGCAAGGCTCGAAAAGAGCCGCGAAGGTTGCCTGCGCATCCTTCAGCGCTTTCTCACAGCTCTTCAGCCGTTCATTAGCCGCCTCCCGCTCCTGCAGCAGACGCGCCTGACGCAGACGATAGTCGGCGTGGCGCGCAACACGATCCGCATCGCTCAGTGCGGCATCGGCCAGACGGTCCGCCTCGGCAATACCGACGCTCAGCGCCGCAAGCAGCCTGGCCTCCGGAGCCGTACCGTCCGACCATCTTTGCTGGATGGAGGACCATTGCGCATCACGACCTTCACGCGCAGCGACGATCTGCTCGCGCGTGACGATCGGCCCGGTGCACTCGGCATCGGCAAGCGTTCGCGCTATCTCCGCCAGCTGCTCGTCATAAGTCTGCAGCTTGCCGGTGGCTTCGCGCATTTTTGCGCGTGCGGCGTCAATGGCATCACGATGTCCGGCAATTTCGGTGGTTTCCGGCAGCGGCGCGGAGAACAGCACATCGATGTCACCGACCGGTGGCTGCAGCCGGCCGGCAGCTTCTTTCAGATCGGACCCGATGCGGCGAATCTGCGTTTCCAGCCCGTCAAGGCGGCCCAAGGCAGACAGATCGGTGCTCAGCGCCTCGAGCTGATCGAGATAGGGCCTTGGATCGATCAGCCGGCCCGCATGATTATCCTTCTCAAGCGCCGCGAGCTGCCTGCGCTCAGCATCGGACTGCTCGGCGAGAGACTGCAATTGTCGCGCGAGCTGCCTGCCCTCGTCCACCAGCTCGGACAGGCGCGCGCGGTCGACGTCGCTCGGCTGCCTCCTTTCGAGTTCGGCTTCGGCAAGACCGAGGCGGCGGGCGAGCTGAGAAAGCGTGGTGTCGTAACCGGCAAGCTCCTGATCGACACGCGGCAGATCGTGACGCTGGGCGCGGTAGTTGCCGGTATCGGCAAAGAGCTGGGTGATATCGCCAGACATCCGTAGCAACGCTTCATCCACCTGAATGCGCGAAAGGTCCTCCTCGGCGCGAGCAACGGCTTGCCGCGCCCGGCGCAGTTCCTCTTCGCTCGCTTGCTTATCGCGCAACCTCTGCTCCAGCTTGTCGGCAAAGCCATCCGGTATGGCGGCAAGATCGGCGAGGCCATCGAGCGCGAGAGTTTCCGCATCGATTTCTGACAGCAAGGGCTGCAGGGTCTTCAGCCGCTTGAGCCGATCAAGCGCTTCGCGGGTGCCGCGGCGCTCCGCCTGCAGGCGCTCCAGTTCCGTCTCCAATTCGGCGGCCTCGGCAAGAAGCTTCTTCCAATCGCCGGATTTCAGTTCGTTGTCCCGCTCGGCCTTCCGGGCATCCTCGTAGCGGTCGAGAGCCTGATAGAAGCCGCGGTCCTTCGAGCGCCTGGCTGCATAGATGCCATCGGCCTCAGCTTCCAACGATTGACGCAGTCGGGACAGGCCAGTGAGGCCCGAAGCTGCGGAAAAAAGCAGGCTGCCGATCTCGCCGCCGCTGCGCAGCATGGCAGCCGCGCCCTGCCGCAACCGCTGCGAGTCCAGGCCGAAGGCGCGCTCGAACACGTCGCGGCTCAAATTGCCGAGGAAGGGCGAAAGCGCATCCTCGGCCAGCGGCGCCTCCCTGTCATCCGGCGCCAGAAGCGTCCCCTTGCGGCCGCGGCGGCGGCGAAAACTTAAGCTTGCGCCATCGCGCGCGCTGATATCAGCTCCGATCCGCAAGGTCCCCGGCTCGTGCAAGAAGCTTTGCTCAGCGGCGGCCGGGAACCCGAACAGAAGATCCGAAATTGCGCTCAGAGCCGAGGATTTACCTGCCTCGTTCGGACCATAGATCACATGCAGCCGCGCACCGGGGCGAAAATCGAGCGTGCGATCGGTCAGCGCGCCATAGCGAAGAATATCGAGACGGGTAAAGCGCATCAACCCGCCCCCTGCCCGCGCGCCAGCAGCAGTTGCCGCGCTTCTTCGATGAGAGCCTCCATGCCGTCGTCCAATGGCCGCTCGGTCGCGCCAAGGCCGCCCGGCAGGCGCACGGCGATCTCGTCGATCAAGCGGCTTGCTTCCGCCGCGATATCAGCATCGCCGGCGTGCTCGGTCAGCAGTTGGCGCAGATCGAGCGCGCCGTCCGCATCCGACGCCCTCTCCGGCGGCGGCTCCAGCCGCAATTCGAGCTTTTCCAGCCAGATATCCTCATGCACGCGGTGGCAGGCGGCTTCCACCTCGTCGCGCCATTGCTGGCGGTTGGCGGCGATCGTGCCATGCAGAGGCGTGACGCCGGAAAGCCGAATGCGCAGCGCAGTCATGCGGCCGTCTATCTCATCCGCGAGAGGCTGTACGGCCTGTTCCACATGACGGAGGATCGCGGCTTGGTCGTCCTCTGGATCGACAACGATGTCAGCCTGCGCGAACCGCGCCTCGTCGACGATCAGACGCTCATGTTCGATGCGTCCGTCTTCGACGGTCACGAGCACCGCGCCCTTGGCACCGCGCTCGCGGATATTGCGGCCCTGCAGGTTGCCGGGAAAGATGACAAGCGGGTCCTGCGCCACCACTTCAAAGTCGTGGACATGGCCGAGCGCCCAATAGTCATAGCCGCGCGAGCGCAGATCGTCGACGGAGCACGGCGCATAGGGCGCGTGCGGCTCGCGGCCGGTCAGCGATGTATGGAGAATGCCGATGTTGAACCAGCCAGGTGCGGGTGCGGGATAGGTGATCGCCAGATTGTCGTTCGCCGAGCGTTCGGCAAAGCCCTGGCCATGCAGCGCCACCTTCAGTGCCTCGAGCCTGACGCTGCCGGGTTTGCCGGTCGGAAACTCATGGACGTTTGCCGGCAAGGTGATCGTCTTGGTGATGACGCTTGCCGCATCGTGATTGCCGCGCAGCAGGTAGACCGGAATGCCCGCGCGCTCCAGCCGCGCCATTTCGCGATTGAAGAACAGACCGATCTTGTTGTCCTTCCAATCGCCGTCATAGACATCGCCGGCAATGACGAAGAAATCGACACGCCTTTCGATTGCCAAACCCACAAGCGTCGAGAAGGCCTTGCGGCTCGCTTCGACGAAGACGGCAGCGACAGCGGCATCCTTCAAGGCGAGACCTTGAAAGGGGCTGCCAAGATGCAGATCGGCGGCATGGATGAAGCTGAAAGAGGGCATTGGCTCCGATAGTGGTCAGATATCCGGTCTCTCCTTTTAAGGAAATAGAGGCGCGATGAATACCGCGCCGGCGACTTCATCCAAGGGTTTCATCACCAGATCCGGATTGTCATATCCTCAGTCACGCAATTGCGATCACCGATCGCCGATGTGCGCTTGTAGCCCTGTCGGACGGCTGCTACTGCGCTACATCCTGCGAGTAAAAGAGAGGAGACATCTCATGAAACATCATGCTTTCGGACGGACACCCTTTATCGTGACCGATGTCGGTTTCGGGGCCTGGCAGATCGGCGGCGCATGGGGAGATGTCAGCGAGGCCGACGGCCGCGCGGCCCTGAACGCCGCTCTCGATGCCGGCATGACCTTCATCGATACCGCCGACGTCTATGGCGATGGCCGCTCGGAAAAGATCATCGCCGATGTGCTGAAGGCGCGCGGCGGCGAGCGCCCGATGGTGGCGACGAAGGCCGGCCGTCGACTGAACCCGCATGTTGCCGACGGCTATAACAAGGCCAATCTCGAAGACTTCATCGACCGCAGCCTGAAGAACCTCGGCGTCGAAAGCCTCGATCTCGTGCAGCTTCACTGCCCGCCGACCGAAGTTCTCTATCGGCCGGAGGTTTTTGCCGGTCTCGACGAATTGCAGAAGGCCGGCAAGATCAAAGGATACGGCGTCAGCGTCGAAAAGGTCGAGGAGGCGCTGAAGGCGATCGAATACCCAGGTGTCGTCAGTATCCAGATCATCTACAACATCTTCCGCCAGCGGCCGGACCATCTATTCTTCAAGGAGGCCAGGCGCAAGAACGTGGCCGTCATCGCCCGTGTACCGCTGGCCTCCGGCCTGTTGTCCGGCAAGATCACACGCGATACGCAATTCGCCAGCGACGACCACCGCAACTTCAATCGCCACGGCGAGGCCTTCGATGTCGGTGAAACCTTTGCGGGCGTGCCGTTCGAAGTCGGCCTGCAGGCCGTGGAAGAGGTGCGCAAGCTGGTGCCCGCGGGCGCCAGCATGGCGGCTTTCGCCCTGCGCTGGATCCTGATGAATGACGCCGTCACCGTCGTCATTCCGGGTGCGCGCAATGCGGAGCAGGCCAAGGCCAATGCGGCTGCGGCCGATCTTGCGCCGCTCTCAGCCGATGTCATGGCAGCCACGCGCGAGATCTACGAGCGGCTGATCGCACCGCATGTTCATCATCGCTGGTAACGCCCATAACTGAAATGGGTGGCCGGAACGCGCTTTCGGCCACCTAGGAATGCCTTTCGGGGCGTGGCGAGCAGAGTGAGCGACCTCCGTTTATTCCGTGTTTCCTGACCCAGGCTACACCGTTCGCGCGGGTCGGTCGATCACGCCATAAACGAACTACTCCGCTCGCCGGATTCATCTGTCGTTCATGCCGACGCGAACCGCTGTGCAACTTGCGCTACGCGCTCGCCGTAAGCGCGAGCGGTTTCCAGGTCGCCGATCGACATTTCGCCCGGGGCTGCGTCGGCATCGCATTGCGCCATTGGCGCGATGTATGATCCCATCCTGTTCGCATCGTCGCGCTTCGAAGCCTTTACGTTCGCTGGTTTCACTCCCAGACTAACCCAAAGGCCACCATGCTGCCCCGCCAGAAGAACGAAGTATTCGAGCGTATTGAGCTTGTCGCCGTTCAAACTGGCGCTGTTGGTGAAGCCTCCGAAAACCTTGTCCTGCCATTTGCTGGCGAACCAAGCCTTCGAGGACGCGTCGGCAAACTTCTTGAACTGCCAGCTCGGCCCGCCCATGTAGGTTGGCGATCCGAAGATGATGGCGTCGGCGGCGTCCAAGGCGACCCATCCCTCATCGGAAAGGTTGCCATCCGCATCGATGGCGCAAAGTGCCGCGCCCGCCCCCTCCGCCACGGCTTCCGCCATCCGCTGGGTGTGGCCGTAGCCGGAATGATAGACGACGACTGTGCTTGCTGTGCGATTTGACATGATGGTTCCTAGCCTCCTTCTGGCCATTGCTTTGCGCTGTCCGGAAGCGGAACCGCTCGGACGTGCGTCTTCTTTTCGATGGATTGATGACAGCGGTGGATGAAGCCCTGCGTCCTGGCAATCGGATCTTTATCCAGCCAGTCACACGCGGGTCGTCGGTTGAATGAGTTTTTCCGCGAGTATTCAGATTTGACCGCCGACACCCGCAAGTGCCAGCAGCAACAGGAACACGAAAGGCGGCGGGAGCTCTCTATAGTTCCGGATACGGACAATGGCCGCGATCGCGGCGAGCATGATGCAGACGCCTAACGCGATCCCGATATATCGGGTGCCGGCGGTGACTAAAAGCGCCGCGGTTACGAGTTCAAAGGCGGCAGTGACCCAGCACCACCAGAAAGGAAATCCAAGCCGCACGAAGCCCGCGCGGATCTTCGGATGTCCACTCGCGTTGGCGACAGCGCCGACGAGAAATGCCCCGGCGGCCAGCCAGACAAGGACGGTATCGAGGGACGTTGTGCCTGTGAAAATTTCCATAGGAAGACACATTGATATTCTCTTCGCTGATGATCCTGGCGCGTATAAAGTTTAATACCGACATTATATAATCTAGCGATGCTAGTTTGTCAATCGTCATTCGTTTTGATAGTTTCTCAGCAGGAAAATCGCGCGCGGAAGATCGAGGGGCACGGAGTGGGTATCAGCGAACGCAAGACTCGGGAACGAAGCGAACGCGAACGCAGGATCATCGTCGCGGCGAGGACGATCGCAGAACGTGACGGCTGGGCTTCCGTCACGATCCGGCGCCTCGCCGAGGAGATAGAATACAGTCAGCCAGTTCTCTATTCGCATTTCGAAAATCGCGATCAGATCGTCGGAGCAGTGGCGCTCGAAGGCTTCGGCGAATTGGCTGCGATGCTCCGTGCCGCAATCCGGCCATCGTCTACGTCAAGGGAGCGAGTGGAAGACGTCGCAACCGCCTATCTCGATTTTGCTTTCGCCCGCCCTGCGATGTACGAGGCGATGTTCGTCCTGCCGACTGGCCTCCGCTTCGCGAGATCCGATACGCCACCCCAACTTCGCGATGGTTTTGGAGCGATGGCGACGGTGATTGCGCCGTTCGCCCAGGACGTGGATACCGCAACCGAAACTTTCTGGGCAGCACTTCACGGTCTGGCGGAGCTTGAACGTCACGGCAGGATAAGACCCGCCTTTCGGGCTCAACGCATCACGCTCGTCATGCGGATGGTGTCGGGTCAGCTCTGAGCGCGGGTCAGGCAATTGACCCGATCGGCACGGATGGCATTGGGAAAGGCGGGATAGGACCAAGGCATACGCCCTCTGAACTTTGCTGCTTTGAGCAAGGCAGATTTCGGCACCGGTCAAAAGCTCGCCGCCGACGGCAGCCGGACGCTGCTCTGAGATCGCATTGGCAGCAGAGCTATCAGCCGAGGCGGCGATATTGCCGCTGCTTCGTGTCCCCGGCACTCATTCGGCACCTGCTCTGCAGCTCGGAGCGATTATCCACTTTTTGAGGTCTGTTTTCGGCCGCGAGTTGTCGTCCTTTCGGGTATGCTTCCGCCATGCTCGTTCCACCATGCCATCAAAGCTTCCATGGTCGGTCCGAGCCCCCTTGCCTTCGCAGTAATCTCATACTCCACGCGAGGCGGAACTTCGGCGAAGACGGTGCGTGAGACGAGACCATCAGCCTCCAGTTCTCGCAATTGCGCTGTCAACATGTGCTGGGTGATACCCGGGATCGCCTTGCGCAGCTCGTTAAATCGATAGATCCGCTGGTTGAGAAGCCACATGATTTCCAGCTTCCATTTTCCGGAAAGCAGGGCGAACACGCGGCGCATCCCTTCATGCATGTTGGTGCCTTCTGAGCTATTAGTCTGATTTTTCATACTTACCACACTGAATTCATCCTACTTGCAGAGATTCATTTAATATCACATTTTCGATCCACACACCGGAAAACAGCGGATCGCTATTCCGGATATCGAAAATCTTGAACGGAACAAGCTGCCGGAGCCATCCGGCGGCAGCGGATATCCCATGTCTGAATTCTACGTTTACTGGGCCGCAACGGCCTTGCTTGTCCTGCTCTATCTGAGCTCTGCCGTGACCTACATCATCAAAGCCGATCGGGTACGGCAAATGATGCTCGGGTTCGGCTACCCCAGCTATCTTGTCCACATTCTGACCTTCGTGAAGCTCGCTGCCGTCGCCGCTATCGTATCGCGGCTCAACGTTGCCATCAGTGATCTGGCATATGCGGGCATGTTGTTTCACCTCCTGCTTTCCGGACTTGCCCATATAGGCGTTCGAAAACCCGCAGGTGCTCTGCCGGCTGCGGCCGGACTGGCATTGCTCGCAACCTCCTTCGCCACACAGAACGCGGCACGCGGAATTCCCTCACCCTACGCATTGGCGCAGGCGCTCTAATTGCTCAACCCGAAAGGAAATCAAATGGGAAAGCTAACTGGAAAAGTGGCTATCGTCGCCGGTGCCGGCAGGGGCATCGGACGTGCAACGGCGGAACTCTTTGCGGCGGAAGGCGCGAAGGTCGCTGTATTGTCGCTCACTCCCGCCCACGTGAATGAGGTCGTCGCTCACATTGAATCGAAGGAAGGAACCGCACTCGGCGTGGTCTGCGACATAAGTTGCGGCGAGCAGATTGCCGAGGCAGTGGCTAAGGTGGTGCAGACATTCGGAGGGATCGATATTCTGGTGAATGTCGCATTCGACCCCACCGTCGTTCACTCATCGATCCTCGATCTCTCCGTAGAGCAGTTGCAACGCAACTTCGATATGGGGCCGATCGCATATCTGCGAACCATGCAGGCCTGCTACCCATACCTGAAAGCCAGCGGAGAAGGCCGTGTGATCAACTTTGCATCTTTGGCAGGCATTCTCGGCATATCCCCTTACGGACCATACAATCTCGCCAAGGAGGCGGTACGCGCTCTCACGAGGTCCGCTGCCCGCGAATGGGGTCCGGACAATATCACCGTCAACAACCTCCTGCCCGTAGCCGACACTTGGGGGGCAAGGCCCGACATTCCTCCGCCAACGAATGCCCTCGGCCGCTTTGGCTCTCCCGAAGACGACGTCGCACCAGTCGTCCTGTTCCTTGCCAGCAGCGATTCGAGGTTCATCACGGGTTCAAGTCTGACACCCGATGGCGGCCAGATCATCGACAGCGCCCGATAACACAGGATCGAAATAAAAAGGGCCTGCAAAAAGCAGGCCCCGATGTTGTCCACCCGCAAGGCAAATGCCTCGCAGCGGGTGAAAACGAATTAGCTGTTGACCGAGTCCTTCAGGCCCTTGCCGGGCGTGAACTTCGGTACGTTACGGGCAGGAATATCGACCTCGGCGCCGGTGGACGGGTTACGGCCCTTGGTGGCTGCACGGTGAGAAACGGTGAAGCTGCCGAAACCAGCAAGGCGAATGTCGCCGCCCTTCTTCAGTTCGGCCTGGACAGTATCGAAAACAGCGTCGACAGCGGAAGCAGCGTCAGCCTTCGTGATACCGGCCTTCTCGGCCACTGCGGACACGAGCTCATTCTTGTTCATGTTTCCACCCCTTTCTCTGGTATGAAACGACTTATCAGTAAGCGGGGCGCAAAATAGCAATGCTCTTACCCGCCGCAACCCCAAAAGCCCTGCAAATCAAGGAAAAGCAAGCGTTGGCATACGCTTTTCACAAAAAAAGACCGGCAAAAATGCCGGTCTTTCCGTCCATTTGTGTCAATTCGACAGAATTGAGGCGAAGCGCCTCAATGAGCGATGGTCGAACCCACTTCGTCGACGCCTTCGACGGTTGCGATCACGGGCGTTTCCACGGTGCCGTCCCACTCGATCGGCTCGGGGCGGCGAACAAGCGCGTGCTTGATCACCTCGCCCATGCGCGACACGGGAATGATTTCCATGTTGTTCTTCACGTTGTCCGGAATTTCCGCCAGATCCTTGGCGTTTTCTTCCGGGATCAGCACCTTCTTGATGCCGCCGCGCAGTGCTGCGAGCAGCTTTTCCTTCAGGCCGCCGATCGGCAGCACGCGGCCGCGCAGCGTGATTTCACCCGTCATGGCGACATCCTTGGAAACCGGGATGCCGGTCATGATCGAGACGATCGCGGTTGCCATGGCGACACCGGCCGAAGGGCCGTCCTTCGGCGTAGCACCCTCCGGCACGTGCACGTGGATGTCGCTCTTGTCGAAGCGCGGCGGCTCGATGCCGAAATCGACGGCGCGCGAGCGGACGTAAGAAGCCGCTGCCGAGATCGATTCCTTCATGACTTCCTTCAGATTGCCGGTGACCGTCATGCGGCCCTTGCCCGGCATCATCACGCCTTCGATCGTCAGCAACTCGCCGCCGACTTCGGTCCAGGCAAGACCGGTGACGACACCGACCTGATCGTCGCGTTCGGCTTCGCCATGGCGGAAGCGCGGCACGCCGAGATAGTCCGGGACGTTCTCCGCCGTGACGGCAACCGACTTCACCTTGCCCTTGATGATCTCGGTGACCGCCTTGCGGGCAAGCTTCATCAGTTCGCGCTCGAAGTTACGCACACCGGCCTCGCGGGTGTACTGCTGGATGATGACCATCAGGGCGCCGTCGGTGACCGAAAACTCGTTCGGCTGCAACGCATGTTCCTTGATGGCCTTCGGCAGCAGGTGCCGCTTGGCGATCTCGCGCTTTTCGTCCTCGGTGTAGCCGGCGATACGGATGATCTCCATGCGGTCCATCAGGGGCGCAGGGATATTCAGCGTATTCGCCGTCGTGATGAACATCACGTCCGACAGGTCGTATTCGACTTCCAGGTAGTGATCCATGAACGTCGAGTTCTGCGCCGGGTCCAGCACCTCAAGCAGCGCCGAAGACGGATCGCCGCGATAGTCCTGGCCGAGCTTGTCGATCTCGTCGAGCAGGAACAGCGGGTTGGACTTCTTGGCTTTCTTCATCGACTGGATGACCTTGCCGGGCATCGAGCCGATATAGGTGCGGCGGTGACCACGGATCTCGGCTTCGTCGCGAACGCCGCCCAGCGCCATGCGGACATATTCACGGCCGGTCGCCTTGGCGATCGACTGGGCGAGCGAGGTCTTGCCGACGCCCGGAGGGCCGACGAGGCACAGGATCGGCCCTTTGATCTTGGTGGCGCGGGCCTGAACGGCCAGATACTCGACAATGCGCTCCTTGACCTTGTCCAGACCGAAGTGATCCGCTTCAAGGATCTTCTCGGCGTTGTTCAGGTCAGCCTTGATCTTCGACTTCTTGTGCCAGGGAATGCCCAGCAGCCAGTCGAGATAGTTGCGCACCACAGTCGCTTCAGCCGACATCGGGCTCATCTGCCGCAGCTTCTTCAGCTCGGCATCGGCCTTTTCCTTGGCTTCCTTCGACAGCTTGGTCTTGGAGATGCGCTCTTCCAGTTCGGCCATCTCGTCGCGGCCTTCTTCGCCGTCGCCAAGCTCCTTCTGGATCGCCTTCATCTGTTCATTCAGATAGTATTCGCGCTGCGTTTTCTCCATCTGGCGCTTGACGCGCGAGCGGATGCGCTTCTCGACCTGAAGAACCGAAATCTCGCCTTCCATGAAGCCGAGCGCCTTTTCCAGGCGAGCCTTGACGCTGGTGGTCTCCAGCATTTCCTGCTTTTCGGTGATCTTGATCGAAAGATGCGATGCGACGGTGTCCGCCAGCTTCGAATAATCGTCGATCTGGCTGGCGGCTCCGACCACTTCCGGCGAGATCTTCTTGTTGAGCTTTACATAGCTCTCGAATTCGGAAACGACCGAGCGGCTCAAAGCTTCGAGCTCGACCTGATCTTCTTCCGGCTCAGGCAGGACATGGCCGAGGGCTTCGTAGAAGTCTTCGCGTCCGGTATATTCGTCGATCTCTGCGCGCGCGCGACCCTCCACCAGCACCTTGACGGTGCCGTCGGGCAGTTTCAGCAGCTGCAGGACGTTCGCAACGGTGCCGACCTTATGGATGGCATCCGGCGCGGGATCATCATCGCTGGCATTGATCTGGGTGACGAGCATGATCTGCTTGTCCGAACCCATGACCTCTTCCAGGGCGCGAATGGATTTTTCCCGTCCGACGAACAGAGGCACGATCATGTGGGGGAAGACCACGATGTCGCGCAACGGCAGTACCGGATAGGCAATGCTGTCGTGTGTCGCAGACGTTTTCTTACTCATGTCATTTCCTTTCCGTCGTCCCGTTCCCGGGCTCTCTGCCGGCTTGGGGGAGTTAGCCGGCTCTCTCACTTGGTAAACAAGTGGAGCTTCACACTGCCTATTTCAAGTCACGGGAAACGTCCGCCATCAGGCGGCGATCCCGCGTATTCGCAAGGGGGAACGCAACAACAAGACACCAGAACCCGGCAACTCGAATACTGCGGGCGACGTAACAATCCGAAGAAAAACGCCGCGCCTGCGCCCTGTCCGCCGAATGCTCCAGAATCATGCCATCATGGCTGCAGCAGGGGCTCTTCACAACCGGTTCCGACGGCATTCCGATAAGCTTATCCAAGACTTTATCAGCAAACTGCACGGTTTTTCAAACAGAAAGAGGCTCGCCGATGACGAGCCCCCGATTCGTGATCACGGATGGTGGATCAGGCCGTAGCGTTAGCCTTTTCTTCCTGCCGATCGGCGTAGATGTATAGCGGGCGGGCGGAGCCGCGAACCACTTCCTCGGAAATGACCACTTCGCGCACGCCTTCCAGCGCCGGCAGCTCGAACATGGTGTCGAGGAGGATCTTCTCCATGATGGAGCGCAGGCCGCGAGCACCCGTCTTGCGGACGATCGCCTTACGGGCGATTTCGCGCAGCGCATCCTCGTGGAAGGTCAACTCGACGTCTTCCATCTCGAACAGGCGCTGATACTGCTTCACCAGCGCGTTCTTCGGCTCGGACAGGATTTGGATCAACGCGTCCTCGTCAAGGTCCTCCAGTGTCGCCAAAACGGGCAGACGACCGATGAATTCCGGGATGAGGCCAAACTTCACCAGATCTTCCGGCTCCAGCTCGCGCAGCACTTCGCCGACGCGGCGGTCATCCGGTGCCTTGACGGTGGCGCCGAAGCCGATCGAGGTCTTCTCGCCGCGGGCGGAGATGATCTTGTCCAGGCCTGCGAAGGCGCCGCCGCAGATGAAGAGGATGTTGGTCGTGTCCACCTGCAGGAATTCCTGCTGAGGATGCTTGCGGCCGCCCTGCGGGGGAACCGAAGCCACCGTGCCTTCCATGATCTTTAGAAGCGCCTGCTGCACGCCCTCGCCCGAGACATCGCGCGTGATCGACGGATTATCCGACTTGCGGGAAATCTTGTCGACTTCGTCGATGTAGACGATGCCGCGCTGCGCACGCTCGACGTTGTAGTCGGCGGCCTGCAGCAGCTTGAGAATGATGTTTTCGACGTCTTCGCCGACATAGCCCGCTTCGGTCAGCGTGGTCGCGTCGGCCATGGTGAACGGCACGTCGATGATGCGGGCGAGCGTCTGAGCCAGGTAGGTCTTGCCGCAGCCGGTCGGTCCGACCAGCATGATGTTCGACTTCGACAGCTCGACGTCACCGTTCTTCGATGCGTGCGCGAGACGCTTGTAATGGTTGTGAACGGCAACGGAGAGGATCTTCTTCGCCTGCCGCTGGCCGATGACGTATTCGTCGAGAACCTTGATGATGTCCTGCGGGGTCGGGACACCGTCACGGGACTTCACCATCGAGGATTTGTTTTCCTCGCGGATAATGTCCATGCAGAGTTCAACGCACTCGTCACAGATGAATACGGTCGGTCCGGCAATCAACTTCCGGACTTCATGCTGGCTCTTACCGCAGAACGAACAATAAAGCGTGTTCTTTGAGTCGCCGCCGTTGCTGCCGCTGACTTTGCTCATATCACTTTCCTTCCAGCACGCCGCCAATTTCCAATTTGAAATCGCGGTCCACTCTATGCGCCCGCCGGATCCGCCCCTCGTTTCAGCAGATCGCGGCGCCCTTCAGGGTACTGAACGCAGGCCAGCCAACCAACCGGAACTGCGTGGCAACGATCCCTTTCGAATGCCGAATGCCATGTCACAAAAAAGCTACATAGCATTAATGCTTACTATTACCGCGTTCCGTTCCACATTAAACCCCTATTCCATCACAAATGGGATAGAACTGTGGCGCGGAAGTCACCGCCCCGCGAATAAATCACGCGGCGGTTTCGCCCTCTATTTCGGTACGCGAGGTCAGCACCTTGTCGATCAGACCCCATTCCTTGGCCTCGTCCGAGGACATGAAATGGTCACGATCGAGCGTCTGCTCGACCTCTTCGTAAGTCCGGCCGCAATGCTTGACATAAACCTCATTGAGACGGCGCTTCATTTTGATGATGTCGCGCGCGTGGCGTTCGATGTCCGAAGCCTGCCCCTGGAAGCCGCCCGAAGGCTGGTGAACCATGATGCGCGAGTTCGGCGTTGCGAAGCGCATATCCTTGTCGCCCGCAGCCAGAAGCAGCGATCCCATGGATGCGGCCTGGCCGATGCAGAGCGTCGAAACCGCCGGCTTGATGAACTGCATCGTGTCGTAGATTGCCATGCCGGCGGTAACGACGCCGCCCGGCGAATTGATGTAGAGCGCGATCTCTTTCTTCGGGTTTTCTGCCTCCAGGAAGAGAAGCTGGGCGCACACCAGCGTCGCCATATGGTCTTCGACCGGTCCGGTCAGGAAAATGATGCGTTCCTTCAGCAGGCGGGAATAGATGTCGTACGACCGTTCCCCGCGGTTGGTCTGCTCGACAACCATCGGCACCAGAGCCATAGCTGTATCGACTGGATTTCTCATGTGCGTCCTTTATCAAACTTGTCCCGACGACGGAAACGCCGGGAATCGGAGTAAAAATCCTTTACTCCTACATAGAGTGTCCCTGCCCTGCACTTCAAGACGCCCGAAAGCATAACGTCAAAAAGCACCAATGCCCCAGGAGGCGTTGACAAAACATTTCTAAACACCGCGGTTGGAATGCCAAGACGCTACGGCGCCACGTCATTCGCTACCCACCGCATTTCCGAACCGAAAGGTGAAGGAAGCGTGAAGGCTCCTGCAGGTTCGCGAAGATCCTGGACACGAGCAAAATTTACCAACTCACTTAAGGAACTTGCCACCTAATTGCGCAAAGATGGGTCGATAGCAGAAACCGTCGGACTTTAGCCTCGACGGAGGCTGCCGGAAGCGGAGAAACGCCGATCGTGCTGAACATGACCACAGGCCTGACCATCTGGTGCTCGGAAGCCATCACTCTGGCTACCGTTCTTCTCCTTGCGTGGCGGCACGATCGCAAATCCCCAGCCTATTTGATCTGGGCCGCGGGCTTTACCGTCAGCGCCGTGGGATTTGCTCTGGTGGCAGCTCGCGGCATCATCCCCAACATATGGTCGATCCAGATCGGCAATGCCGTCGGGCTGCTCGGCGAAAGTGCCTGGATCGCCGGGTTCCGGGTAATGGACAAGCGCAAGCCGGAATGGTCCGCATTCCTGCCTCCCGTGCTCTGGCTGATCGGCGCCAGCCTACCTTGGGTCGCCGGCAATTTCGTCAACCGCATCGTCGTCTACGATCTTGCAAGCGCCGTCGGCGCAACCCTGCTCGCCTTCGCTGTCCAGCCTGCGGATGGCCGGCGCGAGCCGGCCCGCGGGCAGCTCGGCCTGGTTTTCGTAGCGCTTGCCTGCTTCTGCTTCGGCTCGGCTCTCTGGATGGTGCTCATAGCACCTCCGTTGGAGACGGCCATGATCTATCGCGGCTACATGGCGCTCGGCTATGCGCTGCTGGTCATCATCGCGATCGTCCTCAACGGAAAACTTTTGATGGAGCGTGCCGAACGCCGCTGGCGGGCGATTTCCATCACCGACACGCTGACAGGCGTCCTCAATCGACGTGGGCTTCAGGAAAGTTACGAGATTCTCGCCGAGGAGAGGCAGCAACAGCCGCAGAAGCTCGCCGCGCTGCTGTTCGATCTCGACCACTTCAAGAAAATCAACGACCGCCATGGCCACCAGGCGGGCGATGCCGTCCTGGTCGAGTTCGCCCGCATCGCCCGCCAGTTCGTGCCGCGCAGCGGCGCGTTCGGCAGAATGGGCGGCGAAGAGTTCGTCGCCTTCGTTCCGATAGACGAGCAATCGCAGGCCGAAGCGCTGGCCGAGACCATTCGCGCCGATTTCTGTCGCGTGCCGCTGCTTGCCGGCCGCTCGCTAGTGCCGGCGACGGTCAGCATCGGCGTGGCGCTCATGCCCCGCGACACGGTCAGCTGGGATCGGCTGGTCTCCTCCGCAGACCGGGCGCTTTACGCCGCCAAGCGTGCCGGGCGCAACTGCACCATCGTCTTCAATGAAATGCAGACTGCGGGAGAGCCCGACGCGACGCCGGCGGCCGGCGAAGGCGAGCTGGTACCGACGCTGGACGACCAGATCCACGCCCTGCGGCGCATGGGTACGCTCGCCAGGATGTGACCGGCTTATCCGGCACTCCCTCTGAAGGGCTGCTACAGCGCCATCGAACAGCTTGACCAAATCCCGCGACCGCCCAACGAAGCGGCCATCCTGAAACGCCAAAGGCGCGCTTCGACGGCGCGCCTTCGCAAATTACAAGGCAATCTGTTGCCAGGCGATCTCTTGCCGTATCAGCCGTAACGACCGGTGATGTAATCTTCCGTACGCTTGACCTTGGGCGCCTGGAAGATCTGTTCGGTCGCACCATATTCGATGAGCTCGCCGAGATACATGAAGGCGGTGCTGTCGGAGATACGGCTCGCCTGCTGCATATTGTGCGTGACGATGACGATGGTGAATTCGCCCTTCAGCTGCGATACCAATTCCTCGACCTTGGCGGTCGAGATCGGGTCCAGAGCCGAGGTCGGCTCGTCGAGCAGGAGGACTTCGGGACGGATTGCAATGGCGCGAGCGATGCAGAGGCGCTGCTGCTGGCCGCCGGAAAGGCCAAGGCCGCTCTGGTGCAGCTTGTCCTTCACTTCGCTCCACAACGCGGTTTCCGTCAGCGCCGCTTCGACGCGGACGTCCATTTCCGCCTTGGAAATCTTTTCGTAGAGCCGGATACCGAAGGCAACGTTCTCGTAGATCGACATCGGGAACGGCGTGGGCTTCTGGAACACCATGCCGACCTTGGCGCGCAAATCGTTCAGATCGACGTCCTTGGTAAGAATATTACGGCCATCCAGCAGGATCTCGCCCGCAACAGTCTGCCCCGGATAGAGATCATACATCCGGTTGAACGTGCGCAGCAGCGTGGACTTGCCGCAACCCGAAGGGCCGATGAAGGCGGTCACCGCATTTTTGCGTATCGTCATATTCACGCTCTTCAGAACGCGATGGCCGTTCTGATAGGTGAAATCGAGGTTCTTCACCTCAAGTTTCGCAAGCGCGCCGAGATCCGACTGGGAAGCGGCGCCCTTCCCCGGCTGTGCATTGACGCTCTGGAAATTGTTGTCGCTCATGTTCATGGTCTCATTCCTATAGTTCGGCGGCTGCGTCACTGACGGCGCCCACTCAAGACACGGGCAAGGATGTTCAGGGCAAGGATGGCGACGGTGATGATCAGCGCGCCGGCCCAAGCCAATTGTTTCAGATCCTCGCCGGGATCGGCGGCGAGCGTATTGATGGCGACCGGCAGCGTGGCGATCGGACCGGTCAGACCCGCATTCATGAATTTGCTGTAGCCGGCCGTAAAGAGAAGCGGCGCGGTTTCCCCGCTGATGCGGGCGACGGCCAGCAGGATACCGGTGAGGATGCCCGTCCAGGCGGAACGGTAGATCACCATCATCATGGACTTCCAGCGCGGTGCGCCGAGCGCGGCAGTCGCCTCACGAAGCGCATTCGGCACAAGCAACAGCATGTCCTGCGTCGTGCGGTTGACGACCGGAAGGGCAATCAGCGCCAGCGCGAGGATGCCGGCGATGGCGGAGTTGCCGTGCATGGGCACGACCACGGCGCCGTAGACGAACACGCCGACGATAATCGAGGGTGCGGACAGCAAGATATCGTTGAGGAACTTGGCTGCTTCGGCAAGTTTGGAGCCGTTGGCATATTCCACCAGATAGGTTCCGGCGAGAATGCCGATCGGCGCGGCGATCAGGATGGCACAGCCGGTGACGAGTACCGTGCCGTAGATTGCGTTGATCAAGCCGCCACGCGAGCCCTGAGCCGGGATAGACATGGTAAAGACGTCAAGGTTCAGCGCCGATACACCGCGGAAAACCAAGGTTACGAGGATCACGCTGAGAAAGAATATACCAAGGATGGCGGCGAGGAAGCACAAGGCCATCATCACCCGGTTCTTCCCATAGCGCCTCGACACTAGATTCTGACGAATTGCATTTTCCATGATTTATTCCTCAGTGCGAGTCGCCGCGGCCGATCATCCATCTTGCCAGCGCGAGCACGCCGAAGGAAAGGATGAACAGAAGCAGGCCGAGCGCGATCAAGCTCGACAATTGCAGACCGTCGGCATCGCCGAAGTTATTCGCGATCTGGGCGGAAATGGTGGTGGACGGCGAGATGATCGACGACTGCAGGCGGCTCACCGAGCCGACAACGAAGGTGACGGCCATGGTTTCGCCAAGCGCGCGGCCGAGGCCGAGCATGATGCCACCGACGAGGCCGCGGCGTGTGTAGGGTATCAGAATGTGGCGAGCCACCTCCCATGTGGTCATGCCCATGCCGTAAGCGGATTCGCGCAGCATCGGCGGCACTGTGCTGAACACGTCGCGCGAGATCGCGGTGATGAACGGCAGGATCATGACGGCGAGCACGAGGCTTGCCGTCAGCAGGCCGACACCCGGTGCCGGTGGCTGGAACAGCAAGCCGATTACCGGCACCTGCCCGACCGTCGCGATGAGGAAAGGCAGGATATAATTCTGCATCAGCGGCACGAGAATGAACAGGCCGACGATGCCGTAGATGATGGAGGGAACGCCCGCCAGAAGCTCGATGGCCGTGCTGATCGGACGGCGCAGGCTACCGGGGCAAAGTTCCGTGAGGAAGATGGCGATGCCGATGCCCAGGGGAACGGCAATCAGCATGGCGATGAACGAACTCACCAGCGTACCGACTACGGCAGGCACGGCGCCATAAATATCGGCCGGCGCGCTCCATTTGGTGCCCCAGAGGAACGACAGGCCAAAGGTTTGAAATGTAGGCAAGGCATCGATGACGAGAACCACAAGGATCGCCAGCAGCATAAGCACGACAAGAATGGCCGAGCCAAGCGTCATCAAATAGAAAATCCGATCCTGTATCCGGAATTTTCTGGTGGCGGCGGAAGTATTCACAGCCTGGAAGCCAGCCATCTGAGTCGCGTCAGCCATCGATTTCCCCTTGTCCTGTCACGAAAGGCGGACAGGGCAACACCCTGTCCGCCGCAACTTTCTCGGCTAGCACAAATTATTTCGTGCCGAACTCCGTCTTCCAAGACTTCTCGACGATCTCGACAACATTGTCCGGGATCGCAAGATAAGACAGGGCAGTCGCGTCCTTCTGGCCATGCTCATAAGACCACTTGAAGAACTTCAGTGCCTCTTCATTCTTAGCAGCATCGGCCGGCTTCTTGTAGAGCAGAACCCAGGTGGAGGCTGCAATCGGCCAGCTCTTTTCGCCCGGCTGATTGGTGATGATCAGGTTGAAGTTCTTGGCCTTGGCCCAATCGGCATTGGAAGCAGCAGCCTTGAACGTCTCGAGGCTCGGCTCGATGACCTTGCCTGCAGAGTTCTTCATCTTCGCGAAACCGATGTGGTTGGCGACGACATAGGAATATTCAACGTAGGAGATCGAACCAGCCGTCTGGTTGACGGTGGTGGAAACGCCTTCCGAACCCTTGGCGCCAAAACCGACCGGCCATTCAACAGCCGTGTTCGAGCCAACCTTTTCCTTCCATTCCGGCGAAACCTTCGCCAGGTAATCCGTAAAGTTGAAGGTCGTGCCCGAGCTGTCGGCGCGATAAACGACGGAGATCGGCGTGGAGGGCAGCTTTACTTCGGGGTTGAGAGCCTTGATGGCGGCATCGTCCCACTTGGCGATCTTGCCGAGGAAGATGTCGGCCAGCGTCTTGCCGTCGAGGACGAGTTCGCCCGGCTTTACGCCTTCGACGTTATAGGAAACGACGATACCGCCGGAGATCATCGGGAACTGGGCAATGCCGTTCTTTTCGAGGTCGGCGTCGCTCATCGGCTTGTCCGAAGCGCCGAATACGATGGTCTTGTCGAGGAGCTGCTTGATGCCAGCGCCCGAACCGACCGACTGGTAGTTGACGACATTGTTCGTCGCAGCCTTGTAGCCTTCTGCCCACTTGGACAGAACAGGCGCGATAAAGCTCGAGCCGGCGCCAGTGATGTCGGCAGCCATAGCCGAAGCAGCCATGGTGACGACCAGGCCAGCAGTCAGGCAAAGGGAACGGAGTTTCAGGTTAAGCATAGTAGACTCACTTCCTCAAGTGAATGAAAGGATGGCGAGCAGAAGATCGGCGCGAGGTCCCATGGTATATAACCTCCCCACCTGCATCTCCTGGCGACAGAGATGCCTCTAAAGACGCATTGTTTCAGTTTGATGACAGTTTAATGAAGCGGCGGTGACACAACCTGCGGCAAGCATGCGGCCGTTGGGGAACCACATGGAAAGGTTCGCATCCTTGGCAAGGGGCATCAGTCTTCACGTTTTGATTCAAGAGCATCCTCAGAGGCGGATCACATAGTCCTTGCAAGTCGTTTCAACGACTTCCCAGGTCCCTTTGAAGCCCGGCTTCAGGATCATGCGGTCGCCCGCGCGCAAATGAAAAGCCTCGCCACTGTCGGCGGTGACGATGGAGTAGCCTGAGAGGATGTTGAAGTATTCCCATTCGTCGTAGACGATCTTCCACTTTCCCGGCGTCGCCTCCCATATGCCGGCATAGAGGCCGCCGCCGGCCTCATCCAGGCTCCAGGTGCGGAAAGTCGGATCTCCCGAAACGAGACGATCCGCCGCCGGCGCACCCGTCTCCGGTTCGACGCCGTCTTCGTTCAGTCGCAGGTAAGTCGCCACGTCCTGCCTCCCATCAATCGTGTCTCGGCTGCGAAATACAAACTCCGCGAGCGCCGTCGAGACGTTCGCGGGCCGAAAGAAACATGAAACGTCTGATCAGCAGAGATGACCGAAAGGCTTTTCCAGCCTTTCGCAGGCGTCATCCTCAGACTTTCGCCAGCGCCTGCTCCAGGTCGGCGATGATATCCTTGACGTCCTCGATGCCGATGGACAGGCGCACCACGTCCGGACCGGCACCGGCGGAGACTTGCTGCTCGTCGGTCAACTGCTTGTGCGTCGTCGATGCAGGATGAATGACGAGCGAGCGCGTGTCGCCGATGTTTGCGAGATGAGAGAAGAGCTCCAGTCCCTCTACAAGTCCCCTGCCGGCGTCATAACCACCCTTCAATCCGAAGGTGAAGACAGACCCAGCGCCCTTCGGCGAGTAGCGCTGCTGCAGGGCATGGTTCGGATCATCTTCCAGACCGGCATAGTTGACCCAGGCCACCTTCTCCTGCGCCTTCAGCCAGCGCGCCACGGCAAGCGCATTGTCGGAATGGCGCTGCATGCGCAGCGGCAGCGTTTCGATTCCGGTCAGAATCAGGAAGGCATTGAAGGGCGAGATGGCCGGACCGAGATCGCGCAGGCCGAGGACACGGCAGGCGATGGCAAAAGCGAAGTTGCCGAAGGTCGTATGCAGCACGATGCCGTTATATTCCGGCCGCGGCGAAGACAGCATGGGATATTTGCCCGAAGCCGACCAGTCGAACGTGCCGCCGTCGACGATGATGCCACCCATGGAGTTGCCGTGACCGCCGAGGAATTTCGTCAGCGAATGCACGACGATGTCGGCACCGTGCTCGAGCGGCCGGATGAGATAGGGGCTTGCCATGGTGTTGTCGACGATCAGCGGCAGGCCATGCTTGTGGGCGACGGCGGCGATCGCGGCGATATCGACGAAAGTGCCGCCGGGATTGGCCAGGCTTTCGATGAAGATGGCGCGGGTGCGCTCGTCAATCTGCGCCTCGAAGGTGGCGGGGTCGGCCGGATCGGCCCAACGCACCCGCCAGTCGAAATTCTTGAAGGAGTGGCCGAACTGATTGACCGAGCCGCCATAGAGCCGCCTCGCCGCAACGAAATTGTCGCCTGGCTGCATGATGGTGTGGAAGGTCAGCATTTGGGCCGCATGGCCCGAGGCGACGGCAAGAGCCGCTGTCCCGCCTTCCAGGGCGGCAACCCGCTCCTCCAGCACGGCCTGCGTCGGGTTCATGATGCGCGTATATATATTGCCGAACTGCTGCAGGCCGAAGAGCGCGGCGGCGTGGTCCGCATCCTGGAAAACGAAAGATGTCGTCTGGTAGATCGGGGTTGCGCGGGCGCCCGTCGTCGGGTCCGGCTGCGCGCCCGCATGGATCGCAAGCGTGTCGAAACCAGGATTGTTCGTTGGCATGATCTTTCCCTCCCGCCGATTCTGTCGGTTGCGGGAAGATCATAGCGGTCGGCCCGTCAAAGTTAATCGCGAAGTTTGCCATGCTTTTCGCTGCCCGGAAAAAACTTGCCCTCTTTCGGCGATATCGCGCGATAAACGCGCAACTCGCCGCTCAGGCGACCAGACGCGGATATTCTATGGCGGGACAGCGGTTCATGACGACCCTTACGCCGGCGGCCTCCGCCCTTGCTGCCGCCGCGTCGTCGCGCACGCCAAGCTGGCCCCAAATGACCGGTGGCCGGGGCTCGATCATGATGGCTTCCTCGACCACGGATCGGAGATATTCGGGCGCGCGGAAAACATCGACCATATCCACAGGCTCGGGAATATCGGACAGACGCGCGTAAACCCATTGGCCCAGAATTTCCTTGCCTGCCTGTCCCGGATTGATGGGAATGACCCGATACCCTTTGTTCAGAAGATAGGCCATCACGCCGTTGCTCGGACGGGCGGGATTGGGCGAAGCGCCGACGAGCGCGACGGTCCTTACGGACAAGAGGATATCGGCAATATAAGAATCGTCATAACTGTCGTGGTTCATCACGAAGCCTCCCACTTCGATCACACTTGCGTTTTACCGCAAATATGGAAACCGAGATCACGCTCTCCATGTATATATTGCATTATAACAATTTCAGGGAGGATTGCCCCGATGAAAAAGATCGTTCTCCTGAGCTTGCTGCTCGCGTCGGCCGCGACGCCTGCGCTGGCCATTTCGCGATATAATTCCATGTCCATGACCTGCGCCGAAGCGAGGGCGGTCATCAACCGCGAACGCGCGGTGATCATGCGTTATCCGGCCAGGCGGACGCCCAATATGACGCTCTACGACCGTTATGTCGCAGACAGCAACGCATGCGACAACGGCTTCTATGCCTATCAGGATTATATGCCGACGAAGGACCGCGCCTCCTGTCCCGTCTATACGTGCCGGCCGATGACGGATCTCGATGACGATCTACTGATTTTTCGACGCTAAGCGTGTTGCGCGACCTCTGACGATCAGGATGGGCCCGAATAGCCCGCTACGACCATTGATTGCTCCTGGCATGGCTTGCCGTCGACATGGCAGCCTCGCAAGCGCTGCGGCGTACCGGCACTTGAATTGCTTTTTCAAAGCGCTTTCAGAAACTTCTCCCGGAATGGCGAAATTGCGTTCTTCGGAAATGCAATCTTTGTTCGCTATTTATTCTCACGAAAATTAGAAAATACTCATGAAGACTGATCAAAATCAGAACCGATCGAGAACCGGAATATATGCCGCCTCAAAATTTTTCGCAGAATAATTTTAAGATTCCGTACGTGATATACCAGAAAACTCCACACATTTTTACTTTTCTACTTGGAGAAAATATGACCTCTCAACGACTCCGTCACTGACTATCATCAATACGAGCTGAAATATTTTTCATTGCTTGCGGAATTATTCACCGTATCTAGAGACCTGAAAGAGATCGGAGGCGGCTTTCGTCGCAATTTTCACATATGCGACCTATCCGCTGCCGGATGCATTCATTCCGACGATGCAACCCGCTGTCGCTTTTAAGTAAGTGATATCTAATTCTACTATCGCGTTCACAAGGCATGCGATGTTTGTTCGCGCTTCATACCCCAATAAATTAGTCATTTATAATGTCGGCGCAAAGGATTTAAAACATAAAGAGAACGATCCTGGCAAGCCGCGCCACGGGGACACGGCCGAACAAGTAAAAACCTTACAATAGATGATAGCTTGTTGCTTTTTGATGCATTGCGGATCATATGAGGTCAAACTTCCACAAATTGCCAAGTATTCACACCCGCTCGCCCATTTCCGAGGTTTTCCGTGTCTCTCGATGTCGTCGCGCTCGTCCTTTTCGGCGCATTGCTGCATGCGACATGGAATGCGCTCATCAAGGCGGGAACCGACAAATCGCTCGACGCGGCCCTGGTTTCGGCCGGCGGCGCGGTCGCAGCCCTCCCCCTGCTGCCGTTTCTGCCGTTACCGGCCTCCGCAGCCTGGCCGTTCATCGGCGCTTCGGCCATCCTGCAATTTGCCTATTTCCAGCTTGTTGCAGCCGCATATCGCGCCGGCGACATCGGGCTGGTCTATCCGCTGATGCGTGGCGTCGCGCCGCTGATCATCGTTTCCACAAGCAGCTTCATATTGAAGGAAACGCTTTCGGGCGGCGCGTTGATCGGCACCATGACCATCTGCGCCGGCATATTGACGCTTGCGTTCGAAGCGCGAAAAGGCGGTCGCCGGGCAATCGTCCTGGCGCTCGCCAACGCCGTCGTCATCGCGACCTATACCTATGTCGACGGCATCGGCGCGCGAATATCGAGCAATTCCGTCTCTTATACTCTATGGATGGCGCTCCTGCCGCCCGTCCTTCTGTTTGCCTTGGCGATCTCGCAGCGCGGCATCAACGCCGTCGCCGCGCATGTCCGCTATAATTGGTGGCGCGGGCTTATCGGCGGCGGCGGATCGATCGCTTCCTACGGGCTGGCATTGTGGGCGATGACCAAGGCGCCGGTCGCCATGGTTGCGGCTTTACGCGAAACCTCGATCCTCTTCGCGCTGGTGATATCGGTCGTCGTCTTGAAGGAACGATCCAGTATCTGGCGTTATCTTGCCGGCGCCATTATCGCTGCCGGAGTATTGGTTCTGCGCCTGGGTTGACGATAAAATGTGTGGTTTTCCTATACCACATAATCAACATATTGATTTTTAATCATAATTTTTACAAGCGCCAAAGGCGTCGATATTGACCCGCGCGCTCAATCGCTCTATAAGCCGCCGCAGATCGCAGCCCCTCCGGCTGCTTTCTTTTTTGGCATGCATTCCATGCACGCCAAACCAAGCAACAAGAAACGCCCAAACGCCTTCGGGCCAAGGGTCTTAAAAGAGAGTATGCAACATGGCAACCTTCTCCCAGAAGCCTGCAGAGGTGGAGAAGAAGTGGGTTCTCATCGACGCCGAAGGGCTTGTCGTTGGCCGTCTCGCTTCTATCATCGCAATGCGTCTGCGCGGCAAGCATAAGGCTACCTTTACACCGCACGTCGACGATGGCGACAATGTCATCGTCATCAATGCCGACAAGGTCGTTTTCACCGGCAAGAAGTACGAAGACAAGGTTTACTACTGGCACACCGGCTATGCCGGCGGCATCAAGGAGCGTACCGCTCGTCAGATCATCGAAGGCCGCTTCCCGGAGCGCGTCGTTGAGAAGGCTGTCGAACGCATGGTTCCGCGCGGCCCGCTCGGCCGTCGCCAGATGAAGAACCTGCGTGTCTACGCCGGCTCCAACCATCCCCACGAAGCCCAGCAGCCCGTCGTCCTCGACGTCGCCAAGCTGAACAAGAAGAACGTAAGGAGCGCCTGACAATGGCTGACCTCTCCTCCCTGAAGGATCTCGGCACGACGTCGGAAGCTGCTGCTCCGGTTCACGTCCGCAAGGTCGATTCGTTCGGCCGCTCCTACGCGACCGGCAAGCGCAAGGATGCCGTCGCCCGCGTATGGGTCAAGGCCGGCTCCGGCAAGATCATCGTCAACGGCAAGGACTACACGGCTTATTTCGCCCGTCCGGTTCTGCAGATGATCCTGCGTCAGCCGATCGTCGCCGCTGCCCGTGACGGCCAGTTCGACATCATCGCAACCGTTGCCGGCGGCGGTCTTTCCGGCCAGGCCGGTGCCGTTCGTCACGGCCTGTCCAAGGCGCTCACCTACTTCGAGCCGGGCCTGCGCTCGGTCCTGAAGAAGGGTGGCTTCCTGACGCGCGACAGCCGCGTTGTCGAACGTAAGAAGTACGGCCGCGCAAAGGCACGTCGTTCGTTCCAGTTCTCCAAGCGTTAATCGCTTGCCCGAGACGGGATTTTGGAAAGGCCGGGGATTTCCTCGGCCTTTTTCTTTTGTAATCTTAGGGAAAAGAGCAATTCCGCCAGGCAAAAGACAAGTTTTGCGGCAAAGTCCGACCACAAGCATCGGGGGAATTCCATGCGTGGATTCATCTTTTCGCTTCTGCTCTTGATCGCCGGCGTCTCGCCGGCTCTTTGCGAGAATGCCAAACCGGCCAAGCCTGCCGAAAGGGCGGCGAACATGCAGAGTATGCGGGATTTTCTTCAGGCGAACCCGGATTGCCGGGAGTTCAACGACAACTGCTCCTATTGCGTCGTGAGAGACGGGAGGGCCGACTGCTCGACGCCGCAGATCGCCTGCGTGAAAAAGGCGTATCAATGCACGGCGAGATCGGGCAAATAAGCGTCGAGCACATTCGCCTGCTTTGACTAAACCGGAATTCCGTTCGCTCCCGTGAGGTACGCCATGAGCACGCACAGAACATCCCGTTTTGCGGCCACGCCCGAGCCGCCTTATTACATCGTTTCCTTCGCTTCGATCCGAACGGAAGGAGACAATGGTTACGGCGCGATGGGCGAGCGCATGGAAGCGTTGGCGCTGGCGCAAGAGGGCTGTCTCGGGCTTGAAAGCGCGAGAGGCGACGACGGCTTCGGCATCACCAATTCTTTCTGGCGGGACGAGGAAAGCATCCGCGCCTGGAAGAACGTCGTCGCCCATCTTGCGGCGCAAAAACTCGGTCGCGAGCGCTGGTATGAGCAATACAAAGTTCGCATAGCGCGGGTAGAACGGGCTTATGATTTCAAGCTGAGCAAAGGAGACACCCTTGCCGAGCACGTCGATTGATCACGCCTTTACCGCGACCGGCTTGACCTCTGCCGCCAGCGACCCGACATTCGCCGGCGCTCTCTCCTTCATGCGCCGCCGCTTCACCAAATCCCTTGAGGGTGCCGATGCCGTGGTATGGGGCATCCCCTTCGATGCCGCGACCTCCAACCGGCCTGGAACGCGCTTCGGGCCGCAGGCGATCCGCCGTGCTTCGGCGATCTTCGACAACGATCCGCAATATCCTTTCAGCCGCGATCTCTTCGCCGAGATGGCCGTGATCGACTATGGCGACTGCCTGCTCGATTACGGCAATCATCAGGATACGCCCGCCGCAATCGAAAGACAGGCGACGGCAATCCTCGACAGCGGCGCCTTCCTGCTGACGCTCGGCGGCGATCACTTCGTCACGTGGCCGCTGTTGAAGGCCCACGTCGCCAAGCATGGGCCGCTGGCGCTGGTTCAGTTCGACGCCCACCAGGACACCTGGTTCGATGACGGCAGGCGTATCGACCACGGCTCATTTGTCGCCCGGGCCGCGCGCGACGGGCTGATCGACCCGGACCGCTCCATACAGATCGGCATCCGCACGCATGCGCCTGACGACTTCGGCATTCACATGCTCTACGGCCATCAGATCGAGGACATGAGCGCCGGGGACATCACTTCGACGATCATCTCCCATACCAAGGGCGCGCCCACCTATCTGACCTTCGACATCGACTGCCTCGATCCGGCCTATGCGCCCGGCACGGGAACGCCGGTGGCCGGCGGTCCCTCCAGCGCCAAGGTCCTCTCGGTGCTGCAGAGACTGCATCAGCTGGACATCAGGGGCGCCGACGTCGTCGAAGTCTCGCCGGCCTACGATCACGCCGATATCACCGCCATTGCAGGGGCAACGGTGGCGATGTATATGCTCGGTCTGCATGCCGAAAGGCGCGCGTCTGGTCGCTGAGCCGGCTGTTATCATTTTGAATCAACTTCATGGCAAACTGAGTCCGGAAACACTCTCAACCTATTGAAAGAGCAGGAATAAGATGGCACCGAAGATCTTCATCGATGGCGAACACGGAACCACGGGCTTGCAGATCCGCACGCGCATGGCCGACCGCCGCGATGTCGAGCTGCTGTCCATTCCCGAAGCCGAGCGCCGCAATGCCGCCATGCGCGAGGACATGCTGAATAGCGCCGACATCGCCATTCTCTGCCTGCCCGACGACGCGTCGAAGGAAGCGGTGAAGATGGTGGCGGCCAACAATAATGTCCGTGTCATCGATACCTCGACAGCCTTCCGCATCCATCCCGACTGGGCCTACGGCTTTGCCGAAATGGACAAGAATCAGGGCAACCGGATCAAGGCTTCGCGCTTCGTCGCCAATCCGGGCTGCTATCCGACCGGTGCCATCGGCCTCATCCGGCCGCTGCGTGCCGCCGGCATCATCCCTGCGGGCTATCCCGTGACGGTGAATGCCGTTTCCGGCTATACCGGCGGCGGCAAGCAGATGATCGCGCAGATGGAAAACCCGGATCATCCGGATGCAATCACTGCACCGCACTTCCTCTACGGTCTGCCGCTGACCCACAAGCATGTGCCCGAAATGACGACGCACGGCCTGCTGGATCGTGCACCGATCTTTTCGCCGTCCGTCGGCCGTTTCCCGCAGGGCATGATCGTTCAGGTGCCGCTGCATCTCGGCGATCTTGCCGAGGGCGCGACGCTCGAAAGCATCCATGCGGCGCTTTCCGACCATTATGCCGGCCAGGATATAGTCCAGGTCGTTTCGCTTGAGGAGAGCCGCAGCCTGCCGCGGATCAATGCCGTCGAGCTCGCCGGCAAGGACACAATGAAGCTGTTCGTCTTCGGCACGCCTGGTGCTGCCCAGGTCAATTTGGTGGCGCTGCTCGACAATCTCGGCAAGGGCGCATCGGGTGCCGCCGTGCAGAACATGGACCTGATGCTGAGCGTCTAAATCACGCGACGCAAATCGAAGCCTTACCGCTCGGCCTAGTCATCCGCAGAGGATCGATTGGGCCGAGCTTTTTCATGCCGGCAAGGGGATCTCCGCGATTTCGCGTTGCCAATGGCCTTCGGCCACATTTCCGCCTTCCCTCTAAATTAGCTGGCACTGCACGGAAAAGTGATCGACCGTGAGGCTCCGCGACCAATTGCCGGCCGGATTTGCCCTCTAATGGCTTCACTGGTCCGGACGAACGGGCACTCAAAGGCATCCCTTTTTTCAATGAATATCCAAGAATGAGCCATCGTAAAGGAATTGGTTACCATAATTCGGCATGCTTCCAGACAGTCGGCAAAGTGGTGGCCGGACGCGAATTCCGCGTCAAGGCGCGTGTGCATTTGTGAGCCGGCATAGTGTCTGTGTAGTTTGGATAACGAGTATCATGGCGTTTGCGATCGAAACGTTCGGTAACTTCAATTCGCGTTCCGGCTACGCCCCGCGATCGAGAAAACCCTTCAGCATCCGTCCCGGCACCCTGGCCACCGGCGTCGCCGTAGCAGCCTTCGCCTGGGTCACCGCAACGCTGATAACGACGCAATCGATGGTGCTGTCCCTCCCCGGCGCGGCGGCATCGGCCGATAGTTTCCTTGCACCGCGCGCTTCCGCCTTCATCGTTCCCCAAAGCCATATGGCGCACCCCGCCCGTTTCTCGGCTCAGATAACGTCGCTGGACGGACAAAGCCGTTTCGGCGGCGCTCCCGCGGCCGATACTGAAGTTCAAACGAAAGCCGGCAGCGCGGGCGCGGTTCGCTTGCAACTGGCGAACGCGCTGGCACAGCAAACCTCCGAGATGAAGCAGGCGCAAAGTGCCGTGGCGAGCATCAAGGGCGGCCGCATCGAAGTGGCTGCGGCCTCCCCTGAGAAGATCGACCATCTGCGCAAGGTGATCGCCATAAATTTCGCCGCTACGGTACAATCGCTCAATCAGGCCAGGTATGCTGCTGCCTTGATGCCAGCCGCCGGCCCGATCAACACGGTGGCGCAGCCGGCTGCGGTCGCGTCCGCAGCGCCCGAGGTGAGCCTGCCTGCTATCGCCGAAGCCAAGCCCCTGCCCGCCAAGGATGCGGACATTGCCGTAGCCGAGGCGGTGCTGAATGTCATTCCCGAGGCCCGGCCTGCCCGCGAAACGCCGGTGCAACGCGCCAGCGCCACAAGCGCGATCGCAAAAGCAACGGGCAGCGACGTGCCCGTCCGGCCGCCATCGCGCCTCATGGCCTATGCCGATCCGGAGGACAGCTCCGTGCGCAAGGCCAAGCCTTTCATCAACCCCTTTGCGTCGATCAGCCCCGGCGCAGGCACTGCGATCTACGATATCGAGGCGAAGACCGTTTATCTGCCGAGCGGCGAGCGCCTGGAGGCTCATTCCGGTCTCGGCCATATGCGTGACAATCCTCGCTATGTCGACCGCAAAAACACCGGCCCGACGCCGCCTGAAACTTATAACCTGACATATAGGGAAAGCCTGTTCCATGGCGTGCAGGCGCTGCGCCTGACACCCGCAAACGGCGCCCGCGTCTACGGCCGCGACGGCTTGCTGGCTCATACCTACATGCTCAGAGGAGGCCGCGGCGAATCGAATGGCTGCGTGGTCTTTAAGGATTACAACCGCTTCCTGGCTGCCTTCAGGCGCGGCGAAATCAAGCGGCTGAAAGTCGTCTCGCGGATGTCGTCGGCGGCAAGCGTCGCCTCCGCGCGCTAAGCGCAGGCCGCGAAGTTTTGCGCGACACACCTTGAGAGGATTGGATTTGAGGCGCGACGCGCCTCAATCTCTCACCACGATCGATGTCTGGCGCGGCAGTTCGCCATAGAAGCCGCGCCAATTGGCAATTGCAAAGCCGAAGACGATCAGGGCGCCGGCCTGGTGCGCGAGAGCCAGATGCAGCGGCACATGCAGCAGCAGCGTCGAAATGCCGAGGATTGCCTGGATCAGCACGAGCACGAAGAGCACGACGGACCGGCGGGCATGTGTCGTTTGCGCCGCCGCACGCAAAGAGACGATCATGTTGATGGCCACAACGATGAACAGCGCATAGGCGCCGAGACGGTGAACGAACTGGACCGTCTTGGGGTTCTCGAAGAAATTGATCCAGGCTGGCGACTGTATGAAAAGATCTCCCGGTACGACGGCGCCGTCCATCAGCGGCCAGGTATTGTAGCTGAGACCCGCATCGAGACCGGCGACAAGCGCACCGAGGTAGATCTGGAACAGCGCCATGAAAGCGATGAGACCGGCGAGTTTCGCCGAATGGCGGGTCGGCGGCGGTTCGTTCGAATGCGGCGACAAGGCCCGCATGAACCACATGCAGGCGGCAAAGATCAGACAGGCGGTGACGAGATGGGTCGCGAGACGATACTGACTGACGTCGGTGCGCGCTTCCAGGCCCGAGGACACCATCCACCAGCCGATCGCTCCCTGAAGACCGCCGAGCGCGAAAATGCCGGCAAGCGGCAGCCAGAGTTTCCGCTCGACACGGCCGGTCAGGACGAAGAACAGCAGAGGCAGGCCGAAGATGACGCCGATGGTGCGTGCCAACAGGCGGTGCGCCCATTCCCACCAGAATATGCCCTTGAACTCCTCGACCGTCATATCCTTGTTCAGGATCTGGAATTGCGGGATGCGCTTGTAGAGGTCGAATTCGTCCTGCCATTCCTGCGCATTCAGTGGCGGGATGACACCATGGATCGGCTGCCATTGGGTGATCGACAGGCCGGAATTGGTAAGGCGCGTTGCGCCGCCCACCAGCACGAGACCGAAGAGAACCAGAAGCACGCAGGCCAGCCAGATGCGGATGGCGCGGCGGTTGCCGTCCTGGCGAGCCATTTCCTTCAAAATAGCCTGTTCGGTCGTAAAATTAGCGGCGGCCATGGCGTCTCCCTTCGATCAGGCTGTTGATTTGCCCGATAGGCGCGTGCAAAACAAGTCCCGGGAGTTTGCGGCATGCCGTCGCGGCATGCTGTCATAATGAGGAGAAAAACCCGTGCCCCTTCGCCTGCGCAAATTCATCGGCATGATCCTGCTCGTGCTGCTGGTTGCAATCTATGCGATCGTTGCCATGATCGTTGCAGTGCGAACGCTTGCAGATCAACCCGGCTGGGTACATTTCCTGTATTTCTTTTTTAGCGGCATCGTCTGGGTGCTGCCGGCGATGGGCATCATTAAATGGATGGCGGGATCGCGCCCGCAATGACCTTTGCACTGGCGCGATTCACACAAGACTAACCCTGATCCGCGCCTTATCCGGCGCAGGTGTCTCATCTTAAGCCAAAAATAAGCCGTTACCCGCCAGACTGCGTTCGAATACCGCGGAGCGGAGAAGATCGGATGCAGACCCAGACGCGAGATATCGCCGGCATGGCCGCTGCCGAGGCAGCGGGTGAACGGATTGCATCCCTTCCGATGCAGCCTGCCGCCGTCGCCCCGCTGCGGATCGACGTCTTTGACAGCATGGCACCGCTCGAGGCGGAGTGGCGTGCGCTGGAGCGGGACGATCTCTCGTCGCTGCACCAGAGCTACGACTGGTGCACGGCCTGGGCGGAGAGCTTCGGGCATCCCCTTGCCATCCTTCGCGGCTCCATCGAAGATCGCATCGCCTTCATCCTGCCGCTCGAGATCATTCGCGGCCGCGGAATAAGACGGGCCGAATTCATCGGCGCGCGCCACAGCAATATCAATACCGGCCTGTTTTCGCCGGAGTTCCTGGCGAATGGAGACCTGACCTCAGCCCAGACGGCAGCCATCGCGGCAGCCTTGCGCAGCAAGGCCGATCTCGCCGTCCTGCGCAACGTGCCGCTTGAATGGCGCGGCCGTAAAAATCCGCTCGCGGCACTGCCCGCCATCGAAAATCAGAACCATGCCTTCCAGCTACCCTTCCTCGGCAGTTTCGAAGCAAGTCTGAAGCAGGTGAACGCCAAGCGGCGGCGCAAGAAATTCAAGCACCAGAGCCGGGTTCTCGATGCCAAAGGCGGCTACGAGCATGTGATTGCCGAGCCCGACCAGCAGCACGCGCTTCTCGACCTCTTCTTTCGCCAGAAGGCGGTACGCTTCAAGGATGCCGGCCTGCCCGACGTCTTCGATGACGTTCCGACCCGATCGGCCTTCCATAGGCTGCTGCGGCAGAACGAGGACGGTGGCTTCGATGCGACGCTGCAGATGCACGCGCTGCGGCTGAAGGGAGAGCATGAGGGACATATACCCGCGGTCGCAGCATTGTCTCGCAAGGGAGATCACGTCATCTGCCAGTTTGCCTCTATCGACGAGGCCACCGTTGCCGAGGCAAGCCCCGGCGAATTGCTTTTCTGGCTGATGATCGAGCGGCTGCATCGCGAAGGCGCCGCCCTCTTCGATTTCGGCATCGGCGACCAGATCTACAAGCGCTCCTGGTGCCCGATGGAGACCGTGCAGCATGACCTGTTCCTGCCTGTCTCAGGCATTGGCAATCTGGCTGCGATGGCACAACGGGGCGTCACGCGCACGAAGACAGCGATCAAATCCAATCGAAAGCTCTATTCGTTCATCCAGCGACTGCGGGCGCGACGCGGCGCCGGCGCAGCGGCGGACAACAGCGACAGCGACGGCGATTGATCAGGCTGCGTCGCGGCGCGTATCAGGGTCATGCTCCTCACGCCAGCCGGACATCAGGATGATGTGCTCATAGCCGGCCTTCTGAAACTCCGTCATGGCTGCCATGAACTGGCTTTCGTTGGGCTCGGGCATGGAGAGGATGATTTCCGTATCCTTGCTGCGGGTCAGCCGTGCGACGCCGGAAACCTCCGCCGCGCCACACTCCACAAGAACGATGTCATAGGCGGAACCCAGCGCATCTAGTATCAGCGAGAGGCGGTCGGCGCCACGCATGGCGCGGGCAAGGTCGCTCGTGCCCTGCGGCACGAGATGGGCATCCGACAGGCGATCCGGATGGATCGTATCGGCAAAGGCAGCTTCGCCGCACAGCAGATCCGTCACGCCGGCCAGCTCGCCGTGTTCGGCCATAAGCCTCGAGGGACATCCGGTGCCGGTCATATCCACCAGCACGATGCGGCTTCCCGCATCGGCGACGGTCCGCGCAAGCATGACCGTTGCTGTAGAGCCATTGTCACCGGTCGGAGATATGGCGATCGCAAGCCGCGAACCGCTGTCGATCAGATAATCGGCGACGGACTGGATGGAGAAGTCCTCCTCTTCCTCCGTCGCCTGAGCCGCTTCCTTGAGTTCGTGCTGCGGAACGCTTGCAGCAGTCGCGACATGAACCGGGACGTCCTCTGCAGGGACCGAGAGCATACTTGCGGGCACCTCCCTGTTTCCGGCTCTGGCAACGGCCCGCAGCGGGGCCGGCTCGTCAAAGGTGGGCTGAGCTTGCTCCGATGCCTCCTGCACGGCGGCATCCTCCTTGCGAACAGTGCCGACCGGCCGCAATGCACGGCCGCTGAACAGCTCCGCAAGCATGATGACGATGGCCGTCAGGATGAAGGTCGCCAAGGTTGCAACGACGACAATGGGGCCGACCTTCGGAAAGGACGGATCGACCGGCTCGACCGCCGTCGAAACGACGCGGGCGTCGGCGGGGCTGGAATTCTTATCCACGCGAGAGGCTGCCTCGCGATAGCGGGCAAGATAGGTTTCAAGCAACTGCCGCTCGGCGGCCGCTTCCCGCTCCAGCGCGTTCAGACCGACCTCATCCTCCCCTGCCCTGGCGCTGTCGGCCTTCAAGGTGTTCGACTGAGCCAACAGCTGCTGCTCGCGCAGTTGAGCCACCTTCGCCTCGTTCTCGATGCTTGCCAGAATCCTCTGGGTCTCGCGATTGATCTGCTGCCGGATATCGGCGAGCTGCGCCCGCAAGCTCTTCAAGCGCGGGTGTCCGTCCATCAGCGTCGTGGAGAGGTCGGATATCTGCGACTCCAGGCTCGACTCCGTCGCCTTCAGCCGCTGAATGGTCTGCGATCCGGAGACATCGCTGAGCGTGTCGGTGGAGCGACCGCTCGACAGCGCGCCGCGCACCGCTTGCGCCCGTGCCTCGGCATTGGCCCTGTCACCCCGCACCTGTGCCAGCTGCGTTGAAATGTCGGCAAGCTGCTGGGTGGCGAAATTATTGTTCTGGCTGGTCTGAAGCAGTCCGTTGGCGGAGCGGTAGTCCGCGATCTTCTTTTCGGCCTCGCTGACTTTATCGCGCAGCCTTGCGATCTCCGGTTCCAGCCAGCGCGTCGCCTCGCTGTTGGAATCGAGCTTGGCGCCGCTCTGCATCGACAGATAGACCTGCGCCATCGCATTCGGCACGCTAGCCGCAAGACCGGGATCACGGGAGGTGAAGCTTATGCCGATCACGCGCGAGGTATTGATCTGGTAAACCTGCAGCCGGGTATTGAAAGCGTCCAGCATTCGCTCTTCCGGTGCCTTATCGGCCGCAGCCCGCTTCAGGTGCAGCTTGACGAGAATGTCGGAAAGTGCGGAGCCGTTGCTGCCGGACGCAAACTCCGGGCGGTCGTAGAGCTTGAGATTGGTGATGACCTGTTTGACCAGATCGGCCGACTGCAGAATCTGAACCTGGCTGGCGATATTGAGCTCATCCAACAAGGGGCCGGCACTGGAATCATTGCCCGATGTCGTCGTCGCAAAGGCCGGAGCGCGCTGCTCTATTAGAATGCGAGCCTCGCTGCGGTATTCCGGCGAGATGACCTTGGCGATCACGAACGCGGCGCAGGCGCCTGCCAGCGTGATCGCGATGACGCGCACCCGCCGCCGCCACACGGCGCGGAAGAGCTGAGCGAGATCGATGTCCACATCCTGCTGGGTATTGTTGACCGCGGACATATGCAAAAACTCCGTAATAGAAAGCCAAAATTAAACGTAAACGACTAGGGTAACCCAAGCGTTAATAGTATTTCGCCGATACTATGTTTAGCGTCTCTAATTTTTTGCCGGAATTTTCCTTTGCTCTTTACCGGCCGTTAACCCTAACGGATTGATAACGACGGCAGTGATTTTCCCTTTCCAAAGAGCGCGAAATGCCCTTCGCAAAGCCAAAGATTGTCCTGGCGCTTGGCATGGCCGCCGTGAGCGTCGCGCTTGCCGGCTGCAATACCTATCAGCCTGCGCCGAAAGCCTTCAATGAGGCCACGATCCAGCCTTATGCGCTGGATAGCGGCGATCGGCTCCGGGTTACGGTATTCGACCAGCCGGGATTGACGAATACCTATACCGTCGACCAGGCCGGCTATATTGCCTTCCCGCTGATTGGCCAGGTCGCCGCCCGCGGCCGAACCTTGCAGCAACTCTCCGGCCAGATCGCGCAGAAACTCCGGCAGGGCTACATTCGCGATCCGGACGTTACCATCGACATCGATCGCTATCGTTCGGTCTACATCATGGGCGAGGTCGGTCAGCCGGGCCAATATTCTTATGTTCCCGGCATGACTATTCAAAATGCCATCGCAGTCGCAGGCGGCTTCACCAGCCGAGCCAACCAGGCCAATGCCGACGTCACCCGCAAGATCAACGGTCATGTCATGACCGGACGGGTCGGCATTTCGGATCCCGTGCTGGCAGGCGACACTATTTATGTCAGAGAGCGGTTGTTCTAAAGCCCGCTCATGGTCAGACCGCTAAAAATCCTCCACTGCTTCAGATCCCCGGTTGGTGGAATTTTCCGCCACGTCCGCGATTTGGCAGAGGAGCAAAGCAAAGCCGGACACGAAGTCGGCATACTCTGCGACAGTCTGACCGGCGGCGAGCATGAGGACCGCTTGTTCGACGACATCGCGCCCTTTTTGACTCTAGGCGTCATTCGCATACCGATCCGGCGGCAAATCAGTCTTTCGGATGCTGCCACGCTCTGGGGCGGGTACAAAAAAATCAAGAGTTTGCGGCCGGACGTGCTGCATGGGCATGGCGCCAAAGGCGGCCTGCTTGCACGCGTTCTCGGCTCGATGCTGCGGGTCAACAGGTATCGCGTAGCCCGCCTTTATACTGCGCATGGCGGCAGCCTGCACTTTCCTCGCGCTTCGCTGCAAGGCATGCTGGTGCACAGCCTCGAACGCATGCTGGAATTTCTGACCGACGGGCTGATCTTCATCTGCGATTTCGAACGCCGCACCTATGAAAGAAAGATCGGCAAACCCCGAACCCGTTCGGTGATGATCTACAACGGTATCAGCGAAAGGGACTTTCGCGATGTACCGACGCGATCCGACTCCGTGCATTTCGTCTATATCGGCATGCTGCGGGACCTGAAGGGTCCCGATCTGTTTGTGGACGCTTTCGCCAAAACGGAACGGCGGGCCGGCAGGCCGCTCTCTGCATTGATGATCGGCGACGGTCCAGACAAGGACAAATACCATCGAATGATGATTGAACGGGGCCTCGGCCACCGCATCGGCATGCTGCCGGCCATGCGCGTACACGAAGCTTTCGCCGTTTCGCAAAATGTCGTCGTTCCCTCACGCGCCGAAGCGATGCCCTATATCGTCCTGGAGGCGCTCGCGGCCGGAAAGACCGTCATCGCCTCGCGGGTCGGCGGCATCCCGGAAGCGCTCGGCGAAAACAGCGCGGCGCTCGCCAGACCGGACGATGCCGATGATCTCTCGCGCATCATGGCCGAAGCGATCGCGGAGCCGCAATGGGGACTTCGCAACATGCCCGATATTGGTGCAATCCGATCGAATTTTTCCGCCTCGCTCATGGCCCGGGATACTTTGCACCTGTATCAAAATATACTTGGCCTGGACGCAGACGGTTAGAATACAAGCAAGTGTTGTAAGTGTTTCTTAGCTGATTTCTGTTAGGCAATTTCCGGTAACGACCGGATAAATTGCCATGAACACCAAAGAAAAGTCCGAGCAATTTAACTTGGACAGTATCCGCAAGCAGGTTTCGGAAATCCGCACCCGCGGTGTCGAAGAGACCAGCGGCGCTCACCTCAACGGCGTAAACGCCTATGCCCGGCAAATCGCCGACCAGTTTCGCGAAACGAACCAGTCGCCGGCGATCATCATAGGGCAATACCGGCTGTTTGAATTTCTGTCGCTGCTTGCATTCGGGCTTGCGATCCTGTTCCTCGGAACGGCGGGCAATCACCCGTTCCTGGCAAAAGCGGTCGTGACCTGCGCGCTCAGCGGTCTGGCGGTCGTGTTCCTGCAGATCGCCGATGCCTATCAGATACCGGTATTGCGCTCGCCGCATCGCTTCCTGCACCGGATTCTCGGATCGTGGGCAGCCGCCTTCGCGGTCATGACTGTCGCTCTTGTCCCGTTCGACATCAACGATATCTATTCCGTCCACCTCCTCGGCGTCTGGCTTGCTGCGGGGGCGGCTTTCCTCCTCATCGCCCGTCTGCTCTTCGCCTATGGCATCCGCCACTGGGCTCGCAACGGTACGATGGAAAGACGCGCCGTGATCGTCGGAGGCGGCGAGCCGGCCAAGGAACTCATCCGCGCGCTCGAACATCAGCCGGACAACGATATCCGCGTCTGCGGCATCTTCGACGATCGCGGCGAAAAGCGCTCCCCCATCATGGTGGCGGGCTATCCGAAACTCGGTACGGTCGCGGAACTGGTCGAGTTCGCCCGGCTGGTGCGCATCGACATGCTGATCATAGCACTGCCGATCAGCGCAGAAGACCGTATCCTGCAACTGCTCAAGATGCTGTGGGTGCTGCCCGCCGATATTCGTCTGGCGGCGCATGCCAACAAGCTGCGCTTCCGGCCCCGCGCCTATTCCCATGTGGGCGCCGTGCCGATGCTCGACATCTTCAACAAGCCGATCCGGGACTGGGATGGTGTCGCCAAGCGCATCTTCGACGTCTTCTTCAGCCTGGTCGCGCTTTCCCTGCTCTGGCCGATCATGCTCGGAGCGGCCATTGCCGTGAAGGCGACCTCGAAAGGGCCGGTCTTCTTCATGCAGAAGCGGCACGGCTTCAACAACGAGATCATCAACGTCTTCAAGTTCCGCTCGATGTACACGCATATGAGCGATCCATCGGCGCGTAACGCCGTGACCAAGAACGACCCGCGCGTCACGCCTGTCGGGCGCTTCATCCGCAAGACGTCGATCGATGAACTGCCGCAGCTTTTCAATGTGCTGCTCGGCAACCTTTCGCTCGTCGGCCCGCGACCGCATGCGGTGCTTGCGGCCAGCCATAACCGCACCTATGCCGATGTGGTCGAGGGCTATTTCGCGCGCCATCGCGTGAAGCCCGGCGTGACCGGCTGGGCGCAGATCAACGGCTGGCGCGGCGAGATCGACAGCGACGACAAGATCAAGTTCCGCACGGCCTATGACCTTTACTACATCGAGAACTGGTCGCTGCTCTTCGATCTGAAGATCCTCTTCCTGACGCCTTTCCGTCTGCTCAATACGGAAAATGCCTATTGAGCGCGATCGACCTTTCATTGCCTCGCGTCGCGCGACCGCAGCTTGCCACCATGCGGCTGCTCGGCACCGCGCGCGTCGCCATCGGCGTGTTCCTGTCCGGATTCCGCAGCCTGCTGCGCGAGCGGCCCGCGCAGCCTGTCGTCATGATCGCCTGGATCGTCATTCTCGGTCACCTCGGCATCGGCAATGTCATCGATACCGACCATTGGCGCCATCTCTACATGCTCGTCGGCATCGTCTGGGGCTGCGGCGCACTTGAGCAAAAGTATCAGCGTAGCTTGAGCGGAAGGGAAGCGCCGTGAATATTCGCACCAGCATCAGACGCCTGTCGCTGCTGCAGGTTCTCGAGCCGAGCGGCGGCGGCTCCGGGCGGCATTTTCTCGATCTGTGCCGGGCCATGCAGCATCGCGGCCATTCGGTGACCGCCGTCTACTCGCCGGTGCGTGCGGAGCCGGCCTTCGTCGCCGAACTGGAGCGGATCGGCCTCGACAATGTCGTTCCGCTCGCCATGCGGCGCGCTCCAGGTCCCTGGGACCTGTCGGCATGGTGGCATTTGCGCAAGATCGCTGCGGCGCACGGGCCGTTCGATCTGATCCACGGTCATAGCTCCAAGGCCGGCGCCCTGACACGGCTGCGGCTGCCGGGCCGCCATATTCCGATTCTTTACACTCCACATGCCTTTCGGACCATGGATCCGACGCTCGGCACCAAGGGACGCTTGATCTACGGCGGCATCGAGCGCTTTCTCGGCAGCTGGCTGACGGACCGCGTGGTCTGCGTTTCGCAGGATGAATACAATCATGCGCTGTCGCTCGGCATTCCCAGGGCGCGCCTGCGTGTCGTCGTCAACGGCGTCAGGACGCCGCCTGCGAGCCAGCGCGCAGCCATCCGGAAACGATATGACATTCCGCAGGATGCGCTCCTCTTCGGTTTCGTCGGCCGGATGACAAAGCAAAAGGCGCCGGAGCGCCTCGTTGCGGCCTTTGTGCGGGTGGCTGCGGAATTGCCGCAGGCTCATCTGCTGATGATCGGCATCGGTGAGTTGGCAGATACCATTCGAAACATGATCAAGGGCTCCGGTCTCGAACACCGCGTCCGGCTTGACGGTGGCGTGCCGGGTGCGACTGCCATCGATGCCTTCGACGCGGTCGTCATGCCGAGCCGCTACGAAGCGATGTCCTATGTGATGCTGGAGGCGGCCGCCGCCGGCAAACCGCTCCTGCTGACGGATGTCGGTGGCGCGCGCACGGTGCTGGAACACGGCAAGAACGGTTACATTATCCCGAACAGCGACGATCCGGCAGCGCTGGCTTCCGCGATGGTGCGCCTTGCCGATCCGACGGTGCTTGCAAGTTTTGCCATCGAAGCACGCCGCCGCAAGGACGGCTATACGCTGGCAGGCATGGCCGATGCGACCGAGAAAATCTACCATGACCTGCTCGGCTATCCCGCGCCGGCTCCGCTGGAGCTGGTCGCAAACAACATGTTGCGCGAGGCGATCGAGGACCACCGAAGAAGCGCGGCCGCCTATTAAGGGCAGCGGCAATCTTTCAGATGCGCTTCCTTAGCTTCGGGCGCTTGATTTCGGGCACGTCGTTCCCACAAAACCGCCACGGACCTTTGCGTGGCATGCTCTCGCTTCGCGCGCGATTTTTATCCGAAATCGGTTCCGCTTTTTGGGCTGATGAGATAAAGTTAACCCATGATCACTTCAGCACAATTACGTGGCGCGCGGGCCATGCTCGGATTGACGACAGAAACGCTTGCCAGCGAGAGCAGGCTTCCGGTTGCGACGATCGAAGCGCTGGAAACAGAGGGCGGTTCGACCGATATCAAGGCGCTTGCCGCTCTTCGCTCCGTCCTCGAAAACCACGGCGTACTTTTCCTCGCCGGCGGCAGCGACGGGATGGGTGGCGCCGGCATACGCTTCAAGCATTGGTCTGACGATGACGGCATCCGGCCGGAAAACCTGAATGCCACCAATGATGATTGACGGCCAAGGCAGGTTGCGGTTTCCAGAACGATTCAGCTTTTCACGAAGTCTCTGAACCGCTCTGTCTCTTTGTTTCTCGCAATTCCGGACGGCAAGACCGCTGCACGGTTTTGCGCGGCCTCCCTTAGGCTGCAAGCTTCCAGCTTTTGACAAGCTCTTCGGGCGCCGAAAGGGCTGCCGGCAGGATATAGCGTTCAGTGTTGTTGGCCGGTTCCCAGCCCTCGACGATAGGGCCGACGGGCAGGCCATGTCCGAAGTCGTTCAGCGTTACCAGCTCGAGAATCATGTGGCCATAGTCGTCGCGCCATTCGCGCCGCTCGCCGCCCTCGAAGAGACGCAGCCGACCCTTGATGCGCGGACGCTCGCGTGCGGCAAGCCATTGCGCAACGGATGCCTCCGCATTGGCGAAGGATACCACCTCATCGGCATCGCCATGCCAGATGGAGACGACCGGAAAGCGTGCGGCTTCGGGGGAAACTTCGCGAACAAGGTCGCCCCATTTTTCGGCAGGACGGCTTGAGCCGCGTTTCATGACGTCAAGCGCCGACATGGCGTCGCGGGCGGCGCCGAAAGGCAGGCCGCCGATGACGGCGCCTGCGGCAAACAGTTCTGGATAGGTCACAAGCAGTGCAGCCGCCATGGCGCCGCCGGCCGACAGGCCCATCACAAAAATCCTGCTATGGTCAATCGTATGCAGCCGGCAGCTGAAATCGATCATTTCGCGAATGGAACCGAGCTCGCCGCGGTCGCGCGTCACCAGGCTCGGGCGAAACCAGTTGAAACAGAGATTTGGATTGTTCGATGCGTTCTGCTCTGCATAAAGCACGGCAAATCCATGCTGACGGGCAAGTGCGGTCCAGCCGCTGGCGCGATCGAAATCCTCGGCATTCTGGTGACAGCCGTGCAGAACGACGACCAACGGCATCGGGCCTTTCACGCCCGGCGGTACATATTCCAGCATGCGCAGACCGCCGGGATTGCGGCCGAACCACAAAACATCCGTCAGCCGCTGCGACGACGGACGCGTGGAAACGCGGCGGCGCGACGGCTGCGTCATCGGAAACTTGAGCTGGGGCAGCTCGACGGAATCGACAAGCAGGCGGCGAAGCCGGCTCGGAACTTTAAAATTCATCATGGACCTTTCTATCCACGCCAGCCGCGGTCTGCTTTACCTTCGCTGCGGGCAGGCGCGCACTGCTCCTTTGCAGAATCAGTGACATCAAGACATCGAATCCCTTTGTGCAGCGCAGCATATATAGGAAGGCCCGTTCGCTGCGAACAGGCACAAAGCATCATTGCTGCTATGTGAAATCAGCTTAAATCGATTAGATTTTCGGCTGCAAAAAAACGCACCTGCGTCAGAAATAAGCCCGTGCAAGCGCAAGGAGTTTCGCGTCGTCCTTCACACCCTGGCGATAAAGCTGGATGATCAATGCACCGAGACGTTCAGCTTCAGGGCCGCGAGGATTCATGCCCCGATCTTTGCAAATCATATCCAACACCTTTTCAAGGCGATCCAGATCGTCTGAAAATAAGGGCAGATCTCTTGGATGGATAGGAGTTTCCAGCATTTGCGCGTCTCGTCATCCGTCGGCCAGAAGCACGCATCACATCGTCGGCACCCGATGTATGCCCGACGACTTCGATCGAGACTATGCGCTCTGTGCACAGGCTTGGCAAGGAAGCATTTTGGCCACCATCGCGACAGGCAATTCCGGGAAGTGCACGGTTCTCCGTCGGGAATTGCGCGAAATTAAAGGATAGAGCTTTTTTGCGATTCGAAGAAAGCAGAAAGGCTCTATTTTATCTCCAATTCGCAAATCCTGCGGCAAATCGTGCCAAGCGTACAATTTTAAGTTAGCCCATCACCAAGCCTTCATTCCTATCTGCGACAAGCAGGAAAATGGAGGCACGACGATGACTAGATTTCTTATCCTTGCCGCTCTTGGCGCGGCATTTGCCGCTGCGGCACTGCCGGCTCTCGCGCAGAATTTTCCGAATCTTCCGCTGCGCAATCCCCGTCAACCGTCGGAAGGATATATTTCCGTGCAATCCGGAATATCGCTCTCTTTTCCGGTAACGGATAGCGATAGCGAAGCGCAGCAGGAAAAGGCCTTGAAATCCTTTTATAAGATCGCCGTAAGCGGTTGCGCCACCCTGCTCGACACCATCGCCGACACGTGTGAGATCAGTGCCATGTCGAGCAATACCGCGGTCAACAATTTCGATAGCCGCGGCTCGAGACTTTCCGTCAACGGACAGGTGACGATGTCGGTGAAGCTCAAGCCATCCACGGCGGCGGCGAAGTAGCCTTCGTCCATTGCTGTCAGCAATTCCGGGCGAAGCCAACGGATCGGTAAGAAATGGCGGCGATAATCCCCTCGTAACCGAGGGATGATACCATGGCGAAAGCGAAACGACGCACGCGGCGCAAGCCGCAATCAAAGGCGGGCAATTCGATGTGGCTATGGGGTGTCGTCGGTGTGGCGACGCTGGCTGGCATCTATGCCTATCAACATCGCAAGGACATGCCGTCGGTGCTCGCTCATGCCGGCACGGTCGCCGGCATGCCGCTCATGGCCCAGAGCACGTCGCAGGCCGCACCCGTGCCGATGACCAAGCCGAGGGTTAAGACGGCGGCTTCCGCCATTCCCGAACCCCGCACGACGGCTGCCTTGCCTGTGCCACCCGCGGCCATTCCGGTCGCGATGCCCGTCAGCAGGATACCGGTCGATCACCCCTCCCCCGGCCTGCGGGCACAGACGGGCGGCCGGTTCGTGCTTTGCGGCCCCGGTTCAGGCACCAATTGCGTCGTCGACGGCAATACCTTCTGGCAGGACGGCATCCGGATCCAACTGGCCGATATCGATGTGCCGGATGCCGGCACAGCGCGCTGCCCAAACGAGAGGCAGAAGGCAGTCGCCGCGAAATTGCGTCTGCAGGCCATACTCAACGACGGAACCTTCGTACTTTCCGCCAGCAATCGCCGCGACGACCAGAATGGCGGCAAGCTGCGCATCGCCATGCGCGCGGGACGCTCGCTCGGCGACCAGATGGTTTCTGAGGGCCTCGCGCGCCGCTGGACGGGCCAGACATCATCCTGGTGTAGCTGATCTTTGGAAATTTGATGGGAGTTCAAGGAGATAAATGGTCGGGGCGACTGGACTCGAACCAGCGACCCCTTGACCCCCAGTCAAGTGCGCTACCGGGCTGCGCTACGCCCCGACCTGCTCTATGAGCCAGATTTCCCTAGACTTTTGGGCATTGGGACGCAAGAGGAAAAATCGTCTTGTGAGAATAAAAATCGAACAAACTGACATGGATTCCGATGAGTGGGACTTTCTGTCCCACCAAAGTCCCACCAGATGTTCTAAACTTGTTCCGCCGAAGGAGACCACCAATGCAGATGATTGAGGAGGCCATAAGCTCATGACAACAGGACGGACGATCGTCCGCATGCGATTCGGCTCCCACTTATATGGTACAGCGACTCCCGCATCGGACACGGACTTTAAGAGCATCTTTGTGCCGACAGCTCAATCGATCTTGACGCAATCCGCACCAAGAACTCTGAGCAATCAACGCCCGAAAAGCCACGGCGAAAAGAATTATGCCGGCGAAGTCGATGAAGAGAAGATCAGTGTCCAACAATTTCTAAAATTGGCAGCCGAGGGCCAGACGATGGCGCTTGATATGCTTTTCGCCCCGCCTTACGCGATCATTGGCGAAACGTCATGGGAATGGCGAGAGATCATCGCCAATCGGCATAAACTGTTGACACGAAAGTCCGCCGCCTTCATCGGCTATGCACGTACTCAGGCGAACAAATATGGCATACGTGGATCACGAGTTGCGGCGGCTCGCGCGTCTCTAGCAATGCTGGAAAAGGCCGTAGACGATCATGGTTCGACGTCAAAATTGGAGGTCGTTGCTGATCAGATTGATGCGCTTATGATGGCCCATCAGCATATGTCTATATTTGAAGACACCACTCCGCATGGGCAGAAAATTTTGCTCTGGGAAGTTTGTGATCGAAAAATGCCGCTTTCGGCGTCAACCAAAAACGCCCGCGATATAATGCAGCGCGTTGTTGATGAGTATGGACGGCGCGCACTGATGGCAGAGACACAGCAAGGAATCGACTGGAAAGCGTTGTCTCACGCCGTACGCGTTGGACAGGAGGCTGTTGAGCTACTGACTTCTGGCCATATCACGTTCCCGCTGCCAAATACGGCGCATGTCGTGGATATCAAGCTCGGTCGTATGCTCTATCAGGATGTCGCGCAGGAAATCGAGGATCTGCTTGAACGCGTTGAGAAGGCTGCCGCCACCTCGGCATTACCCGATGGTCCAGACGAAGAATGGATCTGCAGTTTCATCACCCACGTCCACCAGCATGAAGTCAGACGCGAGCCCTATGGATCATATAAGCCCATTGAGTGGGAAGGGTTTAACCCATGAACCAAAATAGCATTGAAAAATATGCGCTCCGGTTTGCCACCCAAGCGCACAACGGTCAAACGCGAAAATATTCTGGCGAGCCCTACATCGTTCACCCGATGGCGGTAGCCGAGATCGTCCGTAATGTGCCTCACTCTTCCGAAATGATCGCCGCCGCACTCCTGCATGATACTGTGGAAGATACCTCAGTCACGCTTTTTGATATCAAGGAGAATTTCGGGGCGAAGGTGGTGACGCTTGTTGCATGGCTCACCGACATTTCTACACCGTTTCATGGCAATCGTTCGGCGAGGAAGGAACTGGACCGTCACCATCTGGCTTTAGCGCCGGCTGAGGTGAAAACCATCAAACTGGCTGACCTGATTGATAATTCGGAATCAATCAGGAAGCACGATCCGGATTTCTGGCGTGTCTATCGTGCAGAAAAAATAAGATTGCTCGAAGTTTTAAAAGAAGGTGACGAAAGCTTATGGAAACGCGCTGCGGCACTCGTGGATTAATTGACGCAGCTCTTCAGGAAGGCAAGGAGACGGGAGAATGAGGGGGGATTTTTACAAAGCCTAAAGGCGGGGCGAGTTGATCGCGGGCTTCTGGTTGGCGATTATCCCTTTGGGAGCCGAACTCTGATCGGATGGGGATAAATCGCAGACGGTTATCTCGTATCGAGAGCCGTTCGGGGTGCGGGCGAGGCCGCTACCGTGGCAGGCGGGACAAGAGCGGTTGCCCTTCATTTTTCCCACCGGAGTGAGCCGGCAAGCTCACGAATAGCCTCCACGATCCATTGAGCTGGCACTTTGCCGTAGGATAGATTGCCGATCCGGAACTCGTAGACGGGTTTCTCGCCATCAAGGCGGACGATGACCCGGATTTCAGGTGGATCGTCGTCTAGCGTCTTTTCCATTTCAGGAACTCCGCCCCTTCCTCAGGATCAGCAAAACACTGAACACGACCAGTAGCAGGATCAATGACCGAAAAGATGGACGCTCCGTTCTGGTATTCCGCGAAGCCGTTGACCGTCGCATAGTGATCAAACCACTTATAGCCGCGTGTCTGGGCTAGCCACGTCGTCTTGTTTCGCTCTGGGATTTCGTAATGATCAAGCTTGAAGGAATGGATGTGGCCGGTCACGAATAGATCGGCTTCCTGCCCGAACTTGGCGTCTCTGAGAGTGCCGTGGGAGGGATTGTAGAGGGAATTGCCCTTTCGGCCGTGGGCGGCGTCGATGCGTGTCTCAGAGCCATTCTTATGGATGAGACGGAACTGTGCGCGCCAATCGAGAACGGGAACGTAGGTTGCCCCTAGGCGCTTATAGAACTCATCCCCACCATTCCATGCGTCGTGATTGCCCAAGATCCACACCAACCACTTAATGCCGGCAGAGAACATGAACCACTCAGCCATGCGTTTGGCGGTTTTGTTTGAAACTTCGGACTCGGACCAGAGTTTGGCCAGCCGGCCAGTCCATGGCCAGTTGTCTGTCGTATCGCCTATATTGCCGGCATAGACACCGTCCTGCTGGCAGATAGCTATGTGCCGCTCAAGGAGCGGCCAATTGCATCCGCCATTGTCGAGATGCGGATCGCCAAACCAATTGATGGCATAGGGCTTATCTTCATTGACCTTAATCGGAAACCAGTTTCGAGCCTCAGCCGCTTTTGCCTTTCGTTCGAAGGCTTTCCGCTGACGTGCGAGAACTTCCTCGATCGGTTCCTCATCATCGCCATCTTCCACAAATGACGGCATCTCTACCATCTTCGGAGCATTATCGCCAAGGCGAGCCCGGGCATTCCTGATCCGATCCTGCATAGTTTGGCGCGCTATGCCGAATTCAGCTGCGGCAGCGGTAATAGAGCCACAACGCTCAACGGCGGCAAGCGTTTCGCGGTAGTCTTCATCGGAGGGTTTCTTCATGGCCGTTACTCCGAAGAACCGCGGGCGCGGAGCACCGTCATCAAGCTCTGTGTCAGACTATCAATCCGGCTATCGATGCGGCCGGCGAGACCCTCGATCGCGCGCAAGAGTTGACTATTTCCTTCTGAGTGATCAGACTTGCTCACATATTTTTCAGGTATTTCGGCTTTGAGGTCTGCGATGTCCTTGGCATTCTTGTCAGCTTTTTCATAGGCTTCTCTTTTCACCCCATTGATGTCGTAGTGAATTTTCCAGAGGAATCCGGAGACGATAGCCCCCACAATGGAGCATATGCCGATCACCCACGACAAAGTCTCCCATGTCACGTTTCCGTTCATGCGCGCGCCGCCCTTTAATTTTATGCATTGAAATCGCCCCTCAGGGCACCGAATGCCACGCTAGAAGGAGAAACCCCGCCAGCGTGGCTATGAAGATGATGGCCCCGAGGAGCTGGAGGCGTTCGATCACTGGCCGATGGGCTTCTTGGCCTTGAACCGGCCGTACAAGGCGTAGAAGCTCGCAGCGATCGGGATTGCGGCCATGATGGCATCCGTTACTTGGCCCTGAAGGGCTGACGGAAAATCCACATGGAAATAGTTGAGGCCGACGCCAACGATAGCAACCGTCGAGCCCCAGAAGACGCGAGACTGATAGAAGGGCTCGTTGTTGGTCGAATTCAGGACCGTTGCAGCCATGGATTCGGCGATCGGCGCAAGGGCTCCGATGAGAGCCGGGATTGACGATTCCTTTGCTTCAACATTGGGATCGGCAACCGTGGCGGCCACTGCAGCCGCCATCTGGGATTTGATCTGAGTTTGGATATCGGCCATTTTCAGGGCTTCCTTCGATGGAGCTTCAACTGGCAGAGACGGCGGGAGCCGGATCGGGATGATTGGCAAGATAGCCCGCAAGGGCGTCGTCATGGGCCTGATCGATCTGCGCATCCATTTCCTTGAGGGATGCGAGCTGGTCAGGCGTGACGGCCGAATTCTGCTTCAGAAGGCCGATGATGCGCGTCACGATCGGAAGCAGGTTCTGATAGGCATCCACAAGCTGCGGAATGAGCGACTGAAGCCACGCGATAACGCTACCGACCGTTTTGGAATCATCAATCTGTGGGATGACGGCCAGCAACATATTGAGAAGGGTGGCGATGAGCTGAATGTTCATCGGATGCTCCAATTATTTCGAGGGGATGGAATTCTGGGCGAGGATTGTTTGAAGCGCGCTGACGGAAGCGGTGATTGCGCTGACGAGAGTAGCCGGTCCCATCGTCGCATTCGGATTGTCAGTGACGAATTTCTCCGCAGCGTCGCGAGCTATGCGCGCAGCTTTCACGGCCGGCACGATCTTGTTCTTGATCACAGCGTCATCGCAGCCCTTGGGAGACGGGTTCGGGGTGCAGTATCGAATATAGGCCGTGGCAGCTGTCTCTACGGCGTCTACGCCGTTTGCGGCGACCATGATGGCATTCACGGGAACTTCAGTGCTGGAGAGCTTCTGCAGGGCCGCACAAGAGCCGAGCGAGATCGTCATGGCGGCTACTGCCACCAGGCTAAGCATGCGCATTGGATTGTCCTTTGATGTTGAGGGGGCTTACTGCGCCCAAGCCTTACCGGTGGCTCTGACTTGAGCGACACGGCTGCCCCACCCTTTTCCGAAGTGAGGCCATGTCTTGAGCGATTGGAGGAATTTCAGGCGTTGGTCGCAGATGTTGTCGATCAGCGCGTCTTTGTTCGGATAGGCATTGAGCGCCGCCAGGGTTTGGGGACCGATGATGCCATCATCAGCAACGCCAAGGGCGCGCTGTAGCCATTTTGCCGACTGGCTGAGGCCAGAGTTTACGTTCCCATCGAATTGGACGTAGGAGACGCCAGACGGCATCTGGTCGCATTTTCCGGCGAGCCAGTAGCTATTTCGGTAGATATCCGAAACCTCAGCATCCGTGATGAGTTTAACCGATCGTACGCCAAGCTTCTTTGACCAACGGTATTTGTCATATTCGGACTGAATAATTCCCCAGTTCGTCGCGCCACCAGGGTCCTGCGGATCGTTGGAATAGCCGCCTTCACTGACGAGCACCTTCGCCAGCGCCTGAGGAAACAGGTCTGTCATGGATATAACTCCAAAAGAAAAGGCGCCCTCCAAAGGACGCCTGCGTAAATGAGCATCTTGACAGGTGCTCGTGGTCGGATACGGCTAGCCAGCGAATTTTAGGAGCCGGAATGCCGAGATTTGTGATTTTAGATTTTGTCCGCTTCTTTCTGGCGGTTTTGGTCGCAATGATGCATTTCGACGGCTTCGGGGCTCCACATAAAGCCTATCTGGCTGTAGACTTCTTTTTCATCCTGTCGGGATTCGTCCTGAGTGCGGCATATGAGCGAAAAGCCAGTTCCGAGAATTTCTATCGGTCATTTATCATTGACCGAGTAGCGCGCCTCTACCCGCTCCATGTCCTTATCCTGCTGCTGCTGATCCCGGTGAATCTGCTGTTCTACTGGACGAGCCACGGCCAACTTCTGGAAAATGGCTGGTCCTATCAGGATGGCCGAATTTACACCCTCCTACTAAACCTGCTCCTTCTCCAAAATATTGGGCTGAATACCGCAGGTTCATGGAACGCACCGTCATGGTCCATATCGGTCGAGATGTTCGTGAATGTCTTTCTAGGGCTGCTGCTGATCCCAATGGCTCGAAGGCGGATCGTTTGGCCGTCCCTCTTGGCGCTTTCGACCATATGCTACATGATCATTTTTGGTCAGTTCGGTAATCTCGGCGTGATCTATGAACGGGCATTCGGGTTCTTAAATGCGGGTCTGTTGAGAGGCTTCGCCGGGATATCACTAGGCGTCATATCCTACCAGATTTGGCAATGGCTACAGGCGAACTCAGCGTGTCTTCCCTTGGCAAAAACCATGGCTGTCGGTAGTGCCATCGCATCCCTGCTCATTATGCTTGTGTTCACCGACATATCGAACGGTGACCTTGCGATCATTCCGCTAATGTTCATATTCGTGACCAGCACGGCAATCGTTGAAAAACAGGCTCCAGTTAGGGATGGGCGAATTCGATCTCTCCTGATCGAGCTTGGCGCACTCTCCTATGGCGTGTATCTTTTTCACTGGCTGATTTTGACGATCATGCGCTACCAACTTGTTTACGTCTGGAAGATGCCCATCAATTTCAATTCGCCCGTTTCGCTTCTTTCCTTCCTCGTAGTGGTGGTCGCAGCGGCGGCATTCATCCATCACAAATTCGAACTGCCCATGAAGGAATTGGTCAAAAAATGGTTAGCTTAAAGCTCGCTACCATAGCATTTCTGCTTTCCGCCAGCGCAAGTTTGGCCGATGACAACCCATACAAAATTGTGACAACTCCAGATACCTATATCGAGAGTATGAGCATCACGAGCAAAGAGCAGGTCGATTGCAAGTGGATTGCCCAGCGGAACCCCATCGTTATCTTCGGGACTGGCCAATCGCTCATCGGCAACAGTAACGGGTCCGTCCGTTGGGATCAGCGCACCAACCGGAATGTCTATGAACATTGGGGCACGCGCTGTTACAAAGCGAGTGAGCCGATTTATGGGGGGGCCGATGTCCATAGGTCATTTATCTTTCGTCTCGCGGACTTGATATCCAGAGGGACAAATAAAGATGTTGTCATCAATCTAGCCGCCGTTGGAGGGGCAGATATCTCCCGATTTGCCCCAGGCGGCGATGTCCACCGCATCGTCATGGAACAACTTCGAAATGCCCAAAGCGTCGGCTTGGGCCCCTCCTTTATCCTATGGGAGCACGGACAAGCTAATGTCGAAAGTGATCAACAGCAATATAAGGCTGCTGTCGAAACATTATTTCGCGAGATCCGAGGGCTAGGAATTTCAAGCCCAATTTTCATTGCTCAAGACACCATGCTTTCTTGGCAAAATTACCCCAAGATGCGCGAGACGCAGCAGCAGTTGGCGTCCGAGCCGGGGAATGCCCTCGGCCCGAACATTGATTTTATCCGCTTCAGAATGGACGGAACCCACATGGACGACGAGGGAGTGGATACCCAGGCCGCCATGTGGTTTCAGGTCATTGCGGAAAAATTCGGCTGGTAGCCGATTAGATTGTTCCTCCTACTTTCCATGAGAAACCTGCAGCCACGTTTTGTACTGACGAAATAGCTATGTAGGTAAAGCTGGTGGCCGAAATGCCCGTAATCAGATAGGAAACTGCCCCGTTTGCTGAGGTGGGGACAAGAACAACGTCGGATGCAGACGGTGTAACCGTAAATGGCGTTGTGAATGTCACAGTCACGGAGGGGGACGAGAAAAGATTTCCGTATCCAGACCAGCCAGTAGCTGCTGTTGTTGTTGTGCCGGTCTGAAAATCCCTTTGCGTGAACGTTGTAGTCGATAGGTTGTTTAGTGTTCCAGTCAGACCACTATAAGTATTTATGCCGATCTTACCGTTAGCGTTGCTGGCGCTAATGCCAATGCCAGTTGGAGTGCCACCATTTCCTTTGAAAACATTCCCCTCGATCAGGAAGTCCGTCACTGTGGCGAGGTTGATGCCAAAACCGGTTCCACTAGACAGATTAAAGGCATTACCCGTAATCGTCATTTCATTGATGAAGTTGCTTCCATCGGTTTGGATCCCGGTTTGGCCAACAGCCATTTGGTTGCCAGTGATGACGATATTGGAGAATTTGAAGGTGCCCGATGCTCTGTTAAAGGACATGTCCTGAGACGACATGTTCTCCATCGAGTTTCCTAGAATGAGCAGGTCGCTGGTGTTATTGCTCCCGTTGAATTGCATGGTGTAGGCCGAAGCGCCCTGCAGAAACTTGTTGCCGATAATCTTGAGGCCACCGCTCGCGTTTTGAAGAACGCCTGATCCAGATCCGGAAACACCATTGAAGTATGACCCCATAATCACGCTGTCGCCGCTGTCTGGATTGTTCGTGTTATTCACGATGACGCCGGCAGTATTGTAGGCGATGAATTCGCAGTTCGTGATTTGCCAATATGCGGCTGCCTGGAAATTAATCCCGGTCGGGACATAAGCGATCGTCACATTGAAGAAATTCGAATAATCGATTTCCCCAGAAGACGGTTTGAATGCGATGCCAGCGCCACCAGTTTTCGTAGGCGACCCGCTTGTCTGTGGAGCAAACAAGCTAAAATTCTGGAATATCGGAGGCGATGCTGTTCCCGTAAAGGTGATGAGGTCACCCGAGCCGGTATCGGTCGAGTTGAGGGTGGTGGCCGAACGGCCAAGACCAACAATACCGCCGGTCGTGATCGGGTTCAGGGTGGTGAAATTCCACGTACCCTGCGGATAGAAGATGACAAGCCCCGTGGCATGGGCATTATTCATCGCTGCGGTGTTATTTGTCGATCCGTCACCAACAGCGCCGAACTCGCGAACGTCAGCCATGCCGTTGAAGACGGCCAGCCAGCATTTACCATCGGCGCTCTTTACCTGAGAGCCCCCATCGCCGTTGCCGGCATTGAGCGAGCATGCAGAACCAGATGCCTTGTAGAGCAGCGGAGGAGCATCTCCGGCCGCTGCATATCCATTTCTGACCACTGCAGAAACAGTTGCCGTAGAAATAGTTTGAAGCACCGTATTATTGGCGACAGAAGGTGTGAAGGTTGTGGTACCGCCCGTGCCACCTGAACCGATTGGAAGAGGCTGCGCAAGTGTAACAACGCCGGTAGCACGGTTTATAGTAAGATAGGTCCCGAGAAAACTACCCGCATCATTGAAAGCCTGAATTACCCAGTTTGATCCTGAGTTTGAGCCGCTTTCAGTAGAGTTATCTCCAGCCCAAGTTTGCCAACGCAAGTTTGACGCCTTGGTGCTTTGAATTAGACTACCATAGGCACCAGTTGCGGAATTTAGGTTAAGAATTCCATGCCACGGTCCATTAATGGTGCCATCGATGTACTGGGTATTTGAGAATGAATTCGCTTGGTTAAGAAGCGGTATTACTGCCGACGTGCCAACTGAACCCGTATTATAAGTGGCAGCCGTACCGAGACCAAGACCCGTCCGAGCGGTTGCTTGCGTTGTTCCGCTGGTCCCTCCATTTGCAATGCCAAGCGTACCGGTTACACCTGTCGTCAGTGGCAGACCGGTGACATTGGTCATTACACCTGAAGCGGGAGTCCCAAGCGCCGGCGCAACAAGGGTCTTTCCAGAAAGAGTTTGGGTATCAGTTGTGCCTACAATAGCACCAGATGGGAGCGTTTTCCCACTGTCTGAAAGCAGGGTGCCAGACGTATTCGCAAAAAGCGCTATGTCTCCAACAATAGAGGTGCCGGGGCCATTGACATTACCCGCGCCGGGAGGTGTCCCCCATGTTCCATCACCACGCCAGAAGGTCGTGGAAGTCGCGCCAGTGCCGGAATTCAGATGAGAAACTGTTAGGTTTCCAGTGACCCCGGTGGAAAGAGGCAAACCCGTAGCATTTGCAAGATTTGCAGCCGAAGGGGTTCCAAGATCGGGCGTAATTAATGACGGAGACGTTGCAAGAACAACAGAACCCGTTCCGGTAACCGAGCTGAGCTGCGTTCCATTGATTTTGAAAACATTCCCGGCACCAGCAGTATCGAACGTCTTGCCGGTCAGAGTCTGTGTGTCGGTTGTTCCAACGAGGAGTCCCGATGTCGGGAAAACCTGTGTGACACCCCCAACAGTTATCGTCCCGGTAAGAGCCGGATTTGAAATCGACGGGCTCGTAATCGTAGGAGATGTGAGCGTCTTATTGGTCAGCGTTTGGGTGTCAGTAGTCCCCACAAACGCGCCGCTTGGGATCGCCTTGCTATTCAGCGTCCCATTGATCGTAACATTATTAAATGTCGGGGACGGATAGGTTTGCGCGGAGACAATAGTCCCCGTAGCCACCCAGAGGGCAGCGCAAATAAGCAACTTTTTCATGGATTACCTTAGCTTAGGCTGAGGACGCCGCCGTTCCACCACGGGAGGTTCGGCTGTGCTGGCAACGTGTGGGGAAGGCTTTGCAAATAGGCTTGAAACAGGATCGAGACGCTGACGTTTGATATCGCTGTGATCCGGCCAAACTGATCGACGGTGAGCTGCACCACATGAGTGGTATCGCCATAGGTCCCGGCTACGGCTCCGCTCGGGGCTAACCCAAATGTAAACGCGGCGCCCGCTCCGCCATCAGTGAGGGATATCTGTCCGGAAGCGCCCGTCGCTATTCTTGCGTTCGGCAAGAACGGGGGCTCGCCCACCAAAATGTATTGTCCGTTAGTGTGAACTTCAGCGACATTGGCAGTCGTTGTTTTTTCTGTGACGTATCCGAAGCCGGTATTTTTGGTGATTGGGATGTATTCCGTGCCGTCAAGACCAACAGCAATCGGCAATTCATCAATGGTGATGTTAGCCAACGTCTCACTCCTGGGTCGAAGGCGGGATTAATCGCGGTTTATTGGTTGGAAAGGGTCAGCTAATGCGCTGTACGAGGACGTACGAATCGGCTCTGCCACGGGCAAGCCACAACCCTTGAAGGACAGTGCCTCCGTTGGATGAGGTCCGGTACGTCGTGATGTCGGCGGCGTCGAGATAGATATTCAGGGGCGCATTTCGGAACGGCGTCCCGATAGCCATCAATACTGCCCCGATGGGGAAATTCAGAAGATTAGGATCACCGGATGTTGAGGGATATGCCGTCGCTTGGGCTCCAATGGCCTGCGCAGTGCGCAGTGGTGTCATGCCAGTGAGATTGTCGGTGCCAGCCTGCGCTTGCGTTTGCGAAGCAATGCGCGCCGTTACATATTGATTTGTGCCGAGCGGCGTCATGTATACGGTATTGTCTGTGCCGGCTTCCGCCTGAGCCTCATTGGCAATTATAGGAGGGGTAACCCCACTATCACCAATCACGCGGCCTGTACTGTCCGTGAACATTGCCAGATTGCCCGAAGCTACGGGGGTTGCAGCCCCAAACGCATCAGGCCCCCTAAATGTACCGTTCCCCACAAGAATGACAAAGGCGGTCGAGTTTTGAGGTACGATGACGCCGGATGGCGAGGAAGGTGTCTGGACCGTTACGGTAAAATTACCAGTCGTATTGTTTCTAATTAGAAGCAACCGGCTAATATTTGGAAAGTTAACGGTGACATTTCCGGTAAGATTTCCAGAAAAAACAAAAAAGCCATTCTGGGTCTGGGATGTCGTGAGATTTACTGTTCCCGACGATAGCGCGATGTTTATAGAAGTTCCCAGAACAGAATCGATAATGCTGAACACATTGGTATTCAGCTCATTACCCCAAGTCCCATCGTGTTCTCCTGTCGCCTGGAGTTCAAGATTTAGATTGGGTGTGTAGGTACTAGGCATGATGCCTCCAAAAGAAAAGCCGCCTCAGTGGGCGGCTGCTCAATCAGTGATGTTGGTGGATTATTGTCTGGGCTGCTCGGAGCTTTGAACTGCCGAAAGAGCTGATAGACGCCGCAAGCGAGCGGCAGCGCTCAACTCTGAGCCAGTATCGATACGCTTTGGAGCTTTCATCATCAGCGTTTTGGCAAGTTCCGGGTCAAGCATGGCATTCCGCACCAGGTCCTCGACATTGCGAATTCCGGCTTCACGCATACCGCCAAGTAGATGGCTTCCGATGATACCGGCCGCACTTCCGTAGATCCCTCCTCCAACAAATCCAGCACCGCCACCAATGGCATGGGTGATGATCTTGGTTAGGAGAGATTCTTTCAGATTATGGGCACCGATCGCCGAAAGGTCCTGCGCTGTGTTTGATTGGCCTGGGAGCTTCGAGGAAGCGATAGAGCGATTTGCACGTTTCAGATCTTGGGCTATAGCACGCATGGTACCCAATTCTTCATCGTTGAAGAGCTGGCGAAGCGCTTGATGGTTTTTACCCAAGAATGTCTGAAAGGCGTCCGACTTGATGAGATTTCGGCCCGATGTGCCGGCCTCTGTATTCGAGACAAGCTTGTTTTGCATGTACTCGACGGCCGCCTTACGAAGGCCTTGAAGGGCATCAGGATTTTTCGCCGCCTCCTGCGCCAAGGATTTCATCTGGGCCACGCTATCCTTACGGTCGAAAACGGAGCCAATGGTTTTGACCACATCAGCGGGATCTTCGACCTTTAGAACACGTCCAGCGGCGCTCTTTTGATAGGCATCAAGGGCATCTTTACGGTCAGCAGCAACGCGAGTCAGATGATCTCCGGCCTTCGCAGCATCTTCAAACTTTGCCATCGTGCCAGGAGAAGATTCTTCAAGAGCCGTCAGGGCTGAAGAGTGCTGGTTCTTCCACGACTCAAGGGCTTTGGGGGTAATGATGCCGTTTGCCGCCTTATCACGAAGCGATTGTGCAGCCATGTTCTGAACGGAATTTATAGCATCCGCGCTATTGCCAGCGGCCTTGAGGGTGGAACGAACCGTGTCACCTCCTGCGTTCCCAGCCTTCCAGATGGAAGATGTGACACCAGCCGATGGCATCGTGAACGGCTGTGTCGAGCCTGGACGCTGAAGGATTTGAGAGACCGGCTTTGCACCGAACGTTTGCTTGCGTTCAGCGGTAGCGGCTGTGGCGGCCTTTAAGCGGCCGGCGGCTTCTTCATCGAGGAACGATTGTCCAGACAGATTCTCGCTGCCCGCACTATCACGAGATCCTTTTCCCGAAGCGCTTTCTGCTCCAGATGAGCTAGAAACGGTTGATGGTCCTCTGGCGGCAGTTCCCGCTCCAGAACCTGTTCCAGCACCTTCCACGGCTCTTGCATTTCGCCATGCCTCTGTCTCCTGCTGGAGACGCGCTGCCAAAGTGTCTTGAGGCTGCATGGCGCCTGTCGCCACGGCCTGTTGCTCTTGAGCAGACCGTTGAGCAACGCTGTCTGATATAGCGTCCTCGATAGCACCTCGCAACTGTGTCAGGCGTGCATAGGCTGGCTGATTTGGCGAAAGTGGTGAACGGACATCGCGCATCGCCTGCGAAACGGCGCTTCGCAGATCAATCAAGCGCTGGAAAGGCAGGATTTGGCCATAGTTGGAAACCACATTGGCGATCTGCCCCTCGATGGGTGCCATTCCCAATTGAGACTCCGGCCCCATGTTTCCATAAATCTTCGAAACAGCCTGCTTGATAGGAGAAGAGACCGTCTGCAAGTTGCCTTCAGGGTCAACGGCATTCCAAAGAGTGCGCTCCTGCGAACGAACGTCATCCAGACGGTTTTGGAGAGCCGTGCGGGCTTGTTCTCCAAGCGTTGCGGCATCACCACCGCCAAGGCCGGATGCAGCGTTACGGGCGGTCTGCTCGGCCGTCTCGTGAAGAGCCTGTGTCGTCTTATCCAGATCGTCCAACTGGTTACGGAAAAAGCCGCTGACGGCCTCTGGATGGCCTTCGGCTTGAATATCGTTCAAGGCGTCAAGGCGAGCCGAATTCTGTTCCGCACGGCGCGCAATAAATGCTTCTGGGGCTTGGGTGGCGACTGACCGCTCAAGATTGCCTAGACCAGTGTCACCAGTCAGTTGGAACGTCGTCGGCGAAGATCCAGGGACAATCTCTTTCGGAGCGCCATTGATCGCAGAAATAGCCTCTTCCGGATTGCTTGCTGCGTTCGCCAAGGTTTGGCCTGCAAGACGTTCTTGCCCAGCAGATGTCAATGGGGCGGCATAATCAGCGGCAGCACGGACGCCGGATTTAACAACGCCAGGGACCGAGGAAAGCGCTTCTCCGGCGATACCACCGCCCAAGCCACCGACCAGTGACGCTAATGGCTTATATTTGTCCGGGACCGCTTCAGCCGCAGCCTGTCCACCAGCGCCAGAGGTCAGACCCACGGTAGCAGCTCGTGTGGCATTAGCCACCTCGCCCAGCCTCCCCATCATTGCTTCGGGGGCAAGCATAAGAGCGGCACCTTCACCGCCCATGCGCGCAATGCGTTCTTGCGGGTTCTGTGGCTCTGGAATAGAGACCCCAACCTTGTTTAGGGCCGCATCCCCGGCAGAACGCATGGCATCTCCGCTGCGAGGAACGTAGGGTGAGGCTTGAGGTACCTCTCCCCCCACAAGGCCAAGACTACGACCCAGCGCTGAAAATGTGTTTTCTCCCGTCACAGGATTCGAAAATGTCAACGCGTCATGAAGGCCTTTCTCCATCAAGTCGCTAGTTCCGGTAACGGCGTTCGGGATGCCGGTCAGGAGACCCAGACCGGCCTGCTTCGCCATGCCGCTCCACGTCGCCGGAGCTGAGTTATCTCCACCTGCCGACGAAAGAGATGAGGAAGACGCACTCGTGTCAGGCTCCCCAAGCGTCCGGGTGCTTGAGAAATCAAGCCCAGTTGACGCAGGCGCTGATTGAGGTGCCGATTCAGGCGTCAGCGTTTGCGTGCTTGAGAAATCGAAGCCCATTATTTCTTTATCCGTAGTATGCCGTTGTCATTGAACATCGTGCCTGGAGGGGCATTATCGATGTCCGCTTGGCTTCGCGGAACGGTGGCAATTTTAAGGAGCGCCTGATTTGCATATTTCTCGGGGGGATTAACCTGATTGAAATACTCATCAGCGCCCTTGATGCTGCCGCCACTCTTGGACTGCCAATCCTGCAAGAAGGTATAGTAATCCATCTTGCGTTGGTTGGCCGCCTCTATGCCGGCGATGATACGCTGTGCGCCTTCCTTGGAGTTATAACCACCAGGGACAGCCGAAACGGCCTGATCAATCGTAGACGCCGCCTCGCGGGAGCCGAGCGTCTGACTAAGGTCAAAGCCGAGCCGCGTGGATAGTTTGTTCAGGTCTTGACCCGCTCCTACTGAATTCGGGTCAATTGCTGGAGGGAAGCCGGCCGCTTGCAACGTCGTGTTGATCGCATTCGCCAAGTTGACGCGGTTTTTGAAACCAGCCCCAGGCATTGTCCATGCAGAATCACCGATCGTAGCAAGATCGTGCTTCATTTCATTTATTTGCACCTGAGCACTTTGTGCGGCCTGGTACTCGGTTCTAGCCTTGTCACTTGCGGCCTTGGTCTCATCAGCAATGAGTTGCGTCCCTGTCGTAGAGAAATTACGACCATCGAATGGTATATTGTCCGGTGCCTTAGTCACGAACTGCTGTGGCGCTCCTACAGGTTGCGTTGGTGCTGCAGTTACCGGGGCATTGTTGGGAGCCGTAGTAGGTGCCGCAGGCGTTGCGGAAGCAGGAGCCGTGCCATGGGCGCCAGACGCCTGTGCTCCTATCGTCTCGTTGCTCATAGCCTGAGGCGGCAACCCGTTAGCTTGGATATTCTGCCACGAATAGAACTGCGGCTGTGCAGTCGGATTTGTCGCATCGCGGATGAGCATACCCTGTGGGGTGTTAGTAACGTTCCACCGCTTGATTGCGGTTTCGGTGTTGATCCCTGCAGTTTGAGCCGTTTGCTGGCCAATGTCAGCCTTAGCCTTATCAGCCTCAAGCGCCAATTGCTTGCCACGAAGAGCGACATCGGATTTCTGTGTTTCGATATTGGACGCCGCAAGCGCATTCTCGCGTTCACGCTGTTTCTGCGTATTCCAGGCTTCAACACCCTTGAGGCCGCCCGTACCGATATTGGTCAGTGCGTTCGGGCTCGTGCCAGCCATCATGCCAAGGCCAGCGGACAGCAACGCCATGCGCTGGTCGTCCGACAGGTTAAGCAGATGACCACCCTTGCCGCTCAGGAAGTTTCCAACGTTCCCGAAGATGCCTCCAAGGTTTGTCTGGCTCGACTCTGTTGTTGGCCCTGTTCCGCCTAGGATACCCGCATGTGCGTTTTGCGGCGCGTCGGGTGGCGTGGTAGGCCGAGTGCTAGAAGCGCTGTAGTTGGGCAACTGCGCGTCACTGGTGGGTGCCGGTATGGTTGCATTGCCATCACCCGAGAACTGCGGCGCAAGCGCTACAGCTTGGCGGATACGGGCGGCGGCTTCCTTGTTCCCCGGCTGGTTATAGCCCTTGAACGCCCACGCATTATTCATGATCTGCTGCGCTTCTTGCGGAGACCGCGCCTTGTTGAGGCGATCGATCAAGCCGGGATCTTCCTGAAGGAAGAATTGCGCTTGCTGTTGTGCTGTGCCATTGCCAGAGCCGCCCTGCTGCTTGACGAATGACCGCAGATTGGCAAGGCGATCGCCATTCCACGACATAATGCCGCCGGCTCTGTTCTTTCCGTCCTGCCAATCACCATAGGCGTTGTTAGGAGCGAACCCGCTTTCATGGATACCCGTCGAGGCGATAGCCGCCAACGCATTCGGGTTCGTGATCGCAACGCGACCGTTAGGGCCATCAAAGCCAGTGCGAACGGTATTCATGAACGGGTCATAGACCTGTTGATTGCCTGCCTTGGGTGCGCTGGGGAGATGCGAGTTTGCCGGAACGCCAACTACGCCAGTCGGAGAGGAATTAGGAACAACACCAGCGCCCGCATTCGCATCGTCGCCTGTATTCGCTACTGAGGCTACCTGCGGATCGCGGTACGGGCGCGGCGTCGGAACCGGAATGTTCGATGGGACAACGCCCTGAGACTGATCCGGCGCGACGACTCCCGGTCCCTGAGTCGGGTCCGAGGCAATCGTTACCGGAGGCTCAAGCGCAGGTGCGGCCGGTTGAGGGTTAGGCAGATCAAGCCGAGCATCAGCAGCCTGCGTATCCGCCGAAATGATGCCAGGCGTCGGAGTTACCGGACGGGCTGGTTGAACGACAACAGGCGCCTGAGTTGGGCCAAGCAATCTGTTTAGATCCTCAACGGTTAGAGCATTCTGGCCTGCATCAATGCCGGGATAATCAATGCCAGCATCTCCACCGTCAGCATAGCCCTTGATCACGCCCCCGTGGGCAAAGCCGAAGAGGCCGCCAAGCTTGGACAGAAGGCCGCCGGACTGATCTGAGGATGCTCCGAGAGGGGCACCAGACAAGGTTGGCCCTTGTTGCGGTGCCCCAGCTAGGATGCCGTTCGGGTACTGCTTCTTGAGGGCGGCGGCCTCGGCATTTATGCCCGTCTGCAACATCTGCTGGCCCTGGTCAGGTTGCTGCTGGACAGGGGTCGGATGGGCGGGGCCAATGACCCCTGTCGTGCCAGTAGCTGCCTGCGGCACATAGACGCCGTTGTCATTAGCAGCAGGCGGGTTGTTATTGTTTGCCGATACAATGCCGGAAGGACCCGTATAGGGAATGACACCACCAGGGGCATAGCCAGGGCGTGCGGAGTCTTCCTTATCGTGGACAGCGCCACCCTTGTTGAACAGCGAAGCGAGACCAAGAACGCCACCAAGAATACCGCTAGCGGTATTGCCGGCCGGCTGTGTGGTGGTGGTGGTGCCGCGACCAGCGCCGAGACCTTCCACAATGTTAGAAAGCCAGGAGATGTTCTGATACGGATAGGAAAGCGCGTTCTGGTACTGCTGGTAATTCCACTGTTGCTGTTGCGTACCAGCACCAACCTGTGCTGCGGCCTGCGCGAGGTCTGTCTGCATGGCCGTCTTGCCAAGGTCGGTAAGGCCACTTGCTGCCTGTTGCTGCAACGCCTTGTCCTGCTGGTCAGCGGTCATCGCCTGAGAATAGCCCTGATTATAGAGGCCAGCGATAGTCTGCTGATTGGCTAGATTCTGCTGGCGCGCAAGTTCTGCCTGAGCTACGCCCACACGATTGCCACCAAGAGCCCCAAGAGCCGCCGCGTTGCCAAGGACGCCCTGCTGCTGCTCAGCATTCGACTCGTTCATGTTCGCCTGCGTGGCGTTCACCACGTTCTGAACATATGGGTTCATGTAGTTGCCGACATTGGCATAGGACGGCGTAGAAGACGCCATGTAATTGCCAGCGGCAGCCCCAAATTCCGGGTTAGACGAGCCTTGCAGGTTGGCGATGGTATTGAAGCCGGTGAGCTGGTTTTGCTCCATCCCAGTGCCGTCTACGCCGCCCGTATATGGCTTATAGGCGGTTTCAGCGACGGGGTTCGCCTTAGCAAGGAGGTCTTTGTACGCAGCTACGATCTCTGGCGGTAGCTCGGTCTTCTGCGTCGTGGTAGAGGATTTACCGCCCATTTCAGATCCTTAATTGTCCCAAGCGCTCGGGCCTACGGCACCGCGGTTCCACACAAAGAACGCGCCGGCCTTTTCAAGCTGCTTTTCGTAGAGACGCACTTTCGCTTCGGTGCGGTGATTGCTGACAATGCCCACCATGAGGGGTAATTTCATCTTCTCCGATGCGTCCTTAGCCCATCCAAGAAGTTTTTTGGCGTAGTCGCTTCGCCTATGGTCTGGGTGGACGAAATTCCATGCCTCATTCAGAAACCATGTCTCTGAATAGTAGGGCTGGCCGATTTCGAGGTAGATGCTTGCGATCGGGTCGCCATAGTCTCCGATGACGCCAATGAGCGCGCCTTCCTTTCGGAAATAACGCTGCATGTAATCGCGTACCCTTTTCTCCGAGAGGGGGAAAAGGCCATTTTCGTCATGGAGGAGCTTGATCATTGAGACGATCTTGTCCTCGTCTGCCGGGACGGCAGGCCGTACAGCTTCAAACATAAGGTTTTCCGGTTACCTATGGGGATTTGGCATTTTCTTCAGCTTCTTGATGTTCTGAGCACGCATGTGCTTGACCATCTCGTGCAGAATCTTGTGGCCACGCTTGATATCACCGTCGCCAATGCGGGCTACGACCTCGGGAGGAACTACGAACTCGCCTCCGGCAGCCATGATCGGCACATTGCCGGGCACATTGCCGCCATTGGCACGAGCTGTTACGTTCGGGGCTGTGCCACCGGGGATGTCGAACATCTTATTGAAGATGGCGAAACCGGTCTTGGTGTTTCCCTCCCCTATCCCAGACACGATATCGGCCGGGATAACGAAGCTCTCTGGCTTCACATCCATTGCGATGTGATCCGTTCTCCCTGCCACATGGCTATCAATCGGTCCTACATGGGGCACTGGAGCGGCATAGGGCCTTGAGGCTAGCTGAAGTGCGGCGGAAGCCGCATCACCTCCGTAGGGAGTTGGTGTGGTTTTAGTCATAGTAGGCAATCTTCGCACTCGTCCCGTTAGGAAGGGTTACGACAATGAACCCCACGGGATTAGCCGGTAGCGTGGCAGATCCCCCAGTTGCGGAGGTTGCGGTTCCAGTCGTCTGGGGGAATATCGTCCCGAGAGCAGTGCGAATGCCACTCAGTGCCTGCACGCCCTGCTGAAGGACCGAAAGAATGCTGAAACTGTTATTGCTTTCCATCGTCATCTCTTCCCATCAGGGGCTGCTCGGATGCGAAGGCCCCCCATACGCCAGAATGAACCCGTTCCGGTACCTTCGATCCGCATAGCGATTTGGCGGCCGCGAATCCGTGGGTTTTTAAATGTCGTAGTTTGATTGATCGAATACGGCCCTTTTGTTTTGACAGGGCCATTCGGATAGTTCGTGTATTTTAGCGTTATGTTGAGAGATGCCGTTGGTGGCGCATTGAATTTCCCATACCGAAAATCGGGGATCATCCAATCGACAAACGTCAGGTTTTCACCTTGGGCTATCTGCGTGTACCCAGTCTCAAAGAATTCCCCCATGGGCTGACCGTCAGCATCATTGGCAACCTCGTGCTGATAGATAAATCCCGCCGTGTTGGCACCCACGGGCTGCCCCACCACAGACTGATCGATCCACGCTGTACGATCGAGCCGCCCACAGTCCCAACAGTTAAGAACAAAATTGAACTTAACGTAGGAGTCTATCTCGCCCGTTCCCCCAGAGATTGAAGGAAAATACCAAGCAATTTCTCCAAAACCATTGTTGGAGGCAGCACAGATTTTATCGATATTATTCAGGTCCAAGTCCTGGAAAACGAAATCCCAGACGGAACATACAATGGGTTGTACACCATCGCCGGCATAGACATAAAACTGGTTGTTCCCCATCCAGTAGACGGAGGAATTTACCACGCAGGCCGCATGGCGAGCGATAAGCCCGCATTCCTTGGAAAGCTTCGTAAAGCCGAAAACCAAAGGAGGCTGGACATATTGCATTGCCCAGACCTCAATATCGGTCCAGATGAAGGCGAATTGAGGCCCCTGAAGACCTCCCACAATCTTCGATCCGGTAGGAATACGATAGCCGCCGGCTTGCGTAAGCGCCGTCACCGTCCAGTTTGTATAATCACCAGAATCCGACCAGTTTATTAAGAGTGGATCCTGAACGCCATTGATCGAGGACGCCCATGCAACGAGGATTTGGTACGGGTCCGAGACAAAGATACCGCCATTGACCTCTGGAGCGTTTACAACCTTCGTTGCCACAAGATAGCCGCCCGTCGGCGACCACGTGAATATGGGGCCGTTTGTCGGGCACCCAATAAGGATTTCACCCCAGTTATCCAGCGTCCAATTGGTCGTTGTGATAGGCGTCCCAGATGAGGGAGACGGCGCAACTCCAATACCATAAGCTCCAGCACCGTAAGGCCCAATACCATAGCCTGCAGGTGGCGTGATGGGCGACAGGCCGATGTAATAAACGAACTGCGCGTTACCGCCGTTCATAGATTGCGTATCGGTCGAAGTGGCGTTGAATTGAGAATTGATGGTGAACTGATTGGAATTTATGACCGTTTGGACGACATACGATCCGGATACGGTCAGGCCTCCGACGACAGTTGGCGTTGGAACAGAAAAGCTTCCCCCTACCGAATAGCCGTGATTGGCGAGTCCAACCGTAATCTGCGGAGATCCCGAAACGGTTGAGAACGTTGGAGTAGTTCCACCATTAGCCACTGTGCTCGTGGCGTTAGAAGCCGCTTGAATTTCATACGAATTAGGACCTGTGATTGTCAGGATCGGATACGACCCCTGCAGGACCAAGCCTCCGACAGCAACGGGCGTGTTGAGGTAAATGCTGTCGTAAATCGATATAACAATATCAGGATCAGTGATCGTTACGATATTGCTGCTAGAGGTCGTAGAAAAGTTGGGGGCCGGATTGGTCGTTAGCGTCCTTGGCGTGATCGTCTGGAGAACATTATTGCTGATGACGCTGAGAGACGACTGAGCCCCTACTCCAAGATGGAGATCCGAGTTCAGACCCTCCCAAGCATGCAGGGCGCGCACCGGAGAACCGACAGAATTCGGGTAATATTTTGTCCATCCGCCAAGCTTCTCGACAAGCATCATCTTGCCAGCAGCCTTGAACCGAATGAGCTGCGATGTCTGAATTACCGCAGCATTCAACGTGGGCGTGGCCTCGATATTGACCCCAGGCTCCAGCACGATTGTTTCGAGAGGCATATCTTATCCGCGTGGGGGCTGTGCGAGAGGAGTCGGCGAGAACGCTGTCCAGGAATCGGACCACGATTTCTTTCGAAGCTCTTCGATGTTCGCGGAGGTCTTGAGTGCCTGATATTGATTTTCCCAAGACGACGACATTTGCGGGTCGCTGGCTTGCGCACCAAAATTGCGCATATAACCTGAGACAAACACCATCGAAGCCGCCAAGAAGAGGTCGTAAAGATACGTCGTAAGGAATGTCGTCGTATTGCTTGCGGAAAGAGGAGCGGGGCGAAGCGTCCCATAGGCCTCGATCGTGTAGAAATTATCCGGTGAAGGCCCGAAAATCACCTTCCACTGGTCAACCATCGCATACATCTGCGGCAAGCCAGTTGTGTTCGGATTCCCCCACAGTGCATAGATCACCTCTTTAGAGGTCGGCACTAGCGGGTTTCTGGATGCAATGGACGGATCGGTCGCAAATGGGGTAAGAACGTTAATACCCTGAACGGTGACAAACGTATTCGGTAGCGTCGCATTCGGATTCGCCTTTACCAACGCAACACTAGTATCCCGGAAGATGGTTGAGATCAGATCGAGTTCCCGGTAGATGCGCATTTCCGCATAATTAATGACGGCCGGCAGGATCGTTTGGAAATCCGTATCTGTCGGATCCATGGCGATCATCTGCTCAAGCTGAGCGACATAGGTGGTGTAGTCAACCATCAGTTCGTCACCAGCTGGAAGCCATCATTGGTTGCGATATTTATTCCGTTATCCGTGATGATCCATGTCGTCTCATCAATGGCGAAATATTCTGGACGAGGATTTCTGATCGGAAGCGGATCGGGAGGAAGGATGCGCGCCTTAAGCTGTGGCTGCGGGACATCCCAACATCTTTCGCAAACGAGAAGCCTGAGATTTTGAAGCCGTGTGCCGGCCCATTGGACTTTCCAACGGAGATCGACGTGATTATACCAGATGCCGCAATCATCACAGCAGGCAAACGCTTGAGGACGGCTTGGGCTGACCTTAGCGCGGCCGTGAAATCGCCAAGCCATTGAATTACCTCACATAATAGCCGCCTGTAGCGGGGCTTATAAAGAGCGGAACATTCTCGACGTCTTGTTCATGCGCATTCTCAAGCGACATCTGCGCTTTGGCTTCCAGTCGGCCGACCTGTGCCGGCGCATAGCTATGGGCCAGTCGAGCAGCCAGTCCCCACGCAAAGGCGTCATACCAGCGGTTCGGAAGGTCTGAAGTCTCGCCACCCTGCAGGTTCGCGTCGAAAATCTGCGTCACGCGATAATAGCGAAGCGTATAAGGGCCATTGCCATCTGGGACTTGCCAGAGCGTTATGGAAGGCTGCAGAAGACGGTCGAACCAGAAGCTGGTGACGCGACCCTGCATACTCTTATTCGGCAGAGAGGCATATTCCGTGCGAGACAGCGGCCAAATGATTGTATCAATCGGGTTGCCGTTGCCATCATCCATGCGCCAATAGGCATCGAGGACCATGATTGTGGCGGGATCGACTGTATATTGCGCCTGTCCTTGGATAAGGGTCGTTTCGACCAGATCGACTTTCCAGAGGTTCGGCGTGTCGTTGTTCCACGCCGCCAGCATCAGGTTCATGGCCATGTAGGCATCTTTGAGATGCTCTTGCGTAATGGCTGGGCGCCGGATACCGCACAAGCCATAGGCGTACATGATCAACTCGCCATAGCTGGGATTAAAACTGGTCGTGCCGCTTGATGTCATGGCGTTAGCTCAGAACAATGGCTGTTACAGCGCCACCGGAGACAGTGAGTGTCGCTTTCGAGGTGTACGTGCCAGTGACAGGGACGGTGAGCTGCTGGCTATTGGTGACGACAGTCTTGGTAGGAGCTAGGGAAATGCCCACGCTCTGCAGGGCACCGGATGACACGTTGACGGTTGCAAAGTCTGTAGAAGCGCTGACCGAAACGGTTCCCAAGCTCGTCGTAAAGCCATTGGAGATCAGCGTGTCCGTCGTGGCTGCAAGGGCGATCCAATTGATAAAGCCCGCAGTGATCGCGGCATTACCATTGAGTGCTCCCCCGCCGCCATTGTTTGCAACTTTGACCGACATGTTGTTCGTGACGAGTGCGGCAGTGCCGGGAACGCCGACATAGGAAAGCTGGCCCGTTGCCCCAACTATAGTAGCCGTGCAGCTTACAGAGGTGCCATCGGCGTCTTGAACCGGTACTGCCGATGCTTGGTTGGTAATGACCGTGCTCCCTGTTGGAAGCTTGGCAGATTGCATATTTCCGCCACTTACGCTGAGCGTGACGGTACCAAATTGCATTGTACCGTCTGGACCGGTCAGAGATTTAGATTGCCCATCTGTGACGACAGCACCGTTGGATGGGACAATTGTGCCGGGCACAAAGGAAATACCGCCCGGTCCCGAAAGACCGTTTGCCGAAATCGTACCGGACATGGATATTCCTCAGTTGATGGAGAACGACTGGCGCGTCTTCAACTCAAGGCTACCGCCTGTGAGTGTCGCTACGTTCAGACGAACCGCTGAGATCGGGAAAAGGTAGTTCCCTGTAATGGTGGCCGTAGAGCCAACTGGGAACTGCGGATCCGTCATCCAGCGAATATTGGGATTGGCAGTGTTGTCCTGAAGATTCAGCTCATCGAGCGTATATTCCACGCTATATGTGGCGGTCACGCCATTGGGGACGTAGACCTGAATTGCCACATTGAATGGCCCAATGGACGGATCTAAATTGTACGGTACCGACGTGCCCGTTGCCGAAACAGTTGCAAATCGAGAAAGCGGAGATGGCATAGCCTACCCTCAAAAAGAGAGCAGGAGCGCGAGCCCCTGCCTGTCTAAGATTGCTGAATGTCGGGATATTTGCGGTGGACTGCGCTTCTGATCTTTTTCTTTTCTTCGGATGAACCGAATTGAGAAACGCGAGCCAATGCGTTTCGTGCATGGCTCGCGTCAGGGATCGGGTACTTGCGCTTTCCAGGCTCCGCAAATTCAGAAGACGGCATATCTTGCCGCTCCTTATATGAAATGCGACCGCCTTTAGCGTAGTCAGTCGCCTTCCTTATTGGAAGGATCAGAAGTCTTGGCGGCAGACGAAAGCGGGCTGGTATCAGCCCCTACTCGGCCACCGGACTTCCGGCCAGGACGGTCAAGGCGCATCTTGGACTTCTTGCCGTCCACCTTGCCCATTTCCTTTTTCTTGACGCGGCCGCCATCCTTGCGCTTGTCGGCTTCCTTCACGACGTTGCTGCCAGAACCGGTATAAACATCCTTTGGAGATTCATCCTTCGGGACGACACCGCCGTCCTTACGGCAATTCTTCATCTTACCCTTCATGGCATATCTCCTGCCTGAGGAAGTTGAACATAGTAGGAGGTGACGGTGACGGTGCCGACAGTGGTAGCGCCTACTGGCGTTACTGTGACGACGATGCCAGTGTTTGCTCCTACATTGAGCATCGCTGCGAGTTGAGCCGCCGTGTAGGTAATAGCGGCTCGGCCGGCAGTCTTTGCATTGATGCTGGCGACATATTGAGTGCCGCCAGCAGTCGTTCCAATGGTGAGGGTTGCAGAGGTCGCGGAATCGAATGCCGTCGTCACGTCAATGTTGAAATCCGTGAGCTGAGAGCCCACGGGAACATAGATCGTGGACGAAACGGCGTTCGTTCCGTTCTGCGCGAGAGAGGCGGACTGAGCCATCACGCAAAAGCCCTGGTCGGTATAGCCAGAGGCCGTACCGTCCAGTTTATGCGTGAAGGTCGAGACAGGTCCCGTAAAGGCTGTGGTGGTCATTGGTTATTACCTCCATTAAGCCGTTGGGAACGAGCCCCAGATGCCGCGCGGATCCTTGTAGCCGAAGCTGTAGCGCTCGTAGCCCTTGACGAGCAGGTTATCGGTGGTGAAATCGACCTGCATGTCCGTTTCAAAGGCAATGCGCTCCAGATAGAGCAGACCTTCGATGTTGGTGAGCAGGAACCACGCGAAATTGCTGGTCAAGAATTCCGAAACGACATAGCCATCAGCCAGACCGCCCGAAGTGGACAGGATGGCGTTGACATCGTTGTCGGCAGTACCGGGGCGCAGTTCCGTCTTGGTGAGGCGGATTGCGGTCGGTTCAAGCGCATTCGGAACCACGAGCTTGCGGGCGCGGGCGAAGACCTTCAGACCTGCGTTATCAACGAAGGTAACCGGAATGGTCGTCATCGCGTTGAGAAGCGATGCTTCGTTGAGATCGACCTGAACGGCCGGCGTGTTGGCAAACGTGGTGCCATCGATGGGATGAGCCGTAGAGCAAAGCGCTACGCCGTCTCCGCCGATTGCCGGATTGTAGACATTGGCCGTGTTAAGGACGTTCCAGGCGTAGATTTCCTTGGTCTGGGCAAAGGACTGCACCAAGCCGAGGTTCGACGGATTGAACTGGGCCTTGTAGAGGTTGTCGTCGATGGCCTTACGCGTGATCGCATAACCAAGACCAATTTCATTGTGTTCTTGGTTGTAGATGAAGCGCTCACCAGACTGATTGTCAAAGGCAGTCTGACCGCCTTCGGTCTTGAGCTTGGCGAGGCCCAGATAACGCATGGACGCGGTGCGTTCCAGCGCCATGTTGGACTTGCCCTTGGAGAACACGTTCGGCCAACGTGCGGGGATCTGATCGTACTTTCCTTCGACGCCACGGAGGCCAGGAAGCAGAAGATCGCGAATTTGTGCGAGATTGACAGCCATGTCCTAACCTCCCTTACACGATGCCGGTCAGCGACTTGGTGTCGACGTTGTTGAACGCGACGACGATCCAGTTGCCGTTGGAAGACGAGTCCGTGCCAGGACCGCCGGGAGGATTGGTGATGAGGCCGACAATGCGGAACGGCAGCGTAGCCGTTGTCGCAATGGTTGCCTGGTTCGCGTATGCGCCGGAAACGCCAGTGATTGCGTTGCCTGTGCCGATGGCGAAGTTGATGTTCGCACCCACATCAGTCTGTGCGACCGGAGTGCCGGCGTTACCAGACTGAACCTGGAACTGAGCATTCGGATCGTTGATAATGTAGGCTTCTGGAACCGAGTTCGCGGCAGCTGCGCCAGATCCTGGCCAGAAGGGCGACCAAACGGTACGCCCGAGAGCTGCCGATAGATATTTGCAGCCGACGAAAATACCGGCAATCTGGGTTGTGCCAGCAACGGATTGGGCGACAGTGCCATCCGACTGCGTGGTCACGGGGTCGCCTGCATAAATCGCAGAAGCAGTCAGCGCGATCGTACGAGGAACTTGTTCGTACGTCGGAGCGGAGCCGGTGCCACGATACTGGGCAAACCCGAAAGGTGCAAAGGTGTTAGCCATTGCGATCTCCATTCAGGGGAAAAGAGCATCGTCACCGGCCCGGTGATTCATCTCAGGTGATGCCGCAGCGGCCCGCTTTGGCAATTGATGGAAGCGATTAGCCGTCGATTGGCATCGCTTCGTAGGAAGTCTGTATCTTGGGAGCCTGGCGCTGATGGTGGCCGTCTGGCGTCTCACCCATCTGCATCTTCTTGGCTTCGATGGCTTCGCGAGCGGAGGCGCGGTCTTCTTCCTGCGCTTCCCGCGTCAATTCGATTGGACGCTCCATGAGCATCAGACCATCACGGATGATTGGACCCTCGTATCCTTCGGCAACCATGTTTCGGTGCCTGGAAGCGGAAACCGGATCCCATCCCTGATCACGCAGCATGGCATTGTAGGAGGGGTTTTCCTTCCCGAACACAGAAACGGTTTTCCATTCGTAGCTCGTGCCCTCCGGAATATCCGACGCCTCGATATGGAATTGGTCGGCGACTTGGCCGCCCTTACGCTTACGGGTTTTCCCGCGGATGGAATCTGTGCGGATTTCAGAGCGCAGTTCTGCGCCTTCGCGGCGGGGGCGACCCGGGCCGCGGCGTTCGTTTTCGATTTCCATGAAAGAATCCTCAATGGGTTGTGAGTTTGCCTTCGCGCTGAAGAGCAATCTTGTTCTTCGCGTATTCAGCGTCAGTCATCCCGCACGCCGCAGCGAATTCACGCTCGGCAGCAGTGAGGCGAACAGTATTCTGTGAGGTACGCGGGGCTTCTGCTGATCCGCCACGGCTCACAGGAGCTGCGGGAGCGGCTGGCGTGCGTTGGGGCTGCTCGGATGCTGGCTGATGACCATCATCGGAACGCAGCCCGATTTCTCGCTCAATAGCTTCGAAATAAGCTGGTGTATCGACCTGGATATTTCTTTTCATCGCACGATGATGTGCAGCGATCACAAAGCTGCGGTCTGCATCATTGAGAAACAGATCTGCATGGGCACGAACCCAATTTGCAGAGGTGGCGCTCATGCCTTGCGTATACTGGTCGATCGGGTCAGGGCGCCGTTCAGCTTGGGTCTTGGCGTCTTCTGCCCGACGCTCAAGAGCTGCCTTGCCTTCCTTGATGCGCTGAGCACGCACAGCGATATCGGAAAGCTTCGCCTGTGCCTCGGCAGCGGCCTCGTAGTCGCCGGACTCCATTGCCAGTTTGTATTCGGCCTTGGCGTCTGCACGTTCGTGCTCGGCATTGGCAATGGCGTTGTCGATCGCCATCATCTCCGCAGAGACTACAGCAGATCGATTGGCGCTATTTTCTCGCTCGACGCGGGCAAGTTCGTCGGCGCGCTGCTGCGCAAGGCGCTCTGCTTCTTCAGCCTTCTTCTGAGCGGCTTCGAACTGAGCTTTCCAGTCTTCAGCTCCTTCACCACTTTTGGGCGCCGGCTGCTCAAGCGTGATTTCGGCTGTACCGCCGCTATTACCAGCCGGAGCATCATCAATGGTGATTTCCAGCTCGTCCTTGTTTTCGTCGTCAACGGACATGGGAATTTCCTCAGTAGATGACGGCCGGATCGGTGACGCGGCCCTTGATGTGGATATCTTCGATCAGGCGGCAGTGAGTGCCATTGATATCGATCGAGAAACCGTCAGAGACGCGGTAGATCACCCAATCGCCTTCGTTGACGTTCTGGTCGTGGAAATCGGTGCTGCCTTCGCTGACAAAAGCCATAGGGCCTTTTTTGAGGACTAGGCCGACCTTGCCCTGCCATTTGTCCTCATCAACGGTTTTTTCCGTGAGGATAATGCCGCCGGCTGTTTTTTCAGGGCGCATCCAGATCCCAACGAGGATCTGATTGTGCATCACTTCGACCTGAGACAGGTCACCGATGGACGCATGAATTTCTTCCGCAGTCGCCTGCGGTTTGTTCTTCGACATGGGTTCTCCTGGGTTAAGAGCGCTGATCGCCCATCTCACGAACGATTTCCGTGAGAACGTCTAGCGCGGTTTGAAAGCCGTTGATTTGGCCGGCCCGGTAGCGATAATCGGCGTAGTCATCAGCCAAGCCTTTGACTAAAGCCTCCGATCTGCTCTCGATAAGGTCACCGATCTGCTGGCGAGCCTTGTTAAGCAATTGAACGTCAAGATGCGTGGCGGTCATGGATAGTCTTCCTGACGCGCCCTTTCGATTAAAAACAACTTGTTTCGAAGGAGATAGCCTTCCAGCGCCCAAATCTTATTTCGGGCATTCTCGCGAGCGATCTTACGGCCTATCTCATGATTGAAGTTCTCAGGCGATGCGGAGGCACTCTCTCCCGTCACGATATAGCCGTTGCGCAGCGTAAGCGCGCATATGGTCAACGTCGTGTTGGGGAAAACGTGATACTGCTCGGAAACAATCGTCTCATCAATCAGGGTAGGCGTGAGACGGGGGGAATTGAGACCTTTGGCCTGAATTTCAACTTCAATCTGGGCTTCATCCTTGGACATCAACCTACCCTTTTAACCTAAAGTACTCGCTTGTCTGCTTACGCCGCCCTTCATGTCCACATGCGGCAACGGCGCCGCTCTTCGCGGACGAGCAAAACCTTGTTCCAGCCGCGAGCGGTGCCGGTTTGAAAAGCCGCATGTCTCGTTCAGCGCTTGGCGTTAGCGCCGTATTCCTTCACCTTTTCGAGACGACCCTCTCCACTACCAGCTCCAGCCGTCATCTTGGGAACTCGACCGCCATCCTTACGCATCGGCATGCCGGGGCTCGGAGGCATTGGAGTGCCTGGACCAGCTTGAGCGGGAATCGGCGGAGGAACCGGAGGGCCACCAGCCGGCGGCATCATTGGAGCGCCCTGCCCCTTCGGAGAAGCCACGATGACATTGACCGTGGTCTGTGCGCCCTTCTTCTTCGGCTTGCCCACATTGCCGCCATTGGCGAACTTGCCGCGATCTTCACCCTTGGGGGCGCGATCCATGCGGGGCTTTGCCTTTTTCCCCTCGACCTTGCCACCATCGACACGACCGCCGCGCTTGTAGCCCTTGGCATATTCTCCGGATGCTTCGCCCTGCGTACCATCCTTGGCCGGAAGAACGTGACCCACGCCTTCATCCGTACTGAGATCAGCTGTGGTGATCTTCATGGAGCGCATCTTTTCGGCGCGGGATTGATCCGCCTCACGGCGCATTGAATGAGCCATAATGCTCTCCTTTAGGGTTACTGGGGACCGAGAACGCCCATGGAACGAGATGCGTCCTGCACTTCGTTCAGAGCGCTTTCGTGCTTGGCTAGATCGCCGAGGAAGTTCAGACCCGCGATGCGTTGCTTTGCCTGCAGCTCTGCGGCGGTTCCTGCGGCCTGCGTTTCAGCCAATTGCTGCTTGGCCTGAATTTCAGCATGATCCTTCGCGGCATCCTGATTGGCTATCTTGTTCTTGAGCGCCAGCTCTTGAGCCTTGGCTGCGGACTTATCTTGCAGATCTTGCTGCTTGAGCTTCAATTCCGCCATCTTCGCCATGGCCTCAGGAGGAAGCTGAGGAGGCGCAGGAGGAGCAAAGAGAACGTCCGCGTCATCTACGCCCATCATCGTCAGAACGCGCTCTACGACAGCCTGAGAACTCAGCATGCCGGGATATGCCTTATCGACCTGTACAAGACCCTGCGCCTTCATCAGGCGGTGCATATGCGTCGGCGTGTTCGGATCAGCTACCGGAACGATCGATGCATCCTCAAGGGCCGCAACGAACATATTGGCATCCCAATCCAGCTTGCCCTTTACAGAGCGAATGAAGGATTCGGGATTTTCACGAAAGCAATCTTTGAGGAGCTGAAATTCCTCAGCCTGTGCGGCATGGAGGCGCTTATGGACTGCGCCCTCAATCTTGGTTGCCTGCTCCAGCAATGCAAGCGTAGTGCCAACAGGAGCGTCTTGCTTGCCCTCACCAATGCCGATTTCAGCGGTGCCACCGACACGCTGACCAGTTTCCGAGATATTCTGCACGAACTGCGCGAATGCCGGCCCAATGTCCTTATAGGGCAGCGGCATAATCGCCTGTCGGATATCGTTAATGCCATTTAGATCGATGGGAACGCCTCCACCGGGAGGAACGCGCATTTCGTTGCTGTTCTGCCTTCCTGCAAGCTTCGCATAGAGAAAGCCAGGGAAGTTGGCGAACATGCCAGCGTCCAGCAACTCGCGCCACGCAGCCGTCAAGGCGTTCGTCGTGTTGCCAAGGATATGGACAAGGCCGATGTCATAAAAGCCAAGGCCGGGGACGTACGAGTATTTGACGAAGCAGATCTTCGCCAGCTTGTTCTCGTCATCCTCACGCCAGTTCCGGCGCACTTCCAGAACGCGCCGGCTGTCCTTGTCCATGACAACGCGATACGGAAGCGCAAGACCGGTCGGACCTTTCGAGTCCTTATCCTCAAAGCCACGGATATTCAGCTCGCAATAGCATTCGTAGATCGTGTGATCCCGATCATACTCCTGCATGGCGATCTGCGGATCAATGCCTTGGGTATTGGCGATTTCCTGATCAACCGCATTCAGCATTGAGGGGTTGGCAACACCAAGGCTGATATTCCGATAGGCGCCAGCCAACTGCATCCGACGAAGCGTAGACGGCTTCATCATGATTTGATGGGTGACGCGGCGACTGTTCCGAAGATCGGTAGCGGCGTCCGAGACAATCAGATCTTTCGCATCCACCGACTCCGAAACCGGGCGCTGGCGGATTGGGCAGTTGTAGACCTTCTTAAAGCCGCAACCACCGAAGCCAACATAGAAGAGCAGCCTGTCAGTGTCAGGATAATATTCCGTCGCCGTCGTGGTCAGGTAATAGTTCAAGTCACCTTCAAGAGACTCGGCCAAGTTATCATTGATGCCGTTTTCCTTGATCTTGTCCTCAACCTTGATCGGTCCAGAGGCGGGAAGCAATTCGCCACGGGCATTCGCCTGAAACCGGAGAACCGCTTCAAGCAATAGCGGATGGCGAACCGTGGACATGCCTTCAAGCGCCACGGACGAATCCAGGCCGCTCTTAGGATTTTCCATCTTGAGCCCGAGCAGACGAATGCCTTCAGCTCTGGTTTCCAGCCAATCGGTGCGGGACTGATCGTCTTGCTGGATACCAAGAAGCAATTCTTCCGCTATGCGAGAGAGTTCGCTGTCATCGATATATTCGGCAAGATTGGCACCGTGGTCTTTCGCTCCGGCTGCCTTGTTCTCATCCATAGGCGGCTCAAAGTCCACCACCACGCCGCCGTCATCCGTTGCGATGATTGCAGCGCCTGTTTCAGGGTCAATGGAAACGCCGTCTACAGGACCGTCAGCAGCGATATCGACATCAACGCCGTCAAGGATCGATGGCTCTTCCTGCGGTGCCTCACGGAGCGCAGAAGGCGCAAGTAGGCCCATCGGGAGAGCGACTGCCGGCGCTTCATCCCGAGGCGTGCGTGGTCTACGTGCCATTGATTACCTGTGTCGTTCCGAAACAAGAGCGCGAACCGCATCCTCAGTAGGACCGGTGGCGATACACTGAAATCCGATGAATGCGCCCCACTTGCCAGGCTCTATCTCGCGATAGGTGAAGCGGCGGACGAAGGGGACAAGCATTTACTTGCGCGCCGCACGAAGAGCTGCTGCAGCTATGTCTTTCGCAAACCACCAAAGCGGGGAAGCGTAAAGATGGGATGGATCTCTCAACAATTCAAAGTTTTGGCCGAGATACCCCACATAGTCAGGATCATATCCAAGGCATCGAACAATAGCCCGAGATGCTTTCTCTATTTCGTTTGCGTCCGGCTCCGCATCGATTTCTTCATGAGCGGCTTTGATGATGCTTTCGGAGATGGTCATGGTATTTTCCTTTAGAGCCGGACGCTGTTGCCTTAGAACGTCCTTGGATCGCTCTTCCAACTCCATCCAGCTTGTTTGGGCGGTGATGCCATCAAAATCCTTGCCGAGTGTTTCTCGGACAGACCTAGCTCTCTCCTCACCTACGGGATGAAGGAGAAATTCGCTTGGCGATGGCGGAGGCAATGGGCTCGGCAACGATGGCACCGGATAGAAGAACGGTGACGGCAACCGAGATAAGAATTTAAACATCGTCACACCGAATAAAGAGGCCATTCATAGCGTTTCGCTGAGACAACGTGTATTGTCGTTCCCATCCAACGTTCTGAGGAAAATTTCGTCATGAACCCCAGACTTGCCAGAATCGGCGCACTACAAGATCGAAATGATGTCGGCTCCAACGAGGAGTTCGTTGTTGGCGCTGAATACAAAGATGCAAACTGGCCTAACCGCATTTTCATCTTCACCGGGACAAGAACACAGCCCCATTGGGATTGCCATATTGTCAAGCCAGACGGCGAGCTTTATCACCCTACATCCAACTAAACCGGATAAAGCGGTTTGCTATTGCTCGGCCGATAGGCCAACTCGTCTTCCATCTCAGCGGCCATTTCCGAACCGTGGATGAGGAACCCAGCGTCCCGAAGATGCTTGAGTGCCTGTGTCACGCTGTCCACCAAGTCGTCGTGTGGAGCGCGAGGGAACGAAGCCATTTCCGTAATCACCATGTCCGACCAATCTCGGTCAGGCGCATAGATCATCTCATCCGAGAACAGATGTTGGATAGAATAGGCCCGAGCGACCTTATCGCCGCCCTTGGGCTCCGTAAGCTGAACACCGTAGCCTTCAGCCGTGTGAAGCCGCCGCAGCTCTTGGGACACCGAAATCCCCGCTGCTTTGTTTTCAATCAGCAACCGGTCAACCTTGAACCGCCGGCAGGTTGCCGAAGTTCTTTCCACCAACTGATGAAGCGCGAGACGATCACGCCACGCATTCATCAGGATCGCCTTGGGCATTCCATAGCGATCGTAGAATAAGCCCCAGATAGTCAGAGCCGAGTAATCGTTCTCGGTCTTTTCAGTATAGGCGGTGTCCAGCGATGCGATGACATATTCGCAGTTCGGGAACCGCTTGAACTGTGGATCATCTGGATCTTCCGGGTTGCCCCAGAGCTGCCACCAGTCGCGTTTAAAGATCCCGCCACCACGAGGCGTAGGAGCCTGCTGATACTGCCCCGCATAGCCGTATGGGCCAAGAATGGACTTAAAGCTCTCGACAACACGGCGCGGAAAACGCTCTGGCCAAGCCAGTTCAAAATCATCGTCACGCGGATCACTCCAGCCGATCGATGTCTGATATCGCCGGCCATCCCATTCCATCGGGATCATGAGGTGTTCGTAGTCGCCTAACTCAATCAGGGCGCCAGAAACGTCATCCTCATGAACGCGCTGCATGATGACAGCGATTGCCGACTTCTCCTGATCGTTCAGGCGGTTCGACATGCCCTCTCGGACCCAGCGAACCGTTTCCTTACGAACCGTATCCGATTCCGCTTCCTTGACGTTGTGAGGGTCATCAAGGATTACCCGGTCACCACGCTCACCAGTACCGACGCCGCCAACAGACGAGGCGAACTTAAACCCCATCTTGTTATTGGTAATACGCTCTTCGCCCTTCTTTCTGATCTCGAAACAATGGCCGAAGATTTCCTGATACCAAGGGCTGATCAGCAGATCACGGAAGCGCCCGTTATCGCGGAACGTCAGCGTCGCCGCATATGAGAACGCCACATACCGCAGATGCGGGAACATGGTCCATTCCCATGCTGGCCAAAACACGTCACCAACGAGAGACTTCATGAAGCCAGGAGGAACATTCACAAGAAGACGGTTGATATCTCCATACGTGATCGCCTCGAAATGCTCACAGACAGCCTCAAGCGCCCAGCCCTCAACAAGTGGCGTCGCTGGCTCAAGGATATGCCAGGCTTCCTTAATGAAGCCCATGAGCGTCTGGCAATTGGTGCGGATCTGTTCAGAGCGCTCCGCAATCCTTAGACGTTCAGCTTCCTCGATGCGCCTAGCCTTCTCCTCCCGAAGCATCTTCAGCATCATCGTCGGTGACACTGGCAAGATGACCGAAGAGGGAGATGAGCCGTTCAATTTCATCCGGAGGTAAATTCGTTAGATCGATTTTGATTGGGCCGCCATTGGGACCGTCGAGACGCTTCTTATCGATGAGCAGACCATGGAGCTTCGCCTTGCCCATTGTAGCGGCCACAGCGGCGCTAGATTGCTTTTCGGCTACCGCTATACCTCGGGCCTCTTCAAGCTCGTCAGTTAGGCTCTGTATGGTCACGGCGGCACGTTCAGCCGCCCTACCTTGTATTTCAGCCACTCGTACTAAAATGCTCTCATTTGCGCTCAATCGAGATGCATTGCCGCGATGAGGCTTGAAGCCCGCTTCCTCGTACGCATCGTCTGCAGTCTTGCCCTTGGCGCGCTCTTGGGCGAACTTTTCATGCCGTGCGTTTTTCAAGACTGGCATTCAGATTATCCCGCACGCCGCGATACGTTTATGAGCTTCCGACAATCCGTCAATCTCTGTCCCAGGCTACCGCTGATCGGATAAGGCATGCCTTCAGCCTTCAAGATGGCAATGAGGTTGTCGATCTCAGTTTGCTTCTCTTGGGTGGTCATTTCAATTTAATCTTGGGAAACCGCCCATTGCCAATATCGGTATGGACACATGCGGCCTCTGTCCTGCACGGCTGCTTCCAGCGGTCTAATGCAGAAGGTTCTTCTCGCATTTGCCGCCTGAGCAGCCGAAATATGGCCCTTCCGCCCTCCCAAAGCGCGGCCAGAATGAAGCAAATGAGATTGATTGCTCCAAACATTGCGCAAAAGAACATCACGGCGATAGGTATGCTTCCCTCTATTGTCATTGAGGTCACAGCGTTCATTATTCCCATCTCCGAAACCTAACCCGCCACTCTGTCCTGCAGATCACGACATCCTTAGGCGTGCCTATTGGTCTTTCCGTTATCCAGTATGGACGGTGGAAGAGCGAAAACAGCCAGTTCATTTATTTAAAAACAATTCGTTCTTCGGCCGCCTTCGTGGTAATAGATTTTTAATCAATTCACGAGGAACCTATGGCCATCAAGTTCGCAGAAGTGCAATCCCCCAAAAGCGTGCTCGACAAGGCGAAGAAGGTTCGCCAGCAGGCGCAGGCGATTGAAGCGGCATTAACCGAGATCGCAGTGAAGCGCGGTAGAGGCAGGCCCGTATCCGGGAAGGAAACCGTCACTCTGCGCTTGGATAGCCGGACAGTGGCGTTCTTTAAAGGAAAATCATACGGCAAAGATTGGCGCCTGACGATGGCAGACGCCCTCGACAAAGCGGCGCATGTCAACACGCGAACCTAGCGGGGCTGTCGGACCATTTAACCAGCGGAACGTCTGAAACCACACTCGGAAGTCTCTGAGGCATTCGCCTCGAATTGGAGCAGAGGAACCGAATTGCACAGTTCTCTTTGTCGCGTGTCGCAGGAAGGCCGATCAACTCCCACCGCTTCACCGTTATGCGCACTAGCGCTCTGCGGAATGAAGACCCACCGGGATGCGCATTGTTAAGAGGCGTGGCGGGTACTATTTCGTCGCTCGGAACCTTAGCCCCGAGCCGAGGATTATCCCGGTGGCCAGACCGGGGAGGGCCTCATATTCATGCAGCTTGGCGTTTGCGAAGCTCTGCCTTCCGACGATTATCAGATGCGATCTTCTTGCGCCATTCAACGATAGTGAATTCTTTGCAGAAGACCGTATCCCTGTCGCGCTCTGCAAATCGCTCTTTTCGGTTCGGCGCGTCTGCTGCGATGTTGTCAGAAATATGCTCCGAAACAGGGCCAACAGGCAACAGGGGATTTTCCCAACTTTGCGCATTGGATGAAGCGCCCCGAACAAGATACTGTTCAATAACAGCTATTGCTCTGTCTTTACGTCGGCTTCCCGTCATTTCATGGATACCTTCCGAACGGCACCACGCAGCGAATGAGACATCATAGTTCTTCCGCTTATGAAGCGTTACCGTGACCTTTGCATCCTCATCAACTCTTTTCAGTTTGTCGCTGATTTTCTTGTCGAGTTTCCTAGTCTTCGCCTGATTGGCATTGAGGGTGCCGACCTTGGATGCTGCCCAAGCCCATAGCGCACGTCGATTTTTCTCGTCACCGACAAGTGTCATAAGCTCGTTGGCAAGCTCCCAGATCCGAACGTCATTGCGGCTGGTGTCTACTGAACGGCCATCCCAGAAGGCCATCCACCAATCATGCATCGGCCCCTTGTCCTTCGGGTGGAGTTGGTTGGGACCTGTATCGGATGCTTCCTTGATCCCCCAGCGCCGTTGCTCGGCTTCTGTCAGCGCTGCGGGCGTAAACCACGCGCCCTTCAGCTTCTTAGGGCCAGCGCTGATCGGGAGACGGCTATCTATAAACGCCGCTCTGATGAAGAGATTTGCGATTTCGATCTTGTTCATGCCGCGCTCCTGCGATCGTCAAATAAATCACCCTGTCCTGCGTTCGGGCCGAACCTACGCACTATTCGCTCAGCAATCATTCCCACCAAGGCAAAACGCTGATGGGCAAGGCTCTTGGCAACCACCTGCAGTTCCGCCACAGGAGCCGCGTCAAAGCATTCCAACCAATCAGTGGTCTGATACTCCACAATCTCTCGATATGCCTCCACAAGGTCACTGACAGCCCAAAGAAGATGCTTATCGATATATCCCTGGTTATTCTCAGTCTCCGCCACAGTAGAGAGCACCATCCGGAAATGCGCCTCCCCTTTAGCCCGCAAAATTTTATCCATTGTGAAGACAGCACGCGTTTCTCTGATGCCTGGGTATGACCGGCCGTCTACGATCTTGAGACCGTATTCTTCGCATAGAGATTGAACGCGCGGGTCGATCAAATCTTCCCCTACGCCTTCATTCTCTCAATCTTGCGGATGGCATAGAAAACAGTCGAATGATCGCGGCCACCGAAAAGCCGACCGATTTCAGCCAATGACCGATTGAAATACGTCTTCAACTCCCACATCAGGATAGAACGGGCCATGACCGGTGAATCACGTCGATCGTCAATCACAAGGTCTGGATATGTGAAGCCGAGTTCGATTGATCTTGCCCGCAGATAACGGATAGCATTACGTTCGTACAGAGCCTTCCACGCACCCCAAGCGTGGATATAGGCATCAAACCTAATATCTAGCTTCTGCCAGAGAGGAGGATCGATTTGAGGAACCACGGCAAGTTCAGGAACCGGCCGGCGCACTGGTGCGGCATGCAGATATTTCAGAGCACGAACTGCTTCGTAGATTTCAGCCTCAGAGGAATATTGGCGAGCGTTGAATTGCATCATGCCGCCACTCCCTTCTTGAAATGCTTTTCCACCTCGATTTTGGCCGCTGGAATGATCTCACCAGAGCGGACCATAATGGGCTGTTCAAGCTCATTCTTGGCTCTCCAGGCTGCGCATTCGGCCGCTTCCTCAGTTTTGAAATACAGAGGGCCGAGTTTTCTGCCCTTGTCGTCAATCCTCAGGACGGGCTCATATCGGGATTTCCAGCAGAGGCGGTACTCACCTATGTAGCCGTGTCGGGTCCACAAGCCGCGGGCATCGGAAATGTTCATGCTTCATCCCCATCAGGATGGAATTCCTTGTCTGACCATCCAGCCTCATAGCCTTCACGAAAGGCATCGGATGCCAATCGGTACTGATCCGTATTCCGAACCGATTGATCCATGATCTCGCCAAATTTTCGCGACCAATAGCGGTCAAAAGCGCGCATCACAGCCAATTCTGTTTTGAGGTAACTTGTCATGCCTCGATCCTCCCTGCCTTGATAATCTTCTCCATGATGTCGATGCGCTGGCCGATCCAACGCATGGCATTGCAAGCCATGGAGTTGCCGAGCGCCTTGTAGCGAGGGCCATCGGGAGCATGGTCTTTGCCGCGCCATGGAACGTTGGTGAAATTATCGGGAAAGCCCTGAAGCCGTTCACACTCCTGCGGCGTCAGTCTCCGGACCGCCCACGCTTGTTGAATCGCCTGCACTTCATGTCGCGCTTCAAGGGTGTAGGCGACGCCTTCCTGAACGCCAACGCCATTTGGACCGCTATCGGGATTTTCCCGCGTCGCGCCAGCCTGGATTGCATGGGCGATTGCACCAACTCCGATCCCCGCTCTGCCGCCATTAGCTGTCAGCACCGCGTTCGCGGTACCATCTTGTCGGTATTCAAGCTGGTGACCGCCAGCCCTGCCGCGAACGGCAAGGGTGAAAGGATGCGCGACCGCCACCTGACCCCCAGCATTCTGATTGCTGTCCTTGTGGCCCATGGCCCTAAGCGTCGGCGACACCTCACCAACTGCGAAGCCGTTGCGACCTGATGCCTTGCTGTCAAAGGCTATTGGGATAATGGGCGTTCCTCGCCCACTCCCATCCTCGCTTGCATCGAAGCCATCGCCGCGAAGTGTGTGAGCAACTAGGTTTTGCGTCTCATGCCCGGAAGGGCCACCGGTCCCCTTTGCCCACTTTGAGGATACCGTCGGGGATATCTCATCGTGCGTAGCGATCAGCTTTCCGCGCTCGGGATCATCTGTGCCGCCACGGCGGCCAGAGCTTGCCGTAACTGCTCCGGCAACACCTTGTCCCGCTTCGCGGCGCGGCGCAAAATCCCCGCGCATGCCTTCGGGCTCAAGTAGTACTGCCGCGGCACGTCGCCAGTCTCCAAGATATCCCACAACGAAGACACGGCGCCGTCGTTGTGGGACGGCACGAGCGTAGCCGTCCACTCTGATATATTGAGCGTCAAGAACCCGGTAGGCGAACCCATACCCGCATTCTTGAACGAAGCTGAGGAACGTTGCGAAGTCTGCACTTTCGAGCCCTTCGTCCCCTTCAGTTTCTTCGTCTTGCTCATCATCTGTGTGAGAGGAAAGGACACCGGGGACGTTTTCCCAGACAATCCAGCGGGCGCGCAAACGGCGAGCCAATGCGAGATATTCGAGGGCGAGGTTGCCGCGCGGATCATCCAGTCCGAGACGCTTTCCAGCGATGGAAAAGGATTGGCAAGGGGTTCCTCCGACCAGAAGGTCAATAGGTCCTGCGTCTGGGTTGATCGTTGTGAAGTCGCCATAGTTCGGAATTCCGTTCTTTGCCAGCGGTTCGCCAGGCATGTTGCTTCCATAGTGGTGAGCGAGGACGGCAGACGGGAAAGCCTCGATCTCGGAGAAGAAGACAGGTGTCCAGCCGAGCGGATGCCAAGCCATGGTTGCGGCTTCGATACCTGAGCAAACAGATCCATACCGCATCACCACCCCTCCCCATCCCGCTCCGGCTGATTGGACCGGTATTGTGTGTGTTGTGGCATTAAATCGCCCCTTTATATATTTCGCCGCGAACGATGGCGGAGACAGTTCCGTGGGAGACGCCAAACCTTTCAGCAATAGCGCGAGCATTCGTTCCGCCATTGGCGTAGATGCTGCGGATTTTTTGAGCATCGCCCAGAGATAGCTTCGCTCCGCGTCGAACAACACCAGACTGAGACCGAAGGGCACCAACAATGGCCTTGTGATCGCGTTTGAAGAGCCTAGCGATCTGCCGAAGCGACAAATCAGGAAACTTACCCTTAACCGCCTTTACGAGATCAAACCGGATATCAGTCCGATATATGCCGGCATCGTAGGCCCAAATATCCTGCACCGTCACGCCGCGAATAAAACTCATGGCTTTAAGATAATCGTGTGGCGTGATCCCAGTCCGCTGGGCGGCATTCCATGCTTTCCAGGCCTTGACGTGATTATCGGCATCATCACGGACGTGGATGAACGATCGAATGATTTGGTTCATTCGGCATCTCCACGACGGGAGAAACCATGCTTTTTCAGGGCAGACAAAATTGTCGAGTGATCTCGTTTGAACTTGCGGGCGATATGGGCGATGGAAAGGTCTGATCTCTCAGTACAGACCGCCAGATAGCAAAGATGACGCTGAACCGTGATCGCCTTGGTGCGCCTGGAGCTAATGATAATATCCCAGGTGACATCCCCGAAGTCCTTGAGAACTTCTTCGCAAATTTCTTGGATCGATCGCCGGTTAGTTATCGGCTCTTCTTTCATTTCCGAAAGGGAGCATATGCGTTGCTGTTGGGAAATTATTCTGCCATGAGCTTCTATCAGTTGCTCTTTAAGAAAATCATTCCGCTGCTGCAACTGCGCGACCGCTTCAGACTGAAGGCGAAACAGTTCTTCCAGATTAGCAATCTTGGCGTTTGCTTCCTCGAACTTCCGCAAGGGGACTTGAGCTGAAAGCCGCTCCCTGACTTGCTTCGACGCTTCATGCTGGCGCTTCAGTTCTGGATTTATATGGATGTTCATCTTGATGGACCCCAGGCTTGGCTTATGGCCCAATAGAATGTCGTCTTAGCCGGGTACTTCTTGCGGCGAGCATTGGTGTTGAACTGCTCAAGGCTGATGTCATCATCCCAAAGGATGAAGCCTTCCGCTCGAGCGCGCTCCTCAACCTTCTTTTGCTGGATAACGCGCCAGTCTTTGAACGGCACCGGTTCGCGGGCTTGGACTATGGCCTTGGGAGCCTTGAGAACTTCGAGCCGCTTTTGTTCATCCCGAACGTAAACCGCCAATTCTGGAGCCTTCGGGCAAAAATTCTTGCTGGCCTCTTCGATCTTTCCGCAGCGCAGATTATTGACAGTGTTCCAAATCGCTTCGCTGGAGAACTCGGAAAGAGCAAAGCAATAGGTATCAAGGATCTGCATTTGACGCTCACGCGGATCGCCGCTCTCGCCATCGTTAGAGGCGCGGACAGGCAATGCCACCCAGAGAGCTTTCAGAGCTTCAATTGTGGCGAGACGAAACGCCGACGCGTTCATAATATGCCCCCATAATATCGTTGGTGAAATCAGCCATGTCGGCGCCACGGCGAGGCGCGTTAGGGTGCCGCTGCCCTGTCTTGGCAAGTTCGTTGAAGTACCAGGACGCTTTGAAGCCTTGCCACGACATGAAGATTTGCATCTCCGCCGCAGCCCTCATGTCGCCGGTCTTGGTATATTCTTTGAGCAAGAGCTTGGCCGCATATCCAGTCAGCTTCGCCTTTTTCGTGACGCTGCGAAATTCAATGACAGCCTTAGCCAATTCCTCTCCGAGAAATGGATGCAAAACTTCAAATGCTTCTTTCTCTGGCCCTGTCACGAGCGCCTCCAGAATATGAATCGATGAATGATGGATTTGTGGGGAGCCAAGCGCTTTGCCTCTACCCCCCCGCTGGAGCTGGGCTAGAACCGCATTGCGTCGCTCTATGAAGGCGACAGTGCTTGGCCGCGCGTTGGGGAACTTGAGAAGATGATCAGCGGCGGTTTTCAAATCATCGCCTCCTGCTCTATCTGGTCCAAGACTGTCGAGAACATGTCGGGCTGGCGATAAGCTGCCCGTATGCGCTCGCAAGCTATCTCGAAATAGCGTTCATCAAGCTTAATGCCGATGAACTTGCGGCCGAGCCCGACTGCGGCTACGCCAGTCGTTCCACTGCCAGCGAAAGGATCCAAGACCACATCGCCTTGTTGAGATGAATTGCCGATATATTCAGCCATGAGATAGACTGGCTTCTCAGTCGGGTGGCCGGATACCTTATCTACGCCGCCCCTGATGAGCTGCTTGGCGCTGAGATTGTTTATGGTGCGCGCCCGGCCCTTCCAGAGGTAAATCGTGAACTCCAGGTTCTTCATGTACCAGCGGTTCGCGGTCGGCGTGACCTTGTCCCAAACGAGCAGATTGTGAAAACCGAACCCAGCGTCGATCGCGGCCTGTGTAAGCGGATGGACGTTTTTGTCGTTGGCCATGACATAGCAATCAGCGTCTCGCTTCAGGACATCGTAAATTGCAGCCATCATTTCAGGAAATGGAACAGTTGCCATAATGAGCTGACTGTCATTGGCATAATTATGCGAGGCGAAAATGCCTGACATTGTCTTGGAGGATTTCGAAACCCCTCCGGTGGTCAGCGCGTACGGGACATCACTGATTGCCAGATCAACCTTTTCCAGCTCGGGCATGATCGCCATTGCATCGCCGCAATAAAGCGTGCATTCGCCTATCTGTTCTTTGTGCTTCCAGAGGGTCATGCGGCCCTCCGAGAGGCATTAAATTTCCTGATCAGGTGTTGCCGCTTAAGGAAGCCAAACTTGAGCCCACGCGTTTCCTCTGGCGCGCGCTCACAGGCGTCTTGGACTGCGTTGAAGCAATCTTCCCATGTATTTCCATGAGCCCAGCAAAGGCACGGGACATTATTCTGCGTCCATTGGCGAAGATCGCAGCAGCGCTCACATGTTTTGAACACACCGAATTCCCCGCCCCATTTGCCAGAGACGTATTCATATTTCTCACCCGCAAGAATCTTGCCACCGCATTCTTCGCAAAAATGCTGCCTACGAGCCGCGTTAATGCTGCGATTGTAGAATTCAGGATAATCGTAATCGCAATAGCAGCTCATGACGCCACCTCTTCCCACTGAAGTTCAACCTTCACGAGGCCATTTTTCTCTATTGGCCCGCGCGGTGATATCGTCAGTTCCCACCGGCTATCATCGATGCCAATGGCTTGAGAAAGCCCATCGAAGGCTGCCTTGCATGAGGCCAGGGCATTGTCGGTATCGCGAGGGCGACGATCTGGAGGATAGAATGAGACGCGGACGTTGATGCGCTCTGCATTGATCTTGCCTAGGCCGGCCTCTAGGACCGTGTAATAGGCTGCGCGCTTCGCTGCCTTCTTGGCGCTAGCGACAACGCTCCAATGATGCCGAGCATTTGGGGAAAGCTTCTTATCGGGCCATGGAAGGAATATCTCAGCCATGCGCGTCGTCATCCTCGTTACTTTCCTTCAGTTCTGGGCATAACCATTCGGCAAAATCAGCGGCCCAATCACGCGCTGCGAGAGCTATTCGCTGCCGCCATGCGAAGCTGAGCCATCTGACGAAGACGTTGGGTTTTTGCTTTGAATTCGGCGTGTTCGTCACGGGCTCTCCTCAATGCCTCCGCTGTCTCAAACATCTCCATCATCTGAAAATGTTGGACTTTATGGCTTTCATTGTTCCACCACGCCTTGATACGGCGCTCAGTCCATCTGTTTTCCGGATCTTCCCTGTGAGGGAACCGTTTCTTCAACTCTGCGTACGCGCGGTAGATCATCTCACCGACGTGACGGCTATTTCCGATCTCTTCGATCAGGAATCTGGCAGTGGCTACATCGGACATTTGCTCACTATTTCCCTGTTTTATGTTCTCCAGATATTCGGAGAATTTTTCCGACATTCTCGATCTCCTTTGGGGCATCTTCGCTCTTGTCGAAGGAGCAACGAATGACCAACAGGAGCATCCAATTCAGTTCCGTCCGAAGCCCAACAGCCGCACCTCTCGCTTCGGATAACGCGGCATCGCCAGATAGTTTCATCGGCGCTGGCGAGGCCGTTCTCAATGTTGTCCAGCAATTAGCCGTTGCTAGACTAATGGGAGCAGCCCGCGATTTGAGAGGAGAGAAACCGCGAGCTGCACCGTCAACGCCGGGAGGAGGAAAACGCTGACGGCATTAAAATCCACTCCGTCTAATGGCGAAGACGATCGTTTCCCTCTTCAGCCCCGGCATTGTCGGTATCATCCGGCTTGCGGTTCCAGCGCTCCATCTCGTAGCTGACGAAGACCTTGACCAACACGAGGAATGCCAGACCACAAAGTGCCGTGATGACGAGCACGCGAAGAAGGAGAACAGCGTTATCGTACATGAAACCCTCCTCTTTTCGTCCGAGGACGGAACTGGAGGATCACCGCTTCATGACGGACTGGCTTGCGGAAGGCTTCGATAAGCCACGGACGGATGACAGCCAGAACGCAGACGATGAAGTTGATGGAGATCGTGAAGAATATGATGGATTGGAGGGTGACCGCCATCATGACGCACGGCCTTGTGCGAGACGTTCGATAATAACAGAAGCAGCCATGAAGAACGCCAGAAGGCAAATCCACGCAAACCAATCGCCACGTCCAAAGGCGATGGAACCCGCTGCGATACCGGAACTATCAACGATGTTATAGCGACGATGTGCCAAATATTTTAGGACCATATTCATGCCGCATCCTCCACAAACCGATTGCTCTCAACCCGCTGATGGCTTGTGCCCTCAATGGCTTTCTGTGCTTCGCATTGGGGTTCGGGAAATTCTTCGGAAAAGAGGCGGGGGAAGTCCTGCAACCAGTCATTGCCGACAGGCTCTGGGCTCACTTGCTGGCGTTGGATTTGGCGTGCTGCGCAAATGGTTGAGGAGGTCATTGATAGAACTCCTTCTCAAGCCGATCACATATCTCTCGCAAAATGGCTGCCGTCGAGCGCGGGTATCCAATCCGATCATCTCGACCGTTGAGCCATCCGTGCTTGTAGGTTTCAGACCGATTGGAGATAATGGGATAATCGAGCCGATTATCACGGAATCCGTCGAGATATCCATCGACAAGCTCTTGTTCAAAGGGAGTGAAAATCGCGGCGACGCTCATAGCTCAAACGCTCCCTACATCATCAATCAAAGCGGGGCAGACGGGTACGAGGGTGTCTGCCCCGCGCTTGGCCGAATCCGTCTCGACTGCCGGCGTAGCAGCACGAGAGGCATCGGCTTTGGAATTTTCGAAGATCGGTATCTCGCACCAGGCGAGCAGCGATTTGGCATTTTCCGGAAAGCCGTTGAACCGGCCGTTTGGGCAATGCTTCGTCGGCTCAAGCCAGTTGGTGACGAAAACTTTGTCGCCGTCCCGCGTGGTACGCATCAGGATTTGCCTGTCGCGTGGTGCTCCTGCGATGTCGAAGCTCCAGCTCATGCCTTCACCCCTTCCCTAGCCCACGGTCTCATTGGATGGCCAAATCTCTTCAGCGGAAGCTTCGATAAGCGCATCCATTGCTTTGGAACGAATGACTTCCGGATGCTCTGGATAAGGCTGCCAAGCCAAAGGCTCATCACTTTCACGCCATCCAGCCCAGCGTCCCTTAGGCGTAAACTTCGTCGGCTCAATCCAGTAGGTGGCATAGACTTGGCCGTCTCTAGGATGGGCAAGCAAAACGCGCTCTGGAATGAACACGTCATATTCCTGCTTTTCGTTCTTGATGGTCCTGACGCGCGTTTCGTGGCGACCGCGAGGAACTGCGTTCATGTCATAGTTCCAGCTCATGCCCGCGCCTCCACTTCCCGCTTCATCCAGTTGATAATCTTCTGGACATGCGCTGCTGTTCGGCTCGGACTCGGCCCAGCATCCCCATGGATGACGTAGCCGCCTCCAGAGCCTCGGGTGATCTTCGGGGCCGATGTCTTGAAATAGGCTTCGTAGGCGCGCTGATAGGCGACAGTGGTGAGGTCGGTCATGCGGCACCTGCCGTCGATCGATCAAAAACAGGGATTTCGATACGTTGAAGAAATTCTTCGCGAGCTTCGGCTCCGGCTTTGTTCCATGCAGACATAAGAGCTGCGACTTGCCGCTCCTTAACCTCAGAGTCGTTCTGAGGAGCTGGTGCGATTTTCGGAGACTGTTCTTTCTGGCGCTGCAGCGACAGATCACGCTTTACCGCCGTTACCTGATCATTCGGAGAGAGTTTCTTGATCTTGTCGAGATAAGAACCCGTATCCAGTTTGGATCCGGAAATGAGATTGAGCGCCTCCGGTATTACCTTTTCGCCACGCTCCGCATACAGCTGAACAATCCTTTCGGATTGTCCAGTCGCCGCAGCGGTGTTTGCCGTAAACCGCTCTGCCTCAGTTTCAGATCGCAAAGTTTGCGAACTGGTCGATCTTCGGTCGCCGCCATTTGCCGTGCCCGGATGAAGCTCCAGATAGATAGCCTTGCGCCTTGCCGTTTGGCTAGAACGCTCCGCAGGAGACAGTTCACTCCGGCAAAGATTTTCATCAATCATCGACAGTTCTGCATGCAAGTCGTCATCCGAAACAACGATGCATGCGATCTCAGTCAGGCCGAGCCGTTTGTAGGCCGCGTGGCGATGTGCGCCAGCGCTAATCTCCCAACCGTCGCCGATAGCACGCACCCGGATGGGGTTTATGAGGCCTACGGTCGAAATGCTTTCTGCAAGAGCGCTGACTGTGTCTTGGTTGAGAAACCGGGCATCGATCCTGCGATGAATTTTGTCGGTTGGGAGATTAGTAATCATGGCTTAGCGCTCCACGGCCGGCAAAGCGCCGCCCTTGATGGGAAGGTTGGAAACCTTGTCGCCACGACGAGAAGCATTCCAGGCGCGAAGGATAAGCTCTGCCTTTTCGTTCGGTCTGAGACGACCACGTTCTGCCATCAGGCGATTGCGCGCATAAAGGATCGGGCTACGAGGAACGAGATTGGAGCCCTTGACGAGAGAGTCTATAAAAAGATCAACCGTTGTCTTGTCGCCGCATGCCTGCAAGAATACCCAGTAGGAAAATGCAAGGATTGCGCGACCGCCAATTGCATCAGCACCCTTGTTAGGGATTGCTGCCAAGCTTTCGACCACGTTTGGATGAGACTCCACAAAAGCAAGTACTTCGCTTTTTGTCGGCCGAAATCCTCTCGTCCAGCTGATGAACCCGTGATTGACGTACTGCCAGATGAAGTTGGCCGCTGCGGCGAGAGCAATGGAATCGACATGTCCATTCATGCCGAGATAGTCGCCCGTCATGCGGGTTTTGCCCTGGTCGATCGTCAGCCGGCTATCACGATCAGTGCCGAGGACGAGAACCGTCTGAATGGAAGTGTTGGCGGCGATCACTGCTTCGCAGCGATGCTGCCCGTCATTGAGCTTTCCAGTATTGGAAATGATGATCGGCTCGCCGTTGAAGGCCCATGCTCCATTGGCGATATCGCGGGCATAGTTTTCAACGATGGTTTGACTGATCTTGCGGTTATCGGGATTGCGGGAGAGAAGAACACGAGCAAGTGCGGGCGTCAGCTCAACGACTTCCGAAATGACCTTGAACTTTGCTTCCTCAATTTTGCGATTGAGCCAAATAGAGGCGCTTACATCTGGGGAATTATCGGAGCGAACAGGCTCTCTTTTCTTGCCTTTCGCCTCGATGTCCATTACTGTCTGCATTGGATAAACCTCTTGGCGGCTGTCTTCGGGCAAGCCGCCTTTTTCTTTGCGCGACAACGCCCGGACATTGTTTTTGAGAAGTACGGAAACGTCGGTCTGGGTGGCCTTCGCGGTCATGCTGCCGTCTCCGACTGGTGGCGACGCTCGGCTTCATCAAGCCAATCAATCACGCGCTGGTATGTCTTGACGCTAAAGTTCTCTCCTGCCTCTACACGGCTGAGAAATTTGTTATCGACACCGGCCCCAATGCAAATTGCAGAGAAGCTGGATCTGCGGGCAGAGACAAAAGCTTTTGCTTTGCCTAGAAGTGCCTCGCGGATAGTTTCGCTGGTGGGGATGTCCATGATGGTTTCCTGCTGCTGTCGTAGGGATATTTCCCCTTATTCGGACAGAAGTCAAGGGTTATTTCCCCTTTGCGGGATATTTCCCAATTTGCGAAAATCATCGCATGAGTGAATCGCTTATTTCAAAGATCGACAAACGGCTCGAAGAACTCCGCACCAATCGCACTGCCGCTTCGAAAAAGGCCGGCTTAGGCGGGACGTTTATTCGTGACCTTGCAAGGAAAGGCGCGAATCCAAGCATCGAAAATCTGCGCAAGCTAGCCGAGGCGCTTCAAGTTCCCCTTGAGGAACTCACAACTCCGCAAATGGCAAGCAACGACAATGATTCGATCCGAGAAGCCGACCTTGGAACTCTTCCAGTTGTGGGAATTATTGAAGCTGGCCAATTTCGCGATATAACGTTGCTGGATCAGGATGAGGAGTTTGAAACCATCAACGTAGCTCGCGATCCGCGCTTCCCTCGCGCCAGGCAATATGCGCTAAAGGTAAACGGCGACAGCATGAACGAATTGTTCGCTGACGGCTCGTATGTGACTGCCGTCGATTTCTGGGATAGCGGACTAGACCCCAAGGATGGCCTTATCGTCCATGTCGAGCGTCGAATAGCAGACACCCATCTAGTGGAAACGACGCTTAAGCAGATCAAGCGTGAAGGCGCGGTTGTCATGCTTCAGCCTCGCAGCACAAACCCAAAGCACAAGCCAATTCCAATGGAGGGCGAAAAGGGCTCTGAGATTGTTATCAGGGGTGTCATTACAGGAAAATGGGAACCTATGCGGCTTTAAGCGTGCCCCTCTATCCACAACTACCCTCTCAGAGCAGAATCTAAAACAAATAACCAGTTTAATGATTAGCTTTATGTATTTCTGCGTACTGACTACGTGGGTACCCACGTACTGACTACGTGGGTTAAAGCCAAAAAAATTGAGGCTGATAGAAATTTTCCTTCCCTAAGGTACGCTTCACTTTCAAATATCCTAACCTATCGGCCTTTGTCGTCGTCTCGCTCACAGTCTTCGTGCTGCACTTACATTTCCGAGCTATGGCAGCCACAGTCCAATAACTCCCCAGCTTTTCATAACTACTTCTTTTCGCGATGAAATATAGAACCTTGAACTCGGCATGACCGAAGTCGAGGCTATCGAACATTTGCTCAATCCAAACCTCTCGGTCGGCATAGAATTTTATCTCGGCGGCTGATTTCTGTTTTTTCATACAGACGGGTATAAGGGGTTTTATCCCTATCATCAATTACAAAATGGGATTTATCCCTTGACATGGGGATATTTCCCTCTATTCTCATCCTCACTGAACACCGCACCGACTGAGCCCCGCAAGGAAGTCCGCGAACCGGTTGCGCAAGATGAGGATGGCGAAAATGGCCCCGGAAATTCAATTCGACATCGAACGCATGAAGGCTTCCATCGAAGCTGCGGCTGAACGTCTGGGACCGACAAAGTCTTTCGAAAGCAACCGTGAAGCTCTCAAGACGATGATGTTCGAGATGATGAACGGGCTCGCCAGCCTGACGCATACCGTAGGCGGCGACAGCAACTACGTTCCGGATGCCGATTACCTCTCGAACGATATCGATGACGCATTTTCTGATGCGATTGATGCCGAGGATGCGGCTCAGCCTGATTACAGCGCTCCGTACAGCACGCTCAATCATCGTGCACTCGGCCTTCGGGCCTGATCTTCCACGACAATTCAAAACTGAGGGAATGAAGATGGCAGGCGAGTTGTTCGAAGTGAAATGCATGGCCACGGAAGCGGATTTGGCCGCTGCCCTGAAGTTCGTCCAGAAGCGTGCACGAAAGCGCTCTGATGCCGTCGATGGCGTCTCCGTGGCGCTGTTCTCCGTGATGTTCGCCACCTGCGAGGGTTTGGTTGAGTGTGGCCTGTCGGTCGAGAACGTTGACTCCATGCTCGATCAGTTTCGGCAGCAAATCACCAAGCAAATTCAATTTGATGTCAACTCAACTGCAGGGATGCATTGAGGTTTCGCACTACGGCGCTTGGAGGAATGGAAATGAACATGATGACGACATTCAAAAACATCACCGAGCGTGACGATTCCGAAAGTGTGATCAAGGGCAAGTCCTTCACGCTGATGCAGGATTGCGAGAACGACTACTACAAAGAGCGTCTTCCGACGATTCCTGCAGGAACAACCATCGTGGCTGACTTTGCCGGCGATTTTGGAATGTACGGCATCGCTGAAGTTGATGGCGTCCTGCACAAGATCAAGATCGATCTGCACGATCTTCACAAGATCGACTTTGGCGAGTTCGACGCCCGCTCCAAGCAATCCTGATCCCCACCCCCGAAACGGATGCTCTGACAGAGGACGAACGATCATGACTAGCATCAGAGATGATGAAATCCAGGACCTAGCGGTCGGAGACATCTTTTACGAGTGCGAGATGTTCGCGAACATCGAGGCCGAAGTGATTGAAGCCCCTGTTAGCGCGGACGGCTTTGAGGGTCGTAAGCAATGGAGATGGAAGGCTCGAAACACGCAGAATGGCGATGTTATCGATTACCTCCTGACTGAGGGACTGTCTCATTACGGACCCAGACTTTATCGCGAACCTCAGTACGCCAGAGTTGTAGATGGCAACTTGGTTTTTGATCTCATGGGTGCACCATGAACGTCTTCCACCCTGCCATAGCCCAGCAAGAGCCTCGGTTCCGCTGCCCACGGTTCAAGCCGTTCCATTACATCACGATTTTCGCTGATGACGGAACCGTCGATTACCTCACCGGGGAAGGGGATATGTCCCCGCTCCGTAGCGATGCCCGTGAATACGATGACATCGTGGATGCGGAGACTGATTGCTCCATACTCACAGCCCAAGATTTCGATGCCTCAGTTGAAACTTTTCAGAGGTCAATCCAATGAGCACGACACGCGAACGGCAAGTTCAATATCTCATTCCCATCGAAGGAACATGGTTCCTGCCAGATGCGCAGATAACCGTCCTCGGATTCAAATTGGTCAAGGATGATCCCCGCCACCAGCACCACGATATGCGGGAACGGAAGCTGGCTAAGGCGCGTCGGTCGTACTCGGTTGATGTCGCCAGCGTCATGGAGGTGCGTCATGGCTGAGGCAAAGCACACAGATATGGAAATTGAAGCGCTGCGCGCCTATGCCCATGAAGCGACGAAGGTCATCACCGGTCTTGCTGGTGGTGGTTCTGAGAATTTCTCTGGCCAGATCGGGGACATGTTCAAAGCCGATCTTGAATTCTGCGCCAAGAAAATCCGCGACCGTCACGAAACCACCCACGGACTACTTATCAGGGCAAAGAAGAACAGCGATTCCTTATTGGTCGCTCTGAAGCTTATGCTTCCTGAAGCCCATCAATGGGATCTTCATCTTGGGCCTAGCTTCGAGACGTGTGAAAAAGCTCGTGAAGCCATTGCCAAAGCCGAGGGCCGGTCATGACCCCCTGCTCCGTCCGTGACTACCGGGAATGCGACTGCGGTCCTAACCAGTGCAAAAGCGCACCGCCTGCACCGCTGGATATCTCACAAACACCGGTATTCGCTGTCTCAGCCAGAACTCAGATGATCCTAACCATCTTTGCATGCGCCGCGATTGCTGCGGTCGTCATCTTTGTCGCGGCTCCAATGGGCGCGAAGGCCGATCACCAGTTGTCTCTCTACAATCAGGAACAGGTCGCGCTTCGGCGATGAATAAATTCTCAAATTCCAAGCAACCACTGAAAGGACATTGGAATGAATATCATCGATTTCAACATTGCCCATCGGGGCGCACCTCAGGGTGACCTCATGGTTTTCAAACTGGATGATCGTGAAGCTTCGAGGCTTTCGAAGTCGATGATCATTCGTCCCGCTAAGCGGGCCAGCATCCGCCTTTTGGAGGGCGAAGTCACCGGCCATCACCATGAAATCGTGATGGATCGGCCTGACGCCGACATGGAGGCCGAAGCTTCCGCAATTGCCGACGCTGCTCTTGCCATCGCCAAGGCTCGCGCATCGGTCAAGATAGGCATCGCCGTTCTTTATCAGGACGACAAGCTGGCTACATCTCTCTCCTGGCTTACGCGTCGCGATCTGATGATCGGCTTCCTCTGCATCGAAGGCGGTCCTGTGATCCTGCAGCATCCGGAACACGATAGTATTCGTCTTCCTGAGGGCGTCTTCTACATCGGTCGCCAGATCGAAAGTGCTGGCGCTGAAGAACGAATAGTCGCCGACTGATGTTTTCTTCTCCGGCTGTGAAAGCCGCCGGAGCGGTAAGCATCAGAGGACGGATGAAATATGACAAAGATTGAAAAGCTTACGGAAGCACAAGAGCGGGAACTCGTAGAATTTCGGCTGAAAATGTGGGCTCAAGGCACATCCACGGCCCCATGTGATCGTTTGGTGGCCGAAAAGGCCATCACGGAAGCATACGCGGAAATCGGCCGTCCCGCGCCGAAATTTTTCTGGATGCCATCACCGATGACGAGTGCTCTCGCGCTCTATGTCCTTGGCAAGTTTGCAGACGAAATGCCGCCGAGGCAAGGGGATGGCCTCGGGGATGGCCTCAGGGATGGCCTCGGGGATGGCCTCGGGGATGGCCTCAGGGCTGGCCTCAGGGATGGC
>UBUL01000019.1 GCA_900468625.1 Hyphomicrobiales bacterium
ATTCCCATTCGCTGATGCCGTATTCAGTCCGGCTGCGGAGCGCAGGTCGTTTCGCCTTTGGAGAGTTCGCAAGGCAATAGGAGTGGCTTTCCAAGGTCCGGGGCATCCTGTTTGCCCAGCAGAACTGCGACCGCTGCGGCTGCGATTTGCTGAATGGGCTGTTTCACCGTGGTCAGGCGCGGTGTTGTCATGCTGGCAAGCGGAATACCGTCGAAGCCGACGATGGAGAGGGCGGCCGGAACCGGAATTCCCAGATCATGGGCCGCGCGCATGCAGCCGATCGCCTGCTGGTCGGAACTTGCGAATACGGCGGTCGGGCGTTCGTGGCGGGCGCGGGCAAGAAGATAGTTTCCTGCAGACCGGCCGCTTTCATAATCGAAAGCCGCTTCGGCAATCAGCTGTGCCGCACTCTGGCTGCCGTTGTTCGCAGATTTCATCGCATCGAGATAGCCTTGGAGACGATCGTTGGCGGGCACCGAGCTCTTCGGGCCTGAAATGAAGCCGATACGATGATGGCCAAGCTTCACGAGATGCTCGACGCCGAGACGAACGCCACTGCGATGATCGGCGGCGATGCCGGAATATCCCGGCAAGAGGCGGTCGACGATGACGATCGGTAGCCCCTTCGGCACTTTGAGCGTATGGAAATCGTTGCTCGGAACGAGGATGATGCCGTCCACCTTGCGGCTTGTCAGCTGACCGATCCGATCCGCCTCCTTGGCTGCACGATCAAAAGAGGTCATGACGATGATGTTATAGTCATGCTTCGCTGCGGCTTGTTCTGCAGATTGGACAAGCTCCGAGAAGAAGGGATTGGTCAGGTCGGGAATGATAATGCCGATGAGGCGGCTGACCTTGCTGCGCATGCTTCTGGCAGATGGGTCGGGCATATAGCCGAGCTGTTCGATGATGCTTCTGACCCGCGCCCTCAATTCATCCGTCACGGAAGGGTGATCATTCAAAACCCTTGAAACGGTTCCGGTGGAAACTCCCGCCAGTTTGGCGACATCTCGAATACCGACCTTTGGCATAATGGATACCGATATCCCTTCATTTCACCTTCCGAGGCGCCTGATCCGGGCTCTCAGCTAATGGTCTCTTCCGCCTTAGTCAAAGGGTTCATGTCAAGCTGAGCCTCCATTATGCAACGGTTGATGCCGATCAAATGGAAACGGTTCATCATACCTCTCTTCCATAATTGGTAAAGGCGCAATTTTAGCGGGATTTCACCTTGAGCGGTGGTGCCTTGACAATTTCTGGCAGCGTGTTACCCAATATACGTGGAAACGGTTCATTGTCGCAGACAACTCAGTTGGAGCTGAGCCCAGGGCCGTTCGGGAGGAAAGAAAATGTCCAATTCTACGAAGCGTGAATCCGTCTTGATCAATGCGCAGCGGCGTGCGGCGTTGAAACTCGGGCTTGCCGGCACTCTGGTGCTTGCGCTGTCCTGCGGCGTGTCGCCCGCCTTTGCGGCCGGCAAGCCCAAGGTCGGGCTGATCATGAAATCTCTGTCCAATGAGTTCTTCAAGCAGATGAAGGCCGGCGCAGACAAATACGCGGCCGAAAACAAGGACAAGTTCGACTTCAAGGCCGTCGGCATGAAGGACGAGCGCGACTTCGCGGCCCAGGTCGATGCCGTCGAGAACTTCGTGACGCAGAAATACGACATCATCGTCGTCGCTCCGGCCGATTCCAAGGCCATGGCTACGCCGCTTGCCAAGGCGGTGAAGGCCGGCGTGAAGGTCATCAACATCGACGTGCCGCTCGATGCCGACGCCAAGAAGGCGGCCGGTATCGATCTCGCCTTCTTCGGCCCCGACAACACCGCCGGCGCCAAGCTTGCCGGTGACGCGCTTGCCAAGGATCTGGGGCCTGGCGCAAAGGTCGTGATCCTGGAAGGCAATCCCGAGGCCGACAACGCCAAGGAGCGCAAGGAAGGCTTCATGGATTCCATCAAGGCCGGTAAGCTTCAGCTGCTCGACAGCAAGACCGCGCATTGGGAAACTGAAGAAGCCAATACCGTCATGACGAATTTCCTGACGAAATATAAGGATATTCAAGGTGTCATGGCCGCCAACGATTCCATGGCTCTCGGTGTCGTCAAGGCGCTCGATGCGTCAGGTCAGGCAGGCAAGATCAAGGTCGTCGGCTTCGATAACATTCCGTCCGTCAAGCCATTGATCAAGGGCGGCAAGATGCTTGCCACCGTCGAACAGTATGGCGCGGAAATGGCCGCCATGGGCATCAAGTACGGTCTTCGCGAATATGCCGGCGAAAAATTCACCGGCTGGGTCAAGACGGATGTCACGCTCGTCACCGCCAAGGATCTGAAATAACCGATATCATCGGTCTTGCGGGTAGGGATGCGCCGGCAAATGCCGGCGCATCCGCTTCGCGATCGATCTTCTTACCGGCCGCTCGGGATGGGACTTTGAGCCCTGCCGGAAGGCGGCGTGAGGAAAGTCGCCATCTCCAACCCCGAAACAGAAATGCGCATGAGGTGGACGTGCCAGAAACAATAGATGATGCCATCCTGAAGCTGGAAGGAATAGGCAAGCGCTTCCCGGGCGTCGTGGCGCTGAAGGACGTCTCCATGGAGATCGGCCGCGGCAAGGGTCACATTCTTCTCGGCGAAAACGGTGCCGGCAAATCGACCCTGATCAATCTGCTGGGCGGCGTCTTCAAGCCGGACGATGGCCGCATTCTGTTTGACGGCGAAGCCTATCGTCCGTCCTCTCCGCTGGAGGCATTCAAAGCGGGCATCCGTGTCATCCATCAGGAACTGCACCCGCTTTCCAATCTTTCCGTCGCCGAAAATCTGCTCTTCGAGCATCTGCCGCGTCGATACGGCCTGGTAAACTACAAGCAAATGAACGCCAGGGCGGCGGAATTGCTGGCCGAAGTCGGCCTCAATGTGGCGCCGACGACGCTTGCCAGCAGCTTGAGCGTCGCCCAGCTTCAGCTTCTCGAGATTGCCAAGGCGCTCTCCAACGAAAGCAAGCTCCTGGTCCTCGACGAGCCGACGGCAACCTTGACCTCCAAGGAAGTCGATCGTCTCTTTGGGATTCTGAAGCGGCTGAAGGCACGGGGCGTCACCACGCTTTACATATCGCATCGGCTCGAAGAGATCTTCGAGGTGGGCGATGACGTGACCATCCTGCGCGATGGACAGCATGTGATCACACGGCCGCTCGAAGGGCTCGGAATTCCGAAAATCGTCGAACTGATGGTCGGGCGCGAACTCGCGCAGCACGATGCCTTCCGCGGCGACAGCACCATCTCCGGCGAGGCGCTTGGCGTCTCCGGCCTCAAAGTAACGAGCCATAGCCCGGAACTGTCATTTTCCGTCGCCAAGGGGGAAGTCGTCGGCATCGCAGGGCTTGTGGGCAGTGGCCGCACCGAGGCGGTTCGGGCCATATTCGGCGCCGACGCCAAGGCTGAAGGCGAAATCCGCATAGATGGCAAACCGGTCGAGATTGCCTCGCCCAAGGACGCGGTGACTGCCGGACTGTGCCTGGCGACCGAGGACCGCAAGATACAAGGCCTCATGCTCGACATGAGCTGTGCGCAAAACGCCACCATCACCGATCTCGCCAAGGTTTCCCGCAAAGGGTTGATCTTACGCAAGATGGAGGACGATTCCTCACGGCAGTTGGTGCGCGAACTCAGGATCAAGACACCATCCATCCATCAGGCCGTCAGGACATTTTCGGGCGGCAACCAGCAGAAAGTCGTCATCGCCAAATGGCTGTTTCGCGGCCCCAAGGTGCTGATCTTCGACGAGCCGACCCGCGGCATCGATGTGGGCGCCAAGGCGGAAATCTACGAGCTTCTGTGGAAGTTTGCCGCAGAGGGCAAGGGCGTTCTGGTCGTGTCTTCGGACCTGCCGGAGCTCATGAGCATTTGCCATCGCATTATCGTCTTCTCGGACGGCAAGATAGCCGGGGAAATAGCCCGGGAGCAATTTGACGAGAGCAGGATTCTCTCACTCGCTTACAAGGAGTACAGTCGTGTCCGGCAACATTGAAAAGATGACAGAGGCGAAAGCGCCCAGCGTCTGGGACAAGCTCATCCGGATCTCGATGAAGGAGGCCGGCGTCACCATCGCCCTCGTTCTGATTTTGATCTTCTTCTCGCTGACGGCCCCTTATTTTGCGACGCCGGAGAACTTCCTGAAGATCTTCGTGCAGATCGCCATAAATACGGTGCTTGCTGCCGGCATGACCTTCGTCATCCTCACGGGCGGCATCGATCTTTCCGTCGGCTCGCTGCTGGCGCTTTGCACGGTCATCGGCGCAACTATCATGATCGATCCACGGCTTTCCCCCTGGCAGGCGATCGTTCTGGCGTCGATCGCCTCGATGGGTGCTGGCGCGGTCCTGGGTGCCATCAACGGATGGATTTGCGAGAAGTGGAAACTTCCATCCTTCATCGTCACGCTCGGCATGCTCAACGTCGCAAGCGGCCTGGCGCGCGTCGTCAGCGACAATTCCACCATCACCGGTCTGCCGCAGCCCTTCGTCGATTTCGGCAATCTGATCTTCTGGGGTGTCCTTCCGTCGATCTTCCTGATCGCCATCGTCGTCGTGCTCATCGGCTGGTTCGTGCTGCGCTATACGGTATTCGGGCGCTTCGTCTTTGCAATCGGGACGAACGAGGAGGCGGTTCGCCTATCGGGCCATGAGCCGAAGAAATACAAGATCGCGGTCTTCACCATTTCCGGGCTGACCGCCGGCATTGCGGCCATGGTCTACCTGCTCCGTCTCAATGTCGGCAGCCCGGTTGCCGGTATCGGCTATGAACTGAATGCCATAGCAGCCGTCATCATCGGCGGAACCAGTCTTTCCGGCGGCAAGGGATCGATCGTCGGAACGCTGGTCGGTGCCTGTATTCTGCAGGTGCTGTCCACGGGACTGCAGCTGCTGGGCGCCGACGACAATATTAAACCGATCGTGATCGGCGCCGTCATCGTGCTGGCCGTCATTCTCGACAGCTATCGCGGCCGGCTGATGCGGATATTGGAGAGCCGCTGACGAGGCGGCTCTCCAAAGCAAGGCAGGTCGAAGGCCTAAAAGCATGTCGCGCAAAAGTGCAAAGCGGTATTGCGACGACGACATGCGCAAAATCAGAGACCTAAAGCGCGGAGAGCGAATCTGAAAGATCGCGACGCGCTTTAAGTGGAAGAACGACACCGGCTTGAAATGCAGCGTCCTGGCGATCGGCGCAAAGAATTGTCATCAGCATCGGCGCGGCGCCTATGTTCGCGGCGCCGAGCCGAACTTGGAAACTTCGTGCCGAGTTCGTTGCGGCCGCATGCGGCTGCGGCGGACGGGGCGAAACCGGTATTGCCGCCTCGCTATCAACGGCACCGAGCAGCATGCAATCCGCGATCACGCTCTTTTCTATCGTGCTCATTTGCGGGCGCCGGGCGTTCCGGGTTTGAGCCACGCATGATCCTTACGGCTACTCTGCATGCTGATGCTCCCGGGGCATCCGGATCGGCGTCTGCGGGCTGGTTTGAGCCGAAGCGGCCGCCTCTGGCACATACGATCTATGTCGTCAGCTTCGTTTTCGGAGGCTGTCCGGTCTTCCAAGATCTCATCAAATGCGCCGTCCTCAAACGGCTCGGTTCCAATTCATGTCCTGCGGCATGAGCGTCACAGGCGCTGATCATGCTGTGATTTTTCGACGAACCTGCTCGCGGCATTTGATCAGGCGCAATGCATTGGGTCAAAGAGCGTCATAAAGAAGGAGTTGTCCATGAGGAAAAGAAGCGATGCGCAACTGTTCCAAGAATTTTGCCGCAGCGATAGGTTTGGTTCTGGTCTCGCAGAGTGCTGCGTGGGCGCAGATACCGTCAGATGTCGGGCGCTACGCTTGGGGGCCGCACATGATGTGGTGGGGTGGAGGTTGGTATGCCATGATATTCGGTCCTCTGTTCATGATCCTATTCTTTGCGATACTGATGGCAGCCATAGCGTTCCTCGTTCGCTGGCTGGGCGGGCCATGGCCGGGAACGGCGCCACCGCATCACGCGCCGCCCGCCCGCTCGGCACTCGATATTCTCAAGGAGCGTTTTGCTCGCGGTGAAATCGACAAGGACGAATTTGAAGAGCGACGGCGGGTTCTCGGAGAATAGCCGGCTTTGCACCGTCCGGAACCAAAGCTATCCTTGGCGATGGCATGAACGGAACTTCGGTCGAGCCGCAACGTGGCGTTCGACCGCCGGATGTTGTGCCGGAGCGAACGCGAAGTCCTCGCTTTCTGCTCCCCGCTCAATTGCGGCAGAATTTCTCGTATAAAATCGACATGATCTGCAGCACCGCAGCATCGGCGATGAAGTAATGGAGTGTGCGGTGCTCCCGTCGAAAATTCACGATGCCCTCCTTCTTCAGCTTGTTGAGATGCTGAGACATGGATGTCTGGGCGATGCCGGTTGCCTGTATTAGCTCCGACACGTTGCGCTCGCCGTCGGCAAGCTCGCACAAGATGAGCAATCGATGTGTATTCGCAAGGCCGCTGAGAAATTCGGCAGCCTTGTCGGCCTTTCCGGCAATTGCTTCGGCAATGTTCATCGGAGCCTCTTTACATTTCACAATTTTATCATATCATATTTTCATGAATTTAAGTTTCAGTCAAATGATGTGCCACTGTGCGGGATCGAGTGCAGGAAGTACTCCAAAAGCTGCGATATCCAGCCGTCTTGATCGGCGTCAAGGCGGTAAAGCGAAATATGCCGAAATATGCCGGAGCATGAGATCGGGTGCTGAACCGGGACGGCGCAAGCTGTGGCGATGGCCCGGTTTATCCGCTGCTCCGGAGTGCGCTGAATAGCATAGACAAGGAAAGGAAAAGAAATGACCCTGGATCGTTCGGTTCTCGCATTCGCAGGTTTTATGGTGCTCCTGTCGGTGGCTTTGACCTTGTGGGTGTCGGCCTACTTCGTTTGGTTGACGATATTTGTCGGCGCCAACCTTCTGCAATCGGCCTTTACCGGTTTCTGCCCCGCAGCAATGGTACTTCGCAAGCTTGGTATCCGCTCAGGCACTGCATTCTGAGGCCTCACTATGCGACTTCTATTGCTCACGGTAGTCCTGCCGTTGTTTGCGGGCGAGGCAAATGCCGCGACCATGAAATTGGAACCCGTCACCATCACCGAATGGAAAGCGGTCTATGGTACGATCGAGGCACGCAATACGGTGCCGGCCCGTGCCCGCATAGGCGGAACCATTGCCGACCTCAGTGCTACGGAGGGGGATGTCGTCAAAGCCGGACAGAAGATCGCAACGGTCGAAGACGAAAAGCTTGCATTCCAGATCGCAGCGCTCGATGCGCAAATTGGTGCGTTGCGATCGCAGCTGACGGCAGCTCAGGCCGACCTGACGCGCGGCGAATCCCTGGTGAGCCGGGGTGTCGTCACCCAGCAGAAGCTTGACGAGCTTCGATCCCAGGCCGGCGTTTTGCAGAATGAGATGACCGCAATGGAGGCGCAGCGTTCCGTCGTTGTCCGGCAGCAATCGGAGGGCGAGGTGGACGCACCTTCGGACGGAAAGATTTTAACCGTACCCGTTACCCGCGGTACCGTGATCATGGCTGGTGAGACCGTGGCGACAATAGGCGGTGGCGGCCTGTTTCTGCGTCTCGCCGTTCCCGAACGACACGCCGGCGCACTCAGGCAGGGCGCCGAAATCAGGGTCTCCCTGGACGGGCGGCAGATCGTTGGGAAACTGGCAAAAATTTATCCGCAAATCGAAAATGGGAGAGTTACCGCCGATGTCGAGGCGGGTGCCCTCGATACGACCTTCGTCAAGGCGCGCGTTCTCGTTCAGCTCCCGGTGGGCGAGCGGCAGGTGCTTCTCGTGCCGGCCAGCGCCATCGCCACCCACGACGGTGTCGATTTCGTCTCCGTGAGCGGAGGCGCCGGGACGGTGCAACGTGTTGTCATCGCCGGCGAAATCATAAGCCGCCCGGAGGGCGACGTTAGGGAAGTGCTGACCGGACTTGCCGCTGGCGACGAGATCGTTCTGCCATGACCCCGCAATCCAACGATTACGGCATGGCCGGGCGGCTTACCGGCATGTTCATCCGCTCGCCCTTGACGCCGCTTTTGCTCCTGGCCGCGCTCGCGTTCGGCTTGATCGCCCTTGTTACGCTGCCGCGCGAGGAAGAACCCCAGATCTCCGTTCCCATGGTCGATATCCATGTCCAGGCAAGTGGCCTTAAAGCGGAAGATGCGGTGAAACTCGTTGCCGAGCCCTTGGAAACGATCGTGAAAGGCATCGACGGCGTCGAGCACGTCTATTCCCAGGTCCAGGACGATCATGTCCTCGTTACCGCGCGCTTTTTCGTGGGCACATCGTCCGATACGGCCGTATTGCGCGTTCACGAAAAGATCCAGGCGAACATGGACCGCATTCCGGTCGGCATCCCTGCGCCGCTCGTCGTCGGGCGAGGCATAGACGATGTCGCCATACTTTCCTTTACGCTTTCGCCCGCTCCCGGGGCTGCCGGCCGCATCTCGGCCAATGACCTGACGCGCGTCGCAAGGGAAGTTCGCACCGAGTTGTCGAAAGTCGAGAATGTCGGTTTGACCTATCTCGTCGGTGAGGCGGATGAGATCTTTCGGGTCGCGCCCGATCCGCAGAAGCTCGCACTCTATGGCGTCACTCTGCAGCAGCTTGCGCAGAAGGTGGCAGGTGCCAACCAGACTTTTCCGGCAGGAACATTGCGGGACAAAGGCGAACAAATCGGTCTCGTCGCAGGCGAGACCCTTGCAGCGCCACAGCAGATCGGCAATTTGCTGATAACAACCCGCGACAACAGGCCCGTCTATGTCCGCGATGTGGCTGAAATCTCTTTGGCATCCGATTCCGGCGAGATGATTGCGTCTCGGCTCATTCGTGACAATTCGGACCTGAAGCGTCTGCCTGCCGTCACCATCGCCGCGGCAAAACGCGCCGGCGCCAATGCGGTTGATGTGGCGGCCGCTCTGATGACCCGGATCGATGCGCTCAAGGGGTCCCTGATCCCGCAGGAGATCACAGTCGGCATTACCCGCGATTACGGGGAAACGGCCAATGAGAAAGCCAACGAACTGCTGTTGCATCTCGGACTGGCGACGCTCTCGATCATCGTGCTCGTAGCCGTCGCAATCGGTTGGCGCGAAGCTGCGGTGGTCGCGATCGTCATTCCGGTCACCATCCTTTTGACGCTGTTTGCCTCGCAACTGATGGGATACACGCTTAATCGCGTCTCCCTCTTCGCCCTGATATTTTCGATCGGCATCCTGGTCGACGATGCGATCGTGGTAATCGAGAATATTTCGCGGCACTGGGCAATGGCGGATGGACGCCCCCGTTATCAGGCGGCAGTGGAGGCGGTCGCCGAAGTCGGCAATCCCACGATCGTTGCTACGCTGACCGTTGTCGCAGCCCTTCTGCCGATGCTGTTCGTCTCAGGCATGATGGGGCCGTACATGAGCCCGATTCCAGCCAATGCATCCGCTGCGATGATCTTCTCCTTTTTCGTCGCGGTGATTGTGACCCCCTGGTTGATGATGAAGTTTGCCGGCAGGTCCACTGTCCAAGGCGGTGATCATCATGGGCAGGGAGGGATGGTCGGCCGGCTTTATGCAGCAATGGCCAGGCCTATCCTCGCATCAAAAACCCGAAGCTGGGTTTTCCTGCTTGCCGTGGGCGTCCTGACGCTCAGCTCGCTCTTGCTGTTCTACACCGAAGATGTGACTGTCAAACTGCTGCCCTTCGACAATAAGTCCGAGCTGTCCGTCGTGATCGATCTGCCGGAAGGCTCTTCCGTCGAGGCGACGGACGCTGTCACGCAAGCCATTGCGCAGGCGGCGATGGAGTTTCCGGAAGTGCGTTCGTCCGAGACGTATGCGGGAACCGCCGCCCCCTTCAACTTCAATGGCCTCGTCCGGCATTATTACCTGCGCACCGGCAGTCAGCAGGGGGATGTTGCGCTTGAACTGCTTCCCAAGGGCGAGCGGTCCCGCACCAGCCACGACTTGGCGGTCGCGATCCGCAAGCGCCTTGCGAAGGTCGCTGTTCCTGCCGGCACCCGAGTAAAGGTGGTCGAAGCGCCGCCAGGGCCGCCTGTACTTTCCACGCTGCTCGCCGAAATCTATGGTCCCGACGCCGAGACACGGCGGCAGGCGGCGGCAAGGGTGGAAGAGGCCTTCCGCACCGTTCCCTTCATCGTCGATATCGATAATTCCTATGGAACGCCGGCAAGGCGTCTGAGAGCCACCATTTCACCCGACGAGGCGGAGTTTTTTCATGTCGAGGAAGCAGACGTGCTGGATACGCTTGCAATCCTCAATGGCGGCAAAACGGTGGGCTATTCCCATCGCGGCGGCGGCAGGCCACCCATTCCGATCCGGATCGAGCTTCCCAAAAATAAACGGGTGATGGACGAAGGTTTCCTGACCACGCCCATCCCGGCCAACGTGCTTCCGGGAGAGCGAGGCGTGGTGGAGCTCGGCGACGTCGTCAAAATTCATGAGGAAAAGGCGTCTTACCCGATTTTCCGGCACAATGGTCGCGCCGCGGAGATGGTGACTGCGGAACTCGCCGGAGCGTATGAGGCTCCCCTGTACGGCATGATCGCCGTGCAACATGCGCTCGACGCACAGACCTGGAAGGGCATGCAGAAGCCGGTGATTGCGTTCCATGGCCAGCCGTCGGACGAATCCGTTCCGACCGTTCTTTGGGACGGCGAGTGGGAAGTCACCTGGGTGACCTTCCGCGACATGGGCGCCGCCTTCGGCGTTGCGCTGCTCGGCATCTATATCCTTGTCGTTGCCCAGTTCGGATCGTTCAGACTGCCTTTGGTGATCCTTATGCCGATTCCGCTGACCTTCATCGGAATCCTGTCCGGCCATTGGTTCTTCGGCGCTCCGTTTTCGGCTACCTCCATGATCGGCTTTATCGCGCTTGCCGGTATCATCGTGCGCAACTCGATCCTGCTTGTGGATTTTATCCGGCACTCCGCACCATCTGGAAAACCTTTAGTCGAGATATTGATCGAAGCTGGTGCGATCCGTTCAAAGCCGATCCTGCTGACGGCGTTGGCGGCGATGATCGGGGCAGCGGTGATCCTGTCGGATCCGATTTTCCAGGGGCTGGCGATCTCGCTTCTCTTCGGGCTTGCCTCCTCGACTTTGCTGACGGTGCTCGTCATTCCGGCGATCTACCGGGTGCTTAAAACGTGAAGGAGCAGCACAACATCCGGGCAGGTCGGTCAGAGCGATCTGCCATATTTGCCGGCGAGGCTACGAAAAGAAGAATTCCCTCGTCGATGAATTGTAAAGGAGCGTTCGGCTGCCCAGCAGCGGGATTTCGAGATGCGGCAAACCGTTCCTATTGATTTGTATCGGCGGGCCGAGCACGAGAAAATGCTGTCTCAGAATATCGTCCCATATCGAAGGAAAATCCATACCATCGCGCGTAGCACCAAGGCATTTGAGCAGCAGCCCACGGGCAGTGTCGTCCATCATTCTTCCTTTTCGCTGCCGGATCAGCACATCCTCTCCGGAGCCACTGCTTTCGCAGCATCACACCGTTCATCGCCCATGTGCCGCTTCCGGATATTGATTCAAATCAAAGTGGTCGTGATGGAGTGAAATTTTCCGGCAAAGACCGGCCCACGAAACCAAGGCCAACCAGCCTCAGTTGTGGCTTCACCGGAGCACGATGCCGAAAGGTGTGATCGGCTTTCGGACGACATTATGCTCTGCTTCTTTGACGCTTGAGCGGATCTCGCTGTCGCCAGACAGATAGGAAATAAGGCGAGCTGGATAGGCAGGAAAAAGTTGTCATGCGTTTTTGAAATTGAATTGCAGCGGCGCGGAAGTGTTAAGGTTTGTCGAAAGGCCGCCCGATCGAGACTGTTGATGAGGCGGGTGACCGCAGCAGCCAGGTGAACAGCATGAGCGCGACAACCGCTCCGGCAATCTCAGCAATCCAGAAGCCCGGCAGATCGATCGGGCGGATGCCTGAGAAAGTGCCTGTCAGCGACCGAGCGAGCGCGACGGCTGGATTGGCGAAGGATGTCGAGGCGGTAAACCAATAGGCGGCGGTGATGTAGAGCCCGACCAACCACGGCACAGCCTTCCGCTCGAACTTGATACCGGCGAGGATCACCGCCAGCAGCCCGAATGTTGCTATGCCCTCGGAGAACCATTGGGCGCCGCCTGTCCTGACCTTGCTCGACAGTTCGATGAGCGGCAGGCCGAACATCAGGTGTGCGGCGATCGTGCCAATCACGCCGCCGACAATCTGCGCCAGCACATATGCGGTGAGATCGCTCCTCGGCAATGTACGGGAGATCGCGAAGATCAACGAGACCGCAGGGTTGAAGTGGGCTCCCGAGATCGGTCCGAGAGTGGTGATCAGGACCACCAGGATCGCGCCGGTTGCCAGCGTGTTACCGAGTAGTGCCAGGCCAATGTCCTGCGTCAGTGATGTTGCCATGATGCCCGAACCGACCACCGTCGCGACCAGCATTGCGGTCCCGAGGCCTTCGGCAACCAGCCGACGTGGCAGATCGAATCCACCCATCAGCTTGCCTTCGGCTGCTTGATGCTGGCGCCTTCCATGGCGCCGATCTGGCGCAGATGCGTCTCCAGCGCGAGCCTGTCGAGCGAGGCGAGCGGCAAGCTGATAAAGGACATAATGCGGTTCTTGAGGAACCGGGCAGCTTGCGCAAAGGCGCGGGCTTTCTCGACTTCGCTGCCTTCGACGGCCGCGGGATCTTCGATGCCCCAGTGAGCGGTCATCGGATGACCGATCCACACCGGGCAGGCCTCGCCGGCGGCGCTGTCGCAGACCGTGAAGATGAAGTCCATGTGCGGTGCGCCGGGTTCGGCAAACTCGTCCCAGCTTTTCGAACGAAAACCGTTCGACGGATAACCCAGAGTCTCCAGTTCCTTCAGAGCATGCGGGTTGACCTCACCCTTGGGCTGGCTGCCGGCCGAGAATGCCTTGAAGCGGCCTTTGCCTTCCGCGTTCAGGATCGACTCTGCAAGGATCGAGCGGGCGGAATTGCCCGTACAGAGAAAGAGGACGTTGTAGACGCGGTCGGTGGTCATTGCAGTTTCTCCTCCGTTTTAGGGGCGCAGCAGGCGGCGATCTTTGCCGCCGGCGCGCAGATTTCCGGGTGCCCTGAGCAGCAGTCTTCCATCAGAAAGCGGACAAGACCGCCAAGCGCTTCGTAGTTCGCGGTGTAGATGATCGAGCGTGACCGGCGCTCAGCATCGATCAGTCCGGAATGCTCCAGCTCCTTCAGATGGAAGGAGATGTTCGAGGGCGACACCTCGGCCTTTTCCGCGATTGCACCGGCTGCCATGCCATCAGGGCCGGCGACCACGAGCATGCGGATGATGTGCAGACGGGTCTCCTGGGAAAGCGCACCGAATGCGATCAGGGCTTGATGTCGATTCATATTTCAATAATCCTTGAATTATTGAAGTAATGGCTAATGCAAATGAATGCCGCTGGCAACTGCAAAATGCGCAAGCCAATCATTATCATTGCCACCAAGTCCGGTGCAGTTGATCCTGGGCCATGCTGCCTCGGCATCAGCGCGGAAACTGTCATTCGACGCGCAACTTGGAACGTTCGGGCTTGCGGCGTGAACTTATCGGGCTGGTCTACGAGGCGCTTCTCATCAATGCGTGGCAAACGACTATGTGGTCGCAACGCAATCGTGTTCAATCATTCCATCCGGGATGCGTTCGAGCTTGTAAAACGGTTGCGCCGCTCATTGCCATGTTTCGGCACTGTCGTCGATGAAGTGCGCTGATCCCTCGGTAAATATCTGGCACACGCATTTAAGAATATCCGCACTATCTTGAATTTAATCCGATTGAAATTACTTTTATATTAGGCGTAAATTTTACGCGGCATGAAGCCGCGAATGCGGCTTCGCATGAGGAGGAGATTGTCATGGCAATCGTTCTGATGAAAGGAAAACGGACGCAGGATTGGGCGAATTTGGTCCTTGCGGCATGTCTGTTCGTATCTCCGTGGGTCTTTGGCTTCACAAATGAGACAATGCCAAGCTGGAATGCCTGGATCGTTGCCGCCATGTTGGGAGTTCTATCGGTCGCGGCCCTTTCGTTATTCGCCGAATGGGAGGAATGGGTAAATATGGCGCTGGGTCTGTGGTCGATCGCATCGCCCTGGCTGCTGGGTTTTACCACTAACATGAACGCAGTAGGGACAAACGTTGTCCTTGGAGCGCTCATTTTCGCGGTGTCGCTTTGGGCAGTCTGGGACGTTCATCATCCACACGCCCACGCTTGAAATCGAAGAAGTAGGGCATGATGCCGTTCGAAGACCGCTTACGGTTTCGGCATCATGCCCTGGCAATAACTGCAACTCCATATCCGGACGGATTTATGCGCATAGCGCCCGCACCGTCTTGTTTCGCGCCGCCGCTTCGAGCGCGATGACCCATGCGCGATTCCCGGGAAGGGGCGAGCTTCTCACGAGAATTCAGTGAATGCCGATGCAATGAAGATTTTTAGTCCACAGACATCAGCTGTGTCGTGATGCTTTGAGGCTTGTCTTATTCGTGAGAGGATCGCTTGATTTTTGGGCGATGTTTTCGCATTCAATAGCCGCAGGAAAGAGCATAGGGGCCACAGCAAGTGGGAAGGCGCATGGTATTTGCTTCAAGATCGCCGTTGGCAGCATGCTCGGATATGCTGAACGACAAAGGCCCGCGATAAGTCCGTGGCAAACCGTACGACTGCTTCCAACAAACTTAATGTGCTTGTCATTGACGAAAATAGCATTCGGGCATCGATTATCGAGTTGGGTCTGTGCGAAGCAGGTTACGATAACGTCACGATCATTCATGACATGAACGGCCTTGCAAGGCGGATCATGGAAATCAACCCGGATGTCATTGTCATAGATATCGAGAATCCAAATCGCGACATGCTGGAAAGCTTCTTCCAGATCTCGCGAGCGGTTAAGCGGCCGATCGCAATGTTTGTCGACAAATCGGACGAGGCATCCATAGAGGCCGCCGTGGAGGCTGGTGTCTCCGCCTATGTCGTCAACGGCCTCAAACAGGAGCGCGTGCGACCGATCCTGAAGATGGCGATCAGCCGCTTCAATGCGTTCTCGCGGCTAAATCGTGAACTGGAAGAAGCGCGCGGCCAGCTTGAAAGCCGCAAGGTGATCGACCGGGCAAAACACCTGCTGATGCGTTCGCGCGGAGTATCGGAAGAGGAGGCATATTCGCGGCTGCGGCGGGCAGCGATGAATGAGAACCGGAAAATCGAGGAAATCGCGCAAAGCCTGGTTACCGCCGCCAGCCTTTTCGATCCCGGAGCCGACGAATGACGACATATGAAGTCACCGCCGGTTTTGTGCCGCTTCTGGACAGCGCGCTGCTTGTCGTCGCCAAGGAGAAAGGCTTCGCAGAGGCGGCGGCGGTTAATCTCAATCTTGTTCGTGAACGCTCATGGGCGACTATTCGCGACCGGCTGGCGGTCAGCCAGTTCGATGTCGCCCACATTCTTGCCCCTTTGCCGATCGCCTGCAATCTCGGGCTCATGGCGCCGCGGCTTCAGATGATCGTGCCGATGGCGCTTGGTCTTGGTGGAAATGCCGTGACGGTCGCCGGGGACCTTTGGCGCGATATGGCCGAGCACGGCGTCGCCAGCAATCTTGACGCACGGGAAAGCGGAACCGCCCTGCGAGGCGTGATCCGTCGTCGCAGCAACAAGCTCCGTTTCGCCGTGGTGCATCCCTATTCCGGCCACAACTACGAACTGCGTTATTGGTTGTCGGCGAACGGCATCGACCCCGATCGGGATGTCGAGATCATGGTCTTGCCGCCGCCCGACATGGGCGACGCGCTCCTATCCGGGACGATCGATGGCTATTGCGCAGGCGAACCATGGAACACATTCGGTGTTCTGGATCGCGGCGGCCGTCTTGCAACTGTCAAAGCAGCGATTTGGAAGTCTAGTCCCGAAAAAGTGCTGGGTGTTCATGCCGGATGGGCTGACGCAAATCCAGACGCCTTGGCGGCCCTCTTGAAGGCGCTCCATGGGGCATCGCTCTGGTGTTCCCGCCCCGAAAATCATAGCGAGCTGGCATGGCTTTTGGCAAAGCCCGCCTATGTGGGCCGGCCGGTCGAGTATCTGCTGCCGGCGCTAAGCGGCGTCCTGCCCATGGGGAATGGCGAATCGCGAAGTGTGCAAGACTTCTTCGTTCCGCATGCCAAGGCAGCGACCTTTCCGTGGAAAAGCCATGCCCTCTGGTTCTACACGCAGATGGTGCGATGGCGGCATATCGCGCATAGCGATCGCCATCAGCGGATCGCTGGCGATACATACCGGCCCGATCTCTACCGAAATGCCTTGCGGGAATTGAACGTCGCGATGCCATCCGCCAGTTCGAAAGTGGAGGGAGCTCTGCTTGCAGAAACGCCCGTCGGCTCCAGCGGAGCTTTGACTTTAGGTCCCGATGGCTTTTTCGATGGAAACCTGTTCGATCCCGATGAGGTGGATGCCTACATCGCGGCTCAGGAAAAGCCATAGCGTTGTGCCTATTTTGTGCGCATTGCACAATTTTTGACAGACCTGTTGCGGTCGGTTTCGGCGGCGCACCAACCCATCGGCGTGCGAATTCTCAACATAATCGTTTTAAAACAAAGTGATACATAATCTGGCACGGTGCTTGCTTGATAAACAGCAGGCCTTAGGCCACGAATTTGGCGTCTAACGACGGACGCCTTCAGCAAAGCCGCTGATCAGGAGACCTCGCGCTACATCGACGTATGCGCGCCCTGACCAGCGGCATTTTGTTTTCAACCCTAGCGATGGATCGGCACGACCTTTGTCGGGCCTCGGAGAAGTCATGTCTGTTCACGAGAGAGCGCAATCCATACCCGCCGGCGAGCCAGCCAAAGCATTGTGGATTTCCACGACTGCTTTCACGCTCTGTTTCGCCGTCTGGACGATCTTTGCGATCATTGGCATTCGGATTAAACAGGAGCTCGGCCTTTCCGAAGCCGAGTTCGGATTGCTTGTCGGCACGCCGGTTCTTACCGGATCGATCGTCCGCATCGTGCTCGGGATTTGGACGAGCCGTTATGGCGGTCGCCTGGTCTATACGCTGACCATGCTGGCCGCGGCGCTCGCAACCTTTCTGCTGTCCTATGCGACGACCTACGCGCAAATGCTCATCGCCGGCCTCGGCGTCGGCCTTGCCGGCGGTTCCTTCGCGGTGGGCGTCGCCTATGTTTCACCATTCTTTCCGCCGGAGAAGCAGGGAACGGCACTCGGCATTTTCGGCGCCGGCAATGTCGGTGCGGCAGTCACCAAATTTGCCGCCCCCTTCGTGCTGATCGCATGGGGATGGCAGGCGGTGGCCGAGATCTGGGCGCTGGTGCTGGCAGTCATGGCGCTTGTCTTCTGGTTCACCACGACAGACGATCCAGCCTTCCAGGCCCGCCGCGCGCGCGGCATCGCCTCCAAGAGCCTGCTGCAGGAATTCGCGCCGCTGAAAAACGTTCAGGTCTGGCGCTTCTCGCTCTACTATTTCTTCGCCTTTGGCGGCTTCGTCGCCCTGTCGCTCTGGCTGCCGCGCTATCTGGTCGGCGTCTATGGCTTCAACCTCGAAGTCGCCGGCATGGTAGCTGCCGCCTACTCGATCCCCGGCAGCATTTTCCGGGCTTTCGGAGGGATGCTTTCCGATAAAAGAGGCGCGCGGAGCGTCATGTACGTCATGCTGGCAGTGTCGGCGGTTGCGACGCTGATCCTTTCGTTGCCGGCTGCGCCTGCATCCGGCTCCGCCTTCGGAGTGACGCCTCCAATCTTCATCGTCGCCATCTTCGTTCTCGGCTTCTTCATGAGCCTCGGCAAGGCGGCCGTCTACAAGCATATCCCTGCCTATTATCCGGAAAGCATCGGCGCAGTCGGCGGAATCGTCGGCATGATGGGTGGACTTGGCGGTTTCATCCTGCCCATCGCCTTCGGCGTGCTCAAGGATCTGACCGGGCTTTGGTCGAGCTGCTTCCTGCTTTTGTTTGCGATCGTCGCGATCTCGCTCATCTGGATGCACCTGTCTATTCGGCGGCTTGAACGGGGCGGGCTTTCCGCGTCCGTCGTGACCGCCAGCTAACTATCAAGGACTTGGAATTATGCCTCAGAAACTGGTCATCATCGGCAACGGCATGGCGCCAGGGCGCATGCTGGAGCATCTTCTGGAAAAGGCGCCTGATCTCTATGAGGTCACGATCTTCAACGCCGAGCCGCGCGTCAATTACGACCGCATCATGCTGTCGCCGGTTCTCTCCGGCGAGAAGGATTACGAGCAGATCATCATCCACGGCGACGGCTGGTACATCAAGCACGGCATCACGCTTTATAAGGGGCACAAGATCGTCGCGATCGACCGGGCGGCAAAGACCGTAACCTCCGATCACGGCGTGACCGAGAGTTACGACAAGCTGGTGATCGCGACCGGTTCCGTTCCCTTCATCATTCCGGTTCCCGGCAAGGAGCTGCGGGGTGTCATCACCTATCGCGACCTCGACGATGTGCAGGCGATGCTGCTTGCCGCCCAGTCGCGCGAAAAGGCGGTCGTCATCGGCGGCGGTCTGCTGGGTCTCGAAGCGGCAGCTGGCCTTGCCTCCCGCGGCATGGATGTGACCGTTCTCCATGTCATGCCGACGCTGATGGAACGCCAGCTCGATCCGGCTGCCGGCTATCTCCTGCAAAAGGCCGTCGAGGAGCGCGGCATCAAGGTCATCACCAAGGCCAACACCAAGGCGATCGTCGGTGACGGCAAGGTCGAGGGGATCGAACTGGAGGACGGGCGCGTGATCCCGGCCACGCTCGTCGTCATGGCCGTCGGGATCCGTCCCAGTGTCGGCCTTGCCAAGGAGGCGGGCATCGCCGTCAACCGCGGCATCGTCGTCGATGACGGCATGCAGACCTCGGACGGCTCGATCATGGCGCTCGGCGAATGCGCCGAGGTCGGTGGCATGGTCTATGGCCTCGTCGCGCCCCTTTACGAGATGGCGCGGGTTGCCGCCTCGCATCTTGCAGGAGACACGAGTGCCGCCTTCGTGCACTCGGACACGCCGACGAAGCTGAAAGTCACGGGCATCGATCTGTTTTCGCTCGGCGACTTCGCCGATGGCGACGACCGCGAGGAAATCGTGCTGCGCGACGCCGCAGCCGGCGTCTACAAGCGCCTCGTGCTGAAGGACAACAAGATCATCGGCACCGTGCTTTACGGCGAAACGGCCGACGGCGCCTGGTTCAACGACCTGAAGAAGAAGGCGACAGATATCTCTGAGATGCGCGAAACGCTCATCTTCGGCCAGGCCTATCAGGGAGGGTCGCCGCTGGACCCTATGGCGGCCGTTGCAGCCTTGCCGGATGATGCGGAAATCTGCGGCTGCAACGGCGTCTGTAAGGGCAAGATCACGTCAACCATATCGGCCAAGGGCCTGACATCGCTCGACGATGTGCGCGCCCACACGAAGGCGTCGGCCTCCTGCGGCTCCTGCACCGGCCTTGTCGAGCAGCTGATGTCGATCACGCTCGGCGACCGCTACAATCCGGCCGCCGTCCAGCCGATGTGCAGCTGCACCGAGCTTGGCCACGACGACGTCAGAAGATTGATAAAAGCCAAGGGCTTGAAGACCATTCCTGCCGTTATGCAGGAACTTGAATGGAAGACCTCCTGCGGCTGCGCCAAGTGCCGTCCGGCGCTGAATTACTACCTCGTCTGCGACTGGCCGGATGAGTATGCCGATGACTACCAATCGCGCTTCATCAATGAACGCGTGCATGCCAACATCCAGAAGGACGGCACCTATTCCGTCGTGCCGCGCATGTGGGGCGGCGTCACGAGTTCGAACGAGCTGCGCGCTATTGCCGATGTCGTCGACAAGTTCGAAATCCCGATGGTGAAGGTGACGGGCGGCCAGCGCATCGATCTGCTCGGTGTGCAGAAGGAGGATCTGCCAGCCGTCTGGGCCGATCTCGGCAAGGCCGGCTTCATCTCAGGGCAGGCCTATGCCAAGGGCCTGCGCACGGTGAAGACATGCGTCGGCTCCGACTGGTGCCGCTTCGGCACGCAGGATTCCACCGGGCTTGGCATCCGCATCGAGAAATTCATGTGGGGCTCCTGGACACCGGCAAAGCTCAAGATGGCGGTCTCAGGCTGTCCGCGAAATTGCGCCGAGGCGACCTGCAAGGACATCGGTGTCGTCTGCGTCGACTCAGGCTTCGAAATCCATTTTGCCGGTGCCGCCGGTCTCGACATCAAGGGCACGGAGGTTCTGGGCCTCGTCAAGACCGAGGACGAGGCGCTCGAGCACATCGTGGCGCTGACGCAGATGTACCGCGAACAGGCCCGCTATCTCGAGCGCATCTATAAATGGGCCAAGCGTATCGGCCTCGACGAAATCCGCCGCCAGATCATGCAGGATCACGAGAAGCGGAAGGCCTATTACGAACGCTTCGTTTTCAGCCAGAAGTTCGCGCAGGTCGATCCCTGGTCGGAGCGTGTCTCCGGCAAGGACAAGCATGAGTTCAAGCCGATGGCGACCGTCGGCTTCCCGCAGGCAGCCGAGTAAGGAGACGCATATGACGACCTGGCCCCAGGAAACCTGGCATGCAATCGGCGATATCTCGGACATTCCCTTGCGCGGCGCGCGCTGCGTGAAAACCCCGCAGGGCAAGATCGCCGTGTTTCGTACGGCTGAAAACGAGGTCTTCGCCATCGAGGATCATTGCCCGCATAAGGGCGGCCCGCTCTCTGAGGGTATCGTTCACGGGAAAGCCGTGACGTGCCCGCTGCACAACTGGGTGATCTCGCTCGAAACCGGCAAGGCCCTCGGCGCCGACCAGGGCGAGGTGCGGACCATCCCTGTCCGCAACGAGGACGGCGCGCTCTTCATCGCACTCGAAAGCCTGATGATGGCGGCGGAGTGACGATGATCGTGTGCCGGAGAAATCACCCCCCTCTGTCAGCTTCGCTGACATCTCCCCCACAAGGGGAGAGATCGACCGGAGCGAGAAGCCACCTTCATCGAGCCAAGACAACGAAGCCGGTGATGGCGGCACCATATGATCTCCCCCCTTGTGGAGGAGATGTCCCGCAGGGACAGAGGGGGGTACTCTCCCGAGCCCCAAAATTCGTGGATATGCTCCATGTCCATTGAAACCAAGACCACCTGTCCATATTGCGGCGTCGGCTGCGGCGTCATCGCCAGGGTCGATGATGACGGCAAGGTCTTCGTCAAAGGCGATCCCGACCACCCCTCCAACTTCGGGCGGCTATGCTCGAAGGGATCGGCACTTGCCGAGACGATCGATCTCGATGGCCGCCTGCTCCATCCGGAAATTGCCGGCCAAAGGGCAAGCTGGGACGACGCGCTTGATCTGGTCGCGCAACGCTTCAGTGAGACGATCGCCGAGCACGGACCCGATTCGGTTGCCTTCTACGTCTCCGGCCAGATGCTGACGGAGGACTATTACGTCGCCAACAAGCTGATGAAGGGCTTCATCCGTTCTGGCAATATCGACACCAATTCCAGGCTCTGCATGTCATCCTCGGTCGCCGGCCACCGCCGCGCCTTCGGCTCGGACACGGTGCCGGGCACCTACGAGGATATCGAGCTTGCCGACCTCGTCGTCCTCACGGGCTCCAATCTCGCCTGGTGCCATCCGGTCATCTATCAGCGGATGGCGGCTGCGAAGGCGGCACGGCCGTCGATGAAGATCGTCGTCATCGATCCACGCCGGACCATGACCTGCGATATCGCCGATCTGCATCTGGCGATCCGGCCGGACGGTGACGTCGCCCTTTTCTTAGGCCTTTTCGAACATCTGATCGCCAACAATACGATCGACCAGAATTACATTGCCGAACATACCGGCGGTTTCGCCGAAGCTTTCGCCGCCGCCAGTTCCCTATCGTCCAACGATGTGCTCGATTTGACCGGCCTGCCTGCCATGCAGCTTCGCGAGTTCTACCGGCTGTTTGCCCAAACCGAGAAAGTCGTCACCTGCTACAGCCAGGGCGTCAATCAATCCTCATCCGGCACGGACAAGGTCAATGCGATCCTCAATTGCCATCTCGCGACCGGCCGGATCGGCCGGCCGGGCATGGGGCCGTTCTCGCTGACCGGTCAGCCGAACGCGATGGGCGGCCGCGAGGTCGGCGGCCTCGCCAATATGCTTGCGGCTCACATGGCGGTCGAGAACGCTGGGGATCGCGACCGGGTGCAGCGCTTCTGGCAGTCGCCAGGGATCGCCGAAAGGCCGGGATTGAAAGCGGTCGATATGTTTCGCGCCGTCGCCGACGGCCGTATCAAGGCGCTGTGGATCATGGCGACCAACCCGGTTGTCTCGATGCCGGACGCCGATGCCGTCGAGGCGGCCATCAAGTCCTGCCCCTTTGTCGTCGTCTCCGACGTTCTGCGCGAGACGGATACAGCGCAGCACGCGCATGTGCTGCTGCCCTCGCTCGGCTGGGGCGAAAAGGACGGAACCGTTACCAATTCCGAACGGCGGATCTCCAGGCAGCGACAGTTTCTGGCCGTACCGGGCGAAGCGAGGCCCGACTGGTGGCAGATGGCCGAGGTCGGCCGCCGCATGGGATTTTCCAAAGCCTTCGCCTTCCGCACTAACGCAGATATCTTCGCCGAGCATGCGGGCCTCTCCGGCTTTGAAAATGAGGGCAGCCGCGATTTCGACATTGGCGCTCATGAAGCGATCGTGCCGGAAGAGTACGACGCACTCCAGCCTTTCCAGTGGCCGCAGCCTGCCGGAGCGATGCCGAAGGTCACGCGCTTCTTTGCGGATGGGGGGTTCTATCATCCCGATCGCAAGGCGCGCTTTGTCGCGATCGAGCCTCCGGCAAGCGATCGAACCGATAGCCGCTTCCCGCTCACGCTCAATACCGGACGCGTTCGCGATCACTGGCATACCATGACGCGCACCGGCAAAAGCGCGCGGCTATCGGCCCATATTGCCGAGCCCTTCGCCGAGATCCATCCGCGCGATGCGATCGAAATCGGTGTTGCAGAAGCCGGCCTGGTCGAGATCGAAAGCCCGTATGGCAAGGTGATCGTCCGCGCTCTGGTGACCGAACGGCAGGCTCGCGGCAGCCTGTTCGTGCCGATGCATTGGAATGACGGCTTTGCCGCCAAGGCCAGGATCGACGCCGTGGTCGCCCCGGTCACGGATCCGATTTCCGGTCAGCCCGCTTCGAAGAATGTAGCAGTCCGTGCCCGCCGCTTCCAGGCGTCGCATTATGGATTCGCCGTCTCCGCGGCAAAGCCGCACGACCTCGATAACCCCTATTGGGCGCTTGCCAAAGCCGATGGCGGCTGGCGGACCGAACTCGCCTTCGATACGGCACGGGAAGACTGGATCGGCTGGTGCCGTGCGACATTCGATATACCGGCCGATCTCGAGCCGCTCGGCTATGCCGATCAGGCTTCCGGAGACCTGCGCCTTGCCTTCTTCGAGGGCGAGCGGCTGCTTGCCGCCCTCTTCGTCGCCCGCCAGCCGGTTGCCGTGGCGCGAAGCTGGGCGATCGCCCAGCTTTCGGCATCGCACGGCAATCTCAGGAAACGGTTTGCGCTCATCGCCGGCAGACCAGGCGCCGGTACGGTCGATGCCGGCGCGACGGTCTGTTCCTGTTTCAGCGTCGGTATCAATCAGATCGTCGCGGCTATTCGCAGCGGCTGCCACAGCGTCGAAGCCGTCGGCAAGGAGCTCAATGCCGGAACCAATTGCGGCTCCTGCCGCGCCGAGATCAAGGGGGTCATCGATGGATGTCTTGCAGCTGCCGCCGAGTGACGTGCCGGCCCGGATGGAGCCGCTTGCCAAGCTGCCGGTGTTCTGGGACCTTCAAGGCAAACGCGTGATCGTCGCCGGCGGCTCCGATGCGGCGGCCTGGAAGGCGGAGCTTCTCGCCGCCTGCGGTGCGGATGTTCATATTTATGCAGGCGAACTTTCCGATGCGTTCGAAAAGCTGATCCTGCGCGGCGGCGAACATCCGCAAGCTGGCTTTACCCATCACCCGCGGATATGGAACGAAGCAAGCTTTGCAGGTGCGGCCATCGCCATCGCTGACTGCGAAGAAGACGGCGAGGCGCTGGCTTTTTTCAAGGCTGCCCGCAAGGCTGGCGTGCCGGTCAACGTCATAGACAAGCCCGCCTTCTGCCAGTTCCAGTTCGGTTCGATCGTCAATCGTTCTCCGGTCGTGGTGTCGATTTCGACCGACGGAGCAGCCCCGATCCTCGCTCAGGCAATCCGCCGACGGATCGAGACGCTGCTGCCGCGGGCGTTGAAAGGCTGGGCAGCTCTGGCGCAGTCGTTGCGTGAGACAGTCAATCAACGGCTGGCGCCCGGACCGCTGCGTCGCGTCTTCTGGGAGCGTTTCGTCGATCGCGCGTTTTCGAGCTTGGATACGCCGGAGGAGGGCGTCGGCGGGCAGCTTCTCAAGGAAGCCGAGCGGCTTCGAGAGGCGCCCGCCCACTCGTCCGGTGGCCGCGTCACGCTTGTCGGAGCGGGTCCGGGCGATGCCGAGCTTCTGACGCTGAAGGCTGTCCGCGCCCTGCAGGCGGCCGACGTGATCCTCTTCGACGATCTGGTTTCGGCCGAGGTCCTGGAGCTTGCCCGGCGTGAAGCCAAACGCATGCTGGTCGGCAAGCGCGGGGGCCGTACGAGCTGCCGGCAGGAAGATATCAACGACATGATGGTGAAGCTCGCAAAAGCTGGCAAGCATGTTGTTCGGCTGAAATCCGGCGATCCCATGATCTTTGGCCGGGCTGGCGAGGAGATCGCTCACCTGGACCGGCAAAACATTCCCGTCGATGTCGTTCCCGGAATAACGGCGGCGAGCGCGATGGCGTCCCGGCTCGGCATTTCCCTGACACATCGGGATCATGCGCAGTCGGTTCGTTTCGTGACCGGACACTCCCGGCACGGTGGGTTACCCGCGGACATCGATTGGGGTGCCGTTGCCGATCCGCATACGACGACCGTATTCTACATGGCGGGCCGGACGGCGCCGTTGATTGCAGAACGGTTGCTCAAGGAAGGCTTGTCGCCCGAGACATCGGCGATCATCATCAGTGATGTCAGCAGGCCAACGGAGCGCGATTGGCGCGGAACGCTTTTCGGCATACCGAGCGGGATCGCGAGTGTCGGTTACGACAATCCGGTACTCATCGCAGTCGGAAATGCGCTCGCGGCACGTCAAAATCCCGTTAGCTATGGGATCACCGAGGAAAGAGACGATCGTCTCGTCATGGCATCCGGCTGACGCATTCGTACGCCTTCAGCGTGGCATGCCGTGTGCTCAACATGGTTTTGAAGTCGCTCAGCGACCATATGGCACGACACGATTCCGGCCCGATTCCTTAGCGCGGTAAAGTGCCTGATCTGCCTGGCTTTGAAGCTGTTCCGGCGTGGTACTTTGGATATCTTCTACGTGGCTCACACCAATGCTGACCGTGACATGGGACGATACCCGTGAAGCGGGATTGGGAAGGGATGCGATCTCCACGCTTTCCCGGATCTGTCTGGCGACCTCTATCGCTTCCTCTTCCGCGATACCGGGAAGAACGACCAGAAATTCCTCGCCCCCGTAGCGCGCCGCATGATCATGGCTTCCTCTCAAGTTGCTCTGAATGATGCCAGCGACCTTCACGAGACAGCGATCGCCCTCGCCATGACCGAGGCTGTCATTCAGCGCCTTGAAGTGATCGATGTCGCACATCAACAGGGCTATCCCCCCCGTTTCGGCTCCTGCATCCCAAAGGCGATTGAGCAGTTCCATCATCCAGCGTCGGTTGGCGATGCCGGTGAGTGGATCGGTTCTTGCCAGGAGCTCAAGGCGTGCATTTGCCGCGGCCAGTTCCGCTACGCGGCTTTGGTCCCGGAGCTCGAGAAGAAAGGCTTTTTGCGCGAGGATCGTCATCGTGCGCCGTGACACTATTGTCGCGACGATGCCTGCAGTAAAAAACAAGGTTGCCGCCTCCACGCTTCCGACGGTAATGCTCGGATTATGGATCTGGAAGAAGAGATAAAGGCCCAGAGCCATCGCCGCAATGGTCGTCGTCGCCGGCAGCGGGATGGCGAAGATAATGATCGCGGAAATGGCCACGAACAACATGATGTTCAAATGCCGCTCGTAAAATTCGCCTCCGGCAGTGACGCCGACCAGAGCAACGGAGAGGAGGATGAAGAACAAGCCGGCAATGAGGACGGTTATCTGAAGCCTGGGCAGGCCTGGTTTTCTCCAGAAAAAGGCAGCGCCCAAAGCCGCGGGAGGTAAAATGCAAGCCGGCGCGAGCATGGAGAGTGCGACCGGTCTCGGAAGCAGGATCGCGTTCAGTCCCAACGTAAGCAGGTCTATGAACGTTACCCAAATCATCCATGAGCGGATGATCTTGGCGGTTCGCGGCCAGGAACGCTCCCGAAAGAGGCGACGAAGCTCACCCTTCAGCCGTATATCTCGGGTACGACCGTTAAGGAGCCGTTCCACCTCTCCTATAGGCGCGGACGTCGATGCGTTCTGCTGGATTTTCACATCAATATCCGGCTTGCTGACCGGAATCTCGTTCTTGTGCAGTTCCATCTCCAATCACCAAAGGAGCATGTTTCATTCACAATATAGAACAGTCAATTCTACCAGCCAGTTTGTTAGCGTCTCCTTGCCGTCGATATCACAATTTTACGCTTGCTCGATCGCAAGTGCCGCGCGTGTGAAGGCGGGCGGTCTGCAACGCAAAATTAGCATTATAAATCTATTTTCAGCTGAGGAGATGGGAAGGTTGGGTCATGATGGATGTACAGCAATGGACTATTGGCCAGGCAGATGGTCTGCTCGATATTGCGCTCGACAACATGCCGCATGGTCTTTGCATGTTTTCAGCCGATAGCCGGCTGATTTTGTGCAACGTCGCTTACGCGAATATGTATGGCTTGCGCGAGGACTTGACCGTCGGCGGCACGCCGCTTCAAACCATACTGGACTATCGCTCGCAACTGGGCAACGGTCCCCTTCACACTGCGACATATTTCGATGTGATTGGATTGGCGGAGAAACGGGGCGGAAGAGCAAGCCAGGATATCGCCCTCCAGGATGGGCGAGTGATCCGCATCACGCATAGCTCCATGGCCGACGGCCGATACGTGGCGACACATGAAGACATCTCGGAAAGCGTTCGCAACGCCGAGATCTTGGTGCGGCACAAGGAGACGCTTGAAGTGACGGTCGCTTTGAGAACCAAGGAGGTCGAGGAGCAGGCGCGCGAACTGGAGCGTCTCCTGCAGCAGGAGCGCAACATCAACGAACTCCAACGCCAGTTCGTCGCGCTTGCATCTCACGAGTTTCGCACGCCTTTGGCTATCATCGATGCGGCCGCGCAACGCTTATTGCGAGCGAAGGGAGATATCGCGTCCAAGTTTGTCCGAGATAAAGCAGATCAAATACGATCGTCGGTGGTCAGAATTGTCGATTTGATGGAAAGCATCCTTGCCGCCAGCCGGATGGATAACGGAGCGATTCAAATTCGTTATGACCGCTGTGCACTTGGGGCCATCATCGAATCCTGCTGTCGTCGTCAGTCGGACATCAGTAAGTCGCATCGCATCACGGTCGATCTTGGCGACTTGCCTGACTATATCGATGCCGACAAATTCGCTCTGGAGCAGGTATTTTCCAACCTGGTGTCCAACGCCATCAAATACGCGCCTGGTCATCCCGATATCCACATTGCCGGTCGGCAAGAAGGTAACATGGTGAAAGTCGTCGTGCGGGACCATGGGGTGGGCATCGACGCCGAAGACCTGCCAAAGATCTTTCAGCGGTATTTCCGCGCGCGAACGTCCACGGGAATACCAGGTACAGGCCTGGGTCTGTACCTGGTAAAGCAAATCGTCGAACTCCATGGTGGATCGATCGAAATCGAGAGCGAGAAGGGAAAGGGCACCTCCCTCATCGTCGCACTTCCAATAGCACAAAAACTTTCTCCGGCTTCGCCGGATGATCGTACGAACGCTGCATGATCGCCAAGAGGACAAGCTAGTGACTACAATTTTGTGTATCGATGACGAAGCGGAAATTAGAGGCCTAATCGTTGAGGAACTGATCGAGGCAGGTTTCACGACATTGGAGGCTTCAAACGGCCGCGAAGGTTTGGAACTTCTGATTTCCAAATGGCCGGACATCGTCATTTGCGATATCACCATGCCGGAAATGGATGGGCATCAATTGCTTGCGGAGATTCAGATCAATTATCCTGAGCTTGCCAATGTGCCGTTCATATTCCTGACTGCGATGACCGATAAGCAGAACGTCGTCATGGGGCTCCGGGCGGGAGCTGCCGATTATTTGACCAAACCCATCGATTTTGAAATTTTGCTGGCAAAAATAGAGGGCTGCGTGGCGCGTATCGAAAGCGACATCCGAAACCACAGAGCATTCTGATCGAACAAAAGCGAGTTGGGGACAACGGCAAGGATTTCCTTGATCGCGTCTGCGCGCCGCTGGCTGATGTCGAGATCGCGCTGATCGCTTCCGTCCGACATTGACCCCTCAGGGCGGACAGACCTATGACGTTCTTTTCTATGTCCCACCAACAGTGGGTTATCGCGAAATGGGGTCGCGATGGATTAGTATGTAACTAACATCCGCGGCCTCACTATCCTTGCCCAATTATTGAATATGAAGCTACGGCCTGCGACTTGAGATTGAGGTCTGGCCAAACGTGCCAGTAACGGCAGTATATTTCCGTTGGGCTTATTTCCTTTCATCTTGCTCCTTTGTTCGTCAAGTGATCAAGATCTTAATATGTTTTATTTAGAAGCTTCATGCCGTCCGGCTTTAAGCTCTAAGGATTTTATCATGAAGAAAATCATCGCATTGGCTTTGCTTGCATTAACGTCTCCGCTCGCGGCGCACGCTGCAACCTTGACATTTCCTGGTGACAAGCCCGTCGCAAGTATCACCATTCCGGATAGCTGGAAGCCGGAGGAAACCGACAACGGCGTCCAGGGAACCTCGGAGGATTCTGCGGTCTATCTTTCGGCCGAGGTCGCCAGCGGCAAATCCATGGAGAAAGTTGTTACCGGTGCAATCGATTTTCTCGCAAAAAACAAGATAACGATCGACCCCTCAACTCAAAAGGAAACGCCCACTACCGAGGTCAACGGCTTGCAGATGGCCACCTTGGAATGGGATGGCAAGGATGAAGACGGTCCGGTCAGCATCGGCTTGCTCATCGTACAGGTAAGCGCTGACAACGCTCTCGTTGTGACGTACTGGGGAAACAAGGGGGACGAGGACAAGCACGACGCCGAAGTTAAGGCAATCGTCGCCTCGATCAAGCCGGTTAAGTGACTTAGTCTCCGGCAATGGTGAATTAACTTATCACCGCTGCCCGTGGGACGTTGAATTCCACTCTGCTTTGACATCTTTCCACCCGGCTGCGACGCGGCCGGGTGGAGACAAACCTATAAAATGCTTCACTATTTCGAACCAACTGCGAGTCATCGCGAAAACGTCGCGTTCGAGCATCAATCTTCGACTTCGCGCAGGCTCATTTCCATGCCTGATCAGCCGCGGCGGATACAAAAGGCCAGCCGGGATCCCGGCTGACTTTCATGCCGCATCAAAGACGGGTCTTGCCGCTTAGGCCCATGCCGCTGCTGCCGCGGTGGTGGGGTCGCCTGCTTCATGCGGCTGGCGGCGCACTGACCGGAATGTCGTCGCTCTCTCCATGGTGGAACGATTGTCTCGCCGCATCTAAGAATGCTACGCGAATCATTCTTTTGCCCCGCCAGTGAGACGAGGCAAGTGAACACCATTGTGGACGTGCGGACTGAGCTGATGAACACAGAAGCATTCTTCACCAAAATCCGGACCTACACCCCCCATCTGTCAGAAAAGGCCGAGCTCGCCTGGTCGTCGCTCCTGCGGCCGAGACAGTATCGTAAGGACGAGCCCTTCGTTCGGGCGGGCGACGTACCGACGACCTATGCCTTCGTCGTCGAAGGTCTGCTCTGCCAGCACTATGTTGGCCGCGGCGGCGACATGATCATTAAAAGCTTCTTTCCTGAGAACCGCATTGCCGCTTCGGTCAGCGCGACCCTGCTCGGCGAGCCCAGCCTGTTCACGATTACGGCCATAGAGAACAGCACCGCCCTCGAATATGACTTTGCGGCTTTCAAGTCGCTCGTCAGCGACTTTCCCGACATTGCAGCCTTTTACATCAGTTATATGGAGCGTCATTGGATCATTGAAAAGGAACCGGGCGAAATTGCCTTTCGGCATGACGACGCGATTAAGCGTTACATCGATTTCATCCGCAGGGAGCCGGAACTGCATAAGCGTTTGAAGCAGCATCACATCGCCGCCTGGTTGGGCATCACCCCGGAAAGCCTCAGCCGGCTTCGGAAAACGATCGCGATTACAAGACCCGACAGGCGCTGACGCGATTTCTTACCAAACATCAATTCTTTCGCGGCCGGATTGCTGCATGTCTGCCGGGCAAGCAACCGCGGTGAGGTTACGGCGGGACACCAAGCAGCGGATAGCGACCTCGGATCAGGCCGTATCTTGCCGCGAACAAAGGAAACCTATGATGACCAAGATGATTTTTGTGAACCTGCCTGTCACCGACCTGGCTCGGCCCAAGGCATTCTATGAGGCCTTGGGATTCACCAACAACGCACAGTTCAGCGACGATAACTCGGCCTGTATGGTGGTGAGCGAGACGATCAACGTCATGCTCCTCACCCATGACAAGTGGCGTGGTTTCACCAGCCGACCGATTCCGCCGGCAACGTCGAGCGAAGTAATGCTGGCCCTCTCCTGCGAGAGCCGCGAGGCGGTCGACCGGATGAATGATGCTGCCGCCCTGCATGGCGGGCAGGCTGACATCAATCCGAAGCAGGACCTCGGCTTCCTGTACGATCGCAACCTCGCCGATCCGGACGGCCATGTCTGGGAAGCGGTATGGATGGATCCGAATGCGATGTCAGCCGGTGGCTGAGACTGGTCGCGTCGCAACCGCGTTCAAATTATAGCAGCCACGGGCCGGTCCAGATGCACACGATTTCATGAGCCGGTGATGGATCGGACCGTGGACGGCTTACGCTATGACCCAGATCTGCGCTACCATCATGCCGGATGCGGGCAGGGAACGTTCACCGTGAGTATGACATCCGTCAAAGGCCTCTCGATCAGGAAGTTGCTGATCGGCGCGCTGATTATATTCATGACGTTGAATACGATCGGTTTCTGCTACAGTAAATTTGTCAAGGCGAGTATAAGCGCCGCCAGTCGATGATAATTGCAAGCCTGATCGAGGGCATTGTAACCGCATCGACGCTCACCACTGTCGGTCAGGTCGTCAATCCCGGCGCCGAACTGATGCGCACGCCCGGTCGATGCCGACCTCGCGCACGAGCAAAAGCCCGGGCGCAAGCCTATTGGTGAGTATGCGGTATCAAGCCTGATGCCGCTGAAGGACTTGGCATCGAAGGTTTGCTGCTTCATGCGATTTCAGATGACGCAAGTGCCTTTACTGAGGCCGTCGGCTTCCTGTCTTCTCCGTCCGACCCCATGATGCTGATGATCGGATTGTACGACCTCGACAATGCCCTGAACCTCAAGCGAAACTCATTCAACTTATCCCCACTTCATCTCACCCTTTGCGACCTTGGCACCCAATTCAAGGGAACCGACGTCCGCGAGATTGGGATAGCGCTTGGTCATTGCCGCGATCAAGGCCGCGCTGTCCTTCGCTTTCACTTCCTCTTCATGGAAGGCGACAAGATAGTCTCGGGTGAATTTGATGGCGTCGAGACCCTGCGGCGCGCCTTCGGTCTGGTGGGCGGGGATGACGATCTTCGGCTTGCGAGCCGCCAGCTTGTCGAGGGCCTTGATCCAGGCTTGCCGCTTCTCCGGCGTGGCCTCGTCGGCGACCCAGATGTGAATACCGGAGGAAACCAGCACGCCCCCGAACACGGCCTTGAGCGAGGGAACCCAAAGATAGCGGCGATCGTGCATATCCGGAACTTCGACGATCTCGATTTTCTCGCCGTCAAGTTCGAGTGCCTTCAGGTCCGACGCCACCGGAATGACGACATCAGCCAGCTTCTGCGGACCATTTTCCTTCAGTTGCGGTCCCCAGGCGGCAAGCTTGCCTTCGACGTTGGCATGGATGGCCGCAACCGTGACAGGCTTGGCGATGACCTTGGCATCGGGGAAGGTGGAGACGATCGGCCGCAGACTGAAGTAATAGTCGGGGTCGTTACAGCTCACATAGATGGTGGTCAGACGTTTGCCCGTCGATCTGATGGCGTCGGCGACCGCGCGGCCGTCCGAAAGGGTAAAGCCGCCGTCGATGAGGATTGCGTCCTTCTTGCCGGTGAGCAGGACCGGCGTGCGGCGGAATCCTGCCTCGGGCGCCTGGAAGTATTGCCATTGAAGCTTCGAACTTGCCGCCTGGGACGCAGCAAGGGGCATGATCGAGACAGCACCCGCGGCCAAGGAAAATTTCACTACATCGCGTCTGGTAAACATGCTGGTTCCTTTGTCGTTTGTGGGATCATGCGGCTTTCAGATGCGCCATGAGATTGTCATAGCTGCCGAAGAGAGCGCTTGCGTCGAGAAGGCGCTGATGTCCGTTTCTTTCGATCACCAGGGCCGGAACGCCATTCGCTCCGTGTCGATGGAATAGATCCTGTCCTTCCGTCACGAGTTGCCGATTGGCCTCGAGCAGATCGCCCGCCCCCTCGTTCAAGATGCGCGCGGCTTCGCTAAGCCCTGCGGAAGCGAGCAGATTGGAGAGAACATCCATGCCGGTGATGTCCAGCCCTGTCACATAGCGCGCATGCTGGATAAGGCGCAGCGCATCGAAGCGCTTTCGGTGGTCCGCAAGGCCTGCCGCCGTGATGGCGAGTGTGGCGGCGCCCGAGTCGAACAGCGAGCCCGTCTTGTTCAAGACCTTCGAGCGATAGTCCTCGGAAAACGGCTGACCGCTCAAGCGTTCGATCCGCTGATCGTTCGACCAGGCATAGGCGGCGAATGCGGCGTCCATCTCGCGTGCGCCGGCTCCTGAAAACAGGCCCGTGGGCAAGGGGCGGACGTCGATGCCCGCTAGCCGCAGACGATCGAGCATCGGGCTTGCACCGTAGCACCAGCCACATAAGGGGTCGAAGAGATAGGTGGCTGACAAGTCCTGCATGGATCGGGCCCCTGGTTCGTAGGACCTGATCATCTCAGCTCTTGCCGCATCGAAAAATATCGGCCAATCATACAGACTGTATGAATTAATCAGACAATGGCATGAGCGAGCTCCTCAATCTCAACAGGCTTGTTTTCTTCACCTCCGTCATGGAGACCGGGTCCTTCACCGCCGCCGGCGAGCGGCTTGGCGTTGCCAAGGCTGTGGTCAGCCATCAAGTGGCGCGTCTGGAGGAGGAGCTCGGCGTTTCGTTGCTGATGCGGACGACGCGGCGGCTACATGCGACGGAAGAGGGCCGGGTGTTCTACGACCGCTGCCTGATCATCCTGCGCGAAGCGGAAGCCGCCTATGGAGAAATGTCCCTGCACGCCAATGAACCCGCCGGCACGCTGACGCTGACCGCACCATTGGACTATGGCGCCGCAGTCGTAGCGTCCGTGGTCGCAGCCTATCGTGAGCGCTTCCCGCAAATGCACGTCGATCTCATATTCGATGACAGCGTCATCGATCTCGCCAATGGCCAACTGGATCTGTCGATCAGGGTCGGTTGGCTGACCGACATGAGCAACAAGGCCCGACGGCTGGGTACATTCCAGCAGTATCTGGTAGCGACACCAAGGCTGGCGGCAAGCTTTCCCAAAGCCATGGAACCGTGGGACCTGCCGGCGCTGCCCTGGATCGAAAATGCAGTCCTGCGCCAGCCATTGCGCTGGGTGTTTTCGAAAGAGGGCCGTCGATCCGAGATCATCGAGATGCGCTCTGCAGTACGGACGGACAAGACACCGTCGGCCTACGCCTGTGTCAAGGCCGGAATGGGCATTTCCGTCTTTCCGGATTACATGGTCGCGGACGACATTGCGGCCGGGCGCCTGCAAAGGCTCGTGCCCGAGTGGACGCTACCTGCCGGCGGGATCCATGCTGTGCTGCCGATAGCCCGTTTTCGTCCGGCCAAGGTGAGGCGGTTTATCGAAATGCTGCAGGTCGCTGAACGGCAAAGGGCTGCCGCCGTGAAATAGGCTTGGCGGTCATGGATATCTTTGAGAATGTCGCTTCAGTGCAAATGAGAGTATGACACCGGCATTTATCGGAAATCGTCACCTATGAGATTCGCGGCATTGCCTTGCACGGCATTATTCTCATGTTAATCAGCTGGCGATCCGATTCTAACCAGGCACGCAGGATGAAAAAGCAAATTCACGATAATTTCAGGGAACCGCCAGAGCCGGATACATCGTCCGCAACGCCTGACCAGCCGCATCGTGACCGTCGCCGTTCTCTGGCTATAGGGCTCCTGCGCGCCCGCGAGGCGGTCATGAGCCACTTCCGGCCAATCCTGGCTGCCCATGATGTGACCGAGCAGCAATGGCGTGTCATTCGCGTCCTTTACGAGGCAGGCAAGCTCGATGCAACCGAAGTGGCGGATAAGGCATCCATTCTTGCGCCCAGCCTCACGCGCATGATCCGCTCGCTCGAGGAGCGCGGCTTCATCACCAAGCATAAGGACGATGCCGATGGCCGCAGGGTGCTGCTGCAGATTACGCCGGCGGGGCAGGCGATCGTCGAAGACGTCATGCCGGAAAGTTTGAAGGTCTATGCCGATATCGATGCCCGTTTCGGTGCCGAGCGGGTGGAGAGGCTTCTCGATATGCTGGATGAACTGGCGTCGCTGAAATTGGAGAACGGATCGGTCAGCGAAGATTGAAAGCCGTCTTCCAATTTATTAATATGTTAACTATTTGATTGACGCGCCAAAGGATCTGTAGCAGTCTTCCGCAGTGCTGACACTGTTGGGAGGCGGAGTTGGACCTGTTGCAGAACCGCAGTCTGGTTGACCGGACTTGGTCGCCGACACCTTACGACCAGTGGGTTGACGATCTTCAAAGCATTTGCGGCAACTTCAACCCGCATGTGATGCAGAGCGGGGACAGCGTCGTCGGCACGGCAAGCCGCATCGACGTCTGCGGCATGGAATTTGCCCATGTTTCCAACGATCTCGACTATGTTCACCGCGATTGGGATGACATTCGCCGCGATGCCAACGAGCACCTGTTCCTGATCCTGCAATTGGAAGGCGTGTGTGGGGTCGAGCATTCCGGCCAGCAGAATATCCTCGACGTCGGCGAATGTATTCTTGTCGATTCCACGCGGCCGACGACCTTCTATTTTCGCGGCCACTTCTCCAACCATCTGTCGCTGCATTTGCCTAGGCAGCTGATGTATTCGAACAGCAAGGTCGATTTTGACGTGGCCCGCAAGCTCCTGGCGAACGATCCGATGGCTGTGATGCTGCGTGCGTTGATTGCCAAGATGATGACGACGCCGGAAAGCGATGCGGCTTCCCCGCATTTGCGCCAGCTGATGTTCGACACGACCCGTCAGGCGTTCCTTTCGACCGGTGCTCAGGCGGCAAGCTTGAATTCGCTGCATGATAGCGCCAGCCGACGGATGCAGATGGTCGATATTCTCATCGACAGGCATCTGACCGACAGCGGTCTCAGCGCCAAATGGCTAGCGACGCGGCTGGGAGTGTCGATCCGCACCCTGCAGCAGGATTTCCAGGGCATGGGCATGACCTGTACCACCGTCATCCGCGACAAGCGACTGCGGTTCGCCCGGGAAAAGATCGAGCAGCTCAAGGAGCAGCGCAATCCGATAACGATAGCCGAAGTCGCCTATTCGGCCGGGTTTAACGATATTTCCTATTTCAATCGCAGCTTCAAGGAGCTGTTCGATTGTGCGCCAAGCGAGTTGCTTCGCGCGCCGGAACCGGCATACAGGTTGGACTGAATAGCGAGCGTGCGTTTCAGTCCAAGACGAGGCGCGTTTCTCCCCAAGACGGATTTTGCGGCTGGGGTCATAGTCCTCTCGAAAGTTACGGGAGGAAAATGTCGTGAAGCAGTACACCCTGCTTATTGGTGGCGAGCCTGTTGCCACGTCCCATCATGCACCGGTTAAAAACCCGTCGAACGGCGACGTGGTCGGCTATATGCCGCTTGGCGGCGAAGCGGATCTGGACCGAGCGGTTGCCGCGGCCACCGAGGCCTTCAGGACATGGTCGCAGGTTTCGAGCGAAGACCGCGCCATGGCATGCCGAGCCGTCGCCGAAACGATCGCCGAGCATACCGAGGAGCTTGCTCAGATCCTCACCCGCGAACAGGGCAAGCCGCTCAATGGCCTCGGCTCGCGCTTCGAAATCGGCGCGGCTCTTGCCTGGACCCGCCATACGGCCGAACTCGACCTGCCTGTGGAGGTCCTGCAGGACGACAATGAAGGTCGCGTAGAGCTTCATCGCAAGCCGATCGGCGTCGTCGGCTCGATCACACCCTGGAACTGGCCTGTGATGATCGCCTGCTGGCATATCGTTCCAGCAATCCGAGCCGGCAACACAGTCGTCATCAAGCCTTCGCCTTTGACGCCGCTGTCGACGATCCGCCTCGTCGAGATCATGAACGAGGTTTTGCCGCCCGGCGTCGTCAACGTCGTTACCGGCGAAAACAGCATCGGCGCGGCGCTCTCCGCTCATCCCGGTATCGCCAAGATGACTTTCACCGGCTCGACAGAGACCGGCAAGAAGGTCATGGCCTCCGCGGTCGCCACCTTGAAGCGGCTGACGCTGGAGCTTGGCGGTAACGATGCCGGCATCGTCCTGCCCGATGCCAATCCGAAAGCCATCGTCGAAGGGCTCTTCTGGGGTGCCTTCATCAACAACGGCCAGACCTGCGCGGCGCTGAAGCGTCTCTATGTGCACGATAGCATCTATGAAGAGGTCTGCCGCGGCCTTGTGGATTATTCTTCGAGGATCGTCGTCGGCGACGGCCTGGATGAGGCAAGTATTCTCGGTCCGATACAGAACGAAATGCAGTTCAACAAGGTATGCGAACTCGTCGACGATGCGCGTGCCCATGGTGGTCGCATTCTGATCGGCGGGGCGCCCATGGATCGCCCGGGGTATTTCTATCCGATCACGCTTGTCGCCGACGTCGATCATGGCGTGCGGCTGGTGGACGAGGAGCAATTCGGTCCGGCCCTGCCGATCATCCGCTATAGCGACATCGACGAGGTGGTCGCCCGCGCCAATCAAAATCCTGCTGGCCTCGGCGGCTCCGTCTGGTCCTCCGATGGGGAAAAGGCAAAACGCTATGCGATGCAGCTCGAATGCGGCTCGGTCTGGATCAACAAGCACGGCACGATCCAGCCCAATGCGCCGTTCGGCGGCGTGAAGCAGTCCGGCGTCGGCGTAGAGTTCGGCGTGGAAGGTCTGAAGGAATTCACCACGATCCAGACGGTATTGAGCTGAGCCATGACGACCTATGACTATATCATTGTCGGTGGCGGCTCCTCAGGCTGTGTGCTGGCAAACCGGCTTTCAGAAAATCCGGCGCACAAGGTGCTGCTGATCGAGTCGGGGCGCCGGGATTCCGACCCCTGGATCCATGTACCCGCAACTTTCTTCAAGGTTTTGGGCAAGGGCATCGATATTCATCCCTACGCCTCGAACCCCGACAAGGGTTTGAATGGCCGGCCGAGCATCGTGCCGCAAGGCAATGTTTTGGGTGGCGGCAGCTCCGTGAATGCGATGATCTATATTCGCGGCCACCGCAACGACTACGATACCTGGTCGCAAATGGGCTGTCAGGGGTGGTCCTACGAGGATGTGCTGCCGGTCTTCCGCTCGCTGGAAAACAATGAACGGCTGAACGGCCACTACCACGGCAAAAAAGGCGGTCTGCGCGTTTCGGACCCGCGCCATCGTCATCCGCTGAGCGAGGCCTTCGTCAAGGCCGCAACCGAAATCGGTATTTCGCATAACAGCGATTTCAACGGCGCGGACCAGTCCGGCGTCGGCTTCTATCAGAGTACGACCTATGGCGGCCGCCGCTGGAGTTCGGCCCAGGCCTTCCTGCGCGAGGCGGAGAAGCGGCCGAATCTGAGTGTAATGACGGAGCGCAAGGTCGCCCGTATCCTGTTCGAAGGGCAGAAGGCTGTCGGTGTCGAGCTGCTCGACGGGGCGGTTTTCAAGGCATCCCGCGAGATCGCGCTGACTGCTGGCGCCATTGCGACACCGAAGATCCTGCAGTTGTCCGGCATTGGCGATGGTGCACATCTTTCTTCCCTCGGCATCAAGGTCGTCGCTGATCTGCCGGGTGTCGGCGCCAACTATCAGGATCATCTGGAAGTGCCTGTCCAGGGCGAGACGCGCGAGCCGATTTCGATCCTTGGCCATGACAAGGGTCTGCGGGCCGCCGGCCATATGCTGCGCTATCTGACGTCACATCGCGGGCTCTTGTCTTCCAACGTCGTCGAGTGCGGTGGTTTTGTCGATACCGCCGGCACGGGACAGCCGGATGTCCAGTTCCATGTCCTACCGGTCCTGATCGGCTTCGTCGACCGGGACCCGGAGCCCGGTCACGGCCTCAGCATCGGGCCATGCTATCTGAGGCCGCGCTCGCGCGGATGGATACGGCTGAAAAGCGCCAGTCCGACCGAGCAGACGGATTTCAATGCCAACCTGCTGTCCGATCCGGCCGATGTCGAGACCCTGGTGCGCGGGGTCGAAACGGCGATCCGCATCCTCGATGCGCCGGCCCTCGCCAAGTTGCTCAAGCGCCGTGTGCTGCCGAAGCCTGGCATCGAAAAGGATCCCGAGGCCCTGCGCGACTATATCCGCCAATCGGCAAAAACCGTTTTCCACCCTGCGGGGACCGCCCGAATGAGCCGGGCGGACGATCGCACGGCCGTCGTCGGGCCGGATCTGAAGGTGCACGGTATCGAGGGGCTGCGTGTCTGCGATGCCTCTGTCATGCCGACCTTGGTGTCGGGCAACACCAACGCCCCGACGATGATGATTGCGGCAAGGGCTGCCGCCTTCATGACAGGAAAGACGATTTCCGGCTGAGCCGGCGATCTTCGAAACACAGATCCCGTGGGGAGCGGGACGACAAACTGGAGGAAATAATGTCTATCAATCTAAGAGGGCTGGCAATCGGCCTTTTCCTGACGCTGATTTCGGCGTTCAGCGCACACGCCGCCGCATCCTGCGGCGACAATAGCGGCAAGCCGGCAACCGGTGAGCCGATCATCATCGGTGCCATCACCGGCAAGACCGGGCCGGACGACTTTTCGAATTCCACCAAGTCGGCGAAGGCCTATTTCGACTGCCTGAATGCCAATGGCGGCATCAAGGGCCGGCCGGTCAAATATCTGGTCGAAGACGATCAGTGGAACCCGGAAATCGCCGCGCAGCTCGCCGCAAAACTCGTCAACGACGAGAAAGCCGTGCTGATGGTTGGGAACTCGAGCTTTGTCGAATGCGGCGCCAATGCGGATTTTTATAAGAAGTCCGGCATTGTCGTGATCGCCGGCGTTGGTGTTCCTCGCGAATGCTTCTTCGCGGCAAACTACGCGCCGACCAACGCCGGACCTCGCGTCTCCATGCTGGGCGCCATGGGATATGCGCTTGATCACCTGAATGCAAAGTCAGTCGTGTGCATAGGGCCGAATATTCCGAATGTCGGAACCTGGTCCTGCGAGGGCGTTACCCAGCTCGCAAAGGAAAAAGGCCTGAAGGCTCAGATAATATTGATGGACCCCGGCACGGCCGATTCGACATCGATCATTCTGCAGGCTGCGGCTTCCAAACCCGACGTGATCATCCTGGGTCTGCCCAAAGGCGTCACGGTGCCGCTTCTGACAGCCGCTGAAGAGCAGGGGCTGAACCAGAGTATAAAGTTCCTAAGCGCCGCCTCGGCTTATGATCTTTCGGTGCCGGGAACGATCGGCGCCGGCTGGGACGGAAATTTCACCGTCAACATGGAGTTCAACGATCTCGAAGCAAAAACGCCCGACAACCAGAATTGGCTGGCCGTCATGGATCAGTATGGCCAGAAGTCCGACCCGCGCGATACCTTCGCTCAGGCCGGTTACCTGTCGGCCCGCATTGCTGAGAAGGCCTTGATGACGCTCGATCCCGGCAACATCAACCGCGAGACGGCATCCGCTGCCGTGCGCCAGATCAAGAATTTCAAAAGCGATATCTTCTGCGCTCCCTGGTATTTCGGTGATGGTCAGGCCCGCCACAACGCCAATTCCACGACGCGCATGGCCGTCAGCGAAGGCGGCAAGTGGAAGGTCGTATCCGACTGCGCACCGTCGCCGGACCTTGAACTGAAGGACGTGCGCGCCTTCGAAAAGTCAGCGGGCATCAACTGAACCCAGAGGCTTGCCCCTGACGTTTGCCAATGTGTTCCGCGACCGTAGGCCGCGGAACTGGGCGACCCGAGAGGATCGATTTATGAACATCCTGCCTTTCATCATATCCGGGCTTGGGATCGGCGCTGTCTACGCGCTGTCCGGTGTCGGCCTCGTGGTTCTGTTTCGAGCGACCGGCGTTCTCAATTTCGCGTTTGGTGCGTTCGGCGCAATCGGCGCGCATTGCGCCTGGCAATTGCTTGAGTGGAAGATGCCGCTGGCCGTCGCCATCCTTGCCGCCGTTGCCGTCTCGACCGCGATCAGCTTTCTCTATGGCCGGGTATTCGCACCCATGCTGTCGCATCGCGATATCGTTGTGCGTGCCGTCGGAACATTGGCGCCGGCGCTCGTCCTGATCGCGATCATGGGCGTCATCTGGGGCGAGCTGCCGCGCCGCCTGCAGTTCCCGACCGATCAGATGTTCGTCTCTCTCTTCGATGTTCGCCTGACTTTGACACGTATCATCGCCATCATCCTTGCCATCGCCATGGTCGTAGCAATCACGCTGCTCCTGAACCGAACGCGTCTCGGCCTGGACATGCGCGCCCTTGCCAATGACCGCGATCTCAGCGCCGTTCTGGGCGTACGCATCCTTTACACAGAAACTGCTGCCTGGGTCATTACAGGCATCTTCTCGGGCTTGGCCGGCCTGTTGCTTGCCGATCTCGTGCGGCTGCAGGGAACCTTTCTGACACTGCTGGTCATACCCGCAATCGCCGCTGCGATCCTCGGTCAGTTGCAGTCGCTATGGCAAACGGCCGTCGCCGGCATTCTCATCGGCATTGCCGAAGCCGTCCTGACGCCGATCGCCTGGATATCACCCTATCGCGCGGCGGCGCCGTTCATCATCGCGCTTGTCGCAGTCACAATCCTCGGAGGCACCGCGAAAGTCGCGTTGAAGGACCGATGACCGTTCAGGAGCAAACAATCGCCCCAGACGCCGACGGCATATCGATGATGCGCCTGCCCAAGCAGCTTCTTCATGTGCCCGTAACGATGCTGGCTTTTTCGGTCGTCGTCGCCTGCCTTGCCAATTCCTTTTGGCTGTCCGCCGCAACGTCTGCCGTGGCACTTTCGCTGTCGGTTGCGGGACTCGCCATTCTCTACGGCCAGCTTGGTCTGGTCTCGCTCTGCCAGTTCGCACTTGTCGGCGTCGGCGGATGGGCGACGCTGCGCATCGGCCACGCATTTCACCCGCCCTTCGAGTTGAGCCTGCTCGCCGGTGCTATCGCCGCCTCGGTGGTGGGGCTGGCATTCGGCGTGCCGGCGCTGCGTCTGCGTGGTCTCTATCTCGCGCTCGTGACGCTGATGCTGGCCGGCGCCTTTCAGATCGTCATCAGCGCCTGGGGTTTTCCAGACGGAGGTCCCGGCTTTCTCGGGCGGGCTGACGGCTCCGGTCGCGCAATGCTGGCAAGACCTGCAATCGCCGAGGGGGAAGTCGCCTATTTCCTTTATGTCTGTGTGGCGGCAGCGATCGGTCTGCTGATCGCACAATGGCATAAGCTTTCCCGTCCCGGCCGGGCGTGGGCGCTGATCCGCAAGGGCGAGACCGTCGCGGTTGCAAGCGGCGTCAATGTCTTTATCTACAAGGCCTGGGCATTCGCGCTGAGCGGCTTTCTCGCCGGCCTCGCAGGCGGCCTGCTTGCGGGTAATGTCGGCCAGCTCGACGGGCGTGCCTTCGGAGCTTTCGAAAGTCTCAATCTCTTTGCGCTCGCCATCGTCGGCGGTGTCTTCAATTGGTACGGCGCCTTGATCTCCGGTCTGCTGCTGCGCGCGGTGCCGGCCTTGCTGACCGATCTTGGTATCGATGGTTACGTCACGATCGGGATTTTCGGCGTCGCGCTCTTTCATGCGCTGGCCACGGCACCGGCCGGCATCGCCGGCCAGATATCGGCGCTGATCCGCCGGCTGAGCGCCGGTCTTTCCCGCGAGAGGACACGATGATCAAAATCGATAATCTCATCGTTCAATTCGGCGGCGTCAGGCCGATCAACGAACTCAGCGCCGTGCTGACGGCGCCGGTGGCCGGCCTTATCGGCCCGAACGGTGCAGGCAAGACCACTTTGCTCAATGTGCTCTCCGGTTTCGTGAAGCCCCTCCAGGGGGCGGTTTCGCTTGGCGAACGGGCGTTGCTGCCGATGACGCCGCTGCAGCGCGTTCGGGCAGGCTTGCGCCGCTCGTTCCAGACCGAGCAGGTGGTCGAGGACCTGACGGTCGCCGGCAATATCGCCGCGATCGCCGATCATGTCGTCGGCACCGGGCATCGGTCGGGCGCTGTCGATCAGGCTCTTTCCTTTGTCGGCCTGACGGGGGTCGCCGATCGGCTCGGCCAATCCCTCAATCTCTTTCAACGCCGCCTGGTCGAGCTCGCGAAATGCGTGGTCGGCGAGCCGAAGCTCGTTCTGCTCGATGAGCCGGCCGCGGGCCTCACCGAAGAGGAAGGCAAAGCCTTTCGCGAGCTGGTGCTGCGCATCCCGGCCGAGTTCCGCGCGCAGGTGCTGATCATCGATCACGATGTCGATCTCATCCGCTCCATGTGCAGCGAAACCATGGTGCTCGACTACGGCAAGCTTCTGGCGCTCGGCCCAACACATGCGGTGCTGGCCGATCCCAATGTGCGCCGCGCCTATCTGGGGGAGTTCTGACATGAACGTCATATCGGAAGTGAGCGTCGAGAACCTCGTTGTCGAGCGTGGTGGCAAGCGCGTCATTCATGGCATTTCCTTTTCGGTCGCGGCCGGCAAGATCACGACACTGCTTGGCGCCAACGGGGCCGGCAAGTCGAGCACCGTCATGGCGATGGCCGGCGTCCTGCCGCGTGGCGGCTCCGTGCGTTTGGGCAGTGTGACGCTCGAAGGGTTTTCGCCTGACAGCATTCGCCGGGCCGGTCTTGCGCTCGTCCCTGAAGGACATCGCGTGCTTGGGCAGCTTTCCGTGGAGGACAATATTCTCGTGGCAGCACTCGAGGGTTCGGCGGCAGCCCGCCGGCAAGGACTGGAACATGCCTATGAAATCTTTCCCGAACTTGCCGAGCGGCGACGTCAATCGGCATCGGATCTTTCCGGCGGCCAGAAGCAGATGGTGGCGATGGCGCAGGCCTTCGTCGCCAAGCCCCGTTTCATGATCGTCGACGAGTTGTCGCTCGGTCTGGCGCCGGCCGTGGTTAAGCGCCTGGCAGAGGCGCTGAAGATCGCGGCCGCCAGTGGTATCGGCGTTCTGCTGATCGAGCAGTTCGCCAACCTTGCACTCGATCTCGCCGATCAGGCGCTTGTGCTGGAGCGCGGATGCCTCGTTTTCACAGGCGCAGCCGTAACCCTCAGAGCACAGCCGGACATTCTCCACGGCGCCTATCTGGCGAGCTGAAGCGGAGGTATCTGGCATGGCTGCGGCATTTCAACGATATCTCGAGAGCGCCAATGGGCGAGCTTTTGCGGGACTGGCTCGCAACCTGTTCGGAAATGTTCGGCTCGATTTCAGCGCGGCCGACGAGGAAAAAAGCCGGATGACATCGGCCACGCTGGGCGCTTGTCGGCTGACGCGGTTGGAGGCAGATCGGCATGTCGTCTTTGGCGAGCGCGTCATGGCCGCGTCGAGCGATCCGGACACGATCAAGCTGCTCGTGCAGACCGAAGGCAGCGCTTTGCTTGCCCAGGGCGGACTGCATGTGCCGGTTTCGCCGAACGCGCTGGTGATCTACGATCCCAGCCGCCCCTATATGCTGACGAACAGCACTCCGGTTCGCCAATTGCTGTTGCAATTGCCACGTCACGCGCTGCCCCATGCTGCGGTTAAACGACTGGTGCGGCCTTTCACGGCACATGCAGAGCATCACGCCATGTGCCGGATTCTGCTGTCGCTGATGGATTCGACCATGCATGAGATCGACCATCTCGACGAAGCACGGCGCTCCGGCGTCGGCCAGACCATGATCGATCTTGTCCGCACCCTGATGGATACGGACCTTCAGCAGGCAAGGCCGGTCGTCAATCCGCTGGATCTGCTGCTGCAGCGGATCAAGGACTTCATCGACGGCAATCTCGCGCGACCGGAGCTGAGCGTTGCCATGATCGCGCGCCGCATGGGCTGCTCGGTGCGCTACGTCTATCGCGCATTCGAAGTCGAGTGCCTGACGCCCTCGGACTACATCTGGGACCTGCGCCTGCAGAGAGCGGCCGAGCAACTACGCGCCGCCGGCGGCCATGCCGGAGAGATATCCGGGATCGCTTTCGCGCTCGGCTTTTCCTCCAGTGCGCATTTTTCAAGAGCATTCCGCCATCGCTATGGCGTTTCGCCGTCGCAATGGCGCAAGGCAAGGATTTCGTAGAAAGCGTAAGGTGACTCGGCACTCCGCCGGGCCACCTCGATTTCTCATCGCATGGATTCGGCCACTCTTAGCGTATCCGTGAATTGCTCGAAACGCCTGATCTTGCCGCCGGCCACCCCCCAGACATGGACGACGCGGGCTTTGAAGGCTTTGCCCGTCCGCTTGTGCGTGCCGCTATAGTCTCCGACACCAACCACCTCGTCGCCGGCGTCGAGAAGACGTTCCAGCTTGAAGCTGTATCCGTCGAAGGCCTCGCCGAGCGCTTGAAAGACGTTCTCGAACACCTCCCGCGGGCCGACATAGGTGCCAGCACAGGGAAAACCGTCCATCTCCGTCCAGCGGCAGTCCGGAGCGATGTCGGCGAGCATGCCATCCATGTCGCGGCGGTCGTTGGCGTCGTAATGTGCCTTTACGATATCGAATGCTTTGCGCATGGCGTCCTCACACTGGTTCCTGGCCGGGCAGATAGTAGGTCATCGAGGCCTTATGGATGAAGGCGCCGGCTGGGCTGTTCTGGATACGGCCGTCGCCGGTGATGCCGAGGAACTTGCCTGTCGAACGCATATCATTGAAATTATAGAGGAATGTGGATGCGACCGCGATCTTGAACTCCCGGAAGGTGAAGACGTAGAGATTGTCGTCGAACTTGTAGGTCGTCGTGAGATCGACGTCGCCATGGCCGCGCTGCACGCCAACGAGGCACTGCCAGGCGTAGCGCCCGGACGAGAGATAGGTGTGCTCATAGACATGGTTGGGGCTATAGGTGAAATGCGCCCTGAGCCCGATCAGATCGCGGGTCTCATGCGGCGCCGGCCCGCTCGCCGCGCCACCCTCGATGATACCCGGCCGGAAGATCTGGGCAACCTGCGGCTCGCCGACTGACTCCTTGAGGTCACGGACAACCGAGCAGATGGAGAGCACGCGACGCGTTTCGGTATTGAGGATCAGCGTTTCGGCTTCCTTGGGACGGCTGGCAAAGACGATCTCCACGAAATAGGTCTTGGGCGCGACTTCGATCACTTCCGCCTTGTCGGTGTCGCCGTCCTCGCCTTCGGACCATCTGACCTTGCCGTTGGCGAAGGCGAGCGTGAGCGTGCGGCCGTCGTCAAAGCCGATTTTGTAAGACGAGCCGGTAAGGGCCTCGGTTGCCGGCAGCCGGTTCGTATCGATGCCGTAGGCGAATTCGTCGTAGGTTTTCCAATCTTTTGGATTTTGGTTCATGGCTGTTCCTCCTCTTGATCATTCCGCAAAGGCGAGGGTGGGCAAATCGACAGTGCCGGCACCGCCGTCGACAGTCAGGATTGCGCCGTTGATCATCGAAGCTTCGCTCGAGGCCAGAAAGCAGACGGCGTTGGCGACATCTTCGGCGGTCGCCGGGCGGCCGAGCGGCACGTCCTTGGTGACGAGCGCGTAGGCCTCCTCGATGGTCTTCAACTTGAACTTTTCGACGATGACTTGCATCTGCTCGTCGGCCATCGCGGTCGAAACCCAGCCGGGGCAGACGGTATTGGTGCGCACACCCTTGCGGCCGTAGTCACGCGCCAGCGATTTCGCAAGGCCGATGCAGCCATGTTTCATCGTGACGTAGCCCGCCGCATCCGGTCCGGCAAAGAGCCCAGCGATCGAGGCGAGAACGACGATGTTGCCGTGGTTCTTGATGAGATGCGGCAGGGATTCACGGGCGCTGACAAAGGCGGTGTTGAGATTGAGACGGACGGCGAGGTCCCATGTTTCGTCCGACATGCTGACCGTCGGTCCGACACCATGCCCGCCGGCATTGGCGATCAGTATATCGAGGCCGCCATGCGTCTCGACCACTTTTTCTACGGCAGCCTTCATCGCTGCACCATCGGCGGCATCGGCCGCGACAATGGTTGCGCCGATCTCTTCGGCGACGCTTCTCAACGGCTCGGGACGGCGCCCGACAAGCGCGACATTGCCGCCTTCCTGCCGGATGCGGCGCGCGACCGCCGCGCCAATGCCTGTACCGCCGCCAGTGATCAGGGCGGTCTTGTTCTTGAAACGCATGTTTCCTCCTCTTGGCTTTCGGGTTCATGATGACCGATGCGTGCGGAGGCGTCGTGTCCAGCTGTGCAGTCCGTTTTGACTGAGCGTGCACAATGCTTTCTCTATGCCGAAACTTGCGTGGTGAAGCGCAAAATCAGCCGAGCCGGGGAGGGCGGCCTCTGCGATTAATAGACCTTGACGTCTTGAGGCGGCTTGGTGGCATCCGCGTTTTTGAAATCGTCGAGGAGCTTGATCGTGGCGTTGGCAAGCAGGGTAACGTCGTTACCGATGGCAACGAAGGTGGCGCCAAGCTCGAGGTAGCGTTTGGCCAGCGAGAGATCGCCGATCAGAATGCCGGCCGCCTTGCCATGGGCCTGGATTTTTGCAAGCGCCTTTTCGACTTCTGCCTGCACTTCCGGCGCACCCGGCCTGCCGAGATATCCCATGTCGGCCGCGAGATCGGATGGTCCGATGAAGACGCCATCGACGCCTTCCGTCGAGGCGATATCGTCGAGCGCCGCAAGTCCCGCGCGGCTTTCCACCTGCAGCAGCAGGCAGATCTCGTCATTGGCCGTCGCAAGGTAGTCGGGAATGCGGTTGAAAGCGGAGGCGCGGGCAAGCGCTGCTCCGACGCCGCGCACGCCATGCGGCGGATATCTGACCGCCTTGACCATGGTCTCGGCCATCTCCTTGCTGTCGACCATCGGGATCAGCAGCGTCTGCGCGCCGATGTCGAGCATCTGCTTGATGATCCAGGTCTCGCCGATTGGCGGGCGGATCACCGCATGGCTCTCCGTGCCCTTCATCGCCTGTAGCTGCGAGACGAGAAGCGGCACGTCGTTCGGCGCATGCTCGGCATCGAGCAGCAACCAGTCGTAGCCGGCACCGGCTGAGATTTCGACCGTGTAGGCATTGGCAAGCGCCTGCCAGAGGCCGATCTGCGCCCGCCCTTCCTTCAGGGCCTGCTTGAAAAGATTTTTGGGCGCCGGCATGGTTCACTCCTTCAGGCAAAGAACAAGCTGACCGATCCGTAAGGGCCGAAATCGGCATTGATCGTATCGCCATGCCGCGCCTCGATCGGGCGAATGAACGAACCTGCGAGCACGATCTGGCCGGCTTCGATGCCGTCGCCATATTGCGAGAGACGATTGGCAAGCCAGGCGATGCCGCGTGCCGGCTGGTTGAGAACGCCGGCGCCAAGGCCGGTTTCTTCCACCTCGGCATTGCGGCTGACGATCGCGCCCACCCAGCGCATGTCGATCTCACCGGGCCGCACGGCGCGGCCGCCGGTGACGATACCGGCATTGGCGGCATTGTCGGAAATAGTGTCGACGATGGTGCGCGCCTTCTTCGTCTCGGGGTCGACCCGGAGGATACGGGTGTCGAGGATCTCAAGGGCAGGCGTCACGTAGTCGGTGGCATTCAGCACGTCGAAGATCGAGACGTTTGGCCCCTTGAGCGGCGCCTTCATGACGAAAGCGATCTCGGCTTCGATGCGAGGCTGAATGAAACGGTCGCCCGGCACAATCGCGCCGTCTTCGAACACCATATCGTCAAAGAGCACCCCGGAATCGGGGATGTTGATGTTCAGCGCATATTGCATCGCCTTCGATGTCAGCCCGATCTTCCAGCCGATCGGCTTGCGGCCACTCGCGATCTTCTTCTTCACCCAGGCACTCTGGACGGCATAGGAATCGTCCATGGTCATCTGCGGGTACTTGAGCGAGAGGAGCCCGGTCTGGACACGCGTCCGCTCGGCCTGATCGAGGCTTTCGGCCGCAGCCTGGATTTCGTCTTGCGACAGCATCAGCGCACCTCGTCGGCGATCGTGTTTTTGAGGATACCTAGGCCATCGGCTTCGACCTCGACGACATCGCCGGGTTTCAGCCAGATCGGCGGATCGAAACGAGCGCCGGCCCCCGTTGGTGTGCCCGTGACGATCACATCGCCGGGAACGAGCGTGGTGAAGGTGGAGATGTAGTTGATGATCTTGCGGAAGGAAAAGATCATGCGGCTGGTGCGGTCGCTTTGGCGCACTTCGCCGTTGACGCGGGTCTTGAGCTCGATGTCCTCAAGCTGGGCGGCATCGGTGAACGGGATCAGCCAGGGGCCGATCGCACCGGTATTGTCGAAGTTCTTGCCCTGGGTAACGTTGAATTTTGCGTGCCGAACCCAATCACGGATCGTGCCTTCGTTGCAAAGCGAGAGAGCCGCGATATGGGAAAAGGCATCGGCTTCGGCAATCCGGCGGCCGCCTTTGCCGACCACGATGACGATCTCGCCTTCGTAGTCGAGCTGCGGGCTTTCCGGCGGCCGGATCAAAGGCTGGTCGTGCCCGGTGAACGACCGCGGAAAGCGGATGAAGAGAGAGGGATTGGAGGGTGCTGCCTGCCCATCCTTGTATTCCTCGTTGCGGTCGGGGAAGTTGACCCCGACGCAAATAATCTTTTCCGGTGACGGAATGGGAATCTCGAAGCGGATGTCGTCCAGTGCGAAATCCGGCCTCAACGATTTGGCTTCCTCGGCGAGTTGAACGAGGCGATCGGCCTCGATCACCTCACGTAGCGTCGGCCATGTCGCGCCATGGCGGGTCGAGAGGTCGACGACACCGCCGTCGACCGCAAGCCCGTAGCCGTGACGGCCATTTTTCGAAAAAGACAGGAATCTGGGATGGGTCATGCTTTCACGGCCTTCTCTTGACCTCAGACGACGCCGCCGAGGCAGACATATTTGATTTCGGTGAATTCCTCGATGCCGTATTTCGAGCCTTCGCGACCGAGGCCGGAGAGCTTGACGCCGCCGAACGGCGCTTCTGCCGTCGAGATCAGGCCGGTATTGACGCCAACCATGCCGTATTCCAGCGCTTCGGCCACCCGGAAGACGCGGGCGAGATCCTTGGCATAGAAATAGGAGGCAAGGCCGAACTCGGTGTCGTTGGCCTGCGCGATGACATCTGCCTCATCCTTGAAGCGGAAGAGGGGAGCAACCGGCCCGAAGGTCTCTTCCTTCGCGACGGCCATGGCAGGGGTCACGTCGGCAAGCACGGTCGCCTCATAGAAGCGCCCACCGAGCCGATGGCGATGCCCGCCGGCAACGACGCGGCCGCCCTTCGAAAGCGCGTCGGCCACATGTTCCTCGACCTTGGCAAGGGCTGCCTCATCGATCAGCGGACCGAGATTGATGCCTTCATCGAAGCCGTTGCCTGTTTTCAGCGAGCCCACAGCCTTGGAAAGCTTTTCCGCAAAGGCGTCGTAAACGCCGTCCTGAACGTAAAGGCGATTGGCGCAGACGCAGGTCTGGCCGTTGTTGCGGAACTTGGCGATCAGCGCGCCTTCGACGGCAGCATCGAGATCGGCATCGTCGAACACGATGAAGGGCGCATTGCCTCCGAGCTCCAGCCCCAGTTTCTTGATGGTCGGTGCGCTCTGCCTATAGAGCTCGGCACCGACTTCCGTCGAGCCGGTGAAGGTGAGCTTGCGCACGACCGGGCTTGCGGTCATTTCGCCACCGATCGCACGGGCTGAGCCGGTGAGAACACTGAACAGACCCTTGGGCAGGCCGGCGCGTTCGGCGAGAATTGCGATCGCGACCGCCGAAAACGGCGTCTGCGAGGCCGGCTTCAGCACCATGGCACAGCCGGCGGCAAAGGCGGGGCCGGCCTTGCGGGTGATCATCGCATTCGGGAAGTTCCAGGGCGTGATCGCCGCGACGACGCCGATCGGCTGCTTCATCACCAGAATGCGCTTGTCCTTCTGGTGGCCGGGAATGATGTCGCCATAGACGCGGCGCGCCTCTTCAGCAAACCATTCGATGAAGCTTGCGCCATAGGCGATCTCGCCCTTGGCTTCGGGCAGCGGTTTGCCCTGCTCGGCCGTCAGGATGCGTCCGAGATCGTCCTGGTTCTCCATCATCAGCTCGAACCAGCGCCTGAGGATGCCGGAGCGCTCCTTGGCGGTGCGGTCGGCCCACTCCTTCTGCGCGGCTTCGGCTGCGGCAATCGCCTTCTTGGTTTCGGCAGCGCCCAGATTGGGAACGAGGCCGATAATCTCGCCGGTCGCGGGATTGTCGACCTTGATCGCGTTGGACGGATCGGCTTCGATCCAGTCGCCGCCGACCAATGCGGCCTGCCGGAACAATGTTGCGTCTTTCAAATTCATGACGGACTCCTCGCGCTTTCGAACGTTGATGAGAAACGGGCATTTTTACCCGCTCTCAAGGGTAACGCTTAAGGCGCGATAATCGGCTGTGCCTTTAGGTCAGGCTCGGCCACATCAGCACCGGCAAACAGGCTACCATGTTCGAACCAGGATTTGGGAGCGGGTGCGCCCCACAATGTCTGGCGCTGCGGATCCTTGAGATCCCACTTGATCGGCTCCAGATCGGGATCGACGGTCTGGTAGTCCGAGCAATAGATCTCGATGCGGTGGCCGTCCGGATCGAGAATGTAGAGGAAGAAGGCGTTGGAGATGCCATGGCGTCCCGGACCGCGCTCGATATTGGCAACCCAGCCGGTCGTCGCCATCAGGTCGAGCAGGTCGATGATATTGAGCGGCGTCGGCACCCAGAAGGCGGTGTGGTGCAGGCGCGGGCCGCGGCCATTGGTGAAGGCGATGTCGTGGACGCCGCCCTTGCGGTGCGTCCACGCAGCCCAGAGACGGCCGGTCTCTTCATCCGCCGTATACTCGGTCACGCGGAAGCCGAGTTCGTTATAGAAGGCGACGCTTTCGTCGACATTGGTCGAGAAGCAGTTGAAGTGGTCGATCCTGAGCGGCTTTACGCCCTTGTAGAGCGCGTATTTCTGATGGATCGGCGGCAGGCGGTCCATCTTCGAATAGAATTCGAGGGGTATGCCATGCGGATCTCGGGTGCGGAAGGTCCGTGCCTGGTAGGGACGCTCGACCCACTCGACTGGAAGATCCTTGCCCTTGAAGAAATGCGCCGCCTTGTCGAGGTCCTCGTCGCTGAAGACCTTGAAGCCGAGATCGCGGGCTTCGGCCTTGTCGGATTTTTTCAGCACGATGCAGTGATGACCGCGTTCCTCCATCGCGCGCAGGTAAATCGTATCCGCCGTCTCGTCCGTCACCTGCAGGCCGAGCGTGTCGACATAGAAGGCGCGGGACTTGGCAAGATCGGTGACGCCGAATTCGACGTGGCTGAGGCGCACGATGTTGAAGGGCGGATAGAGATTGGGTTTCGGCAGGGGCATTTGTTCCTCCTCTTATGCGTACTTATGTGTTGGCGGCTCAGCCGCCGAGTTTCTGAATGGCGTGCGGCTTGGTGGCAAACGCGATGTTCTTGGTTTCCATATAGAAATCGAAGGACCAATCGCCGCCGTCGCGGCCGATGCCGGAGCTCTTGACGCCACCGAAAGGGGTCGGCAGATGGCGGACGTTTTCCGAATTGACCCAGATCATGCCGGCTTCGAGATGATCGGTAAAACGGAAGGCGCGGGTGACGTCCGACGTCCAGAGATAGCCGGTCAGACCGTACTGCACGTCGTTGGCCAATGCCAGCGCATCGGCTTCGTCCTTGAAGGGTATGGCGGTCAGCACCGGCCCGAAGATTTCTTCCTGGGCGATGCGCATCCGGTTGTGGGCACTGGTGAAGAGGGTAGGGGAGACATAGCAACCGCCGCCCGGGCCGTTGACCTTCTCGCCGCCGGCGGCAAGCGTGGCGCCTTCCGAACGGCCGATCTCAATATACTCCAGCACCTTCTTTTCGTGCACCGGATGAACGAGCGGGCCGACGACGGTTTCCGGGTCCAGCGGATGACCGACCTTGATGCGCTTGGCCTTCTCGGCGACGATCGCGGTGAACCTGTCGTAGACGCTTTCCTCGACCAGCAGGCGCGAGGACGACGTGCAACGCTCGCCGTTCAGCGAATAGATCATGAAAACGGCGGCATCGGCTGCGCGTTCGAGATCGGCATCGGCAAAGACGATGACCGGGTTCTTGCCGCCGAGCTCGAAGTGCACGCGCTTCAGTGTGTCGGCACCCTGCTTCATGATCATCGAGCCGGTGCGGCTTTCGCCGACGAAGCCGATCGCCTTGATCAGCGGATGTTCCGTGAGTGCACGGCCGGCATCCTCGCCGAAGCCGTTGACGAGGTTCCACACCCCCTTCGGCAGGCCGGCCTCCTCGGCAATCTCGACCAGCAGGCGGGCCGTCAGCGGCGAGAATTCGGCCGGCTTGTGGACGATGGTGCAGCCGGCGGCAAGAGCCGGCGCGATCTTCCAGGTCGACAGCATGAAGGGCGTATTCCAGGGCGTGATGATGCCGACCGGGCCGATCGGCACGCGCGTCGTCAGGTTCGTCTGGCCCTCGGTGCGCAGCGCCTTGCCGTCGCGCGCTTCCGGCGCGCGGTCTGCGAAGAAGCGGAAGTTTTCCGCCCCGCGCAGGGCGGCCTTGGCCATGAACTTCAGCGATTGCCCTGTATCCATGCACTCGACGAAGGCGATTTCTTCGGCACGCGCAACGATCGCGTCGGCTATTCTGTGCAGGAGTTTCTTGCGGGCGTCGCCCGGCATGGCAGCCCACTCGGCAAAGGCGGCTCTTGCGGCCTTCGCGGCTCGATCGATATCGGCTGATTTGCCGCGCGCAACGGTGGTAAGCGGCTTCAGATCGACAGGCGAGATGGTCTCGAAGGTCGAGCCGTCATCAGCGCGCACATCCTCGCCATTGATGCGGTTGAGTACGCCGCGGTCCTTGAACCGGGCCAGAAAGCCCTCAGCCTTTGCGATGTTTTCCTGCAGTTTGGACATCGTCTATTCCTTTGGTGTTACGTCGTCCCACGAAGGGGAAGGTGTCACTTGCCGCGCAGCCGCGGATGAATGGCGTTTTTCTTCCAGCTCAGCTCCGCGTCGATCTCGCGGATCTCAAGCGATAGAGCGAAATGCGGTGTTTCGAACAGAGGGCCAAGAACGTCGGCTGCCGCGGCAAAGATCGCTTCCCCGGCGCGCTTTTTTTCCTCATCCGTGCGGCCTTTGCCGATGCGCAAGTTCAGATCGACGAAGGCGTTTTCGGGCAGCTTGTCGGCGATGGCGTAATATTCGGCGCGAAAGGCGCGCACCCGCACGGCCCCGACCTCGAAAAGGCCGGTGTCGAGAATCGTCTCGAGCAACCGCTCGCAAAGCGCGCCGATGTCGGCGCGGCCCTCCAGATTGGCCGAATATTCGATGGCGAGATGCGGCATGAAGTCCTCCCGTACCCACAATTATTTAACACGTTAACAATTGTGCGAAGGATGTCAAGCGGCAGCGTCGAGCTTTCTCGCCATCTCCAGACTTTCGTCGACATAGCGTGACAAGCGTTCGGCGCTGTCCGGGATTTCCGGACGTTCAGCGAGCCACCCGATATAGGTGAGGCTTCTCAGCACCATGAAGAGCGGCAGGCTTGCCAGGGTCGCGTCTGAAAGCGCGCGCCGGCTGCGATAGCCTGCAATCAATGCTGTCTCGATTGCCGGATAGGCCGGTTCGTTGCGGTTCTTGAGCAGGGTCGTTGCGAGATCGAAGAGGCGGAAGCCATGCCCCGCATCGTCGAAATCAATGAAGGCAATATTGGCATCAGTACCCGTCAGAAAGATGTTTTCCCGCACCAGATCCGCATGGATCAATCCGTAGTCGAGGTCTTGATTGTTTGCACCCGCAAGGGTGCGGCGCAGCTTGGCACGCAGAGCCGAGAGCGCGATGACGCTGTCGGCCGAAAGACCCCGACAATCCCAGAAATGCCCCCATAGCGGCTTTTCCCCAACCAGGCCTTCAACATCCCATGCCGGCCGCCGAAAGCGCTCGGGCGGCGCCCAGGCGTCGGCAAGCTCATGCATGGTCGCCATGCCCTGGCCGATGCGGAAGAAGATAGCCGTCTGCATGTCGATTGGATGGGATAGCGGTATTCCGCTTAGCCCAAGCGGAACGCCTTCGATCCAGCTTACCACGTCGGCATACTGCTCGGGAAAATGCTTGCTCACCGGTAGGCGGACGAGGCTCTGCCCGCCGTCCGTCGGAACGGGGCTCGGGACATCGAGGCCGCCGAGCTTGAGTGCGGCCATGAAATGCAACTCCGAGCGCAGGTTCGTCTCGTCGTGATAGCCCGGCCGATGCAGCCGCAAGGCGGCGAACCGGCCGTCTTTCAATGTAATACGGAAGACGGCGTTCTCGCGATATTTCATCAGGACCGGTTCATGCGCCTGCGCCGGCCAATGGTCGAGTGCCTCCCGCGCACGTTTCTGCAGGGCGTTACGGATGGCTTGCGGCAGCTGAACAGCCATATCAGCCTCACAGGCCGGACAGAACGTCGTCGAAGATCGACAACATGAAATCGGCATTTTCCCTGGTGAACGGCATGGGCGGGCGGATCTTCGTCGCGCATTGGTGAATGCCGATCTTGCCCATCAGCACACCTCGCTCGCGCATGCCATTGATGATCCGGGTTGCCTCAGCGACAGCCGGCTCCTTCGTCTGCTTGTCGAGCACGAATTCCGTACCCATGAAGAGGCCACTTCCGCGCACGTCCCCGATGATCGAGTACTTCTCGGCAAGCCGTTTGAAGGCATCGCGCGTATATTCACCGACGTCTCTGGCATTCTCGACGAGGTTCTCGTCCTTAATGACATCGAGCACGGCCATGGCAGCGCCGCAGGAGACTGGATTGCCCCCGAAGGTGTTGAAATAGCGGAACGCCTTGCGGAAGGCGTTTATCGTGTCGAGATTGGCAATCACGCCGCCGACCGGGTGTCCGTTCGCCATCGGCTTGCCGAGCGTGACGATGTCAGGAACAATGCCGGCGTGCTGGTGACCCCACATATGCGTGCCGGTGCGGCCGAAACCGGGCTGTACTTCGTCGGTAATCACGAGGCCGCCGGCCTTGCGCACGGCTGCGACTGTCTTGTCCAGGAAGCCGGGCGGCAGATCCGGAAAGCCCTCATTGGCGAAGAACGGATCGATGATGATGGCCGAGAAACCGTGCGGTGTGTCCTGAAGCGAGGCGATTGCCTTCTCGACTTCGGCTGCGAAAGCCGCAGCGAAGGGGTTTCCGCCTTCATCGCCGAGCGGACGATAGCTGTCCGGCGCCGGCACATGTCGGACATGGCCGCCGTAGCCGCCTACCGGTGGCATGCGTGTCGAGAGCTGCGATACGGCCGCCGTGTTGCCGTGATAGGTATGGTTCGTGGCGATGACGCCGGTCTTGCCGGTCACAGCCTGCGCCATGCGCAGCGCCACGTCGTTCGCCTCGCTCCCCGTGCAGGTCAGGATCGCGGCATTCAGGCTTTTGTCGAAGGTTGCCGTCAGCCGCTCGACATAATCGAGAATGCCTTCATGCAGGTAGCGGGTATGCGTGTTCAGCGTCGAGGCCTGCCGCGTGATCGCTTCTACCACGCGCGGATGGCAATGGCCGACATGCGGCACATTGTTGTAGCAATCGAGATATTTGCGGCCATCGGCGTCCCATAGCCAGACGCCTTCCCCGCGCACGAGATGCACGGGGTCGTCATAGAAGAGCGACATGTTGCGGCCTAAAAGCCGTTCACGACGTGCGATGAGGGCTGCGTTGTCGGACATGATCAGCTCCTCGCGGCGGTGAGACCTGCGTCGAGCGCGGTCAGCATTGTCTGGACATTTTCTGCGGTCACGATCAGCGGCGGCGACATGATGACATTGGCCCCCGAGGTGCGCACGAGAACGCCGGCATCATAGGTTGCGTCCTGCACCTTCTGGATGACGTCCTTGGCGGCGCCGCTCTTCTTTGCGCGGTCGCTGACGAGTTCAAGGGCACACATCAGGCCCTTGCCGCGCACATCGCCCACCAGCTCATGCTTGTCCTGCAGTTTCTTCAGGCCGGCCAGTAGCTCTTCGCCGCGGGCCGCCGCATTATCGGCGACGTTGAGCCGCCTGGTTTCCTTCAAGGTGGCAAGGGCTGCGGCGGCACCAACAGGGTGGCCGGAATAGGTGTAGCCATGGCCGATGCTGCCGACTGCGCTCTTGTTGCTTTCGAAGACCTGCGCCACCTTGTCGGAAATCATCACGGCGCCGAAGGGGAAATAGCCGTTGGTGATTGCCTTGGCCGTCGACATCATGTCCGGCTGCACGCCCCAGAGGCGAGATCCGGTCCAGGCGCCCGTGCGGCCGAACGCCGTGATGACCTCGTCGGCGATCAAGAGAATGCCGTGGCGGTCGCAGATCTCGCGCATCAGCGGCAGGAAAGTTTCGTGCGGGACGATGACGCCGCCAGCGCCGAGCACCGGTTCGACGATCAGAGCTGCGATAGTATCGGCGCTCTGGAAAGCGATCTCATCCTCGAAGAGCCTGCCGATCGCAGCCGCGACCTCGGCACCATCGGTGGTGTTGAACGGGTTGCGATAGGGGAAGGGAGCGGGGAGGTGGATCACGCCCGGGAGCAGCGGCTCATAGTTGCGGCGGAAATTCTGGTTGCCGTTCACCGAGGCGCCGCCGAAATGCGTGCCGTGATAGCCCTTCTTCAGCGCGACGAACTTGGTGCGCTCGGGCTGGCCATTGACCTTGTGGAACTGGCGCGCCAGCCGCAGGCAGGTTTCGACCGAATCCGAGCCGCCCGAGGTGAAGAAGGAACGGCTGAGGCCATCCGGCTTGAACCATTCGGCAAGCTCGTAGGAGAGTTCGATCAGCGGTGAGTTGGTTGTGCCGCGGAAGGTCGAATAATAGGGCAGCTCGTCGAGCTGGTCGCGGATCGCCTTCTTCACCGGCTCGCAGGAATAGCCGAGATTGACGTTCCAGAGGCCGCCGACTGCATCCAGCACCTTATTGCCCTGAATGTCGACGATTTCGACACCTTCGCCTGAGTTGATGATGCGCGGCGGGTTGGCCTGCATTTCCGCGGGATGGGCCATCGGATGCCACAGATGGCGGGCGTTGTTTTCGATGATGAAATTGGTCTCACGCATGTCAAATTCCTTGTTGTTCAGAGCCCCAGCATGGCAAATGCGCGGGCATAGCTTTCTGCAGGGAGGGTCACGTCGAAATGCACATGAGGCAGGCTCACGGCTTCGGCGCCCTCGATGTTCTTCTTCTGGTCGTCGACGAAGACGCAGGCCTCGCGCGGCAAGTTGAGCTCGGCAAGAACGAGCTCGTAGGCGCGGGGATCGGGTTTCAGGATCTTCGTGTAAGTGGCATCGACAATGACGTCGAAAAGCTCGATCAGCGGAAAACGCCGGCGGAACTCGACGCCATAGAAAAGGTCGAGTTCGTTCGACAGGATCGCCAGCTTCAGGCCGGCTTCCTTGGCCCGCAGGATGGCACCGCGCGCTTCCGGGCGCAGAACCAGTTCCGGCTCGGCGCCGCGTGCCCGGCGCACAAAGGTCTGCATGTCAGTCCAGTTTTCGCCGACAAGCTTCCCGACTTCGCCTGCTCGCGTGAGCCAGTAGTCGCGTTCGGTGATCTCCCGGTTCTGCATGGCGACCCAGAGCGGGTCCGTCGTCGTGTCGAATGGACCGAGCCAGGTCAGCGATCCCTTGGCAAGGCCAAGCGCGCGTTCGGTAATGTCGTGCGTCTCAAACAGCGTGCGTGTGACGACGCCGCCAAAGTCGAGGATAAGCGCGCTGTTTTGCGTCACGGCCGTCCCTCCGGAATGATGCCTTCGGCCACCCATTGATCGAAGATGGCGAGTGCTGCCGCTGAAAAGGCCGGCGCGTTGATATGGGCATCGACTTCCTGCAGAATGACGGAGGGCGGAACGGCGCGGCGCATTTCGTCGATGAAGGCGTCGAGGCCCTCGGGATCATGCAGCGGCTCGTCCGGCTTGTCCCATTCCTGCAATCCTTCGGTCGGCAGCAGGAAAGCGACCTTCGCCTCGGCGCGCCTCAGTTTTTCCCCGATTAAACGGGCGACCTCACGCCGCCCTTCCGGCAATGTCGTTACCGACCCGATCAGCCGGTTGTGGGCGTGATACGGGCGCTCAGCAAAGACCTCTGGCACGGGCTGCCATGCCTGAAGATCGACCATGTCGACTGCACCTGGCGCGACGATCTGCGGAATGCCGGCGCGTCCTGCGTTTTCCAAACGATCAGGTCCAGAGGTCACGACGCTGCTGTAATGATGATTGCTGACTTCCTGAATGCAGAAGTCGAAGACAGCGGCAAAGTCACCCCTCGAAGCGATCGCTTCATAGGCGCGTCCGCCCATGCCGGTGGAATGAAATACGGCGACGTCGTAGCCGCGCTTCTCCAGCTCGGGCCGTAGATACTTCATATATTTCAGGCAGGAGGAGCCAAGTGACGTCATGCCGACAAGCGGCCGCTCGCGATTGGGCTTGATACCGTGCTTTGCAGCGCCCACGACCGCGCCGCAGGCTTGCGAGAGCACGGAGCGGCAGATGCTGTTGAGCCCATAGAGACCACCGGCCCACAGGATCATCATCAGGTCCGGCGCAATGCGTTCGGGCGGGATGAGGTGAGAATAGGCGATGGTCGAAACCACGAACTTCGGGACGCCGAGCGGCAGGACGGCGGCGATATCGAGCGCCAGATCCGTTCCCATGGAGCCGCCGAGCACGATGATGCCGTCGACGAGCCCCTCTTCATAGAGGTGGAGTGTCAGGGCCGATGCACCCTTGGCCATGGCCGCCATGGCGCTGTTTTCATCGCCGCTTTCTGCAATCGCGCTAATCGTGGTTCCGGCAGCTTCGGCGATGTCATGTTTGGAATAGTCTGGATAATAGGGCGGTTCGCTGAGAACGCTGACATCCATCATGACCGGCCGGCCGCCGGCTTCAGAGATAACGGATGCCATGAATTGCAGTTCGTCGCATTTGGTGTCACCGGTTCCGATGACGAGTATCCTTGGTGAGGGAGCCTCCGGGCTCATCAATCCGTCCTCCTGAGTTTCGCAATGGTTCCCGTGGGTCTTTCCGACCCGTAATATTTTTCTGAGATCGCATTGGCCGCGGCCGCAGCCTGCGTGCCGAATTCGTGAATGGCGGCCGTGTTGGTGCGCGAGAGCGGAGCGGCGATGGCCACACAGCCAATCGGGCGGCCGCTCGGCGAGCGCACCGGCGCGGCCGTGCTGATGACGCCGGCCTCCAGGCCTTGGTCAATGATGGAAAAGCCCCGTGCTGCGGTTTCATCGAGCATTGTAAGCAGCAATCGGGGATCGGTGACGGTGTAGTCGGTAAACTTTTCGAGCGGCTTTTTAAGCGCTGCGTCGATTTCTGCTCGTGGACAGAAAGCCAGAAAGGCGAGGCCTGATGCCGTCGCATGGAAGGGAAGGAGGCTGCCGACATCGATGATGATGCGGTGCGCGCGCGGCGGATCCTCCACATGAATGGTCGAAAGCTGACCACCTGCGAACTCCGAGAGATGAACGGTCTCGGTCGATGATTCGGCAAGTGCTTCGATGAACGGAATTGCGACGCGGAGGAAGGGAAAGCGCGCTTCCCGGATACGGGCGAGGCGGACCGGTGCCGAACCGATGCGGTAGCGGCGCGTATCTGGATCCTGCTCGACGAAGCCATGCTTTTCCAGCTCCACGAGAAAGCGTCGCGCCGTCGCCTTGTCCAGCGCGCACTGGCGGGCGATGTCGGTCAGACCCGCCTCCTTGTCCAGCCGTGACAGGGTGTCCAGCAATGCCAGCGCCTTTCCGATCGTGCTCATCATTCCTCCTCTTGGGTTGGTCAGGTTCCGATTTTGTCCGTCCAGCCGGGGCTTTCCGTCAAATCAGTTCGCAGACCTCACGCCGCGGCACGATAGCAGCGACCCAAGATACTTAACATGCGAAATAACTTGACAGAGGCCGGTGATGTTTGCAAGTCTATATTTGAAACTATGGTTCAAATATTGAACCTTAAGCGCTGGCGGCGGTAAAATCAACGAAAGCATAAGCCCCGTTCGTCAGTCCGGTTTTTGGTGGAGGTCGCACGCGTTCAATCGCGGCGATGATCGGATGTTCTTAAACAAGGGGAACGAACGCAGATGAACACGCAAAATTCGCAAACTCCGGCTGAAAACCAGCTGCGCAAAAACAGTCTCGGCGTCGGCGCCGTGACCTTTCTCGTGGTGTCGGCCGCGGCGCCGCTGACGGCGGTCGCCGGCGGCGTACCGTTGTCCATGATGCTCGGCAACGGACCGGGTATTCCGCTCACCTTTCTCTTGGTGACGGGCATTCTGCTGCTATTTGCGGTCGGCTATGTGGCCATGGCTCGCCATATCCGCAATGCCGGCGCCTTCTATGCCTATACGGCCCAAGGGCTTGGCGGCCTCATGGGCGGTGCCGCCGCGCTGATCGCCATCCTCGCCTATAACGCCATGCAGGTCGGCGTTCTCGGGCTCTTCGGTGCGGCAACGAAGGGCTTCTTCGCCGAGCAGCTTGGTCTTGATCTTCCGTGGTGGGTCTGGAGCTTTATCGGCATCGCCTTTGTCGCCGTTTTCGGCTATCGCCGCGTCGATCTATCGGCGAAAGTGCTGACGGTGCTCGTCATTCTCGAATATCTGGTCGTCCTCGTCATCGACGCCGCAATCTTCGCCAAGGGCGGCGATGCCGGTCTTTCCGCCGCACCATTTACGCCGACCGCGTTTTGGAGCGGAACGCCGGCGATCGGCCTGCTGTTCTGCTTTGCCGCCTTCATCGGTTTTGAAGCGACGACCATCTATAGCGAAGAGGCTCGTGAGCCGGAAAAGACTGTGCCGCGTGCGACCTATATCTCCGTTCTCATCATTGGCATCTTCTATATGCTGACCTCCTGGCTGATGGTGGCTGGCGCCGGCGTCGACAAGCTCGTACCGAGCCTGCAGAGCCTTGCTGATCCGACGACCTTCCTCTTCGGCCTTGCCGAGCGCTATGTCGGTCACTGGATCACCGTCGTGATGAGCGTTCTCTTCATAACCAGCCTGTTTGCCGGTATCCTCGCCTTCCATAATGGCGTGGCGCGCTACATGTATGTTGCAGGCCGCGAGGGTCTGCTGCCGAAGTCGGTCGGCGTCACGCATCCAGCCTTCCAGAGCCCGCATGTCGGCTCGATTATTCAGACCGTCATCGCCGTGCTCGTCGTCGCGCTCTTTGCGATTACGGATCAGGATCCGGTGCTGGCGCTCTTCTCCTGGCTCACCAATGTCGCGACGCTCGCAATCATCCTGCTGATGGCCTTCACTGCCTTCTCGATCGTCGTGTTCTTCAGCCGCAATCCGGGACTTGAGCGTAATGTTCTGGCGATCAAGGTGTTGCCGATCGTAACGGGACTCATTCTGCTGGCACTCGTCTATTATATCTCGGCGAATTTCGGCGCGATCGCGGGTGCCAATGGTACGCTGGCCGTGTTGCTGCCGGGGCTCGTGCTGATCGCAGGCATCATCGGTTTCATCGCGGCGGCTCGCCTGAAGTCGTCGGATGCGGCAGGCTATGCCCGCCTCGGTGCCGGCCAGGAAGCTTAAACCAGTTCCAATCGCGGTGGCGGGGAAGCCCGCCACCCTCTTTGTGAGAGAATGAGATGCAGGACAAGATCGACAAGCTCCGGACATTATCCGTTTCCGCGCAGGCATTGTTTGTCGGCGGCGTATGGCGCCAGCCGGTCAGCGGTGCGGCTATGGATGTGATTTCGCCGATCGACGGAACAAAGCTGACCACGATTGCCGATGCCGGCACGCAAGATGTCGATCTCGCGGTCAAGGCGGCGCGGCACGCTTTCGAAAAGGGTAGCTGGTCGAAGGCGGCGCCGGCCGAGCGCAAGAAAGTGCTCTTGAAGATTGCCGAGCTGATCGAGAAGAACGCGCTTGAGCTCGCCGTGCTCGGGGTGCGCGACAACGGCACGGAAATCTCGATGGCGCTGAAGGCGGAGCCCGGGAGTGCCGCCGGCACGTTCCGCTACTATGCCGAGGCGATCGACAAGGTCTATGGCGAGATCGCGCCGACGGCCGTCAATATTCTCGGTCTCGTCCATCGCGAACCGATCGGCGTCGTCGCCGCCATCGTGCCATGGAATTTCCCGATGATGATCGGTGCCTGGAAGATTGCCCCGGCGCTTGCAGCCGGCAATTCCGTCGTGCTGAAGCCCGCCGAGGGTGCCTCGTTGACGCTGCTGAAGCTTGCTGAAATTTGCGCCGAAGCGGGATTGCCCGAAGGCGTCTTCAACGTCGTCACCGGCCGTGGCGCAATCTGCGGCGAGGCACTGGGACTGCACATGGATATCGATGTGCTCGCCTTTACCGGCTCCGGCCCGATCGGGCGGCGGCTTCTGGAATATTCGGCGCGTTCCAACCTGAAGCGCGTCTACCTGGAACTTGGCGGCAAGTCTCCGAATATCGTCTTTGCCGATGCGCCCGATCTCGATCAGGCGGCCAAGGTGTCGGCCTACGGTATCTTCCGCAATTGCGGCCAGGTCTGTGTCGCCGGCTCGCGGCTGCTGGTCGAGAAGTCGATCCATGAAACCTTCTCAGAGAAGGTCGCGCGCATCGCCGAGACCATGAAGGTCGGCGATCCCCTGCAATTGACGACGGAAGCGGGGGCCATCTCCAGCGAGATCCAGCTGAAGAAGGATCTCGGCTATGTCTCGCAGGCGGTGTCGGAAGGCGCGTTTTTGCGAACCGGCGGCTCGCGTATTCTCGAGCAGACCGGCGGATACTACATGCGGCCGGCCGTCTTCGACGTGACGCCATCGATGACCCTGGCGCGGGAGGAGGTGTTTGGCCCCATTCTGTCGATCATTCCCTTTGACAATGAAGCGGAAGCTCTGCGGATCGCCAACGCCACCGAATACGGCCTTGCCTCGGCCGTCTGGACATCGAACCTGTCGCGAGCCCACCGGATGGTGCGGGGCATTCGCGCCGGTGTGGTGCATGTCAACACCTATGGCGGCGCGGATAACAGCGTGCCTCTCGGCGGTGTCAGGCAATCCGGCAATGGCCACGACAAGTCGCTGCACGCGCTCGACAAGTATATCGATCTGAAAACGGCTTGGATTCAGCTTTAAAGGTATTCTCGCATGCAAACAGGGTGCCGCGTGATCGTCGGCACCCTGTTTCTATTTCTGGCGGTTACTTGTCAAACCTTCGACGGCTAGCCGCCGAAGCTGCCCGCTTGGGTCGGCACGTGCACATAGTTGCGATCGAAATAGAGCAGCGCATGTCCGTCCTTACGGCTGCGGATTTCCATGATTTCACCGATGAAGATATGGTGCGTGCCGACAAGGCGTGCTTCCGTCAGACGGCAATCGAAGGAGACGATGGCATCGGAAAGCGCCTGGCTTCCGGAACGGAAATCGATCCATTCCGCCGCGGCGTAGCGCTCCTCCATGTCGGAGCGCTGACCGGCGAAATAGCCGGCCAGTTCCTTGTGTTCCTGCGTCAGGACATTGACGCAGAAGCGGCGGTTTTCCAGGAAGAGGGTGGTCTGCGCCGAGCGGCTATTCATGCAGATCAAAAGCGTCGGCGGCTCGTCGGTGACGCTGCACATGGCGGTGGCGGTGAATCCGCCGCGGCCGGCAGGACCGTTGGTGGTGATGACGTTCACCGGTGCACAGACTCGCGCCATCGCATTGCGGAATTCGGTTTTCGAGAGTTGCTCCTCCATGGCAATGACCTCATTCGGCGGCATTGCGGACGGGGGAGCTGTCGCCGAGCGGTGGAAGCCAGGTGTCTCCTGTCCAGCCGTTTTCATCGTAGTCGCTCATGCACTGATCGACCAGCGCTTCCATCTCCTTCAGCCGGCCGCCGCGCTCCGCACCCTTCAGCACCTGCAGGCGGACTTCCTCGGGTGCGCCTGCATAGTTGAGTTCGTAGAGAGCGTGCCGTCCGCCGAACTCGGTGCCTGTGGCGTCCCACAGCAGCTTCATGATCTTGATGCGCTCGACATGGCCCATGTCGTTGGACCCGCGCACATATTGAGCAAGGTAACGGTCGATCTCCGGATTGCCGAAATCCTTGGCAGAAGACGGCAGGTAGATCAGCCCCGAGGCGACGACCTTGCGTACCGTTTCGATGACGCGCGGATAGGCCTCCGACATGAAGGTGCGATAGGAAAACGCGGCCTCCATGTTCGGCAATACCGCACCATTAGCCCAGGGCTGCGGATTGTAGGCCATGGCGTTGGAAAACGACCAGAACATGTGGCGAAGCGCGATCACTTCGCCGAGAGCTGCCTGATTGCCGCGGAAGGCATCGCCGCCGGTCGCCCGCAATGCCTTGGCGAGCAGCCCGGCGATGAAATCGAGCTTCACGGCGAAACGCGTGCAGCCCTGAAAGCAATAGCCGTGCATGAAGCCCGAGGCCGGATGGAAGGAGAGGATCTTGGCCGCATCGCGCAGCACGAGCACATCCTCCCAAGGCACAAAGACATTGTCGAGCACCAGGATCGTGTCGTTCTCGTCGAAACGCGACGATAGCGGATAGTCGAAGGGATGGCCGACCGTATTGGCGGTCTGTTCATAGGAGACGCGGCAGAACATCTTGATCCCGGGTGCATTCATCGGAACGATGAACATGACCGAGAGCGACGGGTCTTCCGTGACGGTCGCCGAGCTCTGGGCAAGGAAATTGTAGTGCGTCAGCGCCGACGAGGTTGCCACCACCTTGGCGCCGGAGACATAGATGCCGGCATCGGTTTCCTTGGTGATGTGGACGAAAACGTCCTTGACGGCGTCGGCCGGCTTGTGGCGGTCGATCGGCGGATTGACGATTGCGTGGTTCATGAAGAGCACAGATTCCTGAGCGCGCTTGTGCCAGGAAAGCGCATTGTCCTTGAACGGACCGTACCAGTCTGCATTGGCGCCGAGCGTGTTCATAAGAGCCGCCTTGTAATCGGCGGTCCGGCCCATCCAGCCATAGGACATGCGCGCCCAATCGGCGATGGCGCCCTGCTGAGCGACAAGCTCGGCCGACGACTTGGCCACGCGGAAATACTTGTGAGTATAGCCACCATTGCCGGTGTCGGTTGGCGAGGTCAGGCGATCCCTGGTCTTCTCGTCGTGAAGCGCATCGTACATGCGGGCGATCGAGCGAGCGGAATTGCGCATCGACGGGTGTGCCGTCACATCGGCAATGCGTTCGCCATTGATATAGACTTCACGGCCGTCGCGCAGGCTTTCCAGATATTCCTGGCCGGTAAAAGGACGGGTGCCGTCGGAGCGAAAATCCTCAGAGCGCATATGACTTCCTCTCTATGCAATAATTACACATGTTAAGTTTCTATTTCCCGGGCAACCATGGACAAAGAGGGCAATTCGCTTGTACTTTTTCCGGTATGGTCACTCGAAACGAGATCCCGAATTTCTTTGTTTATGGCGAGCCAAGCCGCTCGCTCGATGTCGGATTCCTGCACGTCGAAACGGTCATGGCCCGTAAGACCCTGCATTTCGGCCATGTTGCGCCGCATCTGCATCCGACGATGGGGCAGATCACCTGCTGGTTGCAAGGCGGCGGAACATATCGGATCGAAGATGAGACTTGGAATTTTTCTGCTCCGGCGATCAGCTTTGTCCCGAGCAACGTCGTGCATGGGTTTGACGTCGAGGACACATCGGACGCCATTGTGGTCTCGGTTTCAGACGATATGTTGAAGACGCTTGCACAGCAGGCGGATCTCAGTCTCGGCTCACCGATTTTCCTGACCGGCCAACCATTGGATCCGGGATGGCCGAAGCTCCGCACGCTTCTTGACATGATTGCCGAAGAATATCGAGAGCGGGGAGCCGAAGGCGAAAAGGTTCTGGGCGGCTTGATCGGCGTCGTATTGTCCCTCATGGGGCGTATTGGCGGCAGTTTGCCGTTGCCGTCCACCTCGGCAACCGTTTCGCTCGGCCTCGCGCTGCGCCGCCAGGTCGATCTTCATTTCAAAAAGAATTGGCCGGTCGGCGCCTATGTGGAGCTGCTTGCGACCACGCCGCATCTCCTGGACAAGGCTGCCCGCGAAGTCTTCGGGCAGTCCGTCAAAGAGTTGCTGCTGGAGCGGCGTCTGCTCGAGGCGAAGCGTCTCTTGATGTTTACCGTCCGACCGGTGGAGGACATCGGTCGTGAGATCGGCTTCGAGGACCCGGCCTATTTTTCCAGATTCTTTCGCAAACGTGCTGGCGATTCCCCCGCCACCTGGCGCCGGCGCAACCTGCTGCGAGCATGATGAGGAGGAGCAAGCGCTAAACGCACCGGTGGAGCTTACGGCAGCCGATATCGTCTACGGTCGCCGCGCCCAGTTATTGACGTCCGGCATGACATCTCAAATGCCGGCATACCATTCGTAGCCACGATCCTCCCAAAATCCGCCATTGCCGCCCCAGAGATCATCAAACCGATCACGGATTTCGATGCGCATGACGTATTTGGCGTGTTTGTAGCCAAGATGACGCTCGACGCGCAGGCGTAAGGGGGCACCGTGTTCGACTTCCAGATCCTTGCCGTTGAGTGAATAGGCAAGGATCGACTGCGGATGAAAGGCATCGATCAGGTCAATACTCTCGTAGTAGCGGCCGCTGCCGTCGAGCGTCTGCTCCAGTTCGTCCGCACAATAGAAGACGGCGTAGCGGGCACCCGGCTTCAAACCCGCAGTCTGCAGGATCAACCCAAGAGGAACACCCTGCCACTTGCCGATGGCGCTCCAGCCTTCGACGCAGTCGTGACGAGTGATCTGGGTACGAGAAGGCAGTTTCTTTAGGTCGGCCAACGAAAATTCCATCGGCCGGTTGACCATGCCGTCGATCTTGAGTCGCCAGTCGGCGAACTTGGTTTCGACCATCTGGACATATTCGGCGCTGTTTGGTTGAGTTGATCCATTCGGATGAAAGCTCGGTGAGATGTCCGCGTCGGCATATTCTCGGGCAAGCGTTTGCGGCGAAACGATGAGCCGCTGTGTGCCCATGGTTAGCCGCTCAGCCAGAGCGAGCACTTTCTGCACGTGTTGGTTCTGAGAAATGTCATCGCATCCGGTCAGACCCACGGCACCCAGACTGGCGGCCGAGCCGATGAGAAAACGGCGGCGGGTGAAAATGGGGCTCATCGATCGGCCTCCTCGGTGATGATCGCGTAGCGGCCTGTCACCATCGAACGCATGTTGTTCCAAACACCGGAGAGAACGACCATCGCGATATGAACGACGACGAAGGCCACTAAACTCCAGGCGGTGATGAAATGAATGGAGCGGGCCGATTGGCGACCACCGAAAATATCGAGCAGGAAGGGGTAGCCGGCGTCTATTGCGGGTGACATGGTCAATCCCGAACCGATCATCAGCGGTAGCAGGATGAAGATAACGATGAGATAGGTCAGCTTCTGCAACGCATTGTAGCGCCGCGCCTTTTCGCCTTTCGGAAAGCGCAGGCGGGCGTGGTCCTTGATTTCATGCCAGATATTGCTGGGAGCGATCTCCTCACCCGTCGGCGCCAGATCGCGGCGGAAGTGACCGCCGATCAGGCCGTAGGCGAGGTAGACGAACCCGTTGATGACGAACAGCCAGGCGAGGAAGAAATGCCAACGCCGGCCAGCCGCAAGATCCTGGTAGCTAGGTATCGTCGCCCAGGCCGGGAATGCGCGCGGCATCATTTCGCCGTCGGCCGTGGAAGCACCGAGCATGCCGGTGGTGGTGATCGACAGACGGCCGATGCGCAACGTCCCGGTGATGTTGTCGCCATCCTGATTGCTGGCGATCTCGAACCAGGATGGATCTTCAACGGCGCCGTAATTGCCCCAATGCAATTGCGGGTCGGCATTGAAGATCTGCATGCCGCTCATCAGCAGCAACGTCAGACACAGCACGTTGATCCAATGGGTCATCCGCGTGAGAACCGAATGACGGCGAATGAAGATCTTGGCCGGGGGAGATGGCGGCGCGGTGCCGATCTCTTCGATGCTTGCCATGGATGGTTCTCCTGACTGTCGCCGGGAAGCGGCATCTGAAATTACATGCTGCGACGATATCGCTGTCCGTTGAAGTTGCCCGGATGCCATCGGCAACCGGGCAACCCATGATGTCGGCATGGATGCGTTACATTGGCGGAATGACGCCGTTTATGCCGACCAGAACACGGTCGGATTCAACCGTGTTGTCTCCAGCGGCCGTGCCGTTGATGATGACCCCGGCGCCGGGTTTGATGTCGTCCTTCGTTGCCGTGCCGAAGGTGACGACCGGTGTGCCCGGCGGGATCGAAATCTTCTTCTCGCCGCCCTTGTAGGTGAGCGACAGGGTAGGGCCGTTGACCGAGGTGACGGCGCTGGCAACGGTCGCATTGGTCATCGAGCTCTTCGGCTTCAGATCCCAGCCGTAATCGCCCTCGCCGGTGCCCTTCATCGCGGCCGGGAAGATCAGCACTTCAAGCGCGCCGTTGATGCCACTGTCGGTCGGAACGGAGGCGATGCCGACGAAATCCCCGGGCTTTATGTCTGTCACGGAGGCGTTGACGATGCCGTTGACGGCCCACCCGGACTTCAACTTGATCGTCACATCCTTGCCTTCGCGCGATTTGACCATCAGCGTATCGCCACCGAGGCTTTCCACGACGCCGCGAACGCGCGCCTTGTCGGCAGCATGCGCGGATAGTGCGGTCATCGCGCCGAGCGCCAGCGCCACACCCATGATCTTCAACTTCGTGAGCGACATTCTGCTCTCCATATCTTCGATCTGTTCGACATGATCCCCATCCGGCTATCTGGAGCGGGCAGGGTGATCGCTTTGGAAACGGGGCAATCCGCAAATGCATCGTGTCGACGACACCGGATTGTCTCTTAATTCCGTCCCCTCATTCGGCGCCTTCGCGAATGCGTTACAGAGATCACGCCGTTGTGATCGCAAGAAGGGGGACAAAAAAATCGGATGAGGATGTAACAAGTAGCGCCCATCAACGAATGACTCCCCGTGGATGACGAAATCAGTGTCGGAACAGGTCCTGAAAGGCTTGATGCTTCTATCGCTTGACGGCGATGAAGCTGCATACAGGCGCTTGCTCGTCATTCTGAGGGATCTGCTTTTGACGTTCTATCGGCGGCGGCTTGGCCCCCATGCCGATCGCGATGCCGAGGATCTGGTCCAGGAGGTGCTTTTGGCGGTGCATGGCCGGCGCATTACCTACGATCGGGATCGACCGTTTACCGCGTGGTTCTTTCAGATCGCGAAATACAAGCTGATCGATCATTTCCGGGCAAATGGCAGCAAAAGGGGCGTTGAAATTGCGTTGGAAGACGAGATCGCAGGTGAATTTCGGGAGGAAGCGCTATTTGCGCATCTCGACGTCGACCGTCTTCTCGATCAATTGCCCACCAAGCAGAGGGAGCTTTTGCGGCAGGTGAAGATCGCCGGAAAGACCACCGCCGAAGCCGCGATCGAGACCGGGCAGTCTGAAGCAATGGTTCGTGTCAGCATTCATCGTGGGATGCGCGCGATTGGCCGCAAGCTGGGTTTTGCCAATGACGAAAAATGATGAATTCATCGAGGCTCTGGTGAGCGACCTCACCCCGGTTCGCCGTCATGCGTTGCGAATGCGGCTTGCACTTGCGATCGTTGTCGGCGTGATCGGCGCGGCTGTTGCCCTGCTCATTTCGCTTCCTTTTCGCCCGCATCTGTATCAGGTAACGGTCGCCGCGTTCTGGGTGAAGTTTTTGTATACCGCCATCTTGATGAGCGCGACGATCGTCGCTCTTGAGCGGGTTGCGCGGCCGGACGGTTCGACCGGCAATATGAGTCGGGTCTTGGCCGTGGCGTTCGCTATCGTCGTGCTGCTGGCGGTCGTTCAGCTCGCATTGTCGCCGGCTTCATCCTATCCCGGTCTCATCGTCGGATATTCGGCGTCCTTTTGCCCGTTCCTGATCGTGGCTTTCGGCATTCCGGCTTTTTGCGCCAACATGTGGTTTCTCAGGCGCGCAGCCCCCACGCGTCCGGCACTTGCCGGCTTCGTGGCGGGCGCTTGCGCCGGTGGTGTCGGCGGCTGGGTATATTCCTGGGCCTGCGTCGAGAATGGCATTCCATTCATCGCGATATGGTACACGCTCGGTATCCTGCTGAGCGGGGTGATCGGAAGCCTGGTCGGAAAAGTCAGCCTGCGCTGGTAGCTTCGCTTTCACCAGCCGACTGGCCCCGCACGCGGCCGATGTGAACCCGTCCCAGTTTTCTGACGGTGATGGTCATTGCAAGAGTGATCGAGGGGAGACGATAAGGCTTTTTCGCGTTATGAATGGTAGTCATTGATCCTACCAATCAGACGCCGAGGTCCTTCACATGGCTTTGAACGTGCTTTTCATTGGCGGTACCGGCCAAATCTCATATCTCTGCGTCGAGCGTGCTGTTGGCGAGGGACATCGCGTCAGTGTCTACAACCGCGGCCTGAGGGGCGACCCCTTGCCTGCAGGGGTGACTTCGATCACCGGCGAACTCGGATCGGCTGCCTATGCCGATCTCGCCAGGACCAACTATGACGTCATATGCCAGTTTATCGCGTTCACGCCGGATCAGATTGCACGAGATATCGATGTGTTTGCGGGCAATTGTGGCCAGTACATCTTCATCTCTTCGGCTTCGGTCTACGAGAAGCCGGCACGCCACTATGTCATCACCGAAAAAACGCCGGCCATCAATCCCTACTGGTCCTACAGCCAGGCCAAGATCGCCTGCGAGGAGCTGCTGATGGCGTCAAAGGGGCTGGCCTGGACGATCGTCCGCCCCAGTCACACCGTGCGCACCGGCCTGCCGATCATGATGGGTGACAGCGACATAATGGCGAGGCGCATGCTGGATGGCGAGCCCACGATCGTCGCGGGTGATGGCCACACGCCGTGGACACTGACGCGCTCGGTCGATTTCGCGGTGCCGTTCGTCGGGCTTTTCGGCAAGCAGGCAGCCCTGACTGAAATCTTCCACATCACCTCCGACCGCGCCCACATATGGGACGATATTCAAAAGTCGATCGCCAGATTGCTGGGTGTCGAGGCGAAAATCGTCCACGTGCCGACGGATACGCTGATCAAGTATAATCCGGATTGGATGGGCCCCTTGGTCGGCGACAAGGCCTGGACAGCGATCTTCGACAATTCGAAGGTCAAGCGCGTGGCGGGCGACTTCACTTGCGCCGAGACCCTGGAAGAAATCCTGGCCGAACCGATCATGCACTTGAAGCAGCGCCTCGCCAAAAATCGTCCTCCAAAGGGTGAGCTCGATGCTCTGATCGACAGAATTTGCGCAGCCCAGAGCGCTTTGGGATAGGACAGGCATCTCTCGAGTGCTGCTTAGGGCTCTGCCTGTTGGTTACCAGCTGAAATGACCCACTTGCACATTTTATGATTGCCCGCTGCGCGCTCCCAAACCTGTTGAAAGAGTTGGTTTTGTTTGCTTCTGTAAGATCGGATTGAAATCCTCACATCTTGGCCGCAATTCGACCACGTTCGTGAACGGCATCCTATGTCGTGACGGAATGATGCAGAGGACATTTTGGGCGGGTGACAATGAACTTGTCGATATTCTGGCGCAATGAGGCACGCTCTGCGATGATTCAGCCGGTGGGTCCCGGTCGCAGTGCTTCGGTGCCTTAAGCGTCTTCACCATCCTATCAACCAGCGGCCTGAACCGCTTCTTTTGCGCTGCGGGGTACTCGGATGTGAAGTTCCCCATTGCGTCATCGCAAAAAAGCGATTTGCCGCACGTACATGATCCGGTCACCCTTGGTTCCCGAAAACCTCACCCGTGATGCACCACGTTTCTCGTAGGCGAACTTCCAGCCGTCTTCGGTCTCGAACTTCTTTCGAAGGTCACTCCCTGGCTGAAGCCGCCTTCCTTCAGATAGTTGCCCAAGACCGATAGCTTCGCCGTTCAGCCGACGGTGATCCCATAATTTTCTCGTCCTTTTCTGGCGACGCTTCGGCGCAGAGCGCATGTAGCGGACTGCATAGCACTGATGGCTTGGGCTCATGATCAATGAGATTGAAACGTTTACATCTTCTCCTTGATGCCAGCCGAGATCAGGTACCAGTTGACCGGATAGCTCGTCGCAAAGCCGCAGATCATGGCGACCTGCATGGCGAACCAGAACTCCAAACTGTTGACTTCGGCTTTGATACCGAAAGCTGTCGGAAAGACGAGGAGCTGCAAGACGGCCATGGCGCCATACATGCCCACTTGCCAGGCAATGAGCGAAAGCGTGTCCGCTTTCAAGGCGGCTTTCAAACCATCGCCAAGCGATAGTCCGCGCATGGGAGCGATCGCGAAATACTGAAAGACAATGCCGAGAGCAAAGGCGAAGATAAAGTCCAGGATCCACACCGCGAACATTTTTTCGCGAAACAGCGTCTGCCACCCGAGTGCAACCGCAATGGCCGGCGTCGCAAAGGCCAGCCATTCGGCGATAACATCGCCAATCATGCAGCCGCTTCCGCAATGCAAGGCCCCTTTCCCGACCATGACAGGGAAGGGGGTTTTGGTCTTGCCGGGCATCTGCTCTCCTCGGCTCTTTTCCTCCATTGTGGCGCCCCGGCTGGTCAAACGACCATAGGCGAAATAGGCAAGAACCAGCGGGATCGTTCCGAACAGCGCTGTGACGGGCCAAACGACATTCATGATCGCCATGTGTTGCGGATGTCGCAGGACATCAACGAATATGACGACGGCCGAAAGGAAGCCGAGGCAGATGGCGAGTGCGGCAAGGATATGAAACCAGTTCGGAAACATGCGTTAGGCCCTCGCGGCAGTCTGCAGTTCTCGGTGACAGCCGGCATTCCAAGGCGATCAATCCGCCAACCATTTCGAGAGGCCAAGGTTCCACGCACCTATTATCCGGCCTTAACGAAGTAGCCAAGCAAAAGCTCGGCGCAGCTCGCGGGCACCATCGGTCTCATACCAGCGACCGTGCGCCAGGATAATCCGCTCTGGATTCCAGTCGATCATCTTTTCCACGGCAGCTTTGAGATTCTCCCGATTTTGCAGGAATGTCATTCTCATGTCCCGTGGCATGCTTCCATGCGGATCCTGCACGCCACCGAGCCACGTTAGCCAGCGCGTGAGGAAGCCATCGAGCCGAGAGGGTTCAAAATTCTCGATGAGGTCGGTGAGTACCAATGTACGGCTCTCGGCATGAAAAAACTCGATCTCGGTCATGAAGCTGCCTTCCACCGGCAAGGTGTCGAGTTCGTCATCCCACGGATAACCCTTCGTTCCCGACAGGGCATGAGCAGTAAAGTTGATGCGCTCCTTGGATTGTTCGCGGATGCGGGGAGCAAGATAAATCTCTGCGTCGGGATAGGCCCGTTTCCAATCGGGGATCCACCAATAATGGATGCGGTTGGGCCCCACGATCCAACGCACAGATCCCAATTCTTGCAGTTGATTTTTTAAAGTGAGGGAGAGTGCAGTCGGAGAATGAATGAAAAGACCGCTGGCAAGTCTGATCACACTCATGCGCGTTGGGAACGGCATCTCCGGCCATGGCATGCCAAAACGGATGAGCGGACCATCCACAATCCAGACGTTTTCCGCAACAGGCTTCAGGACACCGATCGGCGGGTAGGTTCCTCGGGGTTCGCAGGACAAAGTGTCTCCCTCCTGGAAAACGACGACCCGCTTCGGATGCCGTCGGGATATGGTGGCGGACTGACGCCGTCATGTAGCGCAGCCGTGCAACTGCCGACGATCGAGACCCACCAACCGTCCGCGTCCAGTTGCAGACAAAGAGTTTCATTTTTCGATACGGCTATCGCGGGCATCCCACAGATCATCATTGTCCAGGATGTCGAGCGCGAGATCGTCTTCGCCGAATTCCAGATCGCCGAGAACAAGCAGGTGACTACCGTCACGCAAGTCACGCAAGAGAGCTGTCCTGTCGTCGTCCTCGAACAGCAATGTTGCAAGCTTTTGCCAAAATCCATTCTCCTCGTTGGCGGCGAATGCGATGGCATCCGTCCCCGTAAGCAGCTCGATCTTTGTCGGAGAGATACCAGCGGAGACCAAACGCTCAATCGCCTCGTTCGCGCTGGTAAGGTCATCGAAAAGTGCCGTTATTGCGTTCGTCTTTTGCTTTGGCGCCATCGCTAACAAACCCGTCAACTCTTGGAGTAGAGAGAGGCATTTTTATATCATGCTATGATATAAGCGTATAGGCCCGGCGCCATACCGGCATCTTGAAAACTCATGCCAGGCAAGGACTATCACGGCAGTTTGCCCAAATCGGATCCATCTGCACTGAGCCTCAGATTGCACATGCCTTTCGCCATTTCGTCAGCGACGGAGCATACCCAGATCCTATGCGATACGGCGAAAGAAAGAGGATCAAAAATCCTCCAATTCTCATAGACTCTCTTTGATATATATCACGGCATGATATATTGTGTACAGGAGCAGGAAGACTTGGCGGATGGCCGAACCCGCAAATGGCAAGGCCGCTTCATCCATGGAGGAGTTTCAAGTGGAACGGCTCGATGCCAAAATCGATGGTTCGATACGGCTAGATCGCGATGTGCAGTTCTATGGTTTGATCACTGGAAGCCTGACGGTTTCGAAAGGTCGGATCTGTGAACTCCACGGAACGATTTCTCACGATTTAATAGTCGAGCCTGGGGCGACCGCCGTGGTCTATGGCACCGTTGCCGGCGTTCTCAGAAACAAGGGGGGCGACGTTCGCGTCTTCGGCTCCGTTGGATCGGTGCTGGATTTTGACGAAACAAAGCCGACAAATCTGTTGTCGCCGGGGGTTACCGGAACCGGCTGATGGCCATTTGCGTGCAGAAGCAGGCCGACTTCAACGCGATGAACGACCGGCAAACATCGAAATCTACTTTTCCCGTATGCATTGGCGTTCGCCGATGTCTGCGAACGGTCGCATGCTTGAAGGTACTGAGTTGACGGAGCTGAGCGATCAAAAGGCTGATGTTCGTGTTCCAAAATTTTTTGAAGATCCTCATGACACCGTCTGAGTGGAAGGACCATGGCTGGGGTAGCGCACTTCAAGACATTTAAAGCGCGGTCCCGGCGACATCGCGTCGCTCGACTGGGGGAATTGCATACCCCAGCGACGGCGCGTACCAATGCTGGTGACGCAAGGTGAAGTCCTGAGATGACGTCTCTTTCGTTGATTTCCTGAAGCTGATTATCTTTCCTCTTGTCATCCTTCTTTGCTTGATCGCGGCTTTCGCCATTTTGTAGCACATTTAAGCGGACAACCTCCTTGTTGGGCGAGGAGTAACGCATCGCCTCCTACATTGATCGAACAAAAAGACCTTATCGACGTGCCGAAAATCGATCACTGCAGTCAGGATCCAACGTCACCGGATTGCGACGACCGGAGATGGAACCAAGTGATACCACCTCGCCTACGCCTGGAGAGCAGCATCGATATGCAGGTTGAATGTCACGGTTATCGTGCGCGCTTGCCAGTCATGGTATGCGTCAAATATATCGTCTCGGTACAATAGGCAGGAAACGATGTGAATGCGCCCCGACAAGCGGCCCAGACGATCTCAAAAACGGGTATTCGAGGTGACCGAGCCTTTGGATCCCGACGTATATCACGGTCTTGCCGGCGTGCGGCTCGCCATGAGGCGGTTTCTTTCCTTCAGCGAGGCAGCACTTTCCGAGGTGGGTGTTACGTCGCAGCAGTATCAGGCATTGCTGGTGATCAAGGTCGCCTCGACGGGCCGGATCATGATACGGGAGCTCGCCGAACAGATGCTGTTGCAACACAACGGCGCGGTTCAGCTCGTGAACCGGCTGGAGGCTGCAGGCCTCGTGATCCGCATACCGTCCGCGGAAGACAAACGCAGCGTGTTGATCGGTCTGACCGAGATTGGCGAGGAGTTGCTTGCGAGGTTGGCGGCGATCCATCTCAGAGGCATGTTCGAGAATGAAGAATTGCTGGTCGAATCCCTGAGACGGCTTCGGCGTCTGTCACGATCCGATGGATGACAGCTGATATCCGTCTGATATCCGTCCTCCTCGGATGCTGTTGTTTCGCCTTCCAGCCTTCCAGCGCCTTGCAGACTTCCCCCATCATCATGTAGGCAGCATTCATCACGGCCGGGGGACGATTTGCCGCGGCGTAGGTCCCGTCCGATGCAGATCAACCCATTGAGTTCGGCCATATTTTCGAGGAGACCGGATAGCCTGTGTTGCAGCTCGGCCGGCGGCTCCCCAGCATTGGCTGTTTCCATCTGATCTTGTCCATGCAGAACCCCATGATGTTGTGGCTGCTGTCCAAGGCGCAATGATAAAATGCCGAGGGATTTCGCATCGTGTCCATGATGCTGACCTTCCTAGAATGGGTCGCGTCTGTCGGACGCAAACAGACGTAGTGCCGGGGGGTGAGGTACCGGTTGGTTCCGGTAGTTAGACATAAACTCCAACACCTGTTTGATTGTTGTCGGTTGGGCGGGCTTGGAGATGACGCCGATCACCCCGAAAATGCCATCGGCAACAACCTCCGGATTGGCCGTCACCAAAACGACGGAGATACCGAATTTGCCCGCTAGAAATTGACCAATGCGCGGTCCGGTCGCGCCATCCAAGAGATTGACGTCGACAAGGGCAAGGTCCGAATGAGGCGCCAGGCGTTTGGCGCTCTCGAATGTATTGGCTATCCCGGAGGTCTCGTATCCCAGCTCATGTATCATATGTTGGAGATCGATTGCGATCAGCGGATCATCTTCAACAATCAGTACGCGTTCCATCTTTTCTTTGCCTTATCCTCTATCGGAGATTTGCCGTCCTCTTTGCGTCCAGGCGAGATCGGCGCCGCTAGCCTTTCCTCGCCGCAGCGCTAAAATAACGCCGACGTTCCACGAAATTTTCCACCTGTTCATCCCCCATTCAGAATCATTGGAAATCAACTAATTTCAAAATATCATGATATGATATAAAGGGCGAGACGGAGCCGCTTGCGCAATTTCTGATGAGAAAGCGCTATTCCGGGTTGATCCAGCAAGCATCCGATCGAGGTTCCCGAATTGGGGATCGCAGATTAAGTACCTGTTCCGATATATTTATTTTTCGATTTTTCACTTGCTTCATCGAGTCCGTCTCCAAACTGTGGCGCCACGTTTGCGTCCCCTTGGACTTATCAAAAGCTCCGCGAGATCGAGCTGTCATATTAAGAAGATTTAATGTCATTGCCCGATTATTGTCACAATCGCGCCGGATCGTTTCTGCGTCTCGGCGCATCAAAAGCAGTCGAGCCAGCGTGCCTGCCATTGTTGATTTGGGAGTGATGCGATGAGTCGCTTTCGTCATTTCCTGCCGGCCTTAATTCTTGCCGGCGGGGTGGTCTCGTATGCCCCTGTCGTCTCCGCGCAGACAGCGTCGGGAAAGCCCACAGGCCTGTGGCTGACGACGGATTTTCCGGTCCTGACCGAGCGTATCGGTGAAGATACCAGCCTTCCCTTGACCCTTTCCAATTCCAACCTGCCTCCGGCACGAGTTGCCTTTTCCATCAACGGCCTCCCGGAGAACTGGAAATGGGAACTGGATGGTGGCGGCAGGCCTGTCGGTGCGGCGATCGTGGGCGCCGACGACAGCCAGAGGCTGACCCTGAAGATCACCGCGCCCGAAGGCACCAAACCGGGAACCTATACTTTCACCGTTCGCGGCACCTCCGATACCAATGAGGCTCTGCAACTACCGATTTCCATGACACTGGCTGCAGCAGAACCGGATGAGGTAACGCTGACGCCGAGTTTGCCGGCGCTACGAGGAACGCCGCGTTCGAATTTCGATTTCGATGTCGCCATCAAGAACGACAGTCAGGAGAACCAGACCCTCAACCTTGTCTCGGACGCGCCGTCCGGCTTTGCCGCTACATTCAAAGAGCAATATGGCAGCCAGGAACTGACCAGCCTTCCCTTCAAGCCCGGCGAAACCAAGACCGTAAAGGTTTCCGTCAAGCCGCCGCAGAATGTTGCCGCCGGCAAGTATCCGGTCATTGTCGAAGCATCCAGCCCGAAGGTGCAAGGCAAGACGCAGCTGGTGCTCGATGTCACCGGTGAACCGTCAATATCCCTGTCGGGGCCGGATGGCCGGCTTTCCGGCAGGGCCGTTGCCGGCAGGGAACAGGTGTTCAACTTCACTATCAACAATTCCGGCACGGCGCCTGCCAACGACGTCAAGCTTTCGGCAAGTGCCCCCAGTGGCTGGAATGTTGAACTCGACCCGAAGGCGCTTGATGCCATCGCACCCGGCGCACAGCAGACGGTCGCCGTCCACATGACGCCGTCGAACAATGCGATCGCCGGCGATTACATGGTCAGCATGCGGGCAGATGGCAACGGCGCATCCGACAATGCGGACTTCCGTGTCACCGTGACCACGTCAACCATCTGGGGCGCGGCAGGCCTCGGCGTCATCGGCGCCGCCGTGATCGTGCTCGCCATGGCTGTGACAAGGTATGGACGCCGATGAGCGCGCCGGTCATCGAGGCTGCAGGCCTCACCAAGCACTATGGCCGCTTAGTCGCCGTCGAAGGGCTCGACCTGATCGTCAACAAGGGAGAGATATTCGGTCTGCTCGGACCGAACGGCTCCGGCAAGACGACGACGATCCTGCTTCTGCTCGGCCTGACCGAACCCGACGGCGGCAGCGTGCGCGTGTTGGGTCACGACCCCTTGCGAGAGCCGCTGGAGGTCAAGCGCAGAGTTGGCTACTTGCCCGATGCGGTCGGGTTCTATGACAGCATGACCGCATGGGAGAATCTGCGTTACACGATGCACCTTGCCGGCATTGCCGATGCAGAGGAGCGCATTGCGAGCGCCTTGGCGCGCGTGCGTCTCACCGAGGTTGCCAACCGCCATGTCTCGACGTTTTCGCGCGGCATGCGACAGCGGCTTGGTATTGCGGATCTTCTGGCCAAGGGAAGCGAGCTGGCCATTCTCGATGAACCCACATCCGGCCTCGATCCGCAATCGACCCAGGAATTGCTCGATCTCATCGTGCAGCTCGCCGGCGAAGGCATGACGATCGTGCTGTCGTCGCATCTTCTATCGATGGTACAGGCAATCTGTTCCCGCGTGGCCCTTTTCCATCGCGGCAAGGTCGGGTTGGTCGGCCGCGTTGCGGATCTCGCCAGCCAGGTTCTAGGCGGTTCGTACATCATCGAGGTCGAAGCAAAGGGATGCGATACCGTCAAGATAGTCGCCGATATCCCTCAGGCTACGCGGGTGACGGCAGTAGCATCGGATGTCACCCGCGTCGATGCTGCGACCGATATTCGCGCCGAAATCGCCAGCCGGGTCGTTGCTGCCGGCGGTCGTCTCAAGCGACTGTCGATGGATCGCTCGAGCCTTGACGAGGTCTACGTGCGCTATTTTGAACAGGTGGATCATGCGGCGTGAAGGCTCTCCATTTTCCGGTCTATCTACGGTCGCGATGAAAGAGGCGGCCGATCACATGACGAGCCTGCGCATGCATCTTGTGATGCTGCTGGTGCTCCTGACGGCGTTCGGCTCGATCTACGCCGCCATTGGCGAGATTAAGAATACTCTCAGCGAGGATCAGTTCCTCTTCCTTCGCATCTTCACAACGGCCCGCGAGCCGCTCCCGTCCTTCGTCGCGTTCCTGGGCTTCCTCTTGCCGCTGGTCGGAATAGCGCTTGGATTCGACGCTATCAACGGTGAATACAACCGCCGTACGATGAGCCGCATTCTGTCGCAGCCGATCTATCGCGATGCCCTGCTCGCTGGAAAGTTCGTCGGTGGGCTTCTGGTCATTGGAATCTGTCTCTTAACACTTTGGCTGCTCGTTACCGGTATGGGCATTCTTATGCTCGGCCTGCCGCCATCCGGTGAAGAAATTATGCGAGGCCTCGCCTTTCTGACGGCATCACTTGCCTATGCCGGCGTCTGGCTGGCGATTTCGATGCTGTTTTCGACGCTCTTTCGGGCGCCTGCAACCTCGGCCTTGGCCGGTTTGACGCTCTAGCTCGTCTTTACGATCTTCTGGAGCATGATCGGCCCTCTTGTGGCTGGTACCATAGCGCCCGTCGATCCGTTCGATCCGACGACGGCTGTGCACCAAGCGGAAATTGCCCACGCTATCGCGCGACTGTCTCCCAACACGCTGTTCGGCGAGGCCACGCTTGCGCTCCTCAATCCCTCGACCAGGGCGCTGGGACTTATTTTCGTCAGCCAGCTTCAGGGAGCCTTGCTCGGCGCGCCATTGCCCTTCGATCAAAGCATCTTGCTGATCTGGCCGCAATTTTCAGGCCTGATCGCGGCCATGCTGCTTGTCTACACCATCGCCTACGTTGTGTTCCAGCGGCAGGAGATCAGAGCGTAAAGGTCAATATGATGGCACGATAGAGTCTAGAATGGGCGCGACCTGTTATCAGTAAAACGGTTACGTCATCTTAAGTCAAAGGGCGCCGGGAAACACCCTGCAACAAAGCCTTCCGACATTCAGTTGTCGGATGACAAAAGAGGAGGATGACTTCAGTGATCGAAAATAACGTTAGTAACGACGCATCGGTAGGCCCGCGTGCCTCGCGGCGCGATTTACTTGCGGCAATGGTGGGTGGAAGCGTCGCCGCCGTGGCCGGCCTGCCGAGCCTCGTGGAGGCCGCAACCAACATGGAGGGAGCATTTCCTGACCATCCGAGTTGGAAGTTCGTTTTCGTCAATCACGTCACGACGAACCCGTTCTTTGTTCCGACTCAGTATGGCATCGCCGACGCATGCGCGTTGCTTGGATGCTCATATCAATGGACGGGCTCGCAAACTTCCGTTGCATCCGAGATGGTCAACGCGATAAACACGGCGATTACAGCCAAAGCGGACGCGATTGCCGTCTGCCTGGTCGACCAGCACGCGTTCAACGCGCCAGTAGAACGGGCTCTTGCTGCCGGCATTCCAGTCTTCGCCTACAATGCCGATACGACCGGTAACAAACGTCTCGCTTATATTGGTCAGGATCTTTATCAGGCAGGCAAGTCACTAGGTGAACGCATTGTCAGTCTCGTCGACGAAGGTGACGTTGCCGGCTTCATCGCCACGCCGGGTCAGCTCAATATTCAGCCACGCATGGATGGAGCACGAGACGCAATCAAGGCCTCAGGCAAGAAGATCACGTTGGCGGAAATAGCTACCGGCCCGACGATCAACGAGGAAGTCACGCGAGTCGATGCTTATTACACCGGTCATCCCAATGTGAAAGGCATGTTTGCGGTCGATGCCGGCAGCACCCTGTCGGTCGGCAAGACCATGCAGAAATATGGTCTCCACGCCAAAGGCATCCGCGCCGGCGGCTTTGATCTTTTGCCGCAGACCCTCGACGCAATCTCCGAAGGGCATCTGGATTTCACAATTGATCAACAGCCCTATCTGCAGGGATTCTATACGGTGATGGAAATGTTTCTCTTCATCGCGTCCGGCGGCCTCACTGGACCTTCCGAGATAAACACCGGTCTGAAGTTCGTTACCAAGGATAGTGTTGAGGCTTATCGTAAGACGAAGAGCCGCTTCGAAGGCAATTCGAGCGATAAAGCTTTCCTTGAAAGACCGAAGTCGATCGCCGGCTAAATTCCGATATCCAATATTGGTCACAGGGTTGATTCGATATGATCGATGAAGATGCTGGCCGCCGATCGGCCGTTATTGATGTAGATCACCACCGGTCGGCATCCCGGTCGCGTGCGTGGCGGAGCATCGGAATGGTCGTCTTGCGCTGGCCTGAGACGAGCATTCTTGCGGCAGGCATCGCGCTTGCCGCCTATTTTCAATATGCCAATGGCGCATTTTTATCACAAGCCAACCTGCAGAACCTCATCCAGTACTCGGGCACCACAGCAATTATCGCCGGTGGCGAAGTGCTGGTGCTGGTGTGTGGCGAAGTCGACCTGTCAGTCGGCATGGTTTATGCGCTCACGCCGTTTGTCATGTATTTTGCGGCGGCGGCCGGTGTGCCACACTATCTGGCCGTCATTGTCGGTCTCGGTGCGGCGGCCATAGTCGGTCTTATCAATGGGCTGATCACAACACTGCTACGGGTGCCGTCGTTTGTCACGACGCTCGGAATGCTGTTCGCTATCAATGGATTCACGCTGACGATTTCGGGCGGCTTTCCGGTCGAACCGCAAGCTGGGCAATGGTTTACTATTCTGTTCGGCGGCAGCGCCTGGTCGGAACTTGGCTGGGCCATCACGATCACGCTTGTCTTACAGTTCGTTCTCAAAAAGACTCGTTGGGGCCTTCATACCGTGGCAACTGGCGGCAATCTCGTTGGTGCCGCCGAAGTTGGTATATCCGTACGCCGGATAAAGATCGGCAACTTTATCTTATGCGGCATCTTGGGTGGCTTTGCGGGGATAATTGACGCATTTCGAATCGGATCCGTCGATCCTTTGGCGGGCGGTTCCCAGATCATGTTCCAGGCGATGGCGGGTGCGGTTATCGGCGGCACTTTGCTCACCGGTGGTGTGGGAACGGTCGTCGGTGCTCTGATCGGATCGCTGGTCCTGGGTATCCTGACGGACGGCTTCACGCTGCTCGGCGTCAGCGCCTACACGTTCGATATGATACTCGGAGCAGCGATTCTCGTGACGATGGCGGTCAACGTTCGGCTGACCCAAATGCGCGGCGGTAATGTGTGATGCAAGACCGGATTCCAACTGACGTCCTGCGAGCCGAGAACATCGCCAAGTCCTTCGGCAAGGTGACAGCTTTGCGAGATATCAACTTGCGGCTCCAACGAGGCGAGGTCTTGGGGCTTCTTGGCGACAATGGAGCAGGCAAGTCCACACTCATCAAGATTCTGACCGGCTTCCATCGTCCGACGAGCGGTCAGCTCGTTTTCGAGGATAAGCCTACGACGCTTCACTCGGTAAGCCACGCACGCTCCCTTGGAATCGAGGCTGTCTTTCAAGATCTCGCGCTCATCAACGAAGTCAACGTCTACCGCAACATGTTCTTGCGGCGCGAGCCGGTACATGGTGGCTTTCTCGGCATTCTCGATGATCGCACAATGCGGGCACGAGCGATCGAATTGCTGGACCGAATGGGCGTGAAGATCCCGTCGGTCGATGAACCCGTCGCCAGACTCTCCGGCGGTCAGCGGCAGGCGATTGCGGTTGCCCGTTCGGTCTACCAAAAGGCGAAAGTTCTCTTGCTCGATGAACCGACTGCGGCAATGGGTGTCAAGGAATCCGGGCTGATTCTCGATGTCATCCAGCGCCTGAAGCGTGAAGGCGAGGTTGCGATCATCATCATTGCTCATAACTACGCGCAAATCTTCGATGTGTGCGATCGGGTCAACCTTGTCGAGAACGGCGCCATCACCTTCGACAGGCCGACTGCGGAGACCTCTATTCAGGAACTGATGGACCTCGTCGTCAGTAGATATCGCAGTGCACGCGCCACGCTGTAACGGGCTGGTTTGCGAGCGTCGATTAGGCACAGCATCTGCGACCGGCCATGCGGCGGAGTTCATCGCCCGTCTCTACAGTATTGTTAGAAATTCAAACTGATTTTGGCTTTGCTAAAGCATGAAGGGGACAGCGGAAGTCAGACGGCGGACATTGACGACGATAGCTCCCGTCGCAGCTTGATGTGTGTCGTAATGCGATATATAAAATGAGAGCCACTCTATAAGCAGCGTGCGCCACTTCAAATCCATTGCATGCGACATCATCTCGCCACCATGCGCTGGACGAAGCGCAAGAAGATTGCAGCAAAATGCAGACGGGAGCGACGTTCAGACGTCGTTTGCCTGGTATCAATGGATACGCGTTGCAACTGCGGACAAATGAGAGAGAGCAAGCGGTGGTGAACGGGCCAACTCATCAGTTCCTGATTTACAAGATCGTACCGATCGACATCGAGGGAATCGACTTTTCGTTCACCAACGCTTCCCTCTTTATGGTGGCTGCGGCAGTTATCTCCGCGGGATTTCTCTATTTTGCCACCTCCAGCCGGAGCCTCATTCCCACGCGTTTACAGTCCGTGGCGGAAATGTCTTACGAATTTATCGCATCGATGCTCAAGGAGGGGGCGGGGGAGCAGGCGATGAAATTTTTCCCGATGGTCTTCTGCTTGTTCATGTTCGTGCTAACCGCGAATCTGCTCGGCATGTTCCCTTACTTCTACACAGTTACAAGCCAGATCATCGTCACCTTCGCTCTGGCGTCATTCGTTATTGTGACCGTTATAATCTGCGGCTTCTGGAAGCACGGCTTCGGCTTCCTGAACCTGTTCGTTCCGCAGGGCGTGCCGCGCATACTGTTGCCGCTGGTCGTGATGATCGAAATCATCTCCTTCCTAACGCGACCGATTTCCCACTCGGTTCGTCTTTTTGCCAACATGCTCGCTGGCCATATCACAATCAAGGTATTTGCAGGCTTCGTGGCCTCGCTCGGGGCTTTGGGCACGCTCGGCGTCGGCGGCGCCATTTTTCCCTTGGCCATGACCGTCGCCCTTACCGGTCTCGAGTTCCTCATGGCTTTCCTGCAGGCTTATGTCTTTGCGCTGCTGACTTGCTTGTACCTCAATGACGCAATCCATCCCGGCGGGCACTGAGATATCGATTTTGATGTCTCCGAGGCGCCGATCTCGGTCGTGGAGATGCAAGATGAGCAGAAAAATACGCCCCCAAATTTGAGTCAGTTCGCATCCCATCAAGAGCATTCAAAATAAGCATGTCCAGTTAGAGTGCCTCTGTGGTCACGATGTAACTTGGCATCTGTTGCTGGTTGGCAGAATCCCGTGTCCAATGGTCGCGCCTGGCCACCGTCGGACTGACGTGTTGCGAAGCAGGATCGAAGTTCGAATGCTGCCGCAAAAATCAGTGTTCGATCTCTGCCCACCAACAACCTCAATGCTGGAGGTCGTGATCACCGCCGGCGGGCTTCTTGACGAAAAAGGCCATTGTGACCACTGCGATGGAGATGATCGCGCCACAGAAGAATGCCGTTCGAATCCCGGCAGTCGTCGCCGCCGCAACTGTGACGCCATCGGTCATTGCAGCACTTGAACCGGTTATCGTCATCACGGCCACGAAGAGTGCGGTACCGGCCGCTCCGGCAACCTGTTGCGTTGTGCCAATCATCGCGCTTCCATGCGAATAAAGGTTCGGCGGAAGGGCGCCCAGGCTGGCGGTAAACAGAGGCGTGAACAACAACGCGAGACCGATGCTGAGGATAACATGGGCGATCAGCATCAGCCAGAATGACGTCCCCGGCTGAATGAATGTCAGGCTCCACATAAGCAGGCTGAACAGGATGGCGCCTGGCACGACGAGCCGCATGGGGCCATACCTGTCGAACAGGCTGCCCACGGTTGGCGCGCACAACCCCATGATCAAGCCGCCGGGGAGGAGCAATAGGCCGGTCTCCAGCGTGCTCAGTCGCAGCACGTTCTGAAGATAGATCGGCAGCAGAATGAAGACGCCGAACATCGACATCATCAGGATCGCCATCATCGTCGCGGGAATGGTGAATGCCTTTATTGTCAGGGTGCGCATATCCAGCAAGGCCCGATCCTGTTTTTGGAGTTGCAATTGCCGCAGGATGAAAATCGCGATGACGGCAACTCCCACGGTGAGCGGAATCCAGGGAGACACGATCGGCGTGTGAACCGCGGCCTCGCCCAAACCGCTCAGGCCGTAAACGAAGCTGCCGAAACCGACGGCCGAGAGGGGAATGGACAGGAGGTCAATCGGTGCTTTCTTCGGTTCCGTGATGTTGCTGATCTTCCACGCGCCCAGCGCAAGCGCTGCAAGGGCGATCGGCAGGACGAGCAGGAACAGCCAGCGCCAGTCGAGCGCGCTCAGGATAAGACCCGAAATCGTCGGTCCGATGGCAGGCGCCACCGAGATGACGATCGAGATATTGCCCATCGTCTTCCCGCGCGACTGCGGTGGCACCAGATGCATGATCGTCGTCATGAGGAGCGGCATCATGATCGCAGTGCCCGAAGCCTGCACGATGCGGCCGATGACGAGCATCGAAAAACCCGGCGCCAGTGCCGAAATCAGCGTGCCGCCGCTGAACAGCGACATGGCCAGCATGAAGACCGGACGTGTGTTCAGCCGCTGCAGCAGATAGCCTGTCACCGGAATGATGACCGCCATCGTCAGCATGAAGGCAGTGGTTAGCCACTGCACCCGATTTGCGGAAATCTTGAGATCGGCCATCAGGTGGGGCAGGGCGACGCCCATGATGGTTTCGTTGAGAATGACCACGAAAGTCGACACCAGAAGCAGACCGATGACGAGCTTGTTGCGGGCTCTATGGTCCTCCGGCGCGGGGAGATCGTCGGCAGTTGAAACGGTTTGGGAATCAAGAGACATCGCGACGCTTTCAATGAATAGAGAAAAGAACAGCTCAAAATCACTGAGCTTCATCATGACGTTGGGACGACAGAATATCCGACAAGCTTGGCGAAATTTTTTCCCGCACGGGAAATGACTGCAAGGGATTATTCCGGGGATGATGCTCTCACACCACGGTGAGGATCTTCTCAGTTGGAGGCGAGCGCAAGATAGCATCTGAAGGCTGCAGTTGTAACCCGCAATATTTCTTCCAGATGGTTGAGCTGAAGTGGTATCGCCGCATTCCCGGGCGGCACCATTGGCCTTTCATGATAGTGTTGCCAGAACAACGACTTCGTCACGACCGTCAGTGAGCTTGCCGGGGGACGGCGCATGGATTTCGATGTCGCCAATCACGGTGTCCATGTAATCGTCCGCACGGGCTTTGTCTTCCCGGCGCTTCAAGTCAATCAAAAATGGCTGGCCCAGCTGCGCCGGGATAACGCATATGAGGATCGTTTTCTTTACCAGGACGGAGGGTGAACTCGCGGATCCGGCGATGGTTGCCGCCTTCTACTTTGCCGCGGCGGACGGCGAGGATTATATCTGGGCATCGTGGCGGCGCGGCACACTGGAAGAATTGGTGACGACGTGGCCGGCGCGCGCACTCCGGAACAAAGCGAACGCGATCGCGGCTGGTGGATACCGACGCTCGAAGAGCTGCGCAAGGCCCGGCGCGACGCGAAATCCAATCGGCGGGTCTCAGAGCGCAAGGACAAGGACAAGCTATCCAATGGAAGACCAGCAGACAGTGCTTGAGCAATTCCGGCACCTGCCGCCAGTCGCGCCGCACGAACTGGTCGGCTTATGGAAGGGGCGCGGCATACCGTCGAACCATCCCTTCGACGGCGTGCTCGAAAATCTCGGCTGGTACGGCAAGCGCTTCACACCCCATATGCGCGCCGACGCCCTGCTGTTTCGCTCAGGCGAACACCGGCTTACGGCCATTGACCCGAAATATATACCGATTCACTGGGCGCTGCGTTTCCATCAGCTGGGCCGGACCCGTATGGCGGCAAACCTGTTTTCCTATCTTCAGCACAGACTGCGGGCGAGGGGACCGGTCGCATCGCTGAAGACCCTGGCATTTGACGGTGTCGAAAGCACCGCCATGGTCTATGACCATCAACCGATCGTCGATTATTTCCGCCGGCTCGATGAGCAGAGACTCATGGGCGCGATGACGATACGGGGCGATGAGCGAATCTATTTCTTCGAACTTCAGCGCGTCGACGAGCGTTGAAAACCGCTCGATCATACATCATTTCGCGTCCATGCCTTTGCGCGCAGCCTATCTGCCGCCCACGGTCGTCCGGGTGCAACAGGGCGCTCCCCGCACGGGTTGAGCGTCCTGTCAATTTAGCCGGTCGGCTTGTCACTCAGGTCGAACACCGCGGCATTGCGGACGGAAAGCTCCATTCCCGTGTGATCATGGCCGTCGAAATAGAGCAGGTCGAAGGCGAAAAAGGCCGCTTCAGTCAAGGCTCGCTTGCCACCGCGTCCGCCAGGCGAGCGCTGCAGCGCCCCGAAGTCGGAGTGATCTTGTTATCGAGCACCACGGTCTCGCCATCGAGAATGGCGGTCCCAACATCCACTTCCCGCTCGGCATCGGCGGTGGCCGGAAAAGGAATGGCTCCAATCGTGGCCGCCGCGTGTGGGCGCGCGGCTCCCGTCAATGCCATCCGCAGGTCGATGCCGATGTTGATCTTCCTGATGCCGACCCTGATGCTCTTCTCGACCTCCTCGTGCCGCACGCCGTACGTCGGCGGCCGGCGAAGGGGATGAAACGCGGCCTGATCAGTGCACGGCCATGCTCACCAAAGGATAGGGAGGCATAGCCAGCTGCCGGCATTCAGCGCTTAGGCAACGCAAATGCCACGATCTCGTCGCCGTTGCGAGAACGGATGCCGCCGTGGCCACCTGCTGCGATGACCACATATTGGCGACCGTCCTTGCCGAGATAGGTCAGCGGTGTGGCATTTCCGCCGGCGGGCAGATGGGATTGCCATAGGATTGCACCATTCTTGGCGTCGATCGCCCGCATATATTGATCAGTCGTGGCGCCGATGAAAAGCAATCCGCTGCGCGTGGCGACGCTGCCTCCCATGCTAAATACGCCTGTCGGCAATCCCAAGGGCAGCCGCAGTCCAAATGGTCCCATATCTCGCGTCGTGCCGAGCGGCCGCTGCCATACGATCTTGTGAGTGTTAAGATCGATCGCCTGCATCTTTCCCCAGGGCGGGCGCACGCAGGGGATATTCAAAGCATTCAGCCAGGCATCGACGACGATCGAATAGGGCGTTCCATGTTCAGGGTTGTTGTTGAATTTCGGCTGCGGATATGGTTCCGACCAGCCCTTCCACGGCTTGAACAATCCTTCTTCCAGCGCCTTTCCATATGGAATCATCTGCAGCTTGAACGGCATGAAGGTCGTGTTGATGAACATTAGTTTTCGCTGTGGGTCGATGGTCGGCCCGTACCAGTCGGACGTGCCGTCGAAGGCCGGCCAGCCAATGGTCGGTTTAAGGCCTGGTGGTGTATAAAGCCCCTCGTCATGCATCCGGCGGAAGGTGATGCGGCAAAGGAGCTGATCGATTGGCGTCGCTCCCCACATGTCCTTTTCCTGAAGCTTGGCCGCTCTAAGCGCCGGCATATCGACTGAGAAAGGCTGTGTCGGCGAATAGTGTTCTCCGGGAATGTCGCCCTTTGGAACCGGACGCTCTTCGACTTTCGACAGCGGGTGCCCATCGCGACGGTCAAGGAGATAAATGTCGCCCTGCTTGGTGGTTTGCACCAAAGCAGGAACGGCTTTCCCATCAGTGTCCTTCAGATCGACCAGAGACGGTCCGACCGGAACGTCGAAATCCCAGAGGTCATGGTGCACCGTCTGAAAATGCCAGCGCTCCGCACCCGTCGTGATGTCGAGCGCAACGATCGAGCTCGAATATTGCTCGTCGAACGGCCGCCGCTTGCCGCCGAAGTAATCAGGCGTCGCATTGCCCAGGGGTACGTAGACCAGATTGAGGGCCGGATCGGCCGAATAGACGCCCCAGCCGTTGGGCGTGCCGCGCGTATAAATCTCATCGGCACCAAGCGGTTTGTTGGCTGGGGTGCGTCCTAAGTCCCAAGCCCAGTCGAGATGCCCGTCGACGGCATCGAACGCGCGAATGACCCCTGACGGCTCGCCGACCGTTTGGTTGTCGTAGACCCAGCCACTGAGAATGATGCGGCCGTTAATGACCATTGGCGGCGAGGAGATGAAATGGAAGCCGGGAGGCACTGGACCCATGTGCTCGCGAAGATCCACCATCCCATTTGCGCCGAAATGGGCGCAGGGCTTTCCCGTCTGCGCATCGAGCGCGAAGAGGCGAGGCAGGTCCGATGCCGTTGCGATGATGCGGTCGGGGCATTCCGTGCCTGAGGGAGCTTTGAAATAGGAGACTCCGCGGCATGCCTGATAGACATTGTGATCCATGTCTCCGCCGGGTGCAAAGCGCCAACGCAATTGTCCCGTCGTGGCATCGAGCGCGATGACGTCACGATGCGGTGTGCAGAAATAAAGGCTGTTGCCGACTTTGATCGGTGTCGCCTCGAAGCTGAACTCGCGTCCGTTGGAATTCTCCCCTTCGCGCGGCAGGTCGCCGCTGGAAAAGGACCAGACCTGCGAAAGACCGGCGACATTGGCCGGCGTTATCTGATCGAGCGGCGAAAAGCGGTCCGATGCCGTTGTGCGGCCATAAAAATGCCAATCGCTATCGGGCACCATGGCGTTCGGGGAGAGGTTGGCGGCAGCCGCCGTTCCGGCCCATTCGCCACGAATATATCGGGTTCCGGTAATATAGTAGCCGGATGCAAAAACGAAAACGAGGACGAGAAGCGAAATCGCCATTCCTGCTGTGCCGACCCAATCCGGTCGGACGGAACGAAGACGGCCCGAGATCAATGGACTGAAAACCCACAGACCCAAGACGGCGGGAGCGACCAACCGCGGAATCTGTGCCCACCCGTCCAGACCGACTTCCGCCAGCGACCAGACGATTGTAACGCCGAATGCAGCTGCGTAGAACCAGACGCCGGCGGAGCTCAGCATCAGAACCGCAATACCGGTCAGCAGCAGCAGGATACCCGCGACCAGATAGTAGGATGAGCCGCCCAAAAACAGAAGCCAGCCGCCAAGGCCGCTCAGCGTCAATCCAAGCAAAGCGATTATCAGGCCAGTTCCTAGCAGGAGTATGCGAGTTGAGGACGACATAAGAAAGCTCCACCGCTACTAACAGGCGTGACCTTGGAAAGTTCCTGTAACGTGGCCTCTGGTCGCACGTCCGCTGCATCTCGTGCGACGTGCGCCGTCCTCCACGGATTGCGGCTAACTCAGCGGGGTGAGCCGTGGGAATGGCGTTCATTTCGGTCCTTTTCCAGTCTCCGGAATTAGTCGCTTAGTATGCGCGCTGACCGTCGAGCGCCGCGGCCTGACGTATGATCCGGAGCTGTTTTACCTTGGCGCCATGTGCCACGACATGGGCCTTTGCTGATTTGCGGCATTATGGAGCAAGGGCCACAAAGTTTAGTCAATCGGCGAAATGCCACGAGGTGACCTGCTACTCAGCCCCTATTGATAGGTGAGTGCCAAGACAATCAATAATTCCGAAAAGGAGGCGGCCGCTTCGAATATTTCGATTATTTCGTCTGCTTCGAAAATTTCGTTTGCTTCGTTTGATGGAGATGACTATGTTGGTTTCATCGAATGAAGGAGACGAAACATGAGCGCGGTTAGAAAAGATGCTTTTGCCGAGCGGCTTCCCGATGAAGTTGAAATCAAAAATGCTGAGCAATTGCGCACGATTATCGCCTCTCAGTTGAAATCTGACGAAGGGGCGCGAATTTCGTTGGCTCAACCCACTGGTGGGACTGAAACAATCACGCTTTCGCCAGCTCTCGCAGCTTCCTTTATGGAGGTTCTACGACTTGTATCAACTGGGCGGGGATTTCGTATGATCCCAGTTGATGCGGAGCTTACCACTCAGGAAGCTGCTGATTGTTTGAATGTATCTCGCCCGTACCTCATTAAACTTTTGGAAAACGGAGAGATTCCACATATCAAGACGGGGCGGCATCGCAAGGTTAGGGCGTCCGAGTTGTTCGCATACAAACAGAAGCGAGACGATGCTCGTTCGGCGGCCTTGGACGACTTGGCTGCTCTGGATGCGGACAGTGACCTTATATGAGTCACTTCGCAGACAGGTTTACGGTGCTTGTCGATGCTTGCTGTCTAGCAGGTGCGCTGCGCAGGAATATGCTTCTAAGTCTTGCAGAGGCTGGATTCTACCGAGTGAGATGGTCCGCCATGATCATGAGAGAAACTGCTCGCGCGATAGAAAAAATTACAGAAGGGAAGGCCGATCCACAAAAGCAGGTAGATGCGATGCATCGAGCCTTCCCAGAAGCAACGGTTGAGGGATTTGAAGACCTCGAAAAAGCTATTGTCACGGGTGGTCTGAGGGATGTTGGTGATGCGCATGTGCTGGCAGCGGCCGCCACATGCGGCGCAAGCGTTATCGTCACTGATAACTTGAGGGATTTCCCGGAAAAGCTTCTGAAGCCATATGGGTTAGAAGCAAAAAGTGCCGACGATTTCCTTGCCGACTGCATTGATCTGGACAATGTCCAGGCGATGGCGGCATTGAACAAGATGCGGTTGCGCTTCAAGCGTCCAGAATACAGTTGGGACGCGATATGCCAGAAAGTTGAGGCTCAGGGCCTCACCCAATCGGCTTCGATGATGCAAGAATTTTCTGATGTATTGAAATAGACAAAGGGATTAACGGCGGCAGTTTAACAACTGCCGCCGTTTTGTAGGTTAGCGAACTTTACTTCTGAAGCCATGGCGTCTCGACGCCTGGTAGAGGGCCCGGTATGCGTCCTTCATGTTCAGATCGAATAGACCGCTGACCTTTTTGCTTCCGTCCTCCGACGGAGCCGTCCGCCTATGTCCTGCGTATCGACTGGAAACTGAATATGCTTCCAGAGGCGAATTCCCATCCTGAGTCCGAACTCCTATGACCCCTTCTCCGCAGGGTTCGAAATACGACCGTTGCGCCTGGCCTGACCCAAGGGAAGGCTTCGCACAGCATGCGCTCCTGCACCCGGATGGCCGCGATCTCGATCCCGAGAAGGTTTGGTCGCTCTCCGATGACGATGATTATTGCCTGTTCGGCGACTTCCGCTGGGCTGAGAACGGCGGGAAGCCATACTGCCCGCGCTGCGGCTGCCTGGAGCCGTACAGCGTCCGGCATCGCCGCTTTCGATGCTCGGAGCCGGAATGCCGCGCCGAGTTCTCCGTGACATCGAGGACCGTGTTCGCTAACCGCAAGCTGTCGTTCAAGAAGATCATCATGGCGATCTGGGAGGAGATCACGGCCGCCAAGGGCATGGCCGCGCTCCATCTCAGCCGCAAGCTCAACGTCCAGTACAAGACGGCATACGTCCTGCCGCAGAAGCTTCGCGAGGCGGTCGGCCTACGCCGCGACGCGATCAAACTGTAGATTTCGGTGATTTACCGGACGCGATTCCGATTTGATACCGGACAGCTTTTCGACGTAAGCAGTGCCTGAACTTGTCCCGTAGCTTCCTCCGCTGTGTTGTGACAAATTTACACCGTCCATGCTGGGGCCAAACACCTAGCTTCGATTCTGTCGGAGCATAGATCTCTTTTGCGATCTCAAACGGCGAGCTAACCCGTTCAAGCGGAAGTTGCCCGGAGTGGAACAACTAAGTTGCCTGAAGGTTAGGCTTGGTGATTGCCGAGACAATAGTTCATTTCCGCGTGATGCGTGGAGAATTACCTGATGACGTTCGCAGCTCAGTCAGACACCGCATTCAGCCATCCGCGGATCTACTATGTGAATCCATTGCTGCTGACGGGGCGAGATCGATGGAACGAGGTATTTGATCACGCGCGCACGCTCGGCTTCGACAGCGTGCTCTCTGCTCCACCTTTTCAAAAAAAGGCCGGGGCGGGCCTTTTTTCAACGGACAACTACGAGCATCTGGATCCGGTGCTCGAGCTGGAAGGGGATGCAAAAGAGGCTCTGTCCATGCTGGCGCAAGATGCGCAGGCATTGGGGATCGAATTCATGCTGGATCTTGCGATCTGCTCGCATGACGCCGGGACCGCGGCAGACTTTATCCCACTCGATCCAAGGCGGTCACCCCTCTCTTCAACTAGGCCGATAGCGCTATTCCCCACCGAGGTAATCGATGAGTGGGAAGAACGGCTGGCAGAGTTTGCGTCCTGTGGGGTCGCTGGCTATCGGGTCCTTGGCCTTGCCGGTCTGTCTGCCGAGGGATGGCGGCGACTGACGACCAGTGCGAAAACGGCAAGGCCGGAGACGAGATTTTTTGCCTATACGCCGGGAGCCGATTTCGCGCTGCGTACAGCGTTGCAAGGCTGCGGCTTCGATGGCGCCTTTTCGTCGTTTGCCTGGTGGGATCTGCGCGAAAACTGGTTCCTTGAGGAATATCGCCTGCAGCTTCCTTTCGGGCTGCAGATTGCCTTTCCGGAAGCACCGTTTGGAAGGCGTTTGGCGCATGGCACGGAAAGCCTGGAAATCCGCGAGCGAAAATCGCGCCGCGCTCTCCATCTTTCGGCCGAACTCGGCGGCGGATTGCTAGTGCCGATGGGTTTCGAATTCGGCGCCACCCTGCCGCTCGATCCGACATACGGTCATGGAAAGGGTTTGCGTGTCCTCAAAGCCGAGGGAGCCTACGATATCTCGGCCGATATACGCGAGCTGAATGCCGCTGCACGCGCGTCTACTCGACGGATGACCCTTCAATGCGAAACAGCAAGCCAAGTGACGGTGATCGCGCAGGCTGATCGGCCCGCATTGCGCGATGCAACGCACGCGCGGCTTCTCGTGGTCAATAGAGATCTGCGTCGGCCCGCGGAACTGCCCGATGACATTATACATCGCCTGGCCTCGCCTTTCCTACCTATCGAAGAGGTGCCTGGCGGTCGCAGGATCGCTCCGGGCGACGTGCATGCCTTCGCGACCGAGGCACGCCCCGTCGTCACCGCCGACGAAGGGGAGCTATCGCTCACCGGAGCGACGGCCTCTCCACGCATTGCCATCGAACATGTTACGCCGCAGGTGGACGATGGACGTTTTGCAATCAAGCGCCTCGTCGGCGACACCGTGATGGTTGAGGCGGACATCTTTGCTGATGGGCACGATCTGCTGTCGGCCGCCCTCCTTTACCGCGCCCGTAATGAGCTTGACTGGCGTCAAACGAGAATGGTCCTTTCCGAAAACGATCGATGGCAGGGATCCTTCCTTCTCGATCGCATCGGGCGCTTCGATTTCATGGTCGAAGCCTGGAAAAATCCCTTCGCTATCTTCCGCTACGAACTTCTCAAGAAGAGCGAAGCGCGCCTCGATCTGCGGCTGGAACTGATCGAAGGCGAAGAGTTGATCCGCGATGCCGCGGGCGATCGCGGCATACCGTTGAGGGATGAAGATAGAACCGAGCTCGCCGCGCTGCTTGCCGAGCTCGAAAGGCGTGACGCGCCGGGGAAGCTTGAATTGCTGCTTACCCCACGTACAAGCGAGCTCATGGCGCTCGCCGACCGCCGTCCCTTTGCATCGCACTCGCGGACTTATGGTGTAGAAGCCGAGCGCTGCGAGGCCGCCTTTGCGAGCTGGTATCAGATCTTTCCCCGTTCGCAGAGCGGTGATCCCAATCGCCACGGCACTTTCGAGGACGTCATCGCACGCCTGCCGGCCATCCGGGATATGGGCTTCGACGTGCTCTATTTCCCGCCGATCCACCCGATCGGCCATACCAACCGCAAGGGCCGCAACAATTCTCTCGTCGCCGCTCCAACTGACCCGGGCAGTCCCTACGCAATTGGTTCGGAAGCCGGTGGACATGAGACAATCCACCCCCTCCTTGGAGCATTCGATGACTTCGAGCATCTGATTTCGCAAGCAAGGTGGTTCGGATTGGAGATTGCGCTCGACTTAGCGATCCAAGCCTCGCCTGACCATCCTTGGCTAAAGGAACATCCGGGCTGGTTCGACTGGCGCCCGGACGGCACGATCCGTTATGCGGAAAATCCGCCGAAAAAATACGAAGACATCGTCAATGTCGATTTCTACGCACCGGAGGCGGTGCCGGCGCTTTGGGCCGAGCTGCGCGACATTGTCGAAATGTGGATCGAGGAAGGCGTCAAAATCTTCCGCGTCGATAACCCCCATACCAAGCCTTTTCCCTTCTGGGAGTGGCTGATCGGCGATATCCGCGCACGCCATCCAGAGGTCGTGTTCCTTTCGGAAGCCTTCACCAGGCCGAAGGTGATGTATCGGCTGGCGAAGGTCGGCTTCTCCCAGTCCTACACCTATTTCACATGGCGAAACACAAGAGCGGAGCTGGAGGAATATCTGACCGAGCTTACTCAAGGGGAGGTCACCGAGTTCTTTCGCCCGCATTTCTTCGTCAATACCCATGATATCAACCCGGACTTCCTGCAGAACGCGCCGCGCTCTGCCTATCTCATCCGTGCGGCGCTTGCCGCCACGCTGTCCGGCCTTTGGGGCGTCTATAACGGCTTCGAGCTTTGCGAAGGACGGCCGGATGCAAAGCGCAAGGAATATGCCGATAGTGAGAAATATGAGATCCGCGCCTGGGATTATGACCGACCGGGTAACATCAAGGCGGAGATCTCGATGCTCAACCGCATTCGCAAGAATAATTCGGCCCTGCATTCGCATCTCGGCCTGACGTTTCTGCCCTCATCGAACCCCAACGTCATGTTTTTCGAGAAGGCAAGCGTCGGGCGTCACAATGTTCTGTTTGTCGCCGTGACGCTCAATCCGCATGCGATAGAGGAAAGCAATGTCGAATTTCCGCTCTGGCGGTCCGGCTTGGCAGACGACGGGACGCTCGCTTTCGACGATCTCGTTAGCGGCCAAAGATTCAGTCGCACGGGGAAGTGGCAGATGATCCGGCTCGATCCGGCCCATTTGCCCTTTGCCATCTGGCGCGTCAGGGCAGGGGAGGTCTGAGATGGACACTGTTCACATGCCCGAGGTCGATAATGCTGCCGATGATCCGCTATGGTATAAGGATGCGATCATCTATCAGCTGCACATCAAGTCCTTTTACGATGCCAATGGCGATGGCATCGGCGACTTCGAAGGCCTATACCAAAAGCTCGACTATATCGCCGCACTCGGCGTCAATGCCATTTGGCTGTTACCGTTCTTTCCATCGCCCCGACGCGACGACGGCTATGACATTGCCGATTATCGCAACGTCAGCCCGGACTATGGAACGCTGGAGGATTTCCGGAAGTTCGTGGCGGCGGCGCATGAACGCAACATCCGCGTCATTATCGAACTGGTCATCAACCACACGTCTGATCAGCATCCCTGGTTCCAGCGCGCGCGGCAATCGCCTGCCGGAAGCCCCGAGCGCGACTTCTACGTCTGGTCGGATACCGATCTCAAATTTCCCGAGACCCGTATCATTTTTCTCGATACGGAAAAGTCGAACTGGACGTTCGATCCCGTGGCGGGCGCCTATTATTGGCATCGCTTCTATTCGCACCAGCCAGATCTCAATTTCGATAATCCGCTGGTCATGAAGGAAATTATCGATGTCATGCGTTTCTGGCTTGAGACCGGCATCGACGGCTTCCGGCTCGATGCAATCCCCTATCTTGTCGAGCGCGAGGGCACCAACAACGAAAACCTGCTGGAAACCCATCTGATCCTCAAACAGATCCGTGCGGCGCTCGATGCGACACATTCCGGCGTGCTGCTCCTTGCCGAGGCAAACCAGTGGCCGGAGGACACGCGGGAATATTTCGGCGACGGCGATGAATGCCACATGGCGTTCCACTTTCCCCTGATGCCGCGCATGTACATGGCGATTGCCAAGGAGGACCGCTTCCCGATCACCGACATCATACGTCAAACGCCGGAAATTCCCGAAATCTGCCAATGGGCGATCTTCCTCAGAAATCACGACGAGCTGACCCTCGAAATGGTCACCGACGCTGAACGGGATTATCTGTGGGAGACCTATGCCTCCGATAAGCGCGCCCGCATCAACCTTGGCATCCGTCGCCGGCTGGCGCCGTTGATGGAACGCGACCGCCGCCGTGTCGAGCTCATGAACGCGTTGCTGCTGTCCATGCCGGGAACTCCCATCGTCTATTACGGCGACGAGATCGGCATGGGGGACAATATTTATCTCGGCGACCGGGACGGGGTTCGCACCCCGATGCAATGGTCCCCCGATCGCAACGGCGGCTTCTCGCGCGCAGATCCGGCACGCCTTGTATTGCCGCCCGTCGCCGATCCCCTCTACGGCTATGAAGCATTGAATGTCGAGGCCCAGGTGTCGGATGCTCATTCCCTGTTGAATTGGACACGGCGAATGCTGGCGCTGCGCCGTCGCCACAGCGCCTTCGGACGGGGTTCAATGCGGTTTCTGACACCGGCAAACCGGCGGATTCTTGCCTATTTGCGCGAATATGACGAGGAGGTCATCCTGTGCGTTGCAAGCCTGTCGCGCGTTCCCCAGGCGGTAGAGCTTGATCTGCAGCAGTTTGAAGGGCGGGTGCCGGTCGAGTTGACGGGCATGTCGCCGTTCCCGCCGATCGGGCAGCTCACCTACCTGCTTACGCTGCCTCCCTATGGTTTCTTCTGGTTCCAGCTCGCTGCCGAGGCCGACGGGCCGGCCTGGCGAACGGCTCCGCCGGAACAACTTGTCGATCTGCTGACGATCGTTATCCGGCGCAGCCTGACGGAGCTTGCCGAGCTGCCGCATCACACTGCGGTGCTGAGCAAGGATATCCTGCCCGCTTACCTTTCGAAGCGCCGCTGGTTCGGCGCCAAGGACCAGGCTCTGCAGGAGGCGAGGCTCGTTTCCGCGACGCCGATACCCTTTGCCGACGGTGTCGTGCTCGGAGAGATCGAGGTCGTGCTGCCGGATCATGTGGAGAGCTATCAATTGCCGCTCGCAGCCGAATGGGATGATACGGCGCCCAACGTGCTCGCCCAGCAGCTTTCCCTTGCCCGCATCCGGCAGGGCAGGCGGATTGGATACCTCACCGATGGATTTGCCGTCGAGATGATGGCACGCGGTATTCTTCAAGGCCTGTGCGATCGCTCGACGGTCAGCGGACGCACCGGCATGATCGAATTCATCGGCACCGATCGGCTCGATTGCCTGGCGTTGACCGAGGATATGCCGATTCGCTGGCTTTCGGCCGAGCAATCCAACAGCTCGCTGCTTGTGGGTGACTTGGCGATGATCAAGCTGATCCGCCATGTCTTCGTCGGCGTCCATCCGGAAGTCGAGATGACGCGCTATCTAACGGAACATGGCTATGAGCATACTGCCCCTCTTCTGGGCGAGGTGGCTCGGACCGATGGCGAAGGTCGCCGGTCGACGCTTATCATCGTGCAAGGAGCGATCCGCAACCAGGGTGACGCCTGGAATTGGATGCTGTCCAACCTGCGCCGCACCGCTGACGAGATCGTTATCACCGAGGCTGCAGTCGAGTCCGCCGATGAGCAGCTGCAGCCGCTTCTGCATTTTATTTCCATGGTCGGCGAACGCCTCGGAGAATTGCATGTCTTGCTGGCGCAGCCGACCGACAGCGAAGCCTTTGCGCCGCGCCGGGCCGATGCACGCGATATCGCCGGCATCCGCAAAACCGTAACGGGCGAGATCGCCTATGCCTTTTCCAAGCTGACCGACCTCGAAGACAATGTCGAGCCGGAGATCGCAGAGCAAATATCCTTGCTGCTTGCCGAACGCGACAGGATCCTTGCGCTTGCCAGTGAGCTTGCGGGCGAGGCGAAGGGCACGTTGTTGACGCGCGCGCATGGCGATTTCCATCTTGGCCAGATCCTGGTGACGGAAGGCGATGCCGTTATCATCGATTTCGAAGGCGAGCCGGCGCGCAATCTGGCCGAACGCCGCGCCAAGACGAGCCCGTTGCGCGACGCTGCCGGCCTGCTGCGGTCGCTCGACTATCTCTCAGCAACCGCCATGCTCGAAAACGACGCCATTTCGGATCATCATGATGCCCGCCGCCGAGAGGTGATCCGGCGCTTCGCGGAAAATGCGGAACGCATTTTTCTGACATCCTACATCGCGGCATTGGCGGCTTCGCCCGATTTGCCGAAAACGCCTGCCGAGGTGCGGCGGATCATCGATATCTTTCTTCTGGAGAAGGCCGCCTATGAGATCGCCTACGAGGCACGAAACCGGCCGAAGTGGCTTCCTATTCCGCTAGACGGACTTACTGCCATCATCGCCCGACTTTCGGAGAGCCGATCATGAGCGATATTGCCGACATTCTCGGCGGAGTGGATGCGGGTTCCGTACATGCCCTGGTGGAGGGGCGGCATGGAGATCCCTTTTCCATCCTCGGCATGCACCAAGATGTGGACGGTCGCTACAGCGTCAGAGCCTATCTTCCGGGGGCTTTGCGCGTTGAAATCCTGGATCGAGACAGCGATCGCGTTCTGGTGTCGGCCGCTCTTATCCATCCGGCCGGCCTGTTCGGCGCCACACTTGCCGATCGCAACGCCTATTATCTGAAAATTCAATGGCCCGACGCAGTCCAGGTGACGGCCGACCCTTACACCTTTGCGCCGTTGCTTGGCGATCTGGATCTCCATCTGATCTCGCAAGGCACGCATTACAACCTGAGCAAGGCCCTCGGCGCCAACCCCATGACGATCGACGATGTCGCGGGCGTGCGTTTCGCGGTCTGGGCGCCGAACGCAAGCCGGGTGTCCGTGGTCGGCGACTTCAACGCCTGGGATGGACGCCGTCATCCGATGAGGCTCCGGCCGCAGGCAGGTGTCTGGGAGATATTCCTTCCGCATATCACGGTCGGCGAACGCTATAAGTTCGAGATTATCGATCGCTCCGGCACGCTGCTTCCACAAAAGGCCGATCCGGTCGCGCGGGCAGCCGAGCCGGCGCCATCGACGGCATCTGTGGTGGCTTCGTCAGAACCCTTCCGCTGGAACGATTATGCCTGGATGGACGATTGCCGAAACGCCGATCATTTCACCAAGGCGCTTTCGATTTACGAGGTTCATGCCGGCTCTTGGCTGCGCGACATGGAAGATGGCGGTCGCGCGCTCGATTGGATCGAACTCTCGCAGCGGCTCGTTCCCTATGTGAGCGAAATGGGATTCACCCATATCGAGTTGCTGCCGATCATGGAGCATCCTTTTGGCGGATCGTGGGGGTACCAGCCGCTGGGTCTGTTTGCGCCAACCGGGCGCCACGGCACGCCCGAAGATTTTTCATATTTTGTCGATCGCTGCCATCAGGAAGGGCTCGGTGTCATTCTAGATTGGGTGCCGGCGCATTTTCCCACAGACGTGTGGGGACTGGCGCGTTTTGACGGCACCGCACTTTATGAGCATGAAGATCCACGGGAAGGCTTTCATCGCGACTGGAACACGCTGATCTATAATCTTGGCCGCAACGAGGTCAAAGGCTTCCTGATCGCGAGCGCGCTCGAATGGCTTGACCGCTATCACGTAGACGGACTGCGTGTCGATGCCGTCGCCTCCATGCTCTATCGCGACTATAGCCGCCCGGAAGGCGAGTGGATCCCCAACCGCTATGGCGGGCGGGAGAACCTCGAAGCCATCGAGTTCTTCAAGCATCTGAACAGCATCGTTCACGAACGCTATCCGCATGCGCTGATGATCGCCGAGGAGTCGACCGCTTTTCCGAACATCACCAGACCCGCTGCGGAGGGCGGGCTCGGCTTCGACATGAAGTGGAATATGGGATGGATGCACGACACGCTCCATTACATGTCCGACGATCCGGTCTATCGAAAGTATCATCACGGCTCGATGACCTTCGGCATGATCTATGCCTATAGCGAGCGCTTCATTCTGCCGTTTTCGCATGACGAAGTCGTGCATGGAAAGGGTTCCATGCTCGCCAAGATGCCCGGCGATCAATGGCAGAAGATGGCCAACCTCCGCGCTCTTTTCGGCTTCATGTGGGCGCACCCGGGTAAGAAGCTTCTCTTTATGGGCGATGAGATCGGTCAATGGTCGGAATGGAGCCACGATGGTTCCGTGGAATGGGATCTCCTGGATGAGCCGTCCCACGCCGGCCTGCAACGGCTGGTGCGCGATCTGAACCGCATCTACAAGCATTTCCCCTGCCTGCAGCATGGCGATACCGTGCCGGACGGCTTTGAATGGGCGGTTGCGGATGATGCCGAACAGTCGGTTTTCGCAATGCTGCGCTTCGATGCCGGACGGCGGTCGGCTATTCTGGTCATCTCGAATTTCACGCCGGTTTTCCGGGGCGGATACAGAGTAGGCGTCCCTTTTTCCGGCCTCTGGCGGCGGATACTCGATACCGATGACCCTGTTTACGGTGGAGCCGGCATGGGCTCTGGCGATCGTATCACCGACGACTTTCCCGCGCATGCGCGCCACCAGTCCCTTCTCCTCGATCTTGCCCCTCTTTCAACCACGATGTTTCTCTTTGAGCCCGGAGAAGCGATGAAGGGAGGCGAGCAATCTTGAAAGTCTGCTGTGTTTGGAGGCGAGACAATACTGCCGCGGGCGGCGCGTTCGACAGAACTGTCCGGCGGCCGACGTCGTCTTTCTTCCAATTTGTTCTATCTCTTATTGCATGAGGAGATTGTTGATGAAGGTTATGGTCGTCGAGGATGAGCCCTTGGTGGCACTCGAACTGGAACGTATCGCTGCCGAAGCCGGTCATGAAGTCGTGGGCTCTTACTTGACGGCAGAACAGGCGCTCGCCTATGCATCAAAGGCACAGGTCGCTTTCGTGGATCTCGGCTTGGCCGATGGCCATAGCGGAGGCGGGCTCGCTCGCCGATTGATGGATCGGTTTGGGATAAAAGTGATCTTTGTGACCGGCAGCCCCGAACGGGTTGGATACGGCCTCGAAGGAGCAGTCGGAGTAATCGGCAAGCCATTTACCGACAAAATGATCATCGACGCCTTGGAAAAGGCGCAGCGCCTACAAGATTAGGCCGGCAGACCTCGAAATCTTTCGAAGAGCGGCGCAAACTGGTCCCTCAGATTTGCGAAATGGCTCGCGACAGGCTCCAAACGACGCCCCATGGTCCGATCGAGTTGTTTGCCATGCTGTCCGACGAAAAAAATGCTTGTCCCTCGATGGGTCTTTTCAAAACAACGGGCGTGTTCGACAGATTGGCCGTTAAATGAAGGTTTGACGACCCCATTTGCCAGTTCACTCCGATGGGCAAGGCGTCTGGATCGTAGGTTGCCACGCAAGTACACACTTCAGCAACGAGCGGTACGATCACTTGATGTCTGAGCTTTAGCAGCTGCTCGTAATAGTCGCCAATTGCCGGGTTCTCGTTCATTTTGTTCCAGCGCAATTTGGCGCTGCGGAAGGTAGCTTCGGCCGTTGGGTCGCACGCGTCCTCCGCTTCGAAGCCCGGCAGGCGCTTCAGTTCCTCCTTGCGGCCAAGTCTTATCTTGGCGTTGAGCTCCTCGTCGAAGTCGCAAAAGAAAGGAAATGGATCGGCGGCACCCCATTCCTCGCCCATGAACAGCATGGGTGTCTGCGGCGAGAGCAGATAGATGGCTGCAATGGCCTTTATGGCCTCGATCGGGTGGGAGGAAATCATGCGATCGCCGCGTGCGCGGTTGCCGATCTGGTCATGGTTCTGGATGAAGGAGATGAACGCCGATGGCGGCAAGCCAACGCTCGGCGATCCCCTGGGCCGACCTCGATACCGCATATGCTCCCCTTGAAACGCAAAGCCTTCGGCAAGCGCGCGGCTCAGACGCGGCTGCCAATCGGCATAATCCGCATAGTAGCCGAAGATCTCACCAGTGGCCGCTACGTGGAGAGCGTGGTGGATGTCATCATTCCACTGTGCCGTAAAATGACGCGGCTTGCCCTCGTCGTCGCGAGCGAGGAGAGCCGCGTCATTGTCCTCGTTCTCGACGATCAGATGGATCTGGCGTTCGGGAAATGCACTTCTGATGCGATCGGCAAGTTCGAGAAGGATATGCGGATCGCTATCGTCCTTCATCGCGTGCACGGCATCGAGCCGCAAGCCGTCCATCCGGAACTCGCTCAGCCAATAGATCGCATTTTCGATGACGAAATCACGGACGAAGCGGCTGCCTTCGCCATCGTAATTCAGGCCCTTGCCCCAGACGCTTTCGTGCCGGTCGCCAAAGATCGGCGCGTAGCGGGGCAGATAGTTCCCGTCCGGCCCGAAATGGTTATAGACCACATCGAGAAAGACGCAGAGACCTCGCTGGTGGGCTGCATCGACGAGCATTTTGAGATGTTCAGGGCGGCCATAGCTGCTATCTGGCGCATAGGGTAAAACGCCGTCGTAGCCCCACCCATATCGGCCGCGAAAATCCGAAAGCGGCATGAGTTGAATGGTCGTTACGCCCAGGCGCTGCAAATGGTCGAACTTTTCGATGGCTGACAGAAATGTGCCGGCTTCGGTGAACGCGCCGACATGCAGTTCGTAAATGACAATTTCCTCCCAGCGGCGTCCCTTCCATCCCTGCGTTTGCCATTCGAACCTGGGATCGATCAGTTCGCTCGGGCCGTGAACGTCTTCGGGTTGAAAGCGCGAGGCAGGATCCGGCACGGCAAACCCGTCGGCCAGCACGAATTTATAGCGATCGCCGATCTGCGCATCATTGACTTCGGCGACATGCCATCCGTCCTGCATCGGCCGCATCGCCCATTCCCCACGCCGCTCGACGCGGACGAGCGCGCGCTCCGCCAGAGGCGCCCATAGGCGGAACAAGACCGCATTCTCGTTGATTTGGGGTCCAAATGCGAAGCTATGGTGCATGATGTCCCGTCCATCGATGACACTGAGATTTTCATGCATTCCAACACATCTTGCCGGGAACGGTTCCTTCGGTGGGAACAGATCTCTTTCAGTTCCGTTCGTTATGGCGCGTGACACAGCGGGGAAGCCATGACCGTCCTGACCTCTACCTATCGCCTGCAGTTTCGCGGAGATGTCATCTTTGACAAGGCAACGGAACTGGTTCCCTATCTGAAGGATCTCGGCATCAGCCATGTCTATGCCTCGCCGATTTTCGCAGCAAAGAAGGGATCGACACATGGTTATGATGTCACGGATGCAAACGAGATAGACGCGGTGCTTGGCGGTCGCACGGGGTTCGATGCGTTCTGTGCGGCCTTGCACCGGGCGAAGCTGGGCCTGATCCTCGACATCGTGCCCAACCATATGGCCGCTTCCGTCGAAAACCCGTGGTGGCGTGACGTGTTGCAGCGTGGATCGAGCAGCGCCTATGCCGGCCATTTCGATATCGATTGGCGCCGCAAGCTCACCTTGCCGCTCCTCGGGCGGCCATTCGAGGAAAGCCTGGTCGCAGGTGATTTTGATCTTCGCTACGAGCCTACGGATGGAGGTATCTATCTGGCCTATTTCGACGATCGGCTTCCGCTCTCGATTGAAAGTGCCGAGCGGCTGATAGCGGACATTGGAACTGATGCGGAACGGTTGGGTGCGTTTTCGTTGGATGCGGCCGCGATGCGAAAACTTCTCGCCGAACAGCATTGGCAGCTGCTCTATTGGAAAGACGCCGCCGAAAACCTCAGCTATCGGCGCTTCTTCGAGGTGGCAGGCCTGGTCGGGATGCGCGTGGAGGACGAGCGGGTCTTCAACGACACACACCGACTGATCATCGAATTGGTTCGTTCCGGACAGGTCCAGGGACTACGCGTCGACCATATCGACGGACTGGCCGATCCGAAGGGCTATCTCGAGCATTTGCGGCAGGCCGTCGGCCCCGACACTTTCATCGTCGTCGAGAAAATCCTTGCCCGCGGTGAAAAGCTTCCGGCGGATTGGCCGGTGTCGGGAACGACCGGCTATGAATTCATCGCCGTCATGGCAGATCTCTTCGTGAATGAAGAGGGATTACGCAAGCTGGATGAAGCCTACAGGTCCGTCGGCGAGGACGATGCTGACTTTGCCGCAGGTTTGCGTAAGGCGAAGCTGTTGATGGTCGAGCGCAATTTTGCAGGCGAGATGAGGCGTTTGACGAGCCTGGCATGTTCGATTTTTCCCGATTTCGGCGCGGAGGAAATATCGTCGGCGCTTTGCGAACTGCTGATCGCCTTCCCAGTTTACCGTACCTACGGCTATCGGGGAGCTGTATCGTCTGAAGACGTGGCGGTCATCGAGAGCGCCTGCGAGGCGGCACAAAGCCGATTGCAGACCATTGATGCTCTCGATGCGTTCGGCCGTCTTTTGAAAGGAGATGTTTCTGCACCCGAAGCTCTGGAGTTTCGAGCCAGATTTCAGCAGCTTAGCGGCCCGATCATGGCAAAGGCAGTCGAGGACACGCTGTTTTATCGGTATAACCGCCTGATCGCATTGAACGAGGTCGGAGGCGAGCCAGATGTGCCGCCGGGCTCAGTGGCGGCCTTTCACCAATTCATGACCGATCGATTTCGGTCGCAGTCCGGCGGCCTCTCCTCGACATCGACGCATGATACCAAGCGGGGAGAAGACGCCCGTGCCCGCCTCTACAGTCTGACGCAGGATCCCGATGCCTGGATTGCGGGTGTCGAGCGATGGCGCAATATGAATTCTGCTTTTCGCTCCGGCCTTGCCGATGGGCCTGCACCTGAGCCCAATATCGAATGGATGCTTTACCAGGCGCTTGCCGGCGTCTGGCCGCAGGACATCGAAGGAGCAGATCGGAACGCACTGAAGGAGCGGTTTTCCGCCTATGTCTTGAAAGCAATCCGAGAAGCTAAGCTCCGGACGGATTGGATGGATGAAAATCGGGCTTATGAGCGCGCGGTTCAGGCCTATGCTGCTGCGTTGCTATCGGAGGATAATCAGGACTTCATCCGTGATTTTGACCGCACGCTGCGCCCTTTCATGGAGTTTGGTTTTCGCAACAGTCTGTCGCAGGTGCTGATCAAGCTTACGGCTCCCGGCATTCCCGATATCTATCAGGGTGCAGAAGGCCTCGATTTCAGCCTGGTGGATCCGGACAATCGAAGACCGGTCGACCATCTGTGGACCGACACGGGAACCGCCGATCCTCTCGCATCGGATGCCGCTTCCTTGAAGCGGCAATTCATCCACAAGGTGCTGCACTATCGCAATCAGCACCCCTTGCTTTTTCTCGAGGGCAAATATGTGCCGTTGGAAACCGGCGGGGCACGAGCGTCCAATCTCGTTGCCTTCGCGCGCGTTCACGAGCGGGAAATAGCGGTTACCATCGTGCCGCGTCTGGTCGGTATGCCTTCATCGGATTTCTGGAAGGATACCGCTGTCGTCATGCCGCGAGAGCTTGAGAGGCCGTTATACGATCTCCTGACGGATCAGCCGTTACCCTCCGGCAATCTTCTGGCAGCGCAGCTGTTTGCCGAGCAACCCGTATCCTTTCTCGTGGGAGACAGGTGACGATCTCGGCGCGCATCCATGCGTACTCCGACCTCGAGGCCGGAACAAAGCGCGTCATGGGGTGTTTCTGCTGCGCGCAACGATCACGAGGATTCCATGGCGGAAGGCGGCAAGAGGCATGCGATCGAGCCGGGCGATTACACGCGTCTGGGAGCAAATTACGATGGAGAGGGTGTCAATTTTGCGCTTTTCAGCGCCTATGCGGAAAAGGTGGAGCTTTGCCTTTTCGACGAAAGCGGAAAGCAGGAGATCGAGCGGATCGCTCTGCCGGAATATACCCATGAGATCTGGCATGGCTATGTTCCTGGATTGAAGCCGGGCGCCTTGTATGGCTACCGCGTATACGGCCCGTTCGATCCGTTGAAAGGCCATCGCTTCAATGCGAACAAATTGCTTGTCGACCCCTATGCCCGTGAGCTTGTCGGCAATATCGAATGGTCGCAAGCCCAGTTCGCCTATGTCCTGGACGACGAGCAGAAGGATCTTTCCTTCGACGAGACAGACAGCGCCGGGCAGATGCCGAAATGCCGCGTCGTCGACCTCAAGAATGAAGCGCCGGAGAAAAGGCCGGTGGTCGCCTGGCCTCAAACCATTTTCTATGAGGCGCACGTCAAAGGAATGACGGTGCTAAATCCGGCAATTCCGGAGCCATTGCGTGGCACCTTTGACGGTCTGGGGCATGGGGCGGTCGTCGATTATATCAAGAGCCTCGGCATCACTTCGATCGAGCTCCTTCCCATTCATTTCTTTCCCGATGACAGTCATTTGCTCGACAAGGGCTTAAGCAACTATTGGGGCTACAACAGCCTTGCCTTCTTCGCGCCGGCAACGCGTTATTACGGGCCGAAAGGCTTAGCCGGCTTTCGCGACATGGTGCGTGCCTTCCACGATGCCGGGATCGAGGTCATCCTCGACGTCGTCTATAACCATACCGCGGAGGGCAATGAACTCGGTCCGACCCTTTCGTTCAAGGGCATCGACAATTTCTCCTATTACCGCACTCTGCCGGACCAGCCTCGCTATTATATCAACGACACCGGCACCGGTAATACGATCAACACGTCGCATCCGCGCGTGCTGCAAATGGTGACCGACTCGCTGCGCTATTGGGTCGAAGAAATGCACGTCGATGGCTTTCGTTTCGATCTCGGCACCATTCTGGGCCGCGAACCCCAGGGCTTCGATCAGCGCAGCGGCTTCTTCGATGCCGTTGGCCAGGATCCGGTCCTTGCGAAAGTGAAACTTATTGGCGAGCCGTGGGACATTGGTCCCGGCGGTTACCAGGTAGGAGGATTTCCGCCGGGCTGGGCGGAATGGAACGATAAATATCGCGATACGGTACGCGATTACTGGAAGGGCACTCCCGGCATGACAAGGGACTTCGCTGCCCGCATTCTAGGGTCAGGCGATGTTTATGATCTTCGCGGCCGCCGCCCATGGGCGAGCGTCAATTTCATCGCCGCGCATGACGGCTTCACGCTCAATGATCTCGTCTCCCATAACGAGAAGCACAATGAGGCCAATGGCGAAGACAACAATGACGGCCACAATGACAACCGCAGCTACAATTATGGCGCGGAAGGCCCGACCGACGATGAAGCCATCAATATCGTTCGGGAGCGCCAGAAGCGCAATTTCCTCGCGACCCTCTTTCTTTCGCATGGGACGCCGATGCTGCTGGCGGGTGATGAATCCGGCCGCAGCCAGATGGGCAACAACAATGGCTACTGTCAGGACAATGAAGTCAGCTGGCTGCATTGGGACGATCGATATGGCAGCGCCGAAGCGCTTTATACGTTCGTCAAACGCCTGATCGCCTTGCGTCAGGCACATTCCATCCTCAGACGAGAAAATTGGCGTGATGGTTTGATTGTAACCTGGCTCAATCAGGGCGGCGGCGAGCAGACGGATGAGCAATGGGATGATGAAGCGAATACAGCGATCGGCTTGCGCCTGTCGCGCGAGCAGCCCTTCGAAGAAGGCTGGGATGATGTTCTACTGCTGTTCAACCCCTGTGATGCAGATGTCGACTTTACCTTGCCGGATGACAAACGCTGGGCGCTGGAGCTGTCGACATCCGATCCTGACGAGCCGGATCGAGGTGCAGTGGAGAAGAAGATTTTGAATCTTGAAGCCCGCAGTCTCTCACTTTTGCGGCCAGCCTGAGACAGGCGTGGGAGAAATAACAATGCACATCGCACGTCTCAAGAGTGTGCAAGCTCGGATAAGCAAGCGAAATCTCGATCCTATCCTCCAATCGAAGATCCTATCGATATCGCCATTTTGGCGATACGCGGCTTTCCTCATCTCACCGGCCTAGCGGACGATGAAACGAATATTGGGACTTAATGTCGTCTTCTGGCCCGCATGATTTCCTGCGCTATGCCGGCGAGCAATAGGGGTTCTATCCAATTAGTCGTCGGCCCATATAAAACATGCCGCTCACTGACATTTTAGCCTGAATCAAGATCGATTGGCTCCGTCTGGTTTTCAGCAGACGTCAATATCTGTTGTTGCTTGGAAACTTTTCCGAGTCTCGGAACTTTGATGGGAGACGGTGAGATGATGCGCGGGCGTTCCCCTGCAAGGGATCGATGCTGCTGTACCGTCTTCGATTTCCATGGCCGATGGGCCGAGCCGGAGGAGCTGATGCCGTTAACATATCACGTTGGCATCCATGACGAGGGTTTTGCCTACCGCGTCGGTGATGTCTGGTCGGAGACCTTTCCCGACCACGAGAGTGCGCTTGCCGCTGCCAAATCTGCCGCAGCCCGGCAGCACCAGGGCGGTGAAGATGCCGAAATCAGCTACCAGCTGTCCGACGGACGCTGGCAGACGGAGCATGTCAGCCGCGGGGAAGGCCCGATCACGAATGTAAGCGATGATGAGGGACATGCCATGACTGAATTGACCGGATCATGCCGTTGCGGGCAAGTGCGTCTGATGGTGCGCGGAAAACCGCTTCGTATCGGCATTTGCCATTGCACCGATTGCCGGCAGGAAAGCGGGTCCGCCTTCACTTATTTCGGCCTGTGGCCCGCGAGTGAATTTCACTATGAAGGCGCGACGAGCGAGTTTGCCGGACGTGAGTTTTGCCCGCGTTGCGGATCGCGCGTCTTTGCTGCCGGCGATAGCGAGGTCGAGATCAAACTTGGGATACTGAGCGAGGCACCCACGCGTTTTAGGCCCACCTATGAGGTGTGGACCAAGCGGCGGGAATCCTGGCTTTCGCCGATCGAAGGAGCGGAGCAGTACGAAGAGGATCGACGATGAGCGGCGTACGATGGTCGGTTGGCCATCTTGGCGAAGAGTAAAAAGCGGCTCAAATGGCCGGTGACCTGGGCTGCTCCCTACCTACTCGGCCATCTGTCATCCATGCTACAGCTGGGATCTCGACAGGCTCGCTGCGCTATAGCAAATATGCGCAAGGTGGATATTCTCCTCAGTTCTCAACGAAAACCGGTAGCGGATGCTCCGAAAATGGCAGGTGGGCAGTTCACATTACCTCAAGAGCTTGAAGATCACGTCACGCGTCGATTTTCGAACACTCAGCTCGACCTCAAGGCTGCCGATGGCCTATTCGAGTGGCCTTCATTTACGCCATGCGGCTCCGGAGCGACCTAATCGCAGCTTCAGGATCATCCAGATCGCCGAGTAAGCTTCTGATCACTTCATGAACAGGCCGCACCCTCGAGATCTCATTTGATCATGCGATAGGAGTAGAACAGAAAGCCCGGCTTGTTCGGCGCACGAGAGACCTGCCTCACCGAGGACCATCATTGCCGTCGCCCAGGCGTCGGCACTCATACAATTGCCAGCGATTGCCGTCGCCGAGGCGGGTGGATTTTGGAGCGGCATGCCGAGCCGTGGATCCATGGTATGGGATAGACGGTGTCCGCCAACCTCCACCCAATGGCGATAATCTCCCGATGTCGCGATGGCAGCTCCGGAAAGCTCGATGATGGAGTGCGGCGCTCGTTCGTGACGATCAGGTCGCTCAATGGCAATCGTCCAAGCACTGCCATCTGGTTGGGTACCGAGCGCGAGCAGTTCTCCATCGATCGCGAAAAGGCCTGCTTCCACACCGTGCAGACGAGCTGCATCAGCCAGCCGATCGACACCATAGCCCTTGGCTATGCCGTTTAGGTCGAGATACACGTCGGCATGTTTGCGTGCTCTCCGATTGGCGATGTCGAGCTCCAGCGTGCGATAAGTCTGGTCGCGGCACTTGATGCGGGCGGCCTTTATCGCCGTTTCGTCTGCATCTGCCGTCCCGAAACCCCAGGCGGTGACGGCGTCCCCAACGCCAATGTCGAAGGCTCCGTGCGAAGCTTCGCCGATCGAGAGTCCCGCTTTCAGCACGCTCATCAGCTGTTCGGGCAGGGATACCCACTCGCCAAGAGTGGCGCGGTTGAGGCGATTAAGATCGCTGTCGGGCTTCCACGTGGACATCTGCCGATCGACCTGCGCGACGGCGTTTGCCAAGGCGGCATCGACCTCCGCGGGTTTGAAGTCGAACGGCATGTGAAAAAGCGCCGACCAGCGAGTCCCCATGGTGGCCCCGTTCAACGCATGACGGGCAAGATTAGTAAACGTCTTCGGCATAGCGGCCCTCCGCCTTGAGAATGGCGAGATCAACGCCGTGCGGCGTCAGTATATCTGAGAGAGCCGCGGCCACTCCCAATGCCATCTCGCGGCTGCCGCAGACCAGAATCTGACCTCCCGTCGCAACCAGCTTGCGGATCCTTGCACCGTCATTGCGCAGGACGTCCTGAACGTAGGTCGGGTTCACCGTGCGCGAAAAAGCAGCAACGACGTCCACCAGGCGGCCTTCCGTCCTCCAGTTCGACAATTCCTCCGCATAGAAGGCGTCGCTCGCCGGATGGCGTGTCCCGAAATAAAGATACATAGGTCGGCGTGCCCTGTTCGCGCGCGCAAAGCCCGCCAACGGCCCGATGCCGGTGCCAGCACCGATGAGGATGACCGGCCTTCGACCGCGTGCGGGCCGGAAATCCGGATTAGCACGAACAAAAGCGCTCACTGTCTGTCCGGGTTCAAGCGTCGTAAGCTGCCCAGAACAGAGGCCGCCCGGCTGTTTTCGGACGCAGATTTCCAAGAACCCGTCACTTGAGGCCGATGCGAGCGAATAGAACCGCGGCACATTCGAACCTTGAGGCAGAATGCCGACCAGATCGCCTGCCTCGAACCGCGGCAGCAGCGTCTTACCTGTCAGACGCTGCCGAATGGAAATCTTCGGCAGGGAGAAGCGCAGGATGACAGTGGTTGCCTCGACGCTTCCACCGTAATCGCGGCGTGAGGCGAGCGACAGATCCCACGTCTTCGGTCTGGTCTGCAGGTGATTGAGTTCGAAGCTCCGACCGAGCGCTTGGGCGAGGTTCCGGCCCCAGCGGGCAAAGTCCTGGATCGACTGGCGGTCCACGGTGTCGTAAGGCAACAACATATTCCAACCCTTTTCTTCCGCCACCCGTGCGACTTCAGCTGCGAAGCCGCAGAAGGAGGGGAAGCTGCGGTCACCGAAGCCCAGAACTGCAAGCGAAAGATCCTGCCTGACGGGTGTGCGGCGAAGGCGTTCAAGAAAGCCGCGCGCCGAAGCCGGAGCTTCGCCATCGCCGAAGGTCGCGGTAAGCAAGATTAATCGACGCGCTCGCGCCCATCGCGCCGGCTCGAATGCGGACATCGGACCAACATGGACACGCATGCCCTGAACCGAGAGCGATTTGCTGAGCGTTTCGGCAAATTTCCAGGTGGTGCCACCGTCGCTGCCGACGAGGACTATGGTATCTGCGTCGCGCGCGGAAGCCGAACTTCCCTTTTTCCCGCCGCGGCCGGCGAACCAGACGGTGAGGCCGGTCCAGCTCAGGATGGGAATGGCGAGCGCGCAAACGCCAAGCAGCAGGCCGACCCACGCCATGCCTCGACCTGTATGCAGCATGACGACAAGGTCTGTCACGCGGTCGACCCAGTTTGAACCTTGCCAGGCGATCAGTGCACCGGTGCCCTGGTCGATAAAGCCCTCACCGGCGTCGGTCTTGAGGGTAAATGTGTCAGTCGCATTGTCCGCGGCTGGAAAGCGAAGTGAGCGAAGTGTGTCGACCGAGGTCCGGCGCAAAGCGGAGATGGTGCCGACGGGAACGCCTGTAGCCCCGCTCACCTCCGCCGGAAAGGGCGGCGCGCCGGCACCCTCCGGCAGGTATCCGAAAGTCGCTGCGGTCATCCAAAGAGCGGTGAGCGACGATAGAAGGAGGCCGGGTAGCGCAAGCCGCGAAACGACCGCGTGCAGGCGCCTATCGCCGGTGCCCTTTGCAGGCTTGAGGATGAGACGCCACCCGCCTGCTCGACGTGCCAGCAGCGATAGCCCCGAGAGAGCCAGCGTCAGCAGCGCTGCCGCGCCACCGGCGGCAACGAGGCGACCGGTGTCGTTAAGAAACAAGGACCGATGAAAGTTGATAAGCCACCGCTCGAAAGTCGCTGTATTGGCGCTGCCAACCGGTCTCCCAGTCGCCGGATCGATGATGGATGAGACTGGCTGGTCGCCTTTGAGATAGTATGCCGTGATCCGGCCGGTTGGTGCGCGCCTGATCTGCTCCACCGAAGGCTCCGCAGCCTGAATGCGTGCGGCAAGTTCGGCCACGCTGATCTGCTGACTGGCGGGCACTGTGAGTGTCTCAAGGGCCGGGAAGACCGAAAGTGCGGTGCCGCTCATCGCAATGACAGTGACAAGTGCTGCGGCGATCAGCCCGAACCAGCGGTGGAGCGACCGAATCATATCAATTTCCTTGGTGATTAACGCGAATAGGTGAAGTCCGCGATGTAGCGGCTGCCTTTGATCGCATGACCTGCGCCCGCTGAAGTCAGCGGTACGACGACTTCGTTGGGACTATCCTGCATGTCTTCGGCGGCGGAATCGATGTGCAGCCGGTAGCCAGCGTCGAAGAGGGTATCGGCAAGATCGACGGTGATTTTGAGCGTGCGCCCGGAGCCAACGCTGGCGCCGGTGATGCCGTTGATTTCTCTTGTGGCGCCTCTGGTCGCGCGATACCACCCGTTCAGGTGTTCGTAGTAGCGCGCCTTGCCACCGGCCATCCAGAGGCTGCCCACATATTTGCCCTGCCCATCCGTGACGTAATAGGCGAGATAGGCTCCGTTGCCGCCGAAACTGCGCATGTTGGTGGTGAAGGTCACCTGGCTTGCCAGGGCAAGGCTCGGCACTGTCAGCGCTGTCGTGATGGCCAGTACGGCCAACATGGGTTTGGTTCGCATCATATGCTCCGGTAAGAAAAGAATGGCGTGATCAATTCATCTGGCTGTGCGGCATGCTGCCGGGCACAAAGAGGCCGTTGCTCGGCGGAGTGGTGTCCTTTGGGATGGGAGTGTTTCCGTTGCCGCAGGCATCATCGCCGCCGTCGTCATCTTCCTCGCCATGTTCGCCGCAGTCGTTGGCGGCGTGTTCGCCATTCCCATCCTGACGCTGGGGATATCCCTCGGTTTGGCCTTTTCGCTCGCGCTCGTGGTCCGCGACCTTCACGATGTCTTGCCTAGCCGTGTCGAACCTTAGCGTATCGAGTGGCAAAGCCCGGGCCGCCGTCACGGCGGCAAGAATGCTTGTGCCGGCAGCGGCGGCGAGAAGAAGTCTGCGGTTGATCATGAATAAATCTCCTTGGGAATAAGCTTGTGGTCGCCGTACCGCAGTGTTCATCGAGTTGCGCGACATCGAGCCTTCCGGAGGACGATCGCAGTCTTCTCCTGGGTGCCGGGATATCGCGGCCATGATGCTGAGTGTGATGCGGTTTTCATCATTGGTTTGTTCTTGTGATCGAGGCGATCATTCGAACCACAAGCTGACCGGCACCTGACAGACGCTGAGACTTTGCTTCAGCTTCCCGTAAGCCAACGGTTGGACTACACAGGAAGGTAAAGGAGAGACTGAGCATGAGAGTCTTGCTGATCGAGGACGATAGGGCGCTGGGGACGGCTATCCGTGATCAGATCGCAGCCGATGGACACTCCGTCGATTGGATGAACCGCCTTGATAGCGCGCGAGATGCGCATGCTTCGACCAGCTACGATCTCATCTTGCTTGACCTGATGCTGCCAGACGGGCTTGGCGTTCCGTTTCTCAAGGCGCTGAGGGCGCGGGGCGACGTCACGCCCGTGATCATATTAACCGCGCTCGATCAGGTGTCGGATCGGATCTCGGGGCTCAACGCTGGAGCGGATGACTATATGGTGAAGCCTTTCGACCTGGACGAATTATCCGCGCGCATCGGATCTGTTGCACGCCGCTACACGGGCAATCCGAATCCGATCATTACGCTGGGCCCGTTAGAAGTCGACCTTGCTGGGCGCAGCGTCAGGCTGAATGGCAAACCCATCGTCCTGACGGCGCGAGAATGGGTGTTGTTCGAGGCCTTTATCCAGCGTCCCGGCCAGTTGCTTTCCAAGGCGCAGCTCGAAGAACGGCTTTATTCTTTCGATCAGGAAGTTGAGAGCAATGCCATCGAGGTCCATGTGAGCCGGCTACGCAAGAAGTTGGGCGCGCGCGTGATCGAAACCGAGCGCGGACTTGGTTATAGGCTGGGGCGGCCATGAACTGGGTGTCTTCCCTTCAGGCGCGGTTGGCAATCGCGATTGGTGCATCCGTGACGGTGCTGTGGCTTGCAGCCGCCGTCGCCACCGCAGATCGGCTCGAGCGAGAAATGGAGCAGGTCTATGACGACGGTCTGAAGGCGACGGCGGAGCGCATCTTGCCCATCGCCCAGCATGACTTGCGAGAAGGACATCCCCGACACGAAAGCCCTGAGGTCGGCGAAGAGGACGACAGTCGCCATGACGCGCAGCCGAAACGCGAATTTCGCTACGGCGAAGATGTGACATTTATTCTGCGTGACAGACAGGGTCGTATCCTGCTTGGCTCTGCAGGAGTGGACGCCTCGGTCTTTCCTCCTTTCGAGAAGCCGGGATTTTCTCAAACCGACACCCATCAGCTCTATTATGCGGCAAGCGCTGATGGAAGCCTCAGCATTTCGGTGGCGGAACCGCTGGCACATCGCCAGGAACTGTCAAAAAAAATGTTGCTAGGTTTGGTGCTGCCGCTTTTGATTGTCATTCCGCTGAGCCTGGTGGCGATCCTCGTCGCCGTCCGGATTTCGCTACGTCCGGTCCGCGCACTCAAACAGGGGCTTTCGCTTCGTGGCGCACAAGATCTCTCTCCATTAGCTGCTGCCGGCCTGCCACGTGAACTCCTGCCGATTTCGACGGGCATCAATCAGCTTCTTGCGCGTCTTAAGGGTGCCTTTGACGCCGAGCGGACCTTTGCGGCGAACGTTGCGCATGAGCTTCGAACCCCCGTTGCCGGCGCGATCGCACAAGCTCAACGCATATGCTCCGAGACGAAAGAGGAGCTGACCGCGGAACGCACGAGGGAGATCGAAACGACGCTCAAGCGCCTTATGCGCATGTCTGAAAAGCTCATGCAGCTTGCGCGGGCCGAGGGCGGCCGGTTGCGCTCAGACAAAGCGTTCGATCTGAGGTCGGTCCTGCATATGATCGTCAAGGATTTCGAACGTGCCGGACTGGAGCGAATCGAGTTGACCATGCCCGAAATGGCCGTTCTATCGCCACTCGATCCCGATGCAGTCGGTATTCTTGCCCGCAATCTGATCGAAAATGCATTGAAACATGGAGCGCAGGGAAGTCCGGTCCGTGTTACGCTCGACCGCCAAGGAATATTATCCGTCGCCAATGATGGCGCGATTCTTCCGCCGGAGGCAGTGAACCGGCTCATGCGTCGGTTTGAACGCGGCAACCTTAAGACTGTCGGGAGCGGCCTTGGGCTTGCTATCGTCAAGGCGATTGCGGACCGTGTCGGAGCCGCAATCGAGGTTGTGTCACCTCTTCGGGGAAGCGGTGGAGGCGTCGAGGTGCGGGTAAGCTTACCGATCAACTGATGCGGCACTGACGGTGCACCGTTCAGTGTCAGCGGGCTGGGGGATAGTGACGATCCTGCCACGAGCTTGCGCTACCCGCAGCCACAGCTAATGTGACATGAGGACCGGCAAAAGCGGCTCCTGCAAGACGATGCCGGTCGCCCCGCCCAAGATAAAATCTCGCAATCGAGAATGTCCGAATGCTCCCATGACCAAAAAATCACCACCAAGTTCCAGCGCGGCCGGCTGGATGCTCTCGCCAATGGAAGAGCTGCTAGCTTGCATGACCGTTGCCCTGGCACTAATACCACTCGACCTCAAAATTTCAGCAAGGCGGGATCCGCTGTCGGTCGATAGCGACTTTTGGGCCGTCACGCTTCAAATATCTGGATGCGGCCTTCTTCGAGCGCAGCCAGAAAGGCACTCCTTGCGACCAAAGCTTCCACATGACCCTCATGGGCATCGATGAGCGTCCGCTTGGCATTCTTATAGGCGATCCCGTGTGCCTTCGTCGGCCAGTTCCGTAGCAGATAGTAGGTAGCGGCTTCGGTGTTGGCAATCGTCAGGCGTTGGCTGGATTTTGTGGCCTCGATTGTAATTGGCTTGTTCCACAATTGTCCTGTCATCGGGCATCCTCCGCTAGTGGAACGACACCGCAGCCAGAATGTTCCCGAGATGAAACCTGTCACCACGCAACCCATTAGCTCATGCTTGCATCATTACGATAGGGCCTTTCGTCCGGAACAATTGGATGCCCTGAACGTAAGAACAAGCGATCCAATATTGGAGGGAGGCCGGCGGTGTTCGAGGGAATGGTACTGGATTATATTGACGTTGGTCCCGGCCTTTTGCGTGTTCGCCACGGCGGCCATGGGCCGCCGTTGTTGCTACTGCACGGCCATCCGCGAACGCATATGACCTGGGGCTATGTCGCGGACTTAATGACTTCATATTTCACGATCGTTTGCCCGGATCTAAGAGGATTCGGAAAGTCGTTCCAGCCGATTGATAGCGAGAACAGCCGCCATTCTTCGAAACGGGCGAAAGCGTTGGACTGTGTGGCACTGATGCAAGCGTTAGGACATCGGACATTTGCCGTGGCGGGACATGACCGAGGCAGCTATGTGGCATTCCGCCTTGCCATGGACCGACCGGAAATCGTTACGAAGGTCGGCGTGATCGACAGTATTCCGATTGTTGAGCATCTTGAACGGATGGATTGGCGGTTTGCGCGTGACTGGTATCATTGGTTCTTCTTTGCGCAGCCGGAAAGGCCCGAACAGGCGATCAACGCCGATCCAGAGGCATGGTACACTGCCATTCACCCGGATCTCATGGGAGAAGAGGCCTATGATGACCTCTTGACGGCGATCCATAATCCAGCCGTCGTCCATGGGATGATCGAGGATTACAGAGCGGGATTGACGGTTGACAGGGAGGACGAGCTGCGGGACCGGATTGCTGGGAGGCGGGTCACATGCCCATTGCTCTGCCTTTGGTCGACGAGAGACGATCTCAAGCATTTCTTCGGTGACCCGAGGGAAATTTGGCGGTCGTGGGCGATGGATGTCACGGGTCACGGTATCGAAAGCGGCCACCATGTCGCTGAAGAAAACCCCGCGGATCTTGCAAATTCGCTACGACGTTTTTTCAGCGACGGATGAATCGGCGACCGCGCCGATCCACTATCAAACCCGATTGGGACAGCGTTTACGCAAAGGACATCAGTGTTTCTATTGGTCACCAGGCGGTCTGCGCCATCGCAATGACGCACAGAGCAAATTCCTTGCGGTTGCGGCTCAAGGGCGACGGACACGCGTGTCAATAAGCAGGTCCTCTTCTTCGTCGCGCTGACGGCCACCAAGGGCTGAAGCTGCCGATGCTATGAATGCGCCGACCAGGAGAGACAGGGAACCGACCAGCGCGGTCGTTGCTCCTGTCTTCCTGGCTTTGTCAGCGGCTTCTTTTGCTGCCGATTTGGCGTCGTCGATTTGCTTGAGCACAGCATCGACACGGTTGCGGGCATCCGTTTCGGAAAGGCCGGTGCGAGCGGAAATTATCGTTGCGATATAGGATTTGTCTCCATCCGGGAGCGGCCCGCTTGCTGCGCTCTGCAGGAGAATTCGGGAAATTTCGGCGGCGGCTGCTCCATCGTCGGACCGCGCCCGGTCCGCAGCCTTTGCAGGCCGGAGGAGGGCATCGGTAAAATACGCAGTCGAGTCCGTGTAGCGTGCCGATGCTGCCGAAGCGCCGGCACTAACCGCAGTTTGCGCGACTTGGCCGGCAGCATTGGCAGACGCACTCGTCAGCGAAGTCAATGAAGAGGCGAGAAACCCTGCCACGAACACCGTCGCCAGCGCCCAACTCAGAAACCCATGTGCGGTGTCGCGAAAAAAGACTTCGTCCGAGTGGACTTCAACCCATTTCGTGCGGAGCCGACCGGTTAAATAGCCACCGATCGCTGATGATAGCCATTGAACCACCACCAGCCAGATCGCCGCAGTGATGCCGACGGTAGTTGCCGAACTGCTCTGACCGGACCATGGAGATACCATCGTAAGCCCAACGCCTGAACCGAGCAGCAGAAGAATTAGGGCAATCCCGGTTGATGCAAGGGCGCCTCCGAAGATGGGTCCCCAGACAATAGCGGGCTTGGAGGATTCGATAGGGCGCGCGCCTGCCGACGCGTTTTCGACGACGGACATGGGCGCCTCCTATCGCGTGAAGAGAACGAGAAGAATGACGATCGGCAATGGAATGCCGAGAAGCCAGAGCAGAATACCTCGACCCATTTGAGTATCCTCCGAAGGGTAATTGATGCCTACCGAACGGCGTTCGAGACGGTTTGTTCCGATGTCTTCATCAGTCTTGCGTAAGGTATGATTTACGTCCGATCGAGCGGCAGATCATGCTGGATGTCATCCTGGCGTAACAGCAGGAGTGCACAGCCATTGCGGGGCTTATAGCGACGGTTTTTCCTTCTTCTGACGCATTCTCTGATGCGGCCTACTGCAATGGCATCTGCCTGGTCAGCTCATCGAAGGACGGCGTTTGCCGTTTCGCTGCCATCAGCAGGTCGAGTTCAATTGAAGAAGGGCCGAAGCGGACGAAGAGATCCTGTGCCACACCCTCATCGAGGTTATACTTCCGCCGAAACTCCGCCAGGGTATAGGCCACGCCTCTTAAAGGACGACGTCGTTCGAAGGCCCGTTGCGTTTTCATATGGGTCATCCTCTTTGCTTCGCTCAAAGCAAAATTGTCGTTGTAGGTGAAAGTTCCATTCAGCGCGAAAAATCGCGACATATAACGGCTAGATTGCAAAGAAAGGTGGGGCTAAGTTTTTGGAGTAGCACTGAGTGCCTGCTGCTTCTCTATGGGTGAGCGGGTCCTTTACTCGGCGAAGCGGTCGCCGGTCCCGTTATGATGATCCTGATGCTCATTGCATCGAATCCCAAGGTTATGAACCAGTTCCTGGTGAGAAGGATTGGAGACATTTGGCTGGGCATCCTGGGGGCGATGTTCGCGGCTATTGTCGGCATGGGGTCACTGCAATCTTTTGGGATTTGCTCTGGAACCGAATGTTCCTCCAACTGTTGGAAACCGGAGACCATGGAGTCTCGCAATTCCGAAAAGGAGAAAAATCATGGCTTCCCACGGTGGATCCCACGAACAGCACGTCAAAGCAGGCCAGCAGAGCCACAAGAATTCCGACGCGAAGCATGCTTCTGGCAATAGGGAGCAACAGTCTGGCGGTGAACGCGGCGGGTCGCATGAGCAGCATGTGAAGGCTGGTCAGCAAAGCCACAAGAATTCCTGATCGCGTCTGTGAAGAAGTCCGCAGTGCGGACTTCTTTCCGTCAGCGCGACGCGTTCAATCGGTATCAGCAGCGACCTATAGTCCCGTCTTCGATCGGCTTCCGCGAAAAAGGCGACATCAACGCCGAGCTGACAAGATTAGAGACCAAAGGATCGGTCGAGCCGTCGGCCAGATGGTTCTGGGCGTTGGGAAAACGTCGTCGATGCTCGACCAGTGCGACGCGAAGATTGCCTGCCGAAAGCCAGGCGAGGTCGCGAAGGCCACGACTCCGAGTTGGTGAATGTCGAATGCTTCCGCTGCTTGCTACCGTGGGTGAATTCGCCATCATGATGCCTGGCCTGCCGGCAACGGAAGCGGCGACATGTGCCGGCGTCTGTCAAGCTCTCTTTCAGGCAAATGAAACTGCCGGACTGCGAAGTGTCCCATTGGCGCATTGTTTGCGATCGGCGAAGTGACAGGGAGCGGTGCAGGCTACGAGGTTGCCTTGAAATCGGCGAATGCGGTCCTCTGCTGCGAATGCGGCTGGCGTGAAAGTGTCGTGCTGGACGCAATCTCCGGGCAGACCAATTCGCCTCATATCCTCTCAAAGCAGTTTGTTGAAAAAGCGCCTCGAGAACGAATTCCTTGAAGGTTAGCCGGCGCGGCCTTTCGACGATAAAATTGCGCAATGTAGGAACAACCACCAAGCTAAATGCGGCATTGAGATCAGGTCGCTTGAAATGAAAATGCCCGCACAGGCGGGCAAATCCTTCCTTGTTGAAAGCAAGCTGCTATCGCAGCACTTCCAGTCCTTTTCGTTCAACAATATCAAGGATCTTGATGGCCGTGCTGCTGGGTTTCTTCGTTCCCTGCTCCCATGCGGCAACCGTGATCTTCTTAACGTTGATGAACTGAGCAAACACGGCTTGGCTGACCTTGTTTGAGTTCCGGATTTTCTTGATTTCCTCGGGCGTATAGTCACGAAGAGGAGGAAGGCAGAGAGCGTCGAACTCCCGCATCGTCACATCATCCACAAAGCCGGCTTCGTGCAGTCGCGCAGCAGACTTATGAACGTTCTTAAGAATTCTGCTCATGGCACTGAACCTCCAGTATCTGTTTCAGTTCAATCATCTCAGCGAGCTTTTTGTCGTCAGCGAGCATGTAGAAATCACATAGCTTTCGAAGGGCTTCCTTTTCCTTCTTCGTGATATTGTCAGTCTCGTTCTTGGCGAAGCCGTGGACGAAAATAAGCCTGTCGCTCTGACGATGGCCAACGATAGTCCGATAACTTCCACGCTTGCCACGCCCTGGTGCCGCCACTCGCTTCTTGAGAAGAAAGCCGCCCAATCTGGCATCGACCAATCCAGCTTCGATCTCCTTTGCGGCATCACACAACATGGCATCCGTCACGTTGTACTCTCCGGCCCAGTCCTCGAACTCCAAGTCCTTCAAAACTCTCACTGGCAATTTATATATTACTCCGTGATATAGATGGCAAGCAAGATTTTGCAAAATCTCGCACCCGGAACGGCATCGACAACTGCAGCCACTGGTTGATATTTGTCGCCATACATAAATATTCCTTGAACATTTTCAATCCATGCCGACGCTGACCATGCCTTCCCGCGACACCCGGCGCTCTAGCTTCAGAACGGATTTGAACGGTGCCAGCGGTAATGGTCGCAGATGTGGCCGCTCCTCGGCAAAGGCTTCATTGACGACCCGCTGGGTCGTGGCATGCTTCCTTGGATTGGCGACGGTATCCAGCCAGTGCCGGAGCTGGGCGTTCAGATCATCGAGGTTGCGAAACGAACGGGCGAGGAAGAAGTCTTCGCGGATATAGCGGAAGGGTCTCTCGACCTTGCCCTTCGTCTTGGCCCGATAAGGTTTGCAGGCCTTCGGGTGGAAACCGTAGTGGCGTGCCAGGTCAATGAGAGCACGGTTATAGACGATGCCTTCTGTCTGGCCTTCGCCGATGACGGCGGTCTTCATTCGGTCGTAAAGCACTTCCCGCGGGGCGCCGCCGAGAGCCTCGAAGGCCGCGATGTGGCACCGCAGGACGGTCGGCAGGTTCTGATGCATGACAAAGCGTGCCCAGATGAGGCGGCTGTGACCCAGCACCATCGAGAACAACCAGACGATCCTCGGCGTCGTCGGTTCGTCAGTGAAGACGACATGAAACTGGGCGAAATCGACCTGGGCCTGCTCACCAGGCGGCGTCTCGAAACGAACTTCAAAGCCCTGACTTGCAACGGGGCGTATATCGCGGAGAAAATCCGTCACAGCCGTGTAGCCGCCGGTATAGCCTCGCTCACGCAATTCTCGAAATAATCGACTGCCGGTCAGACCGGGGTAGGATTTTACCCGCTCCTGTAGGTAAGAAGCGAACGGGTCGATGACTGTCGCCCGAGGCTTTCTTGGACCATAGGCCGGAGCCTCAAGGCCTCGCTCTATGTATTTGCGCACCGTCTTGCGATCGATGCCAGTTTCTCTGGAAATAGCCGACACCGTCAGCCCCTGCTGATGCAGATCCAGGATCATGATCGTCTCCCTCAGCTTGATCACCAATATCCCCCTTCCGACCATCGGAAGGAGTATCGGCGATGACGCGCCGCCGGTCTTCCGGGGCGCGCCCCGGAAGACCGGCGGCCGCGGCACCTGGGGAAGATTCAAACGGCACTAATGGGAAGTATTGCTCCGGTACTGACAAGGGGTCGACGATCCATGCCGACGAGTACTTCAGTTACGACGACCTCCAAGGCCTGCAAGAGCTTAAGCGCGTAAACCACAGTAAGGAATATGAGACCAAGGACGGCGTGAACACCAATCACGTCGAGAGAGTTTCTTCTCCCGCATCCAGCGGGCGTATGTTGGCATCCATCACCGCTTCTCGGTGAAGTATTTCGACTGGTATGCGGCGGAAATCGCATGGTGCGAGGACAATCGCCGGGTCGATAACGGCACGCAGATGTGGAGCATGGTGCATTTCGCACTGTCGAGGAAGGCCTCGCGCAATCTGCGTGGCTACTGGGAGGGCAACAAGCCGCCCGATCTCGTCTGGGAGACGGTGTCAGTCCGGACAGGGCATGATCAGGCCGCGCTCTCCCAGAGGCGACGCTGGCCGTCGGCGACACCAGCATATCGTCCCCGGCCATCCTTGACGAGCTTGTCGAGGTCTCGCGACAGTACGTTGCCAATCTGGCCGAGCCGCGGATCATCTACGGTCAGCCGGATCTGCAGCGCGACCTGTTTTGCGCAGTCCGCAGTCGAAACCGGAGCCTCTGCATCTCTCAGAATGCGCAGGAGGGCTCCGCGCTTGTCGAGATCCTTGAGCAATGGTGTCACCGCGCTTGCAGGCACCTTCAGAGGCTTTCTCGAACAGATGCGAGCAGCGCCGTTGGGACGATAGCTCTCGTCGTAAACTTTCAGTACGGTGTCGAACGCGGCTCGCTGCTGCTCCAGGACCGCAATCTCGCCGCGAAGGGCATCGATCTTGGGCTCCAGCTCTTCGCGCTTCTTCTTCAGCTCCTCTACCAACTGCATCCGTAATCCCCTCTAAAAGCTACGCTTTCAGACTATCTGGTCATGGAATGAGTGCCTGGTGGTGGGGCCTACATAATTGCGTAAAATTGCTCTCTCGTTCTTTCCCTTAACATACGCCGATGGACAGATTGGACTGCATCCTTCAGAGAGGTTCGGCGTCTCGGCTTGAAAAAATCGCATTGCGACACATTTTTAGACTACAGAGCAATGCTCGTGGTCCAGCGGGACGAAGGATCCACAATCCTTAAGTTCCCCCGTAGCATAGTGGCTATGCGCTGTTCCTATGTTAAAACCGCAACCTGCTTCCCATTCAAGCTGGTCGGCGTCCGGCAAGTAGCTTTCGAGACAAGGCTGCTGGCGATGGAGGAGCGTGAATATGGCACAAGATGCAAATGAACCCGCAGGTTCGCCCTTCACTGCCGACGAACGAAAAAAGGTGTCCTCGGATTTAGCGATCAACAACACGCTCGGGGAACATTTTGGGATTTCGGCGCTCTCTGCCGAAGCTTGGCTTGCCGCCATTGTTGAAAACTCTGACGACGCGATCGTAAGCAAGACCGTCAACGGCATCATCACGAGTTGGAACAGAAGCGCCGAGCGACTTTTTGGATTTTCCGCCGCCGAGGCGGTGGGGCGTCACATCAGTATCATCATTCCAGATGATCGCCTGCATGAAGAAGATACCATCATCGATCACATTCGAAACGGCAGGCGGATCGAACATTTCGAGACGATGAGGCAGCATAAAGATGGAACGCTGCTCGATATTTCGCTGACGATTTCACCCGTCCGGGACAAGGATGGCGTAATTGTCGGCGCTTCGAAGATCGCCCGTGATATTTCGGATCGCAAGCGCATGGTGGAGCGACAGCGGCTGCTGCTGCGGGAAATGCATCATCGCATCAAAAATCTGTTCGCCATTGTTAGCGCATTGATTTCCATTAGTGAGCGGACCGTCGAAACAACGGGGGCATCGTTCGCCGACGATTTGCGTGCGCGGATCAGAGCACTCGCCGCCGCGCAGGATCTTGTGCTGAAAGAATCCGAAGGCAGTTCCGATGAGCATACCTCGACCAGTCTTTTTGGTCTCATTGAGGCCATCCTGTCGGCTCACCAGGACAAGGATGGCGCTCGAATCGTTGTTAGAGGGGAGGACGTTCGCGTGAACAGCACTGTGCTGACGTCGCTAGCTCTGCTTCTGCACGAATTCGCGACGAATGCGATAAAGTATGGCTCTCTTTCGGTAAACGGGGGGCGCGTCGAAATCGAGGTCGCGTGCAACGACGTGGTTGTGCTGACGTGGTCAGAAATCGATGGACCGCCCCCGCCGGTTTCCGAAGGCTCCGCAGGCTTCGGATCGGAGCTTGAACGCATGACAATCGCGTCATTGAGGGGATCGATCCATCGAGAATGGCGTTCCGATGGGCTGCGCATCATCGTTGAAATCCCTGATCACCATTCGCACGGTTAGCTGTAAATCCTGACTGGCGAGGATGCAGCAACGGCAATCCGGGGGCGGATGAGAGCCAGCAACCTTCGCAACAACAGGGCATCATATGCCCGCGCGCTCTTCAACCAAGCGACCGTAACGGGATCCTCAGGCTGATGCGCAAGCCCTCCGATCTCCAATCTCGGATAATCGAGCCATTGAGAGCGTCCAATGCGAGACGCTCCAGCCGTGAGCCGAAGCCAGTCGCTCCGCTCGGCGCCTGAATAGGGGGACCGCCAACCTCGGCCCAATGTAGCTCAAGTCCATCTTCGTCTTGAACCTCGACGTCGATGTGGCCACCTGAAGCCGACAGTGCGCCATATTTTATCGAGTTGGTGATCAGCTCGTGAAGGAGCAACGCGATTGATGTAAGCGCAACAGTGCCGACCGCAATGTCATTGCCTTTGACGGTGATGCGCTCACTCCTGTGGTCCTGGTGTGCCGCAAAAAGCGCTTGAATAAGGTTAAAAAGGCTGGCCGAACCGCTGGGTCGAGAGTCTTCGCCGGAGTTGCCCAAAACGAGGTTGTGGGCAACAGAAAGAGCTCTGATGCGCGCGCGCAGGTCATCGGCAAGGGCGCGAGCGTTCGTGGTTGTTCGTTCGCTCAAGGACACGAGCGAATTCATAACTGCAAACAGGTTCTTCACCCGGTGGTTCATTTCTCGCAACAGAAGATCTTGCCGCTCAATCAGCCGCTTCCGCTCCGAGATGTCCCGTACGATCTTGGAAGCTCCGACAATTACGCCATCCTTGTCCCGGACGGGTGAAATCGTCAGCGAAATCTCCACAAGCGTCCCATCTTTGCGGCACCTCACCGTCTCATAATGCTCAATGCGCTCGCCAGCCCGAATGGAGGCGATTATGGCTGCTTCCTCGTCCAATAGATCGGGAGGCACGATAATCGTGATGGGCTGTCCGATTGCCTCGACAGCCAGAAAACCGAACAGCCGCTCCGCGCTCTTATTCCAACTCGTAATGACGCCATCGACGGATTTGCTGATAATGGCATCCTCCGAGCTTTCGACGATAGCGGCAAGCCACGCGTCAGCCGATAGGGAGAGGGCGGCCGAATGAGCATCTTTGCGTTCGTGTGACAATTGCTTCTCCTGTCTCTGGCGCTGTCGAAGATTGCGAGAATCAATTCGCCTTTCCGTCTCTCCGATGGACCGCCTTTCAACTCCTTGGAACGATCGGAGCAAGCGCCCTTACTAGTCCGCTATATAATGAATACCGAGCCGAGAAAGTTTCAACGTTGATGATGTCTCTGGCGGGCGCCGGTAGAGTCTCCGGCTGGCATTGCGATTATCCATTCAGAACGCGCAACCCCATAGCGTAGCACTCGGAACTTTTCTATTGATGAGATGTTCTAACGCTCAACAGCGCCGCCGCCTGCCGGACCGACGATATCCGGCAAACTGCACAATGAGCCTCTCCGGGACCTCCATGCAAATTCTTGTGGTTGAAGACGAAGCCCTCATCGCCCTTGATATGGAATATGTGCTGCGTTCGTCCGGCTATGACGTTGCAGGGCCAGTCGGCAATAGCGAGAATGCATCCCGGATGGGAGCCAACGTCGATATCGCCCTTGTCGATGTTCATCTCAGCGATGGTGAGACAGGTCCATCGTTAGCCGCACATCTTGCGCAGGTGCACGGTGTCACGGTCATATTCGCAACAGCCAATCCGGAAATCGTCGCCGCGGATCCGCACGCGATCGGGGTACTTGTGAAGCCTGTCTTTGCTTCGGATCTCCTTAGCACAATAGAGTATGCCATCGCCCTTCGCAGGGGCGTGCCCGTCGCGGCGCCCGCCTGCCTGATACGGCTTCAGCCATAGCCTTCCCGCCACCGGCGCTGCACCACAGCGCCGTCACCGCAGGCTGTCGCCGCGAAAATCCTGGCCGCCATCAACGGTCCGTACCGCATGCGCCAACCGGCCGGCGGCAATGCGACGCTTCTCAGCCGCTTGCGCAGATTCATGCCGGCGAACGCAGTCGATAAGAGTTTGCGCAAGACATTCGGCTTCGGCAAGTGAAGGGCGCGCTTTCGGGCGTTGCCGAAACCACCAGGTGTCATCGCCTTTGGCATCGCTTGGCTCCGCACCTTCGCCGACAACCGGCGGCAAATGGCTGATGCTGATATATTTTGCGAGGTGTCGCGACACCTCGCTGCCAACGACCCATCGAGTGTTACAAAGGGCGCTCATGTCGAATTTCGAATGACCAATTTACCAGGCAACGTGACGGTTTCGGCTTCAACGGTTCCGAGGATCATGGCAATGATCGCCCGAACCATTTCGTGTCGGGGCTGTTCATAGGTGGTGAGGCTGTAGCCGTGCGACCCACCGAGTTCGTGATTGTCGAAGCCGACGACACCAGTCATAACAACACCGTCAGGAAGCCGATCTATACCGGGGATCTTAATTGTACCTTCCATGATAAATTCCTCACCCATCGAGCAGCGCCCGCGAATGCCCTAATTTATGCGCAAAGCGCATAAATCACATGTTCAAATCTCGTTTGTGGCCGAATTCAAAAGCAACGTAAGCTTTCTCCATTAGAAAATGAAAGCTCATCAACGAGCTCAGGGGATCGAATTTGACCAACTCAGCGCCACTGGACGTGAAAGCGCTTGTGATCGTGCCACACCGAAAAATCGGCACGAAGATCATGGCGGCAGTCTGCATTGTCCTACTCCTTCTGTTGGCGAGAGCTTTTTGGAAGGGCGATATCGCCTGGGAATATGTCGGACAGAACCTATTCACCAGAGCCGTTATGGCGGGCGTCGGCAACACGATCATCATGACGTTTTGCGCGATGATCACGGGCATTGCTCTCGGGGTCTTGGCAGCGATCATGCGCATGTCGGACAACCCGGTTCTCCGCAGCATCTCGGTAGGCTATATCTGGCTGTTTCGGGGCACCCCGGCGCTGCTGCAGTTGCTCTTGTGGTTCAACCTCGCCCTGATTTTCCCGGCGATCGGCATTCCGGGATTGTGGTCGATCCGGACCGTCGATGTCATGACGCCCTTCGTGGCGGCGCTTCTCGGCCTTGGCATCCAGCAGGGCGCGTATACGGCCGAAGTCGTGCGCGCCGGCCTTCTGTCGATCGACAAAGGTCAGATGGAAGCGGCGCAATCGATTGGCATGACGAAGCTGCGCGCAACGCTGAAGATCGTGCTGCCGCAGGCCATGCGCGTCATCGTTCCGCCGATCGGCAATGAAACCATCGGCATGGTCAAGCTGACGTCGCTCGCCAGCGTCATCCAGTATTCCGAAGTGCTGAAAAACGTCGAGGACATCTATTATGTCAACTCGCGCGTCATCGAACTACTGATCGTCGCCGCCATCTGGTACATGATCGTCGTCACCGTGCTCAGCATCGCGCAGATCTATATCGAGCGGCATTTCTCCAAGGGATGGGGCAGACGCGATGTGAGCGCCCAGCAGACCGCCAATCAGGCTCTCGTTGGGGAGGTCAGCTGATGGACGCGATCATCAAGGCACACGGGCTGCAGAAGTATTTCGGCACGTTTCACGTCCTGAAGGACATCAATTTCGAGATCAGGAAGGGTGAAGTCGTCTGCATCATCGGGCCTTCCGGCTCGGGAAAGAGCACCTTTCTGCGCTGCATCAACCAGCTGGAGCAGATTGATGCCGGCTATGTCACGGTCGAGGATGAAATCGCTGGCTATCGCCGCGAGGGCAACCGGCTCTTTCCTCTGCGGGATCGGGAGATCGCCCGCCAGCGGCAGGCCGTCGGCATGGTCTTCCAGAAATTCCATCTCTTCCCGCATCGCACGGTGCTCCAGAATATCATCGAAGGCCCGGTCGGGGTGCAGAAGCGGCCGAAGCAGGAGTGCATCGCAGAGGCGCACATTCTCCTGCAGCGCGTGGGCCTCGCCGACAAGGCCGGCGCCTATCCAGGTGAATTGTCCGGCGGCCAGCAGCAGCGCATCGCGATTGCTCGCGCGCTCGCCATGAAGCCGCAGGCCATGCTCTTTGACGAACCGACCTCGGCACTTGATCCCGAGCTTGTCGGTGAAGTCCTTGGCGTCATGAAGGAGCTTGCCGCTTCCGGCACGACGATGATCGTCGTCACGCACGAGATCGGCTTCTGCCGCGAGGTCGCCGACCGTGTCGTCTTCATGGATGCCGGCATGATCGTCGAGACCGGGACGCCGGGCGACATATTGGAGAACCCCAGGAATCCCAGAGTGAAGAACTTCATCTCTGCGGTGCTTTAACAAGAAAAACCCTGAAGAAAGATCATCAGAGGAGAATTGCATGAAACTCATTCGTCTCGCCGTTTCTGCGGCCCTTCTTTCGCTCGCGGCGACTGCCGCTTCCGCGGATTCGAGTCTGAACCTGCTGAAGGACGGCGAACTCCGCATCATGACCAACCCGATCTATCCGCCGATGGAATTCGTCAATCCGGATACCGGCACGATCGATGGTTTCGATGTCGATCTGGCGAATGCGATCGCCAAGAAGCTCAACCTGACGACCGTCTTCGTGACCTCGGCTTTCCAGGAATTGCAGAGCGGCCTTCAGACCGGCCGCGCCGACATGATCATTTCCGGCATGAGCGACAACGTGAAGCGTCAGGCCGCCATGGACTTCGTCGATTACATCACCAGCGGCCCGATCCTTTTCACGGTCAATGCCAATGCCGGAACCTACAAGCACGCGAGCGATCTCTGCGGCAAGACAGTCGCCGGAAGCCGCAGCACCTCCTTCGGTGACAACGTCAAGGCTTGGAGTGCTGAAAATTGCGAAGGCAAAGGCAAGCCTGCCATCAAGTTCGAGGGAACCGCGGATTCGAACGCTGCCCGTCTCGGCATGAAGCAGGGCCGCTACGATGCGGTCGTGCAGGGCATCGAAACGATCGCCTACCAGATGCGCGTCGAACCCAACACCTATACGCTCGTCGGCGAGCCGCTGCTTAGCAACGACACGTTCGGTATTGGCTTCAAGAAGGACCATATCGCGCTCCGCGATGCGGTTGCCGGCGCTCTCGACGCGCTGATCAAGGACGGCACCTACGATGAGATCCTCAAGAAGTGGGGCCTTGTCCACAATGCCGTTCCGAAGGCCGTCATCAACGGCGTCAAGTAACGTTTGAGGAGGCGCCGCTGTAACGGCGGCGCCTGCTTTTCCCTTGCAGGCAACCATCGGCCGGGGGCGCTTCGCGCCCGCGGATGAATGATTGCGGCCCAAAACACCCCGAAACGCATGCAGAGTCCCATGATTGCGAAGAGTGCAACCAAATCCGCGAAGCCAAGCCTGTGGCCGGAAGGCCGACGATCGGCTGTGGCGCTCGCATTCGATGTGGATGGTCCGACGGGCGATGCCATGCTCGATGGCTCGCTGCTCTCCAACCCACGCTATTTCACGCAAGGTGCCTATGGCCCGTGGCGGGCGCTGCCACGGCTTCTCGATCTTCTCAGCGAATACGGGTTGAAGGCGACATTCTTCGTGCCAACCTGGGTAGTCGAGCACTGGCCGTTGCAATGCGAACGCATCCTTCGCGATGCCCATGAGATCGCCTATCACGGTCATTATCACGAGGTCTTCATCGATTGCAGCAGCCAGCAGCAGCTGGATATCATGAAGCGTTCCCGGGATATTTTCCGAAGCCGAATGGGTGTGACGCCGGTCGGCTTTCGCACGCCGTCGGGTGACTGGAGCGACGAGACGGCGCAATTGTTGCATGAGTTTGGCGTGATCTATTCCAGCTCGATGCGCGGTGACGACCGGCCTTATTTTCACACGACCTCCCAAGGTCGCGGCCTGGTCGAGATCCCAGGGCGGTGGGATATCGATGATTATACCGCGCTTGCCTACAGCGAGGATCCGGATTTCCCCATCGGTCTCGACCGCATTTCGGGTTACGCAGACGTCCAGCGCAACTGGATCGCCGAGTTCGAGGGCTACCATCGCGAAGGGCTCTGCTGGACGACGATCTTGCATCCGAAGGTCTGCGCCAAGCCCGGCCGGCTTGCGATCCTCGAAGGGCTCTTCAAAGCGATCACCGCCCATGGCGACAGCGTCTGGGTAACGCGCTGCGCCGAAATCGCAAAATGGTGGATCGCACAACATCCGGAGAATGCCGCATGACCAGTACGGCTTCCGAATGCACCTGGCCGCAGGGTAAGACATGTGCGGCAATCGTCTCCGTGATCTTTGACGATGGGCTTGATGCTGTCGTCCAGGCACCTGATCTGATAGGGCGCAGCAAGAGCTTTTCCGTCTGGCAATATGGCGCCACGCGCGGCGTCGAGCGTCTTTGCCATGCCTTTGCCGATGCCGGCATTTCCACGAGCTGGTTCGTGCCCGGGATCGTCGCGGAGAGCCACGAAGAGTTGCTGCGCGATGTCGTGTCCCCGCGTCACGAGATCGAGAGCCATGGCTGGAATTTCGAGTGCTACGACGCCATGCCGGCAACCGAAGCCGTCGATCTCCTGAAGCGCAGCCGCGAGAGGTTGAACGCCATCGCCTCGAATGAGGTTTCCGGCTTCCGCCTTCCAGCCGGCAACTGGCCACGCCGCTTCGACCGTCTGCTCGTCGAGGCCGGGTATGGATGGTCGGCATCGTTGAACGGTGACGATGTGCCCTACAGTCATGCCTCGTCACTGGTGGAGATCCCGGTTCATTACGAACTCGAGGACCGACCCTATTTCCAGTTCAATTTCACCCCGGCCTTCCCTAAGGGGCAAAGCCGCATTCCGTCCTATGAGGCGGTGCTCGGCAGCTGGATCGCCGAATTCGATGCCTACCGCAAATACGGCCTCTGCTACGTCATCCAGCTTCGCCCGGAATGGACCGGCACGCCAGGCCGGATCGCGCTCGTCGAAGCCTTGCTTGCCCATATTACGAGCTTCGACGACGTGTGGCTGACGACGGCTGGAGACGTAGCCCGCTGGCACGCCGGCAATGGCACGACCGCACCCGGCGATCACCCGATCAATGTCTATGAAGCCTATGTCGATGAGGAGCGGGCCGGTGAGCGATAATCCGACACAGGCACTGGCCGAGCTTGTCTGCTCGACAAATTATGAGGCTTTTCCGGCTGACACCATCCACAAGGCGAAGCTTCATATTCTCGACACGCTGGGTGCTGCGATTGCCGGGTCTGCATCCCGCGAAACCGATGCCGTCGTCGCTATGCTCGGCATCCAGTCTGGCACCGGACACTCACCGATATGGGGCCGACCCATCGCCTCGGACGCCAGGACGTCGGCTTTCGTCAACGGTGTTTCTGCCCACGCCTACGAGCTTGATGACAGCGGCGGCTGCGATCATTCCGGCGCCGTCGTCCTGCCTTCCGTGCTTGCCGCGCTCGGCGACCATTGTCAGCCGTTAAGTGGCCGCGAACTGCTCCGTGGCGTGCTGCTTGGCTATGAAGTCGGCCGGCGCGTGCTGGAAGCGGTTGGCGGCTATGAAGAGCACAATGGCCTCGGCTGGCATTCGACGGGAACCTGCGGCGCGTTTGGCGCTGCTGCCGCCGTCGGCAGCATGGTGAACCTCAATGTGAATGCCATGGCTTCCGCTCTTGGCTCGGCCTGCTCATTCGCTGGCGGCACCTGGGCCTTCATCCACAATGGCAGTTCAACCAAGAAGCTTCATGCCGGCCGCGCGGCCGAAGGCGGCTTTATGGCTGCCTACCTCGCCAGGGAGGGGCTCGAAGGTCCGGACCGTGTTTTCGACGCGGGGCGCTGGGGCAGCTTCTTTGCAACCTTCGGAGCTGGAAAGAGCGATCCTCAGGCGCTCGTCCGAGACTTCGGAGATTATTGGCGACTCAATCGCTGCTCCATCAAGCCGTATGCCACCTGCCGTGGCACGCATGCGGGGATCGATGCACTGGACCTGATGCTGCAGCGTCATGGCCTTGCAGCCGCCGATATCGCTGCCATCGAGATCGACATCAGCGGTTTTCAATATGGCATGTGCGGCGGCAAGATCATCCAATCCCGCGCGCAAGCTCAGATGAGCTTGCCCTATGCGCTCGCGGCGCGGCTGCATTACGGCAAGGTCTTTCTGGCCGAGCTTGAGGAAGCGGCGTGGTCGGCAGCCGAGATCGGCTTATTGATGGATCGCATTATGGTGCGCATCGATCCGGCGATGAAGGATGAGGACGAGCCGGCGATCACTATCGTGACGACGACTGGTGCCCGGCATCGGCTCGTCGTCGAATTTCCGCTCGGGGGTCCGCAGAACCCGCTGAGCGATGAACGATTGATCGGCAAATATGCCGCGCTCGCCGGCATGGTTCTGCCGGCATCAAGGGTCGACGCTCTCAGGGACTATGTTCTCGACCTCGAAAACCAGACAGACGCCCGCAGCCTGATTGCGCTGCTTCAATAGAAGATGCGCCCAGGGGAGGGCTGCATTCGTTCAAAAGGGAAGACCGCGATGAGAAATCAGAAAGAAGCCACATGGTCGCCGCTGTTCAAGGAGGCCGTTTCCAGGGATTTCGAGAGCTTTCACGAGTGTCTTGATCAGGACAAGCGCATCGCCATGCACGACGTCGCCGGATCGAAGGTCCATGCCGAGATGCTTGCCCGCGCGGGCATTCTGACTGCCGAGGATAACGAGCAGATCCAGACCGGCCTCGACCAGGTGGCAGAAGAAATGCGCTCCGGTACCTTCGAATGGAAGGCGGAGCTCGAAGACGTTCATACCAATGTCGAGAACCGATTGATCGCACTGATCGGTGACGCCGGCAAGAAGCTGCATACCGCCCGATCGCGCAACGATCAGGTCGCGACCGATATCCGCCTCTATGCCCGCGAGCAGCTGGATCTTTTGGCCGATGATTTGAAAACGTTGATTGGTGCCTTTGTCGATCTTGCCGAACAGCATGCCGATGCGATCATGCCGGGCTTCACCCATCTGCAGGTGGCGCAGCCAGTCACCTTCGGCCATCATCTGATGGCTTATGTCGAAATGTTCCTGCGCGATTTCGATCGTGTCGGCGCAGCGCGCGAACGGCTCAACGTTTCTCCACTGGGTGCTGCGGCGCTCGCCGGCACCGGCTATCCGATCGATCCCGAATACAGTGCCTCTAAGCTTGGCTTTGCCGCATCCTTTGCCAATTCGCTCGATGCTGTTTCCGATCGTGATTATGTTGTTGATATCTGCAGCGCCGGTTCGATCATCATGGGACATCTGTCGCGCTTCAGCGAGGAAGTCATTCTCTGGTGCACGCCGATGTTCGATTTCATCGAGGTCGGCGATCAGTTCTGCACCGGTTCCTCGATCATGCCGCAGAAGCGCAATCCGGATCTTGCGGAGCTGGTGCGCGGCAAGGCTGCCCGCGTCATGGGCAATCTCGCCTTTTCGGCCGCGCTCATGAAAAGTCAGCCGCTTGCCTTCAACAAGGACCAGCAGGAATCGAAACCGCCGCTCACCGACACGCTTGAAACAGTCCGCGCCGCAGTCCGCGTCACGGCGCAGATGATCCCAACGGTCACGGTGAAGCATGCCAAGATGCTTACCGCCGCCAATCAGGGTTACTCGACGGCAACTGACCTTGCCGATTATCTCGTTCGCGCAGGCCTGCCGTTCCGCGATGCGCACCACGCGGTTGCCGCGATCGTCGGTGCTGCTCGCGACAAGGCCCTCCCGACGCTTTCGGAGCTTTCGCTTGCCGACATGCAGGCCTTTGCGCCGATCATCCGCGAGGATGTCTTCGAGGTGCTGACCGTCGAGGGCTCGGTCGCCAGCCGTGATCACAAGGGCGGAACAGCGCCGCAAAGGGTCCGGCAAGCCATCAAGACGGCGCGCCGGGCGATTGCCTGAGAACCGTCGGTTGCCATTCCATCCACATGCTTTAATGCTTGCTGTTCGAGACAGCAGCAAAAGCCGGGTAGGGAATGGAGCCGAGGTTCGATAACAACAGATTGCCGCCGCTGCAGACGCTGCAGACCTTTTCCGTCGTCGCGGAAACGGGCAGTTTCACGGCGGCGGCGGCCGAGCTCAATCTCAGCCAAAGTGCGATCAGCCGGCAGGTGCAGCAGCTTGAACATTACTTCGGCTGCAGCCTGTTCGAGCGCCATACTCGCAAGGTAGTGCTGACGGAGCGGGGCATGGCGCTGATCCCGATCGTCGACGGACTGCTGGCCTCGCTGAAGACCTCGTTCGAGGCGACGCGGACGACGGTGCGCTCGTTGACCATCCGCATGCCGCCGACCTTCGCGCGCAAATGGTTCCTGCCGCGCCTGCCGGATCTCCACCGCCATCATGAAGATCTGAATATCAATATCGACACCGCCTGGTTTCTGAGGCCTACTTTTTCGGTCGGCGATATCGACATGCTGATCACCTACGGCAATGGCAACTGGCCCGGCATGGATGTGCTGCCGCTATTGCGGGAGCAATTGACGCCGATGTGCTCGCCGCATTTTTTATCGAAACTCGGCGATCCGCCTGCGGTCACGAATTTGCAGAACTGCGTTCTGCTGCATTCCAACCCGCGTCACAGCGACTGGACCCTCTGGTTGCAGGCCGAAGGCGCCTATTCGTTCCAGGCTGCCCGTCATCAAGTCTTCGACACGCAGGATTTCGCGATGACCGCTGCTGCGAGCGGCTATGGCGTGACGATGGGCGATCTTGCCTTTTCGCGCCAAGATCTGGAAAGCGGTGAGCTGGTCGCTCCATTCGAGCGGATCATCGACAGCGGCTACGGTTACTATGCACTCTGGCCGGCCCGCCCCGAAGCGCGCCAGAAAGTGCGCGCCTTTTCGGATTGGCTCGGATACGCCTGCAGCGGAAGTCCTTGATGGACGAAAGCGACCGCATCAAGCGCCGATGGCACGTTATGGAAAAGCCCCGGACGGCGGAATCCTCTGAGGCAAAGTGGGTGCTATAAAGCTACGTAAAGTAAAGTTGCTGTCTCGCTGAAGTCAGCGGTAGGTTGTATATGTGCCACGGTAATCATCGTCAAAGCGTGCAGCCTATTTTCTGTGCCTGCACCTCAGCTTCGTGGACTACGCAACACGAAACATTGCCTCTTGAAGCATCAGCTCGCTCCTCCAATATGATTTGCAGGCGAAGATCAGTGTGGCATCGAAAGGAGGAAAAAAATGCCGCTCAACGATGTTCCATGGACCCGCCCTGTGACGGTCCGGCTCCAATGCGGATTGGAGCGTATTTTCATAGGCATCTACGATGCGCTGGACTTTCTCGAAAACGAATGGCCTTTGCGGCACGGTAAGCGCCATGACCGGGCAGTAAAGACCTGCCGTCGCGCGCTCAATGGAATCGTACCCTCCATCATTGCGCGCGAGGCTTTCGTGGTCGCTTGTCTCGAGGCGGGGATGTCGGCCGTTATGGCGCCGTCGCAGACAGTATCGAAATCGCCGCCGGTCCGGGCACCACGGATAGCGTCTATGTAGAGGCGCTGTCTTTGGGCTCGCCTCATCTAAAGGCGTCCTTTCCGGCATCTCCCGATTCGCCAGGGTTTTATGCTCGTGTGGAGCCCCCGGCCATACCAAGCGCAGTTCTCCAACAAATCTTTCGGAACGCGGAGTGTTTGGTCGCCGTTGTTGTCTCTTCCCAGAACCGGCAAAGTGCGTCCTTCCCAGCTCGCGCTGCGTTTATTTCTTGGTACGAGAGGAAGCGTCTGTCCACGGTCATGACCTTCGAAGTTGGGCGATCGTGCTCAATCGAACACGAGCTGAACCTTGAGCGTCCGCTCCGGATGCCGCTCTATGAGGTCGAAGGCGGCGCGCGCATCCCTGGCGTCGAAACTCTGGGTGATCATTGCCTCTGGCCGAAGTGCACCCGATTCTAGCCAAGTCACAACCTCCGGAATGAAACGGCGGTTGAGGCGTGAGCCGACCAGCGCCAATTCCTTGCGAACGATTTCCTGCTGGCTGATGTTGCACGGTGCCGGCGAAAAGCCAAGCAGGCCGATGCGGCCGGCCGGAGCCGCGACGCGGCAAGCCTCTTCCAACAGGCTCGGAATGCCGGCGCCGTCGATCACCACCGAAGGGCCGAGACCGTCGAGTTCCGGCGCCACCATTTCGGCAACCGACTGCTCACGGGAATGGATGACGACGTCGGCGCCGAATTCCTTCGCACGCTCCAGGCGGTCGGCGTCGATATCGGCGATGATGCAGCGAGCGCCGCGCATCTTGCCGACTTGCAGTACGGTGATACCGACCGTACCGGCGCCGTAGATCAGAACAACGTCATCCTTGGCGCACTCCGTCCGCCACAGGACGTTTGCGGCGACGGCAAGCGGTTCTGCAAGCGCTGCAGCATCGAGTCCCAGCTTTGGGGATACCTTGACTGCGTTGGCCTCGGGCACGACCGCAACGGAGCGAAAGCCGCCATCGCGATGGACGCCGATCACCTGGAGCTTCGCGCAGACATTTGGACGACCGGTGCGGCAGGGATGGCAGGTGCCGCAGGAGATCACCGGATCGGCGACGACATGGTCGCCGACGGCGAGTGAGGAGACACCGGCACCGAGCGCCTCGATCACGCCTGCGAATTCGTGGCCTATCACGCGAGGATAGGCTACGAAGGGGTTCGAGCCATGCAGGATGTGCATGTCCGAGCCGCAAATGCCGGCACGCTGTACGCGGATGGCCACTTCACCGGGGCCGGGTTGCGGTGCCTGCCTGTCGTCGACGACAAGGTTATGCGGCTTACGAACGGAAATCGTCACCATTGTCTTTATCCTCTTGCAAGTCGTGGCATTCGCGTGGCGTCATGCTGCACGCAGGGCAGCCGCCAGTCGGCTGTCGACACGCATACGCCAAGTGTCGGCGCTGATGAGGGGGGCGGGAAACAAGCCGGCGATATCGAAGAATGGTGCCGAGCCGGCCGATGCGGCAAGAGCGGCCGCTGATCTAAGGTCGGACGAGCGCGGATCGTCTAGGTGTTCGGTCGTGATCACGTAGGCCAGCCATAGCGCCACGACGTCCGCAAAATCCGCGGCATCGCCGCCGGCCGCCAGCCGCTCCATCGCGGGCGCGAAAATGCGCTGCGGCATCTTCTGCGTACCGTCCACGGCGATCTGGGCGGTCCGATGCGCGATGGCGGGGTTCGAAAATCGGGCCACGAGTTCTTCGCGATAGGAGGCGAGGTCGATCTGCGGCACCGCGTCGAGTGTCGGCAAGACCGCCTCCATGTGGCGCCGGACCCGTTCGACATGCACCGGGATTGCCATGACGTCGCGAACATAGTCCAGCCCGTTCAACTGGCCGAGATAGGCGATCAGCGAATGAGAGCCGTTGAGCAGCCGGAGCTTCATCTTCTCATAGGCATGGACATCCTTAACGAAGATCGCGCCGCCGGCTTCCCAGGCAGGGCGGCCGGCGACAAAATCATCCTCGATCACCCATTGGGTGAAGGGTTCGGTTGCGAGCGCCAGGCGATCTTCCGCGCCGATGAGCGACGCGGCGAGCGCACGCGTCGCGTCCGTCGCTGCTGGCACGATCCGGTCGACCATGCTGGACGGAAAGCGGATTTCCCGCTCGATCCAGGCCGCCAGCTCGGGATCGCGGCGTTCGGCCATTTCTGCGACCAGACGGTGGACGATGTTTCCGTTGCCGGGGAGGTTGTCGCAGCACAGAATGGTCAGGGGGTCGCGGCCGAGCGTCATACGGCGCGCAAGCGCTTCAACGAGAATGCCGATCACGCCGACGGGCTCCTGACGATGCTCCAAGTCGTGGGCGATGGCGGCATGCGACATGTCTAGCCCACCGGATACTGGATCGATACCGTAAGCTTTTTCGCTCACCGTCAGGGTGACAATACGGGTGCTGTTGTCGGAAAGCCGCTGGAGCAGGCGTTCGCGCTCCTCGGTCGCGGCAATGGCATCGACGATGGAGCCGACGATGCGCGCCCGGTCACCATCCGCGCCGCGGGTGACGACGCTGTAGCGGCAGTCCTGCGCCTTGAGATCAGCGACGATGTCAACCGACCTCAGGCTCGCACCGGCGATGCCCCAATCGCCATACCGGGCATCGATAGCCTTATCCGTGTAGATCGCCTGATGGGCGCGATGGAAGGCGCCAATGCCGATGTGGACGATGCCGACCTTGAGCGCCGCGGGATCGAAGGACGGGTGCTCGACGCTCGAGGGGAGGGAGGTGTTCTTGCCGAGGCGGTTCATCGCTCAATTCATTCCAAAAACAGGATGCGACAGTGTCTGCTCGATGCCGCGCAGTTCGGCAAGGCCCTTGAGCCGACCGATGGCGGGATAGCCGGGCTGGGCGCCACGGGTCAGATCGTCCAGGATTTCCTGGCCGTGGTCCGGGCGCATGAATATCTGATGATCGGCGCGGCCCTCTACCTTGCGGCGTCGTTCCTCGCTCACCAGCGCGGCGATGATTGCAATCATGTCGGTGTTGCCGTCGAGATGGTGGTCCTCGAAGAAGGAGCAGGGGAAGCCTTCGGTCTCACGGCGGACATTGCGCAGATGGGCGAAATGGATGCGCGGCGCGAGACGTTTCACCATCGTGGGCAGATCGTTGTCCGGGCGGGCGCCGAGCGATCCCGTGCAGAAGGTCACGCCATTGGCGTTGCGATCAACGGCGTCGAGAACCCTCACGTAATCCTGTTCGGTCGAGAGGATGCGCGGCAGGCCCAGAAGGGGCCAGGGCGGATCGTCGCCATGTGCACAAAGACGCATGCCGAGTTCCTCCGCAACCGGTACGACTTCGGAGAGGAAATCGATGAGGTTGCCGCGCAGCGCATCGGCGCCGATCCCGTCATAGCGCCTGAGCGCGGTACGCAGTTCGGCAATGCTGTAGCCGTCGGACGAGCCCGGAAGACCGGCGCCGATATTGCGGGAAAGGGCGACGATCTTCTCCTGTGGCATGCTGGCGAAGCGCTCCCTTGCGGCTTCGATCAGCGGAGTCGGATAGTCCTTCGCCGCGCCGGGCCGCTGCAGCACATGAATGTCGAAAGCGATGAAATCAACGAGATCGAAGCGCATGGCGCGGGCGCCATCGGCAGTTTCCCAGCGCAGGTCCGTGCGGGTCCAATCTAGGACCGGCATGAAGTTGTAGCATACCGTGAAGATGCCGGCCTTGGCCAACTGGCGCAGGCTTTCTTTCCAGGCCTCGATATGGGCCTTCCAATCACCGGTCATGGTCTTGATGCTTTCGGAGACGGGAATGCTTTCGACGAGTTCCCATTCCAGGCCGCCGGCGCGGACTTCGTCCTGCCGCTTGCGGATTTCCTTGAACGTCCATGCGCTTCCGGTCGGCACATGATGTAAGGCGCTGACGATACCCTGAGCTCCGGCCTGGGCGGCATCGGACACGCTTACCTTGTCGATCGGACCGAACCAGCGCCAAATATGTCTCATGCTTGTCTTCCTTATATGGACCAGGCTCAAGCCAGGGCCGCAGCGGTGTTCGATTGACCGTTCGCGGCAAAGGCCGCGACGGCGCGAAGAGGGGAGCCCGAGCCGCCGGCGAGCGGCAACGGCAGAGTGATCAGGAACGAAAAGGCCGGCACGTCGCCGAGGCGGGCGAAATTCTCGCCGATGAGGACGCCCGCACCGAGCAGCAACTTATGGGCCGAGAAATCCGTGCTGCCGAAACAGTCGAGCGACAGGCAGTCCGAGCCTGCTATCCGGATACCGCGATCGAGCAGGTATTGGCTGGCTTCCCGCGACAGGCCGGGCCAGTCACTCAGGAAACGCGGATGGTCCGCCGGATTGTACCAGAAGCGATCCCAGCCGAAGTGGAAAAACACCGCATCGCCGGCGGCGATTTCGCCCTGGGCGGCTTCGAATGCCTTGATCCGCTCGACGCTGACGGCCTCCCTTGGACTGCAGTCACGCGCGTCGATCTTCGCCATGCGTCCGAAAAAGGTCTGCAGATGAACGGCGTCGATCCCGGCGCCGCCTTTGACGAAATGCAGCGGCGCATCAAAATGCGTGCCGGTATGCTCGCTCATGCCGAGGGAATGGTTGCAGGCAAGATCGCCGCGATCATAGCTTTCGATCACTTCCTTGCAAAAGAAGGGATGCGTTGGCCATACGGGGATCTGCGGCGTCAACGCGTGGGTGAGATCCACAAGTGTCATGTTGCGTCTGAACGCATTTTGCAGGGTGGCGACGTCCATTTCACGCGGCCTTCGGTTTCGGGACGAGCGCGACGATGAGGATGATCAGCGCGCCGGTGAGGACGAAGCGCACGCCGGCCTGCATCTGGAAGGTGTTGAGCATCGTCGCCATGAGGTTGAAGAACAGTGCCGCACCCCAGATGCCGACTGCGTTGGCCTGGCCGCCGGCGACGCTGGTGCCGCCAAGGACCACGACCGCGATTGCTTCCAGCAAATAAGTATCGCCCATATTGAGCGCCGCGCCGCCTGAAAAGCCCGCAAGCAGGAAGCCGGTGAGGGCTGCGGTCACGCCGCAGAACATATAGGCGATCAATCGGACGCGCATGACCGGAACACCGGCGAGGCGTGCCGCCCGTTCGCTCTGCCCGACCGCCAGCAGCCGCCGGCCCCAGACGCTGCGGGCCAGAATAACGGCGACGGCGATGGTCAGGACGATCGCCGCGATCGGCATGATCCGCATTCCCGCGACCGACCAGAAGGTGAAGGCCGAAAGCGCTGCCGGAGGCTTCAACGTAGCTTCGCCGCCGAGATTAAAGGCAAGTGACTGGAAAACGAAGCTCCAGGCGAGCGTCGCGATGATCGGTGGCAGGCGCAGCATCGTGATTGCTAGGAAGTTTGCCGCACCCGCCAGTGCTCCGACCAGCAGCGCGACCAGAAGACCCGGAAGGATCAAGTCGTTGCTGCCGCTCATGACGGACATCGATAAATAGGCCGACAGGGTCAACACGGATGGCGTGGACAGATCGATGTTTCCAGGGCCAGACGCAATCACGATCATCTGACCGGTGCCGACAACAACGCTGAAGGCAGCAAAGACGAGCGCTGAAGATAGGGTCGGTACCGCGCTTGCAAAACCGGAATAGGCGATGATCGCGATCCACATGATAAGCGCGACAATGAAGCCATAGGTCCAGGGTTTCAAAGAGAAGCCACTCATGATTTGTCTTCCGCGAGAAGGATGCGTCCGGCTAGCACCAGGAAGAGGATGCCGCCCTGTGCGCCGATCTGCCATGTCGGCGGCACTTGCAGGAAGCTCAGGAGTGATCCGGCAAGTGCAAGCGTCAGTGCACCGTTGACCGTTCCGACCGGAGAGACGATGCCACCTGTGAAAGAACCACCACCGAGGATGACGGCGCCGACACCGAGGAGGGTGTAGGCCGGTGCAACATTCGGGTCGCCGGAGGTTGTCAGGCCGGTCAGGGTGATGCCGGCAATGAGTCCGAGCAGGCCGGCAGCGGCATAGACGGCGGCGCGAATCATGGTGATCGACCAGCCGGCGCGCTGGATGGCGCGTGGGTTGCCGCCTGCACCCCTCAGCACTGCCCCGTATGACGATTGGCTGATGACGAAATGACCGATGAGGGCGGCGGCAATGGCAAGCAGCACCGGCAAAGGCAGGAGCGGCGGCCGCCAGGCCATGAAGCCGGACAGCCATGCGGGAGCAGCGCCACCCGGAGCGGGCAGGATGATGATCGCAACGCCAAGCCAGATGAACGACATGCCGAGCGTCACGATGATCGACGGCAACTGCCGCAGATGGATGATGAGGCCGACGCCGGCATAGACGAAGATGCTTCCGATATAAATCGCGATTGCGAGCATCGGGGCCGTGTCGAGATAGAGCGCCGTGACGCAGGTGACGAAGCCGACGAAGGAGCCGATCGACAGGTCGATGTCGCCGAGCATGATGACGAGCATCTGTGCCAGCGCTGCAAACATCAGCGGCACGGCCAGCTTGAACAGCAGCGTGAAGCCGAAATAGCTCATCGCTGCCGGGCGAATCCAGAAGATCACGGTGAGCATGACGACGAGCGCGATGGCCGGAAGGCCGACCTGCAAGGCGGGCGCGAGCCGCTTTGCAAGATTGCGCTTCTGCCGGCGATAGACGAATTCAGCCATCCGCGCCTCCGAACGATGCTTCGAGGATGCGGTTGTGATCGATCTTGTCGCCGGCGACTTCGGCGATGGCGCGACCTTCGCGGAAAACGTAGAGACGGTCGCAATTCCTCAGCTCTTCGAATTCGGTCGTGTACCAGATGAAGATCCGGCCGCGCTTGGCCTCGTCACGAATGAGCTGGTAGACTTCCTGCTTGGTGCCGACATCGACGCCGCGCATCGGGTCATCGAGCAGGATGACCTGGCCGTCAGACGCGAGCGCGCGGGCAAACAGCACTTTCTGCTGGTTGCCGCCGCTGAGCGACAGGATCGGCGTATCGATCGACGGCGCCTTGACCTTGAGGCGCTGCGACCAGGTCTGCGCGAGCGCTCGCGCGGCGGATGGCGACACGAAGCCACCCTTCTGAAGCCCGTTGAGGCTGCGAAGCGTCAGGTTGTCGGCGATCGACCAAAGCGGCATGACGCCTTCGACGCTACGGTCTCCGGCGACAAAGGCGACGGGCACCTCGCGGGTAGTGGCGTAAATGGCCCGCAGGCGTTCGCGCTGCCCGTGACCATCGAGACCGGCGAAACCGATAATGTCACCGGGAGCCGCCTTGATCGGCAGATCCGCGCGATCGATACCGGCATGGTTTACGGTCAGGACCTGGCTCGCATTGCGCGTGGGGGCGGCCTGCTCGTGCGGCGCTTCGATATTGCCCATCATCCCGACCAGATCGGAGCGCGTCAGGCCGGCCGTTGAGCGGTCTCCGACGATCTCCCCATCCATCATCACCACAACACGGTCGCAGACGGCCAGGATTTCGTTGAGGCGGTGGGTGATGAGAATACAGGCGACGCCACGCCTCGATGCCGTCTTGATATAGGCGAGCAACTGCTCTGCCGGCTTATGCCCGAGAGCCGAGGTGGGCTCGTCAAGGATGACACAGCGCACCTTGTCTTCCGTTTCGGTGAAGGCGCGGGCAATCTCGACCATCTGCCGCTCGCCGATCGAAAGGTCGGCGATCTTGGTATCCACATCGATTCCATGGCCTGGAAAAATATCGTCCAAAGCCTTGGTGATCAGCCTGCGCGCCTTGTGGCGCCAGCCGAAGCCGCGCAGGCTGCGATGGATGATGCGCGCATTTTCCGCGGCGGAAAGATTGGTGCAGAGCGATAGCTCCTGAAAGATGCACCGCAAGCCGCCGGCTTGCGCTTCGGCGGTTCCCCAGTGATCCACCGCCTGACCGCTATAAACGAATCTCCCTTCCGTTCGCTGGATCGCGCCGGAGATGACGTTCATCAGGGTCGACTTGCCGGCACCGTTATGGCCGACCAGTCCGAGGACTTCGCCCGGGGCAAGACGGAAATCGACACCGACGAGCGCGTGGACCGCGCCGAAGCTCTTGCGTATCCCGCGGGCCTCGATAAGGAGGCCCGCGGCAGTATCCACGGCGGCTTGGGAGGGCTGCATTGCTGGTTGCCCTACTTCGGAGCCGGAACCATGGGCAGCGGTTCCTTCTTGACGTTGGCGTCGATAATCTTGGCGACGAGATCCTGCGGGTAATCGGCATTGGCGACGCCACCTTCCGGAACCGTCTTCAGCCAGGCGTCGAGATCTTGCTGCTGGATCTGCAGGAGGGGCACCTCGACGAATTTCGGAACGTCCTTCCCCGCAAGGATTTGTTGTGCGACCCAGAAGGCGACCTGTGAGACGGAGGGCGTTGCGCCGAGAGAGAAGGTCTCATAGCCGGTTGCATCACGTTCCTGCTTCCAGAGCGCCAGCTCGTCCTGGCGGTTGCCCATGATGATGATCGGAAGCTTGCGGCCCGCAGCCTTAAAGGCCTGTGCTGCGCCATAACCATCGCCGCCCTGTGTCAGAACGCCGTCGATCTTCGGCAATGACGGAAGAATGCCGGACACTTCTTTCTGAGCCACGGTCGCGGTCCATTGACCATAGACCTCGCCAACCCTCTTGTAGTTCGCATGGGCCGCCAAAGCCTTCGTCACGCCTTCATTCAGCCGTTTGTCGAATCCGTCACCCGCCATTCCCCGGATTTCAAGGATATTGGCGGGCTTGTCTCCGAGCCTGCTCGCCATGTAATCGAGCTCAGCCTTGGCGTAAGAGTCCAAATTGTAATCAACCAGGTATGCGCAGGGTTCGGTGACGCCGCTTGCGAAGGCGACAACTACGATGCCGGCGTTGCAAGCGTCCTTGATCGCCCCGTTCAGTGCGGTGTCCGAGCCGGCAAGCACAATAATGGCGTCATAACCCTGCAGGATGAGGTTCTGTATCTGCGATGCCTGCTCGGTGACTGAATTATTGGAGCTGACGACGGTCGTGCCGGCGATCTTGCCGTCGGCCTTCGCTTTGGCGCCCATCGTCTCGAAGCTTTTGATCATCACCTGGCGGAATGAGTTGCCGGCGTAAGAATTGCTGAAGGCGATCTTCTTGCCGCTGGTGTCGCCGGTCGCCACCCCTTCCTGCGCCATCGCAGTGCCGCAAAAGATCACGCTGGCAAGCAGTGTTGCAGTCGCAGTCTTGTGTAAACTCCATTTCATGGTTTCATCCTCCCTGGATCACTTCAGACGGTCGTCGGCGCTCGCGGTCCTTGTCTCGGACGGGATATCAGGCAAAACCATTCACATGGATGCGGTTGCTCTCGTCGCGCCTGATATCGAAAATACATACTACCATGGTAGTGTGTCAATTGCGCTTGTGGATTATTATCGAATAATGTGCGATGGCCATATTGTTTGCATACGGTGGAGGTCACGAACAATGGCGACGAAGAGATCTAACCAGATAGAGGCCGAAGAGCTTCGTCAGAGCGCGGCGGCATCGACACTCCTGCAGCCGATCAATCCTCGCCAGCCTATCGCGGCGCAGATCTATGAGCGGTTGCGGCGGGCCATTACGACACTGTCCATGCTGCCGTCGGAGGCGTTGAGCGAAAAGGAGCTTTCCTTGCAACTCGGCGTCAGCCGGACGCCGGTTCGCGAAGCGCTGATCCGGCTTGCAGACGAAGGGCTGATAGACATCCTACCGCAGCGCGGGAGCTTTGTGGCGCCGATCAGGCTTCGTGATGTCGAAGAGGCTCAATTCATTCGAGAATCTCTGGAAGTCGCGGTTAGCCGTAGGCTTGCAGGTGGCTGTTCGCGGCGCTTCCTGACGGAGATCAAGAGCAATCTCTACGACCAGGAAAAGGCGGTCAATACAGAAGCGCTCGATCTCTTTCTCGATCTCGATGAAGCCTTCCACCGAAGTTTTTGTGAGGAAGCCGGCTTGCCGAAAAGCTGGCGAGTCATCCAGTCCGTCAAGCTGCAGATGGACCGTGTTCGCTATCTCAGTCTGCCCGATCTCGGTCACCTGCGCGTTCTGCTGACCCAGCATCGCTCGATCGTGGACGCCATCGAATCAGGCGATGTCGACAAGGCAGGCAACGATATGGCGGCGCATTTGCGCGAAGTGCTTCGTACCGCGCGAAAACTGAGCGAACAGCGCCGCGATCTCGTTGAAAGCTAGCTCCTTCGGTGTCGGGCGTGACCGCGCGACATCATAATTGACATTGTACCATGGTAGTATTACAAGCCAACGCCAATGGAGGTCGGCCGGGTCATGGAAACCGCGACAGGTGATCTTTGTGGGAGACGAGGAGAGGTATAGGGGGGCAGAACCGGTCGCCGGACTTATGAAATGCACCGCGTTCCGATCGGCGAGTGGCGCAGTTTCATTGTCCTACAGCCCGCATCGTTTTGTTCCGTACAGTCCGTACAGGAAGAAGCTGGCAGGAGCATGCATCCGCACCATCCGGCACGGTAACGGACTTCGGAGCCGCAGCGTCGGGCAGCGAATGCCGGCGCGGACATCGGCAACGTTCCAATTCGCCAACATATTCCAGGGAGGAATGCATGAACATATCTCGCAGAACATTCGGTATGTTGACGGCTGGAGCCGCAGCCGCAGGTCTATTGTCGGCCCCCGGCCTGTCGCGCGCCGCCGCGAAAGTCAAGCTGCGCTATGGCACGGCATTTCCGGCCAGCCATCCCGGCGTCATCCGCATCACCGAAGCCGCCAAGGCAATCGCAACCCGCTCCGAAGGCGCGGTGGAATTGCAGGTTTATCCGAATAGCCAACTTGGCGGCGAAGCGGATATGTTCACCCAGGTTCGCGGCGGCGCGCTCGACCTCATGTCGACCTCGGGTGTCAACCAGACGGTCGTTCCCGTCGCCAGCATCAACGCCGTCGCCTTTGCCTTCCCGACCTATGACCATGTCTGGAAGGCGATGGATGGCGAACTCGGCGATCATGTCCGCAAGGCATTCCTTGATGCCGGCCTGTTCGTCTTCCCGAAAATGCTGGACAACGGCTATCGCAATATCACCACCGGCGCCAAGCCGATTACCGCGCCGCAAGACCTCAACGGCATGAAGATCCGCGTTCCGGGCAACCAGCTGTGGGTCACGCTGTTCCAGACGCTGGGTGCCGCGCCGACGCCGCTCAATTTCGGTGAGCTTTATGCGGCTCTGCAAACCCATGTCGTCGACGGTCAGGAAAATCCGCTGGCGCTGATCCAGAGTTCGAAGCTCTACGAAGTGCAGAAATACATCGCCCTCACCGGTCATATCTGGGATGGCCACCACATCTTCTGCAACAATCGCCGTTGGCAGGCGATTCCGGCCGAGATGCGTACGATTGTCCAGGAAGAATTGACTACTGCAGCCGTGAACGAACGCGCCGACGTAAAGGACCTCAACGAAAAGGCCATGGTTGACATCAAGGCGACTGGCGTGACCTTCAACAAGGTCGAGACCGCGCCGTTCCGCGAAGTGCTTGCCAAGGCTGGCTTTTATTCGAAGTGGAAAGAAAGCTTCGGCGCAGAGGCCTGGGGTCTCCTGGAAAAGGACGTCGGCACGCTGTAACGGGCCGATGATGAATAGGACGCTCGCTTTGCCGTAAGCGTGCGTCCCGTCGCAAATAGCGGAGGCGTATCGCTTCGCCCACACGTTTCGGTTTGCGAAGCGGCAGGCCGCGTCGCTCGGACCGGCGTATTTGGAGAGATCAATCATGGGCGTGACAGCTAATGTGGAGACCATTGCTCCGCGTGGGGCGTTTCAGCGGTTCGACAGCCTGCTCGGCCATACGGTGGAGGCGACCGCCGCGCTGCTGGTTCTGGCGGAGATCATTCTGCTCGGTTGGGCGACGCTTGCCCGATATGCCCTCCACAGCCCGCTCGTCTGGTCCGACGAAGTCGCCACGATCCTGTTTATCTGGCTGTCCATGCTGGGCTCTGTGGTGGCTCTACGCCGCGGCCAGCACATGCGGCTGACGGCCTTCGTCCGTAAGTTCTCGCCGCCCTGGCAAGAGCGCGCCAATGCCTTTGCGATGATGATCGTCGCCGCACTCCTGCTCTTGATGGTGGTACCGACATGGCAGCATGTCGAGGAGCGTATCATCAGCGTGACCCCCGTCCTGCAGATCAGCGAAGCATGGCGCGAAGCTGCGATGCTTGTCGGCATCATGCTGATGCTGCTCACAGCGATCGATAAGATGATCCAGTCGAGCAAGCCGGTGCAGATGGTTGCAAGCCTAGTGCTTTTTGCCGTCTTCTTCGGCTTGTTCCAACTGGCGATGCCGTGGTTCGACGAGATCGGCAATTACAGCCTGCTGATCTTCTTTCTCGGCATTGTGCTGGTGGCTATTGTGCTTGGCGTGCCGATCGCCTTTGCCTTTGTGCTGGCGACTGCGGCCTATTTGAATTTCGCAAGCTGGGTACCGCTTTCCATCGTGCCGGGCCGGATGAGCGAGGGCATGTCGCACATCATCCTGCTCGCCGTGCCGATGTTCGTGTTTCTGGGCGCCATCATCGAGATGGCCGGACTGGCGCAGGCGATGATTGCCTTTCTCGTCTCGCTGATCGGCCATCTGCGTGGTGGCCTGCAATATGTGCTGCTCGGTGCGGTCTATCTCGTTTCGGGCATCTCCGGCGCCAAGGCTGCGGACATGGCAGCCGTCGCTCCGGCGCTGTTTCCGGAAATGAAGAAGCGAGGCAACCGCGAAAGCGATCTGGTCTCCCTCTTGTCTGCGTCTGCGGTCATGTCAGAGACCATCCCGCCGTCTATCGTACTGATCACGGTCGGCTCGGTCACCGGCGTGTCGATCGCTGCCTTGTTCACCGCAGGCCTACTTCCCGCCTTCGTCGGCATGCTGGCGCTCTGTGTCGTCGTCTACATCCAAACGCGCGGCGAAGATATGAGCCATGCGAAGAAGGTCGATAGCAAGCTAAAGCTGAAACTGTTCTTCGCTGCTATCCCCGGCCTCGGCCTGCCAATCGTCATCCGCACGGCGGTGGTCGAAGGCGTGGCCACAGCCACTGAAGTCGCCACGATCGGCATCATCTACTCGATCATCGTCGGCGCTCTCTTCTATCGCAAGATGGAGTGGCGTAGGCTTTATCCGATGCTTGTCGATGCAGCCTCCCTATCGGGCTCCATCCTGCTCGTTGTCGGCGCGGCGACCGCCATGGGATGGGCGCTGACGCAATCCGGCTTTTCGCAATATCTCGTCGACCTGATGCAAGGCGTTCCCGGCAGAAAGGTCAGCTTTCTGCTGATTTCGGCGCTGTGCTTCATCATTCTGGGCAGCGTCCTGGAAGGCGTGCCGGCGATCGTCCTGTTTGGACCGCTGCTTTTCCCGATCGCCAAGCTGCTCGGTATCGACGAAGTGCATTATGCGATCGTCGCGGTGTTTGCGATGGGCTTTGGGCTGTTCTCTCCGCCCTTCGGCGTCGGGTTCTACCTGGCCTGCGCCATCGGCCGTGTTTCGCCCGACGACGTCATCGGCAAGGTCTGGCCGCATCTTTTGGCTTTGTTCTTCGCTTTGCTGTTGATCATCTTCATTCCATGGATTTCCGTCGGCTTCCTCTAACGCCGCAACTCGGCAATGCAGATAGAAAAATCATAAAGATTCGAGCGCCTCGGCAGATTAATTCCGGCAAGCAACACGGACCCCGAAGCCCGGAAGACTTCCATGGCTTCCGGGCAGCAGCGCAGCTTGTCAGGGCGATAGCTCCTTGGCTCGTGCGTTGATCTTCTCGCATGCATCCCCGAGCGGATCGCGCACTCGCACCAATGGGGAAACGCCGAACAGGAGAAGCGCTTTGAAATGCATCCAGCCGCCTCCAAGCACCGGCGCATAGGATGTCATCACGGTGCGTTCTTTGCCATAGAGACGCGCGTACTCGGCAAAATTGGCGAAGTTCTCGTGATTGCTATCCTTTAGACAAAATGTCTCGGCTGCAGCACCCTCGGCAAGGATGACTTCATGCGTATCGAGCATTACGGCATAGTACTCGATCGGCATGCCGTCGGCCGGAATGACAGGTGCGATGGTCGTGCCGTTTGCAAGCTCCTTCACGCGGATGAAAATGCCGCCCAGAAGCAGCGCATGGCCGGGCGACAGGTAGAGATCGGAATGTGGTGTGCGGCCATCCAGCGCGTGACGCGAAACCCGGATCGGGATAACGTCCTTATGCCAGCGCGCGCCGCTCTTCTTGAAGACCTGGCGTCCGATCCATTTGATCGGGCGGGTGCTCCCGTCTGGAAGGACGACGCAATCGTCGACGCGCAAATCCTCGACGGGCTTCTCACCGCAATCCGTGAGGATCGCTGTACCGCGCAGAAAGCAATTCGCACCGCTGCCGCCATAGCCTCCACGGCGATCACTGTCATGAGAGTCTCCGTGTCCATCCGGGCCTCCGTGTCCATCAGCGTCGTCCCGGCCCCAAAGACGCCCCATCGCACTCGCAGGAAGCGTAGAAATTGCCATCGCCAAGGCTGCTACGCCGGCAAGCCTGGCACCGGCCGCTGCAGCGACACCTAAAAAATGCCTGCGTGCAGCATCACGCGGCCGCTTCGGATTTTTCCCGGAGGACATGCTCGTCTCCTTTTTCAAAAGGAATAGCTGCAAATCATACGACAGGTTGCCTTTTATTCAACTTCACAGAACAGCGCTGGCTCTCCCTCAAAAGGAGTAGGCATATCGTTCTCGGAGACGAAGCCGGCAATACGTTCTCAAATGGGCGCCTGACCTCTCTTCTTTGCCCACGATCTTCGAGGGCTCCTTGATTGGGCACCCGAATTATTTAGAGGAACGAGCCCTTAGCGAGGCACTTGGTTCATAGCGGGAAGCTTCTAAATCAACACCCAAAAACCATTACGGCGTTATGGGGCAAGTGCCACAAAATTTTAGTCGGCTAGTATCGCTCGTTCCGAGCTGCAACGACTTTATTAAGGGATTCATTGATCATAACATCGTCTTCGTTTTGTCGCAGAAAGGCTTTCCCAAAATCCCTTTGTCGCCTGTTCAGGAGTTGCGTCAAGCGGTGCGTTAGGAGTGGCGATGCGCCCAGGTTGTGGCCTCTATCGGTGCGGCTTTACCAGTGTTTCGGGGGTTATCAGATGCAGATGCTCGTCTTCTTTCGCCAAACTCTCGATATCGCTTGAAAAACCGCTTCTGCTGAAAAACAGGTAGTGCTTGCCCGTCGCTCCTTCCCCGTAAGTCGTTTTCTCGGATCGCTCTTGCAATAATCGGACGTGGCCAAGGTCGATCACGCGCGATCGCCATTTGCATTCGCCATAGAAAAATGCTCCATCTAACAATCGCCCTGCGACATCGATGCCGAAATCGGCGTGACCCCAGATCTGGCCAACCTCCTGCGTCGGCGCCGCAAGGACCTCCTGCAGATGAAGCCTTGCAAATTGAAGGGCGATTGGTTCGAACGCAATCCCCATATATTCTGAGAACCGAGGCTCCACGACGCGATCGTAAACCTCCTCGCCAAACCCGCTGCTGATCGCGCTCAGGTTTGGTCGCACGTAACGATGCCAGAACGACATCAGGCTGTCTGCAACGCGATAGCGGCGATTTCGGCCCTTTTCGTCGGCATCCAGCGATTTCGAATTATCGATCAAATTAAGCGCGAGCAGTTTTGCCAGGTAGGGTCCAATACCGTCTGGTTTGACACCCAGTCGGTTTGCGATCTCCGACTTGGTGTTACAGCCGTCAGATACAGCCGCAACGACGCTTGAGTAAAAGGACGGTTCTCTGAGTTCGGTCTGCAGCAGCGTGTTCGGTTCGTCGATCAGCGTGCCTGTCTCCGTGAGCAAGACTTTGATGACGTTGTTGCGGAGCGGTTCCTGAGCGTCGCAAAGCTGAAGATAATAGGGAATGCCGCCGAAAATCGCATAGGTTTTGATAATGTCGTCGGCCATGTACTCTGGGAAAAACTTGGCGACATCGACAAGGGGCAAGCCCTTCATGTCGAGCGACAGGGTTTTTCGCCCGTAAAGCGGGTTCCGTTCCGCCAACAGGTCTTTCATTTGAGAAATGGCAGAACCGCAAAGGATCAGTTTCATCGCCCCCTCACCAAGCACGCCGGAATCCCAGAATTTCTGCACTATCGATGGCAGCGCTGGCTCGTTATCAAGCAGAAAGGGAAATTCGTCGATCGTGACGATCAATCCCGGATGCTCGACGGCATGCTCGGCAACATAGTGCAGCACCCCCTCCCAGCTTGACAGGGCTTCGAGCTGAGGCTTTGATCCGATTGCTTTTCCGACATCGGATTTGAACTGCTCCAGGTTCAAAAGTGATGAGACGCGGGTCGCCTGAAAGTAGATTTCTGGGCGATTCTTGGCGGCCTCCCGAAGGAACCGCGATTTGCCGATCCGCTGTCGGCCAAATACGATGATGAGGGAAGGTCGTTGCGAATCCAATTCGGTCCGCACCAGCTTGAGTTCGCGCTCGCGCCCTAAAAACTGCATATGCCTTCCTGTAGATAAAAATAATTGCCGTAATCGTGATTACCTTAATCATGATTACCTTAATCGTGATTACCTTAATCGTGATTACCTAATTGGCGTCTCCTCTGTGAAGTCCTGCGCGCTAGGGACTCCCCTGATCCTCTCCGGATTGCCGATTTTTCTGCAGCAGCAGGCTAAGGATCATCATTCGACGGTATAAGCCTATGCCCCTTGAAAACCGCCGCCGCCCTCAGTCTGAGCAGAGGGACAAGCGTAGTGTTCTCAGCCGCATGCTTAGAGGTTAGTTTCGCCCATTCGGTGTCTTCGCCAGCATCTCGCTCAGCGTTGCCGCCCAGAGCATGGCTTCGGCCAGAAGCTTCTTGAGCTTCTGGTTCTCTTCCTCCAGTGCTCTCAATCTTTTGCTATCGGGGCCGGCATTTCCAGAATGCAAGGATTGCCACCGATAGAAGGTCGGCTCGCTGATGCCGTGCTTTTGGCAAACATCCGCCACCGTCACCCCTGCCTGGTGCTCCTTTAGGATCCCGGTAATCTGGTCGTCGTCGAATTTTCTCCTGCCCATCACCGCCTCAGTCCTCACGAAATGCTCTGTTGAAGCTGTCGAGGAGTGGTCTGATGGCATAGAACGCCACGCTGCTTTTGCCCGTTTCGATCAGTGCCTGTGCGGGCATGCCGGCAACCAGTTCGACATCGCTCATTTTCGCCAACCGTTCGTCCGTCACGCGGATCGTCGCGGCAAAGTAGGGTTGGCCGCTTTGCGCGTCGGTGAGACGGTCCGCCGATAAATATTCGACCCGGCCCTTCAGCAGCGGAACACGCCGCTGATTGTAGGGAAGAAGGTGAACTTGCGCCTCAAGCCCCGCGCGCACGAGATTGATGTCTTCCGGTCTGACATGGGCTGATACGATGAGGCGATCGCTGCGCGGCACAAGATCGACGAGCGGCTCGCCCGCGCCGATCACTCCGCCCGCCGTATGAATGCGCAGGTTCATGATTGTTCCATCTTCGGGGGCACGGATATCGGTTCTTGAAAGCTGGTCATCGATCGCCCACAAGCGCTCGCGCAATTGCATGATCTGACTCTCCGTGTCGCGCATGCCTTGTGCGACTTCGCTCAGCCTGTCGCTTTCAAGCTTTGCAAGATCGGCCTGCGCCCCGCTGATCATCTGATAGGCGCGGGAAATCTGCGCCTCCACCTGACCCTGCTGGCCGGCAAGGTCTGCTTTTTCCCGCTGAAGGTTGAGGACGGTGTTCTTTCGTTCCAATCCTTTGGCGTTGAGGGTCGTAACCTGGTCCAGTTCCAGCTGAGAGATTGCCGCTCTATCGGTCAGTGCCGCCTTTTGCGCGGTAAGCCCGACGATTTCCTGCCGAACCTGCGCGATTTTCTCATTGGTGATACCAGCTTCTGCCTGCATGACCTCGCGGCGCGCTTCGAAGATTTTCCGTTGTCCGGTTATAATCGAGCCCACCGAAAGATCTTTGTCCATTGCTGCCCTGAGATCCTGCGGAAAGACGATATGGTCGGTGCCCGTTTGCTCGGCAAGCAGGCGAGCGCGGCTTCCTTCGGCGTCCCAAAGTTGCCCTTGGATACTGTCGCGCTCGGAGCGGGACTTCGTGTCGTCGAGTTCTATCAAGACTTGTCCGGCCGTGACGGCGTCGCCGTTCTTGACGAGTATGCGTCGCACGATTCCGCCTTCCAGGTGCTGAATGGTCTTGCGGCTGGACTCCGGTTCGATGACGCCCGATGCAACCGCTGCGCTTTTCAGCGGTGCGAGAACCGACCAGAGTCCCAATCCGACTATGAAGACGCCGATTAACAGGTTCCCTGTCCAGATAACGCCTCTAAGCCTTGGCATAGGCGAAGGGGGGGCGGGTCCGCGCTGTTTCGACTCGATCACCGGCGCGTAGGCTACCAGTTGCTTAGGCGCCGCAATTGATCGTTCAGCGAACCGTTGGCTAGCTCTTGATGAATTCGAAAGTCTTGCCAGCGTTGCGTCCAGTCGAACAAGGGTCATGGCACTCCTCCCTACGTTCCTGTTCGAGGTGGCGGTTGAAGATAGGTTTCATAAATCTGCTCACTGTCGCCGAAGGCGGCTACCGTCCCGTTGCGCATAATGGCAATCTTGTTGGTAGCTGGCAGGATACCCATACGGTGAGTTATGATAACAACGGTCATGCCTCTCGATTTCATGCGCTCGATCGCCCTGTAAAGCATGCGTTCGCCGTCATAGTCCAGGCTCGAATTCGGATCGTCGAGAACGATGAGGGAGGGATTTCCATAGGCGGCCCGGGCCAGTCCCAGCTGTTGGCGCTGAGCGCGAAGGAGCAGGCTTCCACCTTCGCCGATATCGGTCTCGTAGCCCTTTGGCAGCCGCATGATCGCCTCGTGCAATCCAACCAGCTTCGCGGCATCGATCGCTTTGGCGGGGTCTCCTCCATCCAGCCGGCCGATTACGTCCTTGATTGCTCCGCCGAAGAGCTCGACATCCTGCGGCAGGTATCCGACGTGGTGGCTACCTCCACAAAGGCGTAGGGCCGAAATATCGACCCCGCCAAGAAGAGCGCACCCGCTCGTTGCTTGCACAACGCCGGCGATGATGCGACCTAGCGTCGATTTCCCCGATCCCGACGGGCCGATGAGGGCGACGCATTCGCCGGGCGCCAGGCGCAATGTGATGCCCGTCAGTATCTGCCTGTTGGCGAATGGCTGAATATAGCCGACGTTATCGAGAACAAGGCCATTGGGTTCCGGTTGCGGTACCGTTCGGGCATCGCGTTCCGATGCAACGGCGACCAGCATTCGGTTCAGGCGATTGAAGGCATTGCGAGCAAAGGTCAGGGAGCGCCATGCACCTATCGCGCCCTCGATCGGCGCAAGTCCGCGCCCGAGCAGCAGGCTCGCAACGAAGATGATGCCGGGGCTGCTGTTGCTCGCAAGCACGAGCCATGTGGCACATCCCATCATCAGGATCTGCGCGAGTGTCCGGATCGATTTGGAGAAACCAAGAATGATCTCCGTCCGATGCATGGCAATGTCCTGCGCCCTTCTTGCCATTTCCGCATCGCGATAGACCAGCAGCGCTGCACCATACTGCATGCCCATCGCCCGGATCACCTCGATGTTCTTGAGGACGCTCGCAAATCGCATATAGCTCCTCGAAAGGGCAAAATTGGCGCGGGCGAGGGGCTGTTGCGTCGCCAATTCCGTGAGGAACGCAAACAGCAGAAGCGCCAGTGCGCTCAGAAGACCGATCGCCCCAAGCAGAGGATGAACAAGAAAGAGCAGGAGCAGGAAAACCGGCGCCCAGGGTACGTCAAAAAACAGGGAACTTGCCGGTGAATCGAGGAATTGGCGTAAGGTGGCCAGGTCCCTGTAGCATTCCGTGGCGGTTCCCGCATCGGCGCGCGCGGCGTATTCGAATGATGCGGTGAGCACCATGGGTCGCAGTCTGTGATCCAGCCAGCTGCCGATGCGCGAGAGAGCTGCCCGGCGTACGATGTCCAGCATTGCGCCGACCACCACGGCGATGGCGATGATCATTGTCAGCATCAGAAGCGTGTCAGCGCTTCGGCTCGATAGAACCCTGTCATAGATCTGCAGGAGATAGACCGAAGGCGCCAGAAGAAAGAGGTTGTAGCCGCAGCTATAGAGGAAAACCAACCCTAGGGCACCGGCGCAAGCCCGCAGTGCAACAACGAGCTCTGTCTGTGGGCGCGATGGCGTTACAGAAGGCGTTGCCATTGTCGATCTCGCTCCACGTGATGCTGACAAGACGAGGCTGCCGGCAGGTTGCGCAGCCTATGAGGGTCGCCAGCCAAACCCGGCGACCCTCATAGGCTTGTGGTTCATGAGCCAAGATGGCTGAGGTCGATATGACCGAAGTCGTTCGTGAAATGATCGAGAGCATTGTTCACGGTCGTCGTTGAGGGATCCGTGTGAACTAGCGCAGCGGAGATGTCGCCGCCGCGGGCCATGTTGCCGTTGCCGCCGTTGCCGCCGACGCCCGCGAGAATGGTGGCATGCTGATCAGCCATAAGCTGAGTGTATTGCGTCGCCGTGGTACCCGCGCTTACCGCTGCCGTATCGCCGCCGCTCACGCTTCCCTGGCTCCCGTTGGAGTGAGAATCTCCTCCGGCACCTCCGGCGCCGCTATTCGTGACTGCCGCCAGGAATCCATTCTGGGCCTGAGTAAAGCCACCGGGTCCGCCGCTACCGGCAGTCCAATCCGCCATCTGTCCGACATGGTCGCCGTTGTGCAGATCGGTAGATGCTCCTTCGACCGATTGCACGTTGGCGACATACGCAACCGGATTATAGTCGATATTGCCATGGCTGTTGCCGTCGCCGCCATTGCCAGCGCTCCCGTCGCCAGCAACCGGGTCGCTGAATTGAATCGTGTCAGATATTTGTGGGATAGGCATTGATGTTCCTCCTTCGCTTTCGCTTCGTCCGTGGGTTCTACGGCAGGCGTACTCAGCATCTCACCGCCAGCAATATAGCCGCGGGTGAATATTACCCACGGTCAAATCTGCGAACTATCTAGATATTCGGGGACACTCCTTCGGGCGCATGTTCGGAGATGACGGAGCGCAATTTGACCTCAGTGCGTCGTGATATGCTTCAGATGAGATGGCAGTGATCAGGTCGGGGCCTGATCGACGCACCTAATCTTTCGAAGCAAAGGCAGTTCAAGCGAACAGGCTGAATTTTGAGGCTCTGAGGAGGGCCGGCTCAGAGCCTAAAACAGTTGCGAAAAAAACAGCGCAAACAGGTCGGATCCCTCCTGCAAGGCGACGTTGGCGCGGCCAAATTCGCATGATGAGACGCTACATCCATGATAGCCAAACGGCTATGATACTAGCCGAGTGGATGTAGACGAATTGCAGGCTCTGCATTTCTCTCGTTCAGATGCACAATATTCGAAAAATTCCGGCCGCATAAGTTGCATGCTCCGTGGGACGTGCGGTTGATCGTGCAATGGAGATGGTTATGACGGAAATTCGTCCCCTATCGGAAGATTTGCCCAAAGCAGGCGCCGATCAGAACCTCACCTCTAACTTGGCTGCGGGGCATCTGGCTCTGGTGCCGACCTGGCTTCCATTGGATGTCTCTTCGGGTCCGAACTACAATTCAGCTGGCAGCGGCGGTGACGGGATAAGCGACGGTGTGATCGACAGCAACGCACTGGCCGTCTTCGTGCCCTCGAATGCGGCCATTGCGGGACCTCATTCGAGCGCAGACGCCTTCCAGGGAAATGATGCGCTGGTCAATCAGCATCCCACCGAAATAGGTGGGATCGGCGGGAATGGCGGAAGCGGCAATGTTGCCATCGGCGGCGGTAGTGACGTCAATCATGCCGGTACCGGTGGCAACGGCCTCTTTTTTGGTGGGCTCGTCAGCTCCGATGTTGCGGTGTTTGCCCCCGTGAACACCGCTGTGGCGGCTGGGCCTGGCGCTGAGGCTCACGTCGTTCAATCGAACAACGCACTATTCCTGCAGGGGGCAACCCAGATGGGCGGCATCGGCGGCTCCGGCGGGGACCATAATGTCGCAATCCACGACCCGACGGTGAGCCCGGGAACGGCGGTTACGTTTACTGGTGACAATTATGCGGGGCATGGCGGCAACGGAGTTTTCGTCGGCAGCATGGTCGATGTGAACGTGGCCATCTTCTCTCCGATCAACATCGCGGTAGGCGCCGCGGGCGGTTCGGCCGAAGCCCATCAGACAAACAACGCAATTTTTGATCAGGGCACCATGCAGATTGCGGGCATCGGCGGCAACGGCGGTGGCTTCAACATGTCATCGGGGACGATTTTTACGGGCAACCACGAAGCTGGCGGCGGCGGAGTTGGATCGTCGACCGGCAGCATGGTGGACGTCAATCTCGCCTATTTCCATCCCATCAATATTGCAGTTCCTGCCGGTGGCACGGCGGACGCCCAGCAGATCGACCATGTTCTCTACGATCAGCATGCGCTTCAATTGGCCGGCATCGGCGGCCACGGCGGCGGCGGCAACCTCACGGACGCCCATTCGGCCCTCGTAGATGACATTCTGGGCTTCGTGCATACCTGACATGCGGTCTCCTGCTGACATTGCCAAAGCTCAACTTCATGAAGCCGTCTTGCTCGGTCACCGGCATGCAGAATATTCCGGCATAACCATACTTACGTTGTTATAGATCCGCACAGCCTGCAGTCGTGGCGTCTGGCCAGGATCCGTGGGTGCCAAATTCAGTATTGCAGCTGCTTTAAGTTGAAAGATGAGCTTAGAGCAAAGTTGGTCGACAAATAATTGCATCTGACCGCATTTCCTGAGTTTATTTGTATAAGGTCAGATATATTTCCAATATCAGCCGACGATTTGTTGATATGCTTTCTGCATATGATTCCAGTGACGCAGATCGAATCTATTTATCATAATGGACTGATATTTCGTTCCATTATATACGCAAAGATGTGACCCATATGATTCCCTACAATCTATAATGACTATCGTGATAATAAGACTATTGATATCGATAATACCACTTTTTATATCGTGACATGAAACAAGAACGAGAATAATATAGATTACGGGCTGCAAATATTTCGGGGAGCAGTCAGGTGTCCAGCGGTGCTAAAGCTAAGCGTCATATCGGACGCAATATACCAACTATTGTCGTTATTCAGCATTCCACATTGGCGCGCACGACTGTGGTGAAGCTTCTTGAGCGCGAATTCGCCGGGTGGAATTTTGTCGATATGATTTCGACTGAGAGCCTTGATAGAGCTCTCGGAGCCGAGGTGCGCTTAATTGCGCTGGATCTGGCCGGCAGAGGTGTCGAGAGTATAAGCCTGCGTGACGATCTTGCGGCGATTGCCGAACGCTTTCCCGAGGCTCCCGTCACCTTGCTCTTAGGTACAGATGATGTCGGCATAGTTCGTCAGGCGCTCAAGATGGGCATCCGCGGCTTCTTTTCAACGTCACTTCCCATCGATATCGCCCTTGCTGGCCTTCGTCTCGTTCTGGCGGGAGGAACATTCTGTCCGCAGCTGTTGGGCGTTGCTGCAAATGGATCAGACGAGCATGCTCCGACCAGGAATGAGGCGGAGAAAAGCTTGGATGAAAGGACGCAGTATTGGACGATTGCCGATTTCACTCCCCGTGAGGCGGAGGTTCTCGCAGAGTTGCAATGTGGCTGCTCAAACAAGGTTATTGCAGGAAAGCTCAATTTGTCGGGGCATACGGTAAAGATGCATTTGCAGCACATAATGCGCAAGTTGCGGGTGCAGAACCGGACTGAGGTGGTCGCTCGCCTCGTTCGAAGAGCCGAGGACGGGCAAGGCGCTTCCCCGAATTAGGTGATATCGCAAGTGATCACATGGTCGATGCCGGAGTTGGGCGGCGGATCATTACCTATTTTGAAGCATCAATGGCATTAACCTGAAATATCGACTTGGATAGATCGAGACCATTCGTTGCTATAGCATCCATAAAGCTGGCTTCTCGTTGAATTCTCAAGAGAATATACGGAAAAGTCGCCACCCCGGGGAGAGCTGTTCCATGCAACCCCTCCTGCCATGCCAAGTAGAGCGCAAGAGCTTGTGTAAGGGCATCGGCAGCGCTTCTTATAGTTTTGGAATATGTCTGTTGGCGAGCAGATTCCCTTTGCAGAGCGGAGCCGGTGTGCAAGGGACATGCGATATATCTATCAACAGCACCGTCTGGGACGCCCCTGCGGAGGATACTGAATGGGTCCCCCAGGAAGCATTTCAAGCGCTGCCATCTTGCGGCCTTCCGTTGCTGCGTTCAAAATAGCGCCCGTCCAGGAAGGAGCGGTAGGCGTCTGCGATACCCTCCTTTAGCCCAATCTTAGGCGACCAGCCGAGCGTGCGGAGTTTGTCGGCACTCATCAGTTTGCGTATCGTGCCATCCGGTTTGGTCAAATCATGCGTAATCTTGCCGTCGAAACCAACAACCAGAGAGACGAGATGCGCCAAATCGAGGACGGTGATATCCTCGCCCGACCCGACATTCACATGACTTTCTGCCGAATAGGTCTTCATGAGATGGACGCAAGCGTCGGCGCAATCGTCAACATGCAGGAATTCGCGCCGTGGATTGCCAGTGCCCCAGATGCATATTTCTCGGTGCTGGTGAATCTTGGCTTCGTGCGTTTTGCGTATTAGTGCCGGCATGACATGACTCGAGTCTAGGTCAAAATTGTCGCCTGGACCATAGAGATTGGTAGGCATGGCCGAGATGAAATCTCTGCCGTGCTGTTTGCGATAGGCCTGGCAGAGCTTCAATCCGGCAATTTTGGCGATCGCATACCATTCGTTCGTAGGTTCAAGCGGTCCGGTCAGAAGCGCCCCCTCAACGATCGGCTGATCGGCGAATTTTGGATAAATGCAGGACGAGCCCAAAAACATCAGCTTTTCGACGTGAGTTTTATGAGCTGCATGGACGACATTCGCTTGGAGGATCATATTATCGTATAGAAAATCAGCCGGATAGGTAGCGTTCGCGAGAATGCCGCCAACCCTCGCGGCGGCCAGGAAGACAGCGTCGGGGCGGCTTTTGCTCATCCAGGCCTCGACCTGTTCCTGCCGTCTGAGATCGACCTCGGCACGCGTAGCCGTCAAAATCTCGCAGTCCTCGGAAGCGAGACGTCGCACGATCGCAGAGCCCACCATGCCGCGGTGGCCCGCGACATAGACCTTTTTTCCAGCAAGGCTGTAGATCACCTCAGGCATAAGCCAAGCCTTTGTTCACACCTATCGACGGAACATTTCGCGCCATTACTTTCAGGTCCTCGCGAACCATTTCCGCAACCAGCTGATCAAGGCTGGTCTCATGTTTCCAGCCAAGCTTTGTATGCGCCTTCGTTGGATCGCCAATCAGAAGATCAACTTCAGTCGGGCGGAAGTAAGCCGGATCGACCTCCACCACACATTGACCCGATGTCTTGTCGTATCCCTTTTCCTCAACACCCTCGCCACGCCAAGCAATCGGCATGCCCACTTTGGCAAAGGCCTTTTCGACAAAGGAGCGAACAGAGTGGGTTTCGCCGGTCGCCAGAACGTAGTCTTCCGGTTCATCCTGTTGCAACATCAGCCACATGCCGCGGACATATTCGCGCGCATGCCCCCAGTCACGCTTGGCATTCAAATTGCCAAGATAGAGCCGTTCCTGGAGTCCAAGATGGATAGCCGCAGCCGCCCGGGTAATTTTACGCGTCACGAATGTCTCGCCGCGAATCGGACTTTCGTGATTGAACAAGATGCCATTCGAGGCATGCATGCCATAGGCCTCGCGATAATTGACAACGATCCAATAGGCATAAAGTTTGGCAGCCGCGTAGGGTGAGCGAGGATAGAACGGCGTCGTCTCGCTCTGGGGAACTTCCTGAACTTTGCCGTAAAGTTCGGAGGTCGACGCCTGATAGAAGCGGGTCTTCTTGGTCAGGCCTAAGAGACGAATGGCTTCAAGCAGCCGGAGGGTGCCAGTTCCATCCGCGTTGGATGTATATTCCGGCGTCTCGAAAGAGACCTGAACGTGGCTTTGTGCGGCAAGATTGTAGATCTCGTCAGGCTGGGTTTCCTGAACGATCCGGATCAGATTCGTTGAATCCGTCATGTCCCCGAAATGCAGGATAAAGCGAGGATTCTCGACGTGGGGATCCTCGTAGAGATGCTCAATACGAGTGGTGTTGAAGGAGGATGAGCGCCGCTTGATGCCGTGAACAATATAGCCCTTTTCCAACAGCATCTCGGCCAAATACGCTCCGTCTTGGCCTGTTACGCCTGTAATCAGCGCAACTTTACCGTTATTTTTCGCTGCGTTACCCATAATTCTCCCCCCAGATGGAACCGTCGGCATGAAGGCTTCGAGAAGCTGATATCGAGGGGAAAAGGCGAGGTTCGCCTATCAACCCAGTCCATTGCCTAGCAGTTCGAATACCTCGTCGAATCAATGGGGACCGAGTGGGACTTCGGACCTTTGATGCAAGTTTGGGGCAGAACCGTTCGGGCGCGTTGGCTCCATCTCTACCCGTGAAGCCGGCACTCAAGACTTCTGGTCCACTCATTTTCGCATCCTCAGATATAGTTACTGCCAGTGCACGGTAAATCAGTCGGTTATATTCAAGGCTATGTTTTGTAGCTGTAGTATTTCATCAGGGATCTCACAAATAATTCTGAGTCACTGAAGTTGTATTGGGCGTGTTTTTTTGGATTAACGCTATTTATGACAACCGGAATTTCGGGATTTCGTGAATTTTTCAGATGCTGCAGACTGAGTGCGAGGGCGCGGCGGCTTGTCTTTGCCCATCTGACTACGACTAACGTTTGCTCTGCTAGCGCTGCCAGGTGCACCGTATCGGTCGAGGCGAGTACGGGAGCGCTGTCGAAGACAACGGTTTGGCCGTTCGCGCGGGCCATCTCGATGATGTCAGCCACATCAGTCAAACTGGCGCGCCGACGAAAACTGCGATTGCCGGCCGGGATGAAGTCGATGCCGCTTGGATGGTGGTAGATGACCTCCTGGATTCGAGCCTGTCCGCGCAGGAGCTCATTCAATCCATGCTTCAGCCCCGATTTGAAAAGCGATTCGAGATTTCCGCGCCGGAGGTCGCCATCAACAAGCAACACCGGGCTTCCGCTGGCGGCAAGTTCGATTGCCAGCGATCTGGCGACCAGCGACTTGCCTTCTCCGCTGTGAGCCGACGTCACCAGAATACTGCTCGGCAACTTTCCGCCGTTGGATTGTTTGAGTGAAATCATGACGGTGCGCATCGCTTCCTCAAACATCCCGCCTTGGACGTGCCCGAAGAGCATCGATGGATTTCTCCGATCTTTCCTTCCCAGGCGCGGTATGAATCCGGCAGGCAGAGTACGCGCCATTCCGGCTAGCTGGTCGAAGCTGCGGACCGTCCCATCCAGCATCTCAACCACGAAAGCGGCCGTCACCGCGATCGAAATCGAACCCAGCAGGGCGCCGATCAGATAGAAAAGCCGTCCGCGCCCCTGCGGCGCGAGCGGCACCGCAGCCGGTGACAGAACTTCTACTTCTGCGCCCGGCAGCATGGCTTGCGCAGCCAACGCCCGGCGCTGAGCCTCGAGCCCGTCTAACGCCGTTTGCTCTCTTTCGGCGCTGCGCTGTAACCGCGCCAACTCAGTTTGTGCTAGGGCGGAGCGAGAACGTTGCTCGTAAGCGGCAGCTAGCTCGGATCGGACTGCACCGTCTTCACGATCAAGCGCCGCAAGCTTGGCGCGCATCGACTGGAGATATCGATCGACCGCAAGGCGAAGATCGCTGCGGGATTTAAGAATCTTTGCACGCAAGTCTACCACTGCCTCGGCATTGTTGCCGTATGTCTCGAGAAGACGATCGAGATCTTGCTGTTGCGCACGAAGGTCGCGTTCCATCGCGCCAATGCCGTCGGGAACAGATATATTCTGCAGAGCGAGCGAAGCGTCATCGCCCGCTTCGAGGGTGGAGATCGTTGCGCCTAGTTCGGCGTGGTTTTGTGCGATTTTTATCTGCCGGTCGCTCAGTTCCATCAGCGACTTGATCTGGTCACCCTGCGAGTCGTCGTTTGAGGCTGCGCTCATTGCTTTCTGATACTTGTCGGCAGCATCGCGCGCTGCCTCTGCGTGATCCTGCTGTTCGGCGATTCGCTGTTGAATCCATCCCTCCGCTGCGTCCAGACGGCGACGGATACTCACCTTCCGCTCTTCAAGGTAGATGCTGATAAGTCGGTTCGGAACTGCGGCTGCCAGTTCGGGATCACTTGAATCGAATCCTATCGTGATAACGTCACCCTGGCCGTCGCGCCATACTCGCAGCGCCCTGTAGTACTCTGGGATTACGGGCTCCAGGCTGTTTCGTATCGGCAAAGGCGTCATTCCACTGTCGAACAGACCACGCACTGCTTCTCTGGCTTTGCCGGCAAGCGAGGTTTTCCGCAGTGCCGGATTGAATTCTGGCCGCTCCTCGAGCCGGAGGTCGCGGATAACACCTTCTGCTGCGCTCCTGGAAAGAAGCCGTTCTGTCTCGGACGCAAGTTCGAATTGATCGCGGCGGCCGGAATCCTCAGTGCCGAATGTTGTCGCCAGAGGCCCGTGAATGATCAGCCGGGATTCGGCATGATAGCTCGGTTTAAGTTCCCAAATCACCGGAATGGCAGGCGCCACCAGCAGCGTTGTTAGAGCCACGATCATGAGAATTCTCCGCCGGATGAGGCGCAAGCATGATGTCAGATCAAAATCGTCTGATTTGGACTCTATCTGAAACGGTGGCTCATAGCGCATTGACGGGAACGAGCCGCTGCGGGCCGGCGGAAGAGTCGAGATTGTCATGGTGCGCCAACCCTTGTTTGACGTTGCGCGGAGATGGCATCGTAGAGTTTTTCCAGCGAACGCATATATGCCTTCATACTGAAATGGTTGAGATAGTGGGCGCGGCCTTTGGACGAGAGACGGTTCCTGATTTCGGGATCGGTAACCAACTTTGCCAGCGTTGCAGCCAAGGCATCCTCGTCTCCGACAGGCACGAAGATGCCGGTTTCGCCGTCGGAAATCGCTTCGTCATGCGCTCCAACACATGTGGTGACGACCGCCAGTCCGTGGGCAAGTCCTTCAACCACCGCCATCGCCATGCCTTCGGCATGCGAGGGCAACACCAGGATATCTGCCCGTGCGCACAAGGCCCGCGCCTGGTTGGCATCAAGCCACCCTGGCATCTCCACCAGATCTGAAAGCGCCATGGCTGCAGCCTGACGTCGGTAGTCTTCTACAGGTCCGTCGCCAGCCAGCACGGCTCGCCACCGGAGCTCTTTCATGATCGGATGGCTGAGAGCAAGCAGAAGTTCCTTAACGCCTTTACGCTCGCTCAACCGACCGAGAAATACGATCAACGGCACCTCGCCGACGCGAACATTGCGCACTCCGGGGTCGGGGACGCAATTGTGGGCGACGACTATGCGGCGCTCGTCTACGCCCAAAAGTGTCGCTAGCGTCGTGCGATCGCGCTGGCCTAGGACCACCACGTAATCAGCATCTTGAAACATCCGGCGTATGAGCAATTGTTGACGCGGCGAGCGGGCAGCAAAGTCGCTTGCATAATCGTAGTCGTGCAGGTGCAATACATGAAAGCACCCAAGAAGGCGGGCAGCCTGCGTTAAGATCAGTTTTCGCGAAGTGCTGCCGCGACCTGCGACATGGATATGGTGAATGCGTTGCGGAGCGACGATCCTATCCTTTACCATCACCAAGACGGCACCCAACAGGTGCAGAGGCGACGTCGCCACGGACCATCGTGGCCCTCTGGTGTCGGTGACCAGATGCTTTCTGCCTTCCTCCTTCGCCGTGCCACATATGTAGCCAACCAGCCTGCCGATACCGCCGCCGTTCTCACAGCCACCCGAGACATAGTGGCGTACTGTTGCCGCGTTCCGCGCTGCTATCTGATTTCCATCCGTGAGCGCCTTTGTCAACATGCCCCGACCACCTCCCGATAAACGGCTGCGGCCTTTGCTCCGACCTGTTCAGGCGAATTCGCTCCTGTGGCCCATTCGAGCGCATTGGTCCCGAAATTGCTTCTGAGTTCGCCGTTTTCTGCCAGTGTCCGGATGGCTCTTGCAAGCTGTTCCGCATCCCGGGGCGGAACCACCAGTCCCAATCCGTTGGGCTGAACGGTGGCCCGCAATTCTCCGACGTCGGTCACGATAACGGGTTTGCCAAACGCCACGGCAAGGTTGAGCACACCGCTTTGGGACGCTTCCGTATAGGGGAGGACAACGATATCGGCATCCAGAAAAAGCTGGGCGACCTCCGTATCTTCGATAAAGCGGTTGTAAATATCATAGCGGGCAGCTTCCCCCATGAGCGGCTGGAAGACCCACGGATTGTCGCCGCGGCCTGCGACGGTGATGCGTAGATTGGGAAGCAAGTCCTTGAGCATCGCCTCGGCACGGATCAGATGCTCCAGACCCTTGTAGGCAAAAATCCTCCCAAAGAGCAGGACGCGCACAGTTCCGTCTGCTTGGCGCCGGACCATTTTCTGTTGCCGAGCGAGGTCCGCATAGCGATGAATGGCGGGATGCGACAGGACATGGACGCAATTGGCGGATTTTTTGTATCGGGCGAGGATCATCTGCTTCAGCCCCTCGCCATGCACCACGACATGATTTGATTGTCTCACCATAAATTCGGATGCCCAGCCTGGAAGCGTGCAGGTATCGGAATCGCCGGGATGCACATCCACATCATGGACGGTCGTGACGAGCGGGATTGGTCGCCAGAACGGAGCGGCAAAGTTCAACCAAAGGGTAGAATTGCTTAAAAGATGAATGAGGTCCGGCCGTTCGTGCCGGATAAGGCGTGTTAGCTGGCGCAGGAACCAGGGATTGGAGAGCGAGCGGTGCCGTGGCCAGTCCATAAGGTGCAGATCGACAGCCGGATCGACCCATGAGGCAAGCTGCGCATAGCGCCGGCGCGGAACCGCCAGGACGATCTGCGCATGTCGGGCAACGCCGCTGGCGAAGGAGATGGTGTAGTCTTCCAGTTCGGAAACCAGCAATAGCGCTTTCATTTCGCGGGCTCCGACACGCCGGCGTCTTGACCGAGCCGAGGGAGGTTGTGAGCTGTGCGCAACGCGTCGCGCATCCGCCTGAACAGGTTTGGTTCTCCTGCAAAAAAGAGCCCTTCGACGGCAATTTTGAACCGAGTGCGCGTATCAACGCCGACCAGCTTTGCCGACGCGACCTGGTAAGGATAGTGATCAGTCAGATCCAGCCGTCCCGCCAATTCGTGGGCCGAAAGAAAGAGGTTCGTCGCCTCAACGACCGCCTGCCAATGAGCCATTCGCTTTCGCAGCATGGCGGCATCGTCGATCGGCCGATACCAGTTGTTGTTGTGGATTCGGTAGAACCCAAGGGGATCTGGCAAAGCAGCAATGTCCCCTAGAAACGGATAGATTCCCACAAGCCAAGCGTCGGCGGATATGCGGAACTGTTTGGGAATATCCCCTGCAGCATCCCATGCACTACGTCGGACAGCGATAGCAGACGTCATCGGGAAGGGCCACCAGCCTGCCGATTGAGTGAGCCGTCGCGATAAATCTCCCGAACATAAGGTTCGAGGGATTGGCTTGAGGATCGGCGAGCCATCGGTCAGCGCTGGCTGAAGTCGGTGATAGACGAGCGATGCCTGAGGGTTCGCATGGAAAGCCGCTGCCGTCGCTGACAGCTTGTCCGGTGCCCACCAGTCGTCTGCATCCAGAAAACTGAGGATGTCGCCACTGCTTAGTTTCACCGCGGCATTGATCGCGGCGGCCTGCCCTTGATTTTCCTGAAAGAGCACCTTGATGCGGTCGCCGTAGGTTTCCAGAATGGAGCACGATTGGTCGCTGGATCCGTCGTCCACGACGATTATCTCGACGTCCGGCGTCTGTTGCGCCAAGACGCTGTCAATCGCACGACCAACGAAGCGAGCGTAATTGTAATTGTTGATAAGCACGCTCATGGCCGGTCGCTTCATGACACCTCTCAAGCGGGTCGCTGCGCAACGCATTGGTGCGGCAAAGTTGCGAACGTTCGCGCGCTTGGCCGCGCGAAATGTTGGAGAGAGAATGGATGCGGCCCGGCGTCATCCCCATCGTCCCGGCTCTCGGCCGCAGACGGTGAGGTCACCGCCGCCAATGCTGCAGCGAGTGAGGTTCTTGCCGTGTAAGGTACAGAACCAGGACTATCACCTTCACCATCACGCAAAACCATAACAGTCCCAATCATTCCGTACCTCAACTGCGGATTGTCAGTTGCGCCAGAATTATTGTTCTACTTTACCGGCAACCGCGGCTCGGCGCCGTGCTTCGCGGTATGCCCTCATCATCAAGCTACCGATGAATGATCACGGGTAACATCTGCTCTTATTAGCAAGCCGGTAGGCTCGGCCACTCACCCTTTGGAGGATGGATCGACCGAGAGCTTAAACGCGCCACCGCCTTTTGGCGGTGGGTATAGGCGTTAGAATTACCCCAGCCTTCATTTGCGTTGGTTGACTGCGGAGGTGGTCGGATGATTGTTCCTTGGTGATTAGCGCAGCTATGAGGGGAGACTCATGTCCTTCCAAATTGCCGCTATCAACACTCTCTTGATTGTTCAAGCCGGCTGGGACCGACAATGAGGCCGTATACGCCTGGAGTTGCAAGTGGACCGACCGTCAGCTGGCGGGCCATAGAATACTGGGGCGCCGGCGTGTCCCTTTTTCTTCAGACGGGCGCTGTTTTTCCACTTATGTTGGCGGATGCCGCCGGGGACCTTAACGATTCGGCCAAGTCCATATTGCGTCTCCTCTGCCTGCCCGTATATGCGTATACCCTATTGATGTTGATGCGGAACTTTCCGCAATTTCGGATAGCATTACGGCGAAATCTTTTTGTTCCCCTGATGGTTGCCTTGCCGTTTGTGTCTGTCTTCTGGTCGGTCGGCCCGTCGACGACCTTGAGGCGTGCCGTCGGCCTTCTGTTTACAATGCTTCTGGCCTATGTGCTGGCGATACGGTTCACTCCGAGGCGGTTGCTTCTTCTAGCATTTGCAACATTTGGAACATGTATCGTTCTTAGCCTGGCCGTCTTTGCAGCTTCACCGCACCTGGCACGTATGTCTGACGGTGCGATACGGGGTATCTTCATTCACAAAAACATTCTCGGTTGGTATGCCAGTATGATGATACTTGCGGCGACTGTCGTGCTGATGGACGGTACTCTAGGCTTACAGCGAACCGCTTTCACTTTGTTGGTCGCAGGTGGAGTCTGCCTTGTTGGCTCAGGGTCGATGACCGCGATAATCGCGACGGCATCGGCATACTGTCTGATCGGGTTCTACTGCGTCTTGCGGCGAATCCGCGGTATCAGGCGCATTGTCTTCGTCCTGGTTTTCGTTGAGATGTCAGTCGGCCTTCTTATTTCGCTGCACGAATTCCTCGTCCCGCTCCTGGAAGCGCTTGGTAAGGACGCCACTTTGACGGGCCGTGTGCCGCTATGGGAGCTAGTTGATAGTCGGATAGCCAATCATCTGCTACTTGGCTTCGGCTATCAGGCATTTTGGACCGAATCGAACCCCGAAGCATGGATTATCTGGGGAAAGATCCAATGGATGGCTCCTCATGCCCATAATGGATTCCGTGACATCATGTTGAATTTCGGAATAATCGGAATGACTTTGTTCGTCCTAATGATTTTCCACGCGGTGCACCAAGGCGCGGCTCTTCATTGTCGCGATCAAAAATATGGCTGGCTCTGGTTAAACGTCTTCATGGTCGTGATTTTGGTAATGAATCTGACTGAAAGCATATTTTTTGTTCAGAACGACGCTATTTTCGTTCTGTTTGCCACCGCGATCATCATGGTCTCGCTATATGCGCCCGTCGTTTCGACAAACCCCGGTTCAGTGCCTCGAGCGCCGGCAGGCGGTACAACAACGGAGTAGCAGATCTCATGAGGTTGCGCTTCGCTCCGATCCTGAGCATTTTGCTTGCGACGCCGTTTCTACAGTCAGATACGCTGGCATTGTTGAATTCGGACGCTGATACGCCCGACCGGCTGCAAACGGCGATCAGGGAAGCGACTTGTGCGGAAGCTTCGCCGGCGACCTTCTCGGCCAAGCTGAAGGGGACGTCCCTGAGCGACCTGTCGGCCAGCACACCCGCCGCCCGGGCCATATTTTATGTTTCTCCAGATGGTAAAGACACTTGGAGCGGCCTGCTTCCCAAAGCAAATTCTCAACGCACCGATGGTCCATTTGCCAATATCGAGAGGGCTCGCGATGCCGCGCGCGCGAAGGGGGGGCAAAGCACAATCGCGATGGGCAATGGAGATTACTATCTCACTCAACCGATAGTCTTTGACTCTCGTGACGCCGGCCTGATCATTACTTCGAGGTGCAGTCAGACACCGGTCCTGCACGGCGGCCCGCTTGTGGGACATTGGGTGTCGCGGGCCGACGGTCGTTGGACAGCATCGCTGAAATTACCTCCAGATAAGGCGGTGGGCGACCTTTTCGTAGATGGCGTCCTCCAGACGCAAGCCCGTTTTCCCAATGCTCCCCCTGATGGAGATCCGCGCAAAGGGTGGCTGTTTGCGGCCAAATGCCAATCAGACAGCAATGGCTGGCAAGGCAACACGCGGTTTTGCTTCCACAGCGGCGACCTTCCGGCGTTGAGCGATGCAAAAGGGCTTGTCGCAAACATCGTCGGTGGCTTTCGCCCCGGAAGCCAGTGGGGTAGCGACACGCTCCCGGTGATCTCGATCGACACGGCAACCCAGACCGTTCATACCAAGGGCACCGCTTATTTCTTCACTGCGGAAGGCAGCCGCTATTTTTTAACCGGCGCGGAGGCCTTCCTCGATGCCCCCGGCGAATGGTGGTACGACAGCCACGCCGGAAATCTCGACTACATTCCCATGGACCGATTATTGTCCAGTTCTAAGGTCGTCGCCGGCCTTCTGCCTACGTTCTTCAGGCTGAATGGAGCCGATGGAATAGTTGTCTCGGGCCTCCAGTTTCGTGATGGAGCCCCGCAGGGTAGCGGCAAATTCGATACTGACACCAGAGGGTTTGGCGCCATACGGGTCGAACATGCCGATCACGTCAAGCTGCTCGGCAACGTCATAGAAAACGTCGGCGTTGGAATCCATGTGTCCGAAAGCAAGGATGTTTTGATCGCGGGCAATGCGATCGGAAATGCGGCTGGTAACGGGATTTACCTTGGTACGGCCTATGGTACCTTCGGCAAATCGGATCGCGCCAGGATCCTGTCGAACCATATCCATGATATCGGAAGGGTCTATTTTGAAAGTGCGGGGATTTGGTTCCAGGCGGCGGACGACATCAGGATAGCTCACAACTTGATCGAACACGCCGCGCAGTTCGGTATCGCCGGCGGTTCGCTATGGGGGCCTCAAGACGCTGTGCATGACGCAGTCATCGAATATAACGTGATCCGCAACGCCAATCAGCGGACGGCGGATGGTGGCGCCATCAAGATGATGGGCGAGCAGGCTGATCCTCTGAACAGCAGCATCCGTTACAATGTGGTCACTGGCACAGACCAACTTATGAACAGGGCCGATGGTACATTCTGGCCAGCCCGATATGAAAATGTCGATGAATGGCCGTCTCCTATTAGTTGGGCGATCTACACCGATGGTAAGGCCAGTGGGATACGCATCGAGGGGAATACTCTCTCCGACAACGTATCGGCGATTGGCATCAATGGCGGCTGGAGCAACTTGGTGACAGGAAACATCATTCGACATGGATCGGGCGCAGCCTTTCGCGTAGATGACGGCACCGGGACGGGGTGGCATCCCCCATGGGCAGATCCAAATCGGATCGAGGACAATATTGTATCGGTCGAAAGCAGCAACGGGCTTGCCGCCTATGTCTATGCGCCTGACCATAAGCCGGGCTCGGTACGTTTCGCACGCAATCGCTACAGCGGCAATCTGAACGATAAAAGCTTCCGAATACATCCCAGGATCCTGCCATCGGGGGAGTTTGGCAGCCTAGGCGATCTTCAGAGAGCTGGCGTGGACTCCGGCAGCGTCGTGTCGGGTTCTCAGTAAAGGCGTGCACCGTCACGAGCGGCGCTCTTGCCGGGGATAAGGGTTCCAGCTATGTCGATTTCAGAAACTTTACGGCCATTTCATGCAAACATTGCCGGTGAGTGAATCTATTGGCGCAGCTCAGCGCGCTATTGTTTAATGATGCCAGGCGACTTGGGTTGTCGACCGTTCTTGCGAATGCGACGGCCGGGATCTTTAATTTTCCCCCAATCCTCATCCGCAATGGAAAGAGAAAGGTCAGCAACATGGTTACGCGTTCGCGCAACGGCTTGAAGCGCGAACTGCACTTTCGTCCAATACTCAAGTGCGCCATGCGATCCGACGCGCAAGTACCTCGTCGCATACGACTTCGACCCCTGTTAAGTTCAAAACTGATCGATCACTGCTTCGATAAGCTCAACACTTCCGTCGCCTAACGACCGTTACCACATGCGCCATCAACTTCCTAAGGTCGTCCATCTGCAGTCCTCGTCTGGATGCGATGAATGGTCGATGTAGCTTGGAATTGCCCAGAATTATTTGCGTGAAAGCAACTATCTTGTGCAGCGCTGCAAACGTTCAGACCATTCTTTTGGAATTGAGCTCATCCAAAAGAGCAATATGGTTGACCAAGATGTATGTGTCTTACTTCAAATATCGTAATTCACGTCAGTGTTGAGTTATAAATAGGCAGTCTTTTTTACGTCCAACGGCTGCGATGGCAACTATGGAGGCAATCGGCCTAGCGTCATATTCTTGCGTCAGTTCAGGTCGTGAAGGCATAGGCCATGAGAGCGCAAACGTCGGACAGCAGCCAAACTTCAGTTCCCAATTCAATGGGCTCATTTGAATGGACTAATGTCCTTGGTGTTCGCATTTCGGCGGTTAATCTTAAAAGCGCGACCGGACTTATTCAAAAGGCGATCGAAGAAGGAAAGAAAGAATATGTGTGCGTTCGGGACGCACACGGTGTCGTCCGCTGTCAAACGGATCCCGAGCTTCGGTCTGTACATAACCGGGCGTTTCTGGTGACACCCGACGGCATGCCGTTGGTATGGGCATTGAAGCATGCTGGCCATTCGGAAAGCGGCAGGGTCTACGGACCTGATCTGATGCTATCTGTGTTCGAGGCTGGCAGTTCCAGGGGGGTGCGCCACTTCATTTATGGCGCAACAGCCAAGACGCTCGAGCAGCTGCAGGCGCGACTTCTCGCAAGATTCCCCGAGGCGCGGATAGCCGGCTCCTATGCGCCGCCTTTTCATGAACTGTCTCAGCAAGAGGAAGCCGATATTGCCGACCGGATCAATCGATCGGGCGCCGATGTCATCTGGGTCGGGCTTGGCAGCCCCAAGCAGGAACTCTGGATGGCGCGCATGCGCGAGCGTCTGGAAGCGTCGATGCTCATCGGTGTTGGAGCCGCTTTCGATTTCCACGCCGGTCTCAAGCGGCAAGCTCCGAAGATAATCCAAAGAAGCGGTTTTGAATGGGCGTTCCGTCTTCTATGCGAGCCCCGGCGGCTGTGGCGCCGATATGCGGTCGTCGTGCCGGCCTTCATCTCGCTGTCTGTATTCCAGAGACTAGGGCTTCGGAAGTTTCCGATCGAAGATGAGGTTGGTGGATCGAGCGTCGAGACAACCAATGTAGGGGAGTAAAACCATCATGTCCTCATTTGCGTCGCCAGCGCCTGTCCGACCCGTAACAAACCCTACCAAGGCCGCCGAATTCCGCAAGCAGAGCAGGCTTGCCACGTCGTCACTTTTGGTTGCTGGCGACATCGCGAGCTATCTTATAGCCTATTTTCTTCTCCTGCCGTTTCTTCCGAACGGTTCGGAGAACACGATTCTGGAGCGCATTTTCGCCTTCGCAGCCTTGGCGGCGATCATTCTTTATGCATCGGATGCTCTCTATCCCGGATATCGGCTCCATGACCACGAGCATCTGCGTCGCCGCGCGATAGCATCCATGAAAGTGGCTGTCTTTGCAGCGCTTGGGGCGATCCTGCTGCCGGAAGGATCGCGACTGCTGCTTGGCGTCCTTGGCTTTCTTGGCCTCGGGCTGATTATTCAGCCCGCCATACGCTGGGTCGCACGAGGCCTGTGCTGGAGACTTGGAATCTGGGGAGAGCGGGCGGCAATCATAGGGAGCCGCAACCGCATGCCCGCGCTTATGGCGCATTTCGCCGACCATTGGCAGTATGGTATCCGGCCGGAACCCTATTCACCCGATGCTTCAGCAGCACTAGCCGATAACGGGCCATCTATTGCCTTGATTGCGGGTGATACCGGCTCGCTTGTCGCCGAGTTGGCGGCGATGCGCCGAAAGTTCGCCGAAGTCATTTTGCTGTCCGACACGCCGAGCCTAAAGGTAAGCGGTTTGCGACCTGCGGATATCGGCGGAGAGATCGGCATTCGGCTCGCCACCGGCGCGAGTTCGGTCAACTCCGATCCGGTTCGGCGGATATTCGATCTCGCAATCGCCATCCCTGCAACGATCGTTGCCGCGCCATTCGTCGCGCTTGCAGCGGCCGCGATCTATGCCATCGATCCAGGTCCTGTCTTCTTTCGACACACTAGGGAAGGACGGTTCGGCAGGCCGGTACGTGTCCTGAAATTGAGGACAATGTACCAAGATGCAGAACAGCGCCTTGAAGCATTATTCCGAGACAACCCTGCCATGCGAGCCGAGTGGTCGAGCCACTTCAAACTCAAGGATGACCCGCGTATCCTTCCGGTTATAGGTCATGTGCTGCGCTCTTCGAGCATCGACGAGCTCCCGCAATTGGCGAACATCATTGCGGGCCAGATGGCCATCGTCGGACCGCGTCCGTTTCCGGAATACCACCTTCGGGCCATGGACGGCGAGTTTCGAGACAAGCGGCGCTCCGTCATGCCGGGGCTCACAGGCCTTTGGCAAATATCCGAACGAAGCAATGCGGATATCGAACTGCAGCAGCAACTCGACGAATACTACATCGACAACCGGTCCCCGTGGTTGGACTGCCAAATTCTTCTCAGCACAATCCCTGCGGTCTTTAAAGGCAGGGGAGCCTACTGACCATCCTCGCCATCTGCGAGGCAACCATCAACAATGGAGCACACCAATGCATGGACAAAGGCGAATTATGGTAACCGGTGGCACTGGCTTTCTGGGGTCATTCTTGTGCGAAAGGCTTCTGCGAGAAGGCAATGACGTCCTTTGCGTGGACAATTACTACACCGGTTCGCGCGAAAATGTGCTGCATCTTCTCGACGATCCTCGCTTTGAGGTTCTTCGCCACGACATCACCTTCCCGCTTTATGTGGAGGTTGACGAGATCTACAATCTCGCCTGCCCAGCATCACCGGTCCACTACCAGTTCGATCCCGTGCAGACCGTAAAGACCAATGTTCATGGGGCCATCAACATGCTTGGTTTGGCCAAACGCACCAAGGCGAAGATCTTTCAGGCATCCACGAGCGAAGTTTATGGAGATCCGACAGTCCACCCTCAGACCGAGGATTATCGAGGCAGTGTCAATCCCATAGGGCCGCGGGCATGCTATGATGAAGGCAAGCGGTGCGCCGAGACTCTGTTTTTCGACTACCATCGTCAATATGGCGTGGAAATCCGGGTGGCTCGGATCTTCAATACATATGGGCCGCGTATGCAGACCAATGACGGCCGAGTTGTCTCCAATTTCATCGTCCAGGCGCTTCGAGGAGAGCCGATCACCATTTTCGGAAACGGCACGCAGACACGGTCGTTCTGCTATGTGGATGATCTGATCGACGGCTTCATTCGTCTGATGGGTGCGCCCACCGGGGTGACGGGTCCAATTAATCTCGGCAACCCTGTAGAATTCCAGGTGCGTGAATTGGCCGAAATGGTGATCGAAATGACTGGATCGAAATCAGGCATCACCTTCAAGCCTCTGCCGGCGGACGATCCCATACAGCGGAAGCCGGATATCAGTTGCGCAACGAAGGAACTTGGCTGGCAGCCGACGGTGAGCCTGCATGAAGGGCTCGAGAGAACGATCGCCTATTTCGAGTGGAAGCTTTCCGGAGGGGGCGGGACCATGCTCAGCGCCAATTCCTTGCACCAGGCTTATCCGAATCTGCTGCTTCCGAACGCCGGCCGTCCCGTTTCAGAAGCCATCAGATAAGGACATGGATAGCAACGCAGATCTTCAAAAGCCAAGGCTCGTTTTCTTTCAGTGGGATCATCATCCCAATGTGAACGGCGCCGGTTACCTGCTGCTGCATATGCAGCAGCAGGTCAAATGCCTTGCGACGCACTTCGATGTCGTCGTCATAAACCACGACTGCGATTACGCAGAGACATGCGACAGGTACGAACCGGATCTGACGCTGTTTGAAAGCGGCTATCGGTCACATGGTTCACGGCGGATAAAAGTCACCAACACTCGTTCTCATATCGACGTCCCGAAGCTCGGCCTTCATAATGCCGATCCATGGTGCGACCGGCGCACCGGCTTCCTTTCCGATATGGAGCAGTGGGGTATCGATACATATTTCTCGATCGGAACGATGACACCAGAATATATGCCGGAGTTGAAGGATAACCTATTCGTCTGGCCAAATTTCATCGATCCCGAGATTTACTACGACTATCGCCAGCACAAGATCATACCAGTTACCCTCACGGGCCAGGTCAGTGGTCTATACCCTTGGCGACAGAAGGTCTTCCCGTTAATCCGAGACCGCTACCCCTGTCTAATATCACCGCAACACACATATGAGAGCAAGCTTGCCTCCCAGCAGCTATCGGGAGAGGCCTATGCGCGCGTCCTCAACGCAAGCATCGTCGTCCCTACCTGCGGAACTGTTGCTGGCGAGGTTGTGCGGAAGCACTTTGAGATTCCGGGGGCGAACGCCTGTTTAGTAACGGAACGTACCGCAGCAGTAGAGGCGGCTGGCTTTGCCGATATGGAGAACTGTGTCTTTGCCGACCACCGCAACGTTGTGGATCGACTAGACTATCTCTTTGCTCATCCCGACGAAGCACAACGAATCGCTGCAGCCGGTTACAATTTGACCCACTCGCGTCATACGCTGAATGACAGGCCGCAAATATATCAATGGTTCATATTGAACAAAGGCCTGCGATCTGGCGAAAAAATCATCCAGCCCGGACCATTCAGCGATCTTATCAAGGTGGAGCGTACCTCACAGCGAGAGAGCATCCACGTTATCGGGGAAGCGAGTGATCGCGCTTTACTGAAGCAGGGCGATTCTCTTCTTGAACAGGACAGAGTAGAGGAGGCCAAGCAGTGCTATCTCCGCTGCCTGGACTACGTTTCTTATCTGCCTGAAGCCAAATTCCGTCTCGCCATATGCGCATTGCGGCAGGGCGATGCAGATCGCGCCTACGGCCTTCTGGTAAACATGGTCAAGGTAACGATGATTGACTATGGGGCGGCCGACCCGGATCCAGTCGAATGGGCCTATTGCCTCCTTGCCATGATCTGTAGAGGCCATCTTGATCAGGCGCGCAGGCTACAAGGCTTCTATCCACGCTTGTCCCACGACGAACTCAGGCATGCTCGCATTGTCCTTGATCAACTCGACCGCAAAGACGATCGTTTTACCTCCAGCCGGCATTGCAGCGATCGAAAAAGCATTCACCAAATCCCCAAACGGAGCGATCCCGAATGGCTTGCATGGTTCTCCGATATTCTCGAGCGTTGTCAGCAGCCAGATCTTGCAAATGTTCTTCGTCATGTTGCCTTTGAAGGTGACGGAGCAGCCGAGACCGTACCATCTCTACACTTCAAACGCGATGTTGATTGGCGCCTGCGGTTCTACTCAGCCGTGGATGGCCTGATGATTAAACCGCCCCTGAGTGGCTTGAGGCCAAATGTACCACCCCTGCCGGAATTCCAGTATCTTTGGCATCTCGCTCGTGGCTTGATCCCTCGTTCGCAGAGAGGCGCATTGCGGAGGATCCGAATGGCATTTTCCTGGCTTTCCCCGTGACCGTTGGCAATTACTATCGGTAATGTTAAGTAAGCAGTACCCTACAATCGTGCATGTGCATGAGGTCGCCGCAGATATGAACTGCGGGGGCTGGCCGCCTGAGAGACCTCGGCACTAGATCTCGGTCTTGGTCAGTGCTTTTGTTTGGTGCCGCCGAATTTGGTTCAAAGCGAGCGATCGCTTATGGTGTGAAGGACGTCTCGAGTGGCTGACGATATCAGAGCGGCGCTCTATTCGCCCCCGACCCTGTAGGCTTATCCAAGAGATGATTAAGCTTGAATACGACTTCGGTTCGGTTCGTTGCTTTGAGCTTTTTCATAATGTTGCGAACATGCACCTTGACGGTGCTTTCACGCAGTTTGAGCTCATAGGCGATGATCTTGTTCGCCTTTCCGCGACGGAGCGCCTCTACGACTTCGGCCTGGCGATCCGTGAATATGTCGGCCAATGGGCGCGCGGTTGAGCTGCTCGACTCCAATAGGTGATGCATGGCGAATAGGGCGCTTGCAGGCACAAAAAGTCCGCCAGCCACGGACAGCGCGATCAGCTCCATGCACACGCGAATGCTGACCAAGGTAGGTATATAACCCTTGGCCCCATAATCGAACGCCTTCACGATTTGGGCGAAATCGTCACTATCAGCCAATACGATGACTGGTGTCGAACAGAATTCCGACGAAAGGCTCTTGATATGTTCCGAAACGGCAGGCTCGTCGATCTTTTTGCCGCCGATGTTCAAGAGGATTGCTGCAAGCGGAGGATACTCGTCGCGCTTTTGCTTCCACTCCTCAATTGATCCAAATGCCAGGATAAGCAAATCCGTCTTGTGAGCGGTCATGCATTGCGCAAGGCATTGCCGATCGAGTTCGCGGTTATCGAGTATGACGAGCGATTGCGTCGGTTCTGGCGCCAGGGTAAGTGCCGTCGAACTGTTCTCTAGCTTGAGGGGAGGAGCCGCGGTTTCCTGCCGAAGGTTCAAATTTGGTATAAGCGCTGAGTTCACCGCTTCATCCTCCCCTACCTAGTTTTTCTCCGCCACTAAGGCGAAACATTTATCCCCTCTTAAATCCGGGGGCTCTTTAAATACACTAAATTAGGAATTTAATAACATAGTTCATAAAGAATTACACTAAAAAATATACGACAAAGAAAATATAACCTCTCCTGGAATGTATATAGCAAATTCGCTTCATAAGTGAGAGTTATATGTTACTGAAGCTGACGTATAAGTCATATTATATTGATTGAAAGCTCAAATAAAATCTTATTACGTGTCAAGACATTGCGGATATGAACTATGTTCACGATGTCGCGATGTGATGTAATATACTACCAACGTTATCGGCGATCATACATTTTGAGGTTAGGCATCATAGAATGATACGTCGTTAGGTGAATAAACTCAAACGTATTGTTTCTTTACTCGGTTGATAAAAACATTTCTCTTTGGAAGAAAGAAATATTGGCCCTATGGCAAAGAAAGCTTGAGCGCAAATCACGCGATGACAGGTTTCAGCTGAAAATAAGGGTCTGTTTAAGGAGGGGACAGGATGATTGCATCAAACGTCAACCTGGAAGACGGCGTCGTGATCCACCATCCTGACCTTGTGAACCTTTATGGCTGCACAATCGGCTCGGGAACGCGCATCGGCACCTTCGTTGAGATTCAGAAAAACGTTCTGATCGGAAAAAACTGTAAGATCTCCAGCCATTCCTTTCTCTGTGAGGGGGTGACCTTGGAAGATGGCGTTTTTATAGGCCACGGGGTCATGTTTACGAACGACACATACCCGCGTGCCGTCAATCCGGATAGCAGCCTTCAGACGGAGGCCGACTGGATGGTCATCCCTACGCTGGTTAAGCGCCATGCGTCGATCGGCAGCAACGCCACCATTCTGCCTGGTGTGATGATCGGAGAAGCAGCGCAGGTCGGCGCCGGAGCGGTTGTAACAAAGGATGTGCCGGCTGGCGGCATTGTCGCTGGCGTCCCGGCCAGAATAATCGGTCGCGTGAATGACGGGCCAGACGGCGATATGCAGGCGTTGGAGGGAATGCGATGATCGGCATCGCTGTTGTCGGGTATGGATATTGGGGGCCCAATCTGGTTCGCAATATCTCGGAGGCGGCCGGAGCGCACCTCGTTTCTGTCTGTGACCTCAATCGCGAGCGGCTGGCCGCTGTTCAGAGCCGGTATCCGGCAATAAAGACCACCGATGATTTCAAGGAGCTCTTGCGCGACCCGGCGGTGGATGCCATCGCAATAGCGACGCCGGTTTCAAGCCATTTCAGGCTCGCCATGCAGGCCTTGATGGCAGGAAAGCATGTTTTTGTCGAAAAGCCGATGGCTGCGACGGCGGAGGAAGCCTCGCGGATGGTTGACGAAGCGGCGCGTCGCCGCGTCGTATTGGCCGTGGACCATACGTTCGTCCACACAGGGGCCGTTCGCAAGATGTGCGAACTTGTCGAAAGCGGCCTGGGAGACATGTATTACTACGACTCTGTTCGAGTCAATCTGGGGCTCTTCCAGCACGATGTCAGTGTAATTTGGGACCTCGCGGTGCATGATCTGTCGATCTTGGATTATGTCCTGCAGGAGAAACCTGTGGCTGTTTCTGCCATGGGAATGAGCCATGTGCTGGGTGAACCGGAAAACATCGCTTATCTGACGCTCTTCTTCGAAAGCAAGCTCATTGCGCACATCCATGTGAATTGGCTGGCGCCGGTCAAGGTGCGCCGTACGCTGATCGGCGGCAGCAATAAGATGATCGTCTATGACGATCTAGAACCAAGTGAAAAGATCAAGGTCTACGACAGGGGCATCACGCTGAACCCCAATTCTCTCGCATACGGCGAGAAGGTCCATCAGATGTTGGTGGGCTATCGCAGCGGCGACATGTGGGCACCAAAGCTCGATATGACCGAGGCATTGAAGCGCGAACTCGAGCTGTTCGTCGATTGCATCGAGCAAAGTGCGCGGCCCGTCACGGATGGTCTTGCCGGGCTGCGTGTCGTTCGCATCCTGGAAGCCGCGACCCGGTCGCTCGCCCAACGCGGTCGTATCGTTGAACTCGAAGAGGCGAGGCGCATCGCATGATCCCATTCCTGAACATCAAAGCACAATATGCGTCGATCAAGGACGAGATCGACACCGCCGTGCTCAGCGTCCTGGCGTCGGGCCAGTACGCATTGGGCGACGAGGTCGCGCGTTTCGAGGAGGAATTCGCAGACTATTGCAACGTCAAGCACGCGATAGCCGTCAACACGGGAACAAGTGCCTTGCATCTTGCCCTTCTTGCGGCGGGCGTCGGCCCCGGCGATGAGGTCATTACCGTTCCATTCACGTTCGTCGCAACTGCATCGGCGATCTGCTACACCGGCGCACGGCCTCTGTTCGTCGATGTTGAGCCGGTGACGCTCACAATGGATCCGGCTAAGATCGAGGCAAAGATAACGCCTCGGACGAAGGCCATTGTTCCTGTCCACCTCTACGGACAAATGGCAGATATGGACGCAATCAGGGCGATTGCTGACCGCTATCGGATACCAGTCATCGAAGATGCCTGCCAGGCCCATGGTGCGCAGTACAAAGGCGACCGTGCCGGCAGCATCGGTGTATCCGGCTGCTTCAGCTTCTATCCCGGCAAAAATCTCGGCGCCTGCGGCGAGGGGGGGATGGTCGTTACCAGCAGCGACGAACAGGCCAAGACGATACGCATGCTACGTGACTGGGGTCAGGAACAGCGCTATCACCATCTGCTGAAAGGCTTCAATTACCGCATGGACGCCATTCAAGGCGCGATCCTGCGTGTCAAGCTTCGGCATCTTGAAGCTTGGACCGAACTGCGTCGTGCTCACGCCCGCCGCTACTCATCGCTGCTTGCTGGATCAGTGGATTTGATGACCCCTGTGGAAGCAGCCGACCGACGTCACGTCTACCATGTCTATGCCATAAGAAGCCGCCATCGCGACGGGCTTCAGCGCGCACTTAGCGCGGAAGGAATCCAATCTGGGCTGCACTATCCCATCCCCGTTCACCTGCAGAAGGCCCATGCCGACCTTGGTTACGAAGCCAATGATTTCCCAATTTCGGAGGCCGCGGCACGCGAGGTACTCTCGCTGCCCATCTATCCCGAGATGCCTGCATCGCACCTTGAGCAGGTGGTCGCCGCGCTGGAGCATGCCTATGTCAGTTAACCGCTCAGGGAAGACTCGACTCGTACAGGCGGTCCACGGTCGCCAGGAAAAGCGGGCAGATCCGGCCTATCAGGCGGGGTTGGTCGAAGAACTCCGGCAATCATACGGGCGCGCCGGGCTGCTCGACCTCTACGGTCGCTTCGCGACAGGAGACGGGGTCGTCGACACCTTGATGCGGAAAGCTATCTGGCAAGGTATCACGCGACGCTGCGGCGAAGCTTTGCAAGTCTCAAGCGGCGCCGGCTTCAAACATCCCGAAACTTTCGAAATCGGCAATGGAGTGTTCATCGGTGCTCAGGCCTATATCCAGGGACGCTACGATGGCACGTGCGTGATCGGCGACAACGTCTGGATCGGACCGATGGCCTATTTCGACGCCCGTGATCTAGTGATTGAGGATTGCGTGGGGTGGGGGCCTGGCGCCAAGGTGCTTGGCTCCGCCCACACAGCGCTGCCTGTTGACGTGCCAATCATTCGCACGGATCTGGAAATCAAACCGGTGCGCATTGGCGCATGGGCCGATATCGGGACGAATGCGACAATTCTTCCCGGCGTATGCATAGGGAAGGGGGCGATCGTTGGAGCGGGAGCAGTCGTTGTCTCCGACGTCGAGCCGTTTTCAGTCGTAGCCGGTGTGCCGGCAAGATTCATACGTTGGCGCACAGACGCCGATCCAGTGATGGATATCTCGCGTGGGGGAGATCATGAGAGATAAACGGGTGCTCATTACCGGCGGTGCCGGTCTTATCGGATCGCATATTGCCGATCTCGTCGCATTGGAAAAGCCGCGTGAGATTGTCATCCTCGACAACTTCGTGCGCGGTCGCCGCGACAATCTTAACACGGCAATAAGCCGCGGGCCGCTTAACATTATCGACGGAGATATCAGAGACAGATCGCTGTTGGCGAAAGTCTTCGAAGGCGTGGATATCGTCTTTCATCAGGCGGCCATCCGAATTACGCAATGTGCGGAAGAGCCGCGGCTTGCCTTCGAGGTTCTGGCCGAAGGCACATTCAATGTTCTTGAAGCTGCCGTTAAGGCAGGCGTCTCGAAGGTGGTTGCAGCCTCTTCCGCTTCCGTGCTGGGCCTTGCCGAGAGCTTTCCGACGACTGAAGAGCATCACCCCTACAACAATCGGACGATCTACGGCGCGGCGAAAACCTTCAACGAGGGGCTCCTTCGCAGCTTCGCGGAGATGTATGGCCTGCGCTATGTCGCGCTGCGCTATTTCAACGTCTATGGGCCACGAATGGACGTTTACGGCGCCTATACGGAAGTATTGATCCGCTGGATGGAGCGACTGGCGGCCGGAATGCCGCCTATCATCTACGGAGACGGCAACCAAACCATGGACTTCGTGCATGTCCGCGACATTGCGCGAGCAAACCTGTTGGCCGCGACGAGTGATGTCACGGACGAGGTGTTCAATGTCGCCAGCGGCAAAGAGACAAGCCTGCGGGAACTCGCACAAATTCTGAGCCGTGTCATGGGGGCTTCACTCGAACCGCAGCACCTTGAGGCGCGGACGGTCAACGGCGTGACACGTCGTCTTGCCGACACGGGCAAAGCCGAACGTCTCCTGGGCTTCAAGGCCGAGACGCAGATCGAGGAGGGGCTTCGTGACCTTGTTGCGTGGTGGCGGCTGAAGACCGCGCTGGCAGGAGGCCAAGCTGCATGACACTATCGCTCTTTGCAATTCCAGTCGCCAAGCCTGTTCTCGGAGAGGAAGAGGCTGAGGCTGTTCGCCGCGTTATTCTGTCGGGATGGGTGACGCAGGGGCCGGAAGTCGCGGCTTTCGAGCGCGAGTTTGCGGTCTTTGTCGGCTCCCCACACGCCTGCGCCGTTTCCAACTGCACGACGGCGCTTCATCTGGCCTTGAAGGCGGTCGGCGTCGGCGCCGGTGATGAAGTCATCACGGTCAGCCACTCGTTCATCGCAACGGCGAACGCCATTCGATATTGCGATGGCGTGCCTGTTTTCATCGACATCGAGGCTGACGGTTACAACATCGACCCCAGTCTGATCGAAACAGCAATCACATCCCGTACCAAGGCAATCCTGTGTGTGCATCAACTCGGCATGCCTTGTGATCTCCGCGCTGTCGTGGAAATCGGGCAGCGCCACTCCATACCGGTTGTTGAAGACGCCGCCTGCGCGACGGGAAGCGAAATCCTCTGGGACGGGCGTTGGGAGAAGATCGGCAAACCGCATGGCGATATTGCCTGCTTCTCCTTCCACCCCCGGAAGGTCGTCACCACAGGTGATGGCGGCATGTTGACCACTGCCAATCCCGAATATGACCGAAAATTCCGGCTATGGCGCCAGCATGGCATGAGCGTCACCGATGCAGTCCGCCACGGTTCGAAACAGGTGATCTTCGAGAACTATGATGAATTGGGTTACAACTATCGTATGACCGATCTTCAGGCGGCGGTCGGACGGGTGCAGTTGCGGCGGCTGCCGGACCTAATTGTGCAGCGAAGGCGGCTTGCGGAACAGTATTGCGAGCTGCTTTCCACCATCACCGGGCTAGCGTTGCCGATCGAGCCTTGTTGGGCTCGCAGTAACTGGCAGAGCTTTTGTGTGAGATTGCCTGATACGGTCGATCAGCGGACAGTCATGCAGGCGCTGCTCGATAAGGGGATCTCGACCCGGCGCGGTGTGATGAACATTCATCTCGAGAAAGCCTATTCCAGCCCAAGCTTCCATCGTGCCGACAAGAACTTGGTTCGAAGCGTATCGGCACAGCGGCAAACGATAATTCTGCCGCTTTTTGTTCAGATGACGGACCTCGACATCATCAGGGTTGTTGAGGAACTGCGCGGATCCTTTGCTGGAGCCGCGACCCCGGATGCGATTGAAAGCGATCGGAACATCGCTCTTGCGTGATGGAGCACTTGCATGCTGCAGGGCTCGACGCACATCATTTTTCACGCGGACTTCGTGATCCATCCCTTGATAAATGCAGGCACTGACTCGAGCGGAAGCAGTTCGACCAACATGCGCAGCGAGTACAGCCCGCTAAGAGCCACAGCGACGAAGCCAATCACCATCGCCGACCACGGCGGCAAGACCAAGAAGGCCGAAAACACCAATCCTGATGCTGGCAGGAAAAGCAGCGTGTGCCTACGATTGGCCACGGACCAGCGGAAGCCGGTAAGCCGCCGCACGATCACGTAAATCAGGATACCGTGCCAGATATAGAGGCCGAAAAATGCCATGCCGGCTCCTGGCGCGCCGAGCTTCGATACGAAGAGCCAGGCCAGCCCCACATGCACCAGCGTCGCCGCTACCTCCGTCAAGAAGAAAATAGTCTGCGCACCCTTCGCCACGACGATGAAACCCATCGGCCACGCGACGATCCTGAGCATCATTCCCAGGCATATCCAGCGCAGAAGTTCCACGGCTCCATGAAACTCCGCGGAATAGAACAAACTCATCATGAGCGGCGCCAGTGTCAACGTGGCAAGCAGACCGGGGCCGGCGAGCAGTATGCTAATTTCTGTCTGCTCATTGACCAGCCGGTTGCATTCGGCATGGTTGTCTGCGGTCGCAGTCAAGCGCGGATAGAAGTCAGTTCCCATCGCCTGCAAAATGAAGCCTGCGTAGAGACCGCCAAGCCCCCAGGCCGCCTGATATAATCCCGCGGCTGTAGCGCCCCCTTCCTTGAGCATAATGAGCCGGATCGCATAGGCTGCGCCAAAAGTCAGCAGCCCGCTTGCCATGAAGACGATGCCAAGCCTGAACAACATGTTGCCTTCTCGGCTAAACTGGCGCATCGACATTGGAGGCGGGTTTGCGCCTATCCGTCTGCTGTACCACCAGGTGGAAAGGGTTGTGACTGCCGCTACCGCCACGACGGAAGGTGCGATGGCGTGTGCGCCGAAAAGGTAGATCAGCGGGACACTGATCAAGGTGCCGAAAAAACCTGCGAGCACGTTGATGCGTGCAAGATTTGCAATGCCCCGCAATCCCTGAATCAAAGCAGTCTGCCCAGACGACACCACGCGGAAAAATACACCAAGGGAGAGCAGTGCAATGCCGCCGGCATGCTGATAGTCGCCGAAGGTAAAATTCGAGACCGGAAATGCCAGCGCGGCCAGGAAGAGTGCGCCAAACAAGCCGAGCACGATTGATATGCGTCTGAGTACTTTTGCCGACTGTGCGATCCTTGCTGCGTCATCGGTGCTGGCGGCCTCGGCGACCTGGCGCACTCCGCTGCCTCCCAATCCTAGGCCCGCTGCCGTTTGCGCGATATCGACGATTGACCCATAGAGGCCGACAAGCCCCACACCCTCCGGTCCGAGCAGAACGGCCAGGGCTTTGTTGCGAATGATGCTAAGGGCAACATTCACGAGCGAGGAGCCGCCCATCAGCATCGTCGACCTTAGGATCTGGGTATAAGTCTGGCCGCTCGGTGGGATTGTGCGCAAAGTCGTCAGATGCCTCTGGCCATTTGTGGTGCGGGGCTGGATCTCCGGTGCCCAATGAAATTCGGCTTTGCCGACTTATCCTGATTGCTTGAGGATTTGCCTTTGACCCAGCCCAAGTGGACGGCCGCTTGCACGATGAGCTTGCCTGTGGCGCGCAAGAAGCCGGCCGACAAAAGGCTTAACTGCAACATTTCCTTTTCGCAGGTCATTGGCCTGACCTTTTGGCGAGCGTTTCGGGATCCGACGAGAAATCAAAGGCCGCCTCAGACGTGGTGTCTGAAATGTGGTGCTGAACAACTCTCACGACGTCACCCGGCACCAACGCGGTTGTCTCAGAGGCTTCGAACTGCTGGATCTGTCCTTCACTTCGCCGGCTTACGGTAAAAGTGAGCGGGAGTTCTTCGCCCCGATTTCTTGCGCCGCCGCCGCTCGCGACGTCATCGACGAGCAGCTTTTGCGTCATCTCACGCTTCATTTTGAGCTGATCAAGATTTGCCCGTTCCGACTGCGCTTCGGCAGCGACTTCGCTCCGTCGCGTGTCGGACAGTCCCTCGAGGTTCCGCGTTGTCTCGCTGATTGCCTGGCGGCCCCGCATGACGGCGGTGACGAGGTCAAGCTTATCGGAGCGGTAGGTCGTAAGCAACCGTTCCAGGTCCAGTTGGCGCGACGAGAGCGCGAGGCCCTTCTCGACCAGGCTCTTAACGCTGCCCAGTTGCTCCTCGACCGATTTGATGTTGTCATCTGCACCTGTCAGCTTTTCCGCCAGCGTTGAGATCTCCGTGTTCAAAAGATCACGCAACTCCGTAAGCGCCTTTGACTGCCTGTCCAGCGCATTTGCGCGAGCTTGAAAGATAACCCGTTCCTCGTTTTCGATCCCCGTGACATATTGCTGGTCGATACCGGACGGCTGGTCGAACGTTATCTCCTTGGCCCCATCCATCTCCGCTTCGAGTCGCGATAACTTCGCGGCGCTGCGCAGGATCGAGTGATCGATTTCTCGCAATTCGCCTGCCAGTCTGATCGACTGCGTTTGCGGTTGACTTTTGTCACGGAACGGGCCGCCGCTCATTGCAAGGGATTGCAGGACGGTGAGTCCGGGACGGAATTTGTACTCGCCAGGCGTGGTTACGTCTCCCACGACATAAATTGGCGGATATTCGAGAATTTCGATGGTGACTGCGGGGGGCTGAACCAACCCGATCTTTTCCTGCAGACGCCTGGCAATCTCGCTTGTGACACTGGCGCTATCGCGGTTGACGACGGGAAGGGAGCCAAGAAAGGGCAAAAAGACGGCACCGTCATCCGAGACCGTATACTCGCCGCCAAGCGCATCCCACCGTTCATACTGGCCTTTGGACTGAATCCATTGGACAACTGTCAGACGGATTCTAGTCTGCGAAACAAAAGGACCGCCATCGGCGAGAGCCGGCGACGCTGCTCCGGACAGAAAGGCGAGGACACCGATGACGGACGTCGCGCGAAAGAACAAGTGAGATGCACGATGCGATAGCTTGATGTACATGTCCCGCCTGCGATGCCTCCTTGAAAGGACGCTGTTCCATGCCCGGGGCGCTGCGAACGCCGGACGTGAAGCCCAAGGTCGCAATGTCAGTATGCAGTCTGGCGAAGGCTTGAGGAAGGTGGAGGTCGTTTGCTTTGCCTCATCATTAGTGATGAGGCAGGGGAAGGTGCTTAAGCCTAAGCTGAGCGGGAACATGTCTTCGCCGCGATACACAGCAGCCGCTGCTAAGATCAGGAAGCGACACGCGCAGAAGTAGCCTTTCGCGGCAAGACGAAATATCACCGTTTAGCGGACCTAAGACGCCAGAGGGGAGCGGTCGGAACGTATTCACAGTCGGCAAGGCCATTGAACTGCTTCGGTAGTGATGTCCAGCGTGGGCCGCCGTCTTCGATCTATGCTCGTTCGGGAACTGGAGGTGAGGGAGTATTACATGTGAATGATAGATTAAGTGTAAGCGCGAATTTCTCCGCACCTTCTTTCGTTGAGTGAGCTTTGGCATGAGAAGCTATGCGGGAAAGCGGCTCGGTGGCGCCATCGTCGTGCGATCAACCCGAAGGATAGCCTGCCATGTCCAAAGTCGAAGATCTCAGCCGATCAATTACTGTTTTAGATCAAGCGCGCACTGTGCGCATCGTTATAGAGATGGGTCAGACTAGCTGGCTGGTGGCCGGAATGCTTCCCGGCATATAGCGGCATCCCCTCCAGAAACTCGATCCCGATCCGAATGCTTTGCTCGACCTAATCACGCGTTGGCGGTCGGAGGCTGAGGCTTCTGGGATGCCGATGGAGCGGGTCACGCTGGCCTTCGAGGCTGGGCTTGATGGCTTCTGGCTGGCCCGGTGGCTGGAGACGCGAGGCGTAGAAGCTCACGTCATCCATTCGACCAGCGTCGCCGTGAACCGTGAACCGTGAACATCGACGGGCGAAAACTGACAGGCTAGACACGGCCATGCTGATGCACGTGTTCCTCGGCTGGCTGCGTGGCGAGCGTGGGCACCGCGGTATGGTGGCGATCCCATCACTGGCGGAAGAGGACGCCAAGCGGCCGAGCCGCGAGCGGGAGAAGCTGGTCAGCGAGAAAACGCGGATAATCAATCGCATGAAAGGGGCGCTGGCTCGGCTCGGTCCCAGAATTGCGACGTTAACTAATTCGCCCTTTTTCAAGGACAAACACCTTGTACGTTCGAGCTATGCCTTGAAGGTACAGCCACGAGCTGATGGAACTGAGGCATTCGCGCTATTTTGTTGCTGTTCAGTGCAGATTGGACGAGGCAGCGGCAAAGCCATCAAGCTCGAGGATTACGCCTTCCGGTGCCAGGCAGATGTCCGTCGGATTGTGATTGCATTCTTCTGCTGCGAAGTGCAGGGCGGCTGCTTCGTTGCGGAACAGGCCGCCAACGAGGCCTTGCCGGTCCTGAACGATCCAGCTGCCGCGGTGGTCGCGACCAATGATGAAGCGAGCCGAGGCCGGAGCGAGCGGGCTGTGGGCCACGCGGCGGGGAAGATGTTGTGCGTTTGCCATGTTATTTCCTCTTTGATCTCTTCGGTTTCACTCAGTGTCCGGTCAGATACAGCGCGATCTGCAGGGCGGCGGCGATCAGGAGGACAAGTCCGAGGCGCGGAGCGACGGCGCGAATCCCATTCAGCAATGCGTCCGAGGAGAAGTGCCGCTCGTTGCGTGCAAATGCAGTGGCGCGAGGGCGTTGGAGGGGGTCGGCCGAAAGGCCGACATGCCTATTGCGTGACATCATAATTCCTTTCAGTGTCACCAGCACCATGGGATCCGATAAGACCATTCCCGGTGCTACGCTGCTGAATCTATGAGGGAGTTGCTAGGTTTTCCATTTGTCCGAAACGACAAAAATATAAAACTCTCATATAGATAAGGTGATTTCACAACCCGAGGCGATAGGCACGAAGCAAGGCAAACCGGCCGCTGCCATCGAGCTGAAACGGCGCAATTGCCGTCTGGATGGCCGCGGCTGTCTCGGCGCCGACACCGACTAATGGCAGGCGAACCCCCGCCTCGAGATCTCTTGCCAGTGACAGGGCATACTTGACCGTCGCCGGCCCGCTGTCGCGGGCGAGTGCGTTGAACAATGGCTGCAAGCGTTCGTTGATGGATTGTGCCGGGCCGATGTTGCCGCACGCAGCCGAATGCTGCATGGATTGAAAAAGCCGCGGAACGATATTGGCGGCGCCAGAGAAGCAGCCATGACCACCTGCGGCCGTGAAGCCGAGCGCGCTGGCGTCATTCGAGGTAAACAGCCCAAATCGCTCCGGCAAAAAGAGCCGCCAGAGGTGGACGCGCGAGATGTCGCAGCCGCCGTCGGCGATCCCAATAATCCCTTGAATTTCGGCAAGCCGGGCGACGGTTGCTGGAGCGAGATCGACGCCTGTATGCGCTGGCTGGTTGTGAATGATGATGGGCAGTTCGGTCTGCGCCGCCAGCTGCTCGAAATGGTGGACGATCCCTTTTTGCGTCGGCTTGGAATAATAGGGTACCGTTACCAAGGCTGCATCGGCGCCAAGGCGCCCCGCCTGAATCGTTTCCTTTATGGTCGTCGCCGTGTCGTTGGTTCCGGTCGCGACGATGACGGGCACCTTGTCTTCCGAAAGCTCGATGCAGATTTCGATGGCACGAATGCGTTCGGCCTCGGTCAGCGTCGGGCCTTCGCCAATCAGCGAACAAACGAGAAGCCCATCGGCTCCGCTTGCCAGCTGCCACTCGATATGGGCCATCATGTCGACGCCATCGAAAACTCCGTCGCGAAAAGGCGTGATGAGGGCGGTGATCGCACCGCCGATGCGCCTTCGAAAAGTCGGTCTACTCATCCCTGCGAAATCTCAGAGGTAGTGCAGCACGATGTAAAGCTCGAGGGCGCCGAGCAGCAGCCCGAAGGCGAACATGGCATGAAAGGTGCGCTTTTCCCGGACCTGGGGCGAGTGCGGCGCGCGCTTGCGTGATCTTTTCGTTGCTGCAGCCGCTGCCGCAACACGATGATGCTTCTCGTCGCTGTTATGAACGAGGACGCGGATGGATCCCGTGAGGTTGGGGGCGTGCATGTCAAGCATCGGATCGATCTCCATATTCCTCCGCAACCGTAACGCAGGCTCCAATAGGGAATCCATTCTGGGCCAAGGACGAAGACGTAAGTAAAATATAAAGAACCGACTTGCTCGGAATTCCGCCGGAAACTGGCCGATGGACCGCTGCCGGGGGATCGAAAAGCTATCTGGCGTAGTCGACTGTCACCCTGTCCACCAGCCATCCACCGGGTATCTGCATGGCAGTGTAAGGTAAGACCGTCGTCTTCGTGGCTGAGGTGGCTCGCCCTACACTGGTCTTCCGAGGGTTGCTCGGACAGGCCGAGCCGATCCCCATCACAGGAGGACGAGCCGTGGAGGATTATAGAGAAGCTTTTGTCGGAATCGATGTTGCTAAGCTGAAGAATGCAATTGCGATTGCTGAATCTGGCCGAAACGGAGAGATCCGTTATGTCGGCGAGGTTGAGGCATCGGATGCCAGCATGCGTCGCATTATCCAGCGTATAGCCGCAAAGTTTGATCACGTGCATTTCTGCTACGAGGCCGGTCCGACGGGATACGGCCTGCATCGGCTGATCCGGTCGCTCGGCAATGAATGTGTGGTTGTTGCTCCACCGTTGATTCCAAGGAAACCGGGCGACAGGGTGAAGACGAACAGTCGAGATGCGCTTGCGCTCGCCCGGCTATTGAGGGCCGGCGAGCTCACGGCGGTGTGGGTGCCCGATGAGGGCCATGAAGCCATGCGTGACCTCGTTCGCGCCCGCGCCGCTGCTGTCGAGACATTACGGGTTCACCGGCAGCAGATAAGTGCCTTCATGCTCAAACATGGCCGTGTCTACCCACCCAAGAAAGGCTGGACAATGCGATACCTGCGCTGGCTGCAAGAGCAACAATTCGATCATCCGGCACATCAGATCGCACTACAGGAAATGGTCGAGGCGGTTCGTGTCTCGAAAGAGCGCGTCGAGCGGTTGGAGAAAGTCATTGAGGAATTCATCCCGAATTGGTCTCTGGCACCGATCGTTCGAGCACTGCAGGCGCTACGAGGGGTCGATCTGATCGTCGCGGTCACCTTCACCACGGAGATTGGTGATGTCACTCGCTTTGAAAGCCCGCGCCAATTGATGGGTTATCTCGGTCTCGTACCTGGTGAGCGGTCGAACGGAGAGACAACGAAGAGGGGCGGAATCACCAAAGCTGGGAACAGCCGTGTCCGGACGCTCCTTGTTGAAAGCGCCTGGACCTATCGCTTCCCACCACGAATTGGTGCGAAAAAACTTTATAAGCTGGAGAATGTGCCACCGCCGGTTCGTGAGATGGCATGGAAGGCGCAAACCCGGCTGACTGCGCGCTATCGCCTGCTGACCTTGAGAGGAAAGAAAACTACCGTAGTTTGCACAGCGATTGCACGGGAGCTCGCGGGCTTCATGTGGGCGGTTGCGAAAGAGGCAAAACCATCCGGAGTGTAGCCATAGCCTGAATTACTCGCGCATTGGCGGGGGCGGGACAACGGCAGGGGAATTTCCGTCGCGCGCTTTGTGGCCGGCACGACCGGCGCCCGCAGTAAGACAGGAACAGCCCCGGACGCAAAATCGGGAATGCGGTAACCAACCCGCGTATCAGAGCTTGATCACCGACGTCTATCAGTTCCGCCTTCACCAGTGCGCGATTATCATGATCTGCCGATCATTTGAGCGGTCGGTTCCTCGCGTCCAAAGCATTGACAACGGACATCAGAGCGCGCTTTTCAGTGCACGTTGTAAATCGCGTTGAAGGGCGGCACCTTATGCTGGCTGGATTTTGAAGTCGAAGGGCAGCAGATCGTCGATATCGATATCGATATCGATATCGTCGGGGCGCTGCGGCAGTTCGGTTAGAACATACCGCAGCCATGCGAATGGCTCGACGCCACAGGCCCGGCAGGTCAGCATCAAGCGGTAGATGACGGCACTGGCTCTGGCCCCCTGGACTGTATCGCTAAAGAGCCAACTCTTTCTTCTCCCAGTCTCGGAATTAAGGGCAGAGCGATACCTGCCCTTTAACGACGGCCATTGCGCCAATCTTCGAGGCGTGCATGCGCCAAGGCAAGCGAGGCGACGACAGGCATGAGCCTGTGAAATGGCAGCTGCCGGCTGGATCGCAGCGGGATCGGCAGGGATTCCGCGATTTCACCGAGCGCCAGTCTCGCCAGTGTTCGGCCAAGCTGCGCCGTCATGGCGATGCCGCGGCCGTTGCAGCCAATTCCTCCAAAAAAACCCTCGCTGAAACGATAGAGACGCGGCAGGAAATCCGGCGTCATGATCGCCGTTCCGCTCCAGACGATCTCCACGCCAGGATGGCGAGGCAGGTGGAGTTCGGATGCGAGCCGGTCGACGACAGTGCGGCCGACCCGCTCGAAGGCGGCGACCGGATTGATCGCCATGCCGCCGCTGATCAGCCTGTTGTCGCGATCGAGCCGGTAGGTGAAGAGGTTGGAGCGCGTATCGCCGACAGGCCTGCGATTTGGGGCGATCCGCGCAACGGTTTCGGCATCGATCGGTTTCGTCGCCACTTGATACACCTTTAACGGCACGCCCGTTCGGCCCATGCGGGCGGCTATGCCGCTTTTGAAGGCGTTGGTGGCGAGGATGACGACGTCCGTTTCGATTTCATCGCCCGCAAGGCCGACGCGCCAGGTGCCGCCATGTCGCTCGACGCGCTCGACTGTACTGTTTTCGCGGATCTTGCCGCCGCGCCGCATGACCGCGCTTGCAAGCCCGTAGAGATAATTCAGCGGATGGAGGGTGCCGCCGGAGTGATCGATCAATCCTCCGGAATAGATCTCCATACCGGTCTCGCTCCGGATGGCGCCCGCATCGAGAAATTCGACTGGACGGCCAAGCTCCGTCCAGTCCTTCGCCCGTCGGCGCAGGATCGCAGCCATGTCGTCGCCATAAGCGGGCTGCAGCCAACCGGTCTGCGCGGCATCGCATGAAATCTGCTCCTCGGCGATGGTCGCAAACACCTCCTCGGCACCCGCACCCACGAGCGATAATAAGGCATCCGCCTTGTCGCGCGGCAGCTTCTGACGGACGTTGACGGGATCGGCCTTGGCAAAATTCGGAACGACAAAGCCGGCATTCATGCCGCTTGCCCCCGTACCCAGACGCCCGGCCTCAAGCACTGTCACGGATCGTCCGCTGCGGGCAAGGTGACGTGCAGCAGTCAGGCCGGTGAATCCACCGCCGATCACGACGACGTCTGAGCGGGAAGGCAGGTCGCAGGAAAGTGCAGGGGCAGGGCCGGCCGTCAGCGTCCACAGGGTCGGATTGGTGGGGCGAGCGGCACTGCTGGGCATCAGCTGAGGATCTCTCAATAATTACGCCAGATAGCTGTCACCCTAGATCAGCCGCTGGAGGGATTGCGCCAGGATTGCAAGCAAGGCGCCAATAAGTGCGCCTCGCCGTTCTGCAAAGTGGAGTGCAGCTACTTGATCTTGTCCTTCAGCGTCGCAACGTCTTCCATCGACAGCTGACCATCGGTCGCAACCTTGCCGTCGGCGATCTTCCAGAGTCGGAAGGGACCGGTGATGTCGCCATATTGATCGAAGGAGACCGGGCCGATGACGCCTTCGTAACGGATCGGCTTGCCTTCCTTGATCAGGCCGAGCGCCTTGGCGAACTCCTCCTTGCCGGCATAGATCGGCGTGCCCTTGGGGTCGACGACCCTGTAGATGTCGTCTTTCAGCTTCGAGGTGTCATCGCCAGCGATCGCCAGCGCGAGACCGACGATCGCACCGGCGTCATAAGCTCGGTCAGCGGCCGGGTTGGTCGGCTCGATGCCCGAAAAGTCCTTGTAGTTCTTGTTGAAATAGGCGGTGGATGGCGTCGGTGTCGTGCCCGAGGAGGTGCCATAGGCGTCCTTCAGATAGTCGGCGCCGACGGAATCGATGAAGTCCGGGCTGTTCATGCCGTCATTGAGCAGAAACTTCTGCGGGCCGCCTTGCGAGATCCAGGTGCGGGCGATGGTCGCGCCGTCCACCGGCGTGCTGACGAGGTAGAGACCGTCGGGATTACCGCCCATGCCGGCGGTGACTTCCGAGGCATAGCTCGATTGCTTTTCATTATAGGGCGTCGTCGAGACGATCGTGCCGCCGAGCGCCTTATAGGCCTTTGAGAATTCGGCGACCATGTTGACGCCGAAATCATTGTTGACGTGGATGATCGCGAGCTTCTTGAAACCCTTGTCGATCGCGTATTTGGCGGCGGCAATACCTTGGAGCGAATCCGATGTGATGGTGCGGAAGAAGATACCGTTGGTCTTGCCGTCCCGGCCAAGCGCCGTCAGCGTCGGCGAAGAGGCGGCCGGCGATACCTGCACGATCTTGGCCGGCGCGGTGACCGAGGTCAGGATCGGGATCGTCACCGAAGAAATGATGCCGCCAATGATGGCCGGTACCTTCTTGACCTGCACGAGCTGGGTCGCGGCATCGACGGCGACATTGCCCTGGCTTTGGCTGTCGCGCGTATCCGTCACCAGATCGCAGCCATGGGCGCCGCCGGCAGCGTTGATGTCGCGGAAGGCCATCTCGACGGACTTCGCGCCCGCCTGGCCGTATTCGCCCGCCGGGCCGGTGAGCTCCATCACGAGGCCGACCGTTACCTTGCAGTTGGCGGCATTGGCGGCTCCGGCTGCGGCTAAGAGAGCCAGTGCCGTGGTGATTTGAAATATCGTCTTCTTCATCTTTGTTCCCCTTGTTCGGTCAACGATTTTCATTTCTGTTTTTAGAAACCTGTCAGTTGTCCGGCATCTGCAGCCAGGTTTCATGCAGATGCTGCCATTCGACGCCGTTGGGTGCCGATGAACTTGCGGTGAAAAGCGCGCTTGCCTGCCGCCGGCTATATTTGCCGGCGCGCGTCTGCGCTTCCACATAGGTAAGAACGATCATATCCGCAGTCTCGAACCTCGCACAGATATCCGAAATCTCGATGCTGAAATCACCATGAAAGCTCGCCCGGTTTGCCCGGATCAGCTCGATGGTCTCAGTGCGATCGAAGATACGGCCGGTTGGCGGGATCATATGAAACGCTTGGCCGAAGGTGCGCTCGCAACGGCCGAAATCGGTCTTGTCGGCGGTTGCGGCGTCATACCAGGCTTCGAAGAAGCGATGGAAATCAATAACCTCGGCGCTGGCCTTGTGGAAGAGGGGCGATTGCTGGCTCATACCTTCCCCGCATTGAGGTTGTAATGCATGATCGAGCCGTGCCTGCCGGTGCGGTCACGCTCCAGCGTGTAGACATCGCCTTCAAGGCCGGGGCTCTGGGTGATGATGCCGGAGATCTGGCGGCGGTCGTCGTCCGAGAGTGCGATATCCATGATCTTGGCATTGGCGAGCGCGTGCGCCTGATTGCGGGCACCGACGATGACGGCGGCCACCTGCGGCTGTCCCAGCACCCAGGCGCTGGCGATCGTGGCGATATCGACGCCATGGCGGTCGCCGATGGCCTTCAGCGTACCTAGCAACGACTGGAACAGCTCCCAGCCGCCGAAATCATCGATGATCAGCTTGTATTTGACGAGCGAGCGGTTCTCGAGCGGCATCTCTGGCTCGGGCTGATCGAGCCATTTGTCGCTCAAAAAGCCGCCTGCCACTGAACCGTAGCAGAGGAACTTTACGTCGTGTTCGGCGGCCAGCTTGGCGAGGCTGCGTGACGGCCGCTGATCGAGAACGGAATATTGCAGCTGCTGACTGACCAGCGGAATGCCGGCCTCAAGAATTTCGGCTATATGCTGCGTGTCGAAATTGGTCGTGCCGACATTGCGCACCTTGCCTTCGCGGCGCATCTCGTCCAGCCAGCTCAACGCTTCGAGATAGCCTGGCAGGGAATAATCCCACCAGTGAAACTGCACCAGATCGAGCTGCTCGGTTTTCAGCTTGCTCAGCGACTTGTCGACGATCCCGCGAATATAGTCGCGGCTGATCGTTGCCAGTTTCTCGAGATCGGGCACGAGCTTGGTGTGTACCTTCATCGGGCCTGCGGCTTCCGCGCCGCGTTCGTTTCGAAGGCGTTCCCGCGCCTCGCCGATCAGTTCCTCGACGCCCGTATAGATGTCGGCGCAATCATAGGTGCGGATTCCGACGTCGTAAGCGGCGATCAGGTCGGTTACGGCCTGCGCGCGGTCGATGGCGCCGTGTCCTCCGGCAAGCTGCCAGCCGCCGCGGATGACGCGGGAAATCTTGTATCCGGGGCTGAGCTCAAATGTCTTGGCGGTCATGCGGTTCATTCTCCTTCGGGCAACGGCACTGCCGTCGTTTCGGCATGGCTGAACCGCCGCTTGCCCGTTCTGACGATCCGCAATCTGCTCGCGCAGTTGGGGTCGGGGCAGGCGATTTCCGCATCCGAGGTCATCCAGTCGTTTCTGTGGCTGGGCCGTTGCTTGGCCGCCAGCAGCGGCAGGACGGCCGATATGGAGTAGATCGAAAAGCCCTGGCCCGGCGGCAGGGACAGCATTTCGCCCTTGAGTTCGAAATAATCCCCCGGCTTGGCGCCGCAATAAATCGGCTTGCCCTCAGGAATAACGGCCTCGACCCTCAGGTCGAACAGCTCGAAACTGTCGTCGCTTGCCTGCGCCATCTCAGATCTCCGCACGCTCAAAGGTGATGTCACAGGCGCCGTTGCGGCGGATAACGCCGCAGGCTGTCGCGAATTGCTCGCGTTCTTCCATGCGCACCTGTGCGACGACGCTGCCGGCAAGCCAGCCGATCGGGAAGAGCAGACGCGCGCCCTGTCCATAGAACAGTCCGATATCGAAGATCGCATCGGGATTGCCGCCCCACATGCGCGGCGGCACATAGCTGAGCACGATATCGCCGGGCTGCGGCGTCAGCGTCGCATTCTCGGCGGGCAGGGCGTTCGCGTAGGGTGCGCCCTTTAGATGCGCCGGCGGGATCGGGCAGGAGATTTCAGGACCAGTCCACATGGCATGAATGCCGCCGACGACGCGCTGTTCGCTGAGATAGCTCCAGAGGAAGGCGGCATTGTCGGGCGCCTTGGCATCCATCAGCGGCGCAAGGACACTGAGACCGGAGCGGGGTTCGGAGATCTTGATGGCGCGCTGGCTCATGCGGATTGGCCCTTCTCGGCTTCGGATTCCAGTTTGCTGCGCAGGAAGGTGAACGGCCGGCTGATGTCTGCGACCAGCGCATCGCGGGCGCCCTTCGCATCCTGCGCGGCGATCGCCTTGACGATCGTGCGGTGATAATGGGCGGTGTCGACCTCGCCGGCATCCGAGAAGGCGTAGATGGCGACACGGATGCAGGGGCCGGATTGCAGCCAAAGGCTTTCGATCATCGGGATCAGCACGGCCGAACCGCAGGCGCGATAAATCTCGAAGTGAAAGGCCTGGTTGAGCGTCACCTCGCGGTCGACGTCCTTCTTGTGCTTTAGCGCGCGCATCTCGTCCCATTCGCCGAGCATACTTTCAATGGTCGCTATCTGACGCGGCGTCATGCGGGTTGCGGCAAGCGCGATCGCCTCGCCCTCGATGAGGATGCGGGCGCGCAGAAGATCGTCCATGCGCTCAAGCGTAATCGGCGGCACGCGGACGGATCGGTTGGGAAGGGCCTCCAGCGCTTTCTCGGTAATCAGCCGACCGAGAGCCTCGCGCACCGGCATGGTGCTGGTCATCAGCGCGTCGGCGAGGCCACGGATCGTCAATACCTGGCTCGGCTCGAAAAGCCCACCGATCAGCGCGCGGCGCAGTTCCAGATAGACCCTGTCCTGAACGGTTTCTCGTCCCACTGGCGCAAGCTGTGCGGCAATCGGATCGCTCTTGTCGGCGGCAGCCTTTTGCATACGAAATCCCTTTTTGGCTTGCGAACGGAATTAAAGCTGATTAGCGTGATCAATGCAAGTGTGATCACAAATCAAATAATCAGGAAAGCGGCAATGATCGCTTTCCGGCCAGAGGGATCTCATGAGTACGACAACCGAACGGCATGGGGAGGAAGCCCGGCCTGTTCTAATAGCCAGAAACGTGGTGCGGCGTTTCGGCGGTCTCGTGGCCGTCAACGACGTTTCCTTCGATGTGCGCCAGGGCGAGATCCTCGGATTGATCGGCCCGAACGGCGCCGGCAAGACGACGATGTTCGACCTTCTGGCCGGTAGTGTTGCGCCGAGCAGCGGCGAGATTATCTTGAATGGAGCGGCAGTCGCGGGCGAGGCGGCCCATCGCCGGATTGGTCGCGGCCTTGGCCGCACCTTTCAGATCCCGCGGCCTTTTCCCAATCTGACGCTTGTCGACAATGTTATGCTCGCTGCCCAGGACCAGGCCGGAGAGCGGCTGCTGTCGAATTTCCTGCGTCCGTGGAAAGTCGCCGCGCAGGAGAAGGCTATCCATGCCAAGGCCATGGAGCTGCTCGACCTCGTTCACCTGACGCACCTAGCGTATGAGCCGGCGCGCGTCCTGTCCGGCGGTCAACGCAAGCTTCTGGAGCTTGCCCGCGTCATGATGGCTGATCCTGCCCTCATCCTGCTCGATGAGCCGGCGGCCGGCGTCAATGCGACGCTTCTGGAAACAATCATCGATCGCATCCGCGATATCAATCAACGCGGCGTCACCTTTCTCCTGATCGAGCACAATATCGATATGGTGACGCGCCTGTGTCATCGCCTGCTCGTCATGGCGAATGGTCAGCTTCTTTGCGAAGGCACCCCGGAACAGGTTGCCCGCGATCCGCGTGTCATCGAAGCCTATCTCGGAGGCGCGGCATGAGTGAACCGGTCTTGAGCGTTCAAAATCTTGTCGCCGGTTACGAGCCGGGCGTGCCGATCGTTCGCGGCGCTTCGATTTCGGTGGCGGAGAAGGAGATCGTTGTCGTTCTCGGTCCCAATGGCGCCGGAAAATCGAGTTTCATCAAGGCGATCGCCGGTCTTATTCCGGTCGAAAGTGGCACGGTCGAGCTTGCCGGCCGGGATATAACGGGTGCGCCAGCGCACAACATGGTGCGGCTCGGCCTTGCCTTCGTGCCGCAGACGGAAAATGTCTTTCCGCTGATGTCGGTCGAGGACAATCTGAAGGTGGCCGGCGGCATTTTGAAGCCAAAGGATGTGCCCGGCCGCATCGAAGAAATGTATGCGACCTTTCCGGATCTTGCCCGCCATCGCCGCATTGCGGCCGGCAATCTCTCCGGAGGGCAGCGGCAGATGCTGGCCATTGCGCGCGCGCTCATCGTGCATCCGAAGCTGCTCGTGCTCGATGAGCCCTCGGCTGGCCTCTCGCCAAAATTCGTTTCGATGGTCTTCGACATGCTGACCGAAATCCGTAAGTCTGGCGTCACAATTCTGCTGGTCGAGCAGAATGCCAAAGCGGCGCTGGCGATTGGCGATCGCGCCTATGTCCTCGTCGAGGGCAAGGACAGGCATGAAGGCGTGGCTTCCGAGCTTTGGAACGATCCCGTCGTTGCCGAACTCTATCTCGGCCAGCGACCCGCGGCTTCGGCGAAAGGAGGTGCGGCATGAACCTGCAATTCATCGTCGACGGATTGCTGACGGGCTCGATGATCGGCCTTGGCGCTATCGGCGTGACGCTCACCTATTCGATCCTGCGTTTCTCGAATTTCGCCCATGGCGATTTCATGGCTTGGGGCACCTATGCGACGCTTGCCGTGGTCAGTGCGATTGGCGCAGTCTTCGGCAAAATCGCGCCGATAGGCCCGCTCTCCTTCGGCTGGCCGCTGATTGTTGCCGCGATCGTCGCAATGGGGTTCACAGGCGTCCTTGCCCTTGCGCTCGACAAGGTGCTCTTTGCCAGGCTGCGGGCCAAGGGCCAGTCGATCATCGTCGTCATGGCGAGCTTCGGTGCTTCCATGGCGCTGCGCAGCCTGCTCGAGTTCCTCTTCACCTCCCGCCCGACCTATTTCAGCCGCGCCATCCAGATCGCCATGCCGGTTGGTTTGGGCATCCGAATTACGCCCGATCAGATTGCCCTTTTGATCGTCACGGCGCTTCTAGTCTTCGGCGTGCATGTGTTGATGACGAGGACGCAGACGGGCCGCTCCATGCAGGCGCTCAGCCAGAATCCGGCGCTTGCCCGCGTCGTCGGCATCGATGTCGCCAAGGTCGTGCGTGTTACCTGGCTGATCGGCGGGGGACTGGCTTGCGTCGCCGGCGTGATGATCGGCATTCTCGTGCAGATCCGCCCGCTAATGGGTTTCGACATGCTGCTGCCGATGTTTGCAGCAGCCATTCTCGGCGGTATCGGCAGCGTGCCGGGCGCGGTTCTCGGCGGCCTGATCATCGGCCTTGCCGAGGCGGCCGCCGTTCAACTGGTCGGAGCCGAGTGGCGGGCCGCCATCTCCTTCATCATCCTGATGGCAGTGCTGTTCATCCGGCCGATCGGCCTTTTCGGAGTGAAAGAGCGATGATGGACATTATTGGCTACGGCGCTTTCTTCCTGACGACCGCGCTGATCTTTTCCTTCATCACGCTCGGCCTGAACCTGCAATGGGGCCTGACCGGCCTCTTCAATGTCGGGCTCGCCGGCTTCGTTGCCGTCGGCGCCTATACCTCGGCCCTGCTGACGACGCCTGATACGGCCGGGCGGTTCGGCGGGTTCGATCTGCCGATCCTCGTCGGCTGGCTCGGCGCGATGATTATCGCCGGTCTTGCGGCCGCCATCATCGGTGTGGCGACGCTCCGGCTGAAATCCGATTATCTGGCGATCACCACCTTCGGTGTGGCCGTCGTCGTCCAGCTCGTGGCGCTGAATGCGCAGAAACTGACCGGCGGTCCCTTCGGCATCGGCTTCATTCCGCGCCCATTCTCAAGCCTTGCCGAAACGCCGCTACTTTTCAATTTGGCCAATCTCGGCGTCGTGACTATCGTGATTGTGATCGTTTACTTCGCGCTTGAGCATCTGGCGAAAAGCCCCTGGGGGCGCGTCCTAAAGGCGCTCCGCGAGGACGAACGCGCTGCCATTTCGCTTGGAAAGAGCGCCCGCTTCTACCGCGTACAGGCCTTTGCCGTCGGCGGTGCGATCATGGGACTGGCCGGCGCCATACAGGCACATTTCATCGGCTTCATCGCGCCGGACAATTACCTTCCGATCCTGACCTTTCAGGTCTGGGTCATGCTGATCGTCGGCGGTTCCGGCAGCAACAAGGGTGCTATCGTCGGCAGCGTTCTGGTCTGGGCGATCTGGGCCGGCTCCGGTGCGCTGACGAGTATTCTCTTTTCGCCCGAACAGCAGGCTCGTGCGGCATCGCTGCAGATCGTGGCAATCGGCGTCATGCTCTGCATCATCCTGCTGGTGCGTCCTGGCGGCCTGTTCGGTGATATGCGGCGGCGGCAATCGGCGGCCGCCCCGCAACAAAAAACGGCCGTGGATGAGCTGAGCGACAGGGCCTCGTAGCGCTCACCGATTGACCACTGGTGAAAAGCAGGAGAATGCGCATATGCTCCGCGGATCGCGCCGACATATGCCCTCGATGGAGTGGCCGAAGCGCACCAGTTCCAAGAGCGGCAAGGCCGTCGGAAAGGTCCTTGTCCGATTGCGGAACTCGTGATGCGTCTGTTTCAGACGTGTCCCGCCTATTCACCACCAAGCGGTAACGGCTTTCGGTTCCAGGAACGCTTCCAGGCCGAACCCGCCGTACTTGCGAGCGAGTCCCGATTGCTTGAACCCGCCGGAGGGAGCGAGCGGCTCGTGCGGCGCGCCGTTGACGACGACGCGACCGCATTCCAGTCGATCCGTAAGCGCCTGCATGCGTGCGGCGTCGGTGCCAGATAGGTCTAAAGTCCATACCGGGTGTCGTTTTCGATGGAGACGGCCTCGTCGTCGTCGACGTAGACGATGACCGACAGAACCGGACCGAATATTTCCTCGCGTGCGATCCGCATCTGGTTATCGACGCCGAAGAAAATCGTCGGCTTCGTAAATCAGCCGCGGTCCAATCCGCAAGGCCGTCCGGGGACCGCCCGTGAGGAGGCTGGCCCTCCCGCGTCCCAATTCGATATAGGGCTGGACGCGGTCGCACTGCTGCTGACTGACCATCGGAGCAATCATCACGTCCGGATCGTCGGGTGCACCGACCTTGAACGTTTCGATTTCCCGCTTCAGCCTGAATAGGATTTCATCTTGCCGATGGTTCGGTACCCGAATGCGGGTGCCGGCAACGCATGCCTGGCCGCTGTTTATGAAGCCCATCCGCAGTACGGCGGGGATGGCCAAGTCCAGATCGGCATCATCGAGAACGGTGTTCGGACCTTTGCCGCCAAGCTCCAGCGTGACGCGCTTGAAGGTTTCGGCCGCGCCGCGCAGGATTTCCCTGCCGTCCGCCGTGGATCCGGTGAAGGTCACCTTCGCGATGTCAGGATGCCGGCTGAGTTCCGTCAAGGAAAATATGGCTCAGCATTTAGATCGTTCCAATTCCCTTCCACAAAAAAGGCGAATAGAAATGGAGGTGTAGGAAAATTTATCCTGCAAATATATATGCTTATATGAAGAGAATTCACCACCGTGCCTGCGGCCACGTTTTATCTTGACTTTATTGGAACGTTCCAATTATGAATAAGCAGATGAGAGGCGTTGGAGGTGTCATGCCAAAGGGACGAGTGACCGTGATCGATATCGCGAAGGCAGCGGGCGTATCGAAATCGACAGTCTCGCTCGTTCTGCAAGGATCTCCGCTGGTCAACGACGGAACGAGGGCAAAGGTCAACGCCGTGATGCGCGAGCTCGGCTACGTCTATAATCGCGGTGCCGCCAATCTCAGACAGTCTGGGTCAAAGTCGAAAATCATCGGAGTCGTCGTCAACGACCTGACGAACGGTTTCTTCGCCGAACTGGCGGTGGGCGTGGACATGGTCGTGCAGTCGGCGGGATTCGTGCAGTTCCTGTCCAACACAAGCGAGAACCTCGACCGCCAGCGGGAGGTCATCGCCTCGATGCGTGAACACGGCATTTCCGGGCTGATCCTCTCACCGGCGCGAGGGACGGAAGCCGCCGACTTGAAGCCGCTCGTCACTGCCGGCATTCCCGTCGTCCTCGCTGTCAGGAACGTGCCGGGAGCAAAGGCCTCGTCGGTTGTCTCGGATAATCGGGAGGGCGTCTTCCTAGGCGTGCAGCATCTGGCTTCACTCGGTCATCACCGCATCGCCTTTCTTGGCGGTTTCCGTGACACCGCAGTCTTCGGCGAGCGCGTTGCCGGTTACCGCGCAGCTGCGACCACTTGCGGACTGGATTGCGATGAGGACCTCATCGTCGATTCCCAGCCGTCGCGGGCGGGCGGAGCCGAAGCGATCGAGCGTGCCCTGTCGATCGGAGATATGCCGACAGCGGCCGTATGCTTCAACGACGCGGTCGCGTTCGGGGTTTGCGACGGCCTTCGTGCGAGGAAGCTCGAGCCTGGCAGGGACTTTGCGGTCGTCGGGTTCGACGACGTGATCGAGGCAAAAACCGCCGTTCCGGCTTTGACTACCATCTCGGTCGATCCGCAGGGGATTGGCCGTCGTGCCGCGCAGCTCCTCCTGAAGCAGATCAGCGCCGGGAAGGCGGAAGCCGAAGCCATTGTCTCGTCGGTTCGGCTCGTGGTCCGTGAAAGCTGTGGCGCCGCGAACGGACCTTTGGCGGGGAGGAAGCAGGCATGACCGTTGGCTGGGGACTGATAGGCGCAAGCACGATTGCGCGCGAGTGGGTCATCGGCGCAATTCGAGCAACCGGTGGGGAGGTTGTGTCGGTCATGAGTTCAAGCGCCGAACGAGCGCGACGCTATGCTGGCGAAAACAGTATCGCAAACTTCACGTCCGAGATCGCCGAGCTGCTCTCCAATCCTCACATTCACGCTGTCTACATTTCAACGACCAACGAACTTCATCGAGACCATGCGATCGCTGCTGCAAGTGCCGGCAAGCACATCCTTTGCGAAAAGCCGCTCGCACTGTCGATTGAAGATGCGATGGCAATGGCGGCCGCTGCCTCGAGTGCCGGCGTTATCTTGGCGACGAACCATCACCTTCGCAACTCGGCGGCGCATGCGGCGATCCGAAAGGCCGTTGCGTCCGGTAAGATCGGGCGCCCGCTTTCGGCGCGTGTCTTCCACGCGGGCTATCTGCCGACGCATCTTCAGGGCTGGCGCCTCGACAAACCGTCAGCCGGGGGAGGGGCGATCTTCGATCTCACCGTACACGACGTCGATGCTCTGCGATATGTGCTTGGGCGGGATCCGATCGAGGTCGTCGCCTTCGCGCAGTCCGCTGGGATGACGAGCGAAGGACTGGAGGATGCGGTCATGGGCGTCATCCGCTTCGAAGACGGCATTATCGCGCAGTTCCACGATGGCTTCACCACCAAGTTCGCCGAGACCGGCCTCGAAGTGCACGGCACCGAGGGCTCGCTCGTCGGCCGCAACATAATGACGCAGCGCCCCGTCGGCACCGTCCTGCTGCGTAACGGAGATGGCGAGCGGCAACTGAACGTCGATGGCGGCAACCTCTACGAAGGCGTCCTCAGAGCGTTCCACTCCGCCATGAAGAATGGTTCGCCGTCGGCAACGGCCGCGGACGGAATCTGGTCACTCGCCACCGCGCTTGCCGTCAAGAAGGCGGTTGCGACGGGCGAGGCCGTGAAAGTTGAAACAGGACTGTAAACGAACATGAGCAAGCACATCACCCCGGCGCAAGCCGCAGCCCTCATTCCGGATGGCGCCATCGTCTCCGTTTCGTCATCGAGCGGTCTCGGCTGCCCAGACCTCATGTTGAAGGCGATTGGCGAGCGCTTCGATACCACCGGTCACCCAAGGAATATCACGACGCTGCATCCGATCGCGGCCGGTGACATGAGCGGCATCAAGGGCGTCGATCACATCGCCAAGAAGGGCCTTCTCAAGAAGATCATCGGCGGTTCCTACCCGTCGGGTCCATCCAGCGCGGAGCCGCCGCTGATCTGGCAGATGATCACCAACAACGAGATTCCAGCCTACAATATTCCTTCGGGCATCATGTTCGATATCCACCGGGAAGCCGCCGCCAAGCGCCCGGGCGTTCTGACGAAGGTCGGCATCGATACGTTCGTCGATCCGAACCGGCAGGGTTGCGCCATGAACGATCTCGGGGCCGAGGAACCCGTGGTCAAACGCGTCTCCTTCGAGGGCGACGACTACCTATTCTTCCCGTCGATCGCGCCGCAGGTCGCCATCGTCCGCGCGACGACCGCCGACGAGCGCGGCAATCTCACCTACGAACATGAAGGCGCCTATCTCGGTGGCCTCGATCAGGCGCTTGCCGCCCGCAACAACGGCGGCATCGTCATCGCTCAAGTCAAGCGCATAACGAAGGAAGGCTCGCTGAAGCCACACGACGTGCGCGTGCCTGGCATGCTCGTCGACTATGTCATCGTCGATCCCGATCAGAAGCAGACGACGCAGACGCTCTACGATCCGGCGATCTCCGGCGAGATCTTTCGGCCGCTCGACACTTTCCGGGTCCCGGAGTTCAACATCCAGAAGGTCATCGCCCGTCGTGTTGCGCAGGAACTGCAATCCGGAAGCTGCGTCAACCTTGGCTTCGGCATCTCGGCAAACGTGCCCCGCATTTTGATGGAAGAGGGTCTTCATGGCGCAGTAACCTGGGTGATCGAGCAGGGCGCCGTCGGTGGCGTTCCGCTTCTCGACTTCGCTTTCGGGTGCGCCTCGAACGCCGATGCCTACATGCCTTCGCCCTACCAGTTCACCTATTTCCAGGGAGCTGGTTTCGACGCCTCGCTGCTTTCCTTCCTGGAAATCGGCAGCGACGGCTCGGTCAACGTTTCCAAACTGTCATTCCGGCCGCATGTCACCGCCGGCGCCGGCGGTTTCGTTGACATCACGGCGCGGGCGAAGAAGATTGTTTTCTCCGGAATGTTCAACGCGGGTGCCAAGCTCGCGATCGCAGGAGGCAGGCTTGTGATCGAGAAAGAAGGCAAGCTCAAGAAACTGGTCAACGAGGTCGAGCACGTCACCTTTTCGGGCAAGCGCGCGATCGAACAGGGGCAGGACATCACCTATGTCACCGAGCGCTGCGTCATGAAACTGACGCCGCAGGGCATCGTGGTGACGGAGATCGCCGCGGGTATCGATCTCCAGGAACATATCCTCGAGCAGTCCGAATTTCCGCTGATCGTTTCCGGAGATCTCAAGGTCATGGACTCGAACCTCTTTGCCGAGGCCGACATTGGTCTGTCGCTTCAAAAGAAGCGCGCTCGCGTTCTGGAGGGCACCTTCAATGGCTAGCGGCACGGTGAAGATCGATGTGGAAGGCCACGTCGCGACGCTGACGGTTTCGCGGCCTGAAAAGCTAAACGCACTCGACCTCGACATGCTGAAAGCGTTGTCCGATGCCGCTGACGAAGTGGAAGCCAACGCAAATGTTCGCGTCGCCATCCTGACCGGCGAAGGCAAGGGGTTCTCGGCCGGCGGCGACATCAAGGCCTGGGGTGGAATGCGACCCGAAGAGTTCGGTCATGCCTGGGTCCGTCACGGTCATCGCATCTTCGAGCGGCTCGCAACGCTTCGCGTCCCGCTTATCGCAGCGCTCAATGGTCACGCGCTTGGCGGCGGGCTTGAGCTTGCGGGCGTCGCCGACATTCGTATTGCCGAGGAGCAGATCAAGATTGGTCTTCCCGAGACGGGTCTTGGCATGGTTCCCGGCTGGTCCGGGACCCAGCGTTTGGTGAAGCGCTTCGGCGCCCAGCTTGTGCGCCGGATGGCTCTTGGCGGAGAGATATTCACCGCCGGCGAGGCACGTGCTTTCGGCATCGTCGATGCAGTCACAACGACAGGTAACGCCGCCGCGGCGGCCAAGGAATATGCGGCGCGTATCGCGGCTCGCGGTCCGGCCGCGCTCGAAGTCGTCAAACTCATGATCGCCTCCGCAAATGGCGAGGACAACGGGACCGCCGTCGAGGCGCTGGGCTCGATCCTTGTTGCGAAGACGGGTGACCTAAAGGAGGGAGTGGCTTCCTTCACGCAGAAGCGCCCCGCACAGTTCAAAGGAGAATGGTAATGACGGTTCTGGTTGCTCCCAAGGCTCTCGCCGATCACAGGGCGCGCGATTTCAAGATGCTGATCGGCGGCAAGTGGGAAGCCGGCAGCATCCAGCCAATGGAACGTGTGGCACCGAGCCACGGCGTCGTCGTCAGCCGCTATCCGACGGGCACGAAGGCGGATGCCGAACGCGCGATTGCCGCCGCACGCAAGGCCTTTGATCAGGGACCTTGGCCCCGGATGACCGCGTCCGAACGGTCTGCCGTTCTTCTGAAGGCCGCCGATCTGATCGCTGCTCGCTCCGAGGAACTCGCCTATCTCGACGCCATCGAAGCCGGAAAGCCGATCTCCCAGGTTCGCGGGGAGATCGCTGGCTCTGTTGACATCTGGCGCTATGCCGCGGCACTCGCCCGCGACCTGCATGGCGAGAGCTATAATACGCTCGGCGACGGCACGCTGGGCGTCGTTCTTCGTGAAGCCATCGGCGTGGTCTCGATCATCACACCGTGGAATTTCCCGTTCCTGATCGTCGGTCAGAAACTGCCTTTTGCCCTTGCCGCCGGCTGCACGACCGTCGTCAAACCTTCCGAACTTACCTCCGGGTCGACGCTCCTGCTGGGCGAGATTCTGCAAGAGGCCGGCCTCCCGGATGGTGCGGTCAACATCGTCACCGGCACCGGACCGGACGTGGGGGCCATCATGACAACGCATCCGCATGTCGATATGGTGTCCTTCACCGGTTCGACGGGGGTGGGCAAGCTGACCATGACCAACGCTGCCCAGACACTGAAGAAGGTCTCGCTCGAGCTCGGCGGCAAGAACCCGCAGATCGTCTTCCCAGACGCGGATTTCGATGCCTTCATCGACGCTGCCGTATTCGGCGCTTACTTCAATGCAGGCGAATGCTGCAATGCCGGTTCTCGACTGATCCTGCACAGGGCCATCGCATCGGACGTCGTCAAGCGCATTGCCGAGCTGGCGAAGGACGTCAAGGTTGGCGATCCGCTCGATCCAAGCACTCAGGTCGGCGCCATCATCACGCGGCAGCACCTGGAAAAGATCAATACCTACCTGACCGGCGCCAAGAGCAGCGGCGCGCGGATCGCTCACGGCGGCGAACCGCTTGATTTCGGCATGGGGCAGTTCATGGCCCCCACCATTCTCGAAGCTGTCACGCCGGACATGGCGGTTGCGCGCGAGGAAGTGTTCGGGCCAGTCCTTTCCGTTCTAACATTCGAGACAACCGCTGAAGCGATCGAGATCGCAAACTCTATCGACTACGGCCTTTCGGCCGGCGTGTGGAGCCGCGACTTCGACACGTGCCTGACGATCGGCAGAAAGGTTCGCGCCGGGACAGTCTGGATGAACACCTTCATGGACGGTGCTTCGGAACTTCCTTTCGGCGGGTACAAGCAGTCCGGCCTCGGCCGCGAGCTGGGCCGCCATGCCGTCGAGGATTACACCGAGACCAAGACGCTCAACATGCACATCGGCGCCAGGACGAATTGGTGGATGCCGAAGAAGGGAACGCTGGGCTGAGCCGGCAACAGGACTACGCCCGAGGAGGGCGGGTGATCGGTGCGGGAATGGGTCCCGCACCTCAAACTTGCACTGGGAGGATTCAATGCGCAAGTTTCTAACATCTACCGCTGTGATCGCACTTGCATTTGCTGGTGCCACCGCTGTGGTACACGCCGCTGACGTGAAAGAAGTGCAGATGCTGCACTGGTGGACGTCGGGCGGCGAGGCTGCGGCACTCAATGTCCTGAAGCAGGACCTGGCCAAGGAAGGCTACGCCTGGAAGGACGTTCCGGTCGCAGGCGGTGGCGGTGACGCTGCAATGACCGCGCTGAAAGCGATGGTTGCTGCCGGCAATTATCCGACCGCCTCACAGATGCTCGGCTATACCGTTCTCGACTATGCCCAGGCCGGGGTCATGGGTGATCTGACCGCAACCGCAAAAAAGGAAGGCTGGGACAAGTCTGTTCCGGCGGCGCTGCAGAAGTTTGCCGTATACGATGGCAAATGGGTCGCAGCCCCAGTCAACGTTCACTCGGTGAACTGGCTATGGATCAACAAGGCCGTCATGGACAAGATCGGTGGCACTGAGCCGAAGACGTTCGACGACCTGATCGCACTGCTCGACAAGGCGAAGGCTGCCGGTGTCGTTCCGCTTGCTCTCGGCGGACAGAACTGGCAGGAAGCGACGATGTTCGACTCGATCGTGGAGGCGACGGGCGGTCCCGCGTTCTACAAGAAGGCGATGAACGACCTCGACGAGGAGGCGCTGAAGTCGGACACGATGAAGAAATCGTTCGACAATCTCGCCAAGATCATCAAGTACGTCGACCCGAATTTCTCCGGTCGTGACTGGAACCTCGCGACCGCGATGGTCATCAAGGGCGATGCGCTCGTGCAGGTCATGGGCGACTGGGCCAAGGGCGAATTCGTTGCCGCCAAGAAGACCCCGAACAAGGACTTCCTGTGCTATCGCTTCCCCGGCACCGAAGGCAGCGTGATCTACAACTCTGACATGTTCGGCATGTTCAACGTGCCTGACGATCGCAAGGCGGCGCAGGTTGCGCTTGCAACGGCGACACTGTCGAAGAGCTTCCAGTCAGCCTTCAACGTCGTCAAGGGCTCGGTTCCTGCCCGTACCGACGTTCCCGATACCGACTTCGACGCCTGCGGCAAGAAGGGCATCGCGGACCTGAAGGCTGCCAACGAGAAGGGCACGCTATTCGGTTCGCTGGCGCAAGGTTATGGCGCGCCTCCGGCAATCGCAAACGCCTACAAGGACGTCGTCTCGAAGTTCGTCCATGGCCAGATCAAGACCTCGGACGAAGCTGTCAAGCAACTCGTCCAGGCAATCGACGACGCACGCTAAGTGCGGCTGAAAGTCTTCCCCGCGGAAATCGCGGGGAAGATGCCCGGTCGAGACGCCCCGAAGGGATGACTACCATGAGCACTGTCGCTACCACCGAACCAATTCTCGCGCGCGGGAAGCGCACGTCCATACGCACGCGGATGCAGAACGCGCTTCCGCAGATCGTGCTTGCCCCAAGCTTCGCGATTACCATCATCTTCGTGTATGGCTTTATCGCATGGACGGCCTATCTGTCCTTCACGAATTCGAAGACCTTTCCGTCCTACGCCCTGACCGGCGCGCGTGCCTACCAGCGCCTGTGGCGCTGGACTTTCGAAAGCGATCCGCCGTCAAGTTGGTACACGTCCATCACCAACATGGGCATCTTTGGCGTGCTTTATGTCGGCATCTGCCTGGCACTCGGCTTGTTTCTGGCGATCGTGCTGGATCAGAAGATCCGGGGCGAGGGCATCCTGCGACCGATTTTCCTGTATCCGATGGCGCTGTCGTTCATCGTCACCGGCGTTGCCTGGAAATGGTTCCTCGATCCGGGTCTCGGCCTTGAGCAGACGCTGCATCACTTCGGCTGGACGAGCTTCCATTTCGACTGGATCAAGAACAAGGACTTCGTCATCTATACCGTCGTCATTGCCGGCGTATGGCAGGCCTCCGGCTTCGTCATGGCAATGTTCCTTGCGGGCCTGCGCGGCATCGACAGCGAGATCATGAAGGCCGCCCAGATCGACGGCGCGACGACCGTTCAACTCTATCGCCGCATCATCATTCCGTTGCTGCGCCCTGTCTTCTTGTCGGCCTTCATCGTGCTTGCTCACATGGCGATCAAGTCCTACGACCTTGTCGTGGCTCTGACCTCCGGCGGGCCGGGCGGCTCGGCGTGGCTGCCATCCAACTTCATGTATGAATACACCTTCAAGCGCAACGAGATGGCCGTCGGTTCGGCGAGCGCGATCATCATGCTGATGACGATCTCCGCAATCATCGTTCCGTACCTCTATTCCGAACTGAAGGAGAAGGCGCGATGACCTCGATTTCCACCCCGTCTTCACCATCGCAAGGCATCGCCAGCAGTCGATGGATCAGCCGCACGATCATCTATGGTCTGCTGGTCATATTCGCGATCCTCTACCTGATGCCGCTGTTCGTCATGCTGGTTACCTCGTTCAAGACGATGGACGAGATCCAGAACGGCAACATGTTGGCCTTGCCGCAGTCGCCGACCATCGATCCCTGGTTCAAGGCCTGGGGCGAGGCATGTGTTGGTCTGACGTGCACAGGCATCAAGGGCTACTTCTGGAATTCGATCAAGATGGTTGTGCCGGCCGTTGCGATCTCCACCATTATGGGCGCGTTGAACGGCTACATTCTGACGAAGTGGCGTTTTCCAGGCCACACGCTGATCTTCGGGTTGATGCTGTTTGCCTGCTTCATTCCGTTCCAGTCGGTACTCCTTCCCATGGCGACCATTCTTGGCAACCTCGGTCGGTTCGGAGCGACGTTGCGTAACGAGATCGGCATGTCGCTGGGCTTCGGCAACTCGACGGTCAATCTCGTCATCGTCCATGTCATCTATGGTCTCGGCTTCACGACGCTCTTCTTCCGCAACTACTACGAGGCGTTTCCGAACGAGCTCGTGCGCGCAGCCCAGGTCGACGGAGCGAGCTTCTTCCAGATCTTCCGCCGCATCATGCTGCCGAACTCGCTGCCGATCATCGTCGTCACGGTCATCTACCAGTTCACCAATATCTGGAACGACTTCCTGTTTGCGTCGGCTTACGCTGGCTCGGGCGACTCGATGCCAATGACGGTTGCTCTCAACAACGTCGTCAACACCTCGACCGGCGTGGTCGAGTACAACGTCAACATGGCCGCCGCGATGATCGCCGCCATGCCGACCCTCATCGTCTATATCGTCGCCGGCCGCTACTTCGTTCGCGGTCTGATGGCGGGCGCTGTCAAAGGATAATCATAATGGCCTTTCTCAATATCTCCGGTCTCAGAAAGCGCTACGGCGCCCTCGAAATCCTGAAGGGCATCGACCTCGAACTGGAAAAGGGCGGCTTCCTCGTGCTGGTCGGTCCGTCCGGCTGCGGCAAGTCGACCCTGCTCAACACCATCGCCGGTCTCGAGACGATCACTGAAGGCGATATTCGCGTCGAAGACCGCAGCATCGCCGACCTGCATCCATCGAAGCGCGACATTGCGATGGTGTTCCAGAGCTACGCGCTCTATCCGAACATGACGGTTTCGGGAAACATCGCCTTCGGTATGGAAATGCGCGGTGTCCCCGCCGAAGAACGCAAGCAGGCGATCGACAAGGTCGCCAAGGTGCTGCAGATCGGCCATCTGCTCGACCGCAAGCCGAGCCAGCTCTCGGGTGGCCAAAGGCAGCGCGTAGCGATGGGCCGTGCCCTGGTCCGTGACCCTAAGCTGTTTCTCTTCGACGAGCCGCTTTCCAATCTCGATGCCAAGCTTCGCGTCGATATGCGGACCGAAATCAAGCGCCTTCACCAGACGACCGGCAAGACGATCGTCTACGTCACGCACGACCAGATCGAGGCCATGACGCTTGCGACGAAGATCGCCGTCATGAAGGAAGGCATTGTCCAACAGTTCGGCACGCCCGCGGAAATCTACAATAATCCGGCAAACATGTTCGTTGCCGATTTCATGGGATCGCCGGCCATGAACCTGCTTTCAGGCAAGATCCTGAAGGGGTCGAACGGCCTCGCCGTTTCGCTCGAGCGAGCAGCGGGAGAGGCTATGAAGCTCCCTATCGCGCCGGGCATGGCGTCGCTGGCGGCCTATGCGGATCGCGATGTTATCTTTGGCATCCGCCCCGAAGCCCTGACCGACCCGGAAGGCGCCGACCGAAATGCCCGGAGCGTGGCGGAAAACGATTGCCTTATCGAGGTCGTCGAGCCGGCCGGATCGGATACTTTCGCGGTCACCAAGCTGGGCGGCAAGGAAGTCGTGGCGCGCCTGCGGGCTGACGCCCGGATCAAGGCAGGTGAGACGGCACGCCTCGCCTTCAATCTCGACAAGGCCGTCTTCTTCGATCCGCAGACCCAGATCCGGATCGCGTAAGGGCGGGAATTGAAATGAACGTCACACCCGATATCGTCATCATCGGCTCAGGAGTGGGCGGATCGACCGTGGCGGCCGGTCTGGCCGCGAGCGGCGCCCAGATTCTCATCCTGGAAGCGGGCGATCACATTGCCGACCTGCCGGTCAATCGCGACCAGCAAGCGATCTTCCAACGCGGACACTTCCGACCGAAGGAGACATGGTACGAAGCCAATGGAACAGGCTTCAATCCCGGCAACTACTACAATGTGGGCGGCAACTCGAAATTCTATGGCGCGGTGCTGTCCCGATACCGCAAGGAGGACTTCGGGGTTCTCAAGCATCGGGAAGGCGTTTCCCCGGCATGGCCCTTTCCATACGAGGTCCTGGAGCCCTGGTATAGCCGTGCGGAGCGCATGTACAACGTTCGCGGCGCCCTTGGCGAAGACCCGACAGAGCCGCACCATTCGCTCGGATATGAATACCCGCCGGTTCCGGACGAAGCTCCCATTGCCGATGTGAGAGCGCGTCTCAAGAAGAAGGGGCTGCATCCATCTTCGTTACCACTTGGCATCGACATCGACACTTGGCTGGCCAAGGCGAAGACACCGTGGGACGCTCATCCGAATTCCAGGGACGGCAAGATGGATGCCGAAACGGCGGCGCTCTCCATCGCGATGAAGCATCCGAATGTCGTCCTGCAAACGAACTCGCGCGTGATTCGGCTGGAGACCGGTGAAGGCGGCAAGATTAAGAAGGTCGTCTATGTGAGGAACGGACAGACGCTTTCCGTGGCCCCGAAAATCGTCATCCTGTCTGCCGGTGCCGTTCAGTCGTCGGTCCTGCTGCTGCGCTCGGCGAACGACCGCTACAGGAATGGCCTTGCGAATTCTTCCGACCAGGTCGGGCGCAACTTCATGAACCATAACTCTTCGGCCGTGATCGGCGTATCGCCGACATTCCGGAACACGTCCATCTATCAGAAGACGTTCGCATTCAACGACTTCTATCTTTCAGACGGGGAGGGCGGATTTCCCCTCGGCAACGTGCAGCTTCTCGGACGGGTGTCCGCCAAAATCCTCAAGGGATCTCTCCCAAGCGCGCCGGAATGGCTGCTCAATCTTGTTACGGGGCACGCAATCGACTTCTATGCGATGAGCGAGGACATACCCAATCCGGAAAGCCGCGTCATGGTCGATGGCGATCGCATCATCCTGCAATGGCAACGGACAAACTGGGAAGCTCATCTCGCACTCGTCGCGAAGCTGAAACAGATCCTGAAGTCGATCGGGTTCCCGATCGTGCTTGCCAGAGCATTCGACAAGCGCACCCCGTCGCACCAGTGCGGAACCGTCAGGATCGGAAATGATCCCGCCTCCGCGCCTCTGGACCCATACTGCCGCTCTTACGACCACAACAATCTCTTCGTCGTGGACGCCAGTTTCCTGCCGACATCGGCCGCGGTCAATCCCGCCTTGACGGTGGCGAGCCAGGCGCTTCGCGTGGCGGACCACATAGCGTCGAAGGATCTCCGGTGACGATCAATGCCGACATGGACCCATCGTTCCCTAGCATCCAATAGGATTAGCAAAATGCGTTTCGACTACATTATCACGGGAGCTGGTCCGGCCGGGTGCGTGCTTGCAAACCGGCTCAGCGAAGATTCAAACGTCAACGTGCTCCTGCTGGAAGCGGGCGGCGGCGATTGGAACCCGTTGTTTCATATGCCCGCCGGTTTTGCAAAGATGACGAAGGGCGTTGCGAGCTGGGGCTGGCATACGGTGCCTCAAAAGCACATGAACGGCAGGGTGCTCAGGTATACGCAGGCCAAGGTCATCGGTGGCGGCTCGTCGATCAACGCGCAGCTCTACACGCGCGGAAATTCCGCCGACTACGATCTTTGGGCGAGCGAAGACGGTTGCGAGGGGTGGGACTATCGCTCGATCCTTCCCTACTTCAAACGCGCCGAAGACAACCAGCGGTTCTCAGACGACTACCATTCCTATGGCGGTCCGCTTGGCGTATCCATGCCGGCCGCGCCGCTGCCCATTTGCGACGCCTATATCCGTGCGGGGCAGGAACTGGGTATTCCCTACAACCCCGACTTCAACGGCCGGCAGCAGGCGGGCGTTGGCTTCTATCAAGTCACCCAGCGCGACCATCGCCGTTCTTCGGCCTCGATGGCGTATATTTCGCCGATCAAGAACCGCAAGAACCTGAAGGTCCGCACCGGGGCACGCGTCTCGCGCATCGTGCTGGAAGGCAACCGCGCCGCAGGCGTCGAGATCGCAGGCGGAAGTGGCCTGGAGATCGTCCGCGCCGAGCGGGAAGTCCTGGTTTCCTCGGGAGCGATCGGCTCGCCGAAGCTTCTTCTTCAATCGGGCATCGGCCCCGGTGATCACCTGCGCTCAGTCGGCTTGAAAGTCCTTCACGATCTTCCGGGCGTCGGCGGTAACCTGCAGGACCATCTCGATCTGTTCGTCATCGCCGAATGCACCGGCGACCACACTTATGACGGTGTCGCGAAGCTGCATCGCACCCTGTGGGCGGGCATGGAGTACATGCTCTTCCGTACCGGTCCGGTCGCATCGTCGCTCTTCGAGACAGGCGGCTTCTGGTACGCCGACCCTAATGCCCGTTCGCCGGATATCCAGTTCCATCTTGGCCTCGGATCCGGCATCGAGGCTGGTGTCGAGCGTCTGAAGAATGCAGGCGTCACGCTGAACTCCGCATACCTTCACCCGAGGTCGCGCGGCACGGTCCGCTTGTCTTCGTCCGATCCAGCAGCGGCGCCCCTTATCGATCCGAACTACTGGTCGGACCCGCACGACAGGAAGATGTCTGTCGAAGGCCTGAAGATTGCGCGCGAAATCATGCAGCAGGACGCCCTCAAGCCGTTCGTATTGGCCGAACGTCTTCCCGGCCCGAAGGTCATGACCGACGAGCAGCTCTTCGAATACGGCTGCGCCAACGCCAAGACGGACCACCATCCCATCGGGACATGCAAGATGGGTACGGGGCACGACGCTGTCGTCGGCCTCGATCTCAAGGTCCATGGGCTTGAAGGGCTGCGCGTCTGCGATTCCTCGATCATGCCGCGGGTTCCTTCCTGCAACACCAACGCTCCGACGATCATGGTCGGCGAGAAGGGAGCAGACCTCATTCGTGGCCTGCCACCGCTGCCGCCGGCAATCTTTTCATATGAGCGCAACGATACGCGCCCGAGGGCACGAGTCGGCGTCCGGTAGGCCGGCAGGAAACACGTCACGCCTCCGCGACCGCGGAGAACAGATGAATTTCAGCGACCGGTCCTAAACGGGTCGGCTTAAAGAGGAGTGTTCGCAATGGGCGAAATCAAGGTGGCTGTGCTGGGCGGCTCGGGTTGGATGGGCAAGGTTCACACCATGGCCTACCAGACGTTCCCTCATTTCCTCGGCACCTCCGGAGGGACCGCGCGCGTCGTCGCGATCGTCGAGGCAAACCCCGCCGCGACCGAAGATCTTGCCCGACGGGCTCCCGGCGCGATGATCCTGCAGGACTGGCAGCAGGCGGTAAACGATCCGGAAGTCGATCTGATCGACATATGCCTGCCAGACAGCCTGCACTATGAAGTGGCGAAGGCCGCACTGATCGCCGGCAAGCACGTGTACTGCGAGAAGCCTCTGGCGAATACGGCGCAAGAGGCTCGCGAGCTTGCCGATATCGCTCGAGAGAAGGGCGTCATCACGAGAGTCGGCCACGCATTCCCTCGTAATCCGGTCCACGACCTCGCCAAGGAAATCATCGAGGCGGGGGAAATCGGCGAGATCAAGATGTTCAAGGGTTGTCAGCACGTCGACATGTACGGCGACCCGATGGCGCCATTCATGTGGCGCGCCGACGGCAAGCTGGCGCCGACGGGTATCGTCGGCGACACCGGCTCACACATCTTCAGCTTCATGGAGTTCCTGGTCGGTCGCGTCAGCTCTCTGATTGCCGACAACCTGATCGTCACGACCATGCGGCCTGTGGTGGAAGGGCTTGCATATGGCGAGCAGGTCAAGCTCAAGGGCGATGAAAAGTGGGCGGAGATTACCAATCCCGACGCCACGAACCTGCTTTGCCGCTTCGAGAATGGCGCTGCGGGGATCGTCGACTTCAGCCGCGTCGCCACCGGCCGCAAGTTCATGCAGACCTACGAAATTTACGGAACGAAGGGCAGCATCGCCTACACCTATGACGAGGTGAACCGGCTTCGCTTCTACACGAACGACGACCGACCGGGCCGAAGCGGCTTTCGCGAGATCGATGTCGGACCTGAAAATCCGACCTTCAGGGCGTTCCTGCCGCTTCCGAACTTCGCCCTCGGCTACAACGAGAGCAAGATTATCGAAGCCGCCGAGGTGGTGAAGTCGATCACCACGAACACGCCGATGTGGCCGACGTTCGAGAACGGTCATCATATCTGCCAGATCGTCGATGCCTGCATGGAGTCCTCGCGCCTGAAGCGCTGGGTCGACATTGCGCTCTCCTGATCCAAGACTTCGCAAGGACCTGCGCCAATGACCATCGATGTCCCGCAACACATCCTCGACGCGCTGACGGATGTCGACATGCCGCGACTGTCCCCCGAAGCCGTGTCCTCGGAGACGGTCCGCCTCGCGGGCACCGACGTGCCCGTCTATCGGGCCGGCTGCGTCATCGTCGGATCTGGCGCGGCGGGCTTGCGCGCGGCCGTCGAACTGAAGCGGCGCGGCGACGATGTGGCAATCGTCAGCCAAAGCGCCTGGGGCGGCACGTCCGCCTGTTCCGGCTCCGACAAGCAGACGCTGCACACCGCCAATACCGCGGACCAAGGCGATAATTATAAGGCGATGGCCCGCGCGATCCGTGCGGGCGGCGCGATGGACGAGGATACGGCTTACGTCGAGGCCGTCGGGTCGTCACGCATGATGGCGTCATTGCAGTTCCTGGGCCTGCCGCTTCCGCAGGAGCCGCTTGGCGGGACGTTGCGATATCAGACGGACCACGACGAGGTCGGTCGCGCAACGAGCTGCGGACCAAGAACGTCGAGGCTGATGGTCAAGGTGCTCGCCGAAGAGGCGATACGTCTTGGGATCCCGTTCTACAACCACGCGACGGTCGTGAAGATACTGAAGGAGGAGCGGGGGCCTGAAAGCCGAATTTGCGGCGCGCTCGTCATGAAGGCGGGCGATCGATGCGAGAACAATCCCATCGGCTTGGCTCTCTTCGTCTGCAACGTTCTGGTACTCGCGGCCGGCGGACCCGGAGAACTCTATCGAGACAGTGTCTATCCGAACGGCTGCTTCGGATCTTTGGGCCTGGCCCTTGAGGCGGGCATCGAGCTGGTGAATCTGACGGAGAGCCAGTTCGGGATCGGCACCCGCCGGGAAGGATTCCCGTGGAATCTTTCCGGCACCTACGTGCAGGCCATTCCCCATCTCTTTTCGGTAGACGCAGACGGAAACGAGCATCATTTCCTCGCGGAGTACTATCGGACCACCCAGGAGCTGGCATCGAACGTATTTCGCAAGGGCTACCAATGGCCGTTCCACTCCACCCGCATGCTCGATTTCGGATCGAGCCTCGTGGATCTCGCCATCTATCGAGAGAGTATTGCCGGCCGCCAGGTTTTCATGGATTTCAACAGGAACCCGCTGACTGTCCCCGGCGACCTGCCGTTCTCGCTGGAACGGCTCGACCGTGATGTCAGCCAGTATCTTGGAAATGCAGGCGCGCGCCAGGAGATGCCGATCGATCGCCTTCGGCACATGAACCCGCTTTCGATCGAACTCTACCGCCGCTACAAAATCAATATAGCCGAACAGCCCCTGGAGTTCGCTGTGAACAACCAGCACATGAACGGGGGGATCATGGTCGATACTTGGGGCCGTAGCAACGTTGCCGGTTGCTACGCAATCGGCGAGGCCGCCGGAACCCATGGTGTTACGCGTCCCGGCGGTGCCGCACTCAATGCCGGGCAAGTGTTCGGGACACGCGTCGCGGAGCACATATCTGCCAGCGGGAAAGCCCGGATGCCTCCTGAAGCAGACATCAGGATTGCTGCCGAGCAGGGTATGGCCGAAATCAGCACGCTCCTTCGCTCCGACAGTGAACTGTCCGTAAAGGCAATCCGAACCGAAGTGCAGGCGCGCATGAGCGACAAAGCCGGCTTGATCTGCGATCCGCGCAGCGTCGCTGAGGCGCTGCAGGAGGCACGGCTGCTCAATAAGAGCATCAGCACGCATGGGATAGCCTACGACCGGGCCGCAGAGGCGGCCCGCGCCGTTCAATGGTGCCAGATGGCGATCGCATCCGAAGCCGTCCTGGCCGCTTTGGACTTCTTCATCGCAAACGGCGGAGGTAGCCGCGGCGCGCGCGCGATCTGTGATCGCAACGGTGAATCCTTGCCTCTTTCCAAGTCGGGTCCGCTCGAGGCGTTTCGCTTCCGCAAGGAGCGCGACGAGCACCGTCAGGAGCAGATTGTGGTGCGAATGGGCACCGGAGGTTTCGATATCCACACCCGTCAGAACCGGACGTTCGACGAGAGCGCCAGGTCCTTCTTCGAACGGGACTGGCCCGCGTGGCTCACAGGGCGCATCTACGATCTCGAGAAAAGTTGAGGGTGCCCCGGATGATCGAGTTTGCATCGAGAGAGATTGTCGCCATCGGCGAGGCGATGATTGAAATGGCGCCCTGATGGTGCGAACCTGTCCCGCTTCGGTTACGCCGGTGATACGTTCAATACAGCATGGCATGTGGCGCACTTGCCGGGTGAGGCGGCCAGTGGGCTTCGTGACGGGGGGTAGGGGTCGACGGTCCCTCCAACCGGTTTGTCGAAGAGCTCCGGGCCGATGGATTTGATGGGGCGGCCCTCTCGCGCGATCCGATGCGGACAATGGGCCTCTACCTCATTGAGCTGGACGGTGTCGAGCGCAGCTTCCACGACTGGCGCAAGGATGCGGCAGCCACGCATCTTGCCGACGACGCGGCGCAGTTGTCGGAGGCAATCGACGGTGCAAGAACTCGCAACGCAGGGGCGGTCGTCTCCAGAGCCATCGCGACCGCAATTACCCCATGTTTAGGGATATGTTGTCTACGAGGCGAGAGAGTAGGCGCGCTGGTCCCAGCAACTCCCCTTCGTTACGAACTGCTCCATCATCTCGGCAAGCTTTTCCGTTTCGTGGAAAAGCCCCTGAGATGCGGCCGTCGTTTGCTCGACCATTGCCGCATTTTGCTGAGTGATTTGGTTCATGCTTTCGCTCGTCGCCGCAACCTCGCGCAAATATACTGCCTGTTCTTGCCCAGATGCTGCAATTCGGCTGACAACCATGCTTGTATCAGACACTTGAAGGCGGATTTCTTTGAGGGAAGCGCCGGTTTCATCCACCAGCTTCACGCCAGTCGTAACGAGCGACATGGACGTGGAAATCAGTACCTTAATCTCGCGGGCGGCATGTGCCGAGCGTTGAGCAAGTTCGCGAACCTCCTGTGCGACAACCGCGAAACCCTTGCCGGCTTCGCCGGCACGGGCAGCCTCCACTCCAGCATTGAGTGCGAGCAAATTCGTCTGAAATGCAATCTCGTCTATCACGCCGATGATAGCTCCAATCTTAGCTGAAGACGCGGAGATCTCGCCCATCGCGCTGATGGCATTCGCCACAATCTCTCCTCCCTTTTCCGCATGCCCCATCGTAATCGCGACAGTATCTCGAGCGTGCGCGGCACCATCTGCGGTATCTGCGATTCCGCGCGAAACATCTCCGAGGGCCTCCATAGTCCGCTCGGAGGAAGCGGCCTGGCGCTCGGTTCTGACAGCAAGGTCATGCGAGGCCGAGGATATTTCGGACAATCCTGACCTGATAGTTCCGACGGCTGCGATCACAGTGTCGATTGTTTCTTCCAGCGCCGCTACAGCACTATTGAAATGATCGCGGATCTTTTCGTATCGTTGATCGACGGTCCCCATTCTCACCGTGAGATCGCCCTTCGAAAGTCCTGACAAACCATTCGCAATTTCTTCGAAGGCATGCTCCATCGCCATCGCGTCTGAAAGGCGCTCAGCTTCTCGTTGCATCCGATTGCTTTCGGATTGCTGCCTTTCCTTTTCCGCCGCTTCTTCGGCATTTACCCGAGCGCGATCGTTATCTTGAAACACATGTAGCGCACTAATCATATCGCCGATCTCATTATCAGCCTTGACCAAGCCGATAGTGGAACTCGTTTCTCCCTTCGCAAGTCTCGTCATGGCGTCAGCGACACGGACCATAGGCCTGGCGACCGAGCGGAAAATAAACGAAGCGATGCTTGCGGCTAAAAGGAGGCTGGCCAGACCCGCTGCCCACATCCACTCGGTGCTGCTGCTACTTTGCTCCCGCGACAACAGAGCGATTTCGCCAGCCACATGCGCGGTGCCCTCACTCAAATTTTGCGAAGTAGAGACGACCGATGAAGCTTCGCGCTGAAAGGTTGAGGAGTTATTCTTGATTATGTCGAAGGCGCTGCTTAGCTGCCCGATTTGGGCGCCCACGTCGTTTCCGGCAAGCTTTGCCAGCATTGCGGCAAAACCTTCGGACTTTTTCAATCCCGCCGCAACAGCGGTCGCGGTATTCTCCGATGGTTGCACTCGGTAACGTTCTACCTGCAGCAAGGTATCTTTTAAGGTGTTGCTCAGATTGCGGGCCGTGCCAGAAAGAATACGCGCTTTCGAACGCGCTTGGTCGGTATCACTTTTCGACGCCAACTCGACCTCGGCGGATTTTTGGAGAGCGTCATCGAGTTTGCGTGCTTTTTGTGAGATGGAATCGAAAGAAATAGGGCTTGAATGATCGGTTAACGCGCCGTTGTTTTGAAGGATGCGGGGGCGGATTTCTGCAAATGCGTTCACCAAGTCGGTGACGGTGGGCTGGATATCGGGTGTTCCACCCAAATTCGCGACCTCCTGAAGATCGGCCTCGGCATGGGCAACCAGTTGTTCAATCTCCTTACCCGCTGCGTTGTCCTGTGGCTCAGTCCTGCCAACTATTGCCAGAGCCAGATCCTTGATTGCTCCGTTGAATTTGCCGGCATTCTGCATCAACACCCGAATGCGGTTGAAGGTCACGAGAGAATTGGCTGAGTTGGTTTCCGCCTGATTTGCCATATCCTGGGCATTTTTCTCCGCCGCCTCCGTGGAAGTCAGCAGCATGGCCGTTGCGTCGCGAAGCCGAGCTCCGGCCTTTTCGACGGCGTCCTGGGAATTTGCCAGCCCCTTGACGGCATTGCTCATGGCGTCCAGCCCATCTGACAAGCGCTGCCTTTCGCCATCAGAAATCGCCAATTGGTTTAAAGCGGACCGCGCATCATCAAGCGCCTTGGAAGCGGTTGTAATATGCCCGGCTTCCTTATCGACCATGTACTGAATTATAGCGCCTTTTGCTTCATCGACACCGATCAGGACGCGCGATGTGTCGACCGATTGCGAAACTGCACCGGTAAGATTACCTATACCGTGCAATCCAACGACCGCCACCAATAAGACGGCAGCGATCAAAAGTGCCATTCCTGCGCCTGAGCGAAAGCCGATCGATTTTATTTTTTTAGGCAACTGCGGCATCCACTTCCCCCTGGAGACATGCAAGTAAATATGTCTAAGCCTCGCCGACATAGTTAAAAAAGTGATTAATTCCGGGATGTAATTGGACCCGGCGCTTAAAGCCGGTCAACGTCTCGGCCGGGTACGAAAGCCTCTCATGCAGGAACCCGCGGTCGGCAGACTGAAAGTTATGGGGTTTTGTTGAGGGAAGCGTCTGGCTGACCGCCGATCGCAGCGACGGTTGTCAGTCCCAACGTGTCGGGTGCGGTGCTTGCCGGTGTGATTGCCGAGATTTCCGTGGTGCGTGAGAGTGTTAATTTCCGGGATGATTTAACCCGGTTTCGCGTTTGGCCAAGATCAGAGAAAACTTATAATAATCAATCGTTTCAAAAGGTTGAATTTTCCAAGGTGGATCAGCGGAAATTGAAAACGCGGTTCAAAATTTCGCGCAACTCTATAGGCCATCACAGCACGACGTCGGAGAACCTTTGCGGCTACCGGCAGGCGCGGCGGAGCGCATCGAGGACCAAGTCTGGACCGAGAAGTCCAATGGTACTGACAATTCCACCAGGGCGCTATTGACGGTTCCACCAGCATTCTATTGACGCTTTCACCCAACTCCTATTGACACTTTTGCCGATACGCTAATACAACTTTCGCCATATCGGTTTACTGAGAAAAAGAAGTGTCGTGGATGAGAGCCTTCTCCCACGTCATCTGCAGCCCCAACTTAGAGCCGCACTTACATCAGCGCGCGTGGTAAACATTATTGCGAAAGGTTATGGAGCAGTGCCACAAGGCCGTCGGGTGATCGCCTAGCCGCTGAAAAACGAGGAGGAGTTTGCCTCTTGACCTTGGCCGTCCGACCCCCTAAATATGCGGTGTGGCATAAAGAGCATTTTGAGTCGGCTTCACCTGTAAATTGGCCCGCTCATGTGGATGGTAGACCTGACAGGAGGTCTATTCGCAGGACATTAAGTTGGCATCCGACCCTTTAGGCTAAGGAGGCGCTGCTACTGCGAACACATCACAAAAGCACGGACCCTACAAAGGTGCCGTGCTTTTTGTTTGACCTGTAAGCGGTGATCACCGACCAAAATGGTTCGTCTCTGTCTCGCAATTCCAGGATTGCAGTCCAGGCGATCCCTCTGACGGCCATCAATCTCGAATATCTAAAGCTCTCGCCGCTATAATAGAGCTGCGATGCTGCCGTGATCACGAATGCGACGTACGCTGGCACGGCGGCCTCGTTTGTGAAGCCCTCATCGATCATCTCTCTGCTATGTTCGGCCCAAATATGGCATGCTCCAAATCCACGATTAGGTGCAGTATGCTTGCCGCGTAGCAAATGGATCGCCCCACCGGGGAGATTGACGCCCCGCTTTGCAATGTCGGGAACCCTGCCGAACAGTAGCGTATTGGTTGTCGGATTGATAAGTGGCCTGTTTGGCATGAAATTCCCGCAATGCTTGCTTGCATATAACGCGTGATAGCCGAAATTGAAATGCTGAAAATTGCACTTCGTGATTGCGACTCGACCCCTGTCCGACCTCCTGGTATGGGACCTTCATGTTCAGATCGATACGAATAGAGCGCTGACCTTCTGCCTCGTCCTTACGACGGAGCCGTTTGCCTATATCCTGCGTATCGACCGGAAGTCTGAACATGCTCCAGAAGCGAATTCCGATCCTACGGCCGAACTCCTACGATCCCTTCTCCGCCGGAGACCGGAGGTTCGAAATACGACCAGTGCGCCTGGCCTGACCCAAGGGATGGTTTCGGACAGCATCCGCTTCTGCGTCCGGATGGCCGCAATCTCGATCCCGAGAAGGTCTGGTCGCTCACCGAAGACGACGCCTATGGCTTGTTCGTAGATTTTCGCTGGGCCGACAACGGCGGCAAGCCATATTGCCCTCGCTGCGGATGTCTGGAGCCGTACAATGTCCGCCGACGTCGCTTCCGATGCTCGGAGCCGGAGTGCCGCGCCGAGTTCTCCGTGACATCCGGGACCGTGTTTGCCAACCGCAAGCTGTCGTTCAAGAAGATCATCATGGCGATCTGGGAGGAGATCACGGCCGCGAAGGGCATGGCGGCGCTTCACCTGAACCGCAAGCTCAACGTCCAGTACAAGGCCGCCTACGTCCTGCTGCAGAAGCTCCGAGAGGCCGTTGGCCTTCGCCGCGACGCGATTAAGCTGCACGGGACGGTGCAGATTGACGGCAAGTTGCACGGATCGTATCGAACAATGTCTCAAGTGACGGCGAGTTTGCGTTCCGCAGATGACCTACATCAATGATGGGGGGCTCACCCGCGAATAATGAACGTAGCGCCGAAGTGGTTCGCCACGCCGGCAGCACCCATCCAATCCGTTCTCTGGGAGCCGGTTCTTGTACAAACTGCACGTCCCCCTTTTTTTCGCCGTTGCTGTCATCCTGACCTTAAATGTGGTAAGCCACGATGCCGCAGCGCGTGATGCAACGACATTGAAAGATCATGTGCAAGAGCTCTGGAGCAAGTTGCGCGGCAGCGAGCAGCGGGCTGGGATTGCGGTGTCCAACGGCCGCATCGAAGCACAACAGGTTCTGGTCTCCGCGAAGTTCGCCGGTCGTGTCGCTGATGTTCTTGTCGAAGAGGGACAGATCGTCGACGCAGGAGCGATCATTGCGCGAATGGACACCTCCGAACTCGACGCGCAGCTTTCGGGGGCTCAGGCGGAAGTTCGGCGTTCCGAAACCGGTGTGGCAAGTGCCGAGGCGACCATTGCACAGCGCGACAGCGAACTTACACTCGCGCACCAGGAACTCGACCGAGCGTTCAATCTCAGCGCCACGGGCAGTGGTACACGGCAACAACTCGACCTACGTCGCAGCCAACTTACCGTTGCCGAGGCGGCCTCCCGCTCCGCGCTTGCAAGTCGTGACGAGGCTCAAGCTGCCTTGGATGCTGCTCGCGCCGAAGTGGCGCGCATTCGCTCTCAACTCGATGACGCGATCCTAAAGGCGCCAAGGCGAGGGCGTGTGGAATACAAGCTGGTACAATCGGGTGAAGTGGTGGCAGCTGGCGCGCCGATCGCGACGCTTCTGGATCTGGCGGATGTCTACATGACGGTTTTCTTGCCGGCTCGGGTGGCTGGGCGTCTGGTTTTTGGCGATGAGGCGCGCATCATTCTCGATCCGGCACCTGATTATGTCGTACCTGCAACGATCTCCTTCGTTGCCGCCGAGGCGCAGTTCACGCCAAAGACGGTAGAGACCGATGACGAACGCGAAAAGCTGATGTTCCGTGTCAAGCTTCGTATCGCATCCGATTTGCTGAAGCAGTACGAAGCACAGGTGAAGACAGGGGTTCGCGGCGTGGGTTATGTGCGCACCGATCCGGCCGCCCCTTGGCCGCCGCAACTCACCGTGAAGTTGCCCCAATGACTGGCGCGGTTATCCACCTTGCGGGCGTCACCCATCGTTATGGAAAAAAACTGGCGCTCGACGGGGTCGACCTCCTTCTTCCGTCCGGCTGCATGGCAGGCGTAATTGGTCCCGACGGGGTCGGAAAGTCGACGCTGCTCGCGCTCGCTGCCGGTACAACAAGGTTGCAACAGGGGAACATCCGCGTCCTCGGCGGCGACATGTCCGACGCGCGTCAACGCCGCCTCGTCGGTGCCCGCATTGCCTATATGCCTCAGGGTCTCGGCCGCAATCTCTATCCGACGCTGAGCGTTGCGGAAAATCTTGATTTCTTCGGTCGTCTCTTTGCTATGGATCGCAGCGAGCGCCAGGAACACATGGACGAGCTGCTCAAAATGACGGGGCTTGCTCAATTTCGGGGCCGCCCCGCCGGTAAGCTGTCAGGCGGCATGAAACAGAAACTCGGTATCTGCGCAGCACTTATTCATGATCCGGATATTCTGATCCTCGATGAGCCGACGACCGGCATCGATCCGCTATCGCGTCGGCAATTCTGGGAGCTGATCGCACGTATGCGGGCGCGGCGGCCGGGAATGAGTGTCATTGTCGCGACGGCATATATGGAAGAAGCCGAACGTTTCGATTGGCTTGCCGCAATGTATGGCGGACGGCTGATCGCAACAGGCAGCCCTGCGGAAGTTAAGCGGAGCGCAGGACAATCTTCCCTGGAGGGTGCCTTCGTTGCGCTTTTGCCGGAGGAGGTGCGCAGAGCAGATGTGCCAATTGTCGTTGTCCCGCGACCGATCGGAGATGGTGTACCCGCCATCGAAGCCGAGGGACTTACGAGACGTTTTGATGACTTCACGGCGGTCGATCATGTGAGCTTTCGTATCGACAAGGGTGAAATTTTCGGCTTTCTCGGCTCGAATGGCAGTGGCAAAACTACGACCATGAAGATGTTGACGGGTCTGCTTCCTGCAAGCGAGGGGGAGGCGCGCCTCTTCGGTCAGCCGCTCAAAGCCGGAGATTTGGAAACGCGCCGCCGTGTCGGCTACATGTCTCAGGCATTTTCTCTCTACGGTGAACTCACGGTGCGCCAGAACTTGGTACTGCATGCACAGTTGTTTGGCATTCCGGCCGAGCATGCGACGGTTCGCGTCCAGGAAATGCTGAGCGACTTCGAACTTGCAGCTGTCGCCGACAGTCGTCCCGAGAGCTTGCCGCTCGGCATGCGGCAGCGCCTGCAACTGGCGGCCGCTGTCATCCATCGGCCGGAAATATTGATACTCGACGAGCCGACATCCGGCGTCGATCCGGTCGCTCGCGACAGTTTCTGGCGTTCGCTCCTCACACTTTCACGAAGAGACGGGGTAACGATCTTTCTGTCTACGCATTTCATGAACGAAGCCGAACGCTGTGATCGGATCTCCTTGATGCACCAAGGCAAGGTGCTTGCCGTCGGCAGTCCGACGGAACTGAAGAAGCAGCGCGGTCGCGAGGCACTGGAGGATGTCTTCATCGACGTACTCACCGAGGCGGGAATGGGACGGGACGATACGTCTACGATTGCAACGCCGGCGCAAGCCGCACTCGTCTCGAAGCCCGGCATCTTTGATTTTCGCAGGTTGTGGGCTTATGCATGGCGCGAAACCCTGGAGATACGCCGTGACGTCACCCGTCTAGCCTTCGCATTGCTGGGTCCCGCAATCCTTGTCCTGACCTTCGGCTATGGCATCTCCTTCGATGTGGAGCGCCTGCCATTCGCAGTCTTCGATCAGGATCAATCGGCTCAGAGCAGACAACTTCTGGAAAGCTTCCAAGGTTCACGCTATTTCGAGGAGCGGCCGGTGGCCTCTTCCGTCGATGACCTCGAGACTCGCCTCAAAAGCGGTGAGCTGAAGCTGGCGATCGAGGTTCCGACCGACTTCGGGAGGGATCTCATACGTCAGATCCACCCGGAAGTCTCGGTCTGGCTTGACGGCGCCATGCCTTTCCGGGCGGAGACGGCGCGCGGATATGTCTCAGGGCTCGCCACGAGCTACATGAGGGACAATGCCGCCCGTCAAAACGGTCGCGCTACATCCGCCTATCCGATCGAGATTGAAAGTCGGTTTCGTTATAATCAGGCTTTCAAAAGTGCCAATGCCATTGTGCCAAGTGTCATCGTGCTCATGTTGGTGCTCATTCCCGCCATCATGACCGCCCTTGGTGTCGTCAAGGAGAAAGAGACCGGATCGATCGCCAATTTTCAGTCGACGCCCGTCACGAAGATTGAATTCCTTCTTGGCAAGCAGTTGCCTTACGTCGCGATCGCCTTCCTGAGTTTCATTCTTCTTGCGCTGATCACTCGTATTGTCTTCGGAGTGCCGATCAAAGGCTCCCTCCTGACTTTTGCTGCTGGGTCATTGCTCTATGTTTTTGCGACGACCGGCTTCGGCCTGTTCATATCGAGCTTTGTCCGCAGTCAGGTCGCCGCTATTTTTGCAACAGCTATCATCGCCATTATTCCCGCAGTGAATTTTTCTGGACTGCTCGTCCCGGTCTCCTCGCTTTCGGGAGGCGCGCGACTGATGGGGCTTGCTTTCCCGTCGGCATGGTATCAGCCGGTCAGCGTCGGTGTCGTTGCAAAGGGGCTCGGTTTTGCCGATCTCTGGTTTGATATGTTGGTGATCGGCCTCTTTGGACTTGGGTTCATCGCCGCCGCCATCATTTCGTTGCGAAAGAGGGGCGCGTGATATGGCTGGCCGTCTTTCCCGGATCCTTCGCCTCGGCATCAAGGAGCTTTACAGCCTCAAGGCTGATCCTGTCCTAGTCGTGTTGATCGTCTACACATTTACCTTTGCCATCTACGCGGTGGCGACGGGCGCGAAATTCGAGGTGGAGAACGCCGCGGTGGCGATCGTCGACGAGGACCATTCGATGCTGTCGGCACGATTACGCGATGCTTTGCTGCAGCCCTTTTTCAAGTCTCCGGAATTGATCGATGCTGACGAGATCGATGCTGTGATGGACGCGGGCCGCTTCGTTTTTGTTGTCGAGATCCCACCTAAATTCGAGCAGGACGTGATTGCCGGGCGCCATCCATCGGTCCAGCTCGACATCGACGCGACCGCGATGTCGCAAGCCGGCAACGGAGCCTCCTATATCCAGAATATCATCCTGCAGGAGGTGCTGACGGCAGTACCTGGAGCCGATCAGACACAGCCGATCAATCTTGTCGTGCGGGCGAAATTCAACCCGAACCTCAAGTCCGAATGGTTCACGGCCGTGATGCAGGTGATCAACAATATCACCATGCTCTCGGTTACCTTGACGGGCGCAGCACTGATCCGCGAGCGCGAACATGGAACGATCGAGCACCTGCTTGTCATGCCGGTCACCCCGATCGAGATCATGCTTGCAAAAATATGGGCAAACGGTCTCGTCATTGTGGTCGCCGCGATCTCCTCACTCATCGTCGTGGTTGAGCGTCTGCTCGGTGTGCCTGTCGCGGGATCTGTAAGCCTCTTTGTAGCCGCAGCCGTCCTCTACCAGTTTTCAGTGACGTCGCTTGGCGTCTTGATCGCCACTGTTTCAACCTCGATGGCGCAATTCGGGCTGATCGTCATGCCGGTTCTTATCATTATGAATCTTTTGTCCGGAAGCACGACGCCGATGGAAAGTATGCCTAACTGGTTGCAGAAGGTAATGCAGTTTTCTCCGTCGACACATTTCGTCGCGCTATCACAAGCTGTGCTTTATCGAGGAGCCGGACTTGCGATCATATGGCCGCAAATGCTGGCACTCGCCGGCATTGGAGTAGCGTTCTTCGCTATCGCCGGATTACGTTTTCGCAAGTCGCTTCTCAACGTTCAACGATGAATTGATGTTGTGAGATGCCGGCCTATCCGCCATCAATGGGAGCATTAACGAGTGCCGAATGAGGGGGCGGTGCAATCTGCGACCTGTTCCCGGACCGGTCGCGGCGAATTGCGGTGACGGCGCGTGAGAGCGCGCCAGTCCCCCGACGGGCCGCAGGTTTCTTTCAGCGCTCCTCCGGCGGTTTGTGATGCCGGAATTGCAGCAGCAAGAGCAGGTCGTAGGCGATCTTCAGTGACCCGCAGATAAGGAGCGGCCAGGCGCGATAGGATGCGGCAAACAGCACACCGGCCAGCGCCGGGCTCGCCGCGGCGGCCAAGCTGCGCGGCACGGAGGTGAAGCTTGCGGCCGCGGCCCGTTCCGCCTCCGTCACCACCGCCATCACATAGGAGGAGCGCGTGGGAACGTCCATCTGTGACAGGCCGGCGCGGATCGTCAGCAGAATCAGAACCAGAGGCAAGGTCGGTGCAACGGCCGCCAGCATCAGCGCGATGCTTGAGGGGATGTGGGTGAACACCATGGTGTTGATCAGCCCGATCCGTTTCGGCAGCCATGCTGCGACCGGGAACGAGAAGGCCGACAACACCCCGGTCCAGAAGAAGAACACCCCAGCTTCCGACAGCGAAAGATTGAAGCGCTCGAACAGCCACAGCGCCAGCAGCGACTGAACGACAAAGCCGCCGGCAAAAGCGTCGAGGCTGAAGAGGGCTGCCAGTTTCAGGACGATAGCGCGCGACGGACCCAACCCGGCGCCCACGTCCTTGGCCTCGCGATTTGGTGGGCGGGCGGGGATGCGGGAATAAAGCAGGGTACCGGCTACGCCGACGATCGCATAGAGCACGAACATCAGCTTGATGGCTATCAGTTGTCCAAGCCCGGCGAACGCCCTGGCATCGGGCAGGGCCGCCGCAAGGGCGCCGACAGCGCTTGCAAGCGCTCCGACGAGGCTGTAGCGCGCGAACACCGTCGTCCGATCGCGATCGCCGGCGTTTCGAGCAAGGACTGCGTGCTCCAGCGGCACGAAGACACTGACACTGCCGGTCGATGGATTGATCGTGCCAGCGCAGGCGACCACCAGCAGCAGCGCGTAGTCGGTAACGACGGACATGGCGCCACCCGTGGCGACCATCAGGCAGGCAGCGGCGAGAAGCAGGCGGCGCAGATCATGACGCGCACCGAGGATCCCGACAGCGACGGTCAACAGTGCCGAGCCGAAAAGGGACGCCGTCGCAAGCACGCCGACTTGCAGCGGTGAGAACCCCAAGACGAGCAAATAGACCGGCAGCAGGATTGCGACGAAGCCATCGCCGAAGTCGCGCAGCGCGCGGGCCGCAAACAGATATGTGGACGGACGACTGCGTTGCACCGGTGTCCCGACCTCGGATTGCGGACGGTTTTGATCGTAGGGCGGGGCGCGCACGCGTCAGACCCAGCCCATCAGCAGGCCATAGGCAAGGCCGAGGACGGAGCAGGCGGCGAGCACTGTCAGCATGCCGACCTTGAAACGGAACACCGCGATCATCGCACCAAGTGTCAGCACGAAGGAGGCGATATTCAGCGAGCTTAAGACCGGCGCGTCGAAGCTGATCCCGAACCCATGGATCGGGTATGTTTGAGAAAACAGAACATGCAGCGCGAACCACACCGCAAGGTTCATGATAACACCGACGATGGCCGCCGTGATGGCCGAGAGCGCCGCCGACAGGGCCTTGTTGCTCCTCAAGCTCTCGATGAACGGCGCACCGAGAAAGATCCAAAGGAAGCAGGGAACGAAGGTCACCCAGGTGGTCAGCAATCCGCCGAGTGTTGCGGCAAGCAAGGGGCTGAGCGAACCCGGTGCGCGATAGGCGCCCATGAAGCCGACGAATTGCGTGACCATGATCAATGGACCCGGCGTCGTTTCGGCCATGCCGAGACCATCGAGCATTTCGCCGGGTTTGAGCCAACCGTAATGGTCGACAGCCTGCTGGGCGACGTAGGACAGGACGGCATAGGCACCGCCGAACGACACGGCGGCCGTCTTCGAAAAGAAGAAGCCGATATCCGTGAAGATGTTTGCGGAGCCGAATACGGCCCACAAGACGAGTGTAGGGGCGAGCCATAATAGCAGGAAGGTGCCGGCAATCCTGATCGACCAGCCGATCGAGGGCCGCGCATGTAGGGGCGTTTCTTCGCCAAGGGCGGTGTCCGCATCGGCGACCTGTTTTCCGCCAGCCTTTGCGTGGTTTCCGCCGGGCGCAAATGCCGCCCATCCGGCCCGATTACCGAGGTAGCCGATAATGGCGGCTGCAAGAACGACAAGCGGGAAGGGCGTATGGAAGAGTGCCAGCGCCACGAAGGCGGCCACAGCCAGTCCTCTCAGGACATTGTTCTTCAAAGCGCGCCGGCCGATCCTGAGCACGGCTCCGACGACGATCGCCAGCACGGCTGCCTTGAGCCCGAAGAACAGGGCCTGGACTGCGCCGACATTGCCGAAGATGGCATAGATCCAGCTCACCGCCATGATGGCGACAAGACCGGGGAGCACGAACAGGATGCCCGCAACCAGGCCGCCCTTGGTCTTGTGCAGAAGCCAGCCGATATAGATGGCCAGTTGCTGCGCTTCCGGTCCCGGCAGCAGGTGGCAATAGTTCAATGCCTGGAGGAAGCGGTTGTCGCCGATCCAGCGTTTCTCGTCGACGAGGATGCGGTGCATGACGGCGATCTGGCCGGCGGGACCCCCGAAGCTCAAGGCAGCCACGCGCGCCCAGACGCGCGTGGCTTCACCGAATGAAATGCCGTGCGCCGGCGTATCGTTGGATCGGTGCGGCGCTGTGCCGAGATGTTCGATCTTGCTCATGTCGGTTTCCTGTGCGTCAGCCACGCTTGGCGCGGAAATATTGGTAGAGATTGTCGAACACCGGCCTGCCCTGGGTGATCCGCTGCTCGTCATCGGGATTGGCCGCCGTGATGCCCGAGAGTAGGCTGGCAATGCCGGTCGCTTCCTCGCGCCCGAACTTTCCGTCCTTCAGGTCGATGTCGTGAACGATCTCGGCGATTGCCTGCAGGGCGGGATCGGTCAGATCCGCGCGTGTCAGCAAGACCTCGAAACTGCAGCGATCGCCTTCATGGGTGATCTCGCCTTCGAACATGTCGAACCGCAGCTCGCCTGCATTCGGGACATAGCCCTTGCCCGGCACGAAACGGATGATGGCGTCGGGATCGATGAAGCGATGAATGAGCCACGCGCAGGCGATACGGTCGACATAGACCCCCTGACGGGTGACCCAGGTCCGCCCCTTCAGGTCCGCCGCCGTCTGTGGTGTCGTCTTCTGCTGATCGTTGTTCATCTTGGCGTCCTCCGCGAGCCGAGCCTCGAGCGCGGCGATCAGTCCCTCCGCCGATAGGCGGGCGGTGGCATCGAAGAAGTCGATCGCCACGATCTCTGCGAGCCGCTTGCGCAGGCGGACGAGATGCGGTCGTATCTCCGCCATCTCGTCCGCGCTCGATGCCGCCTCGAGCTTTTCTTCAAGACCGCGGGCATCCTTGACGATCGCCTCATAGTCCTCGTCGCGCGCCGCGTCGAACAGTGCGCGCGCCTGTGCATCGGAGAGGCCGTCGATCAGCCGGGCCTCGCACACCATCGCCTCGCCGCCGCCTTCGACGATCTCCTTCAGCAGCCACTCGAAATCTTCCTGCGTCTCGGCGTTGGCCGGCAGCGCATAGACCGTGCTTTTGACGGCGACCGCGCCGATGCCCTGCAGGCGGCGCCAGATTTTAACCCGAAAATAGGCTGGCTTACTCGGCAACTGGTGGATCAGCAGCAGCCAGCGCTGCTCGGTCGTTGAATCTGTGTTCATCGCAAGGACTGTATCATGCAGAAAGACAATTGCAACACTTGTATCATTTTCCGTTCGAGCGTATCGTCCTCGTCGTTGCAATTCCGCCAGTGAGGACACGATGCTGCACCGGATCATGCCGCTCCCCTTCAAGCCTCCGCATCTCGATGGTCTTTCCGAGAAGCTGCTGACGAGCCACTACGAGAATAATTACGGCGGTGCAGTTCGCCGTTTGAACGCGATCGAACATCGCCTCGATGAACTCGACTGGGGCTCGGCTCCAGTCTTCGACATCAATGGCCTGAAGCGCGAGGAACTGATCGCGGCGAACTCGGCGATCCTGCATGAGATCTACTTCGACGGTCTCGGCGGATCGGGGGATGCAGCCGGCGATCTGGCGGCCACGCTCGAACGGGATTTTGGCAGCGTCGCGGCCTGGCGATCGCAGTTCTCCGGCTGTGCCAAGGCGCAGGCCGGCGGTTCGGGCTGGACGCTGCTCACCTGGTCGGAGCGCCATCGCCGCCTGATGATCCAATGGGGTCAGGATCATACCAATTGCCTGGCTGGCAGCATTCCGATCATGGCGCTCGACATGTACCAGCATGCCTATCATATCGATTTTGGTGCCAAGGCCGGCGCCTATGTCGACGCCTTCATGAAAAATATCCATTGGGAGCGCGTCGCCGAGCGATACAAACGTGTGATGCGGATGGAGAGTGCCTTTGCCGAGGCCACGGTCCCCGCGACAAATGACAATCTAGTGGCAGCGGAAGATTTGCGCAGCCGCCTCGAGCGCCAGGAAGATATTCTCCTGCTCGATGTGTGTCTGGCCGAGGACCTGCCCAAACGCAGCGACATGCTGCCGGGTGCGCTGCTGCGCGCGCCCGAGACGATTGCCTCTTGGGCCGACGAAATGCCCAAGGACAGGCCGATCGTCGTTTATTGCGTCTATGGTTTCCAGGTGAGTGGCAATGCGGTGGCCGAGTTGCGCCGCCGCGGGCTTAAGGCGCAGGGGCTTGCCGGCGGAATTGCTGCCTGGCATGCGATCGGCGGCCCGACTGTGCCCTTGGCAAGCGCAGAAAACCAACAAGGGAGATGATGCCATGAAGTGGGTTACCCGTGAGCGCCCGGTCATCGACCGTATCGCCTGTCCCTGGCTGATTGCGCGCTTCATCGACAAGGAGCCGGAGTTTCTGTTCGTGCCGCCCGACCAGGTGATCAAGGTTGCCGAAGAAACCGGGGCGACACCCTATGACGTCCCAAATGTCGAATACACCCATGTCGGCGACGGCTGCAGCTTCGACACCTTTGTCGCCAAACATGGTCTCGACACCGATCCGGCGATCGTCACCATCGCCGCCATCGTTCGCGGCGCCGACACCGACCGGCACGACCTGACGCCGCAATCGGCAGGATTGCTTGCGATCTCCATGGGGCTTCGGGACGTGACGCCTGATGACCATGAGGTTCTAAAGCATGGCTTCGTTATCTATGACGCACTCTATGCCTGGGCCTCGCGTCGCAAGGCGGAGACGCATAGCTGGCCGCCCGCCGGGACGCCAACCGCGGCGTAACATCGCCTGCTTCGCGATCGAAAAAGGCTCACGATCAGCTCGGTGACGAGGGATGGATGGGCTGCCAGCGTCGTCAGGTTGCGTTGATTCCAACCGGGTGAGCTTCGCGAACCAGATAGTGACATTCGCGGCAGGGCATCCCGCCGAGACCGGCGCCCGCGGTGAGCGGCATAGATCAAACACATAGGGAAGGGGCAACGCAAACGAGGGCGATGAAAGGAGCACGACATGACTGCAAGACTCGCAATCGGCGCCATCCTGGTGCTGATCTCCATGGTACCCGCATACGCCGATCCCGATTGGACGGAGGTCGGCAAAGCGCTTGGCAAATCCGGCGCGCAAATGTCGGGCGGCATCTACCGCGTGGGGTTGCCGCGCTCGGACCTGAAGGTCACCTTGGACGGTGTGCAGCTCAAACCGGCGCTGGCGCTCGGCTCATGGCTTGCATTCAAACCGATGGGTGATAGCGACGCCATGGTGATGGGCGATCTCGTTCTGACCCAGCCGGAAGTCAACCCGGTGATGACGAAGCTGCTCGACAGCGGAATCGACGTGACTGCCCTCCACAATCATTTGCTGCGGTCCGAACCGGCCACCATGTACATGCATGTCCTCGGACATGGCGATCCGATCAAGCTGGCAACAGCCTTGCATGCCGCGTTGCAGGAGAGCGGGACACCGCTTTCGGACACACCAGCGAGCGCTTCGTCTGCCTCCATCGATCTCGACACCGCGGCCATCGATCGGGTGCTTGGCCACAAGGGCAAGGTGAATGGCGGCGTCTACCAGATGAGCATCCCCCGTGCGGAAACGATCAAGGACGACGGTATGGACGTGCCGGAGGCGATGGGCTCGGCAATCGCCATCAACTTCCAGCCGACCGGGAAAGGCAGCGCGGCGATCACGGGTGACTTCGTGCTCATCGCCTCTGAGGTCAACCCGGTGTTGCGCGCATTGCGGGCCAGCGGAATCGAAGTCACTGCCGTGCACAATCACATGCTCGGCGACCAGCCCCGGCTGTTCTTCATGCACTTCTGGGCAAACGACGGCGTGGCCAAGCTTGCGCAAGGGCTGAGGTCCGCCTTGGACAAGATCAACCTGCAGCACTCCTGATCGCGGTGTCGTAGAAAGGGAGTCCGTGTCGAGACTGAATTGGACCAGGTAGAACGACCGTTATTTCAGGTAGCTCCGAACTACGTCGAGATCGATCGAGGCCACGGCGGGAGCGATCCTGCTTGCGGTGGCAAGCCGCGAAATCGTGTTCGCCTGAGATGCCTGACAGCCGAGGTAGGATGCGTATCTCAGATCATGAGGGCATGCCGGGGCCAACTGCCGCCATGTCTCGAACCGTCATCCGACCAATTAAACTATAGCCTTGCAAGCCGATTGCATGGCGGCAAGATACAGGCCTACCTTCAAGTCCGCACTCGAAGAGCTCCTTCCAGCCGGTCGGCGATTTGAGTGACAATATAGGCGATCACCATGTAGATCACGACGGCGACAAGGAAGGCTTCGAGATAGTAGAAGTTCAGTGCGGCGGTCAATTGCGACTGCGCGAAAATGTCCACCACTTCAATGGCGAACCCGAGCGAAAGCGCCTTCATGATGACCATGAACGAGTTGGCGAGATCCGGAATGGCTGCGACGATGACCTGCGGGAGCATCACGCGGCGGAAGAGCTGGTTCTTCCTGTAGCCCAGCGAATAGGCGGCATCTGACTGGCCTGTATCGAAAGAGTTCAAGGCGCCTTTGACAACTTCCGCCTGGAAAGCCGCGACGCAGGCGGTCAGGGCGATGATGAGGGTCACCCAGTTCGGCGTCGAATGGCCGTTGTACTCCACACCGACGAGCGAGGAGAGGAATTGCAGCGTCGAAGGCAGCCCATAGTAGGCGAGGAAGATCACCACCACCATCGGCACGCCCTTGAAGGCGACCTTGTAGGCGACGACGAGTTCCCGGAGTACCGGGATCCTGCGGTATTCGACCATGGCGAACAGGCTGCCGATGATCGTCGAGAGGATAAAGATAGCAAACGCCATCGCAAGCGTCAGCGGCACTGCGCCAAGGATGTCCCAGAAATCGGGGAGAAGAACGTCGATATCAAACATGGTGTGTTCCTTCCTTCGATCAGACGCTTGCCATCAGCGTGGTTCGGGCGGGCGTCGCGCTTGAAGCGAACTTCGCGGAACGAAGCTCGAAGGAGCGGACGATCAGCCATGCGACCAGACACAGGGCCGAATAGAGAACCGCCAGCACGAGGTAGGTTTCGAACTGGTACTGGTTGTAGTCGCGCTCCATGACGAGGTGCGCCGTCGCCATCACGTCGGCCGCGCCGATATACATGACGAGGGCGACGTTGTGGATGAGGTAGATGATGGAGTTTCCATAGCCCGGTAGCGCGATGTGCACGGCCTGCGGAGCGAGCACACGCACCAGCTTGTGCCCGAACGTGTAGCCGAGGCTGTCGGCCGCGTCGTGCTGGCCCCGCTCGACGGCAAGGTAGGCGGGGCGCATGACTTCCGACAGATAGCCGCCATGGTAGAGGCTCAAGCCGAGCATCGCGGCGATCGTCGGCGACACGAAGTCCTCGATGCCGAATACGCCGACAAGCACTGGAAGCCCGTAGAAGGCCACGAACAACTGGAGCACGACGGGCACGCTGCGGGCGTAGGATACATAGAGATCGGCCAACTGACTAATCACGAGGATCCTGCGCACCCGGAACGTCGTCGCAATCAAGGCCAGCACGAAGCCGGCGACCATGGCCGTGAACGTGATCGCAAGCGTCAGCGGCAAGGCCGAGAGCAGCTCGGGGATCATTATCGAAAGGTCCACTTCGGAACACTCCTTGTTTCAGTCTCGGGCCTGGTCGCCGGGATCGTGGTCCTGCCTCACTTCATGTACGCGGTGATGTCCTCGCCGAACCACTTTTGCGAGAGTTTTGCGAGCGTGCCGTCGGCTTTCAGCTCCTTCAGGGCCTTGTCGATACCGTCGGCCAGCGCCTTGTTCTCCTCGGAGCGATGGATCAGGACGAAGGTATTGTTGATCGCGACAGGTTCGCTCGCCTGTATGTTCAGCTTCTGCTGGTCGATCACGGTCTGCTCGCCAAGGTTCGAGGGCAGGACCAGCGCGTCATACTTGCCGTTTTCGACCTCCTTCAGACGGTCCGGATAGGGGACACCAGCGCTCGAAGCCGTGATTTCGATCTTGTAATTGGGGTTCTGCTCCTGCCACGCGGTGGCGAACTTGTAGATGCCGCCGCCTGCCGTGACGGGCACGATCTTCTTGCCGACGAGGTCCTTCATTTCCTTGATGCCGCCGTCCTTGCGGCTGTAGATCTTGATCAGGCTGGCGCCAATCGGGGCATCCGGAATGAGGAACTGCTTTTCGCGTGCGGGCGCACGGTAGTAGCCGCCGGTGGCAATGTCGTACTTGCCGGTCGCAAGACCCGTTTCCTGTGCGATGTCGGCAGCACCTTCCATCACGAATTTGTACTGCGGCAGCTTGGCGTTGATCGCCTTCAGCACGTCAGGCTCATAGCCCTGCGGCTCGACGCCGATCGCGCCCCAGGAAAGCGGCTTCGATTCTGCCGCGGTGGCGATCTTGATCGTGCGCACGTCCTCAGCAAAGGAGGCGGTTGCGAAGGCGATCGCGACGCCTGCTACGGCGAGACCGAGACCACGGCGCGAGATTGAACCCATGGAAGTCATTTCAGGCATCCTTTCTACTGGATCGCGCGTTCGGAATTCAAAAACTGAGCGAGGCGCGGGTTGGAGGGGGTGTCGAAGATTTCGGTAGGCGTGCCGTCGGCTGCGACGACACCCCGGTCCATGAAGACGATGCGGTTCGAGATGTTCTTGGCAAATTGCATCTCGTGAGTGACGAGAAGCGAGGTGATGCCCGAGGACGTCACATCCTTGATCACCTTCAGAACCTCGTTCACCAGTTCGGGGTCAAGCGACGAGGTCGGCTCGTCGAAAAGCATCACGTCCGGCTTGACCGCGAGCGCTCTGGCGATGCCCGTTCTCTGGAGCTGGCCGCCGGAGAGCTGGGAGGGATAGTTGTCGAGCTTGTCGGACAGCCCCACTCGCTCGAGTTCCTGCAGCGCAATGGCGCGGGCCTCGTCCTTCGACTTGCGCTGCACGACGACGAGCGGGTCCATGACGTTCTGCATCACCGTCATGTTCTTGAAGACGTTGAACTGCTGGAACACCATCGCCGTGCGCAGGCGGATCGCCTGCACGGCGGCCTTGTCGGGATGGCCATAATCCATGCGGATATCATCGAACGCGATCGAGCCGGAAGACGGCTTGGCCAGATGGTTGATACACTTCAGAAGCGTCGTCTTACCCGTCCCGCTCGGACCGATGATCGACACGACGTCCCCGCGCTTCACCGACAGGTCGACGCCGTTCAGGATCTGCGTGCTTCCGTAGGCCAGTTTCAGGTTCTTGATCTCAAGCATCTGTGGTCTCAGGTCCTTTCGGAGGAAAGTTCAAAAAGCGCTTCGTCCTCAGCCCACTCGTCTCCGAGGAGTTCCGGTGTGTCGAAGGCCTGGAGGCTTGCGAAATGCTTCTCACGGTCTTCGACGAAGAGCGATCTGACGATGCCGCGCGCCAGGCGGTCAGCGCCTTCGCTGATTGCGGGAATGTCGCCGGTGAGCTTGCCGTGGCTCAGCGTTGCCGGGAAATTGAAGCAATGGATCTTCGACAGCGCCGGGCATGAACCCGGCTGCCTTTCGAGGAACTCGAATGCGCCGCCAAGATCCGGCGATCCCTCGAGTTCGCCATTCTCCATGCCAGCGGGCGTCGGGAAACGATCTTGCCAAAGGCGGATATATGGCGCGACGGCGGCAAGCTCCGGACGATTGCTCAGATCGATCTTGAATCCTGTTCCGAAGATGAGGAAGTCGACCGCGTAGCTGCCCTTCGGTGTTGTCACGATGACATGATCGTCTTCCTGCTTCAGGTCCGCGATGGGGCTCCCAAGATGGAGATGAGCCTGCTCGAACGAGCTGACGCGCAGGACGCTTGGCCGAGGCGGTGGCGTCTGCTGGCCCATGGCATAGTTGAGGAAGCGCCACTTCCATTCGTCCGGCAGCCCGGCGAATCCATGGACCACGCCCTGGCTGCCGATGCCAGTGAACTTGTTGATGCGCGGCAGCTCCCTGCGGCGCACGAACATGTCGAGACGTGCGGCTCCACCTTCGAGCGCGGTCGCGGCATTGTCCATTGCCGAGGCGCCGGCACCAATCACGCCTATCCGCTTGCCGCGCAGCATCGCGAAATCGATATCGTCGGCGGTATGCGCCCAGAATTTCTGATCGATGCTTTTCGCAATATCGGGCACGAACGGGCCGCCCAGACCATCGCGGCCGGTCGCCAGCACCACATGACGGGCGACGATCTTCTCCTTTTTGCTGTCCTCGCTACAGATGAGATCGAGCATACCGTCGGCGCGTGGCAGTACGGAGTTCACGGAGAGGCCGTTGCGGACGGGCAGATCGAGCACCTTGCGGTACCAGATCAGATATTCCATCCAGGTCTCCCGCGGCGCGCGGTCGAGCGCGACCCATGCTTCGCGTCCGAAGCAGGCCTCGTAGTAGGCGCGGAACGTCAGGGCCGGCAGCCCCATCGCGGGACCCGTAAGCACCTTGGCCGAACGCAGGGTGCGCATGCGGGCGAAGGTGACCCATGGCCCCTCCTGGCCTGCAGGTGCCTTGTCGAGGACGAGGTGGTTGGCGACGCCCATACGCTTCAGCATGCCGGAGGCGACGAGGCCCGCCATGCCGCCGCCGATGATGACGACGTCGACGACGGTCCGCCCATCGACTTCGCGGGTGGGCACCCATGACTTGGCGGGCAGCTCGAGCCACGACAGGTCCTGACGCAGGCGCACCTCGAGAGCTTCAAGATCGCCCGGAAGCTTGGAAAGGTCGCTCATGCGGGCGCTCCTTCGGAGGCGGCGGTCTGTCCGTAGACCGTGTCGGCGATCGCATCCGTGCCATTGGCCTCAAGCAGGCGGCTGCCGGGCATGGCCAGGGCTTCTGTCCGTGCTGCGTCGATCACGGCGGAGACCGTCGGCGAAAGGGGCAGCGCCGCAGCGGAAATCGCGCCAAACAAGAAGGGAATGTGCTGGTCGACCCTACGCATGACGGTCCCGTCCAGCGGCACGCCGCAGACAGTCGCGGGCTCGACGATCGCAACGCCCAATCCGGCGCGGACGAGTGAGAGTGCCGTCAGCGAAGCGTTCACGTCGATGATGTGCTCTGGCGCCACGCCCACCCTTTCGAGAGCTTCGTCGATGCGGTGACGGAGACGATAGGGGTTGGCAAGCGTGATGATGCGGCGTTCCGCCAGATCCGCGAGGCGCACGACTTCATCCGCGGCCAGAGGATCTTCTGCGCCGATGGCGATGACACAGGGAGCCTCCGCGATCCAGTGGATCTCGAGGCCCGGATGTTCGAGCGGGAGGCTGGATATGCCCAGATCCGCCGACCGGGCGACCACGGCCTGCACGACGTGTTCAGCCGCGAGCGCCTGTACGTGCAGATGACCCGGTAAGAGATCAGACGGAAGCGCAGCCAGCGCCTGTGGCAGGATCCCGGCCGCGAGAGACGGCGTCGCGGCGACCGTCAGGGTTGCCGGTTCGTCGCGGCCGATCGCCTCCGCCCGTTCACGGATATGGATCAGGCTGGCGAGATGGCGCTCGACCTCGGCATGGAAGCGCAGACCACGCGCTGTCGGCTGGATCCGCCCGCTGCTTCGATGGAGAAGCGGGTATCCCAGGTCAGCCTCGAGATCCTGAATCAGCCGAGATACTGCGGGTTGCGAGCGTCCGAGCAGACGGGCCGCCCCGGTCACGCTGCCCGCGGACATTACCGCCGCGAAGGCTTCAAGCTGGCGAATGTCGATTGAGTTGCTATGCATATAAGACATCAACCATCATCCTTCATGTTTTGGAAGTATGAGTTTTCCATAATTTCGGTGGAGAATAGATAAATATTTCGCATCGATATCGGGTCTTTATGCTATTTTGACATAACAGAAATGAAATCTCCAGCGAGATGCAAAGGAGTCCGTTTTGACACTCATCGAAGCCCTCGCCGCAGTGAGGTCAGGCTCGGCGCTTGCCGAGGCAATGGAGAAGCGTGCGGAGATCCTGCGTTTGAGCGAGGCGGCCCATGAGGCGGTGCTTCTGCCCCGTGATCCAGGTGGCCTGTCGCATGGGCTCCGCGCCGCGCTCGCCGCCCGCATGGCCCGCCACAATCGCAACGAAGCACTCGCCAGCCACTACGACGATCTCGTCGCGCGTGCCGGCGAAAGCGCGACCGCCGCGCTCGCCCAGCCCGGCACGAACGCGGAAGATGGGCGCATCGCCGAGATCGTCCGCCACGCCGATCGACTGACCATCGCACCACGGGAGGCAACTCGCGGCCATATCGAGGCATTGCGAAGCGCTGGCGTTACCGACGCCGATATTGTCCGGCTTTCGGAGCTTGCCGCCTTCGTGAGCTACCAGGTGCGCGTGATCGCAGGACTGAAACTGATCGGAGCAAGACAATGAGCGAAGTCGTGCACAGCTTCACCACAAAGGTTCCGCGTTGGCAGCCGTATGTCGTTCCGGTCGACCTGGAGTCTGCAACCGACGAGCAGCGCGAGGCGATGCAGGTCACACCGTCCAACAAGGGCATCTCGCCCTATGTGCTGACACTCGCGCACGACCCGGAGTCGCTTGCGGTCCGCTCTCCGCTGTTCAATCTGATCATGTACGGCAAGGATGGGCTCTCGTCCGGAGAACGCGAACTCGGCGCCACCGCGGCATCGGTCGTCAACCGCTGCGTCTATTGCGCGGCCGTTCATGCATCCCGCTTCATCAGTCACACCAAGCGCAGCGACGTGATTGACGCAATCTTCGCGGACGGGCTCGATGCGGAGCTCGAAGAACACCTCGGCGCCATCTTCGACTTCGCTGCACGTCTTTCGCCGACGCCACCAGCGGCGACGGAGGACGACGCACAGGCGCTCGCCGATATCGGTCTTTCCGAGCTCGAATCCCTGGATCTCGTCCTGTCGTCCGCCATCTTCGGCTGGGCGAACCGCCTGATGCATACGCTCGGAGAGCCGATGGCAGATTGAATGGGGCCGGCGCATCCTCTCACGTTAGGGAGGAAAACACTCCCCTGATCTTTAGGCCGTCATTCCTTGTTAAACCTAACTCGCGCATGACAGTTTGCGATTTGGAATCGGTAAGCTGGAAATCCTGGCGGGAGGTTTTACATTTCACCTTCGATCACGGTGAAGCGAGGCGCGGTCGATCTACCCAAATTCTTAAGGTGTGGGTTTCGGCACGATGGCTCTGAGATTAGAGAATGCTTGTGATAAAGCGGTCGACTCGCGTTTCCGGCCTGTAGAGGGCCTTGACAATGATTGCCGCGAGGGTCGCCGTTAGTGCGCCGCCGATAGCGTCGCTGATGTAGTGCGTGCCGATATAGACACGCGAGAGGGAGACGAGAATTGCGGCCAGAAGGAAGATGAGGCCGCGTTTTTGCAGACTATGAATTAGGAAGGCTGCGGCAATCGCAAAGCTCGCCGTCGCATGATCGGATGGAAATGAAGGATCGCTGCTGCGCGCGATCAGAAGGTGCGTAATTCCAGCGTCATAAGGGCGGATGCGCTGATCGAAAAGCAGAATGATCTGGTTGATCCCCAGCCCGATGAGGAAGGTCAGGCCGGCAGCGATCAGGATATGGCGCGTCTTTGTCCGCTCGGAGCCGGTCCACCATTGGGCGGCGACGGCCAGGACGAGCAACGGGACACCCAGGTTGGAGATGGTGATCACGACATGATCGAGAAGGCCGTTCCCGGCCAGACTGTTGATCCATCCGGTTATGGCGGCGTCGACTTTGTACATTTGGTCTCCTATCGTCTCGCGATGAGATGCCCGAATAGACTGACAGCTGCCTGAAGTATCGAGGCTGCGTGATGACCGCAGGCAGGCTTCAAGCCTTCTAGAGGCGCTCTCGAAGAAAATCCAAAAAAGGCACTCGATTACCTGAAGATCCTTACCCCACGTTTTTCCCACTCCCGGTAATATGCTGGGGCTGTAAAGGTCAATGAGGACGCTCGCAGCAAGCCGTCTCTCGCGCCGCCATTCGCCGTTGTGAGTGGCGTTTCCCACCAACTGAGATTTGAAACGCCGGCCGACGAGATCGGCATGAACCTGGCTGGACGACGCCGGGACAAAAGAGCTTGGTCCCCAAGGCAATTCTGAGGTTGAGCGCCAAGATCATACTTTACATATTCATTCAAGTTTAATAGCTGAAATGCAGCCAATCCATTTGAGGAGATTTTTATGCGACGAATGCTGCAAATCACCGCCCTGGCTCTTATCGCCGCCGCTTTAACCGGGCCAGTTCGCGCAGAAACACAAACAGTCGAGATCACCCTCAAGGGAACGACCTTCTCGCCAGCCGAGGTAAAGATTCCCATCGGCCAGAACGTGATGGTGAAGTTCAAGAATCTGAATGCCGCTCCCGCTGAAATCGAGTCCAAGCCGCTGAAGATCGAAAAGGTCGTTCAAGGCGGAGGTAACATTACGGCGAATGTGAAGGCGAAATCCGCCGGCAAGTTCCTCTTCGTCGACGAATATCACGAAGATGTCGCCATGGGATATTTCATCGCCGAGTAGGGATTGCAGCCATGCTGGCCGCATTGATTATTGTTTTCCGGGAAATCATTGAAGCCGGTCTCGTGGTCGGAATTGTCGCCGCCATCACGCAGGGGATCGCTGGCCGCACGCTCTGGATCACCGCCGGCATCCTGGCTGGAGTCCTCGGTAGCTGTATCGTGGCGCTGTTTACCGGTACGATTGCGGCGGCCTTTGCGGGCTCAGGGCAGGAACTGCTGAACGCAGGCATCCTGTTCCTGGCTGTTCTCATGCTGGCTTGGCACAATATTTGGATGGCGCAACACGGCAGGGAACTTGCGGAGCAACTCAAGTCTGTCGGCAAGTCGGTTGCTGCCGGGTCGAAGGGCCTGGCTGCACTCGCTGTTGTGGTTGGGGCGGCCGTGCTGCGCGAAGGAGCGGAGGTGGTTCTCTTCCTTTATGGCATTTTCGTCACCGGCAACGAGGCACCTGTCTCGCTGGCGATCGGAAGTGTGTTGGGGCTCTGCCTTGGCGCCGTCTTGAGTTATTTAACCTTCCGCGGATTGGTGCGCATTCCGCCGAAGCACATTTTCCGCGTGACAGGTATCATGGTCACCCTCCTGGCGGCGGGCATGGCTGCACAGGCCATAGGTTTTTTGGAATCCGCCAATCTCGTCACTTGGCTGGACGCAACGGTGTGGGACACGTCAGGCCTTCTGTCCGAGGCCAGCATCGCTGGTCGGATCTCGCACACGCTGATTGGCTATATAGAACAGCCGACCTTGCTGCAGGTCGTCGCATATTTGACGACCGTGATCGTCATTGCCGGCTTGTCGCGGATGGCACGGGTCGCCAACGTCACCGTGCAATCAGCTAGATGAAGATTGCGAAAGGACGAAATGACTCGCGTCGTCGGTGGCGTTTGGCTCGCTGGTGTTGAGGGTCACGACCGGGCGGTTTGCGTAGAGTGCGATTGCCAACTCTGCCTCGCACCTATGACAGCCTGTCAGCGAAACCGCCACTGTTCGATCATCCGCGATCACGAAGGGTCTGATCCCGTCACAATGAGCGAGTGCCGAGCGGAATGCGGGTCAGTCAACACGCAAGGGTCGAAGGAGATGTTCACCAGTCTCTCCTATCTCGCGCCCCAGCGCAGGAGTCCAGGCAGTTGGGCTACTTGCCTGCCCAAGCAAAAGCTTGCGCAACGACTGCCGTAGCTCTATCAGACACCGACGAGGGATCGGGCGCCCGTCTCGACGGCGATATTGTTGAATGGCTCTCAGCGATCTGCATCAGCGATGGAATCTCGGCCGGAGCTTTTCTGCGTCTGTTGCCTTGCACCTCTTCGTGATCTCGATGATTCTCGCTTTTGTACCTAGCAGAAAATCGCTGGAGCCAACGGAAGACAATGTTGTCTCAGTCGAGATCGTCGCTCCAACACAACTTGAAATGGTGCATCCCGGAGAAGCCGAAAAGCAAAAGGTACTTCCGACCGCGCCGAAGGAAGGTCCGGTAGCGAATACGGACAGCGACGTTGAGTACAAACCCGCTCCTGGCGACCAAACGATCGAAACGTCGAAAAGTGAGATGATCCGCGCGACGAAACTTTATGCGGCGACCAAGTTGGCGGCACCTCGCGGCACAAAGGCGCGAGCCGCGTTGCGGAAGCTCGGAACGCAGGAGAAAATGATCCAGCTTTGCAACATGGAGGCCATGGAGCAAATTGCCCGATGGGATCAGCAGTATCGGCCAGAATACGTTATTGCTTATGCAATGTCGGACCCTTTGCTATCGGCCGATTCCGTTGAGGCGCATGGCGCGGCCTTTAGAAGCCGAAAACACTGGTACAACTTAGAATTCGAATGCGCTGTAACTCCGGATGTTGCGAGCGTCACGACGTTTGCGTTCCTGGTGGAAAAAGAAATTCCAAAAGTGGAATGGTCTGACCATAACTTGACACCAGACGATGGGCCGGACGACTAAAAACCTCTGTCAGGATCAGGTCGAGCCCCCGATAACGCAAGCCGGAAATCCATTTCTACCGCATCCGTGCCCATATCGATCATCATATGTCCATCCACCATCCTTGACCTGAATCAAGGATGCCGATGACGAATTGCCGGATGATCGAGCAATCGTCATGGCCGCAACGACGGCCGATGCGGAGGATGGTTCAATGGTGAACATAATTTTGCATTCACGCTCCGAGAGTTCCACGGTTACCCCCGCGCATATCTCCATCGCGGCACTTGGCGCCACGCTTGCCATTTTCACAACGATCTCGTTCCTGCTATGCATGCTGCTGGGCTTCGTCGCTCCGGAATGGGGTCTGCACAGGCCATGGCTGCAGTTTTACCTGGGTCTGACCGGTTTCGATCTTCGAAGCCTGGCACTGGGCATCCTTCAAAGCGTCATCTTCGGCGGCTATGCGGGAGCATTGATCGCAGCGATCTTCAACTTTATCAGCCGACGCTTCGGTTGAGCGCGAAAAGGAACCCGCACACATGGCCGCCGACCGCCGCCGGTTCGCATGGATGAACGCAGTGCTGACCATGTTGGTCGCGCTTGCGCTTCTCGTCGCGCCAGCGGCAAGTGTGCAGGCGATGGCATGCCATGACCGTCTGGATCACACACAACAATCCAGCCTCGCGTATTCTCCCATTTTGGAGAGCACGCAAGCTTCGTTCCATGGCGGCTTCCATAGACCCGACCATAAGGGCTGCTGTGCCGTTCAGTGCGGCTTCTGCATCGTCATGGCGGCCATCGATAGGGAGGATGGTCCCGCCGTCACAGGGTCCTTCCTCCATTTTGCAGGGGCTGATCAGACCGGCAGCGGTCTGGCGCTTGCACCGCCGCTCGGTCCTCCGCGTTTTCCGGTCTGAGAATGCCGAAGGCCGCTTCGCCGCGGCATTCGGTTGATTCCATGGGGCTCCTTACGGGCGCCCGAGACCAATGGTCGGCATCGCTGACCTGGAAGCAAGGATCAATACAATGAACCGTCGTGATTTTCTTAACGGCGTGATGGTCGGCGCAGCGGCGCTCGGTGCATCGGCCGCCCTACGCCCTATCCGTACTTTCGCACAGGCCACCAAATCTTCATTCACACGAAGCGCGCCGCGCAGTCTCTCCGTCGGCTATCGGACCATCGACGTCAAGGGCAAGTCGGCCCGCGTTTTCGGTCTCATTCAGCCCGACGGCAGGCCGGGGCTGGCACTGGACGCCGGAGCCGAATTCGATGTCGCTCTGTCGAGCGCCATCGATGAACCGACCTTGATTCACTGGCACGGACTGGCGCCGCCCTGGGCGGCCGATGGCGTGCCCGACAATCCAGCCGCACTCCTGAAACCGTCGGAAACCCGCCGCTATATATTTCCGGTCGGCGCGGGCGGCACACACTGGATGCATGCTCATACGCTGCAGGAGCAGAACCTGCTTGCCGCCCCGCTAATCGTGCGAACGGTGGATGACCTGAAGCGCGACGAGCAGGAGGTGGTCGTCCTGCTGCACGACTTTTCTTTCCTGTCGGCGGAGGAACTGCTGGAGAAGCTGAAGGGCAGCGCCGCGCACGGCGCAACGCCGATGGGTCACGGTTCGATGCAGGGGACGACTGGCATGCAGCAAATGATGTCCGGCAACCGCATGTCTAACATGGCGATGCCTGGAATGGCCGCCATGGACCTCAACGATATCGACTACGATGCCTATCTTGCTAACGACCGCACGCTCGACGACCCGGAAGTCGTGAGGGTCGAGAAGGGTGGCCACGTCCGCCTGCGCGTCATCAACGGCGCCACGGCGACCGCCTTTACGATCGACACCGGTCACCTTGCCGGGGAATTAATCGCTGTTGACGGGCAGGGTGTGCAGCCGGTTGCCGGCACGTCCTTTGCGGTCTCGATGGGCCAGCGCCTCGACATCCTTCTTAGCCTTCCAAAGGACGGCGGTGCGTTTCCCATCCTTGCCCTGCGCGAGGGAGCCGTGGAGCGTACCGGCGTCGTCCTTGCCAGCGCGGGCGCGACCATCCGCAAGGTTGCAGTTGAGGGCGATGCGAAAGGGCCGGTCCTCGGGCTCGATCTGGAACGGCGGCTGCGTCCCGCGATCCCACTGGCAGCGCGCCCGGCGGACCGCCACTTCGAACTTTCGCTGACCGGCGACATGGCCGACTATAGCTGGGCGATCGGCGGCGCGGACGGTCTCGTCGTCAAGCGCGGTGAAAGGGTCGAGGTCGCCATTACCAACATGTCGATGATGGCGCATCCGATGCACCTGCACGGGCACCATTTCCAGGTGATCGGTATTAATGGAGCTCCGGTCGCCGGCGCCGTCAGGGATACGGTGCTGCTGCCGCCAATGGCGAGCGTCGTCCTTGCTTTCGACGCCGACAATCCCGGTCGCTGGCCGCTCCACTGCCATCATCTCTATCACATGGTGACGGGTATGATGGCCTACGTCACGTACGACGGCATTGGCTGACGCGGTTCAGGTAACCGCGAAGCTGTCTCCGAACTCATTCGAACGAGACATCCTCATGAACGACAATCACCCTCCGTCGGCCCGGAGCGTTTACAGCCGAACTGTCTTCATCGCCTTCACCGCAATCGCGCTATCCTCGGTCCGCGTCATCGGCAATTCGCTATGGCTCGGCCGATCGGCGATCGACTAGGTGGCCGGCGACGCGTTCGCCGGACACGACTTCGCAGCCACCCGGTTTCCGTTTCAAAGAGCCGGTGCAGCTTGAGATCAAGCCAAAGGAGAAATGACATGAGAGTTACAAGAATTCAAAATGCGGTCCTGTTGGCCGCAACGATCGCGATTGGCAGTGCTGGAGCAACCCTGGCACAGACGAACGGGGCGGATGCCCATCATTCCGCAAACTCATCGCAGGCGGCCCAGCCGTCGGGAATGGGAGGCATGATGGGACAGGGGCAGAGCATGATGCCGAATGCGTCAGGTATGATGCCCAATGGAATGCAGTGCATGATGATGCAGCCCGGCACGATGGGCAGCATGCCGATGATGGGCATGAATGCAAACTTGATGAAGATCATGTACGCCATCGCCGACACCGACGGCGACGGCTCGCTGTCCTTCGATGAGGTGACAGCGATCCACAAGCGGATATTCGACGCCATGGACGCGAATAAAGATGGCAAGGTCACGCTAGAGGAGATGCAGGCGTTCTGGCGGCAATAGGCTCGGAACCCATGACCGAGGTGGTCGAGGATCCCCTCCCACAGTCGCTGCGACTACGGTCGTTGGCAGCGTTGTTGCTGGCGATGTTCGCGACCGCCCTCGGCCACGGATTCCTGCTGCCGATCCTTCGATCCAAGATCGCCAGGGTAGCCGGAACTCCGGATCCGGATGCCTTGGCACGGCATACCGGCATCCTTAACGCTAACCTATACGTTCGCGTTATTTTTGTTCGCGCGGCTGCGGGGACGCCTCTCCAACCGGTATGGGAGGCGGGCTTTAATCGTCATCGCACTGGTTGGCTTCGCTTCCACCCTGGCGATGTTTGCCATGGCCGGCAGCCCGTCTTCCCCAATTTCGGACGATTCCTCAATGGTGCCTTCGCCTCCTCGATTAGTCCGGTAGCCTACGTCTTGATTGGAGATCATGCCCCGACAAAAGAATGGCGCGCCCATCGGTTCGCCCTTCTCAACATCGCCGAAGCAAGCGGCGTTCTCGCCGGGCCGATGCTGGGCGGATTCGTCCTCTCCGGCATCAGCGCCGTCTTGCCGGTCCTGGGTACGCTGGCAGTCTCTCGGTCTCCATTTTTGTTATCTCGGCTTTCGCGTTTGTCGTGGCCGCTCTCGTTCTGGCATTCGTGCCCGGCGGGATTACGCGTGGCATAGTTGGATGGGAGGATGCGAGAGCGCCGGAAGGACGAGCCGCTTTGCCTCGATTGCGGCGATTTCTTTTGTGATGGCGCTTGCCGTCGGCGCATTCGGGATTGGTCTGTCGCTACCTGGCGTCCAGCATCTCGAAATGAACAGATACGGGCTAACCTGGACGGGACCAACGCGATCCGCCGTCGCCATCGCCGAAACATCCGAGAGCGTCGCTGAGGAAGGGGGCAGACCGTGAGGGATGTACCGCGACGGAGGTCCTCCCCAACTGCCTTGCATCGATGCCCGCATTTCCCGGATGCCAGATCGAGGTCGCGTGCCACCGGACCAATCCCCGCTTCCATCGCATAAGAGCGCACTGTGAACCATCATGAATACCCTTAAAGTCGCCGGCCCGTCGTGCCATCGAAAAGGTGGAGTTTGTCGATATCGGGCTTCACGGAAATAACATCACCGGCTCCCGATACCACGCGCTCGCGCAATGCCAATACCAGTTGATCCGACCCTATGCCTGCGACGATCAGCGTCTCCGCTCCGGTGGGTTCCACGACGACGACCTCGGCACCGATGCCGTCTTTCTCAATCGAGATGTTCTCAGGTCGAATACCATAGATGATCTCAACCCCTCGCGTGACGTGCAGCCCTTCGGGCAATGGAAGATGGGCTCCGCCATCAGCGACGAATTCCAGCGGGCCGGTACTGCTGATCTTGCCGCGGATGAGATTCATCCCCGGGGAGCCGATGAAGCCGGCAACGAACAGGTTGGCGGGTCGGTCATACAGCTCCAGAGGCGAGCCGATCTGCTCGACATAGCCGTCGCGCATGACAACGATCCGGTCCGCCATCGTCATGGCTTCGATCTGATCATGGGTGACGTAGATCGTGGTCGTGCGTAAACGTTGGTGTAGCTGCTTGATTTCCGAGCGCATCTGCACGCGCAGTTTGGCATCCAGGTTGGACAGCGGTTCGTCAAAGAGAAATACCTGCGGTTGGCGCACGATCGCGCGGCCCATGGCAACGCGCTGGCGCTGGCCGCCGGACAGATTGCGCGGATAGCGGTCGAGCAGGTTTTCCAGCCCAAGGATCTGCGCCGCACCGCGCACGCGCTGCCGGATCTCTTCCTTCGGCGCCTTGGCCAGCCGAAGCGAAAAGCCCATATTCGCCTCCACCGTCATATGCGGATAGAGCGCGTAGGATTGGAACACCATGGCGATGTCGCGGCTCTTCGGTTCGACGTCGTTGACCACGCGGCCGCCGATCGCGACATCACCGCCGCTGATCTCCTCCAGTCCGGCGATCATGCGCAGAAGTGTCGATTTTCCGCAGCCAGAAGGCCCGACGAGAATGACGAATTCGCCGTCCTCGATATCGATATTGACCCCATGTAGAACTTCGAAGTGACCGTAGCTCTTGCGGACATTCGTCACGCTGACCGATGCCATTATGATCTCCAGTTGAAAAGCCGTTGTCTGATCGCTTCAGCCCTTATCGACCGCCGCACTAGGCAGCCTGCCGAGGCGGCCTATGCGATCATGGCTGCAGAATAAGGTTCCAGCGCCGCATCGATCGCCGCAATGCAGAGGTCGCGCGCACGAGGCAAAACCCTCCTGGCGACCACTGCCGGATAGACCCGGCCGAGATACTGGCTGACGAGCGTTTCCGGAATGTCGCCCTCGAAGCGCGCAAGCAGGGTCTCGACTGCCGCTGCTGCCTTCTCGTCCGGCCAATAATAACGGATGCGGTCGCTATAGCTGAAATGGCGCTGCAAGCGCTGCTCTTCGACCGAGCCGTCATAATGGGAATTCCAGTGCCCCGGACTTTCGAGCATGACGGTTTCCATCGTCGCATAGAGCGCATCGGGCAAAACCGTTCCGGCGAGAACCGACGCGATGGCATCGAGGCCATAGAGCGCCTCGCGCAAGGCAAAGGTCAGGCCTGGCCCGACCTTGAGGATCGCAAAACCGCTCTCCACGAGGGCGGCAAGCCCGTCCCCAGGTTGATAGTCTGTGGAATGCGCTTCGAAGAGCAAGCCGGGCATTTGGTCGAGAGCGCCAACCAAACCATGCACGCGATCCGGTCTGTAGAGGATGACATTGGCATTGCCGAACTCGACGCCGGGCTGAACGACGATAGCGATTACCCGCTCCAGAGCATTTTCGACGCCGGCCTTCGCAAAAGCCGCGCGATGCACCGCCAGCGTGTTCTTCGCCGCCTCGGGTCGTGTGACCTCAAGCTGGTCGAGCGCATGCGTGGCGCCGCCGGGCGGCGGCACTTCGGTTCCGATAATATAGACGGGCAGGCGGCGGCCGGCGCGAAGAGCGGCCTCTTCCGCCACGCGGGCAAGCCGCGCGGCGCGCTCCGCTGTCAGCTCGTCGGCCAAGGCAACGGGCTCGCCTGCGCAGCCCATCGATGTATCGAGATGGATCTTTTCGAAACCCGCCTCGACATAGGCCGCAATCATCGCCTCGGCCTTCATCATTGCTTTGTCTGCCGGCAGCTTCTTCCACGGGTTCGGCCCGAGATGATCGCCCCCGATGATGAGGCGATCGATGGGAAAGTCGACCGCGGCGGCGATGTCCTCGACGAAACGGCGGAAGTCACGGGGCGTCATCCCGGTGTAACCGCCGTCCTGATTGACCTGATTGCAGGTCGCCTCGATCAGCGTGACCGTGTCATCGCAGGCTGCACGCCTGAGCGCCGCCTCGATGACCAGCGGATGCGCCGAGCAGACCGACGTGATTCCGCGCGGCAATGTCTTGACGCGATTACCGAGAAGCTTCTTCAGCGCAACGCTACGATTGTGTTCGACTGAGGCATTCATCCGAGCATCACGACCTTGGTCAGATGACGGGGCGATACCGTATCGACCCCCTTCGACTGCGCTGCCCGTTCGCCAAGAACCTGTAGGGCCGGTAGCACGCAGAGACCGGCAAGTGCCGGATCGCAATCGACGGCCAGTTCCAGGTCACCCGGGCCACCAAGGCCGATAACGGTCGCTCCCTTTTTTCGCAGTTCCTCGACCAGCAGCGCTTCAGCCGCCTTTTGATCGGCGCTGTAGAGCATGACGACTGTGGTGTGTTCATCGACCAGGCTGATCGGTCCATGCCGGTATTCCAGCGGATGGAAGCCCTGGGTGATAATCTGGCTCATTTCCATCAGCTTCAACGCACCTTCCAGGGCAATGCCGTAGAGCGATCCGCTGCCAAGGAAAACGAAATGCGTGCGACCTTCGATGATCTTCGGAAGAGCAGCATCGATCTGGTCCGCCAAACTGCGTGCGGACTGGACGATCGATGGTGGGATTTTTACGCCGACCATCTGCATGCCCAGAAGCAGCATCAGGCTCGCCGAGACCGTCATGACGATGCCCTCATCGCCATGGGTCGCCGCGTCGATCAGCCGGTCGCAGTTCTTGGCAAGCGCGCTTTCAGGCTCGACCGTGATGGCGGTGACGAAAATGCCGGCTTTGCGGCTAGCCTTGGCGGCAGCAACCGTTTCCGTCGTTTCACCGCTGCGCGAAAGGGCCACGAGATGGACCTTCTGCCAGCGCGGCCAGAAGGCGGCCGACCGGTTCAGCCATTCAGCGCCCGGTGCGGCAATCGCCGGATAGCCGGCGAGATTGGCATGTGCCGCAAGCGATAAGGCAAGATTGTAGGACGTGCCGCAGCCCAAAAAAACCGTCAGTTCGGCTTCATGCGGGGCGGGGACTGGTCCGATCGCCCTTTCCCAATAAGGAAATTGCTCGAAAATCACCTTTTCCGTCGTATTCATGCTAGCTCCGATTTACTTGACCGATCCAGCCAGCAGACCGCTGACGAGGTATCGATTGAGAAAGATGACGACCAGGGCGGGAATAATGATGGCAATTGCTCCGCTTGCCGTGATCAGCCCATAGTCGATGAAGTTCTTGGTGACGAATTCGGGGATCAGCACTGTCAACGGCTTCGTCGCCTGCGGCGAGAAGATGAGCGGGACGAGATATTGGCCCCAAGCGCCAAGAAAGGTCAGGATTGCCGCGGCCGTCAGACCGGGACCGGCGAGCGGCAGGACGATGTTGAAGAAAATGTAGAGTCGGCCGGCGCCATCGAGCTGCGCCGCCTCCTCAAGCGCGATCGGCAATGCCTCGAAGACGCTCCGCAACAGCCACAGGGATAGCGGTAGGTAGGCCGAGACGTAGATCAATGCGACGCCGACATAGGTGTCGACCAGATGCAGGCTGATCATGATCCGATAAAGCGGAATGAGCACCGCATAACCGGGAATTGCGAGCGTCGCGACGACGGCGGCAAACAGAAAGCCACGGCCGGGAAACTGGATCCGCGTGAAGGCATAGGCACCGAGTGCCGATATCGCCACGCAAAGGACCGTTGCAGCTACCGACGTCACGATGCTGTTGATCAGCGCGGCACGGAACTGCGACCAGACCTGCACCCCGCCGATCCTGGCAATATCGATGCCGAAGAGACGCGAAAAATGATCCAGCGTGAAATGCTGCGGGAAGAAGTGGATTGGTCTCGCCGAGAAATCCTCGGTCGGGGTGATGGAGCTTGCAAGCGTCCAGTAGATCGGTCCGAGCGACCAGATCAGGAGAGCCGCCACACCGGTCCAGATCAGCAAACGATAGGAAAGGCTTTGTTTCATCAGTCAAACCTGGTGTTGCGATAGACGCGCAGCACATAGATGAGCGACACGAGCAGCGAGACAAATGTGATCACGAGAGACAAGGCCATGCCGTAGGAGAAGCGCAGATTCTGGAAGGTCTCGAGATAGATCTGCACGAGAACCGGTCGCGTCTCGAGGCTGGAGCCCGACAAGACCCAGGCCTCGTCGAAGAGGTTGAATGCGTTGACAGTCGCGTTGGTCATGGCAACGGCAATGGCGCTGCGCACCAGCGGAAGCGTAACGAGGGTAAACATCTGCATGCGCGTGGCACCATCGATGCGTGCGGCCTCATAAAGATGAGCGGGAATGCTCTGCATGGCGGCCAGCACGATGACGACGGTCAGCGGCATCATGCGCCAGACATGAACAACGGTGACTGCGATGATCGCGCTGGTCCGATCATTGAACCAAACATGGTTTTCGAAAGGCAAACCGACTGAAGACAGAATGCCGTTCAACAATCCGGCGCCGGGCTGATAGATCCAGAGCCAGATCACTGCATTGACGACACCGGGCAGCGCCCAGGGCAGGACGACAGCCGCAAGCAACCACTGTCGGCCGATCTTGACCTGATTGATGAGGGCGGCGGCAAGCACGCCGAACACCGTCTCGGCCGCAACTGCGAGCACGACATAGATGAACGTATTGATCCAGGTCGTGCCAAGCTGTGCGTCGGAAAGCATGCGGGTGTAGTTTTCCAGCCCGATAAAGGGAGTGCCCGCCTGCATCGGGTTGACCCTATGCAGGCTGTCCGAGAGCGTTCTTGCGATCGGGTAGAAGACGAGGGCTGCCATCGTGATCAGGATCGGCGAAACAAGCAGGATCCCCAGCATGGTGTCGGTCTTGATGCCTGCGCCACGTTTTATCCTGCCACCGGCAGAGACTGCGATTGTCATTGCGCTGATGCCTGCTTTGCCGCTTCGGCGATGTTCTGCATGGCTTGATCGACGGTGATCTGGCTCTTCGCCGCACTATTGATGGCGGTATTCACGGCGCTCGAGAATTCCGGGTACCAAGGGGGCGTGCCCTGCGCAAACAGCGGCTCGACGGTTTTGGACTGCGCAACGAGCGTGTCACCGCTCAACAGCTGGCCGGCGGCATTAAGCTCGGACAACGCCGATGTGCGGGTCGGCAACGCTCCGTTTGCCGCATTCTTCTTCTGGAACTCCTTGCTGGTGAACCATTTGACGAAGGCGATGGCGGCTTGCCTGTTCTGCGAGACGCGCGGGATGGCGAGCGCTTCGGGAAGGCCGAAGCTGCGGGTTTCACCACTTGCGGTCGGCACCAGGATCGCCTCGATCTGGCCGGCGACCTTTGATTGCTTCGGATCGTTCATCTGGCCGATTCTGCCCGGCTCACCGGAAATCATGATGCTGGTCACGCCTTGGGCGAACATGCTCTCATTGATCTGGCTGTCCTTGAGGCCGGTGGAGGCAGGATCGACCAGGCCTTCCTTCAGCAGCATCAATTCGAAGGCGAGCGCCTTGTAGCCTGCCGAATCCTTCGAAACGAAAAGCGGCTTGAAATCCTTGTCGAACAGCTCGCCGCCAAAGGCCTTCGTCAGCAGATACCAGCTGGTCGATGCGCCTTCGGTCGCAGAAAGCGGCAGGCCGATCGGATAGGCCGCAATCTTCTTTTCCTTGATCTGCTTGGCAGCAGCGACCAATTCATCGAGCGTCTTCGGCATCTTGGTGATACCCGCATCGGCAAAATGTTTCTTGTTGATCAGCATGACGCGGAAGTCGTTGGTATAGGGCACGCCCAAGAGATTGCCGTTGACCGTGAAGATCTTGGAGACGCCGATATCCTTGACAGTGTCCGCATCCATCACATCGTTGAGCGGCAGATACCAGTCGGCGGCGCTGAATTGGCCGGTCCAGGACCAGTCGAACTCGGTGACATCGGCAGGTGCTGTGCCTGCGATCAGCGAGGTGACGAGCTTGGGGCGAATATCGTCCCAGGATAGCGTCTGCATGTTGACGTGGATGCCGGTCTCGGCTTCGAAGTCGCCGGGAATGTTCGGCGCCTGCGGCGAGGGCATCAGCACCGTGATTGATTGTCCGGCAAGCGGTTTCGCATCCTGAGCGAAAGCCGGAACGGCGGCAACGAGCGCCGCAAGAGCGACGAATGGCAAAGCATATTTACGCATGTTCCCTTCTTTCCTTGTTATCGAGGTCTGCTTCACTGGCATGCACCGCTGCGGTCCTTGCCGTTGCGGCAATTTGCGTGATCCAGCCGTCATCGACCGGCCAATCGAGAAGACGGGCGGCCGCCAACAGAGCGCCACCAATGGGAGGAAGTTTCGGGCTCACAGCCGCGTGGCCTATGCGCCGCTCCAAAGCGGAAAGCAGCGCGCGGCTTGCAAATGTTCCACCCGCATAGGTCCAATCAGCGCCCGGATCGCAATGCGGCGCTATGGCCTCCATGTGTTTTGCGAGCTCGGATGCAGCCTGGTCGATCAGCTTCCTCGCCACGCCATCGCCGGCGCGAGCAACACGATCGACGAGAACCGAGAGGGCTGCGATCTCGGCACGGGGGTTTTTAAGGTCGCTCACCCATCCTGCGAGAGCGTTGACCGGGTCGATGCTGTCGAGGCTCAGGAATTCGAACATGGCCTTCGCCAACGCAGTCGGACCTGCCCGCCCGTCGAGGCTCTGGCTGACAAGGCTGAGCGCTGCCCGCCCGATCCAGTAGCTGCTGCCTTCGTCGCCGATGATATCGCCCCAGCCGCCGACGCGTGCCGATACGCCAGCACTGTTGCGCGCCCATGCCATAGAACCTGTACCTGATAGGATGAGAATACCGGGTTTTCCGGCAAAGGCGCCGAGATGCGCTGCATCGACGTCGTTGAGAATATGCAGCTTCGCCTTCGGGAAGCTGACCTCGATCGCCTCGCGCTGCTGTTCCGACAGGCGCGCTACTTCGCCATAGGCAGGCAGCGCAGCCGCCACGGCCGCCGGCTTCTCCCGCTCCAGGAAGGGACGCAGCGCAAGATCCAGCTCGCGTCGCCAGTTTGGATTGTCCATCGGATTGATGCCGCTGCCACGCGACATGAGCAGCACGCAGCCGGCTCGGTCGGCGAGCGCGACCAACACCTTGCTGCCACCGCCATCGATGCCGAGGATCACGTCGTCGCTCATTCCGGCGCTCCAGGATCCGCGATCGTCGTCTCGACGCCGAAATTGACGAGTTCGCTGCGCCAATGCGCGGAAAGACCCGCATCGGTAATCACCTTCGCCGCACTCAAGGGGGCGACCTTATAGGTCGCCATCGTGCCGAACTTCGAAGAATCGGCGAGCACGAAACGATGGGCCGAGCGGCTGAGCATGCATTTATTGAGGCTCGCTTCTGCGCTGTCGACGCTGTAAATGGCGCCGTCGGGGCTGATGGCACTGGCGCCGAGAAAGAGCTGATCGAACCAAATGTTTTCGAGCATCGCTTCCGCCTGTGGCCCGACGAGCGAAGCGTTCTCGCTGCGAAGCTGTCCGCCGAGCAGGACCACCTCCAGATTCGGGATATTGAGAAACTCCTGCGCCACCGTCAAACCATTGGTGAAGATCCGAAGCGGTATCGGGTTTAGGCGGATGAGGCGTGCAAGCTGTAACACCGTAGTGCCGGCATCGAGGAAGATGGCGGTGCGCGGCGTCAGCACATCATAGGCTGCCGTTGCGATCGCGCGCTTGGCCGACAGATGCCGCTTGGCCCGTTCCTGAAAGGCAAGCTCCACCGACGATCCCTCAGCGATCCGGGCGCCGCCATGCACACGGTCAATCGCGCCGTCGCGCTCGAGGACCTGCAAGTCCCTGCGTACCGTTGCCAAGGAAGCGCCGATGGCGTCTGCAAGTGCCTGGATCGTCGAAAATCCATTCGCATACAAATGGCTACGAATGGCGTCGAGACGATCAACTTTCACTCCCCCAGCTTGGCTCAACGAAGGTTCCTCTTCCGCGATTACTTCTATTTCGCTCAGATTTTCATTCACGAAGATCAATGTCAATCATAATTCTGATTGTTTGTGATCTAATTTATGATCGCTGCAAACCAAAAAAGTGAGCGCGCAGCATTCTCTTGCGAGGACACCGGGCGCTCACATGATAGCTAGTCGTTTAAACCGCCTAGTGATAAGCGGGCAAAAGATCGCCGTGCCGCTCGATCATATCGTCAACAAGCGCCCATATTTGATCGGGTGACAGCTCCGCCGATGTATGAGGATCGAGCAGGGCGGCCTGATAGATGCGATCCCGTTTCTTCGTCAGTGCCGCCTCGACCGTCAGTTCCTGCACGGAAGCGCTCAAGCGCATGACGGCCGCAAGCTGCGAGGGTATGCGTCCGATGCGGATCGGCTGAATGCCGTTGTAGTCGACATGGCATGGCACTTCCACGATGCACTCGTGCGGCAGATTCTGGATCAAGCTGTCGTTCGGGACATTTCCATAGATCAGCGCCGGCTGGCCGGTGACCGCAGCATGAATGATACCGGCCGCGTATTCGTTGCTGCGGCAAACATCGATCGGTTTGCCGCCTTCAAGGTCGCGGCGCAACTCATGCCATTCGGCAATCTGGACCTCACAGCGGCGAATATATTCATCCAGGGGAATGTTGAGCCGCTCGATCAGATCGCTACGGCCATCCTTGATGTACCAGGATGTATACTCCGAAAAATGCTCACTCGATTCCGTCACAAAATGGTCGAGCCGCTTGAGGACATCGAAACGAACTCGATCGCCCGAAGGGATACGTCCTTTCTCGGCGAGGGCGTGCAGGCGCGGATAGAGATCCTCGCGGCTGCCATCAGCTCGCAGCTTTTCGTATTTGAGAAAGAAGGCGACATGGTTGATGCCGGCCGAAAGATAGTTGATATCGGTGATATCCTCACCGAGGCAATCGGCAAGATGGGCGGCGGTATGCTGTACGCTGTGACATAGTCCGACGGTGCGGATGTGAGGCGCAATCTCCTTGATCGCCCAGCAATTGATCGCCATCGGATTGACATATTGCATCAAGAGCGCGTCGCGGCACACCTCTTCCATGTCGCGGCAGATTTCTTCAAGAACGGGAATGGTGCGAAGCCCACGGAAGATGCCGCCGATCCCGAGCGTATCGGCGATGGTCTGCCTCAGTCCATGCTTCTTCGGGACATCGAAATCCGTCACGGTGGCCGGCTTGTAGCCGCCAACCTGCATCATCAGGATGACGAAGTCCGAGCCTTGCAGCGCTTGCCGGCGATCAAGCGTCGCCTTTATGCGCACCTTATCGAGATGAAGCGCCTCGCAGATGCGCCGTGCAACGATTTCGGAGGTTTTCAGACGCTCCGGATCGATGTCGAAAAGACTGATGACGTAGTCGCCACCGCTTTGGCTGGAAAGGACGTCGCCCAGGATGTTCTGGGCAAAGACGGTGCTGCCGGCACCGATCAGGCAGATCTTTGGCATGGAAAAGTCTCCGCAAGAGATGTCTGCGAAGCCAATTGCATCTTTCAAACCAGATTTTCTTCTCCATAATAACGATATTATTCCCGGATTCGCGCCCTGGAGCGCGTTGCAGTGTCAAAATTTCCCATATCTGCCGTGCAGGACGCTCTTTTCGCATCCCGGGGCGACTTCATGATCGAGTGTCACATTGCCAACGCCATGAATGCGGCGCATTGGCACGATCATGTCGAGCTGAACTATCTGCTTGACGGTCAAATGACCTACATTTTCAACGGGAGGCAGGAAAAGGTCGAAGCGGGGCGGCTGGTGCTCTTTTGGGCAGCCATTCCCCATAGAACGATCGCGGTGACGCCCAATGCGCCGCTTGTCTGTATCTATCTTCCGCTCGTCGATTTCCTGGGTTTGCCGATCGACCGAGTTGCGCGCGGTCGTATCATGCAAGGTCAGATCTTATCTGAGGCTTGCCAAAACCTCATCGATGGTGCTGTTTCCCAGCGCTGGCTCAAGGAATGGACCGTTGGTGATGCCACACGCCGCGAACTGGTCTTCGAAGAGGTCAAGTTAAGGGTACGCCGCCTTTTCATTGACAATGGCGGCGAAAAAGAAGGTGCTTTACGTCATTCTAATAGGACGAATTCCGCGACCGCCGTTCGTCACACCGAGGCCCTTACTGATCTCATCAACAGACATTTCGACGAGCCGCTCACAGTTCCACAATTGGCCAAACTCGCAGGGGTGCACCCAACCACTGCCAACAAGGCTTTTCAGAAAGTCCTTGGTATGTCTCCGAACGAATATTTAATTCGATATCGGATAGCTCGAGCGATGAAGTTGCTTGCTGACACTGACGATCCAGTATTGAAGATCGCTTTTGATTGCGGTTTCGGCTCCAGCAGTCGATTTTACGAGCTGTTCAAGCAGCGAACAGGCGACACGCCCTTGGTCTTCCGTAAATCGATCAATAGGAGGACTTCTGAAAGGCCATGATCACTACGCAGGGTCGGCATCGTTGACGCGATCCTCCTGAGTTGACGAAGATTGGCTGCCGCGGTCCGAAATGTTCACTCCCGCCATATGGCGCGATTGGATCAAAGCCTGCGTGGATGATCATCGGGATTGCAGCAGTCGAACAGCCGAGTACAGAGCGTCTTCGCCCTATCTCCGTTTGCCGCGCCACGCGGCGCAAATTCCTTATGTCGCCAGCTATTATGGGGGGACCGCGATCATGCTCGATTTTAAGGCCAACCGCCTTCAACGCTGCATGAAGCGCCTAATCCCGGTTAAGACTCTTCCTAGCCGTCATTGCCGACGGTCAAGGCAGCCGACGGGTCTTTGCCGACAATGCGCGGCTACCGCATGCAGGGGCATCTGCAACAGGGCGTAGTCGAAGCAGCGCGGCTCCCCAAGGGTTCCTCACCCCGCAATTTTCATCTCGTCGGCATGATATTGGGGCACCGATCGGCTCGCCCATAGCCCTTCTTGCCGCCGTCGCGCAAGCACAGTCGCATCCAAGGATCAGAGGCTGGGACCTGCCTGCGCGCGGCTCGGACGCCAATTTTGCAGAGCCTGTGATGGCTAAGAACCGCTGGTCGTTCGATAATGGGGCGATACAAACCCGAGACGCCCCCGCAACAATCCAACTATGCTGCCCAAGCACGACGCTGCGCGCACCAATGTCGAGCCCCTTGTCAAGGGAGCCGCGAGAATGCAATAAAATAGCGTCCACACTCGGCCTAAAATCGAAACCAACATTTGCAGCGAGATAGTCTTCGAGCCCTTGCATTTTCGTCTCTCGATCAGAACGCTGCTGTGATCCCTTGAACGCCTGTATTGGTAGCGGAGTGTCAAGCGCTCGACAGGAACCGTCTCGCTGGCGATTGCATACGGAGTCCACGTCGTGCGGGCGCCGAGTTTCAAAGCATCGCTCCACAATTGCCAATCCTCGCCGCCTGCCAAGCCGAGCGAATTGTCGAAACGAAGACCAGTGCGACGAAAGAACTCAAGGTTTCCCATCCAGCTGCCGGTGGCCAGTTTAATGCGCCTAGCGTCGCCCCTCTTAAGGAGGCGAACAGACTTCGCTTCACTATTGCGGTTCATTCTGTCCATCCCTGACCAAACCATCCTGTTCCACCGGGATGCGGCGGCCGGTGGCGGTGCGAATCTGACCGGCGAAGCGACAATATCGAAGTCCTGAGCCTCTCGCGCGGCGAGCAGCCGCTCAAGCCAATCTTCTGCGACGATTTCGTCGTCGTCAGCAAAGGTCAGCAAGTCTCCATCCGACGCAAGAGCGGCCTCAAGAGCACGATTGCGAGCAAAGGCGATACCGAGCTGCGTCTCGAGCTCGTATTGAACGCTTGACCTTGGTACTTGCTCGCGGAAATCTTCGATAGCTTGGCCTAACGAGGCCGTTTCATTATTCTCAATGATGATGAAATGAAGACGAACTCTATCAGGCACGTTTAGCCTGCTATAGGACTTCAGAAGATTCGAAAGCATTTGCGGTCGTCCGCGCGTGACGGTCCCTATGCAGATCGTTCTCTCGTAATCATCTGCTGAAAAAACTCGAGACAACTGCATGAGGTCTAACCGACCGCGCATTTGCACAATATGTTCAACCGGGTGTCGACTTGACGGATCGTTTGCCGCGGTAACCACAACATATCAACCTCCAAGGCACCTAAGTGGAGAGGAGAAGCTAAGTTGAGAATTTTCCCGATCAGTATGGGGAACTAGCCCTACAGCGGCGGGTTGCTTGCTGGCAGGGCAGGCGTTGCCGTGCTTCACGATCTTTCCTTCCTCATTCGATGGTGACCTGTGGAGAAAGGTAGAGCACCGTAATGTCCAGATTGTGCGGAGAGTCGGTGGAGAGTTGGTGCAAATATTGACCGTGCTGCCGGCTCAGCAAGACTGGCTTTGGACTACCTTCACGCGTCGGCGCATGCGTCGGTTAGCCTGAATATGGGGCTTTGCTTGAGGATGATTAGAACCACATCTTGGGTCTGGGACATGTGCACGACATGCCGACTATCCCGACACCGCGAACCAGAAAGACTTGACGGGTGGATAGCAGCCTGTCCCCTCCTTACGATCAGTAGGGACAGGCCGCCGTCAGAGGGCGCTACTTCAGCGGCAAAAACAGCTCCGCGACCGTTTCATGTTCAGGCACCTCCGGAAAGAACGAAAGCCGCTGGCAATAGATCGGGAAACCGCGTGCTTCCTCGCCGCTGGCCGGAAGCCAGTCGCGATAAAGGTAGAGCGCGCGGCGGGCTCCAGATGGTCGGTGTTGCCAACGACACGCAGCACCGCGCAGCGTCCCCCAGGGATCTTGCCGGCTTTGACCGGTTCACCGTTCGGCTCGATCGGTTGCTCAGTACCGACACAGAGATCGATGCTATAATCGGCAAGCGACGCAGGATGCCGCTCGGAACGCCAGACATTAAAGGTTGGACTGGTCTTGGGGTGCAGGCCAGCGGCCTTGCGCCACGCGATGAAGCGTTGGATGGTGGCGCCGAGCGTCGCTGGATCGCCCCGATGCTCCATGATCGCCACCGGCGTGGGAGGCACATCGCGGATCGTCACGTCGTCAGGGGTAAAAGTCTTCTGCATGAGCTTGTTCCTCGCGTTGTCGAGAGGCCCGAAGGCCGCAAGCCACGGCTCCCAGTCGGGAGACTTCCGGAACGACGAAGGCGATTGCCCGAACCGTTGCCGAAAAGCGCGGGCAAAGGCATCCGGTGCATCGTAACCGGCATCCATCGCTATGTCTGTGACGCTTTGGGCGTCGGTGTAGGCCAGCCGGTACGAAGCGCGCTTCATACGGGCAAGCTGGACATAACGATGCACGGACAACCCGAAGACCGCCGTAAACTGCCGGTGGAAATGAAATTTCGAGAAGGCCGCAACACCGCTTACCGTTTCCAGGTCCAGATCGCTGTCAAGATGCCGGTCGATATAGTCCAGCACCCGCCGCATCCGGGCCTGATAGTTTTGAAGTGCCGCCTTCATCGTCGCCCTCCGTGGCCACACCAGTTAGGCGCCTACAGACATGACACGCTCGACCGATCTTGCGGTTTTGTCACGGGTCGCAGAATATCGCCAGAAACTATTTGCGTGCACTCCCGATTTTGGGATGAACGGCGAAAAGGGGGCGTTTTCGAATGGCGGGTGATCGAGCCGCTGCTGCCCAACGAGCCGATAGACGTGCCCCTGTGGATGATCGGCACGCGCTAAACGGTATATTCTGCCTGCTTCGATCGGGAGTACTATGGCGCGATTTGCCAGAACGCTAGGGGCGGCGCTGCCACCGTCACCTCCATGAGACTGCTGTCACATCCCGCTCGTTCTCGACCTCCAAAATTCATCGACATCAGCAGTTGTCAGAGCTGACCGAGCATGTCGTGGAGCTCTTGGCGTCGACTGGCGTCTCTATCTGCTGCGGAGAGCCTTGGCCGGTATTTTGGAGCCGATCTATGTCGCTGTCATTTTCCTCGGATGAGACATCCCTTTTCTGAAGCTCATCTCCCGATTGGTCTGCCGCGTCATCTTGATCATTGCCGGGAATGACGTCCTCAGCGTTTTGCCTATGCTGTTGCGGTTCTGCACTATCCGGAAGCTTCCCGCTACTCTGCGGCATGTGACTATCCGATGTCTGATCATGCCGCGGATCAATTTCTTCATTTTGTTTTGCTGAATTGTCATTCAGTTCAACGCTCATAGATGTAGTTTCATCAAATTTTTCTATGGCAGCGTCATTTTCTGGTCCCGCCAAATCATGGATAGTTAAGATAGTATCATCGGCCGGGGCGGGAATTTGACGATCGGCCAAAACTTCTTGCGGTAAAGCCTCATATTCGATGCGCGTCTCGCTTGTTATGTTATAAATCGTCTGGTAGCTAATATCCTGTCTAATTTCGAGCTTATCTATTTCAATCAATGGACCATCCACAATGGCTGGTTCAGCGTACCATATAGCGTTGCGATCTCCATAATAACCATCATAATATCCATCCCAATAGGACTGCCAGGCTTCAAATTCCATATTGATTGACTGGAAATGAACACGATAATTCGGATAATAAGCTCTGGTCGTGTCGCTGAACGCATCGAACGATCCGGACACTATTGCAAGCGTCAGCAACATGCTCTGATGCGTCTGATAATCGTTGTGACGGTCATCATAGTAGGCAAGGTGTTGCCTAAGCCGCGCGACCTCTCGTTGAAGGTTCGCATTGCTGGCAATCTGGTCCTCCAGTGACGCTACGCGTCTTTCGAGAAGCCTCACCCTTTCACGCAAAGCTTGAAATTCACCCTTGCTCACGGTTCTGGTTTCATTTGCCGGCTTTGAAAGAATATATCGGGCGGCGTAGCTCTTCCATGCCGCATTCAAATAGCGCATGCCTTGTGCTGACTGCTTATTTTGCGAAGCTGTCAGAGCATATCGCGTTTGCAATTCACCCATCGCCTTCGACAGGCTGCCGGTCGCGTCGGCGATCGCTTTACTATTGGGGGTCACAAGTGCGCCCTCCAGTTGCTCTGCTGCCCGTGCAACGAGGCTAACAGCTTCAAGAACGCTGGCAGTGCTTCGATGCCGCGCGCCCGAGGCGTCCTTATAACTCCTCGCGATCATGTCAAGCGAGACGCGCATGTCATATAGCAGCCCCTGGGCATTTCGTTTGGTCTGCAAAGCGGCTGCTGCGGGAGATGCGAAGGCCACCTCAGCAGCACAAACCGTCGCGACCATTAGAACTGAACTTGCTGCATACCCAAGAACCACAAGCGTCAAACTGCCTGACATCATTTTTTTCAACATAGCCTTTATGAACCTATCAAGGCATGCATGTTTTGCCTTCTCAAAGCGCGCGGATGTGGATGCTAACGAACACATACGGGTGAACCATCTATTTAAGCTGGTTTCTCCATGCTCCATGTTTCAATCTCGCGTTGCGAGCCTACAATCTGAGTATTTCGCATATTGGCAATGCACCTCAAAAGGGCCGTTTGCATAGGTTCGCCGAACGACCGATATCGACAAGATAATCGCAAGTAGCGCAGCTACATATAGGAGGGCAGGCGCGAGGCGGAATAGGATTTGCATTTTGCTTTCTCAAGATCAATCGAATGTCGAAGAAACACCGGTCTGGAACTGGGATGAGCCCAGTCGAGGACTGCAGCCCATCGGTCAGGCTGTCAGGAATTCATCGAGCAGATGCGGATTGGTGGCTCATTGCCCACCTCTTTGTTCTCGCATGGCGACGTATGGCAGGTTCGAGGGTGTCTGAACATCCCCAAGGGTCCACATGTATGCGTGGATCGAATGATCAGCATCAAGAAGATGACAGCAAATAGCGCACCTAGATAGATGATAAATGGCATAAAGCGAAACACGACTTGCATGGCACATTCCTTCCGTTGCGATCGAATGTCAAAAGGACGTATCTTCGCGCGCGGTCACCGCAGGGCAGAAGCCGTTGCAGGCATTACGTTTCTGCTCCCATTCGTCTTGCACTGTCTCGATTGGGGATTGGTATATTCCATGACGCCTGAAAAAGCCGTGAGGGCGTTGTCAGCGAATTGTCAGCTTCGCTCATCTAAGCTATTTGCAGGAGCGGCTTTGACGACTTGGGGAGAAAAGGTGTGCTTTTTCGGTCCGCAAGAGCCCTCGCTTGGTTTGCGACAGTTGCTTTGGCATTGCAACTGCCGGCGCTGGCGCGCGCCCAGGAAGCCATCAATGGCTCGCCAGATGCCGGCTACATCGAAATCGCCGATGCTGGTGAATCCGACAACTCTTCGGATCAAGGGACCGGTTCAACCGCATCAAACGCGGATGCGAATGATGGAGATGCGGGTTCAGATGATTCTGCAGACGATCAGCCCTCTGCTCCGGAGGGCTCCGGGCGAAACGATGCCGACGTGGAGCTCGGCGGACCGAACGGCGCTTTGAAAGCCGTCCAAGGCGATCAGGCCCTTCCGCTGGACGGTATCGTTGCAATCGCCCGGCATCTGACCAACGGACAGATCATTGACGCGCGGCTGCGCCCTGTGAAGGGTGTTCTCCAGTATGAGTTGAAGGTGCTTGAGAGCAATAATGAAGTTCGGCGCTATTCTTTTAATGCCCGCACAGGCAAATTCATAAGGGTAAGGTAAACATGCGGATACTCGTTGCTGAAGATGATCGCCGCATCGCCGATTCGCTTGGGGCGGCGCTATCGAGCGCCGGCTTCATCACGGAATATGCCAGAGACGGAGAAGATGCCTGGTTTCGAGGAGACACCGAAACATTCGACGCCGTGATCCTTGATCTCGGCCTTCCGATGCTTGACGGTTTGACGATCCTCAAGCGATGGCGCCGAGCCGGACGCACGGTTCCCGTGCTGATTCTCACCGCGCGCGGGCAATGGGACGAACGGGTCGAGGGAATTGAGTCTGGAGCCGACGACTACGTAGTAAAGCCTTTCCGCATGGAAGAAGTCGTGGCGCGTATCCGGGCGATTGTGCGTAGAGCAGGTGGTTTTGCGTCGTCACAGATCGAAATCGGCGAGCTTGTCCTCGACACGCGGTTGAGACAGCTATCGCGCGCGGGCGTTCCGATCGTACTTACGCCACAGGAATATCGGCTTCTCGCCTTCATGGCACATCAGGGCGGCCGAGTCGTTTCTCAACTTGAGATAGCCGAGCATCTTTACACTCAGGACTTCGAAGGCGGTTCGAACGCCGTCGAGGTGCTCATCGGCCGTCTTCGGAAACGACTGGGCGCCGAGATCATCGAGACACGCCGTGGTTTTGGGTACATTCTCGGTGGGAATGATCGTTGAGAATTCGGTCCCTACGGATTCGGCTGATATTGGGAGCCGGCATCTGGATTGCCGTAGCCCTCGTGTTGGCTGGCGTCGCTATTGGCTACTTGTTCACGGAGAACGTCGAACGCGGCGCGTCCGCTGATCTGTCAGCAGCGATGTCGCGTCTCGTCGCTTTGATCAATGCAGACGCACGCGATGGGACGCCAGTGCTGACGGGTTCCTTGCCTGATCCGCGCTATGATACGCCGATAAGCGGTCTCTATTGGCAGATCACGGATCTGGGGTCGCAGCAGATGATCCGCTCCCGCTCGCTTTGGGACCATGTCCTCAAGCTCGCGACGCCAAATGACGACGGGCAGCTTTCCACCGTTCAAGGACCTGTGGGTCAATCATTGCTTGCTCTTTCCTTGACGGCTCGCTTTGCGAAAGGCAAAAGCGAGCGCCGCTTCCAGGTCATCGTAGCCCAGGATCGATCAATCCTTGATGAGGCGATCACCCGCTTTGGGCGGGAATTGGCCATGGCCCTATTGATCCTTGGTATCATCCTGGTTCTTGCTGCCATTCTGCAGGTACAGTTCGGCCTGTCGCCATTCAGGACCCTGCGTCAGGATATTGAGGGGATCCGCAAGGGCGCCGCTTCCTCCATCGATTCCAGCTATCCTCTGGAAGTGGTTCCGGTTGTCAGCGAGGTAAACGCGCTGCTGGCTCTGCAGCAGAAATCAATGGACTTTGCACGATCGCGTGCATCAGATCTTGCGCACGGGTTGAAAACGCCGCTTGCGGTGCTTGGAACGATTGCTTACGAACTCGAGGACGCAGGTGACACGCGCAGCGCAGCCACGATCATTGAGCTGGCGAACGAGATGCGTGGTCGCATAGATTATCAGTTGCGACTGGTACGCCTACGTCAGCGCATTCGGATGCACTCTCTCAGCGCGTCCTTGAGCAATATCGTCCCACGCGCCATCACAGTATTGAAGAAAACGCGTACGAGTGAGCACCTAGACTGGGTGGTCGACGTTGCCAACGGTCTAAACGTCGATATCGACGCAAATGATCTAATCGAGCTTGTCGGCGTGATATTGGAGAACGCGGCGCAATGGGCAGACTCAATGATTAACGTCCAGGCCAAGAAGGACGCGACAGTCGTTGAACTGCGAATATGCGACGACGGACCGGGCATTCCATCGACTGATCTTCGTTCGATCGGACGACGTGGTGGACGCCTCGACGAGACGAGCCCAGGAACCGGCCTCGGCCTAGCGATCGCCTTGGAGATTGTCTCGCTGAACAACGGAACGATTGCTTTTGAACGATCCCAACATGGTGGCCTAGAGGTGACAATTCGCTTGCCTGCCGCTGGTTGACAGACTTGCGGGCATCTGAACGAAAAAACGGGAGAGATCGATAGCTCGCGATGTCACTTCGATGATAGTCGACGCTGTTGACCCGGGCGCGCACATGCTTGGATGTCGAGCGGCCTTGAGGTGATCCATGCAGCGTCTTCACTGCGAGCGCAAATGTTATGAAATCTTTGATTTTCGTGGTTCATCGTGAAGTTCCCATTGCGTTCGCCGTGCACCTATAGATTGAAGTCGTCGCGGTCATTATTGGAATGTCACGACCTTAGTCACCGAACGTTAGATTGGCGGCGCGCTCAGGCCGCAGCGCTCGGCAGATCTCCCCGTCACATCTGCGCATGCAGCTGTGACCTGAATTGCTCAGTTGGCGACCCCAACCCTTGACGATCTGTCGATGGTCTGGTGCGATGACCTCGCTCCATCATTCCGGCTGCCGTTTTGTCGTCATGGCAATGTAGTTGCGCCATCCACCATAATGCGTGATGTCCAGCGCTTCAAAGAGTGCTGCCGGTTCGACGAGAAATCCCTTGGCCGAGGTGCCGTCCGCCAGCACGACGGTGCCGATACCAAGCGGCGCTGGTATGGCCGCGACGAATTGACCGAAGGCGGACGGAGTTAATTGCCAGACTTCGACATCGATCGAGCTGCCGGAGCGAGCCGCAACGCGAATGAGGCCAGGCTTTGGCGGGATCTGATCCTTTAGCTCATAGAGTCGATAGCAATCAGATGTTTGCGTTTCGCGCAGCAGCCGGCCGTTAAGGTCGAGCAATTGCCCGTTCAATGGCATGCCCGACAGATGCGCGCCGACGACGACGATATTGATCATGCCGCTGACCTCCACCGTGGCGGGCGCGGTCGAGGCTGGCAGAGCGTGGCCTGTGGCGCCGAGCGTCAGGCCGCTTGCGCGGTGGATGTCGCGGGCAAGCGATGCGGTCAGTCCGTCGCGCGCGGCTGCCGCAAGCAAGGTGACACTGGCTGGCAATCCGTCGCTGCGGGCTCCCGTCGGCACGGCAATGCCGCACATGTCGAGCAAGTTGACGAAATTCGTGTAGGTGCCAAGCCGTGAATTCTCGCGGATCGGTTCGGCCTCCAGCTCCACGCGGGTATAATGGCGCGGCGCGGTGGGCACGCAGAAGAGATCGACGGAGGCGATGACAGGCGCAAGCTTCCGCTTCAGGGCCTGCAGGGCATAGAAGCCGTTGAAGGCATCGGCCGCCGAAAGCGTCTTCGCAGCGCCATAGATCTTGCGTGTGACGGGATAAAAGCTGGCCTCCCTGTTGTCGAAAAACTCTTTCACGGCCGCATAGCGCTCCGCGACCCATGCGCCTTCATAGAGCAGATCCGCCGTCTTGTAGAAATCGCCGAAGGGTATTTCCACCAGGCGGTGGCCAAGGTCTAAAAGAATGGCAAGTGCGGCCTCGTAAGACGCCCGCATCGCGTCGTCGCCGAAGAAGCGCAGATCGCCCTTGGCGGGTACGCCGATCGTCAATATCGGTGTGGTCGCGCCGAAGCCAATAGCTGGGATCGTTCGTGAATAATCGTCGCTTGGGTCCGGCTGGGAGGCGATGGAAAAGACTTTCCAGGCATCATCAACCGTAAGCGCGAAGATCGAGACGCAATCGAGCGTACGGCAAGCAGGTATGACACCCGTGGTCGAAATTGCGCCTACTGAAGGCTTCAGCCCAACGATATTGTTGAGCCCGGCCGGGATGCGCCCGGATCCAGCCGTATCCGTGCCAAGCGCGAAGCTGACGATGCCCTGCGCGGTCGCAACCGCCGAGCCGGAGGAGGAGCCGCCAGGCACCAGATCCGGATCGATCGCATTGCGCGGGATCGGGTAGGGCGAGCGCACGCCGACAAGGCCGGTTGCGAACTGGTCGAGATTGGTCTTGCCGATGACGAGCGCACCGGCCGCCTTCAACAACCGGACAACGGTCGCGTCGGCTTTTGGCACGTAGCTGTAGTCGGGGCAGGCGGCTGTGGTCGGCATGCCAGCGACGTCGATATTGTCCTTGACTGCAAAGGGAATGCCCCAAAGCGGTCTTGCCGCGGGGTCGAAGACGCCCAGTGCTTCAGCCTCAACCCGCAGATCGCTGATGTCGGCAAGATGGATGAAGATGCCGGGATCGTTCACCTCGGCAATGCGCGCAAACACCGTGTCGATCATGTCGGCGGCCGTCAGACCGTTGCGGTAGGCTGCGTGCAGGGAGGCGATATCGAAAGCTGGTTCCGCTCTCATGCTGTTTCCCCTTCAAGTATTTTGACGGGCCGGTCCCACTGGATGAGCACGACGCAGCCGGTGTCGCTCCACACCGAATGTTCGGTGCCGGCAGCATTCACCACATAGCTGCCCCTGCCGTAATCGCCAGCCTCGTCGGATTGGGTGCCTTCGAGCACCAGGATGGTTTCGAGCCCCTCGTGGCGATGGCGCGGCACCGAGGCTCCGGCCTCGTATTTCAGCAGCGCCACGCCCGGCTGGTCGCCTTCGAAGGGGCGTACCCAATGGATCGTCACATCCGTTCGAAAGGGGCCGAATTCAAGGTCCTTCCAGCCGCCTGACGTCAAGAGTTCGCGGGTCGTTTCAGGCATTTATCGCCTCCAATATGTCGTCCACATGCGCCGTCCAGCCGACGATCGCTCCCTGGGCGCGGATCATGGCGATGGCGGCTGCCTTGAATTCGGGGAAGTAGCTCTCGGTCGCCTCCTCGGCGAGCAGGCATTCGTAGCCGCGATCATTGGCCTCGCGCATGGTCGTCTGGACGCAGACTTCCGTCGTGAGGCCCGCGAAGACGAGTTGAGTTATACCGCGCTTTTGCAGTATCTCGCCAAGATCGGTGGCATAGAACGCTCCCTTGCCAGGCTTCTCGATCACCACCTCGTCGTTAATGGGCGCAAGCTCCGGCAGGATCGCCGTTCCAGATTCGCCGGCTATCAAGATGCGGCCCATCGGGCCATCGTCGCCGATGCGCAGCGAAGGATTGCCGCGGTCCCGCTTGGCGGGTGGCAGATCGGAAAGATCGGGCCTATGGCATTCCATCGTGTGGATGACCGGCAGGCCGGCCTTGCGGAAGCCTTCGATCAACCGCTTCACGTCGGGCACGATTTTCGTGATGCGGCTGACATCGTTGCCGAGGCTTTCGCCGAAGCCGCCAGGCTCGGCGAAGTCACGCTGCATGTCGATCACGATCAAGGCGATGTGATCGATCTTCGCGGTAAAGGCGAAGGGTTCTGCGTTGATATCGATCATCAATGATGCCCCGCCATGTGAGCGCCAATCACGCCGATATCGGCGGAAAGTGCCGGTGTTTCGTAGACGAGTTTGCCTTGCGAAATCACGATGATACGGTCGGACATCTCGAGCAGTTCGTCGAGATCCTCCGAGAGCAGCAGCACGGCAGCGCCGGCATTGCGGGCGCGCATGATACGGGCGCGGATCTCGGCGACGGCGGAGAAGTCGAGGCCGAAGCAGGGATTTGAGACGATCAGAAGATCGACTTTGCCTGTCAGCTCGCGTGCAAGCACGGCGCGCTGGACGTTTCCGCCTGAAAGCGCCGCGATCGGTGACGAAGAGGAGACGGTCTTCACCTTGAAATCGGCGATCAATTCGGCGGCGCGCCTCTTCATCTTCGTCGAGTTCAGCCAGATCGCATCCTTGCCGTCCGATTTGACATCGAAGGTGCGGAAGGCGAGGTTTTCGCTGACCGTCATCTTCGGCGCGCAAGCATTCTGCAAAGGCTCCTCGGGAATGAAGCGGACATTGTTCCGGCGTGTCTGCGGCCTGGTCGCGCCGTAGACCTCGCCATTGACCATGACCCTCCCGGTATCCGCCGGGCGCTGGCCGGCAAGGATTTCCGTCAGTTCCTTCTGGCCATTGCCGGAAATGCCGGCGATGCCGACAATCTCGCCGGAGCGCACGGTCAGCCTTTCGATCTCGATGGTCTTTAGCCCGGAACGATCCGGCGCCTTTACCTGCTCGACATGAAGGACCGCTTTTGTCGTATCCGCGACGGGGACGCGCGTGTCGAGCTTAGCGAGCTTGACGTCGCCGATCATCATCGCCGCCATATCCGAGGTCGATAGCTCGCCGACCTTACCGCGGCCCACCAGCTTGCCACGTCGCAGGATCGAGACCGCGTCGGCGAATTTCGTCACCTCATGGAACTTGTGGCTGATCATAAGCACGGTGAGTTCGCCGCGCTTAGTCATTTCGCGCACGAGGCCGAGCATCTCATCGGCCTCGGCCGGCGTCAGCACCGATGTCGGCTCGTCGAGCACGAGAAAGGAGCGGCCGAGATAGAGCTGCTTGACGATTTCCAGCTTCTGCTTTTCGCCGGCGGCAAGCTCGCTGACCGGACGGTCGAGCGGGATCTTGAAGGGCATGCGCTCCATGAAGGCGGTGAGATCTCGGTGCTCCCTAGCCCAGTTGATGACAGCGGGCACTTCAGCCCGGCTGATGACGAGGTTTTCGGCGCCCGTCAGTGACGGTACCAGCGTGAAATGCTGATAGACCATGCCAAGGCCGTAGGTCGCGGCGTCCTTTGGCGAGGCGATCGTCACTTCCCGGCCATCGACGGAAAGCGAACCGGAGGTCGCGTGATAGAAGCCCATGATGCATTTGACGAGAGTCGATTTGCCGGCGCCGTTTTCGCCGAGCAGCGCATGGAAGCTGCCCGCCGGAATGCTAACGGAAACATTGTCGAGGGCGGTAAAGCTGCCGAAGCGCATCGTCATGGCGAGCGTGTCGATGCCGACGGCCCTGCCCGTTTGCGGAAGGGGTGTGTCACGGATGGTATTCATGGCAGCGCCTCGATCAGCGCCTTGGAATTGGAGACTGAGCCGAAGACGCCGCCCTGCATTTTCACCATCTTGATGGCGGCGAGATGATTGCCGTAATCGGTCGCGCCGCAGCAATCCTCAAGCAGCAGACATTCGAAGCCGCGGTCGTTCGCCTCGCGCATGGTGGTCGAGACGCAGACGTCGGTCGTGATCCCGGTCAGGATAATGTTTTCGATGCGCTTTTGGTTGAGGATCAGTTCGAGATCGGTCGCGCAGAAGGAACCTTTGCCCGGTTTGTCGATGATTGCCTCGCCTTCGATCGGATAGAGTTCGGGAATGATATCCCAGCCGGGCTCTCCACGCACGAGGATACGGCCGCATGGTCCGCTGTCGCCAATGCCGGCGCCGATGCGCTGCGAGCGCCAACGCTTGTTGGCCGGCAGGTCGGCGAGGTCAGGCCGATGGCCCTCCCGCGTGTGAATGATGTGATAGCCCTTGGCTCGCATGGCAGACAGGACGGCCTTGATCGGCTCGATCGGCGCCTGGACCAGCGACAGGTCGTAGCCCATGTGATCGACATAGCCGTCCTTGCCGCAGAAATCCGTCTGCATGTCGATGATGATGAGCGCCGTATTGTCTGGCCGCAGATCGCCGTTATAGGGCCAGGGATAGGGATCGGCATCGATGTGGCTCAGCGTCTGGCCGGCCAGTTCCGCTTTCGGAAGGCTGTTCATGGCAGATCTCCTATTTGGTCAAAGACAATGCCCCGGGAGCACCCGCGAGCGAGCGGGTTGGCGAGGATGTGGCAATCAGGATGACGAGCGTCAGCACGTAGGGTGCGGCGTAGAAGAGATAATAACCTTCGGTCACGCCGACCGATTGGAGAGCGGGACCAAGCGCGCCAGCGCCGCCGAAGAGCAGGGCAGCGAGGAAGCAGCCGATCGGGTTCCAGCGCGCGAAGATGACGAGGGCAACCGCCATGAGGCCCTGGCCGGACGAGATACGTTCGTTCCACGAGCCGGGATAATAGAGGGACAGGTAGGCGCCGCCGACGGCTGCCAGTGATCCACCGGCAGTCGTGGCGATCAGGCGTATGCGATCGGGATGAATGCCCATGGCACGCGCCGCATCGGTGCTGTCGCCGACGACGCGCAGGATGAGGCCGATCCTGGTATTGCGCAACGCCCACCATAGTAGGATCGCAAGCGCAATACCGATCAGGAAGAGCGAGTTGATATCGAGCGCCGCGCGCACCGGCGCTGATGTGGACCAGAAGCCGAAGGGGATGGAGGGCAGGTGCGGTGCGGCCGGCTGGATGAAGGGCTTGCCGAGGAAGAAGGCAAGACCGAGCCCGAATTGCATCATGGCGATGCCGATTGCGATATCGTTGACCTTCGGCCATTTGCAGATCCAGCCGTGCACGGCGCCGAAAATGGCACCCGTTGCCATGGCGGCGAGAACACCAAGCCACGGCGAACCGGTCATGACATCGATGGCGTAGGCGGTCATGGCGGCGAACACCAGCGTGCCTTCGAGGCCGAGGTTGATGCGACCAGAGCGCTCGGTGATGGTCTCGCCGAGGCTGACGAAAATGAAGGGCGTCGAAACTCTAATCGCGCCGGCGAGGATAGCAAGGGGCACGCCCCAGATGCCGATGGCTGCGTCGCCCATCATGCTTCTCCCATTTTGAAGTCCCCAGTGTCCCAGAGGTCGGGATTGAAAATCCTGAACCGGCCGTAGAAGGTCTCGCAAAACAGGATGACGATGAAGAGGGTGCCCTGCAGAACGAGGACGGTCGCATCGGGCAGGCCCATCCGCCGCTGGATCAGGCCGCCAGCGGCGGCGATGCCGCCGAGAAAGAAGGCGACCGGAATGATTGCCAGCGGATTGTGGCGCGCCAAGAAGGCGACGAGGATGCCGGTATAGCCGTAACCGGCGGCGAGCGAAGCGTTGGCACTGCCCTGGACGGCGGCGACCTCTACCATGCCTGCAAGACCCGCGAAACCGCCGGCGATTGCGGTCAGCCCGCCGATCAGCTTGCCGACCGGCAGGCCCTGGATCTGGGCGGCGCGTACATTGCCGCCGGCGATGCGCGCTGCAAAGCCGAAGCTTGTCATCTCGATCAGTACCCATGAGAGGATGCAAGCAACAATTCCGATCACCAATCCCCAATGCACCTCCATGCCGGGAATGTTGCCGAGCATGTAGCCCGCGGGAAGCGGCTTGGTCGAAGGCTTGTTCAGGCTGGCAGGATCGCGCAGCGGCCCTTCGACGAACTGGTTCATCAAGGCGATGGCGATATAGGCGAGCAAAAGCGAGGAAATGGTCTCGTTGACGCCGCGATAATGGCGCAGCAGACCCGCAAGACTGATCCAGATACCGCCGACGACAAAGCCGGCAACGGCCATGAGGACCAAAACGATGAGAACCGGCGCCGTGCCGACGAGCGGCAGCGCGATCGCAGCCGCTGCCACGCCACCGAGAACGACCGCGCCTTCGCCGCCGATGATGACCAGCCCGAGGCGGGCCGGCAACGCGACGCAAAGCGCGGTCAGAAGCAGCGGCGCGGCGCGGCTCAGGCTGTTCTGGATGGAAAACCAGCTGCCGAAGCCGCCAGTATACATCAGCTGGTAGAGCACGAGCGGCGACTTGCCGAGCGCGAGGAGGAAGAGGGAGAAAAGCGCCAGGCCGGCGAAAATTCCGCCAAGCGTGATGACGACAGGTTCGGCCCGCCGCGCCAGCCATCCCAGGAGAGGGCGCAGCGACGTCCGCCTCCTGGTGGCGGAAAGAGAGATTGCCGGATCATCGACCTTGACCGTCATGACGCTTCCCTCCCTTTGGGATCAGGCCGTGGACCCGACCACGCCTTCGACCAGATAATCCATGCTTTCCAGCTCGATCGCGTCTTCGGCATAGGCCTTGCCACCATCGATGACCTGCTTGCCCTTGTTGTCCTTTAGCGGACCCTTGAAGACGGAGAAGCCGCCGGCCATCATCTGTGCTTTCGTCGCCTCGAACGCCTTGCGGGCCGTGTCGGAAACACCCGGACCAAGCGCGCTCATCTTGACGAAGCCATCCTTCAGGCCGCCGCGAACGAAATTCGGCAGGGCCTGGCCGGCTTGCGCCTCCTTGATGAAGGTGCTGTAGACATTCCCCCACGCCCATTCGGCTCCGGTCAGGTATTTTTCGGCTGCAAGTGGGCTCTGGTTGGCGTGGTAGCCGCAGACGAAGGCACCGCGGCCCGCCGCCGTTTGCACGACCACCTTGGGGCTGTCGACATGGCAGGTGATGACGTCGGCGCCCTGGTCGACGAGCGCATTGGTTGCCTCCGCCTCCTTGACCGCAAGCGACCACTCGCCGGTGAAGATCACTTGACAGGTGATGGCCGGATCCACCGAGCGGGCGCCGAGCAGGAAAGCATTGATGTTCTGAAGAACTTGCGGGATCGGCTTTGCCGCGACGAACCCGATCTTCTTGCTTTTCGTCGCGCAGGCCGCCGTGATGCCATTCAGATACTGGCCTTGAAAGATGTAGCCGAAGTAGGAACCCGTGTTCGTCGGGTGCTTGTCCTTCTGCCAGAGCCCGCCGCAATGGCGAAATTGAATGTCGGGATATTTCGCGGCCATGGCCAGCATATGGGGATCGAAATAGCCAAAGGAGGTCGGGAAAATGAGCTTGGCGCCGTCGAGATTGATCATCGATTCCATGGTCTTTTGCACGTCGACTGTCTCTGGAACGTTTTCTTCCTCGACAACGGTGACGCCCGCCATCGCCTTGAGGGCGGCAGCGCCTTCCGCATGCGCCTGGTTATAGCCGTAATCATCCTTGGGGCCGACATAGATGAAGCCGACGGTCAATGCCGCCTGCGCGAAGGCGCGATTTGCCACAAGCCCGGGCGCAAGGCCGGCAAGCGCGCCGGCGGCGGATGTCTGAAGGAAATTTCGACGGTTCATGGAAAGGAGTTTGGTCATCACGATGCTCCTTGCGGCGAGGGGCCGGTTAGTGTGGGTGCATCAAACTGCATGCAATGCGCATGCCAGACGGTAAGCTATGGATTTTGCTTAATTATATTCAATTCAGGCCAAAGCTCTTTTGAAAAGTGCATACACTTTAAGTCCAAAAGTGATTAAAATATATGCGAAGACTACTAATTGATCATCCCATGCAGTCTGATATGCGAACCTCAGCAACAGTCCCTCCGTGGGGAAGAGATTTACTTAAGAAAAGCAATGATTTGACTGAATGTTTGACTTTCATCCGCAGCAAATGCATGTGTATGCAGAACGTGAAAAGGCAGAATCAGTGTTGGGACAAGTCAGGCGCAAAGGGGTCATTCGGGAAGGAAAGACCGTCGAACAGATGGTCCGGGCGATTGCCGACATGATCGTCACAGGGCAAATGCTGCCGGGTGAGAAGCTTGACGAAATCTCGCTTGCGACGCGCTTCGAAGTATCACGTACACCCGTACGCGAGGCGCTGCGCGAACTTGGAGCGATGGGTCTTGTCGGTCGCGAGCCGAACCGCAGCGCGGTGGTGACCAACGTCACCGAAAACTATCTCCATTCGATGTTCGAGGCGATGGCGGAGCTTGAGGCGATGTGCGCGCGGCTTTCGGCGGAGCGCATGACCGTGGACGAGCGGCGTCTGCTGGAAATCGAGCATCGGGCTTCGGCCCGGCTTGTTCACCAGGGGGCCGAAGAGGATTATGCCGCCTATAATGTCGAATTTCATACAAGGCTTTATCGAGGTGCGCACAATGAGCATATTTTTGAGCTGGTGACTCAGAGCCGCGCTAGGCTTGCGCCGTTCCGTCGAGCGCAGTTTCGGCTACCTGGCCGGTTGACGAAATCATATGCCGAGCATGAAGAGATTGTGACGGCCATCATGCGGGCCGACGCGACGGCTGCTGCGCAGGCCGCCTATTTGCATGTTGAAATTGTGAGCGGCGTCAGCGCCATCTTTGCCAGCGCTGGTGGCCAATAACGCTTGCTCGAGCCTCGCGTCGGATCGCCGAACCCCTGCTTTGAATTCAGCAGCGAGAACTGGTCGGGAAAGGTCAGCGGCCCGGAACTCGTCACAACCAATTGGCCACTGAAATAGCCTGCTCGAACGAAGGCAACTTTAGAAAGTCACTAGTCTTTGGTGTTCGAACCCGTTAAGTCCCGGACACGAAAAGCCGCCGCCCGGTCGTCGTCAGTCGCCTTCCGCCCTGCGCAGTCACCACCACCGTTTCGCTGAATCCAAGGCTGGCAGCTGTCGCATAGACATGGAAAACCATGCCTTCCTCCAGCGGCCACTTCGCATTCGGCAGAAAAACCCAGGAGAAGTCGCTGGTGCGCGGTGTGCGGGTATAAAGACCAAGCGTATAGGCCGTCACGTTGTCGTAACGCTGTCTCAAACCGGACGAGATAAGCCCCTGTCGAACAATGGCGTCTACCTCGCAAGCGCAGGCGCCCGGCTTCATGGCGTCGATTTGCCGGTCCTGCAACGCAACAATGCGCGAAGCGATGTCCTGAAGCCTTGCCGATGCGGTGCCGATGACGATCGGCCGCATCAAACGGGCGCCATAGCCGCCCACGCGCGGAATAAGCTCCACATGCAGGATATCGCCATCATCAAGCAATTCGTTCTTGAAGGAGCCATGCAGGAATTGGTGGTCGCCGCTGGCCTTGACGATCGGACCGGTCTCGCCGCTATCAGCACCTTCAAGCAGGAAGGTTGCAGCCGCAGTTGCGGCGGCCGTACGGGTCGACGAGCCGGCCTGCGTACTGTGTGCGATTGCCAGCATCGCCTTGTCGGCGATGCCGGCTGCCTGCGTAAGAACGGCGATCTCGCGGGCCGATTTGACCCATCGCAGACTGTCGCTGATACCGGGAAGGGCAACGAATTGCGCCTCGGGCAGGTGCGCGCGAAGCCTGTCGGCCGTATCGGCGCTGAAGCCGTACGAGCCGAAATCGGCACCGATACGGGCATTGGCGAAGCCTCGAGCATGGATGCTGTCTGCGATGGCTTCGTGTGGATTGGTAGTGTCGGCAAAGCCGATAATGTCGGAAATCCAGGTCTTTTCCCGACATGGAACTTCGTCGAGCTCGCGCAGGACGAACCAGGGTGCGCCGTGTCGCGGCAGAAAAGCAGCACGATACATGGTCTGCGAGACTGTGTAGCCGGTAAGCCACGCAAGGAGCTCGCCGCTGTCGATCAGCAGCAGATCGACGGCGGCGGCGTCCATCTCGGCGTGTGCCTTGGCGATACGCCAATCATATTCGCAACGAGGAAACATCCGGTCTCAGGCAACCTCGCAAATGTCGAGGATGGCGAGCATGTAGACACGGATCATGTCGAGATAGTCGACGATGTCGACGCGTTCGTCCGGCATCGTGTTGTACCGGCCACCCGGCCCACAGACGATGCCTTCCATGCCGAGTTCATGATAGAGATGGCCGGCATCCGTTCCGTAAAAGCGCGTGGGCGTGATTGCGCCCGTCGGCTGCTTTTCGCCGCGGACAGCCTCATAGGCGGCGTTGATCGAGGTTACGATGCGTGACGTCGCCGAGACTTCGAACGGTGGCATCAGAGGACGACCCTCGATCATCTCGGGCACCAGCTTGGCCTTCAGCCCGGGGAAGCGCTTTTCGAGCTCGGTCAATTCCGCCGCGAGATCGGCAAGGACGCCTTCCTGTGTCTGGCCGGGCGCATAGCGGGCCGAACCTCGGATGCGGACAAAGTCAGAAACCTGCGGCGGGCGCCATTCCTCCAGCTCACGCCCGAGCGCACCATGGACGACGCCGACATGGCCGCGATTGATCGAGCGATGCACGTCGCTTCTGGCGTCGCTGAAGGTCATGGCATTGATGCGCGGTATGAGATCGCAGGCAGCGGCGATGGCGTCGACCGATTGCTCGCGTTTGGAGAGATGCCGCGTGTCGCCGGTAAGCTCGATCACGAAGCTCAGCGCGGCGGCATGCATGGTCACGGCCGCAAGGTCGCTCGGCTCGCTGTTGATGAAATAGTCGGCCTTGACACCGTTGCGGATGGCGGCAAGCGTGCCGACACCGCCTTGAAGTTCACCGACGACATAGGTCAGGATCACGTCTCCCTTGAGCCTGACGCCGGTATCAAGCAAGGTCTTGACTGCGCAGAAATAGGCGGCATCCCCCGCCTTCATGTTGGATACGCCGATACCATAGATGAATTTGTCGTCGACGAGGCCACCCCAGGGATCGACGGTCCAGCCCTCGGTGACCGGGTTGGTGTCGAGATGGCCGTTGAAGAGCAGGCTCTTGCCGCCGCCGGTGCCCTTCAGACGCCCGATGGCGTTGAAGCGCTGTCCATCATCAAAAGGCTGCAGCTCCGCCTGGACGCCGATCGCTTCCATCTCGCGTGCCATGACGCGCGCCAATTCCCGCTCACCCTCTGTCTGCGAGTGGCTCTTGTGGCGAACCATCATCGACAGGAAGTCGAGGCAGCTCTTCTCATCGATTTTGCCGATGAGGGATTTCGGATCCATTTTAATGCTCCTTGGAAGTCTGGTTCTGACGTGGGGCGCCGGCCGGGGTCGGCACGGCCGCAAGCAGCCGGCGCGTATAGTCGGCGCGTTCGAGGCTGGTGATCTCTTCCGCCGGCATGATTTCAAGAAGATCGCCGCGATACATCACCGCGATGCGGTGGGCGATCTGGCGAATGAGGTTGAGATCGTGGGTGATGAAGAGGAAGGCGGTGGAATGCTCGCGGTGCAGCTCCAAGAGCAGCTCGATGATGGAGGCCTGCACCGAAACGTCGAGCGCGGAGGTGATCTCGTCGCAGATCACCAGCTTCGGTCTCGATGCGAAGGCGCGGGCGATGGCAACACGCTGTTTTTCGCCGCCGGAGAGCTGATGCGGATAGCGATCGGCATGGGTGCGTGGCAGGCGCACCTGTTCGAGCATGTCGCCGATCCGTTGCGCGATGGCGCTTCGGTCACCCTCGCCGTAGAGTTTGAGCGGCCGCGCCAGAATTTCGCGGATCTTCTGGCGCGGATTGAGCGAGGCGTCCGGATGCTGGAAGATCATCTGGACGTTCTTGCGATAGGCCCGGTCCATGTCGGCAAGGCCCGCAATCGTCCGCCCTGCAAAGGTTATTTGGCCCTCGAAGGGATTGAGCCCGGTCATCGCCTTGGCGAGCGTCGATTTGCCGGAGCCGGATTCCCCGACGATGCCAAGGATTTCTCCCGGCTGGACGCTCAGACTGACGGCGCGATTGCCGGCGAAGCGTTCGAAGGACCGGCCAGTCAGTGCCGACAGGAACGGCTTGCGGCCGTAATGCACGCTGACATTTTCGACCGTCATCAGCGGCTGGTCCTGATAGGACGGGCGCGTCTGCGTCAGGCGATCGCTCGGCCGAGGCACCGCGGCGATCAGCTGGCGCGTATAGTCGTGTTGCGGTGCGTTGAAGATGGCATCGACGGCGCCCTGTTCGACGATTTCGCCGCGCCGGATGACAGCAACTCGCTTCGCAGTGCGCGACAGCAAGGCAAGGTCATGCGAAATATAGAGCGAGGCGACACCCGTTTCGGCCTGCAGGTCGAGGAAGAGATCAAGGATCTGACGGGAGGTGATGACATCGAGCGCCGTCGTCGGTTCGTCGAAGATGATGCATTCCGGATTGCAGGCGAAGGCGGTGGCGATGACCACGCGCTGCTTTTCGCCGCCCGATGCTTCGTGCGGCATGCGCTTCATCATTTCCGCCGGGCTTTTGAGGCCGACGCGATCCAGCATTGCTTCGCCCTCGCTCCACGCTTGCCTTGCGGTCAGGCCGCGATGACGCCTCAGCGTTTCCGTAAGCTGCGTGCCGAGCGAAAGCGTCGGGTTGAGCGAGGTGCCGGGGTCCTGGAACACCATGCTGATCCGCTTGCCCCTTATGCGATTGACCTCGGCCGGCGATTTTGCCGTCAGGTTTTCGCCGCGAAGCCGGATTTCGCCGCCGGTCTCGCGGGCGTTTGCCGGCAGGTAGCGCATGATCGACCAGGCCATCGAGGTCTTGCCGGAACCGGACTCGCCGACGAGACCGAGAATTTCGCCGGCACCGACTTCGAGATTGATGTTCTTCAGCGCACGGAAGGTGCCACCCGCCGTCAGATAGTCGAGCGAATAGTTGCGGACCTGAAGGACAGTATTGTTCGCGGTTTCCGTCATCTCAGCCTCCGGTGCGCGGGTTGAGCGCGTCGCGCAGACCATCGCCAAGAAGATTGAAGCCGATGGCGACGATGGCGATTGCAAGGCTCGGCCAGATCAGGATGCCGGCGCTGATGTGCATATATTGTCTCGCTTCCGAGACCATCAGGCCCCATTCGGTCGCGGGCGGCTGGGCGCCGAGACCGAGGAAGCTCAGCGTCGCAAACAGCATGACGGCGAAGGAAACGCGGATCGTCGTTTCGACCACGATGGGGGCGACGACATTCGGCAGCATCTCGCGCAGGATGATGTAGCTTGAGCTTTCGCCGCGGGCGATCGCCGCGCTCACATAGTCCTGCTTGCGCACGGCAAGAGCTACGCTGCGGGTAATGCGCGCCATGCCTGGCGCGAAGGCGACGGCAACGGCGACCAGTGCATTGATGCTGCTGGACCCGAGCAGATTGACGATCAAAAGCGCGAACAGGAGGTTCGGGATCGCCATGATCGCATCGATGGTGCGCATGATGATCTCGTCGGCACGCCCGCCCAGGAAGGCGGATACTGTGCCGATAAAGGCTCCGGCAAAGGTGCCGGCAAGCGTGGCAAAGACTGCCATCGTCACGGTCGAACGCGCGCCGATCAGCAGGCGGCTCAGGATGTCGCGGCCATACTGGTCCGTGCCGAGGAGGAAATTCGCGCTCGGTCCCTTGTAGCGGGCAAGTATCGACATGGCTTCCGGATCGCGCGGGGCAAGAAGGGGACCGAAGACGACGACGATGAAGACGAGGATGACCAGGACAAGGCCGACCGCGCCCTGCGGCGTGCGCAGCAGCCGTTTGAGAAGCTCAATCATACTGGATCCTCTTGTCGAGCCATGCGTAGAGAATGTCGGCGACGAAATTGACGATGGAATAGGTGGCCGCCATGAGCAGCACGCCGGCCTGGATTGCCGGCAGATCGCGCGTCTGGATCGCGACGATCAATTGCCTGCCAATGCCGGGAAGGGCGAAGATTTCTTCGACGACGATGATGCCGCCCAAGAGATAGCCGACATCGAGCGCGACGACGGTGATGGTTGGCAAGAGCGCGTTGCGCAAGGCATGACCAAACAGCACCCTTGACGTGGAAAGACCTTTCAGCCGCGCCGCACGGATGTAGTCGGTATGCAGCACGTCGACGAGTTCGGAACGCACCATGCGGGAGACATGCGCGATGAGGATGATCGACACCACGCAGACCGGCAGTACCAGGTGGGCGAGGCCATCGGGAAAATTCTCGGTCAGCGGCACATAACCGGTCGGCGGCAAAAGCTTCGCCCAATCGGCGACGAAGAGCACCGCAAGCGTCGCCGTCACGAATTCCGGAAGCGATACGCCCGCATAGGAGATGAGACTGACGATCATGTCGGCGAGCTTGCCGCGGCGGCACGCGGCAAGCACACCGAGTGGTATGGCGAGCACGAGCATCAAGGCGATGGACAGGACAGCGATGAGAAGCGAACGGGTAAGCGCCTGGAGCATGGCCGGGCCGACGGGCTGGCCGGTGCGCAGCGACTGGCCGAAATCGCCATGCAGGACACCGCCCAGCCAATGCAGATATTGCAGCCAGACGGGATCGTTGAGCCCCATCTGCTGGCGCAGCGCCTCGAGCGCTTGGTCGGTGGCATTCTCTCCCAGCATCATCACGGCGGCATCCGCCGGCAGGACCTGGGTGATCGCGAAGACGACGAGCGACACGATGAAGAGCGTGTAGACGATCATCAAAAGCCGCTTCAGAAGATAATTTGGTGACAAGGCCGTTCCCTGGCGTTGGAGGGACCGGCCTCGAAATAGGCCGGTCTTCTTGCTACGGGATACGTCGCGAACTTCGTATCGTGCCGCGGCGCTAATTCAGCGGTCGGCGCCATCAGCTCCGTTTCGGCGCCTTGTCCGTCAGGGAGACATAGTCGAGGCGGAAGACGGAAGCGCGCGGATGAACCTCGAAACCGGCGACCCAATCTCGCTTGGCGGCGAGAACGTCGAAGAACACCGGTATGATGGAGGGGACGTCCTCGTTCATCAGCTTCTGCGCCTCGGCATAAAGCTCCTTGCGCTTGGCCTCGTCGGTGATGCCACGTGCCTCGTTGACGACCTTGTCGAAGGCGGCGTTGTCCCAGCGCGTTTCGTTCCAGGCGGCATCGGAGGTGTAGAGCAGCTTGAAGATCGCGTCGGCGGTCGGCTGCATATTGTAGAAACCGACATAGAAGCTGCCCTTCTTCCACACCTGCTCCAGATAGGTTGCATGCGGCATCGTCTGGACATTGATGTTGATGCCGGCCTCCTTTGCCATCTCGCGCAAGGCGACAGCGAGCTGAGTGCGCTGGCTCGGCTTGTCCGATGCAATAAGCGTTGCCTCGAAGCCATTCGGGTAACCTGCCTCGGCAAGAAGCTTCTTGGCCTCGGCGATATTGGCCTGGCGCAGCGGCAGATCGGCATAGAAGCGATAGGAGGCGTTAAGGGCGGTATCGTTGCCCGGCGTGCCGAAACCCTCGGTGACAAAATCGACCATCGCCTGTCGGTCGACGGTCAGCGCCAGCGCGCGGCGCACGCGCACATCGTTGAAGGGCTTGGTGTCGCAGCCGAAATTGATGTTGCAGAACTGGCCTGACGGCACCCGGAGCGGATTGACGCCCTGGGCGTCCTTCATCCGCAGGTATTCGGTCGGCTGTACGGTCGAAATGATGTCGATGTCGCCGGCAAGCAAAGCCGAGGTCTGCGCCGAAGTATCTGGGAAAACCTGGATTTCGACGCGGTCGAGATAGGGACGCTTCGCATCGTAATAATCGGGATTGCGTTCGACGACGATCAGCCGGTCGGGTTCGTAGGAGGAAAGCTTGAACGGGCCGGTGCCGACAGCCGTCGTCGACAGCGTCTTGAAGTCGCCGGTGGCGATGGAGGCCGGGATGATGCGCGCGACCGTGTAGGCTGTTGCCACGGGGAAGTCGGCGTAAGGGGTCGAAAGCTTGAAGACGGCCGTCAGCGGATCGGCCGCGGTCACATCGGCAATCGGGCCGACATTGTTGCGTGCCGGCGAAGCGTTCTTCGGATCGAGGATTGCCTTGAAGCTTTGAACGACATCGTTGGCGGTCAGCGGCGAGCCGTCATGGAATTTGACGCCGCTGCGAAGCTTGAACGTCCATTGCGTCAGCGCATCGTTGGCGCTCCAGCTTTCGGCAAGATCCGGCTCGACCGACATATCGACCTTCAGCCGGGTCAGATTGCTGTAGAGCAGCTCGGTGACCATGTATTCCGGATTGACGCGCGTCAGCAGCGGATGGATCACGCTTGCGGCCTGATCGACGGAGATACGCAATGTGCCGCCCTTGGCCGGAACGGCGCCTTGAGCAAAGCCGATGGCGGGCGTTGCGAGGAGGGCGGCGGTACTTGCCAGGAAATGACGTCGATTAAGCTTCAGCATCGTAGTGTTCCCTTATTTTGCCGGTGCGTGTTCTGGAATGAGGTCGGTTGCAAAGTCGCGGGCGAGGTAGGCGAGGATGCTTTGCGCCAGCGCGATGATGTCCGAGGTCGTCGTATGTTCGTCAGCGCTATGGATGCAGCTCTCCGGACGTCCAAGGCCGCCGAGCAGGACTTCCTGCATGATGCCTGTCTGCTGCACGTAACCGAAGTCCGAACAGCTTGCGGCGCCCCATTTGCGAAAATCGGAATCCTGATAGCCGAAGCCGAGACTGAGAGCTTTCTGCCAGCGCGGCCAATGCGGACCATCCGGGTCGGCGGTCGGGATCAGATGGCCGACGAGATCGATTTCGACCTGCAACTCCGGCGATTTCGCCATGACGGCGCGTACAAGCGCTTCGATCTCAGCCCTTGCCGTTTCGTAATTTTCCTCAGGCGCGTAACGGCGACTGATGAGGATTTTCAACTCGGCGGGAACCTGGCCACCGGACGTGCCGCCATTGACGGTGGCGATGGAAAGCTGCGGCCGCAGCGGGCCGCTTGCATGCGGCGGCGCCGGCAAGGCGGATGCGAAGGCGGCCACCTGCGGCTTCAAGGCGCAAAGAGCGTTGAGAAGAGGAAGGGCGCCGTCGATGGCATTGATGCCGGAACCGGTTCGATTGCCTTCGCCTGCGTGAACGGCCTGGCCACGAACAGTGACCTGGAGATTGAAGACGCCAAAGCAGCCGGCCCAGATGCGCGGCGCTGCCGAGCCGTTGAAATTGACGATATGTCCCTTGAGCATGCCCTGTTCGGCGAGATATCGGATCCCGGGATAGAGGCCGCCTTCTTCATCGGTGCAAAGAAGCAGCATCGGATCGTAGGCGAGCTCGACGCCGCAGGTCTCGGCAGCACGCAGCGCAAGCAGCGTTGCCGCAATGGTGCCTTTCATGTCCGCGGCACCAAGCCCGAAGAGGCGCTCGCCGTCGCGCCGCAGACAGAGCGGATCCTGTTGCCAGCCGGGAGCCGCTGGAACCGTATCGACATGGTAGTATAGCCCGCAGACCGGTTTAGTGCCGGATCGCTCGGCGATGAGGTTGACCCGCGGCCCCCTGGCCGGACCATTGCCAACCCGCCACAATTCCTCCGGCAAGATCACCTGGCGGCAATCGAAACCGATAGGTTCGAGCAGGCTCGCCATCAGCTCCGCAAATGCTGGATAGCCGTCTCCGGGCGGAAAAGAAGTGTCGAGCGCGATCATTCGCGCGAGATCGCCAACGGCGCTTTCGACGTTCTCTTCGATGATCTTCAAGGCGCTTGCAAATGGCGCCTCGAAAGATGACAAGACTTGATCGCGCATGCTCGAATTTCCGAAAAAGACGGGCAGAAACATATGGAGGTTCTGCACTCATATTTATATAAACTATATAGTAATGATGCGGCCGCCCAGGCTTCGAGTCAACTCCAAATAAGAGGCAAATAAGTTGCGCGAAATGCCCAAATTTTCAGCAGATGTGCCGCGTGCATCCGAGCTATCCGTTCCGCTCTATGAGATTGTGAAGCGTCAGATCACGGAAGCGATCATGATGGGCAAATGGCCAGCCGGCACGGTCTTGCCGAGCGAGATCGCGCTGTCGCAAATGTTTGGGGTTGCCGTCGGCACCATCAGGCGCGCCCTGCAGGACCTGACCAATGAGGGCCTGCTCAGCCGCAGGCGCAAGACGGGGACCGTGGTCACCGGTCGCACGCCGCAGCACAGCCTGCGTTTTTTCTTCCAGTATTTTCGTCTGCATGGGCTCGATGGTTCGCTGCAAAACTCGACATCCGACATTCTTTCGTTGAAACGCCGTGAGGCGAACGAAGAGGAGCGGTCGGGATTGCGGCTTGAGGATGCGTCCGAAGTCATCTCAATCCACCGGCTGCGCAGCGTCGGCGGCCATCCGGTCATGCATGAAGTCATGGCGCTTCCGGCACGGATGCTGCCGGAATTTCCAGACAAGAAGGAGGAGATTCCCTCCCTTCTTTATCTCTTCCTTCTCGATCGCTATGGGATTCGCATCTCCGCCGTGCGAGAGCAGATTGCCGCCGATATGGCGACGGAGGAGGATTGCCGACTATTGCAGCTGGGCATGCCCAGCGCCGTGCTGACGATCGACGAAGTGGCCTATGATCAGTCCGCGCTTCCGGTTCTCGTCGCAAAGCATCGCGCAACGACCAGAAGCCATCGCTATGTGCACGAGGTCCAGTAATGTATCAAGGATGATGGAAGCGGCTTGTCCCGCAGGGGCGTTCTTACAATTAGACGACGTGCTCCCGTTGAAATAGGTCATTGACCACTGCCTGTTCGCGAGATGGCGCCTGAGTTCGGGCATACGGATGATCAGGGTCAACGTGGTGCGGGGACCGATGCCTTGAATGGATGGAACCAGATCGAGACGTCGGGCAAGATCCGCATGGGCGGTCGATGCGGAAAGCAGGGTTTTGAGGCGCTGATTGCGCCTCCTGCGACCCTAGACCGTCTTGACGAACGCCTCATCTATGTCAGCGATTCGGGGGCGTTGCCGTGCCCCTCAGAAAGGATAGTGCTGGTTCGGATCCTCGATCGTGATCCACCGAAGGTCGGTGAACTCGGCGATCGCCGCCTTGCCGCCGAAGCGGCCGTAGCCGCTGCCCTTGACGCCGCCGAAGGGCATTTGCGCCTCGTCATGCAGGGTCGGACCGTTGATGTGGCAAATGCCGGACTGGATGCGGCCAGCCACGGCGAGCGCCCGCTGTACGTCGCGGCTGAAGACGGCGGACGACAGGCCATATTCCGTATCGTTGGCGACACGCACCGCCTCGTCCTCATCCGCCACGCGGATAATCGGCTTCACCGGACCGAAGGATTCTTCCGAATAGACGCGCATGTCAGGCGTGACGAAATCGAGCAGTGTGGCTTCGACCACGGTGCCGTTACGCTTGCCGCCGGCCACGAGCTTGGCACCCTTCGCCTCAGCATCGGCAATCAGCTCCTCCATCTTCTTGGCAGCGTCCAGGCTGATCAGCGAGCCGAGGACAACATGGCCGCGCGGATCGCCGGCGGGCAGAACAGCGGCACGCGCCGCAAGCTTGGCGACGAAAGCATCCGCGATCGCCTGATGGACGACGATGCGTTCGGTCGACATGCAGATCTGGCCCTGGTGCATGAAGGCACCGAAGATCGCCGCGTTGACCGCGCCGTCGATATCCGCATCCTCAAGTACGACAAGCGGCGCCTTGCCGCCGAGCTCCAGAAGAGCGGGCTTCAGGTGCTTGCCGCTCAGCTCCGCGATGATCTTGCCGACCTTCGTCGAGCCGGTGAAATTGACGCGACGGACGGCTGGATGTCCAATCAGCGCCTCGACGATACCGGGCGCGTCTTCAGGCGCATTGGTGATCACGTTGATGACGCCGGCCGGCAGGCCTGCCTCACTCAGAGCGGTGGCGATCAGTCGCTGTGTGCCGGGGCATTGTTCGGAAGCCTTGAGGATCACGGTGTTGCCACAGGCGATCGGCATGGCAATAGCGCGTGTCGCCAGGATCACAGGCGCATTCCACGGAGCGATGGCAAGGCAGACGCCGGCTGCCTGACGCACGCCCATGGCAAGCGTACCGGGCTTGTCGGACGGGATGATCTCGCCGCCGATCTGCGTCGTCATGGCGGCAGCCTCACGCAGGATATTGGCCGCGAGCATGACGTTGAAACCGGCCCACGGCGCCGTCGCCCCCGTCTCCTCCATCATCAGCTTGGTAAACTCGCCGACCTTGGCATCCATGATGTCGGCAGCCTTGGCGAGGATCGTGCGGCGCTGTCCGGGGCCTGTGCTCGACCATGCGGAAAAGGCACTGGAGGCAGCCTCGATCGCGGCGGCGACATCCTCAGGTCCTGCTGCCGGCGCCGTGCTTGCCAGCTCTCCAGTGAAAGGATCGCAGCGGTCGTAGGTGCGGCCGCTCGCCGCCGGCCTGTCGGCGCCGTTGATAAGAAGGGAAATGTTCATCTCGTGTCTCCTGATGAGGATGGTATTTCAAAAGCCAAGCACGTCGGCATTGATGGAGGCTTCCAATCCGCCATCAACAGGCAGATTGGCACCGTTGATCCAGCGCGCGCCGTCCGAGCACAGGAATAGGATGGCAGGCGCGATATCGGCCGATGTGCCGGCCCGGCCGACCCGCGTGATATCGCTATCGACGCGCGCATCGCCGAGTACGGCACGGAATTGTTTCAAAATCGGCGTTTCGACCGGACCGGGGCTGACGGCATTGACGCGAATGCCGCGCGCCTTGAAGAGAGACTGGTGCGCGCAGCGCATCGTCCAGAGCAGCAGCAGTTCCTTGGAGAGCGGATAGCCTTCCTCGTTCTTCAGTCCGTATTCGCTGACCAGAGAGGCCACATCCGGAAAGCCCTCGATGGCGGTCAACGTCTTTGCCCGTTCCAGATTGGCGCGCCAGCCATAGCCGGCGATCGAGGCGACGTTGACGATCGCTCCACCCTCGCGCAGCCGAGGTGCGACAGTTTCCGAAAGAGCGCGCAGACCATAGAAGTTGACGGCCAGTGTCGCCGTGACACCCGTGCTTCCGGAGAGGCCGGCGACGTTGGCCAGCGCATCGATGCGGTTGGGCAGTTGTTTGACGATGTCCTCGACGCCGGCGGCGGTCGAAATATCCCCTTTGATGAAGGAACTGATGCCCGACGAGGGTTCCCGGACATCGACGCCGATGACGTCGGCCCCCATTTGCCCTGCAAGTTCCGCGGCACGCGCGCCGATGCCCGAGGCGACGCCGGTAATGAGGATGGTCTTGCCGAAAAGCATGATTTCACCTTTCCAATGAAATGCGAGCGAAGGCTCACCGCTATTGTCTATCTTTGAAGAGTTCAGAAAACGTCAGCCGATAGCCCACGGGCAGAAGCTGCAGTTCAAAGCGGCGTTCGATTTCGCCCCAGAGGCCGTGCGGCAGATAGAGGGAGAAGAGCACCGCTGTCGCGCCGAGGCCGACCAGATACCAGACCCCCGTTCCGCCGAAGACGGTCTCGACGACGAAGAAGAGAATGGCGCCGAGGATCGCGCCCTCGAACTTGCCGATCCCGCCAACCAGCACCATGAAAATCATGTAGGCGGTCCACTGCACGCTGAAATAGGTCTTGGGCTGGAAGGTGACGGCCGTTGCCAGCCACAGGCCGCCGGCAACACCGATGCCGAAGGCGGCAAGAACAAAGAGCAGGCGTTTTGTCGCCGCGACACGGACGCCGACGGAGGTTGCCGCATCCTCATTGTCGCGGATTGCCTGCATGGCGGCGCCAGCTCTGCTCCGCATCAGAGCAAAGAGCGCCCCGAGAAGAGCGACCATGGCCGCCAGCGCCAGCCAATAGATCGCCACGCGCCGCGTGGAGCTGTCATAGGCGTTCAAGGAAATCAGCGAGGTCCCGGTTTCGCCCTGAATGAGGCGATCGAGATTGACGAGCAAATGCGCAAGCTCGGCCAGTACCCACATGCCGATAGCAAACTCGCCTCCTTTCAGCCGCAACATCAGCCACGAAAGCGGTAGCGATATGGCACCGGTGACGACTGCTGCGGCGATGAGCGAAACGAAGGGATCGAGCCCTGCATCTGCCAGACGAATGGTGAAGTAGGCGCCAAGTCCGAAGAAGACCTGCTGGCCGACGGAGACGAGGCCGCCGAAGCCTGCGAGCGCATTCCACATGGCCGCCAGGATCACGTAGATGAAGAGGGCGGTCATGCGATCGGTGACGCCGGCGCTGGCGATGGTAGGCATTGCGGCGAGAAGGCCGACCGCGACCATCATCGCAGCAAGTGTCATTCGCGAGGATGTGGTCCAGCGCTCGACGGAAATTCCAGGCGCGATCGTACTCATGACGGGCTCCGAAGACGCGTGCGGATTTTACCGAAGCTCAGGAAGCCGAACTGGTGCAGCCGCACGAAAAGAACGATGAGGAAGGCAATATGGCCGCCGACCAGAAAGCCCTGTGGATGGATCTGGGCGCCGATCGACTGCGCCAGCCCAAGCACGATGCCGCCGAGCAAGGTTCCCCAGAGCGAACCGGCACCGCCGATGACGGCTGCCTCGAAGGCAAACAATAGCTGCGGCCCGCCCGAATAAGGATTGAAGGTCGCCCGCATGGCCAGAAACGCACCGGCAATGCCGACCGTGACCATGGTGATCGCAGTCGCGACAGCGTTGACGCGGCGCGCATCGATGCCGACGAGACCGGCTGTATCCGGATCCTCCGCCGTGGCGCGGATCGAACGGCCGAGTGCAAAGCGGCTCAAGAACAACTGCAGCCCGCCGATGAGGGCGATTGCCGTCACCATCATCAGCACGGCAAGCTTGCCGACGAAGACGTGACCGGGCAGTTGCCAGGACGCATAGGAGAGATTGCCTATGAAGGGCGCCAGCGAGCGCGTATCCGCCCCGAATTGTTCGAACAGCAGATTGTCGATGACGATCGACAGACCGAAGGTCGTCAGGATCGGCAAAAGCGTACCGCCGCGTGCGCTGCGCTCGAGGATGAAGCGCTGCAAAATCCAGCCGATGATTGCCATGACGGGCAACACGACCAGCAGACCGATGAAGGGCGGAATGCCGAGTTTGGCCGCCAGCAGCCAGAGGCCATAGGCAGCAGCAACGGCAAGGCTGCCATGCGCGAGATTGATGATGCGCATGACGGAGAACATGAAGGACAGGCCGCAGGCAATGACGGCATAGTAACCGCCGAGCAGAATGCCTTGAAGGAGGGTGTTGGTCACGAGACGCTCCTCTTAGCTGTCGCCCGATCCAGACCGAAATAGGCCCGTGTCACCTCCTCACGCGTCACGCCACTTACCGGCCTGTCGAGCACGATACTGCCCTCCAGCATGCAAATGACACGCGTTGCGACGCCCATGGCGCGCGCCAAATCCTGTTCGACGAGCACGATGGTCGTGCCAGAAGACAAGAGCCCTTGCAGTTGCTGATAGACGCGATCGACAACGAGCGGCGACAGGCCGAGAGAAACCTCGTCGAGCAGGAGAATGTCGGGATTGCTCATCAGCGCCCGACCGATCGCCGTTGCCTGCTGCTCACCACCCGACAGATGGCCCGTCTTGGCGTGCTGCCGCGGCTTCAGGTTCGGAAAGGCATCGAAGACCCGCTCGACCGTCCACTCACCCTTGCGGCCGGCGCTGGTGCCGAGCAGTAGATTTTCCACGACCGTCATCTGCGAGAATAGCCGTCTCCCCTCCGGAACGAGTGCAATGCCCCTGGCGATACGCTTGTGCGCGGGAACCGCCGTGACGTCTTCACCGTCGAGCAGGATCTGGCCGGCATTGGGTAGATGCGCACCGGCGATGGAACGCAGCAGCGTCGTCTTGCCTGCGCCATTGGCGCCGACAAGTGCCAGCACCTCGCCCTTGGCGAGATCGAAACTGATGCCGCGCACCGCCTGCAAAAGGCCGTGCCGGACATCGAGATTGCGAACGGAAAGAATGCTCATGCGGGCGTTCCTCCAAGATAGGCGCGCACCACTTCGGCATCGCTCATGACGGCCTTCGGATCGCCATCGGCGATAATCTTGCCGGCATCCATGCAGATCAGCCGTTCGACGACCTGCAAGAGGATGTGAACGATATGCTCGATCCAGACGATGCCGATGCCGCGCCGCCGCAGTTCGAGAATGGTGCCGACGAGTTCTTGTGCCTCGCCATCCGTCAGCCCGCCACCGATCTCGTCAAGCAGCAGCAGGCGCGGACCGGTCGCAAGCGCGCGAGCCAGCTCAAGCCGCTTGCGATCGAGCAGGCCGAGCGTGTCGGCGCGGCGATTGGCGACGCCGAGCATGCCGCAGAGCCGCAGAGAATCGACAACGCGCTCATAGGCCTCGTCACGGCTCGATGCCTTGCCGTGAGCGGCGGCGACGAAGACATTCTCGAATGTCGTCATGCCGCTGAACGGTTTTGGAATCTGGTGCGTCCTGACCAGACCCGCCCTGCAGCGGTCGGCCGCCGTCAAAGCCGTCACATTCCGGCCATCAAAGGTGATCGTTCCAGCATTCAAAGCAAAGGCGCCGGCCAGTGCGCTCAGCAAGGTCGTCTTGCCGGCTCCGTTCGGGCCGACGATGCCGACGGCATCGCCGTCTCCCATGGAAAAGTCGAGATTTTCGAGGACCACAAGCGCCCCGAAGCGCTTGTGGATCCCCTTGGCCGAGAGAAACTCTCCTCCCGGCCGATGTCCTTCTTGTCCCTGCACGATAGCCTTACCCATTGTAGGCGATGAGTTTGGCGGCAACGGGCACATTCGGATCGGTGGCGTGTTCGGTCACGACATAGTCGAGCGCGAATTTCGAGCCGGCCTTCGCCTTGACCCATTGCGTGCCGATGATCGGTCCGGGAGAGACATTGGCGACAGGACCGCTGGTAAAATCCACCTTGCCGGCGATCGTCGTCGTCTTCAGCGTGCTCAGCGCCATGGCTACGGCCTGCTTGCTCTTCGCATCCGAGGCGGCTTTGAGCGCATCGAACCCCGCATCGATAAGCGCCAGGCTCGCGCCGAGCTGCTGCGTCCATTGCTTGCCGCTCGCCACCTCGTAGCCGTCGGCAAGCTCGGGTCCGGAAACGCCGGTCAGCGACGACTTGTAGGGGAAGGCTTTATGCCAATAGGCGGCGCTGGCGATGTTGACACCGAGGTCGCCGAGCGCCTCGATATCGGACGGAAACAGCCCTGTCTTGGCGACCTGGCAGATCTTGATCTGCTGGATGAGGCCCTGCTGCGCCGCCTGACGCCAGAAGGCGGCAAAATCCGGCGGGATCGGGAAGCTGTTGAAGATCTCGACGCCTTCCTGACGGAAGAGCGCGATCTGGGACGAAAAATCCGTAGTTCCCGTCTCATAGGCGCCGGGATCGACGATGGTAAAGCCGGCTTTGGCGAGCGCCGGCGCCAGATTGGCGCGGATCGCGTTGCCATCGGCATCGTTCGGATACATGACGCCGACCTTCTTGTTGGTCTCGATCAGGTTCCATTGCGAGATATAGGTTTTTAGGAACTCACCGACGCCGAAGCCGAAGTGATAGGTCCATTTGAACGGCGACGCCGCGCCGGGCTTGGCGCCGCGCCCGAAATACCAGGCTTCCCACGGCATGACCGTCGACAGGCACGGCACGCCCGCCGCCTCGCAGGCATCGGCGACTGGATTGATGGTTTCAGGCGTCGAGACCGCCAGCATCAGATCGACCGCCTGGTTGTTGATCAGGTCCTTTGCCAACTGGCCGGCGCGCGACGGATCGGACTGCGTGTCGCGGTCGAGGATCTCGACCTTCCAGGTCTTGCCGCCGGCCTGTAATCCATTGGCCAGCGCCTTGCGCGCCAATTCCAGCACATAGCCGTCCGTCTCGCCGAAGCCGCCGAGCGGGCCTGTGCGCGGGCTGATAAAGCCGATCTTGAGCGTATCGTCGGCTGCGAATGCCGCCCGCCCGCCAAAAGCCAGTGCTGCACTCCCTGCAGCCGTTGCCGCCATGAACGAACGTCGCGTCAGTGATGCGGTGTTGATACCCGTTCCGATGAGATTGTTGGTCATGCAATCCTTCCTCCCCATTTTCGAGGCCCTGTCGCCCCGATGCTTCTTCTTCAGTCTTGCCCGTTGAGCGCCTTAATGCGGCTCAGATCGGATAGTGACGCGTGCCGGATGCCAGCGTGATCCAGCGTAGCTCGGTAAATTCGTCGATCGCCGCCCCGCCGCCGAACCGGCCATAACCGCTCGACTTCACCCCGCCGAAGGGCATTTGCGGTTCGTCGGAAACCGTCGCCTCGTTGATGTGGCAGATGCCCGTCTCGATACGTTTGGCAACGGCCAGCGCCTGGTTGATGTCGCGACTGAACACTGCCGAGGACAGTCCGTATTCGTTGTCGTTGGCGATAGTGATGGCCTCCTCGACACTGTCGACGCGGATGATCGCCGCCAGCGGTCCAAAGCTTTCCTCGCGGTAGAGGCGCATCGCCGGCGTCACGTGATCGACAACGGTCGCATCCATCAGCATGCCGTTCGCATGTCCACCGCAGACGACGACCGCTCCCTTTTGCAGGGCATCGTCAACGAGCGCCCTGATCCGCCGCACTGCTTCGGCGTTGATCATGGTTCCAAGCGGCGTGTTTCCTTGACTTGGATCTCCGGCCACGAGCGTTGCGGCCTTCGCCTTGAATTTCTCGACGAATTCATCAGCGATCTCCTCGAGCAGGATGATGCGTTCCGTCGACATGCAGATCTGGCCCTGGTTCATGAAGGCGCCGAAGGCGGCGGCGCGGACCGCTTCGTCGATGTCGGCGTCGGCAAGCACGATGAAGGGGGCCTTTCCGCCGAGTTCGAGCAGGCAGCGCTTCAGATATCTCGCCGACGTTTCGGCAATGATCCGCCCGACGCGCGTCGAGCCGGTGAAGTTGATCCGCCGCACCGCCGGATGGGCGATCAGGGCCTCGACGACGGTGGCGGCATCCTTGGGAGCATTGGTGACGACATTGACGACACCCGGCGGAAAGCCCGCCTCGCGCATGACCTCGCCGATCAGGCAATGGGTCTTCGGGCAGAGTTCGGAAGCCTTGAGCACGACCGTGTTGCCGCAGGCAAGCGGCATGGCGATCGCGCGCACACCAAGGATGATCGGTGCGTTCCAGGGCGCGATGCCGACGCAGACGCCGGCGGGCTGGCGCACCGCCATGGAGACGTTGCCGGGAATGCCCGAGGGGATGATCTCACCTGCGATCTGCGTGGTCATCGAGGCCGCCTCGCGCAATATGTCGGCGGCAAGATCGCAATTGATCCTCGCCCAAAGGGCGGTTGCCCCGGTCTCTGCGATCATCGCCGCCACGAAATCCGCCGTTCGCGCAAGGAGAACATCTGCCGCCCGATTGAGCATGGCGCGGCGTTTACCCGGTCCTAGTTCCGACCATGCGGGAAAGGCAGCCGCCGCGGCATTGGCCGCCCGCGCTGCGTCCGATGTCGAGGCGGCGGGCGCAATGGTCGCGACATCGCCCGTCGCCGGATCAAGACATTCGAAGGTGGATGCATCTGACGCATCCACCGGCTCGTCATTGATCAGAAGCTTTGCCACCAACATCGCGATCGTCCGCCCTCCGCGGGTTTTTCCCTCAAACGCATCAACGGGAGAAGGCGCGCGCAGACGCGCGCGGCCAGAATGGGCCTCGAATTCGGCATCTGTTGTCTGGAGTCCTCCTCCCAGAGGCTCATGAGATGAGACTACGCCATTGCAATTGAGAATGAATGTGTTTTTCTGGGTTAATATTGTGATTATCTGGCATTTCCGGCGGCGGTATCGCGGTGCCGGCAGGAGGAGAGCTTCATGGTTTCCGATGGCGGCATCCATCACCATGCACACGGCGAGTGGCGGGAGCCATCGCTGTCGCACCGGACGATCCGTTTTCAAAAAGGCATCTATGCCGATTTTCACCATCTGTTTCTGCTGCAGGCCGGAACGGCTGCCTTGTCGTTCGAGCCGGAGGAGCAACGATCACTGCAAGGGCCGGCGCTCGCTTATCTGCCACCGCAAGCACGGTGCGAGCTGCGTATGGCTGCGGGTGCCGCAGGCTTCCTGATCGGCGCGTCGCCGCAGATCATGGTGGACGCGATCGGCGACCAAGCGGAATCCTATGGGCTGCGGACTTTCAGCGAGCGGCCCTTGCTGACGGACGAACCGGCGCCGCATGCCGTCGAAGAGACGCTGCCGCTGGTGACGGGCTTCGTGCGGGAGCTTGGCGACCCCTCGCGTGCCTCTTGGATGGTCATCTCCGCCTATTTGCGGTTGATCCTCATGACGCTGTGGCGCACGGGCGGCAGCGAGGCGGCCGAGCAGCGCGGCCGTGGCGGCGGCGCCTCGACCCTGCAGCGGTATCGGCAATTGGTGGAGATCTGGTTCCGGCAGCACCGGCCGATCAGCGATTATGCGCGGGAACTCGGCGTCACCACCGACCGCCTGCATTCCATCTGCAGCAGCGCGCTTTCGCGCTCTCCCGTACAGCTCCTGCATGAACGCGTCGTCCAGGAGGCGAAACTGAGGCTGGAACGCTCCGCCAGGACCGTCCAGGAGATTTCGGACAGTCTTGGATTTCGCGATCCCACCTATTTCAGTCATTTCTTCAAGAGAAAGACCGGATTTTCACCCGCAAGCTACCGCGATTTTGCCAGGAAGGCGGAAGTCGCGCGCAGCGACATGCTTTCGTCGGGCTATTCGGACTGGCCGTGATCAGATTTCGAAAAGGCAAGCCTTGCAGCTCAAACACGGGTCGGCTCGGATGCCGTCAGCATCAAGGCATCCAGCGCCACCGCACCTTCGCCGTCGGGATAGATCACGACGGGATTGAGGTCTATTTCCCTGATCGCCGGTTCGGCCAGCAGCAGTTGGCCGAGTGTGGCGACGATGCGGGCGGCGGCATTCACGTCGAGCGGCGGCGAGCCGCGGAAACCCCGCAGCAAAGGCGCGTTCTTCAGCCGATGTAGCTCGCGGATGATAGCGTCAGCGGGCAGGTCGGGCGTCAGAATGCGGACGTCGCCGAGAATCTCCGCCGTAATGCCGCCGAAGCCTGCGAGGATCACAGGTCCCCAATCCGGATCGTTGCGGGCGCCGATGATCAGCTCGATGCCGCGTTTGCCCATGGCTTCGATCAGCACGCCGTCCAAGGTGAGGTCCGGGCGATGGCGCGCGACATCGGCATGCAGCTTGGCCCAGCCCTCCTTGAGGCTGGTTGCGTCCGCCAATCCGACAACGACGCCACCTGCATCGCTCTTGTGGCTGAGATCGGGCGATTGCGCCTTCAGCACCACCGGATACCCGATCGCGGCAGCGGCCGTCAGGGCTTGCTCAAGGCTTGTCGCCAGGCGACCTTCAGGAAAGGGAATTCCAAGTGGCGCCAGGATTTGCTTGGCTTTATATTCGGGAATGACGCCTCCGTGCGAGGGGAGGCCGGTAATCGCGACCGGAGCTGCGGTGCCGGTGGCAATGTCGCGAGCCGCGAATGCGTCAATGCGTTTCAGCGCCCGGAAGGCTCGTTCGGTCGACGGGAAATAGACGATGCCGAGCGCCCGCAACTGCGCGATATAATCGGCCGGAATGGGGGCACCCTCGTCGAGTCCTGCAAAGATCAGCGGTTTTACCGGCTTGCGCTCTTGCACCGCTTTCAGGATCGGCGGCAGCTTGATGGCTGAGGTGACGGGGTCGGTCTGGATGATGCAGGCGACAATGCTGGCGAAACGGGTATCGTCGAAGAGGGCGGTGAGTGTTCGGTGGTAAAGGTCTGGCTCGACGAGGCCCTGCGCGGTTAGATCCAGCGGATTGCTGACGCCGACGAAGGACGGCAGGACGGCGCGCAGCGCTGGCGCGGTCTGATCGTTAATGGGAGGAAGATCCAGCCCAAGCTCCTCACACAGATCGAGCGTCAGCGCCTTGAACGCGCCGGATTCGCCAAGCACTGCCGGGCCGCCGGCGGAAAGCACCGGGCATCGCAGGGCGATCTCGGCGACGTCACCAAGTTCCTCAAGCGTCTCGACCAAGATAACGCCGGCACGTTCGACCTTGGTGCGCATGACCTGATAGTCACCGGCCATGGCGCCGGTGTGAGTTGCGGCGGATTCACGCGCCGCACTGCTTCGTCCAGGATGAAGAAGGACGATACGCTTTCCTTTCGCATGTGCTTTGTGCGCCGCGGCAAGGAAACGGGCGGGCTTGCGAAACTGTTCGACGATCATCGCGATGACCCTGGTGGAGGTGTCCTCCACCAGAAATTCCACGTAGTCTTCGACGCCACTTGCGGCTTCGTTGCCGGTCGAAATGGAATAGGAGAGGCCGAGATCGCGGCTGGCGAAGGTCACGCCGAGGACGGCAGCCATGGCACCACTCTGCGACACGATCGCAATGCCCGCCCTGGTGCCTAGTGCCTCTGACGCGGTTTCGATGAAGGTGAGGGGGATGCGATCAACATGGTTGACCATGCCGAGGCAGTTCGGCCCCTCGATCACCATTCCCACTTCGGTCGCTATGCGGGTGATCTCACGTTGATCGGCCAATCCGTCCTCACCGCCCTCGGCAAAGCCCGCCGAAAAGATCACCGCCGCACCGACACGTCGGCGGGCAAGCGCCTCTATTGAGGGAAGTACGGCAGCGCGCGGCACGGCAAGAACGGCCGCGTCCACCCCGTCCGGCAAGTCATCTATCGAGGCGAGGCAGGGCCGGTTCCCGATCTCGGTCCGTTTGGGGTTGATCAGATGAATGGCTCCGGCATAGCCGCTGCGGTCGAGATTGGACAATACCGAAGCGCCAAGCGCGCCGGGCTTGTCGGAGGCGCCGACGATCGCCACCGATCTCGGGCGCAGCAGCCGATCCATCGAACCGCTGGGAAGAGCCGATGGGCGTGCATGAGTGGTCTCGACCGTCATGGTAGGCGCTCCTCAGGCCTGATGCTTGGATTTGTCATAGGCACCAAGCCCAGGCTTGTAGGTCTTGTCGTCGATGAACTGCTTGATACCTTCCTTGCGTCCCTCGTTATCATAACTGTTGGCCGCTTCCTGGGCGCGGACGAGGTAATCCTCGGCATTGTCGTAGGTCATCTCCCGCACGCGGCGAATGGCATCCTTGGTGGCTTTGAGCGCGACCGGGTTCTTCTGCAGGAGGATGTTGGCGACATCGCTCACGCGCGCCTTCAACTGCGCAAGCGGCAAGGATTCGTTGACGAAGCCCCATTCGGCCGCCGTCCTGCCGCCAATGTTCTCGCCGGTCAGCGCGTGGTACATGGCGTTGCGGAAGCATGTGAGTTCGGTCGCAACCTTGGCGGCGCCACCGCCGGGCAGGATGCCCCAGTTGATTTCGCTCAACCCGAATTTGGCTTCATCGGCAGCAAAGGCGAGGTCGCACGCGAAAAGAGGCCCGTAACCCCCGCCGAAGCACCAGCCGTTCACCATGGCGATGGTCGGCTTCTGATACCAGCGCAACCGGCGCCACCAGCCGTAGCTCTCACGCTGCGCCTTTCGCGTACCCTGTAGACCGCGAGCCTCGGTCTCGCGGAAATATTCCTTGAGATCCATACCTGCTGACCAGGCCGTACCCTCACCGGACAGAACCAATACGCCGACATCGGTCCGAAACTCGAGTTCGTCCAGAACCTCCATCATGCGCCGATTGAGTGTGGGGCTCATGGCATTGCGTTTCTCCGGCCGGTTGAAGCTGACCCAGGCGATGCCGGCTTCAACGACGAAGGCGACGGTATCTTTTTCGGGATGTTCTGTTGTCATGATGCTGTCCTTCTTGCCGTTTGGTCCTGCCCATCAAAAGTGAACCGGCCGCAAGATCGCGACCCGTGTCGAATTGGGTAAAGCCTCGCCAGAGCCGGGCGAGCCGCGGTGAAATCCAAAATGCGGCGCCTCACGCCAGCTGGCGCGAATGTGCACGAAGCTGTTGCGATGGTTGATCGACGGATCGCGGCGCATCTGCAGATATCTGAAAGAAGTTCCTCCAATACCGACATGTGACCTCCTCGCCGGTAATGTTATGTCTCATAGCATCATTTGATTGTTATGTGCAATAGCATTATAGCTGCATTATGGATATCGACGCCCGTACATCGAAGTTGAGCGACCCGCTCGAGACCCTGCTTGGCTATCAGTTGAGGAGGGCGTCCAATGTGATGATGGCCGATCTCGGCGCAAGGCTTCAGGCAATCGAGCTCAGGCCGGTCGAAGCTTCCATTCTGACGCTGATCGATGCCAATCCCGGCTGCACCCAGAGCGATCTCGGACGTAGCCTCGGCATCCAGCGCGCCAACATGGCTCCCTTGATGACGGGGCTGACCAAAGCCGGGCTTGTCGACCGGGTCCCCCTCGGTGGCCGGTCGCAGGCTCTTCGCCTCACGAGAACCGGTATGGAGAGGGTAAAGACGGTGCATGCCATCATCGACGCGCACGAGGCGCGGTTTCTGCGCCTTTTCGCGCCCGAGCTGCGGGACGCGGCGCTGGAAGTCCTGAAAAGTATCCGGCAAGAGGGCGAAGGGGCTTTGCGCGAGAATAATCTGGCGCCGGCGACCGGTGGTTGATCGAATGAAGCCCTAGAGCGGTTCAGTTTTTCACGGAATCTCTGAACCGCTCTATCTCCTTGTTTTCGCGCAATTCCGGACGGAAAACCGCTGCGCACTTTTCCTGGAATTGCTCTAACCGCTGGTTCTTGCAGTACTGCTCGTACTATCCATTATTGAATTGTACCGAGAAATCGATCCGCCACTGCCAGATTTCTTTGTCGAGAACGGGCTCAGGTTTCGCATGGCTCTTCCGGCAACCTTCACGGACCGCTGACTTGCACAGTTATGTGCGAGACGGTTCACGTCCTAATCAGGCCTAAACCCCGCAATGTGGTCTCTGTCAGCAGCCACAGGTCGCTTTCGTCCCGCACAACTTTAGAGAGGACATTCAGCCCGACCATGAGATTTTGCAGAGCGAGTGCCAGAGCTTGAATATCTGCGCGACTGTCAATTTCGCCTTGCGCACGCGCGATGGCCAATAGCTCTGCTATGCGCTTCGTTGAACTCTTAGCCAAACTGGTCAGCATTGGCGCCGGACCTTGGTCCGATGGGCAGAGCTCGGCAATCGAATTCACGATGATGCAGCCTTTCCCCTCCGGATCAGCAGCACGAACCCGGCAAAGGTTTCGCAGGACACTATGAAGGAGAGGCAGGATAGGTCCCTCCACTTCGGCATATAGTGGTGCATCGGGTGCAGTAGCGGCATATCGGGAGATGATTTCGGCAAACAGCTCATCGCGCGAACCGAAGGCATTGTAGAAGCTTGATCGCGGAATGCCCAGTCGCTCGGATAGAGACTTCACGGACGCTTGCTCGTAACCACCTCGCCGGATGACTTCCGTGGCGACATCCAAAGCTTCATTGCGGTCAAATTTACTTGGTCGTGCCAATTTTCGATCCCACTTTTTAGTTTTGTACACATATGGACAAAACAATCGAAATTCAATATTCGTGCGGCAAGACGGACATAGAGCCTTCATTCAGGAGATGAAAGTGACTGCTTTGATGATGGCCCAAACTCGCAAGAAGGTCGCCAGAGAACAGGCTGGGTTTTTGGAACTTTCTCTCACCTGGAATTGGCATCATTACAAGCCGCGCGAAGCCGTGATCCGGGCGAATGACGCTCGCCGGCAGATGACGTAGCCACCCCACCTTTCCGTCTTTCAAAGGCGCACGCCTCCGCAATATTGATATCGCAATGGAGTATTTTCCGTGTTCAATTTCTTCCTGTCGCGACCAACTGCAGTTCTCGCGCGGCTTTTGGCGTTATCGTTCACCGCGGCCACGACGCTGCTTGCTACTTCGGCATGGGCGGCCGATAGGGCGCCGGGAGCGAAGAGCATCGTCCTCGTGCATGGAGCATTCACCGATGGGGGGATCTGGTCCGATGTCATCCGACTGCTGCAGGCCAGAGGCTACCACGTTACGGCCGTTCAGAATCCTTTGACATCGCTGGCAGACGACGTAGAGGCAACGCGCCGGGTTCTCGCAAGGCAGAAAGGCGATGTTCTGCTGGTGGGTCATTCTTGGGCAGGCGCGGTTGTGAGCGAAGCCGGAAACGCTGCCAATGTGAAGGGTATTGTTTATCTTTCGGCTCTGGCCCCAGATAGCAATGAATCCGTCGCCGAATTACTAAAGAAGCGCGATGCGCCCATGGAAGGTCTCCTGCCGGACGCGAATGGTCTCGTTTGGCTCGATGACCCAACCGCATTTGCTCACGTCATGGCAGGGGATGTGTCTTCCAAACGCGTCGCCGTACTTACTGCGACCCAACAGCCGATGGCGGCGAAAGCATTCGGCGACAAAATCACCCACGCCGCGTGGCTAGACAAGCCCACCTGGTATCTGGTGACGCAGGGAGATAATGCTCTGCCGACCCATGTGCAGGAATGGATTGCTAAACACATCGGTGCCAGGACTGCGACCATCAAGTCGAGCCATATGTCGATGATCACGCATCCTTATTTTGTCGCGGATTTCATTGCTAAGGCGGCCAGGGATGTGAAGTGAATGACGATTTCGGCGACGGACCTATTAAGCGTTCACGCGTCATCAGACTAAGCTTCGTGGTCAATGCTGGTTTTTCGGATCATCTCGAAGCGGCAGAAACCAATGCGATCGCCTTGTCGGCGTCCATGCTTCTGCTCTCCATGTTGCAGATGCGGGTCCATCACGTCAGAAAGCCGAATGCTGCTGTCTGGCTTGCGGTCGCAATAAACCTCGATGCCGACGCGATCCGTGTCGACCTTGCCGGACGGAAGGTCGAGGCCGCAACCGCATCCGCATCGAGCGTATGTTTGGCGAGTTGGAGATCAACCGGGCCGAGTAACACAGACGTGTCGAGCACGAGGCGGCCCAATCGACAAGGGCCGGGGTCAGGTCAGTTCAGTTCCTCACTTCGTCTTCGGCGGGAGCGTCGCTATCAAGGGAGGACGCAGCGAGGACGAGATTGCATAGACCATCCATCAGGCTGCCAGTGTCGCCGCGTGCGCCTAGGGTAGGCGATCATCGCTCGGATGCCGATGGTGTGCCAGCTTATACCTGTGCCTGCCCTCTTGCTTCGGTGACATTGCGCATCTTTCATGGAGCGGGCACCTCCAATGCCTGGCGATCGAACCGGAACGTTTAGCTGATGACGGTGAGATGACGTCGGATGTGATCGGCGCGCCGGTGTTGAAGGCGGATGGACGAAGCTAGCCTCCTCCAGACGGCGGCGGTATAAAAGATGCGCTCAGCATCTGCGGCAAAGGCCGCGACCGGATCGCCGGGCGCATCACTGTCTTGAACGTTGCAATCAGAGACCATTCCCGTTTTTGCGTCGCCTTTCTAAGGGACCGGCCGCCATCAGCGTCAACCCCTTATCAGGGGTTCCCCTGCGCTTAAGCTCCGGTGACGCCTGCGGCTCAGCCCCTTCATCGGGCGCCATCGGGAATGGTCCCGATGCAACGAAGGAGTAATGCACATGGCTACCACGATCGCAACTCTCACCGCAAAGTCCGACGGCAGCTTCGAAGGCGTCTTCGCAACCATCAGGGTCAATGCCCCGATCGCCATCATCCCCAACACCAACAAGGCAAGCGAAGACGCTCCGGACTTCCGCGTCATCCATCGCAAGACCGGTTTCGAAATCGGCGCCGCGTGGAACCGCATTGCCCGCCAGACCGGCGAGGAATACGTCTCCGTCAAGCTCGAAGCACCCGAGATCGGCGTCATCTTTGGCAATGTCGCGCCGGCTCCGGGCGGCGAAGCCAATCGTAGGGTCATCCTCTGGAATAACCCGGCCTGATCGAGGTGGCCGATCCCAGCAGGGATCGGCCACTTCCTCCAGCCAATCGAAGACAAGCATAATGGGCAGCTATTGCCGCGTCCAAGGCTGCCTTTTGCCATTTCCTGACTGCGGCGAGCCGATGTGCATCGGTGCCGGGCCAAACGCCTGTCTTTGCAAGACCGCTATGCTTTCAGATCGACGCTATAAGCCTCGTCTCATCCTGCTCAATATCGAAGACGATCGATGCTTGATGAAGCAGTCGGATCGTGGCGCCGTTGAAACCGTCGAATGATATCCGATGATCCGGCGGCCGACTTCCAAAACGCCGCAACCGCCCCTGCCGTCGACAAGGAACAGGGCCATTTACGAACTGCCAACTGATCGCGGCGTCCAGCCTCGCTCGCAGCGCAATCCATGGGCGCAGGGGCGTGTTGAGATGCAACAGCGCAGGGAACGGCTTGCCGTCGGCGCCGGAATGTCATGGCCGCACGGCGATCTGGGTCCCTTCTTCCTCATCGCCATCGAGCAGCCGAAGGTCTCACGCTTTGTCGCAGACCTGCCGGCAATCGAAAAAGTCTTGCGCGCGTCTCCACCCCGATCGCAGGCTTCGGATCGACTTCGATGAATTGAAGACAGATATCGACGCGCTGTTGCAGGTCTATGACGAACCGCTCGAAGGCGACGCCGAGAATTGACCACTTAGGCCGTCAACGGCGGCATTTCTTCCTCACCAGCGCGCCAAATCCAGGCAGACATATCCGATCGCGCGGTGATCATCGCGTGCAAGTCTGTTTCGAAACTTTCATCGGCGCTCGGCGGTACGATATAAAGGGCGCGGGCCGACGGCCGACGGTCCGGCAGAACCACATTTGCAAGAGGGCGCGTGCGCGCAAGGTCAAAACGCAGACCCTTGATCATCTTCTCGCGAAGCGGCGTCAATCGCTTCAGCAAGCGCTGCTCAAAGGCATTTTCGATTGGCAGCCATTGTTCCGTCACCACCATCAGCGCGATTTCATTGACGGTCACGACACCGGAAGGATGTCCGGCAATCGTTGCAATGGCGATAAGATGGGAGGATTCGTTGCTTCGCCATAACGTTAGTTCCGTCTCGAAGCGGTGCTGCAATAGCCGCCATGCAGCCTCCTCAAGATGGAGGAGAAAACCCGGCATGTGTTTAATGACCACGATCTGGCCTTCCCTTGCCGGTGAAAACTCCTTTATCTCCGCAACCAAAACCATCAGCTTTCTGGGGCCGGACGACGCTTCAAACAATGCAGACAGCGCTTGCATCCTGCGTTGCTCGATAACGACCTTGTCGTCGGCTCGGAACGGCTCGGGGATAAAGACGCGCTCCGCAAGACTCTGCTGGCGCACCGACATCATCCCAGCCGCTTCCTGAAGATGATGATAGACCTGCCGCCAATGCCGCTTGCCTACCCAATGCGCCGTCCATTCCGTCAAACCACTTTCATGCCAGAGGAAATGCAGCAAGCCGCGCAAGGACAATTTCCTGCCGTCGTTCTTGATGCTGTCGGCCGCTTCGCAAGCCGCCGTGGCGCCACGAGAAGAGCTGCGTTTCGACAGGGAAAAATCCAGTTTCACGATTGCCGTACCGGCAACCGGATCGAGCTTAATGGCGCCTCCCATCAGCGGGCCAAGACCCGAAAGCTCATAAGGAGGCTCGTAGGACGGACATACCGCGCTATGGTCCGCTCCGGTAAGCGGCATCCTCTTGATTGCCAAATGGTCGCCGATCTTGGCGACATACATCGCAACCCCTTCGTCGTTGCAGAGGCAGAGCGGGCGGGCCTTGTCGCGATAGGCGAGCGTCAGTCTCTGCTGGAAATCATCGGCCTCATCATTGGCGGCCATCCCATTGATCAGGAACCATCTCATCGCACTCGCCACCTTCGCGCAAGCGAGAGGCTTAAAACTTGGTGCCCCAAGCGAGAAAAACCTGTCTGCTCAGACCAATCCATTATGCCGTACGGGCAAAGCCAGTCCAAGGCCGCGCGGCCCCTCCAACTTTCTCGTCTCTCCGTTTCACGGCGCTTCGGCAAAATCGGCGCCTCCACACGCCGGCTCCGCCGGTCGTGTTCACGAGCCTTGACCTGACTTTCCCCGCCCTGCGTGCCGCCTTCACCCTTCACACCAGTCAAGGAGACGAGGATGACCAACGAACTGCACATCGATGAGCTCCGCGCCGAAGCGCGGGCTGCAGCTACGCCGGAAGAACGCCGCCAGTTCGAGGCCGAGCTCGAACTGGCTATGGGCGAGCGCGAGCTAGCTCCTGTCGAACTCGACGGCCGCATCAGCGCAAAGCCGCCCTCCCGAGGTGGCTCAACCGATCTCTCTGTCGACGGCAGGGGACTGCATTGCAGGCCTTCACCAAAAGATCTCAATACCCGTTCTCCCGAAGATAGAAATCAATGGCAGCCTTCATGACCACGGCCATCTTGAGATCATTTTCATCGGCAGCGCGCTTCAGGCGCGTTTTCGTCGCCCGGTCGAGCGCGACGTTGACGAAGAACTTCACCTCCCTTTGCTTTGCCCGCTTTAAGCTCCTGAGGCTATGACGGGCCTCTTCCCGGGCAACGGCATTTTGCCTGGCATGCTCCTCCTGTTCCGCCAAAGAGCGCTTTTGCAGCATCGTGCTCTCATTCGAGGCGCCCTCAGCAAGCTGTGCTATCGATTGCCGATCGTCAGCTTCGGCTTCGGCCGAGATGTCATCCAACTTATCCGGATTGCCTCTTGTCGTACTGATCCTGCTCGCAATCGTGAAGTCTCCAAGATCGATATTGGTTTTGCTCATGCGGCATCTCCGGTGATTTTCGCCCGCCGTGTTGCCTCGATCTCCTCCACCAGGGTCAGAACTTCCCGGCGTGCCCTTCTCACCGGATCGCTCAATTCCTGCATCTGCAGGGTTCCAAGTCCGTTCTGGATCGCCCGGTAGATGTTGCGCTCGAAGAGTTCAGTACTTAACAGCGCCGTTTGATAGCCGGCCTGCTGGAGGCCAACGACAAACGGACGAACGTAGCGATAGGCTTCGAGATTGCGGCCTGGGACCGTAATACGCGTACGAACGTTCAAATGCAGGATTTGCGATCCATACCGGTCGTTGATCTCGGCGACACTTGCCGCCGCCTGTCCTGCCGCTTCGATTTCCTTGATCCCGGGCTGTACCGGCGAGATCACCAGTTGCGAGGAACCGATGATCGCTTCTTGTATGGTGCTATCGACGCCCGGAGCATCGATGATGACGAGGTCGAACGAATTTTTTTGAAGGCGCGCTATCTCCATCTCAAGCGCTCGGCGCGACGCGGCAATCGTCACGTCGATGTTCTCCGGTACGTTTGCCTTGCTGTGGCAGAGCCTCCACCAGCCAGACAGATTAAGCCTTCCATCCGCATCGATCAAAAGCACCCGCTCCCCTCGCAGCGCATATTCGCCGGCAAGCAGCGTTACCAGCGTCGTCTTTCCTGCTCCGCCTTTGTTGCTGATCGCCGCGTAGACTTTTGTCATGCCTAGCTCCTTTCGCTGACCGAAAATTGCATGCTTGGCGTTGAGGCGAGATCAATCATCGAGTGGAACAAATATTATTCGATAAATGTCGCACGTCAAGCTTGTAAGCAGCGAGGAAATTCGATGTGACACAGCGAAAACTTGCAAGTGATGTAAACCATGACCGTGTTGAGTATTGCCGGAATGTTGGACAGAATGCACACGGATGTAACGTAGAAGCAATAAGTTAGACAATTTATGTTATCTCTTTGTGTGAAGTTGTTCCATCGTGTGATTATGTGATGTGCTTGTTTAGGTTGATCTGCCGCGAGGGCCAATTCCGCGGATTGAGGAGGTTGAGCAAGGTATCAAATATGGTAATGTTGGGTTTGGCAGGATACGCAAATTTGTGATACAAGTTGGCTGTCGATCGACGGATGAACCGTCGATGTGCCTGCGGCGCTTCTAAAAATGGGGGGCGAAATGACGCCGGAGATGCGCGGTGCGCTGGTATTGGATGCACGCAAGATGTGCAAGGACAGGGTCGTTCATGCCCGCTTCAGCGTCTTGGAACGTGCCGCCGTCGATGCCGCAGCTGCCGCCGCCGGCCTGACGGTTTCGGCCTTCATTCGATCGCTGACATTGGAGGGGGCGGGCGTGCGCCCATTCCTGACCGACGAGGATAGGGCCATACTCGAGATGCTGATCGCCGATATTCGGGCGCTCGGCGTGAACGTCAATCAGATTGCCCGTTTCGTTCATGCGACCGGTCGATATTCGGCGACGGAGCTGTCATCGGAATTAACGGAAGTGCAAAAGCTTCTTGCCGCAGTCTTACTCGAGCTAAGGCGTTATGCGGCCCGCGGCGCGCATCGGCGACGGGACAGCGTGTGATGGAGTTCCTGCCCGGCGCATTTGAGCACGAATGGGAACGGCGTCGGGCAGCGCTGCTGCATGAGCGATCGCTAGGCCGGCTAAGTTTGGTCGACGAGGAAGAGTGGCGCCGCCGGGGCGGCGTGGTTGCGCAAGCCTCTCCGTTGCCGGGTGCCGCGGCCGGACAATTCGGATTGGGAGCGAAGGGCGGAGCGTTCGGAAGGAGGCGGAGGCGAGCGCAAGGATCGTATTTAGAGCCTTCGATGCGATCGCGGTTTGCCGCCCTGGCCTCGGGCAGCCAGCCGGCCGTCGTCAAGCTTGCGTCGTTTGGTGGCGGCGGCCGGCTCGGCGCAATGATCAACTATGTGTCGCGCAACGGCGCCGTTATCGTTGAGACCGAACGTGGTGAAGACCTGCGTGGACGCGATGAGCTTGCAGGTATCCATCGTGACTGGGACCATCTGATGGGGAACCGCGCCGAAAGCCGTGACATCGGGACCTTCCTGGTAGAGGTGATGGAGACGGAGATACCAAACACGACAGCTGATCTCCATACGCGGGCGCGAACCCTGCTTCAGCGCGGGCTGGGCGACCGGAGCTTTGTCTTCGCGGTCACCTCCGCCGGTGATGGCAGGGGCTACCGGGTCGAAGGCGTCAGCGTGCTGCGCGACAGCGCCGGAGAGCGATTGACCGGTGACGCCAAGGCCTCGGCGATCGTGCAGGAGCGGCTTGGCGATGAAGGCAGGAAACGCCAACAAGCGGTGACGTTTCGCTTTACCGGCTATGGCAATGGCATCGACTATGGCTCTGCCCGCGTGCGGGACCTGGTTGAGAGGCATCCAGGCATCGTCCGAACCGCGCAAGGCGAGGCGATCATTGATGCCAAGCAGGCAGCAGAACTGGTGCAGCGCGACTGGCGCAAGCAACTGCATAGCCGCAAGTCTCGTGATGTGATGCATGTCGTGATGTCGGCGCGGGCAGGTACCGATGTCGAAGCCTTCCATGCGGCCGCACGCGACTTTCTGGCGCGGGAGTTTGCCGGCTACCGCTACGTGCTTGCGCTTCATGATCCATCCCGAGACCCGAAGGCGGAGGAGACGGGTGGAAAGCGGCCGCATGTGCATGTTCATGCAATCATCGCAATGCGCTCGGATGCCGGTGACAGGATCGAGACGAGTATCGCATCGTTCCGACGCTGGCGGGTGGCGATGGCCGAAAAGGCGCGCGAGCATGGCATTCGCATGGAAATGACCGATCGACGCGACCGCGCCAGCGCGCCGGCTTATAGCCGCAATCAAGTGCGGCCGACGAACAGGAAGGGTCGCACACAACATGAGGGTACGAGTGAAGCAGGTCAACGGCGCTATGAGGCCAAGCGGGCGGACCATCAAAACATCGCCTCGACGCCAGATAGCAAGATTTATTCCATGTCAGCCCGTGGAGAATGGCTGGCTCTGGCGAAAAATAGTGGTGAAGCGGATGTCAAGAGTTTCGCGACGGCCCAAGCAATTCGGCTTGAGGCCGACTATGACAGAGCTTTCCGTCAAGAAATGGGCTCATCCGATCCGAGAAGCAATCCCTCGCAATACAGAATAAATTTGGTAAAGTTGGCAAAGACGGTAGGGGAGGGCGATATCATGCGTCATATGACACGTCAGGAATTCGAATCCTACGAAAAGAGGGTTGAGACGGCTCTATTTCAGGCAGAACGCGAGACGCCCCAAAACGAACGCGAGAGCTTCGAGAAGATCGCAGCAGTTGCCCGCAATCATGTCAACCTAAGGCGCGAACTGATGGAATTGCAGGAGCAGGGTGGTCCGACCGATCCAGGCCTTGCGCGCTCGGCTCGCAAGCAAAGTGACGAGGCGGATGTCTATTGGCAGGAGGTGGTCGCCCGGCATGGCTTGCGCGCTGCCGAGGCAGCCAATCGGGCGATGCTTGAGGTCGAGCGCTGTCGCGATGAGATCGGGAAGGCCATGTCCGGGGAGATCAAAGCAGACAGGGCGGCGCTGCAAGCCGATCTGCAGCGGGAAATCTCCAAGGCCGGCGAGCTTGGTGCGGAGGGTAATACTCTGATCCGTGAGATCGCCGAGGTTGACGAGGAGTTGCGTGTCGCGATTGAGCGGGCGGAACAGTCTCATGACGACCGGAAGACGCCGAAGCCCGCTGATGCGCCGATTGTTGAGGTCGGGACAAATAACAGTGAAAATCTTGGGCCTGAAGAGGAGTTCGGCCGTCGTTCCTCGGAACTGGAACGTGATCATGGTGCTGTTCATCCGGATCGCGCGCCTCGAGAACAGACTAGACCAAGTGATGGGATCGGGATCGAGTTGGCGCGACAGCATATCCGGCGACCTGAGCAGTTGCAGGGTGAGATCGACGACCGACGAGAGCAGGAGGGCGACGAGCGCGAGCAATAGGAGTTGGCGCGATGCGACGAAATGAGTGGTGAGGGGTCAGGAAACGAGCAGGAGGGTGCCTTCAGGTTTTGTCGCGTTCGGCGCCACGATGATTTGGGCCATAATGGCGATCGCGATCATTGACTATCGTCTGACGGCGACTTGGATAGCAGGGTGATGCCGCTCATGATCAACTTGGACTTGCCGCCTTCGGGAACGAACTGAAGATCGACACCGGTATCGCAAATTGCCCCTCTCCAAACGCCAGGAGCTGATCCCCGGTGTATATCACCAAGCCTAAGAAGTTCCATTTGGCGGCGGGGCCGCTCCTGAAGATATCGAAATTGTTGAAGTCGGCACGGGAAACGGTCGAGGAGGCTTTCATCTCGAATCCCACGACAACGTTTCCACTTTCCGCCACTATATCTACTTCCCGTCCTCTCCGGTCTCGCCAATGGTAGAGACGCCATTCATCGCGCTGCAGGGAAACACATTTCAGCAACTCAGTGAACACGTAGGTTTCGAAAAGCGCACCTAAAGGGGTCTGATCTTTTCCGAGCGCGAAATCGCCTGCCGCCAATCCGCGCAAGGCAGTAGCGATTCCCGTATCGATCAAGTGGCACTTTGGTTGCTTGATATCACGACCGGCCTCGCCGGACGTCCAGGCTGGTAATCTGACGACAAGCGACAGGCGTTCCAGGATATCGACATATTCCCCTACGACCTGCCTTGTGAGGCCAACCTTGTCGCCAAGGTCGGTCATGTTAAGCTCGTTTCCAGTTCTGATGGCAAGTTGATTTATTAACCGGCGCATCGAGTCGGGCCGTCTTATCTTCATGATGTCCGCGACATCCCGGTCCACGATGGTGTCGATATACTCTCTGTATCTGCGTTGACGAGAGCGTTCCGATAAGGGCCGGATTTCCGGATAACCACCGCGAATGATGCGATCGATCACCTCGATCTTCGATATGCTCCGGCAGGGGGGCAGCGCATTCTGGTCACCACTCTTCCTGGCCCAATCCAGTATCAAGCATGGACCGGCATCATCGATCTCCGCTGAGCTTAAGGGTAGCATCTTGAGTGTCTGAACTCTGCCCGCAAGAGAATCGAGCACATCTGCGGAAACGAAAACATTCGACGAGCCAGTCAGGAGGAATTGACCCATCCTGCGATCAGCGTCGACAACGCGCTTTATTGTGAGCGCAATCTTCTTTGAACGCTGAACTTCATCAATGATGATGGGCTCGTCGTTCGCGGCCGTGATCAAGACTTGCATCTGGCCTTGTGGGTCGGCTTCTATCGCAGCAAGAACATTTTCATCGTCGAACGACACGAAATGGCCGCTTCCCAGCATATCACGCACGAGGGTCGTCTTGCCGATTTGGCGTGGGCCGATCAGGTTAACGACACGCGCGCTTTCAAGTGCAAGCTCTAACTCCGACTTTATGTGTCGCTCATATAAGCCGTCGGCCATGGCGATTTCCTGAACCAAGAAAAAAGCAAGATTAATCAGATGACTAGATCTTTAGGGTTTGGGCGGAATGTTAATCACGAACTTGGCGGAATGTCAATTTAAAATTCGGCAAAACGTTAACTAGAAATATGGCGAAATGTTAATTAGAAAAGCGGGTAAACGTTAATTTACGATGTCGTCACAGAAACGTTGGGTCAGTGAATTGGGCATAGAGGTAATGGAATGAAGAGCCTGCCATTAGCCACAGCGCCATCCAGACATACGATGCCATTCGCCCTGTATTCGGCTCGCCTGACAGAAGTGCACGTCATTGTGTGGAAATACGTATCAATGATGAAAACAGAAAGGGCGCAGTCGTGCTTGGTGCGGGGAATAAACGCCAAGCTATTTTATGAGTTCACGCCGGAGTCCAATCCAAATTCTTCCGGATCGGGAATGGTTTGTGCCAGGATATCCTGAATGCTTCGCCGTTGGCGCCCCGGCATGTCGGGCGACGCCGCAAGTGACGACGCGACGGCCGCCTTCAGCCTTCGCGCGGAGCTTGCAACACCTGTCTCAGGAACATTCACGCTCGATGGCGTTTCCGTCGTTAACTTCCCTTGCTGCTTGGCAGTGGTTGTTCGCCTAATGGCACGTGCCACCTTCTCCGGTGTCTTCTCGACGATCGTTTGCGTACCGTTGAGTTCTCTCGACTTCTCCGTGCCACCGCTTCCATCGCCGTCGGATGATGTCCTCCCATAGCTGTACATAAGTGCAGGAACAGGCATGGCCTGGATAAATTCGACGACAGGGATCTCCTCGCGATGCGAGCGCGCGATCTCGGCGGCGCTCTTGTAAGGCTCCATTGCATAATAACGCAGCTTGTTGGCGAAGATCGGTCGCTGCCCTTCGATCAGCAGAATCATCCTATCCTCAGGCATCTGCCGAACCTCTTGCGGCATCATCAGGTCGCGCTCGCGAATTTGCTCCACGCTGGTCCGGCGTGGGATGCCCATCAGTTCCAGCGTACGCGATTCCGACTGATAGCGAATGGTGCGCTTACCCAGCGCTCTCGAGGCGTACTCCGCGGTTGCCTGATCGTTGGCGCCGAGGATCAGCTGAAGTCCGCAATTGCCAAGCAAAGAATGTCTGGCCGTTTCGCCATAGATTTCGTCAAGGTTCTTCAGATCTTGGATAATGAAAGCTATCTTCACCTTGTAGCCAGCGACATAGGGAAGCTTGTTCAGGATCTCGTCCATCTTTTTCAATTGTCGGAATTCGTCGAGCAGGAAATAGACGGGAAGTGCATTTGCATCGTGCTCCCGAGTGAGCAGATCCATGACCTGCTGAACAAAAAGGGTTAGCAAAGGTCGAAGGATGGTCATATCGCTGATGTTCGGTGCAAGATAAATCGTGATCGGCCGCAGCTGCAGCGAAGCCAGATCCATATCCGTCACGGCTGTCGCCGCGGTCACTCGCTCATTGCGAAACGGTGCAAGCGCCTTCTGGATATCGAGCAGAGCAGAGCGAGCCGCACGTTCGTTCAAGGATATGTAGGCGTTGAAACTGTCTATCGTGAATTTAGACAGACCAGGCTCGTTTTCCTTGATCAGCTTCATGAGGACCTGAAGGTCGACGCCGGAGTTGAAAAAGTCGTTTACTTCGCCAAGATTGCGCCGGTTCCTGTAAAGTGGGCTCTCCAGAACATAACTGATCACACCGGCGATCATTTGCTGAGCTGTCGCTTGCCAGACAGCGTTCTCGGATCCGGTCGTTTCCGGAATTAGGATTGCCGCGATGTTCTGGATGTCGATGGTTCGGCTGCCCCTGTCATTTCGTACGAAGTCGAGAGGGTTCCAGCGATGTGTCTGTTGGGATCCTGGAGAAAACAGGAAGATCCGATTTCCCCTTGTTTTTCGATAACCGGCCGTAAGCTCGAAAATCTCCCCCTTAAGATCGGTAACGATCATTGATCCCGAAAACATCAAGGCGTTGGGAATGACATAGCCGACCCCCTTCCCGGAGCGCGTCGGCCCGATGATCAAATGATGACGGTCGTCCGCGCGCCGGAGGATGTTGCGGCCAATCCGTCCGAAGATGTGGCCGGGCTTGTGAAACCATCCGCCGCGTCGAAGGGACGCCATATCCTGGAATGCGGCATCGCCAAGCGGGTTTGATGGTCGCCGAAGCCCGACAATCGCGACAATAGATGCTATAAGGAGAGAGGGAAGAAGTGCGCCGGTCGCGGCCAGCTGCAAAGGCCGACTGCTCGGATACGCCATCAACTGTTGAAACGGCGCCAGCGGATTTATGGTCGTCATCAACTTGAGAACGCGGCCGTCCCTCCATAAAAGTTGCAGGATCAAACCGTAGCTCAACATCCACACAGCAATGGCGATCAGCAGGCAGAAGAGGAGATAGACAGGCAGGTAGGACCTGTTCATGAGGGCCGCCGGGAGAAGAAAATCTCGGAGACACCGCGGCGTCCGCCGTTGCGGCGAAGCTGGATCACCACCGGGATGACCATACGGATGTAGGACATGAGATCCTGCTTTGAATAGCCGGACGACATGCCGGCCTGCATCATCATCATGGCGAGTTGCTCATAGGCTCCCATCGGTGTGTCCGCATGCACGGTCGACATGCTGCCCGGATGACCTGTATTGATGGCGCGCAGGAAGGCAAAGGCTTCCGCGCCGCGGATTTCTCCGACAAACAGCCGGTCTGGACGCATGCGCAGGGACGCTTCCAGGAGTGACTGGATTGTTACCTGAGAGTTCCCCTGATCACCACGCGATGCTAACAGATGCACCTTATTGCGATGCGGCGGCAGGAGTTCGCGCGTATCCTCGAGCGTCAATACCCGCTCGTTCTTATCGAGACTCTTAAGGCAGGCATTGAGGAAGGTTGTCTTTCCTGTCGACGTCCCGCCGCTGATGAGGATCGATACACGCTCGCGCATGGCCGTTTCGATGAAGTCATGAATGCGGCCCGCTTCCAGCAATCCAAGAAGCCTCTCCTCCGTTTCGCTCAAACCGCCAACCGTCACCGACACCTTGTCGAGCGCGCCGCTTTCACGATATTGAGCCAGCGTAAGATCGCTAATCACTTGCTTGCGGATCGAAATTGCCCCGCCATCTGGGGCGGCGGGCGGCAGAACGACCTGGATGCGCTCACCGGAGGGCAGGGAAGCGCTGAGCAGTGGGTTTGTGCGGCTGACGAACTGGCTGCTGGCAGCGGCAACGCGCTCGCCGATATGCTCGATTTCCACTGAGGTGAGCGCCGGCACATCATGAAACTCCATATGTCCGGCGCCGAGCCGCTCAACAAACACTTCCCCAGGTTTGTTCACGGAGATCTCCAAAACCTCTGGGTCGCTAAGGAAACGCGCCAGCGGCGACAGCGCGCGCCTCAGGAAGTAATGCGGATCATTGCGGGGCGAGGCCACGTTCATGCTTGATCTCCTTCAATGCTTCAGCGACCGGATCGGGATACATGGCGGAGAAATCGAGGTCTTGGCGGACGTAGACGAAGATGCGTTCGCCCTGATGGATGTTGATCGTCGGTGGAATGCGCAGGTTTTCCCCGAGCGCTTGGTTGGCCATGTCAGAGAATGTCCGGGCGATGGTCTCGCGGGCAAGGTCGGCAGCACGATCCGATTGGGACCCGCCATTGCCGGACGAGCTGTACTGACCGCTGCCATAGCCGGTCAGGTATGAGGAGCCTCCTCCTACGATCGATAGCAGGATGGCTGAGCCAAAACGCTCACGCCATTTGTTATCGATGACACCGGTGAGCCCTGAGCGACCAAGGCTGTCCGCACCGATGCCGTTCAATCGGACGGAAACCCCATCGTCACGCAGCAATCGCGTCCAGATGACGAAAATGCGCTTCTGCCCGCGCGTGAGGTCCGACTGATATTCACCGATCAGGCGTGTACCGGTCGGGATGAGCACACGCCGCCCATCGAAGGAAAAGACGTCTTGCGAGGTGATCGCACGGATCTGGCCCGGCAAATCCGAGTTGACGGCGGTTTCGAGAATGCCGGGGATCAACGTACCCTCAGGGATGACGGCGTCAATCCGAGCGATCTGGCGGGCCTTTGCCGATCGCTCGCCAATCGCTGTGGCCGCGGCGAGGAATTTGCTGTTGCGATCCTCTCCTGCAACGGTCGGCGCACCGTCGACCGCAGCGCCATTCAGCGAGGTACGGTCGTCACCGGCTTTGGCAGTATCCACGATAATCTGTTTCGATAGATAGCGTTTCGCAAACTCTTCCGGCGGTTGCTCGGTATTCCGCGGTGTAGTTTCGGCCGCGGCCGGCGGCGGAGGGACGTCGAATTCGGTCGTGTCCGAGAGCTCCTGCTTCTTCTCCTCGGGCGGCTCGGGCAGTTGAATGATATTGCTGTCCGGCTTCTGCTCAGGCTGTGGCTGTCGATGAAGGAAGGATGGCGGGCGAAACGTCGTCGTAGAAAATCCTCATCCCCTTGAAGGACGTCCCGCGGTGGTGTCTTCGGTGCGAAGACGAGGATATAGGCAAGCACCGCGCCAACGAGGATGAAGGCTATCCCACCGAGCAGTCGGTTGCGCTTGGCCCGTTGGTCATGAACCTCGCTGTGATCGGCTTCCAGCATGGCTTGCAGTTCGGGCGATCGCTTCATCCGTTGCCGCTCCTTTTACGTGCGGTCGCCTTTCCATCGAGGACAGGCGCCATGATCGCCGGGTCTGGCGCACCGAAATCGGGTTTTCCGAGGTTGAAGATGCAGGTCCACTGATTGCCGTCGCGCAGCGTATATTGCGTTGCGGTGCCGTCGATCACGATGTAGTCGCCCTCGCGCCGGAAATTGCGCAAGGTCTCAGTGAAGTCGGCGTTGACTGCGAAGATTGCGGGAACCTTCGGCCCGAACTTGAGATAGGTCTTCTTGCCATCATCGAAGATTACGAGCGGTTTCAAGCGACTGTCGCCGGAAAAGGAGTAGTCGATATTGATGTTCGCTTTGTCGATATTTGAGATGTTCGGATAGGCGGCGCGTTCTTCTGCTTGTCTGCGTAGCGAGGCGTTCAGATGCTTGTCGGGATAGATGAAGCGGATGCCGAAGACCTGTTTGTTATGCTCTGGCGCAAAGTCGCTGAGTTCGAGATAGTAGATGCGCTTCGTGGTGACCACATTCAGGTTCGTCGCGGCTTTTTTTGCTTTCGGTTTGACGAACAGAATATTGCCCTTGTCGGTCGGAACTACGTCCCAGCTATCGCTGTCGCCAACGGCGATGGTCTCAAACTTCTCTTCTTCGTCAAAGATGATCATCGTCGAGACGCCGTAGGTGGCAAAAACGCGCACCACATTGTTCGGCCGATAAACGACGCTCGTAACGCGAGGATCGAGCCGGCCGGCTACGGGCGTTTCGGCGGCCTTTGCAGCAGATAACGACATCGCGCAGGTCAAGAAGACGAAGAGGCTCCGGATCACTGGCCGCCTCCCGTCACAGTCTCCTGGTCGCGCCGATAGTCATAGACCTGAAACCCCAAGGGGTTCTCAAAGCGCCATTCATTGGTCGCGGGCGTGTCGGTATAGCGATAGCGTACCACGGCGATCCAGTGGCGGACGATCGAATCCGTGTCTGAGACTTCCGTCGTTAAGAAGCGCACGATGCCGGTGCTGTTGTTCGAGAAAGTCACGGACGCGATCTCGGTCATGACACGCTTATTGTGACCGTAGGCCTTGGCCGGGTTTTTTGGATTGGTCGCGCTGTAGAGATCCTGCAACTCGCGCGCTGCATTGCCGGTCGAAAGCAGGGCGGCGATTCCGAAATTCTGTTCGATCGCGTAGGGATCATATCCTTCGCGAGCGCGGATGTAGCGGACAATATTGGCCTGGGTAATCGCCTGCTGTTCGGTAAGATTGGCTGGCCGCGTCAGACCGGTCTTCACCTCGATATAGCCCGTGCTTTTATCGACCTCGACGATATAGGGCTCAAAGCTCTTGAGCGGAACCAGCATGACGAGCGCGATCAAGCTCAGCAGCGTGATGGCGCCGAAGATCATCGTCACGAACCAAGCGAATGTGCGGGACCGCTTGGCCTTCTTGACGATCTCCTGTTCCCAGATGTCGCCATTTTGATAGTAGGTCCGTAGAGCGAAGTCTTTGGTGTCGGCCATGTTGTCCCCTCTTAAGAACGGATGTTCAGTGCGGTGTGCCTTGGCGAGCGATTTTGGCCTGCATGGCCGATTTTGTGGTGGAGATGTTGTCGCCGTCGCCGTCGCTGCGGTTTCTCTTGCGCAAGTTGCGACCCGCACGATAGGCCCGGCGGCTGGCCGCAATTCCGCCGTGCGCCGCTCCCAATGGATACCGCACTCCGAACCGATGCGCGATTGCGCGCGCCGCGTTGCCGACACCTGCCGCAAAACCGAATGTTATGCCCTGGCCGAGGGACTGGATGTAGAGCATGACAAAGGCACCTGCAGCACATAGCAGGATGAAGCCAGCGATGTCGGCAAGGGTCAGCGTTCTTGAACCACTTGCCGCATCGATTTTTGTCAGTTCGGGGTTCATGGCGGCAATCAAGAAGGCTGCGATCACATAGATGAACAGAGGTAGCAATGCATAGGTCAGAACCTGGTTGAACCATCCGACACCGTAGCCCCGGCTCTTTTCGAACAGCATGCAGGAGACGAAGATCGGTGCAGTTCCGATCAGCACCCAGAGCATCACTTTGGCAAGGATCAGGATGGCAAGAGCAACGGCGATGAAAATACCCGTGGCGAGCATGATCAGGACGCTGACCATGCTGGGAAGGATCGCAAAGTAACCGGATTGCTCGGCAAAGGCGGAAGCCGCCCGGCTTGCCGTCTGCCAGATCATCGACATGCCATTGGTCGGCTCGGTGACGCCGGTTCCGGAGGCGGCAAGGATCGCGCGGCCGACATCTTCCGGCGTGTCGTTGATCCAGCGATAGACAAAATTGTTGAAATTGCCCCAGGAACCGACGAGGACGAGGATCATCACCATGCGAACGATGCGAAAGACGATCTCCCCGACGCTGAGGCGCGCCGTGCCCATGGCAAGCTGCAGGCCGTACCAAGCGATGTATACGATCAACATCAATCGTAGCAAGGGCACGATCTCATTGCCGACGATCGTGTAGGCCTGCTCGGAAAAGCTTGCACCGGAGTTTTCGATGCGGTTGAGGAGGTCGCCGAGAAAATTCTGCATTCTACTTCGACGCCCCCTCAAGCAGACCGATTGCGGCAAATGCGCGCGTTGGATCGTTGATGGCCCGCATCGGCCCGCATCCGTGACGTTGGTCCTCATTGAACGATGCCATGTTGGCCGGTCGCTTGCAGGGCGCCGTCCTTTCCTTGGGCGACCCACAGGCTGTTAAAGTCAGGCAAAGCGTCACGACCATGATCAGACCAGCAAGCTGCGGCATCGTCATTTCCCGTAGGTGAGCGCCTTCTTGGTATTGGAAATGTCGGTTAGGCGGCGCTGGTTTTCGGCCTGCAACGACGTGACGGCACCGTTCAAAACGCCGATCATCTCATTGAGCGTCAGCCCGGATTGCACCTGAAGCTGGGTATTCTGATCAATCGAACCCTTAAGATCCTGAGCTGTTCCGATCCGGCTGCCGGCCTGTTCGAAGGCGTCGCGGCGGTTCCCAACCGCCTGCTGCGACCCGTTGACCAGCGCCGATACGCCAAGCACCGTCTTGATCAGCTGTTCATAGGACTTGTCGCCGGAGAAGGTGCTGTTTTCTTTGCCGGAGAGCGACTTCACCAGCTGCAATTCGTTGATGAAGGCGGTCGTCGAGTGCGTGATGTCACCGCTCATATTCCCGAAATTTGGCACGCCGTCTTTAAGGATGCTGTCGAGGGCGGGGATTGAAGAGACGCTGAAACCATTGCCAACAGCAAGGTTCTTCAGCGGCCCGGCCGTGCTGGCGCGATCGCCGGTAACGGCCTTCAGGGTATCTTCCACAGTCGTCAGGATATTCTTGTTGGTGTCGAGAATCTTGTCTGTCGTCTCTGCGGTTTTCTTGGCGACCTCATAATTGGTTCGATCGATCACCGGCACATCGGCGAATGCCATGACAGGCAATGCAAACAAGGCCAAGCTGCTTAAGACGATCATCCGCATATCATTCTCCTATGATTGAGGCCGCAGCATCAGCTGCACCTGGTTTTCGCTTTTTCGCATCTCGACGCAGGCCTGCTCGGCAGCGTCCCAGACGCGGTTCTCGCGCCGGTCGCAGATGGTGGTAATCCCTCGCAGTCTGCTCCCATCCGGTTCTTGATCGGAACTCCGCGAAGAACCGGAGAGAGCGACCGACGAGACTGCATTGCGCGAATTGATCAGCCCGGCCATCGCAGTGCCGAGTTCGATGACGTTGTTCATCATCTCGACATTGGCGTTGCGGACGCTGGAGTTGTGATCCCAGCTGTCCTGGATGGTGCCCGTTTGCAGCTGCCCGATTTGCTCGTACCAGCTTGCAACATTGGCCAAGCTGTCGCCGGTTGCTGCAGTCATCCCCATGGCATTGATCGTCGATGAACGCATCGCCGCATATGCAGATCCTCCTCCTCCAAAATTGAGAGGCATTCCCGACTTGTCCGAGCCGCCAAAGGCTGGAAGCCATTGCCGTGTTATTGAGGCGACGTAACCTTGCGTCTCCTTGAAAGGTGGAATTCCACCATATTTGTTGACGTTGCCGGGTCCTGAATTATAGGCGGCAAGGGCCAGCGAGACGTTGTTGTCGTAACGCTCCAGCTGCTGCTTGTAGTAGCGTGCGCCACCGCGCAGGTTCTGCTCGATATTATTCTCGTCCACGCCAAGCTGTGCGGCGGTGCCTGGCATCAACTGGGCAAGGCCGGTGGCACCAGCACTGGATTTGGCGCAAGGGTCAAAGCGGCTCTCCTGATAGATGAGAGCCAGGAACTGGTTTTCATCGACGCCCTCTTCGCGAGCGACACGCCGCACCAAACCGGAGATCTCCGGATTAGCCTCGGCCGACCCGACCGGATCATTACGGCGTGTGGGCCGATACATCGAGCAGGTGACTGATGTATGGATGCTATGGCGCTTGCGATCTATGTCCTTGATGCCAGTCGTTGATGTATCGCGAGCCTGGCGCTCATCAAGGTTCTTATCGTCTGACACTGGCACGTCGGCTGCCGCCATCGAGGCGAAGATCGTCGAGAACAGAAGCGTTGAGAAGGCAGTGGACCTCATTCATTGTCCTCCCACCCGCAAAATTTATCCAGCCATCCAGTCGGATCCTCGCCATGGATGTCGCGCAGACGTGCGCATTCCTCGATGGTCTCCTTCCGGCCAGAGAGTACCTTGATGAGATCGGGCATAGCGCCGAGATCAAGCCTGGCAATGACACTGTCACTGCCGTGTTTGATGAGGAAGGCGCGCTTTTCTGGAGGGGTGTTGCGGACGAAATGGAACTCTTTTGCTGTCAGGCCGAAACGATGGACGTAGCTTTCCTCGTCGGCGCGGGGGTTGGGAAAATGGATATTGGTCGCGGACTGTTCGATCAGCGCATGTGCCGCTGGCGAACGGACGATATCGGCCGCCGATTGCGTACCGAAGCCGAGGATGCCGTTCAGCTTGCGGATCGTTTTCATCTTGTCGATGATAAAGTCGCTGAAGATCGGATCCCGTAAGAGCCGCCAGCCTTCATCCATGAAAATCATCACCGGCGTGCCATCGAAGAGCTCATTGAGGCGATGGTAGAGATACATGAGCGCAGGCGTACGCACGTCGTCGTTGTCGAGAATACTGGTCATGTCGAAACCGAAGACCGCATGGCCGGAGAACGACAACACGTCTTGGGGCGCGTTGAACAGCCAGGCCTTCTCGCCTTCGATCCAAGGCCTCAGCCGGGAACAAAGGTCGTTTGGGTTGGCGCGTAAGCGCCCCGTTAGCAGGCCTGCGAGATTGGCGAGGTTGCGCTCGGCTAACGGTTCTTGCATCAGTCTGACGATGGCGCGCTCAAGGATGTCGCCTTCTTCCTGGGTGAAAGCGCTTTCGTCTCCCGCACGCAACATGGTTTTCAGCAGTCTAAGGAGAAATTCTCGGTTCTGTGCGGTATTGTCGAGCTGCAGCGGATTGAAACCGGCTGGTGTGCCCGGAGACAGAACCTCGTAGGTACCGTTCATCGCACGGATAAAGATCTCTGCACCCCTGTCTTTGTCGAAGAAGACGGCGCGAGGGCTTGGCCGGATCCGGAAAGCCTGCGCGAGCAGAAAAGTCAGGGCAACCGTTTTGCCAGATCCTGTCGGACCGGTCACCAGGAAATGGCCGATATCGCGCTGGTGAAAATTGAACCAATAGGGCGTTTGGCTCGTCGTCTCCAAAATGGTGATCGGGCGTCCCCAATGCAGCCCGTCTTTCCGGCCGGACGCAAAATTGTGCATCGACGATAGGCCGGAAAAATTGGCGCTGGACAGCATGGCTTTGCGGGCGATGTAGGCGTGGTTGCCCGGCAATTGCGCCCAGAACGCTGCCTCCATGTTGAGGTCCTCGCGCAACCAATTGATGTTCATGTCTGTGAGGCAGGAACCAAGATCGGACACAGCCTTGTTGACACCTTCGAGGTCGCGCGACAGGCAGAGCAGGGACAGGTGATGGAAGCCAAAGACGGCCTCCTGATTGAGGAGGCTGTTCAATGCATAGTCGATGTCGTTTTCCACGTCGCTACCAGCCTCGTCCGAGGCGCTGATCTGCCGTTGCAGTCGCGTGATGCGTTCCTGGGCGATCGGCTTGTCGGCCACCGTGAACGATTGGGTCAGAATGAACTCATGATTGACCTGCAGCAGCCCGTCCAATATTCCCGGGCCTGTGAACGGGGGGTATTCCTTGATCGAAAGCATGGCGCCAAAGCGGTTTTCTTCCGCAGCACCGGCTTGCGCTTGCAATGTCCGTCGGGAAAAGTGCAGCCGCGACGTCCCGATATAGTTGGCGATCCCTATGCGCGGCAGGCGTTTGCTGCGTGGCACACCGCATGTGAGGATCATGTCCAGGAACTCGCAGGGTTCCGAATAGGGGTCGCCTTCCCGATACGTAATGCCGAGTGGCCGCGCGCCGTATTTGGCAAGGTCGCGGACGATATTTTCGGCAAGTTCCTCGAGTTCGCTGACAGCTTCATCGATTTGCACAGCCTTGGCCGCCCGCCCGGCAGCTTTGTCGAGAAAACGCCTTATCTGGTCGCCAGCGGCCAGTGCACCGCGAATGCCGGAGCGAAGAACGGTTAAATAGATCTCGTTGGCGAACATTCGCTTCTTACCAAGCGTCGCCATATAGCGCTGGTCGAGAATGTCGCAGAAGCGGTCTTCGAATTCGCCTGGCATGACTGTGTCGACCTGGCGCCGGATGACGGTCGACCACAGCGAAAAGCGGCTCGATCCGAGCGCGCGGATCATTGTGTTCTGTACGACCGAGCGCATGTTGAGTTCAGCCTGGTCTTCAGTCTGGAAAAAGAGACCCTCCAAGCGAATGACCGTCATCAGCGCGCCGCCTTCCAACCGAATGACGGAATCGGCAACGTGGCGCAGATAGGGGATGTGAGCGGCCATCGGCCGCTCCCTATGACCAGCTCCGCCAAAGCCCAATTCATCGCGGATCACCTTCAGCATTGTCACGGTCCGTAGGAGTTGGCACCCCAGAACGTCTTGTTCGGGGTTCGGGGTGTGAGCCGCGTTGCGACCTGAAGCACATCGAGGATCCGGGCGTCCCAGGTGCAAAGCGTGAAAAGCGAGAGGTAGGCAACCGGTGCGGTCAAGAAGGCCCACATCGTGTTGGATGCGAGCCAGGCAATGATCGTCAATCCAAGAATGATAACGCCAGCAAGATACGGCACCCCCCACAGCGTCGGCGAGCGGGTGAGGCCGATAACGAGCGGCGTAAGGACGGGCTTGTCGAGGTTGTTGTCGCTCATCATGAACCCACAATCGCGATCAAAGCATCGACGATGGATGGGCCGCCGAAAACGAGCCCGATACCCATGGCGACACCGCCAGCCAGAAACCAACTGAGCCTGCCGACCCAGGCAAGAAAGCCCATGGACATCACGGCGATGATTGCGCACAACCGTCCGAAGGGACCGGTGATGAAGTCCACTACGGCCTGAAAAATCGCCTGAAGCGGCGCAAAGGCCTGTCCGAGTTGTTGGGCAGCTGCGACCTCGGAGAAGACCAACTGCGAGACCGCAAGGGTCACGCCTGCGATCAGCGCCTGGTGTCGACGACGCGCGAATGAACGAAGCAGTTTTCTCATGTCCTTGTCCTCTTCCCTGTCAGAATTTCATAACGCCACCGACGAACTGGCGCCCGGATACGGCACCCACGACACCGTTACCCCGGGAAGGCTTTGTCGGTTTGTTTGAAGCTTCTCCGGTCCTGCGCGGACGGAGCCCGAGCTGAAAGTTCAAGATCTCCGAGACGTAGTTGATTGTCTCGGAGTAGGGTGGAATGCCGCCATGGTCGCGTACCGTCTTGGGTCCAGCATTGTAGGCCGCAGCGGCAAGCAGCGGGTTTTGAAACTCCTCGACGAGATCCCTCAGATACCGAACGCCGCCGTCGATATTGGCAGCAGGATCGCAGACATCCGTGACGCCGAGGTCACCTGCCGTGCCAGACATCAGTTGCATGGGGCCGCGCGCACCTTTCGGGCTGTTCCGGATACGGTCAAACCGACTTTCCGCCCAGGCAACCGCCAACGCGAAGTCGGGCTTGACCTCGTATTTGCGCGCCACTGACTCGATCAGAGCGACAATCTGTTCTGACGACAGGGGCGATGAGGGGCAGATATCGGGTGAGGCGAGGTATCTGAATTTATCATCTACCATGTGCTTTGCGGATTGACTACGGATCGGGCGATGGTCGACAGGTCTGTAATCGGGAATGTTATCAAAATTGTTCTCTCTGCCATCGTCGGATGCCGGTAGCGCAATGCCCTTCGGATCGAGATAATAGCCCCGCACGGCGTTGTCCGCCGGTGCGGATTTCTCGTTGAGCCGTGTTGCTCCGTCAACAAGGAAGTTCGGAAAATGTGTATATTTATCATATCTATAAGCGTCATTGGCTGAGGCTGGACCGCATCCAAGGCCCAGTATTAACGCTATGACGCTGACATATTCGAACCTGCCTTGCATGGGATAGCCGCCTGAGTGATCTAACCACAAAATGATCGCCAAAAGGGGAATGGCGCCGATTTTCGATTGAACTATGTTACTAAATTAGGTAACACGTATCTCAAAGGTTTCGAATTGAAAAGAGAAAAATTCAATCTTTCTCCAAATCGAGAGATACCCAAAATGGATACGTCTAAGCTGCGTGGATTCGTCGGGGTGCTGATGTGCACGGCGCTTGCCGGCGTTTCGGCGCAGGCTGCCGGCTCCGTGAATAGTGACTACATCCGCTCGCTCGCCGCACCCGGGAAGACCGTGCTGGTGATCGAATATTATGGTTCGGACAAGACGGTCGCTGGCCGGAAAGGCTTCGTCTCAAGCGAGGGTTTCAAGCCGATTTCACCGACAGACTTTCGCGTTGACGAGAAGGTGTCATTGCACCTCTACGGGCTTGAACCGTGCCGCGGCGAGATGGTCAACCAGAGGGACGGCTTTGCGGGATCCTGCGATGACTACGCCAAGGAGCAGCTTTCCATCAAGCTAAGGGCGGCCAAGGTAATTTTCTGCCGCGCCTTCCTGACAGAGGAGAAGGCAGCAACGCAGGATGCGACGTGTTTTGGCTATTACGCCTATCCTGGCACGCTCGACACCGTGGACAATTTGGAGGAGCAACTGGTTTCGATCGGCGCCCTGAGGCTTGCGCGCAGATCGGATGGCAGTCCACTTAGAGCTGATCTCGTCGATGACGAAAAGATTGGACGAGCCGGATTTGGTATGTGGGCCGACCCGCGAGTCCAGGAGCAAGCAAAATGAGATGGCGTCTGCTCCTGGTTCCCGTCGCGATCTTGACGAGCGACGCTTTCGAGGCCTCCGCCGCTTCCACGCCGCTTACGACTGCAGCCACGCCGGTGACAGGCGACAGATGGATCAATGGCGAGTTGCTCGATCCGTCGGCTTTGCTCATTGCCAAAGGTTATGCCTTTGCGACCCTCAATGCGGAGTGGCTGCCGATACGCATATCCTACGCCATGGTTGAGCAGTGGGTCAGGGCGCGAAAGGCACCTCTTTGCCAGTTTTCTGACGTCGCACATCCCGCTTGGGTTTTGAGCCGAGGCGTCACGCAGCATGAGGGTCGATGAAATGGCGTTCAGGCTTGTTCTTGCGCTGGCGATATTCCTGGTCCCTGTTCTTGCGACCGCAGCAGATCCTGTCTTAAGTCCGTTCGCAACGGATCCGGTGCGGGCACATGGTCGGAAGACCATCGAAGGGCGAGCAGTAGCGCGCGATGGAAGAACCCTTTGGTTTCCGGTGCAAGGCCGCGCCGTCAGATTGGTCAGCATCGACACATGCGAATTGGCACAATGGGCATTCGATCCAAGGAAGCCGACGAATGGCGCGGTTTATACACCTGCGCCCGTACCCTGCGGAGCAATGGCCAAAGCGTGGCTGAAGCGCACGATTGGGTCCAAAAGCGTCTCATGCGATATCACAGCTTCGGCTCCTGATGGCACTTTCTCGGGAATATGTCGGGCCGGCAGCCGCGATCTGGCAATCGAATTGCTGCGCGTAGGGCTGGCCCGATTGGCGGCCTTAGATGCCGGTCGCGCAGACTACGCCGGTGCACAGCGCTATGCGATGTCGGCGCGCTATGGGATCTGGCGAACCTACGTTCTCGACATGGACGAGTGGCGTACCAAGGCGGTCGATCGAACGCTTCATCGCCTTCCTGTTGCCGACATCGATTTGTTGAAAGAACGAGATGCGGAGATCACGCCGCGCTTCCATGAGAAAAAACGCAGACCTGCCAAAGCCGACCGTTAGTCGGCAGAGCCCGAGAAAGACTGAAATGAGATCGATTGCTTTGTTCCTCACCTGCTCTGTCAGCATTGCATTATTTACCCACGATAACGCGGATGCCAGCGAATGGGGTTGTGAGGTGCTTCTCTGCGCGGCGTCTTCAAATCCCTCTTGGCACTCCATTGCTAGCTGTCGCCCACCCATGGAAAGGCTGATCAGTGCGATGAAGCGGCCTGGGTTTTCCTGGCCAACCTGTCCGGAAGGCGGAGCAGGGCGGCCGGGCTTTGAACTCTATGCCGATTGCCCATCGGGGTGGACCCCGACGCAAGGCGAGGACATTGGAAGCCGCTCCGGGCAGGGCCAGTTGTCCCAATGCAGGCGCATCGTCGGCGGATGCGGACGGGGGCCGCAAGGCGGCGGTAGCGCCCCGATAGAAAGGGCGAACGGTGTAAGACGGGTCTATTCGGGCGATCACTCCTGTTCCTATACGGAGTTCATGGATAGGCCTCTTCGCGACGACCCCTATTATTTCGACATCAGGGACGACGCGACAAATGCCACCAGCAGGCACTTCTTCAATCTGAGGAAGTAGGGCGTCCCTCTGATGCGTCCGGAAAATATGAAGTCATACCCTTCAAGTCCTCACCTGCTGAAACGTTCGGACCGGCTAATAGGATCGCAGCCGAGATATTCGAGTGCAGAAGATTTTCAGCGGCCTCCGAAGCGATTACCAGTGCTGCAGCAAGAAGATGGGGTCGTTCGTCAACGGCGCCGACTGCGTCGGCTTCCAAAAGAATCTGACGAAAAACCGACCGCGCCACTTGTCGAAGTGAGTGCAATTGTTCGCGGCCCACGTCGGAACGCCTCAGCTGAAGTCGCTTGGCTTGTGCGCCGACTGCGATGAATTGATCAATCAAGTGATCCAGTCGGTCGCGTTCCGGTTTGCGTTCATCGCCCATCCGAAGGAGGTCTTCAGGATCTGTCATTGGACGTTCCTCCTGCTAGCTTCAAGTTTCACCGTTGTACAAACTTATGGCGTGTTCAACGCGAGTTTTGGCTGCCCGGGCTTGTCGTGATAAGGAGACCTTGTGATATTGAGATTGATTGACGCATTCAGGCTAGCCAGATGGACAAGAAGACCGAACTTTATATTGAGCGAGCGCATCTCGTAGAAGAGCGCGATCCCGAAAACGATAGTCCAATCTACCGACGGACGGGTTTTGAAGGCGTGACTACGCTTGGCGATATGGACAGCCGCATCGGCGAGGCCTTGCGTGAGGCACGAGAAAAACAGGGACTGACTAGGCCACATTTGGCGCCATTGCTCGGTCTCGCAACACAGGTTTACGGCCGATATGAGCGCGGCGAGGCAAAGCTGCATGTCACCCGGCTGGTCCATCTCAGCGAATTGCTTGATTGTTCGCCGCTCGACGTGTTGTTTTCCGCTGCCCCACATCTTTGGGGAGATACACGAGAAGAAGCCGATATTCGTATGCGGCTGATGAAGCATATTGAACAGCTTCCGTTGGACAAGGCCAGGCTATTGCTCGGCGTCGTTGAGTCATTTCTTGCTCTCCAGCCGCAGAGAGATGAGATCAGTTGACAAGCTTCAACATCTTATCGGCCCGTCCCAATGGTTAGCGAAGGCTCTAGGATCAGCCAGGCCGCCTCGTTCCGATTTCCTCCGGTTGTCGTCACGTCCGAATTTGTCAACGAAACTATGAGCCGTCGCATTTAAGCTACTGCAAAACAAAGGCAATTTGACCGGAGAACTCGAACAGATGCTCTTGGAGATCAGGTCCTCGACAATCATGTCGACGCCGCGGAGAAACTATCCAACCTGGTGAGTATCCAGGCAGTTCTGAGAGATTGTTATGAAAGAGGTGGAGATCGCCGAAATATTGGGACAATTCGCGATGTGCCGGCGCCCTCAGAGCTCCGTCGAAAAAGTCGTTAATAGCGAGATTATTTTCGGTCGCGTCTTTTTGGGAATTGCAAGAAACGCGTCCACAAGGCGCTGGCCCTCATCTGTCGCAACAAACTCCTCCCTGATGGTCGCCTTCCGGTTCAACTCGCAACTTGCCGCCGTTGAGCCTCTTGTAAGAGTTTCAAAGAAATAGGTAATTGACGTGTCAAGAACTCTTGCGATCTCGTAGAGGGTGGATGAACTCACACGATTGGTGCCCCGCTCATATTTCTGGATTTGTTGAAACGATACGCCGACTGCCGCGCCTAATGCCGTTTGAGACAGCCTAAGTTGCTGCCGGCGCTTCTTGATGCGTTTGCCTATCTCGATATCAGCAATATGCTGCGCGGTGGTATCATCTGTGGCATCGCGAAGGATGGATGCAGCATCACTCAATGTTTTCTGCAACATAACGGCGCTCCCGCTGGCCAGACAAGCTGGCAACCAGAAGCCGGGGAGTTGGAAAACCGTCAACCAGGCGGCCCCATGGACTTTAGCGCGAACGCCTCTTGTATACGCCATAGGCTCCCCGACCATGATTGGTCGCGAAGAATACGCTCGGGCAAAGAGCAGTATGGTTGAAATGGGGTTTCCACGCCCCAAGGCGACTACGTCGCCTGGGTTGTAGTGTATCAACAGGTTTCACGTTTGCAAAGAACTTTAGGACGACGTCCTAACATTAGCGAAAATTGGTTGACCGGCGTATGTGGTACCTAGGTGTCGTTGGGAGGCACGGTCGGTTTCGTTTCAATAACAATCATGCGCAGCAGATAGCGAACGAAATGCAGGTCATCATTGGGGGGATAACGGCGGCATATCTCGTCGATTATCTTGAGCAGTTTTGACGTCTCCTCGTGTACGATCGCGATCGCGAAGCGGCGGGCATCGTCTTTATCCATCACGGATTTCTTGCGACGGACCACCTCCCGGCACCAGTGTTACGCCGCGGCCTGCGGGCGTTGTGGAAAGGCGGTGCGATCACGCCCCCAACCCAATAGTGATCGCCGTATGCCATATCTTTGCCTGTGCCGCGCAAGGAGATCGTGCGGCAAGTTGGATGAAGCGATCTCTGCTCGATCACCGTTGCCGAGCGAAACAATGTCCAGGCATTGTACTGGATATCCCCGTCGCTTCATCATGTCGATAAGCGGTGAACAGGTCACGAAGAGGATGGTTCTAGCGCTCAGTTGCACCAGGCATTCAAGGACACCGGTCATAAGCAGATCAGAGGTCGCATAAGCGCCTATAGAAGCTTGGTGAAGATCCGTTGCGCAGCGGCTCCACTCGAATATATCGGAGCCCATTGGCAGTTTGGCGGTTAAAGGCCGGTGTAAGCTGCTGGTGAAATGGGGACGCGTCGTTGGAATGAGCCGTGAATATCCCAGTATTCTCCGGCCGTGAATGAGGATTGCATGAATGGCATCTGCGGTATCGTATTCATCCCGTTCGCGACCGTCTTCCCGGCGAAGTTCGTCCCAGCCTAGATGCTGAACAAATATCTGGTGTCGGAAGAACCAAACCTGTTCCATAAGTTCAGGGTCGTCCGCCTCGTGGATAATTCTCAACATCTCAAATCCCCCGCGTGCACTCGATTAGAATGCAACCAAGGATAATTGAAAACTATTCGTAAATTGTCGTATTTTCTACCGTTGTAGACCATTGCGAAACGCTTCAGCGATCAGCTGGGCTCGATTGGTAACCCCGAGCTTGCGCTGGAGATTCCCAAGGTGCACCTGGATCGTGCGAGGAGATCGACCAGTTAGCCTCCCTATTTCGCGATCGGTCTTACCCGAGGCGCACCATGTCAGACATTCGCTCTCTGTTTTGGTGATGGTAAGATCTTCTCGTGGCCGTGCAGGCGGGGGAGCAAGATCGAGCAAGCGCTGGTGGGCGCGTGTCGCGATAATCTCCAACAGCGCAATCTCCGGCGGTCTCAGCTTCGGACCTCTGCCCGCAACAGAGAAAACGCCGCTTATCCCGGTTCTTGAATGAAGTGGAATGGTAAGCCCGTCGATAAGGCCAAAGTCGCTGGCCTCGTCCATGATCCGCTTCGATCTTGATGGCAGAGCTTGCAGTTTTAGCGACTTGGACCAGATTATAGATCGTCCGGACTGGCGGACAAAATGCACGACGGGATCCGAGTGGAAGTAATTGTATTTCAGGTAGCGATCAAACCACCGCCTTGGCCATTTTTCCCAGATGAAATAGGCGTCAAGCCGCTCATGGGCAAGCGGGAGGAATGCTGCGGCAAAATGCTCTATTCCAAGCTCGCCTGTCGCCCGCTCAAGGGCGGCCATTAAGTCATCTCTGTCGGCATCACCCTCAGATGTTTCAAGGAAATCTGTCAGAATCGCTGTCGGAAAAAGATTCATGGAAAACCCCCGCAAGTTGATTTCGGACAACAGCCGCTCCGACTAATAAATCGTCGTGAGATGGTTGAGACACGCACGGTGCGACCGATGATTGTATGTCTCAATAGCCGCCTACAAATCAAGCCTCAGTGGTTGCTCTCCCGACTAGCCGATTGTGCCAACTGCTGTTGCGGCGATCGATAGGGATTTATTGGGGCTCCAGCTATGCTGCCCCGTTTACAGGATCTCATGTCAATATCAAGTATAGTCCAGGTTATCTTAGCCGTTCGTCGCAGATGTTAGCAACGATCTCTTGCAAAACGCCCACGCGCTCTACCACCCAGTCGAGTTCTTCGTTTGTGATGGAGTATTCTGGTGAATAGCGAGCATCAACATATGCGCGGTCGATTTTGCTGAAGCATCTCCGAGCAAATTTCGTGTCGCGGGGCCAAGCGTCGATCAGACGAACGTCGACGCGCTCGGCATGGGAGCGCAACACCGAAAGCCGATGCGACTTCGGGCTATACAGCGTTATGACCTGAAGAACGCAATGATAGAGGCGTTCTATCGTCTGGTGCAAGAAGAATGCCGCCTCGTTAGGTGTTCGATCTGAAATGGCGATTTGCGCATGTTTGAAAAAATTGATTGCACTGGGATACCACTGATCGTAGTTGCGCTTGGCTTCCTGGCGCGTTTCTTCCGGAGAAAGTTGTCGGGGCGATGCAAGCGGATGGCCGGGCGCTTCATAGAGCGCAATGCCGTCCCGGGCGATGTCGACGAAGAATGGACGGCCCCGGGCAAGCAGATCGTTCACCTCGTGAAGCGAATGGACGATAAAATTTACCGGTGTCTCCAAATGCTTCGTAATTGTCAGCTCACGCACGAAACGCTCAGAGGCATTCTCCCAACAATCAGCACTTTCGGCCGCGGAGTGGGAATCGACGACGATTAATAGATCATAGTCGGAGCGGTAGCCGCTTTTGCGGTCCTCGACCCAGTCGCCACGGGCATAGGAGCCGAAGAGTATGATTTTCAGGATGCGCGCGTTCTTATGCTCCGCCTTGAGCTTCGACCGTCGCGCCGTCTCGAACTCCTCAAACAGAATTCGGGCGACCTCGGCAAGTTCCTCTTGCTTGCGTTGCGGCAGATGATCGAGGCTGTTCATTTTTGTCATTCCATCCCTTACAAGCAGCGGCCGGACTGGCCGAGAGCTTACACCAAGGCTACGTCACGCTGTATCGAAGTTTCGCACAATTCACACGGGCATTCACTGGATTGATAGCCGTATCCACAATATGGATACCTGAGTGAAACATATTCCGATTTTTTCGATGAGCCAAGTTCAAGTGCCAATTATTAAACTCCGCGGTTCGCCGAGAGAGCGCGGGCAACAACATGGTATTCGACTGCGTGCCATGATCCTGCAAGCTTTCCACGATCTTCGGCGATCGACCGATCGCGCTAGCTGGAACCTGGCGCAGGCAAAGGGGGCGGCCTGCATTGAAAAGCTTTCCAGATTCGCGCCATTCCTCGTCGCGGAACTCGACGGCATCGCCGAGGCTACGGAGCTCTCCACGCTTGATGTCAGTCTGCTTTCGGCGTTCGAATATTTCGGCACGGCTCAAACCGGATGTACCACGGCAGGACTGGTGAAGCATGATGGTGCCGTTGTCGCGCAGAACTGGGATGCCCCGCCCGGTACCGAGCGTCATTTGGCGGTCTTCATCCACGAAGATAAAGAGCAGCACCTTGTTACCGTCGCGTCGGCCGGCACTCTTGGGTGGGTTGGCATGAACAGGCACGGGCTCGCCTTGGTCAACAACGATCTTATACTCGACACGTCGCAAAAGGGCCTTCCGAGCCTCATGATTCGTCGCATGATGCTCGAGCAAAAATGCCTGGACGGCGCGATCGGTATTCTGCGAGCACATCCGCATATGTCTGGCCGATGCTTTCTGCTTGGTGACGCAAACGGTGGTCTGCGGATGGTCGAAGTAGGGCCGTCGGCCGGTGTGAGTGATCGCGTTGTCCGCACGATCGTTCATACGAACCATCCGCTTCTTCCCAAAACGGCCATGTGGGAGGACGTGGAACAAGTCGCCCGCCATTATCCCTCGAGCCGCTCTCGTCTCCGCGCCGCGCGCCGTTTCACCTTGACCGGTATTGAAAGCATCACCGCATTGCTGAGGGATCGCTCCGGTGCGCCGGACGCGATCTGCAAATCGCCCTCGACTGGCGAGCGGACCGAAACGGCCTTTTCGGTCATTTTCGATTGCGGCCGGCAAGAGGCCAGAGTCGCAATCGGCCGCCCGGACCAGGCGGACTTCTGCCCTATCGGAATGCTGCATCCGACAGGCGTCTAGGACCTGTTCAGCCCACCCTTGCATCCGGCATCCCATTGTCTCGCGCGAACTGCGCAAAGTGTGCCGCCAGTTCCTCGGCGCGGGTCTCGCATTCCTGCGGTTGATAGGCTTGAAGATCGTAACCTAGCACCTCTTTCAAAACGCTCGCAGCTGCATCGGTAAAGCGGACGGTTCCATCGTCGTCAACGCTCTCGATGCCGTCATAGCGTTGGCATTCGCAGTTAATGGCGATCGCTTCGTCGAGACTGAGATTGGCGGGAAGATCGACGAGCAGACCGTCTTTCGAAACCCTAACCGGATATCCGCCGACCAGTCCGAGCGGGCCTGGAGCGTGAACGACGTCTCCTGATCGACGCACAAGAGCCAAAAGCATGGCAGTCGCCGATGAGGCCGTGACCGATTGCCCCGCGAGCCCTTTAACCCGACGAAATCTTCCCGCAACCAGAGAGAAAAGCGCGGCGTGATCGATCTCCTCGCGAGGCACCTCGAATCCGTTTGCATAAACGCTTAGGTGATAAGGCGCCCCATCAGTTCCGCCGGTACTTGGCATCCTATAGCTGAGATAATGATGAGCGAAGAGCCTGACTTCGATCAACGCCGGAGACAATCCAAGCATGTAGGCAGCGGCAAGCCGGATCCCGGGAACTGCATTGGCAATGTTGCCAATACCAACGGCAGGCCCCAGCCCTTCGGCGGCCAGTGAAGCATTGACCACGTCAGGATAGGAGGCGTTGACGACAACCGCTTCGCAATTGGCAAGCCGGACGGCTTTCATCAGTCTGCGGATGAGGACTTGATGCATCGGCGTCCATATACCGCCACGCGCCGCCTCGATGCGCTGAAATGCCTGTTGTGGAAGCTTGGTGATCACCCACCAGCTGTGTAAGGTCGTGGCATTGAAGATAATGTCAGGTTTTAGCTGCGATAGGCGTTCTGCCGTGGCTTCGACATTCATGAGGTCGAGCGGGATAATGTCGACCGACGGCGAAAATCCGAGATTCATGGCCGTATAACGCGCCAGATTGACGCGATGAAGTGCCTTGTCTGGATTGCGAACGCCAACGGCGATTTCGAGATTTTCCCTGCTCTGCAGCAGGAAGTCGAGAACATCCCCTCCAAGGACGCCTTGTCCAATGATCAATATCTTCTTTTGGCGTTCCACCCATGCCATCTGCCTTCTCCTTTTGCACGCATAGCGGATTATTTGATTTCTTAACATCCAGTAATTGCATTATGCTGCCACTAGCTCTAGAATGCAACCATAGGAAATTAAGATTCTGCGATTGCCCTTCCTGGTGGTTTAAATGCGCTCATGTGAACCCGTGTTGTCCGTCGACTTGGCGGCGATCCAAGCCAACTTCCAGGTCGTGCGCTCGTTGGTGGCGTCAACCGTGGAGATTAGTGCGGTCGTCAAGAGCGATGCCTATGGGCTAGGCCTTGAGCGCGTCGTTGGGACTCTTTCTGACATCGGTTGCAGAAGTTTCTTCGTCGCGAACGTGAAAGAGGCAATCCGTGTTCGCCGCCATGTGACGCAGGTGGATATCAACATTCTCGAGGGCTTGCGGAAGGTCGGTATCGATGCATACCGACAAGGCCGTCTCATACCGGTTTGCAATACTCCAGCCGAGGTTTGCGCGGCCACATCCAATAAAATCGCTTATGTTCTGAATCTCGAAACGGGTTTCGGACGTCTTGGTCTGAGGCTTGATGAGGTTCGCTCGCTCATTCACTCAAAGCCACGAATGCCGGAGCTGGTGATGAGCCATCTTGCATGTGCAGACGATGCGACAAATCCGTGCAATCGATTACAGAAGGACCGATTTGTGGGCATGAGTGCCATGCTGGTGCCTTCCACGCCGCGCAGTCTGGTTGCTTCCGCTGGTGTTTCACTTGGCTCCGACTATCATTTCGACAGAGTGCGCATTGGTTCAGCGCTGTACGGTCTGAATAACGCTCATCTTGATCCCAACCCGTTCAAACCAGTCGTCCGACTTAGTGCCCGGCTGATAAATATCCGACAAATCCATCGCGGCGAAAGTGTCGGGTATATGGGAACATTCATGGCAGATCGGCTGACCTGTCTCGGTATTGTCGCGATCGGTTACAGGCATGGGCTCGCCTGGCAGGTTGCAAACCACCTGTCTGCAGAGTGCGCCGGCTGGCCGGTGCGGATAATCGGGCGGGTATCGATGGAATATTGTGCGATCGATCTGACCGACATACCAGCCAAACTCGCTCGCATAGGCGCTTGGGTGGATTTCATCAGCGTAACGGCGCCGCCCGAAGTCATGGCGCGGTCAGCGGCAACCGTCCCGCAAGAGGTTCTTGTCCGCACGGGTGCATCATGCACCCGCAGATACCGCCCCGTGCCGTCCGGACAACAGCCATGAACATAGAGCGGCAAGCGCAGCTTCACGTGCTCCTGTCCGCAGTGTTTTTCAGCACGGCGGGTCTATTCATGGGTCTGATCGAGGCCGGCGTCTGGGTGATCGTCTTCTGGCGCAACCTCTTTGCTTTTATTTTTTCTTGCGCACTTATGCTAATCACACCTAACCGAGGATCTACACAGCTTGATCCAGCTGGCCTCGCCGCAGCCATGTTGTCGGCTGCGGCCATGCTCGCTTTTATTCCGGCGCTGCGCCTGACCTCTGTTGCCAATATCGTGGTCATTCATGGTTCTTTGCCTTTGCTGACATCACTGCTTGCGCGCGTGATGCTCAAAGAGCGTCTTTCCTTGTCTACGGGGGTGCTATGCGGCATGGCCGGAACTGGTGCCGCCGTAATTTTTTCCGGCTCGGCCTCATCCGGGCCGCAGCTTGCGGGAGATGGCCTCGCGCTTCTGATGACGAGCCTCATGGCATTGATGACGATCGCTTTGCGGCGATCGCGGTCACCAAACTTCTTGCTCGTGGTGCTTTCCAACGGCTTTGCCGCAATCATGGGTGCGGTTATGGCTCCGTCACTTGAGATCTCAGCAGGGCAGGGTGCTATTGTTGCCTGTTTTGCTTTTGTGCAGATGACGCTGGGCCTTCTCTTCTTTGCCACCGGCGCACAGATATTACCGCCTGCCGAGACGGCACTGATCTCCGTGGCCGAAGTGCCACTATCGGCTCTCTGGGTCTGGCTCGCATTCAATGAAGTGCCAGCAAGCGAAACCATTGCCGGAGCGGGTATCATTCTGGCCGCCGTTCTTGTTGATCTTGCTCCGCCATTTCAGCGGCACCGCCGCGATCTTGAGGATTAACCTGATGCACCCCGACCCGCTACCACATGAAAAGACGATCAAGGAAATAATTGCATCCTTTCGAGGCGTTGCGCTCGATATCTTCGGCGTCATCCATGACGGCGAGGCGCTTTATCAGCCGGTTCACGAGACGCTCACCAAAATGCGTGCCGCCGGTGTTCGGACCTGCTTGCTGTCCAATTCGCCGCGGCGCGCCGCGGCTGTCGCATCCCGCCTTTCCAGTATGGGCCTTGGTCCTGATCTCTATCATGGTATTATCACCTCGGGAGAAATGGCTCACGCGGCGTTCGGCGGTATCGCGCGAACTATGCCAAGGTTGAATGGAACGCGCTATTGGCACGCCGGGCCGCCCGATCTCGCCGGACTTCTTGATGGGCTCGCGGTTGAACGTGTCGCGGAGATCAAAGACGCCGATTTTATTCTGGCGACTGGCAATGTGGAAGAGAGCGATTATTTGCTGCAACAGGCGCGGCAGCGAGAATTGCCAATGATCTGCGCCAACCCCGATCTTGAGGTGATGATTGCCGAGCAACGAATTCGCTGTGCCGGTTGGCTCGCTGCCCGGTATGAAACAATCGGCGGTAGGGTGATCCGCTTTGGAAAGCCGGAATTGTTTGCCTATATTAGCGCGCTGCGAGTTCTCGATCTGCCGGCAACGGAAGTGATCGCGATTGGCGACAGCCTTGCAACCGACATTGCCGGTGCAAATCGAGCCGGTATTCATTCAGCGCTCGTGATGACCGGCGTTCATCATGTTGAAGCGGGTCCGGATAATGTTCCCGATCATAAAGCTCTGACGGCCCTCTACGAACGGTATAATGCAGTACCCGACTTCCTGCTCAAGAGGTTTTCCTGGACCTGAGACGGATGCGGCTTGACGTAGATTGAGACACTGCATGGCCTTCACGGCAGAGCTTACCTTCCATCAGGTAACCCGATTGCTTTTGAAGCCTATGTCACCGTGGTCTGCCCCGCCAGGACCGGCAAGGAGAAGCATCCGGCCGGCGAAAGCCGGCGGAGACTATCAACTTGAGCTCCCATATCCGGCGATATAACGTCAGCCGGACGGGCGAATTACTGAAGCGTGGCCTTCAACCAAACCACGACCGCGGCCGCGCCCGCATCAGGACTGCCGATCGCGCGTTGCCCGAGATAGCTTGCGCGTCCAAGCCTCGGATACATGTTATTTGTTCGCCTCATTCCTTCCTCGGCAGCCTCTACAGCTTTGCGCCATGCGACATTGAATTCGACGTCCGAATCGAGTTGATCAACAAGTATCCGGGCTGCAGGCTCCAACGCATCAATCATGGTCCGATCGCCGGGACGAGCGCCACCAAGATCCATAATCGCCTGAACCGCGTCCGAAAACGCCCCCGCGATATCGGCGGCGGACGGCTCGTCAACTCCCGACAACCGACGTGCCGCACGCATGAGTGCTGTGGCATAGAATGGTCCCGAACTTCCGGCGATTGCTTTTCTAACGCGGTCGCCGGCTTGCGAGAGCCCGTGGGCAACGTTGGAAAATGCAACATCCGGCATGGAGAGTAACGCTTCTGCGCCGCGTCGCATGCTTGCTCCAAGGTCCCCGTCGCCTGATAGGCTATCCAATCGTGCGAGCTCACTTTCCGCATCCATGAGCGCGCTGGCGATCTCGGCAAATAATCGACGCAATTGCCGGCCCGATTCAGAAACAATCACCATGGGCCGATCGCCAACTTCGTGTGTGGGATGGCGGCTTTTGCTAATCGTTGGTCTGACCTTATTGACTCTGCCTCCACCTGGCCAAGCGAATGTTTCGACGGGATGGTCAAGAAACTCCAAGTCAACCGCTGTCATCGGCAAAACTGACAGGGAAAAGCCGGGCATGTCGAGCGCGGAAAGAAACGTTCCAGCAAAGGCACGAACCACCACAATTCCTTCTTTCTCCAGCCGAGCAAGCCCAGCACGTGCCAGTATGGCAAGTTCCAGAGGTGGTGTTGATCCAAGGCCATTCACCAGCAGCGCGACATTGTCGCCACGCTTAACTTTCCCATCTGCGATAATCATGTCGAGAACGAGATCGACTAATGTATCGGCGGAAGTCATGGTCATTCTTTGCACGCCCGGTTCACCATGAATGCCAAGTCCAACCTCGATTTCGTTTTCTCCGAGTGTAAAACTCGGTTTTCCGATAGAAGGAAGCGTGCAGGAGCCAAGTGAAACACCCATAGAGGAGATCCGATCTGCCGCAGCAGCGGCGATCGCTGCGACGCGCGCAAGTGAAAGGCCTTGCGCAGCAGCCGCACCGGCGAGCTTGTGAACAAGAACAGTGCCGGCGATGCCACGGCGTCGCTCTGGAGGAACCGTTTCCCGAAGTGCTGCATCGTCAGCGACAACAACGACCTCGACAGGGATGCCTTCAGCTCGGGCCATCTCGGCCGCTAGGCCGAAATTTAACCTGTCACCAGTGTAATTCTTAACGATGAGAAGAGCGCCAGCCGGGCCACTCACGGCCAGAATTGCAGCCAAGACAGCATCTGCACTCGGTGAGGTAAAGACATCACCTGCGACTGCCGCGGTAAGCATGCCGCGTCCAACATAGCCGGCATGGGCTGGCTCGTGACCGCTGCCGCCGCCAGAGATGATCGCAACCTGGCGCGCATTGGGTTCCGGCAGGCCCGCCTGCACAATGATGTTCTCCTCAGAGAGGACGGCTGTTGCCGGCGATAGGGCAGCAATGCCTTCCAACATTTCTCTGACAATATCTTCTGGTCGGTTGACTAGCTTTTTCATCTTCATTCCTGTGAGATGCGAGAAAAGGAGGCCGATGCAGCCGCAGAGAGTAAGCCGCGGTTATCCCAAGGCCGCGAGCTCAATGGCACTATGCTTGCCGCGCTGCACAGCACGCTGCCTCTCTGGCGTATGGAGACGTCGCTCGACGGCGCGAGCAACAAGTGAAGCGGGCCAGGCAAGGCCGAAATAGCAAAGGGCTGTCAGCGCGAAGACGGAGAGCGGCATGAAACTCTCCGACATGATCTCCCGCGAGACGAGCGTCAGTTCGGGAACTGCGATGAGCGCACAGACCGAACTGTCCTTCAGAAGTGAGACCAGATTGATCAACAGCGGCGCGATCGTGTGCCGAACCGCTTGCGGCAAAAGTACAATCCGGAACGTCTGAAATGGGGTCATGCCGCTCGCTAGAGCCGCCTCGCGCTGTCCCCCCGGGATCGCGCCCAGTCCGGCTCGGAACACTTCCGCGAGATAGGCTCCATACACTATGGCAAGCCCGATCGTTCCGGCAGACCGGGACGACAGTGTAATCCCGGCACTCGGCAATGCGAAATAGAGTAGATAGAGGATCACGAGAACCGGCACGCCACGGGCACATGCGATATAAAGGTGTGCGGCGAGCCTTGTCGCGGTATGGCGGCGACTGCGCAGATATTCGATCAACAGCGCCAGCACCAGGGCGAGGCAAAATCCGCCCACGGTCACCGAGACCGTCAATCGCAGCCCATCAAGGAGGCGTGGCCCCCAGTCAGCGATATTTTGCTCGATGGTCTCGAAGAACATCATCGCGCCTCCAATCGGTGCTCAATCAGTAATGTAAACTGTGCCACCATGCCAGTCAGAACCAAGTAGACAAGCGCGGCACTTCCATAAATCAACGCTGTATCAAAGGTTTCATTCACGAGTTGACGAGCATTGAACATAATCTCGGGCGCAGCAATGGCAGCGACGAGGGAAGTATCCTTGACCAGCGCGACTGCGTAATTGCCGATCGAGGGTAGAGCCAACCTCAACCCCTGCGGCAACACGATTAAGCGGAAGGCTATCAAGGGTGTCAGGCCGATGGATATGGCCGCTTCGCTCTGGCCAGCGGGAACGGAGCGAAATCCAGAGCGAAATATATCCATGGTGATCGCGCCGCCGATCAGACCAAGCCCGAGGATGGCTGCCGTCATCGATGACAGGCGAATTCCAAGGGAGGCAAGGCCGAAGTAGAGAAGGAACAGGAAGGTTAAGCTCGGTACATTACGAAGTATTTCGACGTAGATGCGGATGGCTGTCTGGAGCATGCGGCTGTTCGTTAACACGGCGATTGCCGCCAGTGCGATGCCAATAGTGAGTGCCACGACCAGCGCTCCTGCCGTTACCTTGATAGTAACCAGTGCCCCGGTACATAGAGCGTCCGCAATTAATCTTGGAGGTGCTTCATTCATGTTTCCCTCCCAACTTCAGGCTTGCCAGGAACTGCCTCAGGCGAGGTGACCGTGGTTGATCGAGTACAGACTTTACCGATCCCTCTTCGACAATCTGCCCGCCATCCATGAAAATGATGCGGTCGGCGACCTCGCGCGCAAACGCGATCTCGTGCGTGACCAAGACCATAGCCCGCCCCTCGGCTGCCAGTTCCTTGATCACGGTCAAGACTTCCCCGACAAGTTCTGGATCCAGCGCCGATGTTGGTTCGTCGAAGAGCAGAATTTTGGGTTGCTGCGCCAATGCCCTGGCAATGGCCACGCGTTGCTGCTGACCTCCGGAGAGCTGCTGTGGCATTGCCTCGGCTTTGTGCGCGAGGTGGACCTTGCCGAGGAGATCATCGGCAAGCATCTCGGCATCGCTTCGACTCATACCTCTAACCTTCTGTGGCTGTAGCGCAACATTGTCGCGAACGGACAAGTGTGGCCAGAGGTTGAAATGCTGGAAAACCATTCCGATTTCAGCGCGCTGCGGTGCCATAGCGCGGTCTGTCATTCGTTGGCCATTGGGGCGGCGGCCGATCAACTGCCCTTCGAGACGGATCTCGCCCGCTGTCGGTGGTTCGAGATAATTGATGGACCTGAGGCATGTTGATTTACCAGAGCCGCTCGGACCGATTAGAGCGACACGCTCGCCGCGCTCAAGTTTGAACGAGATGTTGTTGAGAACTGCAAGGTGACCGAAAGCTTTGCTGAGACTGGTAACCTCCAGAAGAGGGTTGACGAGCATGGTGGGTTCCCCTGTTTGCGTTGTAGATGCGGTCCATAACCAGCCGCCCCTTTGCTATTTTCCGCAGGTCGGCGGTGTCCAGCCGGCGGGGCGATCGACACCGACCCGAAAATTCTCCCCCGACGGCGTGTAGTTCGCATCGCTGATATTGCCATAGCGTTTGCCTATCGCCTTCACTTCGCACGAGGTCCAGAGCGCCCGGATCTGGGCGCTCAGATCTGCGGCAAGAACAGAGTTCTCCTTGGATAGGCCGAACACGTATTGGCGACCGAGGCCAGTCAGAAGTGGAAAGTCCGCGTTGTCGTCGGTGAACGCGCGATTGACGAGGTCCCATTCGGGATTTTTCGACAAGGCATAGTCGATGACCGGCGGGTCGCCCACTAATGCTTCGATGCGACCGGCCAGCAGATCGCGAAGTGCCGCGTCACTGCTGTCATAAAGCGAGAGTTCCAGCCCAGGCACCTTGCGAAGCTCCGGCAGGAACGAAAAGCCCGTCATCGAGCCGACTTTGCGGTTTTCAAGATCCTTCAGGGTATGCCATGCGAAAGCCTTCTTCGAGGTGATGCCGTTTTGAAAATAGCCAGTCGGATCCGTCATCGAGAGCGTCTCGGCACGTTGCCTTGTCCAGGCGACATTGCCGCCGATGATGTCGACGCGCCCGGTCTGCACAGCTGCGATCGCGCCGGACCATTCCATCGGCACGGGCTTGATTGTCAGGCCGAGCTTTTCTGCTGCAATCTGGAGGATGTCGCCATCATAGCCAGAAAGCCGCCCATTGCGGGCCACCAGTCCTGGCATGTCTCCTGTGATGGCGACCGAGAGCACATTGGGTTCGCTCAGATGATAAGCGTGATCGATAGCTGCAGCCGGAGCTGATGCCAGAGTGGCGGCGAGCGCCACGGCGCTGCCGAGGAGCTGATAAATCTGATGTCGCATGTTTGTTCCCTTTCGTTTCCTTTGCAGATTTTTAAGATTGGACAACCGTCGCCAGAGCGCGGTCGAGCCGATTCATGGCCAAGCCCGATATGGATGTTGGCGAATGGCCATCGAGGCAAAGCTCTGCGAGCACGGCGCCGACGGCCGGCCCCAGTTGGAACCCGTGGCCAGAAAAGCCGAAAGCGTGAAAGAGTCCCTCGACGGTGGGGCTTGGGCCCACCACAGGCAATCCGTCGGGCATCCGTCCTTCAATGCCCGTCCAGCTTCGTAAGAGTAGGACGTTCCTGAGTTGCGGCACCATGGTGATTGCAGCCGCGGCAGCCTCCATCGTGACCTCAGCCAGTGGCCTGGCGCGCAGATGTTCCCGATCGGCAATGCCGAGGCCGGCGCCGAAAATGACACTTCCATGGGCAGTTTGGCGAATATAGATGCCGCCGCCGCAGACGCCGAGATTGGGACCGATCAGGGGAGCGATCGGCTCAGTCACACACATGTTTGGCGCCATTACCATCTCATTAACGTGATCACCGAATTGCGCGGCGATCGCCGAGCCCCATGCACCGGCAGTGTTGGCCAGCCGACGGGCTTTGACCACTTTAGGATCACCATCGAGCCGGATGAGAAATCCATCACTGGAAGGCTCGGCAGTGATCACCCGGCAATTCTCACGGATATCAGCTCCAAGTTTGCGGGCGGCACGCGCAAAGGCAGGCGCGACAAGCCGCGGGTTGGCTTGGCCATCCTCAGCGCAGAAAGAGCCGCCGGCATAGCGGCTCGAAAGATACGGAAATCGAATTTTGAGATCGTCTGCGTCGAGAACGAGAGTGTGAATTCCCTGCTCGCGAAGGAGCAGATGATGCGCGATCAACTCAGCCATATCGTCATCATTTCGGGCAAGCTTCAAATGGCCGGTGGCCGTAAACTCGCAATCCGTTCCGATCAAATTTTTTAAGTCGCCCCAGATTGCACGGCTCCTGCGTGCAAGGGCAAGCTCGGCGGGATGACGCCCCTGCTGACGCACGCCTCCATAATTGACGCCACTTGCCTGCCCACCGCAGCGACCGCGCTCCAGCAGTAATACAGAAGCGCCTTTGAGGCGGGCATGGAGGGCCGCTGAGCAACCGGCAAGTCCACCGCCGATGATCGCCATGTCAAATACGCCCGTCACGGCTCGCCTCGCACAAGATCGGCCAGTGCGATTGGCTTGATCGGCGCCTGGCCACGCAAACGGCCAACCGTCTCGAGACTTGTACCAGTCGTGGCTGAAATGAGTTCGGCAGCGGCGCTACCGCAGAGCCTTCCCTGGCAGCGTCCCATGCCGACCCGACAAAACGCCTTAATTCGGTTGATTTCGGACTCGCCCGACATCGCAACCGACTGACGGATAGTGCCCGCGGTCACGCCTTCGCAGCGGCAGACAAGCACGTCGTCCGATAGTTCGGCAGCAAGTTGATATGGGAAGGCGAAGATTTGATCCAGCGCCTTTCGAAAGCGCATCGCGTTCTTGATCGCTTGGCCGTCGCGGCGGATCGTACTCAATTCTGCATGACCGAGGTCATGGAGCAGCGCCGACGCTGCCAGCCGTCCGCTGGCCTGCGCAATCTCGCTGCCGCGGATCGAAAGCCCATCACCGGCAAGGTAAACACGTGCGTTTGAGGAGCGTCCTTGGTGGTCGGCTCGGGGTAACCATTGCCTTTGAACAGGATCAAAGGAGAAGTCCAGCCCGAGCAGATCAGCGATTTGAGTTTCCGCTTTTAGGCCGTAACCAATAGCGACACCATCGCAGCTTGCGACCTCGTCGCGGCCACGCCATCGAAAGGAAACACCCGTAACATGATCATCCGCGCCGCGAAGGATTTCGGTCAACCGGACGTCGGTCAATAGCCGAATGCCGCGCGCTTGAAGCATGGCGATGTAGAACAGCCCTTTTGCGAAAACGGCTCCGCCCGAAGCTAGCGCAGGCAACCTTTTTATATGGCCGAAGGGATTGCCTGCCTCGAGTACGGCAACAACCGTCGCGCCCGCCTTGGCATATTGGTAGGCTACGAGGTAGAGGAGAGGACCGGTACCAGCAAGGACGATACGTCGGCCGATCAGGGAGGCTTCGGCCTTGATCGCAATCTGTGCGCCGCCGAGACTATACACGCCCGGTGCCGTCCACCCCTTCACCGGCACGATCCTGTCCATGGCGCCCGTCGCGATGACGAGGTGTGACCAGTTTTGGACGGACGATCCATGTCTGCCGAGAAGATGCAGCTTGCCATCGGATGCACTCCAGATCTGGGTCTCGGGCCGGTAGTCGATCTTCGGTCTGATCGCGGCGAAGGTACTCCGGAATTCGGCCGCTCTTCGTCCATCGAAGCCGTAGAGCTCGTCGTCGGCTCTCATGAGCTCGGGCCGTGGATGGCGGAAAATCTGCCCGCCCGGGAGAGATCCTTCGTCGATGACAACGGGGCGCAATCCTGACCGCACAAGGTCGGCCGCAGCCGAAATACCTGCTGGCCCAGCGCCGATGATAACGACCGTGGTATCCATCATATGGTCTCCGGTGCGATTGTCGAAAGTTTCATCCCCGCTTCGACGCGGTTCGTGCAGGCTCGTAGGCGCTGCCCATTATCTCGCCACAACCAGCAATCCTGGCATGCTCCCATCAAGCAGAAGCCGGAACGCTTTTCGGGGGCGAACTCAAAGTTGCGTGTGTGGCCCACTCCCATGCGGATGGCAGTCAGCACAGTTTCACCTTGCCGTGCTGCGTAGGATTGGCCGTCGACTGTGATGCAGATCGTCTCAGCATCACCGATACTAAGCCTCCCAGAGCCAAAACGGGGCTGATCTCTCATTGTCATACCCTTCCTCGAGTATTTGATGTTGACAGCGTACATATCCATATTATGGATGTCAATGTGGATATGAATCCATATAGAGAGATGCAATGAAGAGGTGTTCGAAAGGTGAATACGACCACAGAGAGTATTTGTGCGACGCCCGATGACGAATTTGGCGCTTTGGTTCTGGCGGCTCGTTGCAACGGGATTGGATCCATACCCGCAAACGTCCATAGATCCGCTCGCCTAACCCTTTTGGACACGCTGGGTGTCGCTGCGGCAGGATCAATGACCACTGCAGGAAAGGCATCGCTCAAGGCAGCAGGGGAGATATGGGGCGAGGGCGGAGCGACGGTCTGGTTCTCAAAACGTCGGCTGCGTCCTGTTGGCGCGGCCTTTGTCAATGCGACTTATGCGGCCGCGCTCGACCTCGACGACGGGCATAGGCAGGCATCGGGTCATCCCGCCGCAGCGATCGTACCTGCGGTGCTCGCCGTTGCCGAGCACATCGGTTGCAGTTCAGACCGCTTGTTGAGCGCACTCGTTCTCGGCTACGAGATCGCCGTACGTATCGCGGCGGCCCGCGATATCAAGACGATCCGGACAACGGATACCGGGCTATGGTGCGGACCTGGCGTTGCGGCAGCCTGCGGATGGCTGACAGGCCAGCCGACGTCGGTGATAGCCCACGCCATCGCGATTGCGGGACAAACGGCAACGTCTCAAGCGGCGACTGGCTGGACCAAGCTTGGCCATACCGTCAAGGAAGGCATACCATGGGCAACAGCAAATGGACTTCAGGCCGTGGCGCTCGCAGCCGCTGGCCATAGGGGACCGCTCGACCTTCTGGACGTTCCATCATTTTACGACCGGCAGCGCCTGTTGAACGACTATTCGGAGGACTGGGCCATACAGGGGGCTTATTTCAAGCTTTACAGCTGTTGCCGTTGGGCTCATGCCGCAATCGATGGAGCATTGGAACTCGCGGCTAGATTGCAGGTGGATGCAGATGACATCGAAGATTTGTTGATTGAAACTTTCGACCGTGCACTGACGTTGCCGAACCAAAGCGAACCACAATCCGCCGAGGCCGCACAATATAGCATTCCATTCTGCGTGGCTTTGGCGTTGATACATGGTCCGCAAGCGCTGCTGCCGATGGCTGATACGTACCTTTCCGACAAACGCGTAATCAGTCTCGCAAGACGCGTCCGATTGTTAAGTATCAATAAATACGCTGACGTCTTTCCCGCCAGCACGCCGGCGTGCGTGACGATAACGGCAAAGGGCAGGAGCGAGGAGGTCGAAGTGCTGCACCCAAAGGGCGAAGCGCAGAATCCCCTAACGGTGAAGGAATTGCAGGAGAAGTTTTGGAAGCTCTCATCGGCACTCTGCAAGAAGCAAAGATTTGGAATTGTCGCGGCCGCCGACGGCCTCGGCGTTCATGACAGTGCGACAGCACTTTTTGAAGCCTTGGGCGGCTACGGCTAGACGTTTACAACGAGCCCCAGATGTATCAGGAATCCCTCTGACGCTAAGTTTGAGGGCAACGGATGGCGAAAGACGAGATTGCGGCGACAGGAACACAACTGCTTGACAGAGCGGTTACGATTTTGAAGTTCCTTGGCGATGCCGGTCAGAGCGGTGCATCAATGGCAACCATTGGCGAGGTGATTGGCCTGAAACAGCCAACCGTCCATCGCATCGTTACCGCCCTTGAGCGCCACGGGCTTGTCGATCGCGAGCGGGAAACCAAGCGCTACCGGCTGGGACTTGCGCTATTCGCAATGGGAGCCGCCGCCGCGGACGGAACCGGACTTCGTCAACTCGCTCGCCCGGCATTGTTGAGACTTGCCGCAGCAACAAGCGACTCGGTTTTTTTGATGGCTCGTGCCGGCTTCAATATAGTCTGTGTCGATCGCCAGCAGGGCACATATGTGATTGACAGCCTGACTGGCCATATTGGCGGGCAGATTCCGATGGGCATAGGGCCGGCAAGCCAGGCGATCCTTGCCTTTCTCCCACCGGCCGAGGCCGATGTCATTCTCGATACGAACGCGATGCTCTACAAGAAATTCGGCGCGCTCACGTCGCGTAAAATCAAAGATGCGCTCGAAAACATTCGCCGACACGGATATGCGATCGATGATGGAGAGCTCGTAGCTGGAATTTCGTCTATTGCCGTGCCGATCTTGCCGTCCGGCCGCGACGCAATTGCATCGATCGCCATCAATCTCACCAGCCCGCGATTGACAGCCGAGCGAATTCCGGAACTTGTCGCCCTTCTCAAAAGCGAAGTGCGAGAAATTGAGCAGCAGCTCAATCCGCTCGCCGAACAAGGGTGAAAATGAATTGCAGCTGTCAAGGTCGTCTTCGGCGTGGCGCCAAGCGCGAGCATTGAAGTCTCTGTAAAGTTGGAGTGTCGCGCTCCCTCAATCTGCCCAATTGCCGAAGGCTCCGCAGGGAGCAGCCTGCCGCAACGTCCGGGATTACATCTGACCTCAAATTAAAACAATCCGATGCGTGCCTATCGATCAAGGTCGACGAAATGTCATTGAACTTGCATCCGAACCGGAAAGTCGGCACTGAAAGGTGAGAAGGTTTTGAATTCGACATGGCGACGTGGGCAGTGAACATACCGCCCTGCTTGATGAAGCGGGAAGCGAAATGAACCAATCACATCCGGAGAGCGGCGGCCCGCGCAAGACCAGTCTCTATGAGCAGCTCCATGGGCGATTGAAGACCAAGATCCTCGCTGGAGTTGTGCCTGAGGGTGCGGTCCTGACTGAGGCTGCCCTTGTCGGTCTGATCGGCAGCAGCCGGGCGCCGGTTCGCCAGGCGTTGCAGATGTTGTTTGATGACGGCCTGATCGCTCGCTTCGAAGGTCGAGGCTTCATCATCGGCGCACCGGGAACGGTGCCGAGGCGGGTAAAGCTCGCCGATTATCTCGGTAAATTGTTCGATGAAAATGGCGACAGGCCGATATTCGCCTGGCAGGCGCTTTACGAGGATGTCGAGCGCATCGTCGTCCACCGCTCTTTCTTCGGCCGCTATCGTATCAACGAAAATGAGCTGGCACGACATTTCGGCGTCGGACGCGCCGTGGCGCGCGATGTGCTGTTAAGGCTCGAGACGCTCGGCATCACCGAGAAGGACGACAATTTTCGCTGGTCGATCGTACCGCTCGACAGCGGGCGCATTCGAGACCTCTACGAGGTGCGCGAACAGATCGAGCCGGTGGCACTTGCAAGCGCCTTGGGCGGACTTTCAGAAGAACATGTTGACGCGATGCTCTCACGGCTGTCGCGAGCGCTTACGGATTATCCCGAGGTTTCCGCATCGACCATGTACGAGTTGGAGCTCGATCTTCATCTGCGCAGCCTTCAAGCCTGCCCGAACAAGGAGTTCCTCAGCATCCTGAAGCGCACCCATTGCATCCTGACGCTCAGCAAGCATGTGGTCGGCAGTCGCATCAAGATGCCGGACCAGGAACCCTTCCTTGCCGAACATATCACTGTCTTCAAGATGGTGCAGAAACGGAACGAGGAGGGGCTGCGGAAAGCCATGCGAAACCATATCCGCAATTCACAACCCAATGTGCAGGCCCGCGCGGCCTATATCCGTGAGCAATACCAGCCGGACGAATACGCCTTCATCATCTAATGCTTGGGCTATCAGGTGATGGCGCCGACCTGCCAGGGAACGAATTCGTTGTCGCCGTAGTCGAAGGTCTCGCTCAGCGTCTTCTTGCCGGAGGCAACCGCGATGATCTCTTCGAAAATCCGCTCGCCCGCCGCCTCAATCGTGTCGTCGCCGCTGACGATATCGCCGCAATTGATGTCCATATCCTCGCGCATATGATTGTACATCTCGGTGTTGGTGGCGATCTTGACGCAAGGAGCGGGCTTGAAGCCGGAGACGGAGCCTCTGCCCGTCGTGAAGCAGATCACGTTGCAGCCGCCGGCGACCTGGCCCGTGACGGCAACGGGATCGTAACCGGGGGTATCCATGAAGACGAAACCGGGTTCGTCGACGATCTCCGAATATTCATAGACAGCTTTGAGCGGCATGGAGCCGCCCTTGGCGACTGCGCCCAGCGACTTCTCGAGGATCGTCGTCAATCCGCCGAGTTTGTTGCCATAGGACGGGTTGTTGTTGAGTTCGGCGCCGTTGCGGCGGGTATAATCGCGCCACCAGTCGATCCTCGATAGCAGCTTTTCGGCAACCGCCGGCGTGACCGCGCGGCGTGTCAGCAGGTGCTCCGCACCATAGATCTCCGGGGTTTCCGCCAGGACCGACGTGCCGCCATTGCGCACGAGAAGATCGGAGGCATAGCCGAGCGCCGGGTTGGCCGAAATACCCGAATAGCCGTCGGAGCCGCCGCATTCCAGCGCAAGCTTGATCCCCGAGACCGGCTGCACCGTACGCGTGGCGGAATTGACCTCCGGCAGCATGTCACGGATCATTTCGGATGCGGCCGCGATCGTCTTGCGCGTGCCGCCGAGATCCTGGATCGTCATGGTGCGCAGCCGGTTTCCTTCCTCGAGCTTGTAATGCTCCAGAATGGGCGCGATCTGATTGGTTTCGCAGCCAAGGCCGATCATCAGGATGCCGCCGAAATTCGGATGGCGTGCGTAGCCCTGGAGGGTACGGGCCAGATAGCGGTAGCCCTCCGACTGCGTGTTGATGGCGCAGCCGCCGCCATGGGTCAGCGCCACGACGCCATCGACATTGTCATAACCTTCAAGGCCGCCGGTGCGGTTGAAGTGTTCGGCGATATATTTCGAGACCGTCGCCGAGCAGTTGACCGTGGTGATGATGCCGATGAAGTTGCGCGTGCCGACGCCGCCAGCTCCGCGGTCGAAGCCCATGAAGGTCCGGCAGTCCTCTTGCGGCAACATGCCCGTTTCTTCGATATCGACGCTGAACTGATAGGGATGGTCGGATTCGATCACTGCGAGATTCTGCAGATGGACATGGCCGCCTGCCGGAATGAACCGCGTCGCAACGCCGATTGGCTGGCCGAACTTGCGGATCTCCTGGCCGGCCTTGATATCGCGCACGGCCACCTTATGGCCGCGAGGAATTTGGTCCGCAGCGATCAAGCCGTCGATGCCTGTCTGGCTGCCAGCACGGATCATCGCACGAGCGACCGCGACGTCGTCAATGGGGTTGAGCAGGATAACAGGCGAAACGGCGGACATGAGAAATTCCATCAGGTTGAATTAGTGTCTATTGCTAGCAATAGACAATTTTTCGGCGGAAGACGTCAAGGGCGATCGACGTTGGCCGCGAAGTTCTCTCTTTCAATCGTGCGGGTGGCGCGCGAGCCATGCCGCAAGATCGGCCTCGGCTCGCTCCAGGGCGTTGTGATTGAGCAGCTTTCTGAGAAATGCCACCGCAACCGCACGCGCTCTCAGATTGAACCGGCCGTCGTCGTCCTGGCTGCCGAGCGGCTGATGGACGCCCAGTTTCACATAGAGCTGCTGCAATCGGTTCTGAACGCTGCGCACCGAGAGATTGCGCCTCTGGGCAATGGCGCGGTCGGTCAATCCGAGCGCGATGTCGACCAGGATCTCATATTCGGCCTCGGTGAAGCCGTTGACGTTTCCAAGGCTTTTTTGCTGCATGCCGCGCACTTCGCGGTCGATCACGCACTGACTTTCGATGAAGATGCTGCGCAGCGCCAGCTTCAGCCGGTCGTCGGAAGCCGATTTCAAAACATAGCCGTAGACGGCACCGACCGGCACGATACGCGAGACGCCACGGACATAGGCTTCATCCGAGTAGTTCGACCAGAAGAGGATGCGTGTTTCCGGCCGCTCCTTCCATATGGTCCGGGCAGCCTCGATGCCGTTGCGCTGGCTCATCTGCAGGTCCATGACGACGTGGGCGGATTTCAAATCCCGCGCCAGCCGTTCGCCGGCATTGCCGTTTTCAGCTTCGAGCACGCCGTCGCATTCGGGAAGGGCGGCGCGGATCGCTTCATTCAAATAGGAGCGATGAAGCGGATCGTCTTCGATGATCAGAACCTTCATGCCGCCGCACCTCCTGCCGATTGTGTCCTGGCGGGCAGGCTGACGCTGACCAATGTTCCGCCGGATGTGCCGGCCGGCTTGATCGTGAAGCGCGCCGAGATCAGCCGCGCCCGGGTTCTCATGTTTTCGATGCCGCCGCCCGACAATCTGCGGGCATTTCCAAGCCCAAGACCGTCATCCATCACATCGATGGTTACCGCACCTTCGGCCGTTTTTAGATGAACCTCGACGCTCTCAGCTTGGGCGTGGCGGATAGCGTTGTTGATCGCCTCCTGCGCGATGCGGAACAGGGCAATCGATACCGGCTGTTCGAGGCAGTCGATGGCGCCACCTGTCTCATCCTTCAGCTTCCAGATCAACGTGGCCCCGCTCTCCTGGATCGACCGTTCAAGATGGTTCTCGACCGCCTGCGCAAAGCCGAACAATTGGAGGACCGAGGGCTTGGCTTCCTCGATGATCTGACGAAGATCGTGCATGCTGTGCTGCAGGCCGCGAAACATTGGCTCGAGCGCTTCACCGGTGACATCGGGCTGGCGGGCAAGCCGCTCCAGCCGCCGGGCAAGGCGGGTCAGATCGGCCAAAATCTGGTCGTGCAGGTCCATGCCGATGCGTTGACGTTCCGCTTCCAGAGCTTCGGTCAGCTTCAGGGCGCCGAGCCGCAAACCCTCTTCGCGGGCGCGGGCCTCGGCTTCCACGATCGCCGACCGTTTGGCCTGGTCGGCGGCGCGGATGGCAAAGAAGTGCGGTGCGAGGAGATCGGCAATCACGCGCGCGTTCTCGATATCCTGCATGGTGTAAAAGCCCGTCCGGTGGCTTGAGCAGGAGAGGGCGCCGATGACGTGGCCCTGCACCTTCAGGGGCACATGCAGCCGGCTATGCAGAGACTGATGGAAGATCGGATGCGAGAAGGCGCCCTGGAAATGGAATTGCGGATCGCTCCAGGCATCGTCGGTTAAGAGATAATCGGTCTCGCCCCATAAAAGCGTGCGGATCGGGCTGTTGCTGACGGGTGCCGGAAAACGGCGGCCCCAATCCGTTTCCATGCCGCTCTCGTAGGCCGTGTGGAATTGCTCGTCCACCAGCATGATGCATACATCCAAATGATCATGCGGAATGACGTGACTGATTTCCGCCGCCACCGCACGAATGACGGAATGAAAGTCGAGTTGTCCGGCAAGCAGCCTTGATATGTTGAGGTAATGGTCGAAGACCGATTCTGGCGCCAAATTGCGCAAAACACGCCCTCCCAGGCAAAGCATCGACCTCTTCTCCTCCGGCCGATGACGGCATGCGAATTCCTGACGCCATTAAGCGCCGATCCAAGCGATCCGTCTTGCGGACTTGCGCATTTTTTCTGCGGGATCCCGCAGGGATCCGCATGTTAAGCGCCTGTACAAGCGAAACAATCTCCGACATCCTGTTTCTACTGACAGGGGAACCTTCAGTGCAAATATTATTTTCGATCGTTCGAGGAACACGTTCGAAGATCTTGGCCCGACGGTCGAAGCTCGGGCTCATTGGGAGGAAAATATGAATATTGCCAAGATGCTTCTGGCATCCGCCGTCGTCGCTTGCGTCGCCGTGCCGGGTTCCGCTTTTGCCGATACTTCGTCCAAGAAAATTGCGTTGTCGAACAACTATGCCGGCAATTCCTGGCGCCAGGCCATGCTGACCAGCTGGCAGAAGGTCACCGGCGAAGCGGTCAAGACCGGTGTCGTTGCTGCCGCCGATCCGTTTACGACAGCCGAGAACCAGGCGACCGAGCAGGCAGCCCAGATCCAGAACATGATCCTGCAGGGCTATGATGCGATCGTCATCGACGCCGCATCGCCGACCGCGCTCAACGGCGCCATCAAGGAAGCCTGCGATGCCAAGATCGTCGTCGTTTCCTTCGACGGTATTGTCACCGAACCCTGCGCCTGGCGCATCGCCGTCGACTTCAAGGGCATGGGCGCCAGCCAGATCGAATATCTCGCCAAAAAGATGCCGAAGGGCGGCAACGTCCTTGAAATCCGCGGACTTGCCGGCGTTTCCGTCGATGACGAGATTTCCGCCGGCATCCACGAAGCCGCCGCCAAATATCCGCAGTTCAAGATCGTAGGTTCCGTCCATGGCGACTGGGCACAGGATGTGGCTCAGCGTGCCGTCGCCGGCATCCTGCCGAGCCTTCCCGATATCGCGGCGGTCGTAACCCAGGGCGGCGACGGCTATGGTGCAGCCCAGGCATTCGCAGCCGCAAAGCGTCCGATGCCGACGATCGTCATGGGCAACCGTCAGGATGAGCTTGCCTGGTGGAAAAAGGAAAAGGATGCCAGCGGTTATCAGACCATGTCGGTCTCGATCGCGCCCGGCGTCTCGACACTCGCCTTCTGGGTTGCTCAGCAGATTCTCGACGGTCAGCCGGTGAAGAAGGATCTTGTCGTGCCGTTCCTGCGCATCGATCAGGATAACCTCGAAGCCAACCTCGCCACGACACAGGCGGGCGGTGTCGCCAACGTCGAATACACGCTGGACGATGCGAAGAAGGTGATCGCCGCGGCGAAGTAGTCGATATCGATAGGCAAATGAAGGCCGGTGCCGCCAATGAGGCGGCGCCGGTCGGACGCAACGCCCGGCCGGACGATCCATGATTGCAGTCAAAGACAATAGCGCGATGAAAGAAAATGCCGGGCGGCAGGCCGTCGTCTCGGCCAGAGGCATCAAGATGCATTTCGGCGCCGTCAAGGCGCTCGATGGTGCCGATCTCACCATCTATACCGGCGAATGCATCGGCCTCGTCGGACACAACGGCGCCGGCAAATCGACGATCGTCAATGTCATCAATGGCGGTCTCAGCCCCCACGAGGGAACGGTCGCCTATGACGGCAGCGATAAGGTGCACGGGATCAATGCGGCGCGCGCGCATGGCATTCGCTGTGTTTTCCAGGAGCTTTCGCTTGCGCCCAATCTGACCGTCGTCGAGAACATGCGGGTCGTTCACCATGGTCTTTCCGGCTGGAGCTGGCGCCGGCGAGCAGCCGAGATCGTTCGCGCCAAGCTCGATGATATCTTTGCCGGCCACAGGATCGATGTCATGCGCACGGTTGGCGAGCTTTCCATCGCCGAGCGGCAGATGGTCGAGATCGCGATCACCTTCTCCGCCGTCAGCGAGAGGCCGAAACTCGTCATTCTGGATGAGCCGACGTCCTCGCTTGATGCAGGTCTTGCGGCGCAATTGATGGCCTATGTTCGCAGCTTCGTCCAAGCCGGCGGCGCTGTGATGCTGATCTCGCATATTCTCGGCGAGATCCTGTCGACCGCCAGCCGCATTCTCGTGATGAAAGACGGCCGTGTCGTCGCCGATCGCGCCGCTCAGGATTTCAGCGTCAACAGCCTTGTCCAGGCAATGGGCAGCGTCGTCAAGGAGCAGGACCGCAAGCGCCGCAATGAGGAGCGTGCCGCAACGGCTCCGATCCTTGCTCTGCCTTCGCGCGGCGGAAAAGGTCTCGCCTTCGAAGTCCGCAAGGGGGAGGTCGTTGGCCTTGCCGGTCTTGCCGGCCACGGTCAGACCGAAATGCTGCTCGACCTCCATCGGTCATTGTCGGGCAATTGGTTGCCGGGAAGGCAAAACAATATCACTTTCGTCGCCGGCGATCGTAGCCTGAACGGAAGCTTCCCTCTGTGGAGCATCCTGAAGAACCTCAGTATCGCATCGCTCGGCGATCTATCGAAGATGTCTCTCGTCAACAGGCAGCGTGAGGAAGGTCTTGGAGCCGACTGGAAAGGGCGGATCGAAATCCGCACGCCGACGATGGCAAACGGTATCCTGTCGCTGTCGGGCGGCAATCAGCAAAAGGTCCTGTTCGCGCGTGCGCTGGCGACAACCTCGCCGATCATTCTGATGGATGATCCCATGCGCGGCGTCGACATCGGCACCAAGCAGGAAGTCTATCGGATCTTAAATGACGAGGCTTCCGCCGGGCGCACCTTCATCTGGTATTCCACCGAGATGGACGAGATTTGCCTATGTGATCGCGCCTATGTCTTTCGCGATGGCGCAATCGTCGCGGAACTGGTTGGAGACGATATTACGGAGGAAAATGTGCTGGCAGCTTCCTTTGAAGGGGAGGGCGCATGATCCGTCCATCGTCCTCCACCTTGCGTTTGCTCATCCCGGCGCTGTCACTTGCCGTCCTGCTGGTCGCGGTCTTTTATCTTCAGCCGCGGGCCATGAGCTATGTCGGCCTCAATCTGCTTTTCAATCTCGCCGTGCCGATCGCGCTGGCGACGATCGCCCAGATGATGATCATGTCGGTCAATGATCTCGATCTGTCGATGGGAACCTTCGTCAGCTTCACCGCCTGCGTGGCCGCGACCTATCTGCAGTCGGCGCCGCTTTTGGGGATCCTCATCCTTGTCGCCGCGATTGCCGTCTATGCCGTCATGGGTGTGATCATCTACGTCAGGGACTTGCCATCGATCGTCGTTACGCTGGGCATGAGCTTTGTTTGGGGCGGGTTCGCGGTATTGCTACTGCCGGCACCGGGCGGCACGGCGCCGGATTGGATCCGCTGGCTGATGACGTCCAAGCCGCCGCTCGTCCCGATCGCGATTGTTGCGAGTGTCGTCATCGCGCTGATTTCCCACCTGATCGTCATGCGTTCGTCGTTCGGCGTGCTGATCCGCGGCGTCGGCGGCAATCAGCGTTCGCTTGAACGCGCCGGCTGGTCCGTCGTCGCCCTGCGCGCGTCAGCCTACGGGCTTGCCGGTCTCTTTGCGGTCCTGTCCGGCATTGCGCTGGTCGGGCTTACTACGTCGGCCGATGCGAATATCGCGCTGCGCTACACGCTGTTGTCGATCGCAGGCGTCATCCTCGGTGGCGGGGAATTCATCGGCGGCCGGGTCTCGCCGATCGGCGCTGTCGTCGGTGCTTTGACACTGACCCTGGCGGGCTCCTTCCTATCATTCCTGCGGATTTCGCCGGACTGGCAGATCGGCGCGCAAGGCGCCATCCTGATCATCGTGCTGGCCCTGCGGCTCCTGCTCAACCGCGTCGAAAAGCGGGAAAAACAATCATGATCGCTCTTCGTGCGCTCGGCCGGAAGCCCTGGATCTGGTCGTTCTTCGCCACCATTATCGTCTGGCTTGTCACCGTGCTTTTCACCGGTGGCGCAAGCTCCCTTGGCCTGTCGCAGGCGGCGCTGACCTTCGCAGCCTTCTCCGTCATCGTCGGCATCGGGCAGATGTTCGTCATCACGCTTGGCCCAGGCAATATCGATCTTTCCGTGCCGGCTACCATGACGCTTGCCGGCACCTTGGCGCTGAAGCTGATGAATGTCGAGGACGGCATGATCGTGCCCGGTTTGCTGGTATCGATCCTGATCGGCCTTGGCATAGGCATCGGCAATTATGCCCTGATCAAGCTCTTGCGCATCCCGCCGATCATCGCGACGCTCTCGATGAGTTTCATCATTCAGTCGACGGCAATCTGGAGCAACCGCGGCCTGCGCATCAAGCCGCCGGAGCAGCTCGCCGATTTCGCCACGTCCGGTTTCCTCGGCATCCCGAATGTTGCGATCGTTGCGCTCCTGCTCTCGGTTCTTGCCTGGGTCCTGCTCGAGCGAAGCATTTACGGCAGATGGATCTCGGCAATCGGGCAAAGCATGTTCGCGGCGCGCATGGCGGGTATTCCCGTCGATGGAACGCGGCTTGCGACCTATGTGCTCTGCGCCATCCTTTCGTCGATCTGCGGCTATCTGCTGGCAAGCTTTTCCGGCGGCGCTGCCCTTAACATGGGAACCGAATATCTGCTGATGTCGATCGCCGTCGTCATTATTGGCGGAACGGCTGTCGCCGGTGGCGATTCAAACGTGCCGGGCATATGGGGGGCTTCCCTCTTCATGTTCCTGGTCGTTTCCATGCTGAACACATATGGCTTCGGCGCAGGTCCAAGGCTCGTTCTCACCGGCCTCATCATCATAGCCGTCATTCTCGTCGCAGGAGGCCGCCCTGTCGGCGGGCGCTGACACTGTTCCCTCAGCAGTTTTAGGAAATAGCAATGCCAAATGATGTATCGTCCCTCTATGAAATCTACGACATTCGCTTCCGAAACCTCGTGGTTCCAAGTGCCGGGCTTGACGAGCTTTATTCGGACTGCCGTTGGGCGGAAGGCCCTGTCTGGTTCGCAGATACCGGATGCCTGATCTGGAGCGACATTCCCAGCGAACGCATGCTGCGCTGGGTGCCGGGAGGCGGCGTATCGATCTTCCGTGCGCCGTCGAATTTTGCCAATGGCAACACGCGGGATCGTCAGGGGCGGTTGATATCCTGCGAACATGGCGGCCGCCGCGTGACGCGCACCGAGATCGACGGCTCGATCACCGTGCTTGCCGACAGCTACAAGGGCAAGCGGCTGAACTCGCCGAACGACGTGGTCGTCCGCTCGGATGGATCCATCTGGTTCACCGATCCGACCTACGGCATCCTCTCCAACTACGAGGGCTACAAGGCGGAGCCCGAGCAGGCGACCCGCAACGTCTACCGGCTCGATCCGTCAACCGGAGCACTGGAGGTGGTGGTCGACGATTTCCGCCAGCCGAATGGCCTGGCTTTTTCTCCCGACGAGACAAAGCTCTATGTAGCGGACTCGGCGGCAAGCCACGACGTCAATGCCCCGCGGCACATTCGTATCTTTGACGTTGTGAATGGCAAAAAGCTCGCAAACGATCGGGTCTTCTGTAACATCGACACCGGTATCCCCGACGGCTTCCGGGCCGATGTCGAAGGCAACATCTGGACCAGCGCCGACGACGGCGTCCATTGTTTTGCAGCCGACGGAAGCCTGATCGGTAAAATCAAGATACCGCAGACGGTCGCAAATCTTACCTTCGGCGGTCCGCGGCGGAACCAGCTGTTCATAACCGCGACGCAATCGCTTTATCGCATTTTTACGACGGCAACCGGGGCGCAGATGCCTTGAACGGTTGGCGTGGTGTAGATAAGGCGACGAGAAAGCTGCAGCACCGAAAGCTATGCTGCAGCTGTAGCAAACAGCCGACAAGATAGTGCCGCCTCAGGGTCCGAGGCGGCGCTATTCGGCTCATAGCAAGCCTTCGCGAATATCTTGACGGGGAGGTTTGTCGAGCGTTCAGGCCAAAACTACCGACTAATCCTAGATAAAATGAGGCCTTGCCGGACAAGGCCCATTTCAGAAGTTTGATTCCTTACACGCCTAGTCGCAGACGGTGCTGCGGACCACGACCCTGTGGTGATGGCGGTACGCGTAACGCCTCTCGGTCCAGCACCGCCGGCCATAGCGATATCTCGGGCCGTCATAGTAGCCATCATATGCATAGCCCGGCGGGTAGCGATAGTAGCGTGGTGGTGGCCTATCGTAGTCGTAGCGAGGCCCAACACCGTACTCAAAGTAAACCTGGGAGAATGCCGGCGACGCTGATAACGTCGTTGCAAGCACCAGCGCTGCGATTGCGATCATTTTCATGTCTTCGTCCCATCCGATTTGGACACACTCATTGGCAAGGCTGTATCCCACGCCACGGATGTTAATACGTCATGAGCGTTGCTCCTGAAATGGACCAAAGTCCCGGTCTATCCGGACTTTGGCCCCATAAGGCGCAAAAGCATTTCCGCTTGGACCAAGAGGCTGTGTAGTCGCTTCGGTTCAATGAAGTTCGTCGGGATGCCGAAATTTCCAATGTTGACCAAGCTATTGACTCGGCGGCAATGCGGCCCATCCGCTATCAACGCTGGGATTTCTGACGATATTACCGTCGACGCCTGCCTCTTCTCTCGCTTTAGTCTCGCCGTGGGCGCCGCAGAGTGAAGCTTTCAAACGGTGCGATCTGACCATCGGGGCCGACCACGTCGTAATATGTCACCTTGATCGTCGTGAAGTCACCCGGATGGGCGCCGGGGTCTAGGTCGAAAGCGGCAAAACCATAGGCGTGGGCGACATTTCGCACAGCCGACCATGGCGCTTCTTCCACGACATAGACCGGTGGGCGCTTGTGAGTGTCGGGATTGAGGTCGCCGACTCGCATGATGACACGGCAGCAGGGCGGGTTGAAGAAAAGTTCGTTCGACGGGACCGAAGTGCCGCCGCCGCCGATCACCATATGCACCGTGCCCTTGGTCGTGTCGATCACGTCGGTTGCGGTTCCAACCGGGATCGGCGTCAACGTTTCATTATTCTGCTGGCCCCGGATGGGATGGGAGCGTTCGTAATGGTGCTCATGTCCGCAAACCACCAGATCCACGTCATACTTATCGAACAGCGGTAGCCATTCCTGGCGGATACCAAGGTCGGCTCCATTGAACTTGTCGGCTGTGGAAATGGCGACCTGATGCATGCATACCACCAGCCAATCAATCCCCTTGTCGGCTCGGGCGGCGGCGAGCTCCTTCTCGAGCCAGGCCTTCTGGGCGCCGCCTGAATAGCCGCGCACATAGGAATCGCCGCCATCCTGGTAGACAACATCGTCATTGGCGATCGCAACCACCCGCACCGAACCTGCCGTGAAGCTGTACCAGAGACCATGCGTTACATCGGTCTGCCCATCGGCCGTCGGCAGAGAGAAATAGGTCTGGTAGGCCTTGTAGCCGATCGGTCCGTTTCCGAGCTCGTTCTCGTGATTGCCGGGGGAGGGCATCCAAGGGCGGTTGCGGGCGCTGCGCGTATTGTTGTTCCAAAAATCCCACCAGGTGCGCACGCGGTCCTGAGCGAGATTGGCGTAGCATAGGTCCCCGTTGAAGAGATGAAAGAGCGGACGCAGGCGCTCGACGCCGAGCGTGGTGTCGCCAGCGGCGGGCGAGCCGAGATTATCATTGATATAGGTGGGGCCGTTCAGCTTCACGCCGGCCGGCGGAACGAAGACCTTGCCGAGGGTGGGCGTGCCTTGATCACCGAAGCTGGTGAAGCGCAGGGGCTGGCGCCCGCGCGGAGACGTTCGGAACGTGCCGAATTGCGGCTCGGCGCCATCATGGAGGGCCGCGTAGAGATAGGAGGCGTCCGCATCGAGCCCCCTTACCTTGGCATGATATGCATAGACGGTTTGGTTGGACTTGGCGTCGACATAGTTTGCTTCGTCGGCGGCCACCGTCTGCTCGAGCTTGCCGTCGGGGCGGCCGATAAGCACGCGCGGCTGCTTCACCGGTTGTAGCGTATGCCAGGATACGACCATTTCAGCAGATGCATCGGCGCCAAACTGGAGATGGAGCCCGGCAACCGGCGGCGTTACGATCGGATCCGGCAAATCAGCGGCAGCCGCTGTTGGCGCATCCTCGTCAGCGCTGGCAAACGAGCCCGTCAGCAGCACACCAGTACCGATGCCGGCAGCGGCAAGGAGCTTGCGGCGGCTGATATCAAAGTTCTTGTCGCTGTCGGGTGTTGCCATGGCGGGGCGCTCTAACGAGTTTGAGTGCTTCTTGCTAGCGCGAGACCGTGACTGTGGTGCGACAGTCTGGCTAGGCCGCAACTACAAAACGGCGACTAATCGAGATATCCCGAGCTCGGCTATTACCGGCGCCGATGGATATTAGTCGCTGCTTTTCCTCAGCAGTTCCGGTCCGGAACAAATGGTCAGACCGGATGCCTCGCTCTCGGTCGGGCCGCGAGACAAAACATCTCTCCGCGTGGTCAAAGCTGATTGGCTCGGTTGCGCTAGCTGAACTGAAAAAACCGCCCAGATCGAAAGTCATGCGGCATGCACTCCAGACTGGCTAGATCAGTGCTATCCGGTTGTCGGCCAACAACTGAGATTTGACCGATGACCAGTCGATTTCCCATCAATCTCAATAGGCACTCGGCTGCGGATGGGTCGCAAGCATCAGGTCCCGCAGGCCGCGGCTGCCGTCGCGGTTGCCGGTGGCGGCGACTGCGGTGAAGATGCGCTCGGCGTCGTCGTACATTTTGAGATTGAGATAGCAATATCCGCGCAGCACCATGAGGTCGATGCGCTCCTCCTGCAGCTGGGCGCGCTGATCAAGATAAAGCAGGGCTTCATGGTAGCGTTTGGCGGAAAATGCCGAGAGCGCGCGATCGGAGAGAATGGCAACCTGCAGTTCTGCGGCACGTTGATGGCTCATCGGCGCCTTGGTTGCAGCAACGGCTGCATTGTTGGCAAGGCCGGCTCGCAGGTAGGCGAGGCTCTGCCCGTAGGCTGCCTCTTCCCGTGACTTGGGATTGCTGTCGTTCAATGCAATGCCGAAGGCTTCCACTGCTTCCATCGGGCGATTGAGGTTCATCAGGCACCAGCCGCGAGCCAGCGCGTTTGCAGGCGTCAGTAACTCTGAATTGGCCGTAGTGGTGCATCCCGCCCGTTGACGGGAGGCGCGGCTGGCTGCTCGCAGCCGGGTTTCGGGTGCCACATATTCGGCTGAAGGCACACGACGAACGGGCGCAGCCGGCTGTGCTTGGACTTGCGTGTTGACATAGGGCTGCGTTGCTGGAGGTTCAGGTGCCGCTTGGGAAACGGCCGGCGGAGCGTTCGGGATCGCGCCTTGCGGCGTTACCTGCTGCCCAGTCTGTGGCAAGGCTTGTGGTACGACCTGGAGTATGGGCTGTGCTGTCTGACTGGGCGATGGCAGTGGCGCGGAAGCGGGGGGGCGGGATGCCGGCTCGTTGAGAACCGCAATGCGTTGCGAGCGACCCGCCCAAAGGCGTTGTACTTCGGCGACGCCCTGCCGGTCGTTCAATTGATTGCGCGTGATGGCAAGGCCATAGGCGGAAGGCTCATCATCAGGCTTCCAGCGCAACGCCGTCTCGAACCAGCGAGCCGCCGCTTGCGGCTGGTTCATCGAGCGGGCATACCAGCCGAATTGCTGCGCCGTCGGAACATATTTCTCCTTCACGGTCTCTGCGGCAACGCGCTGCAGGACATCTTCGCTTAGATTAGCGGGCGGTTGCAGCGCCATCAGATTGGCTGTCGCCGCAAGATAGGTCGCCATGGCATCCTTGGATTCGTTGCGCCACTTGTACATGGCGTCCTCGGCTTCTTGCGGCTTATGGTCCGCGATCAGCACCAAGGCGAGGCCCTGCGAGATCGTCGCGGAGTCTTCCTTCTCATGCGCAGCCTTGAACCATTGTTCGGCATCGCTGTAGTTACTGCGGCGCAGATAGTACCAGCCGAGGAGCGCATCGTCTGAGGCAAGGTCCTGGCTGCGGGCGACGCGCTCGACCTGGGAAAGATAATCCTGCGAGACCGTAAGCTTCGGATCCTCGTTGCCCTGCGCCACGAAACGGCGGGCGAGATCGATCCTGATGCTGTCGAACTCGCGGCCACCATTGCCGTCGGGCTTTTCGAGCGCCAACAGGTCCTGCATCGGCTGGTAGGGCAAAAGGACCGCAGCCTTCTGGATGGTCGCGAGCCTCTCCTGCGGATTGGTGCAGGATTTCAGGATGTATTTGTAGGCGTCCTGGCCGCGCGCCGCACGATCAGTGCGGACGAAAGCTTCGGCGACGCGCCAGAGGACATCGATGTCGCTGCATGTCAGCAGGCTTGGGGTCCGGGCGCCGATGTCGATGACGGTTTGATATTGCTTGAGGTCGGAAGCATTGACCAGGCGCGTGCGCGCTTCTGCGACGTCCAGACGTTCGAGCAGATCGGCAGGCGGTTGCCAGCCAGCTTCCGCCGACTGGCGATCTGCGATCGCTTTACGCACCTCGCCGTAGCGTCCCTCCGAATAGAGTCGCCACATGGCTTCGAGCTGCTTGTCGCTGTTTTGCGGTATGGCCAGCGGGTCGGCGGGCGGCGTCCAATTCGGATAGAGCGCCTGAAGCCGGGAGATTTCGGCCTGAAGGCGCGCCTTGTCGCCGCGGCTGGCGAAATAGCGCAACGCGCTTTCGTCGACTTTGGGCGGATTGTTTGCGGGTTGGGCCTGGCCCGGCTGCTGCGCCGATGGCTGCTGCGTCGGCTGAGGGGTGGCCTGTGCCACGGAATCCGATGCGACGGCGCCCGTTTGCGGTGCGCTTGACGCATCGGAAAGAACTGCGGAGGGGGCAGCTGCCTGTATATGATCAGAGAGCGTTCGAACGTCGATGAGCTGGCCGGAGCTGCCGCCCTGCGAGGTGTCCGCGGCAAGCATAATCTGCGGATCGATGCGTCCGGACTTTGCCAGCTTGATCTTGTCTTCCGGCGTGTCGTGGTCCTTCCTCGCGAGCGTGAAGCCCGCCACGGCGACGGCCATGAAAGCCATGATCAGGGTGGACTTTATAAACACTCGGGGTGTTTCTCCGTGACGAAAGCAAGGCTCAAGAGTTGCAAGGTGGCCGGATAATACAGCGACGGCGCAAACTGACGGACCGAAGTCGGCAGCTTCGTTCCGTCCACCACACACGCCACAACATGGTTAACAATTTTATAACCGGGGTCAGAAAGCAGGTCTTTCGGCCTGCCCGTCGTGAGGTCGATCGTCGCCGGCTCATCTCCTTCAACAGTCATGCCTCGCTGCAGACGCGTGAGCAAGGCTTTGTCGCCGACGCCCGCGCGGGCGAGGTAGAGCGGGATTCTGACGGCATTATAGCCGAATTCCGCTTCGAAACCGTCTGCCGGTGCCGGCTTGGATCGCAGGCTGACCCAATCCGCAGGAAGCTTGCGAGGGCCGAACTGCATCGATTGCAGCAGGGCAAGACCATCGTCGCTCAGTTTCTGCCAGCGATCGGAAGGCGCCAACAGCGCCATGACGGGAATCGCCTCAAAGATCCAATAGGACGGATTGATGATGGGGCCGTCCTTTTGTCCAGGCGGCTGATAGCCGTCCACGCCGGGAATGAGCAGTGTGCGACCTCCGGCATTAATGATGAGGTGCGAAAGGATGGCCTTGGCCATGGTCGCGGCGGCCCGCAGATAATCCGTCTTGTTCCAGGCGGATCCCGCAAGTGCCAAGGCGTAGGCGATCAACAGATCTCCATCCGACGCGTCGTTGGTGTCGGTTACGTGCGGCGTGGCGGCCGGATCCCATTTCCAGACGGCAAGACCATCGTCGCGCAGCAAAAGTTCGGTGCGGGTGAAATACCAGATCTGCTCGAAGTCGGCGGGATTATTGGAAAGATAGGCAAGCAGCAGGCCGTAGCCTTGCCCTTCGCTGTGGCTGATGCCGCTATTGCCGTTGTCGATGATGCGGCCGGTTGCGTCGAGGAATTTCGCCTTATAGGCAGCCCAGGCCTGCGGGTCGATTGCGGCGCGCTGAGCAGCCGCCGGCTGGGCCATCGCAAGGATGGCGGCGCTAAAGACCGCAAGAATGGAGCACCAGGGTTTCATTCGCGCCTGCCGATCCTGGAAAGAACGCTTGCCGTGCTGACGCCGAGCAGGAAAGAGCCGGCCACGAACAGGAGTGCATATGACAGGATATTGCTGGAGAGCCAGTTCGCAGCAATCAGCCGGTAATTGGTCAGCGACCAGGGCTCCGACATGATGAAGTCGAAACGGCTGACGGCTGCGGTGTTGATCTTTCCTGTCTTGCCGGAATAAACGGTGATCCGCCCGCCGATCTGCGGCCAGGTATTCTGGTTGGTCATCGCATCGACGCCGGCACGCAGGTCACCGGCACTTGGCGCCGTCACGACGGTCCAGGTTGCGTCATTGGTTGGATTGGCCTCCTGTGCAATCAGCAAGGTATTTGCATTCGAGGGTGTGAACACCTGTTCCGAGCCGGGCACGAAGCGCAGCGAGCTCAAGGTGATATCGAAATTGCGGTGCATCCATTGCTGGAAGCTTTCGAACTGCCCCTGCAGCAATCCGCCGCTGATGCGAGAGTTCCAATCGGCGATTGTGACGGAAGCTTCCGGCGTAGCGTTTTGGCCCGGAGCGGGCGGGCGCCAGGCCACCTGGCTGGAGGCGGCGATGTTCATTTGGGTCAGGATCGTCGAGGGGAGTTGCGAAATCGAGCCGATGAACAATGCGTTGCGCGTGCCGACCGTGTTTGGGGAGGCCGTCGGTTCAACGGCTATGGGGCGCCCGGCGACAAGCGCCATCTGCCCCAGAAGGGTCGCGGTTGCAGACAGGGTATCGGCATCCGCCCGGTCGATGAACAGCGCGGTCGGTTCGCTGTCGCGATTGTATGGATAGCCGGTGCCGGAGAATGCTGCCAGGTTAGGTCTTTGCGCGACACGAGCGAAATCCGGCATGCTGAACTGGCTCGTATCGAACAAGGCAAATCGCGGCGTCGTATTGGATGTGGCTGCAGGGGTGCACGCCGCATCTTCGTCTGCCATCAACATGGCTTCAAGCGTCACCGTGTTCAGCCCCGGCTTGAAATGGCGCATGGTGATTCGGATCGGCAATTGCCGGAAGATGCCACCCCCGGTCGCAGTGATCGGCTTCGTCGTGGCGATGCTGCCGTTGACATAGACGTCGATATGGCTGCCTGGCCGCACATCCTTGGCATAGGCCGCGTCGAGCAGAATGGTGGCTTCGCCATAGGCATTTGCGTAGAAATCGGATGGGATCGCGACATTGAAACTGGTGTGGAAGCGACGCCCGGAAAATTCCGTCGTCTTGACGCCAAGTTGCTGGAATGAAAGGCTGGCTTTGGAATAGATCAGCGGCGCATCTGGTGCCGTCCAACGCTGCGTCACCAAAAGATCGCGGCGGGTTCCGGGATCTCGATCGGTCGGCGAAACCACCATGTCGATGGCGGAAGAAATCGCTTGCCAGGATGGGCCGCTGACGACTAGGAGCTGCTGGCCGCTATGCGGGTCGGTTGCAAATGTCGCGAGCGCACCGCTTTCCGCCGATGTCGGGACGGCGAAAACGGATTGCAGTTCCGCCGGCGTGCCGACGACGACGGTCATCTTGCCCGGACCGGCGGGCGGCAATGTGTCGGCGCTAAACGAAAATGTCTCGTTCGGCATTCCGCTCAGCAGGGCGAGCCCCTGCGCAAGACGCATCAGCGGTTTGGTGGTGCCGGGTTGTGCCAGTGCCGGCGCCACCAGAGTGAACTGCGTCTTGCCGGCCTCGTCGACGCCGATCGCGCGGATGGCATCGGTGGTCGATAGCTTTTCCGCTTCGCTGCCGGCAAAGCTCAGATAGGTTTTTGCCGGATCGATATCCGACCACAATTCATAGGTCGATGGAATATCGCAGTCGGTGCGATGGCGTTGCGTCACCTCAAAGGTCAGCAGATTGGCGCCCGGTTGCAGTAGCCCCCGCGGGATGTCGAAACTGACATTGGATTCGTTATCGGACGAACCGATCGGCTGCTGGTGCACTGCCCGGTCGTTAAGAAGAACGGTCAGCTGCGATGCCTCGGGAGCGACGACGACGGCGTTTTGATAGGCAAAATTGAACTTGGCGGGCGCTCCTGCCTGCTCGGGCGTCAGATAGATCGACCAGGACTTGCGATCGGTTTCGCCCTCCAGCCGCAACGTCTTGAAGGGAACGACATAGCGGCGGAACGCCGTCGGAGCGGCCGCCGCCTGCTTCTCTTTCGGCAGCGTCTGCGGGGCAGCTTGCGCGGGAACGGCAGGCGTTGCCGCTTGAGGCGTCATCGTTTGCGGCGTGACTGCCGGAGGTGCCGTCACCAAAGGCGGCTTTGTCTGTGGCGCGATGGCTTGGGGAGCGGCAAACGGAGGCACCGTCGTCTTAGGCGGTTCGACCTGCTGCGACGTGGCCTGCGGGACGATGATCGGCGGCACCGCAGGCGGTTCGCCTTTCGGTCGTTCGCCGGTCATGTCGAAGGGGGCCGTCTGCGCGTGGGTAACGGTCGCGGCGAGGAGAAAGATTAAGGCAGGAAGAATGCGGTTCATCAGCTTTTCGCCTTCGCGTCCTGCCGTTGCTGCGCGCGATCCGAACCGACGCCTCTGAAAAGATAGACCAGGCCGCGGCTGGTCTGGTAGAGCGACAGGCTCAGGAACCAGATCGTTCCGCGAATGATGCCGGGATTGCGGCGCCGCGCCTGCTGAAATTTCGTCCACTGGTCCGAGTTGGCAAAGACGAGGTCGGCAATCAGGCGATGGTCGCCGGCGTCCTTGGGCAGATATTGGCATCCGATGGCGGTGATGTCCCCCTTCTGTTCGATATTGCGGACGACGACCGACAGCGTCACCATCTCGGCGCCGCTATAGGGCTGGAAGCGGATGGTGCCTTCGGTGCCGATCTTTATCGGGCCGAGATCCTTGTTGAAAACACTCAGCCGGGCACCGTGGACGGAAACATCGTCGATAGAGGCAGAATTCCATCGGTCATCGACCTTGAATTCGCTGCGACGATCGACGCGTACGCGCCGCGACGACGCGCGCTCGCCACGCTCCGAAACCACGCCGAGTGCGCAGCCGGAAAGAATGAGATTGATGATGTTCCAGCCGCCGACCACGAGGGTCACGTCGGCCTTATAGGGCTCGGCATAGACGCGATATATGGTGACCGCCAGCGCAACGATCTGAACGGCGAAGATCACAAAAAAGGGGCGGCTGATTTCCGAAAGCCGGCTGACGGCGATCGACTCGTCCTTGGCCGTAACCTTGAAGGTCGGCTTGCGTGGATTGAGCATGACCGAGACGACGGCCGGCAGCAGATGCACCGTCTGGACATATTCATAGAGCTCGGAAATCCATGGCCAGCGGAACGATCCGTAAAGATAGTTCTGCATCATCAGGTTCGCGAGCATATAGGAAAGCGTATAGGCGAGGAACTCGCTGCCCGACGCCGTGAAGATCTCAAGATCGAAGAAGAGATAAAAGAGCGGCGCAAACAGGAAAATGACGCGCGGGAATGGGAACAGCCAGAAGAGTGTCGAGGACATGTAGCACAGACGCTGCGGCAGCGTCAGGCCGCGCTTCAAGAGCGGGAAGCGGAAGCGCAGGATCTGCATCATGCCCTGTGCCCAGCGGCTGCGCTGGCCGATGAAGCTGGCAAACGTTGCCGGCTGCAGCCCGGCGATCAGCGGCTTGTCCACATAGATGCTGTTCCATCCGGCGCCGTGAAGCGCAAGTGCCGTTTCGCAGTCTTCCGTGATGCTGATACCGCTGAAGCCGTTTTGCGATTCCAGCGCCTTGCGGCTGAGCACGGCGGCAGAACCGCAAAAGAAGGCCGCATTCCATTTGTCGAGGCCGCGCTGAATGATGCCGTAGAACATTTCGTTCTCGCTCGGCATGTTGTCGAAGGTGCGCAGGTTGCGCTCCAGCGGGTCCGGATTGATGAAGAAGTGCGGGGTCTGGACGAGAAAGAGCTTCGGGTCGTCCTCGAAATAGCCGACGGTTTCGCGCAGGAAATCACGCGCGGGCGCATGATCGGCATCGAAGACGGCAATCAGTTCGCCGGTGGAATGCGTGAGCCCGTTGTTGAGGTTGCCGGCCTTGGCGTGCTCGTTGCGCTCGCGCGTCAGATATTCGACGTCGAGATCGGTGCAGAGCTGCTTGAGTTCGTTGTGGCGCGCGATTGCGGCCTGCGATTCCAGAACCTTCGTCGAGTTGCGCTTTTGCGCGGTGCCGCCATCGTCAAGCAACCAGACCCTCAGCTTGTCGGCCGGGTAATCCATCGCCTTCGCGGAAGCCAGCGTGTTGGCAAGCAGATTGGTGTCTTCATTATAGGACGGTACGAAGACGTCCACGGTCGGGAAATTCTGCGTCTTCGCCGCGCGTGCGGTGCGCGGGGGCAGGGGAGTGGCGACGATGAAGAGGCTGAGCATCAGCATCGCAACATTGTACATTTCGGCGAGATAGAGCAGCAGGCCCGGAATGAAGTTTTCAAGCTGGTTGACGGGCGGCAGCGTATAGGAGGTGCGCCAGTAGACATAGCGCAGCACGATGGCGGTACCGAAAGCCAGCGCAACCAGCCGCCATGTACCCTGACGCTTGAGGATCTTGATGATCGCCATCAAGGTGACGACCACGGTGCTGGCGATCAATTGCGTTTGAAGGTTGACCGGCAAGGTGATCAGGACGATCCCGCAAAGTGCTATCACGGCCCATATCAAGATGCTGCGTGCTGTTTGCATCGATGTCCCTTCAAAGGTATTGCCAGACGCCATCCTGGCGCCTCGAGATCGTTCCGCTTAGCGGCACACGGCGGATATGACAGCTTCTGCGTTACAGTCCGGTAAAGGCACGACGATATTGCTGGCGGTATTTGTCGGTGACGGTTGCACGATCATCGACGTCGGGCCGGTCGCGCCGCCCGTCGGCAACGGATCGGCCGGCCCGTCCGGCAACGGCACCTTGGGACCGATCATGGGCGGCAGGACGGGCGCTGCTTGCGGCTGCGATGGTGCCCCGACGGGTCGGCGTATGATAGCGGCAGGGCGCATCACCGTGGGGCGATTCTGATAGCCGATGCTGATCGGCGCCGTGCGATACGAGGTGGCGTCGGGATAGACCATTTCACCCGGCTTGCCCAGGACTGATTCCGCGCCGCGTGGCGCGCCGAAGGGGTTCAATGCGGCGCCGGTAAAATGTCCGGCAATCGTGTAGCCATAGACGGTACTTAGCAGCTGGCGCTCGGTGGCATGAGCATCGCAGAGCCTGATGCGCACCTGCACCGTGCCGAAATTGCGCTGCTCCTGCGGCGGAGCAAAACCTGCCTTCACCTGCTGCCAGGCATAAAGGCAGGTATCGCCGCTCCTGCTTTGGCCTGAGGCATAGCCGAAGGGACCGTAGCCGTTCTGTACGAAGCTTGCCGAGCGGGCAAGCCGCACGCCCGGTATTTCCGCCGCCATCTCACGAGCCACTTTATTCTCGCTGATCGTGTCGAAAGGCCTGCTGCCCAGCCCCGGATTGGAACCTGTTGTGCCGAGGAACTGCACTTTGAGGAAGTTTTGACCCGGTACCGAGGAGGAGGTGAAAAGCGAGATCGTCTGCTCCACATCCTTGGCCTGTCTGCGCTCAACCACATTGACGATCGACGGCCCTCCGGGCGGCGGAAACGCCAGCGCCTTGTCGCTGGAAACTGTTTCCACACCGATCGACTGCCGGACCTCGCCGGTTGTCGTGCAACCCGCGCCCAAACAGGCCAAGGTCATCAGCGCTATTGCTTTTGAAAAATGCATCTTAGGAATCGCGGCAATCGTGTGGGGTCACATTCATCGCAAATTGCGCGACGGCGTTTGGAATCAAGTCGGTGTATTTAATATAGCGAATAAAGGCGATTATGGTTAATCATTGGTTAATTTCGGCTTGTTTGCGTGCCGGAAAGACCATGAAATCTTGGGCGAAGACTGTCGCTCGCGCCGGCTGCGCGAAAAGCGAAGCCATGCTTGATAATCCGCGAGAGATTTTTGCGGTAAGTATTTGAAGCTTAATCTTTATCTCATCTTGCGGAACGCAACTTGAACAGCTCTGTTCAAGGCGACCGGAAGCACCGACATATGGTTCTCTCCGGCATATTCCTCGAACGTTACCGTTTCTGTGGACAAGGTCCACTTCGACCATCTCTGCGCCATTTCGCAGGCAAGTTCCACGGTGCGCGTTTCCTTGGCGCGCTCCAGCCGTTTTTGCTCTTCAGCCGTGCCCTTATGAAAAGGAGCGAGCGCCTCGCCTTCGTACTGGCCGGCGGAAAGATGCAGTTCAATGTCGATGGGCTGGTGGCATCCGTTCAGGAATTCGTTTTCCATTGCAAGAAGAGCCGCGTCCTCCCAATAAATCGCCGGACTTGCCGAAATCCAGCGATTGAAGGCTTTCGGCTTCGTCAGCAGCGCGTAAAGGACGAAAAGGCCGCCGAACGAATGTCCAAAGAGCGCCTGGCGCGATCGATCGATCGGAACTTGGGTCTCGATCCAGGGTTTCAGCTCGTTTTCGATCAGCGACAGGAAGCGTTCGCCGCCGCCAGTCCTGACATCAGGCGTGTCGGGAAAAAACGGCGGATAGACCCGTCCGGGCGGCGGGCTCAGATCCCATGAACGGCGAAGCGGATCATAAGGTTCGTCCGTGGGGTAACCGATGGCGACGACGATGCCCTCGCTGACATTGGTTCCGTTGGGATAGCTCGCCTGAACCTTGAGCGCATCGACTGCGGTTGCAAAACAGGCGTTTCCGTCCGTTAGATACAGGATCGGCCATCCCTCCAGGGGAACTGGTTTGTCGGGGCGATAGAGAAAGATCCTGTGCGGCAGATCGGCATTTTCAAATTTCACGTCGGTACATGTGCATCCGGCAAGAGTGACCGGCGCTGTGGCGGCGGCCGCGTTCTGTATCGGGGATTGGGGCATGTCCTCTCCAACGGGCTGAAATTGCCAGCGCTCGAACGAGCTGCATTTTGAAAGATGATAAATATACTCATATTATGGTGGACAAGATCTGGCAAGCAGCCCCAATCGTCGAAGGATGTTATTTCGGGTTGCATTTTGCAGTTCCGCGCCCCTCTGGCGGACCGTTCTGCAACATATGCCCGGAATTCAACAAAAAAGATGACTATTGCACTCATGTATTCTTGACGGAGGCTTTGGCTGCGGACTAATTTGCGCCATCTTTTTTTAGAGGCGAGCAGGTGCAAAAGGAAATATGGAGCGCAAATTATGTAATAATATCAACGGTATCGAGCGAAATAGATTCCATCTTGCAGGCGGCGCCACGACACTTGCCACACTATTTGCCCTGAGCGGAAACGCTCTCGCACAGGATGCTGCCGGCAATGCCAATAGCGGCGATGCCACGCAGCTCGCGCCGATCGTCGTCAGCGGCCAGTCGAGCGGCGTCAACGATAATACAACGGTGGCGGCAAAGGAAAGCAGCGCTGCCACCAAAATCAATATACCTCTGGTCGAAACACCACGTTCCGTTTCGGTGGTGACCCGAAAGGAATTGGAGGAACGCGGCGCGCAGGATATTACCGAAGCCGTGCGCTATTCCGCCGGCGTCCAGACAGGCTCCTACGGCTTCGATCCGCGCTTCGATCAGATCTATATTCGCGGCAATGATGTCACGACCGACGGCGATTACCGCGACGGGTTGCGGCAACCCTACATGAACTACGCGATGTTTCGAACCGATCCCTATGCGCTCGATCGCGTCGAGATCGTCAAGGGACCGGTATCCGTGCTCTATGGCGCCGGCTCGCCGGGCGGCATCGTCAACAAGATATCGAAGCTGCCGACGGACGAGACGATCAGGGAGGTCGGGGTCCTCTATGGAACGTCCGATCGTGCGCAGACGATGTTCGATTTTGGCGGCCCGGTCAGTCAGGATGACGATACCATGCTGTATCGGATCGTCGGCCTAGCGCGAAAGGGCGACACCAATTTCGACATCGCCGACGACCGCAATCTCATCCAGCCGTCCTTTGCCTGGAAGCCTGACGCCGCGACGAAATTTACGATTTATGGATCGGCGCAATCAACGGAGACGGATGCCAATGTCGGCGCGATGATCGGCCCCGACGGCAATATTCTCAATTTGCGAGCCAGCGATCCGGACTACGACTATCAGAGGACCAAGCAGCAGCAGGTCGGCTATCAGTTCGAGCACGAGTTCGACGGCGGTTTCACCTTCCGCCAGAACCTTCGCTTCTCCCACCTCGATCTGAAGTCGCGCTATCTCAGCACCTACAGCTGGGCCGGAGACGTCGCCAAGCGTGGCGCGACCGCGATCGGCGACAGGATGAATGTCTTCCAGGTCGATAACCAGCTCGAATCCAAATTCGATACCGGTCCGGCCGCCCATACCATGCTGTTCGGCCTGGATTATACCCGTATGAAGGATTCCTTCGCATATGGAATGGATGCGACGACCAGTCCGGCCTATGATTTCGATATCGACAACCCGACCTACGGGGTATCCGGTCCGACGCCAGCCTATAATTTCAGCCGGGTAAACGCCAGCCTGCAGCAGTTCGGCGCCTATGCCCTGGATCAGATCGAGCTCGACAAGTGGCGCTTCACGCTCGGTGGACGCCAGACCTGGGTCAAGCAGTCGACCGGCACCACGCTTGTCTCCTCCGATACGACCACCAAAAACAGCCTCAACAAGAATGCGTTTTCCTACCAGGCTGGTGCGCTCTATCTCTTCGACAATGGCATTGCACCCTTCACAAGCTATTCGACCTCCTTCAATCCGGTCACGCAACGGTCTGCATCCGGCAGTATCCTCGACCCCACCAAGGGCGAGCAGTATGAACTTGGCCTGAAATACCAGCCGCCAGGCACCGACATTCTGCTCTCGGCCGTTGCCTATCATCTGGTCGAGAAGAACAAGCCGGTTCTGGTCGATCCGCTGACGGGCATCTATGCCTCGCTCGGCGAAGTGACCAATAAGGGGATCGAGCTGGAGGCGAGGGCGAACATCGCCGACGGCTGGGATGTGGTTGCGGCCTATGCCTATAACCATTCCGAAATCACGCGTGGCGACAATGCCGGCAATGCGCCGGCCGTGACGCCCCAAAACATCGCCAGCCTTTGGTCGAACTATACGTTCCAGAATGATTCTGCCGCAAAGGGTCTGACCGTCGGTGCCGGCATCCGCTATACGGGCGAGACCTATACCAGCACGGCAAACACAGCCAAGAATGATGCGAGCGTCTATCTGGATGCGGCGGTCTCTTACGACTTCGGCGCGGTCGATCAAAAATATAAAGGCCTGACCGCATCCGTCGATGTCCGCAACATCGCCAACCGCCGTCTGACGGTTTGCAACGAAGGCTATTGCTACCTTGGGCAGGGCCGCAACATCACGGCATCGTTGAAATATCGCTGGTAAGTGTCTTACGGGCGCTGCGTTTTGCGCGGCGCCCATCTTCATTCCTGAGGGTCGCCAGTAAAGAGGCGAGTTCTTCTCCTCCGCGTCTCCCGCCTAATTTTCGTTAGGTCAAGCCCGATCGCTCTTTCTGCAAGTCGACTTTCGTAAGCGCCGTCCGGAAGCATGGGCACACATCCATCAGATACTTGTTTTGTTCGCATTGCCTCGTTGCGCGAGCCAGTCTCGGCCTCAACGCACGGTGCGTTTTCATCCGTTTGACTTGCCGCCTCGTCAGGGCGCTTCGGAAACGGCGGCTCACCACCATTATTGTGCCGTTCTGCGCCGCTTCATCAGCAATATCAGCAGCAGCGGCGCGCCGACGAGGGCGGAAACCAGGCCGGCGGGCATCTGGTAGGGAAAGGCGATCACCCGGCCGAACCAGTCGGCGAGCACCATGAGGCTGCCGCCGGCGAGCGCTGCACCGGCAAGCTGCGGAGCGGCACGCCGCAGGCCAAGTTCTCGCGCCAGATGCGGCCCCATGAGGCCGATGAAGCTCAAGGGGCCGACGACGAGGGTGGCGGCTGCGGTCATGGCCGCGGCAAGGACAAAGAGACAGGCGCGGGCGAAATCGACGCGAATGCCGATTGCCTGGGTCGCCTGAGCCCCAAGCGGCAGCAGGTCGAGCCAACGGCGGGCGAGAAAGGCAAGCGCAAGGCCCGATATGGCCGCCATCGTCGCGGAAATTGCCTTTGATGTCTCAATAAGATAAGTCGATCCGCTCATCCACTGCATTAATATCATCGCGCGCGGATCGCCGCCGGCGGCAAATACGCTGATGAAGGCATCGAGCATGGCTCCGAGTGCGATACCCGTCAAAAGCACCCGCTCCGGCGCAAAACCGGACCGGATGCCGAACAGGAAAATGGCAATGAGGACCGCGAATGCGCCGAGACCGCCGAAGCCCAGTTGGGCCGCCATGCCGGGAGCAGGCAGAAGAAAGAGAGCGGCGGTGACGCCAAGCGTGGCGCCCGCCGAAATCCCCAGCACCTCGGGGCTCGCCATCTCGTTGCCGCTGAGCCGCTGCAGGATCGTGCCGACGACGCCCAGCATCGCGCCGGCAGCGAAAGCTCCCGTAATGCGCGGCAGGCGATAGGGCAGCACGTCGGGCCAATGGAGATAGGCAAGCAGCGTCCAGGAGCCGTCCGGTGCGCGCCCGAAGAAGATCGCGCCGATCAGCAGCAGGAGGAGCGCCGGGATCGATGCGAGCAAGATGACGCGCGGTTCGCGCGACGTGCGGTTCGCATTCTGAGAGGGAGACGGCGCGCTGCGCTGCGCCGTCTTCAAACGCGGCAGCATCAGGAGCAGCAATGGCGCGCCGAGCAGTGCAGTAATGGCACCCGTTGGAAGGAAGGTCGAAGAGGCACCGGACAGCAGCACCAGAGCTTCATCGGTCAGAAGCAGCAATCCCGCGCCGATCAGAGGCGACCAGATGAGCTGGCCCTTCATCTGTCGGGCGCCGGCAAGCTGGGCAATGCGCGGGGCAATGAGGCCTATGAAGCCAATAACGCCGACAGCGCTGGTGACGATTGCAGCAAGCGCGATCGCGATGCAGACGGCAACTATGCGGGTGCGCTTTACAGATAGGCCAAGCCCGCTTGCGCCGCTGTCGCCAAGTTCCATGAGCGCCATCGGCCGCACCATCAGCAGGGCCGCGACTGAAAGAATGGCAATTTTCGGCAGGAGAGACAGCGGAATGGTCCAGCTTTGCTGTGCCAGCGATCCCGCCCCCCAGACGAAGAGGCCGGAGAGATAGCGATCGTTCATCAAGACGAGAATGGCGGCAAGCGCGCCGCTCCAGACGCCGACGATCAAGCCGGCAAGTACCAACGCCAAAGGCGAAAAGCCGCGCCTTGCGCCGATCAGGAAGACGACCGCGGCGGCAGCGGCGCTACCGAACATCGCAACGGCATCGCGGCTGAGACCCTGAAGAGCGGGAAAGGCGAGCATGACGGCAACGAGCGCGAGATTGGCGCCTGCGGAAATGCCGAGCGTCGAAGGCGAGGCCAGCGGGTTGCGCAGCACCTGTTGCAACAGGCTTCCCGACAGAGAAAGGGCAGCACCCGCCAGCAATGCGGTGGCGATCCTCGGCAACGTCGAATAGATGAGCAGCAGGCGCCGCGGATCGTAACCTGATTGCTGCGCGAACAGCCGCGAAAAGTCCGGGGACAGTTGATGCCAGGCAAGGAGACCAGCGAGCACGAACAACGTCAGCACCACGGCGGGAGCGCCGAGGATATTCTTGGCTTTGAGGCGGGTCATGCCAGTTTTTCCAGATGATCGATCAGGATGCGCGCGAAACGCTCCGCTTCCTGCACCATGCCGAACATCAACGTGCCCGGCAGCACGGAAACGCGTCCGTCCCTAACGAAGGGAAGGCTGGTCCACAAAGGGCTATCTTGAAGATTGTCGAGCACGTTGGGCGGAAGCAGGGGTTCGAATGCGATCAGACGCAGGTTTTGATCGAGCGTTGCCAGTTGCTCCAGCCCGATCGTTTCGAAACCCCAGTAGCCGCCGGGTCCGGTCCAGGCATTCTTGAGGCCGATCCTGGTCATGACATTCTGGTAGAGGCCGGCGCCGCAGTAGATGCGGGCATGGCGGGTATCGACGAAATTGATCAGGGCAAGTGGCGGCGCATCGAGCCTCTTCACACGGTTTGCACAGTCGTTGAAGAATTGCTCGGAACGGGCAAGGAAATCCTCGGCCTGCGGCCTGCGGCCGATGGCGTCCGCCAGAAGCCGCGTGGCCGCGATGGAGCGCTGCAACGCCCCGCCGCCTTCGGCATAGATCGTCAATTCCATGACCGGTGCAATCGCCCCCAGTCGCGGTCTCAATGGAGCAAGATAGGGGGTCGTCAGGATCAGGGCGGGTTTGATGCTTGCCAGGACCTCAAGATTGATTTCGCCGGTGGTGCCGAGATCGACAACGCCACCAGGCATTTTCGGTTCGACGACCCAGGTATCCCAATCGGCAAGAGAGGCGATGGCAGCCGGCGTGACGCCGAGCGCCAGTAGCGTCGATGCCAAGCCGTAATCGAGAGAGACGATCGGACCGGATATCGGGTCGGCCGCCGCTTCCATCGTTGGAACGGCAAAAAGCGCCGTGGCGGCGAGAAGCGTGCGGCGCGACAGCCTGAGGTTTTCGAAAAGGCGCTCAGATGACATAGGCAAGCGGCGTTCCATGCACGGGATGAGCGGTGACGCCCATATTCGTGCCATAGATCATATTGAGCGTCTCGGCCTTCATGAGGCTCGACGATGGGCCTGCGGCGATCAGATGGCCTTGTTTCAGCGCATGCAGATGGTCGCAGAAGTGTGCTGCGACGTTGATATTGTGCAGGACGAGAATGACGCTCAAAGCCTTCGTCCGGCAAAGGTCGCGCACGAGGCCGAGGATTTCCATCTGGTGGGCGATGTCGAGCGCCGAGGTCGGCTCGTCGAGCAGCAGGCATCGGCTGTCCTGTGCGACCAGCATGGCGATCCAGACGCGCTGGCGTTCGCCGCCGGAAAGCGTATCCACCATCCTCCGCGCCAGGGTATCGACATGCGTCAGCTTCATCGCGGTCTCCACCTTTTCCCGGTCGAGATCGGTGAAGCGCCCGAGCGCGCCATGCCAAGGGTAGCGCCCGCAGGCGACGAGCTCTTCGACGGTCATGCCGGCGGCCGACGAGGTGTCCTGCGGCAGATAGGCGACGGCGCGTGCAAAGGCGCGCATATCGTAGGAGCCAGCGGTGCCACCATCGAACAGAATGCGTCCGCCCGTTGGCTGGAGCTGTCGTGCCAGCAATTTGATCAGCGTGGATTTGCCGGAACCGTTATGGCCGATCAGACCGGAAATCTCGCCTGCTTTGAAGCCGATATCGAGCGGATGAAGAATGGTCTTGCCGGCGACCTCGAAACGCAGGCCTTCGGTCGCAAAAACCGTTGTATGACGTTGCACCTCTGAAATGGTCCTTTCGTCTTTCATTATTGTTCCCGCCGCAGCGCGCCGCCTTCCTGAAATACTGGTCGCCGGAAGGCGGCCGGATTAGTTGATGGAGGTCAAGGGTTTGACGAAGAACAGGCACGGATCGCTCTCACCCCACAGCGTCGGGAATATCTCGGCGCGGATGAAGCCGTTCCTATCGTAAAAAGTGCGGGTTCTATCGTATTGCGGTTCGTCCTTGCCGCGCGGGGCGAGCGTCTTGACCGTCAGGAGCTTACAATCGGCGGAACGGGCAAATGTCTCGGCTGCCGCCAGCAGCCGCTTACCGACGCCGCTTCTATGGTAACGGCGCCTGGTTGCAATCACCAGAACCTCCATCGCCGCCGGCGGATGAGGGTGCAATGCGACGAAGCCAGCAACGGTGTCCGCCTCCATGCACCCGAACATCGGCAGGGCTTCTACTGCGTCCGCGCAGGCCTCTATGACATCCGGATTGGTGAACCAATCCGTCAATTCCGACATGATGGCACGACAGATAGCGCCTTTGGCTTCGGTTATTTCGACGGTTTCCTGCATCTGTTCGTTGCTTTCCTGGCTATGGCATGCTGAGCGGCGAGCCTCCGTCAGGCCCGCATCTCCCGCACGCGCGCTGATCGGTTTCGCCTGTGGCTGCTCTCGGCAGCACAGCTCTGGTCGGCTTCCAGTGAGATGGCGGCGAGGCACTTCGAATGCGCCTCTCGCAGAAGACCGCAAACAAGGGAGCGGGATACGCCCGCCTCCCTGGCGATGATGTTTTGGGGAATGTCGTCGAAATAATGCTCCTCGTAGAACTTTCGGGTTCTGGCGGGCATGGATTCGACGGTGCAGCGAAAGGCTTTATAGGCCTCGGCCTCATGAAGATGTTCTTCAGGACTTCCGTAGCCGGAGGTGTTGCCGCCGACTTCTTCTTCGAGGAACAGGCCGCGCTCATATTGTCGCCGCCGCATATGATCGGTCGCCAGATTGCGCACCATGCGCATCACGTAAGGCGCAGGCGCCGCTATATCCTCCTTCAGCGGCTTGGAGACCAGCTGCAGGAGAACTTCTTGCACGACATCCTCGGCCAAGCTCATGCAGCCGGTGATCCTGCGCGCGATGGAGAGGAGCTTCGGATAGGCGTGTAGTGCTGTTTGGAGTTGCTCATTGGAAGTCGACTGTGAAAGGTTGGCAATCATGTCGGGCTCTCGCTGAAATCCAAAGTTGCATTTCTGTGCGCCCCTCTTTTTTAGAGGAACCTATAAAACATGATAATGAGAGTCAAGATAGAGAAGTCGAAAAGTGAAGCAACTCATGAATCATGGATTATCTTACTGATTTTATTAGATATCTTAATAGACTCTAGAAGGAAATCCCGCTTTTGTGATGCCGCCATCGCGGTTCTGTCACCGGCCTTGATGTGGCGATAGCCCATTGAAAATCCCCGGCTTCTTCGCCGCAGATCCGGCCGGGACGCACGAAAATCGGTTCGCTTCGCCCTCGGTTTCTGATGCTAAAAGTTGTACCTCCAGGCACCGGTATCACGCTTCGCGGGTCGGCCAAAAAGCCCTGACCGAGGCATTTCAGCGCTGCCTCCTTCTGAACCCAATAGGCGAGAAAGGCATCGGGGCGGTGTCGCGGGTCCGCTTGCCGCATTTGATCGAGTTCTTGTTCGGAAAGGATCATGGGCATGATTTCATCCGCTTCCGATTCGGAAAAAGCGTCGAGCCGTTCGATATCGATGCCGACACGGCTGCCGCGGCAAACCGCAAGGGCCACCGTGTCCTTCGTGTGTGAGAGACTGAAGTCGATATCGGGATAGGCAGGCAGGTAAGGTCGGCCGAAGGGGGTAATCGCGATGGGAAGCGCTTGCGGAGCGCTTCCGACCAGATTGCCGATGATGCTGCGGCACAAGATCCGACCGCCAACGAAGAGACGCCGCGCCGCGCATGATCGAAATGCGGCGGCACGGTCTTTTTCCGTCTCGTCCAATATCGACTCTGGCAAGGGCAGACCGTCAGACAGATGCAGGCTATGAAGCTCCACCTGAGCGGTCTTTTCCTCCCGTTGGAATGTCGCCACCTTATTCCGCTGCCTGTCCGATGTGGGAGGGAAGTTCGCTCGATTGCCCATGCGTTTCCCATTGTACGATCGGATCGAGCTGATCGAGATCGAAATGCTTGCGGCCGAGCAATGCGTTGGCGATCACGGCGCTGCGCCATGCGGCAAGACTGAGCTGCGGCTCGGCAATGCCATGGCTGTGGCGCCCGGCGTTGAGAACGAAGATGCGGTTCTGGCGCGGGCCGTCCCATGCGAGCGAGAAGTCGCTTTCGAGCACCGGCTCGCCGATGGAGTTGAGTTCGATGCGATTTTCTAGCGAATGCAGGAATTGCGGAAGCACGAAGCGATAGCCGGTGGCAAGGACGATCATATCGACGGTAAGCCTTTCGATGCTGTCATCGAAACCGTTGCGCATCGTCAGCGTGATTTCCGGGCCATCCTGCTCGGCCGCAATGACATTGCGGAACGGCCGTAGCGATATGCCATGATCCGGATTGCCGGCGGCATCAAGCTTGCGCTCGTAGAGCCGCCGGTAGAGCTTTTTCAATGTCGAGGCGGAAACGCCGTCGCTCGCCAGCACCTGCCTGCGCGTATGGGTGAGGCGCAGTTCTTCGGGCAGCCCATGGAAACGCTCCATATAGCTCGGCGTGAAAAGCTCGTTGGTGAAGGGCGTGGCGTCGAGCGGTTCGAAATTCGGCCGGCGGCTGATCCAATGAATGGTCGAGATATTGTTCAGATCGAGAAGCGCATCGGCGATCTCCGCTCCGCTTTGGCCGCCGCCGATGACGGCGACGCGCGGGGCTTTGACATCTCCAATTCGCTGCGTCGCCTCGCTGCTGTGGAAGGTCATCGATTTCGGCAGCTGTTCGGCCCAGGCCGGGCGAGACGGGATCTTGCCAACGCCGACGGAGAGATTGCGGGCCGCGATCGCGCCGTTATCGGTGGCGACGGAGAAAAAGCCGCCATCGGCATGAACCTCGCGCACGCTTGTCCCGAAGCGAAGCGAGGTCAAGCCGCGCGCGACCCATCCGAGATAATCGGCAAATTCCTTGCGAGGGACGGCTTCATATTCCGCATTGAGAAACTGATAAAATCGTTTATGTGCAACGAGATATGAGAGAAAGCTCCAGCGGCTTGTCGGATTGGTGGCGGTGACCAGATCCTTGAGAATTGATGTCTGCATTTCCGCACCCGGCAGCATCATTCCCGGATGCCATGCGAAGGATGGACGCCGTTCGAAGAAGCGGACGGCAAGTTGCGGTATGGAATCGAGCTGGGCGGCAAGGCTGAGGTTGAAGGGACCGATTCCGGCTCCGGCGAGGTCGAGCACGTGCGATGTCATGATGCAGCTCCAGGATGATGTCGAAGAGTGGATTACTTGACGGCGTCTTTGGACAGCGGCGCCGGCGCGAAGGCATGGTCAAGCCGCCGGGCGAAACGCTGATGGAAGGGCGTCTTGCCGATGATCGTCAGGTGGTTGGTGCCCGTGACGATCTCCGATGCCGTCGCATTCGGCGAATAGCGCCGCCAGTCGATGACGTTGAGGGCGCGCGTAAGCGAATCCTCGGCGGCAAAGGCATGGATGCGGAAATCCGATTGCTCCAGGCGGTAGTTCCGGAAGATCATCGCATTGTCGATGAGGATCCAGAACGTGTGTTCTTCCGAGCCGATATCGGGGCCATCCGTCGGCAGCTTGACACTGTGCTTGACGACATGATGGAGGAACTGTTCGTAAACCTCCTCGTTCATGGCGGCAAAGAGCCTCTTCCAATCCTCGCGCATCGGCGTGATCGCAAGCCACTTCTGGACTTGAGCATGGGTGCGGTCGCGGACACCGCCTTCGAAGTGCGGCATAATGCCGATAGTGAACTCCTCGTCCATGTCACAGACGTCGACCATACCGATCATGCGCAGATCGATGTCGTTGTCGAGCTGCCGGGCCGCCTCATAGGCAAGGAGCCCACCCCACGACCAGCCGAGAAAAGCGCAGGGCCGGCCCTTGGCTTGTCTGCGCACCGCTTCTGCATAGCGCGCCGTGATATCTTCGACGCGGGTGCTCAGCGCCTTAGTTTCGGTGAGCGAATAGCAGATGAAGCCCGTCGCCGGCTGTTCCGGACCGAGATAATCGACGAGGCGCATATATTCGCGCGTGCTGACGAGGAGGCCTGGAAAGCAATAGAGCACAGGCCGGTCGCCCTTGCGTCTGAGGTAGACCACATCGACACCGGTCTCGTCGCGGCTGCCGTCGATTGCGAGTGCTAGGTCGCGCACCGTCGGATGGTTGAACATGTCGGCGATCGACAGCGGCCATTCGGGATGGCGCATCTTCAGGCGCGAGACGATGCGCACGGCCATCAGTGACTGTCCGCCGATATCGAAGAAATTCTCCGTGACGCCGATATCGCCGATGTCGAGAATGTCCCTCCAGACGTCGAGGATCGCTTTTTCCTTGTCGTTGGTAGGGGCTTCGATTTCGCGCTCGAGGCGCGGTGCCGGCAGGGCGGCGCGATCGAGCTTGCTGTTTGGCCCCATCGGCAGCCTGTCGATGATCATGATGGTCTGCGGCACCATGTAGTCTGGCAGGGCGGTCATGGCAGCACGGCGCAGCTCGGTCACGCTCAAACTCTCAACCTCGCGCGGCACCACATAGGCGACGAGCGAACTGCGTCCCCCGTCATTGTGCAATAGGATAACCGCCTCTGCCACACGCTGATCGGAGCGCAGCACGGCTTCGATCTCGCCCGGCTCGATGCGGAAGCCGCGCAACTTGATCTGGTGATCGACGCGGCCGGCGAATTCGACGATGCCGTCTTCCCTCCAGCGGCCGAGATCGCCAGATTTATAGAGCCTGCCGCCTTGCGAGAAGGGATCGGGAATGAAGCGGTCCGCCGTCAGCTCCGGCTGGCCGAGATAGCCGCGCGCCAGGCCGCTGCCGCCGATATGGATTTCGCCGATCACGCCGACTGGAACCGGCGCAAGGTCGGCATCGAGCACATAGACGCGCCGGTCGCCGACGCCGCGGCCGATCGGCGCGACTGTTCCCTCGAAACGGGTTCCCGCTGGAATCTTCCAGATCATCGGCGTCATGATCGTTTCGGTCGGGCCGTAGCCGTTGATCAGCAGCTGCGCTTTGAGGTTCTCGGTGATCATGTCGAACACCGCCTGCGACAAGGCCTCGCCGCCGAAGGAATAGAGCCGCAGCCGCGGTATGTCGCCATTTTCGCCGGCATATTCGGCAAGTCCGCGCACATAGCTGGTGGGCAGGCTGGCATTGTTGACGCGGTGCCGCTTCATCATCGCGAAGGCGTCTTCCGGTGTGGCAAGCTTGTCCTGCGTCAGCACCACGCCGCCGCCGGCCATCAGCGGCACCATCCAGCGCTCATGGCCGCCGTCGGAGGTGAACGGCAATACGGGATACTCGCAGGACTCCTCGCTCATCTCGTAGATGCGCAATGTCGCCTTGCAATGATGTGCGAGCGGGCCGTGCTCGACGGCGACGCCTTTCGGCACGCCCGTCGAGCCCGACGTGTAGATCGCATAGGCAAGCTGCTGTGGAGCAATGATCGTTGCCGGCGCGTCGATGCTCTCGGCGGACAGGTCGATGGCATCGAGATTGAGGTAGGGTATCGCAATATCGCTCGGCAGGTTTGCGATGTGTTTTGCGCGGGAAATGACGAGCGAAAGGCCGGGAGCCGTCAGAATGTGACGATTGCGGGCTTCCGGGTGGTCCGGCTCGACCGGCGTAAATGCGCCGCCCGACTTCAAGACGGCAAGAATGGCGATGATCGCATCGATCGACTTTTCAAGGGCGATTGCGACGCGTTTTTCCGGGCCGATGCCCATCGTGATGAGACGGTGCGCCAGCCGGTTGGCGGCAGCTTCGAGCTCGCCATGTGTAACCGATCTTTCGCCTTGCGCAACGGCAAAGGCGTTCGGTCGCCGTCTTGCCTGTGCGGAAATAACTTCGTGAATCGGCATGCCATCGTCCGGTTCCGGCGCGTCTGGGTAGGGTGCCGAAAGCCTGTCCAGCTCTTCCGGCGAGACAAAGGGAATATATTTGACCTGAAGACCGGGATCGGACTGCAACTGTGTCAGTGCCACGGCAAGATCGTCGGCGAAGCGGATGATTTGCTTTCGATCATGCTTTTGCGGGTCGAAGCCGATGCTGATGCGAAGCCTGCCAGCGGTTGCGGGTGAAGCGGTGATGACCAGATCGGCATCGCGGCGCGCCGGCGGTTCGATGGGGCTGCGTAGAGGGACGCCGTTCGAGGTTGCTTGCAGGAGGCGCTGCGGCGGACGCACGTCAAGGAGAGTCTTGACGAGGCCGGTGGTGTCGAAGGATTCATCCCGTCTTATCAGCGCATCGGCAAGGGCCTCGAAGGGCAGAGATTGCGGCGAGACGGTTTCGATTTCCTCGGCAAAGATGTCGCGAACGTCCGTCAGCGTCATGGCGCCATCGAGTTCGGCGGTGAGGATCAGCACATCCTCGCTGCGGGCGGCGATCGCCTGCCTTTCCGGCCGCGTGACTAGGCCGATCCTTTGCGCGCCGTATCCGGAATGGCGCCGCAGGGCGATCCCAAGAGCGGCAAGCATGTCGTGGGAGATGTCCGCAGCCGACTGTATCGGCACTTCAAGCACATGCTCGAACCATGTCTCGTCGACGGTGCTCTTTCCAGCCGATGTTTGCGGCAGGAGCGATGCAATGTTTTCTTGAGCCGTCAGCCGCTGAAACCAGAAGTCGACCAGTTCCGGCGCAAGATTGCGCGACCCGCCATTGCCACGCATCCACGATGCAGCGTCGGGCAATGCCGTCTCGGCAATATGTGCCGGTTGGTTACGGTTGATGTTGCCAAGGAAATCCGTTGCCAGCAGATCAAGCGTTGCGGCATCGGCAAGGATGGCATGAAGGGAGAATAGGGCACCCAGCGCGTGTCCATTCTGCGTCAGAAGAATGAAACGGGCCGGGTTGCCTTTCGTAAGATCCATGGCGCGGGCTCGTTCGGCCGCGGCGGCTGTCCCCAGCGCCTCGTCCAGATTGCCGCCGACGGGCAACTCCGTCTCAACGATGTCGACTATGCGGTCTTTTCTCAAAATCTGCTGGACGGCGCCGCCAGCGCGCGCCTCGAATTCCGAAGTGATGAGCGGATGTTGCCGCGAAAGCGCCGAAAGGCCCTCACGTGCGATAGCAACAAGGACGAAAGGAAAAACGACAGCGAGTATTTGTCGCCCGTAAACGACCTCGTTGCCCGTCTCTGACAAGAGCCAGATCCGTGACTGTGCCGGCGACAGCGAGGATCTGGCAAGGTAATCCAAGTCGCTTGCTACCTTGGCGTTCCGATCATGGACGGTCATTTCTTCGCCGTTCTCCTTGAATGCGCTGAAATACAACCTAAATCAATCGAAATACAATATCGTATTTTACCCAATATCTATAATGGATATTAAGTTTAATCGATTGATATCCCTGGCTTTGTGGTGCCGTTAAACTCGGATACTCCGAAATTTACGTTGATGTATCTGCATGACGAACGGAGTTTTGAAAAATTCAGGCGACTGTCAAAAAAATATTTTTAGAAAATATTCTGAATTTCCGATGGTGTCGCTCGTCACTGCGAAATCAGCGCTGTGCTCGGTTCGCCGATCTTAACAGGCGCGGTTTTGGGCATATGGAGATGAAATATGGATGCTTCCCTGGCGATGAGGAGTGGTGGAGCGGCTGAGACGTCCTTTGAACTACGCCTGCCGGCATCGGGTTTTGCAAGCAGTGTGCTTACCTGCGGCCAGCCGCTCACCATATCGCCTGGCCAGGCACCCGGCAGCTTCCGCGTCGAATATCAGGAGGCCAAGGTCGCCTCTGGCCATCTGTCGGGTCCAGCCGCCAATCTTCTGATCTTCGACACCATCTCCACTCTAGTCTTGCCGGTTGGCAGCGAGGACATCGTCAATGCCGTCGCAGAAGCCATTCTGGCATGCAATCCGCAACTGATCTCCTTTGAGATCGAACTTGCAGACGATGACCTCGCAATCCGTCTGCTGAAAGCGGGCGCGATCGAGCGTAGCCGAGAGCGTCTCGTCGTGCGGCCCGAAGCCTTTTTTCAGCAAGCAAGGCCCTGGCTTGGTAACACGCCGAATGCCTATCCGGAAGTGCCGGTCCTGACGAATGGAACCCTTCATCCGCAGCGACCGCCGAAGCCGACCGGCCGCGTCTACAGCCGCTTCATTCCCTGGCTAAATGCGCAGCTTAGCTTTCATGTCGCCGATATCGAGGCCGATCTTGCGCATTTCCATCGCTGGATGAACGATCCCAGGGTCGCCGCCATATGGGAAGACGGCGGCGACCTTTCCTATCATCGCGATTTCATCGAGGGCCGCCTTGCCGATCCGCGCACCTTGCCGCTGATCGGAACCTTCAACGGCGTGCCCTTCGGCTATTTCGAGCTCTATTGGGCGAAGGAGGACAGGATCGGACCGCACTACGACGCCGATGGCTATGACCGCGGCTGGCATGTGGCGATCGGCGAGGATGATTTCCGCGGAAAAGCCTTCGTCGGCGCCTGGCTGCCGTCGCTGATGCACTACATTTTCCTTGCCGATCCGCGCACCCGCAGGATCGTCGGCGAGCCGATCCATCATCATGCCCAGCAGATCCGCAATCTCGACCGCTCCGGCTTCGCCAAGGTCAAGCATATTCAGTTCCCGCACAAGAAGGCGCTGCTCGTCATGCTTTTGCGCGAGCGCTTCTTCTTGGATCGGCTGCTGCTGCCGGATCTTACCGGCTTGACCGCGCAGGATGGGAAGCCCGTCCTCGGTTCGTTGCCGCGAGCTGCATGATGAAGACAGCCGTCGATATGAACGATCCGCGCATGGGCCGGCTCGTTCTGGCGGTCGCGCTGCCCGCGGTGGCTGGGCTTGCCGCCCTCATAGGGCTTGCGCCGCAGGGCTATCTGCTGATCCCGCTTCAGCTCCTGCTGTCGCTTTGGATGGGTTTTGCCGGTGTCTCCGTTGCTGCTGCTGCTGCCGTCCTCGGCGGCTTTGTCCGATGGCGGGAATGGCGCGCCGTTCTGCCGAGCGATGCACCGGACCGCCTTCTTGGCCAATCGACACTTCACCCCTAACCCAAGAGGAACGCCATGAACGAGACGCCAAGATTCGATGCCTACCGGCACGCCATTCCCGATACGCTAATGCCGTCAACGAGCGATCCCTTCGATGCCGCCGTGCCGCCGATCTACCAGACGTCGCTCTTCCTGTTCGACAGCTACAAGGAGCTCGAGGACGTTTTCGCGGGCCGCTCGAAAAAGCCGATCTATTCGCGCGGCGACAATCCGACCGTGCGGCTTCTGGAGCGTAAGATTGCCGAGATGGAAGGTGCGGAAGAGGCGCGCGCCTTTTCGAGCGGCATGGGCGCTATTGCTGCCGCGGTTCTCGCCTTCGTCGGACCCGGCGACCGGATCGTCACCGTACGGCATGTTTATAGCGATGCCTTCCGCTTCTTTGAAAAGGTGCTGAAGCGTTTCGGTGTCGTCGTCGATTATATCGATGGAACCGATACGCAAGCCATGCTCGCCGCACTTCCCGGCGCCAAGCTTGCCTATCTCGAAAACCCGACATCGATGGTCTTCGAGCTACAGGATCTGACTGCGATCGCCGAAGCCGCCCGCCGTCATGGCGTGGTAACGATGGTCGACAATTCCTGGGCGACGCCGCTTTATCAGAAGCCGCTCGCTTCCGGGATCGATATCGTCATCCACGCCGCCTCGAAATATCTGGGCGGACAGAGCGATACGGTGGCGGGTCTTGTTACCGGCTCCAAAGCGCATATCGACCGGATCAACAGCGAAATCTACCCCTACACGGGTGCGAAACTCGCGCCGTTCGAGGCATGGCTCGTGCTGCGCAATCTGGAAACCCTGCCATTCCGCATGCGCCATCATCATGAGGCCGGGCTCGAAGTGGCCTCCTGGCTCAACGCCCATGCGGATGTGACCAATGTCATGCATCCGGCTTTCAACGACCATGCCGGAAAATGCACCTTCTCCGGCTTCGGCGGGCTGTTTTCCTTCGAGGTTTCAGACCGCATCGACGTGGCGGATTTCGTCGATGCGCTGCGCGTCATTCGTATTGGTGTCAGCTGGGGCGGGCCGGAAAGCCTGGTGGTCCCCGCCAGGGCTGCTCTCAGCATCTCGCCGGAAACCAATGTCTTCGCGCGCTTCGGTGTCAGCGACCGAACGATCCGCCTGAACGTCGGGCTGCATTCGGCCATGGAAATCACTGCCGATCTCGAGCAGGCCCTTGCAGCCGCCAAGCGCTAGCCAGCCGCAGCACCTTTGTATCCAGAAAGGGGTGGAGTGACACAGTTGCTCCGGCCATACTATCATTCATTGTTGATCCTTCCTGCCCCAGCCCTATTGAGACAAGATGACCATTCCTTCCAATGAAACGCTGACCGCGCTTGCCGCCGAATATGGAACGCCGCTCTGGATCTATGATGCCGCAGCGATCCGCCGCCGCATCGCGCAACTTTCCGCCTTCGATGTCATTCGCTTTGCGCAGAAGGCCTGTTCGAACATTCATATCCTAAAAGAGATGCGCAGGGCGGGTGTGCGTGTCGATGCCGTTTCGCTCGGCGAGATCGAGCGGGCAATGCGCGCGGGCTATTCTGCCGGCACTGTGTCGGAAGATGCGGAGATCGTCTTCACCGCCGATGTCTTCGACCGACCGACGCTGGAACGCGTCATTGCCGATAAGATAGAGGTGAACATCGGCTCCATCGACATGCTGCATCAATTGGGAGAGCGCTCGCCTGGCCATCGGGCGTGGCTGCGCATCAATCCCGGTTTCGGACATGGTCATAGCAAGAAGACCAACACCGGCGGCGAAACCAGCAAGCATGGCATCTGGTTCGAGCAGCTACATGAGGCCGTGGCGTTGACGCGGCAATATTCGCTGAAGCTCGTCGGCCTGCACATGCATATCGGCTCAGGCGTCGATTATCGGCATCTTCAGCGCGTCTGTGGCGCAATGATCGGCTTCTGCCGCGCGCTTGATGTCGATATCGAAGCCATCTCGGCAGGCGGCGGCCTGTCTGTACCATACCGGGAGGGTGAGGAAGAGATCGATCCTGCCCATTATTTTTCGCTCTGGGATAACGCCCGGCGCGAGATCGAGGCGCATTTCGGCCACCCAATCCGGCTGGAGATCGAGCCCGGCCGCTTTCTGACGGCGGATTCCGGTGTGTTGCTGGCTGAAGTGAGGGCGGTCAAGATGATGGGCCGTAACCGCTTCGTCCTCGTCGATGCCGGTTTCAGCGACCTTGCGAGACCGGCCATGTATGGCAGTTATCATCATATCTCCGTCATCCCAGGCAAGACGCCTCGCAGCGCCGCCGGAGCAATCTTCCCAACCGTCGTCGCAGGTCCGCTCTGCGAATCGGGTGATGTTTTCACGCAGACGGACAATGGCATGGTTGAAACGCGCAATCTGCCCGAGGCCCATGTCGGCGACTATCTCGTATTTCATGGTGCCGGCGCTTACGGCGCGACAATGTCCTCCAACTACAACAGCCGCCTCTACGCCCCAGAGGTCCTGATCGATGGCGACACGCATCGTTTGATCCGCAGGCGTCAGCGCGTGGACGACCTGTTGGCTTTGGAAGACCTTTAAGCGAAAGAGCGGAAATGCCGCCGCGACCATGAGCGAGAACTCCGAACTGCCTAGGTTGAGACTCGACCAACTCAGGCAATATCGACTACGGCGAAATTGACCATATTCATAACCAGATCAAAGGAGCCGCGACCGGCTTCATCAACCGGCGCGCTGAATGCCTTGCGGATTCGATATGGACTCAATATGGAAGGGCTTCATCCATCGCAGGCGTGCCTGTCTTTTGATTATCTCCGTGAGATAAAGAGCTGCGAGAGAGGACGGCTATCCTCTCTCTTCCGGCAATGGGGACAGATCGTTGAACGCGGGCTGCAATTTTGCGGATGTCGGGCCGAGTTAGGGTTTTATCTCACGGAGATAATCAAAAGACAGGCCTGAAGCTCTGCAGGTCTACTGATGTCCCGACTTAGCATAATTCAGCGACATGAAATCGGTCGAAAGAATGATTACTACATTATTTCAATATCTTGCCTGAAATTCCGCTCGAGCCCACTCGTACAGCTCGCAATCATCTGGGCTATGGAGTTTGACTAACTCCCTCTGCTGACTGCTCAACTCCGGCTTATTACGTGTCACGTTCAGCCTGATGGCTGTAGGCTTCTCTAAACCAAGATTACTGAATATCAACTCAGCCGATTGTTCAAACAATTCGGAAATTCCAAATGCCATAGAAGATAATCTCTCTTTAGCTTCCACAAGGTTGAATATCCCCTCGCTGTTTCCATCATCACAGAGGGACTTGCAAATCGCGTTGGAGGATCGCTTCTCGAGAAAACCTTCGAAAGGAAATTTTAGAGCATCCTGGACAAATTCAGCATCGCGATGAGCTTCCATGCGAGACAGTTCATTACGTGCGTAATAATAGAATGACGCGAGTAACTCCGCCGGATGTCGCAGGAGGGTCACTGGTCGGCATTGAATCGAACGGCATACCCAAAAGGGGAAATGCCCGTGAACGAGTTGGACGGTACGCAGTTCTCGTCCTGCGATAAGTCCTACTTCGAGCTCCGCATCGAACAATTGACGCGAGCTGACGTCCGTGCCCTGTAACTCGACGATCGTTTCAGAAGGAATCTGCTCTTCGAACATCGCCCGGAGAGAGGTACCCGCCGTTTTCGCAATATGCATAAACGCTATAGGCAATTTATTCACTAGGGATACTCCGCTCAAACTAACCTCCGGTGAATCGCGCCGGGTTTGCCGGAGGTCGGTCGCTTTAAGGTATGCAACTACGGTCGATGGCTCGATGGTCCAAGTTTCTTTAATTGGTAGCCATTTACAAAAAAAAACGCGGTGGATACATATCGTATCGGTTGAATTTTGAGGCGATATGCAGGTCTGGGATTATGAAAAAGGCGCTAATTACTGGTATCACAGGGCAAGATGGAGCTTATCTAGCGGAGTTCCTGCTTCAAAAAGGATATGAGGTCCATGGTATAAAAAGGCGAGCCTCCCTTTTTAATACGGATCGAATAGATCACCTTTATCAGGATCCTCATGAAAAAGGCCGCCGATTGATCCTTCACTACGGCGACATGACAGATTCTTCCAGCTTGATAAGAATCATTCAGCAAGTGCGCCCAGATGAGATTTACAATCTTGCGGCACAATCACACGTTGCTGTGTCGTTTGAGGAGCCGGAATACACAGCAAATGCGGATGGGTTAGGCGCGCTCCGCATGCTTGAAGCAATTCGAACTATGGGCCTTGAGAAGAGTACTCGCTTCTATCAAGCGTCCACGTCAGAGCTGTATGGTCTTGTGCAAGAAGTTCCGCAACGTGAAACCACGCCCTTTTATCCGCGCTCGCCTTATGCTGTCGCAAAGTTGTATGCCTATTGGATTACGGTAAACTACCGAGAAGCGTATGGTATCTACGCGTGCAACGGAATTTTGTTCAATCACGAAAGTCCGCTCCGTGGTGAGACTTTCGTGACAAGAAAAATTACTCGAGCACTCGCCCGCATTAAACTTGGTTTGCAGGATTGCTTGTATTTAGGAAATCTGAATGCCAAGAGAGACTGGGGACATGCGCGCGACTATATCGAAATGCAATGGCTTATGCTGCAGCAGCAAGAGCCGGAAGACTTTGTGATTGCAACGGGCCTGCAATATACTGTCCGCGAATTCGTTGAAATTGCAGCTCGCGAGATTGGCATTCCGATTACATGGAGAGGTAGTGGCGTAGAGGAAGAAGGCTACAATGCAGAAGGAAGACGTATTGTCGCGATCGATTCGAGATATTTTCGGCCCACCGAGGTTGAAACGCTTTTAGGTGATGCGTCCAAGGCGAAGAAAAAGCTTGGTTGGCAGCCAAAGATCTCGTTCCGTGCTTTGGTTGCCGAGATGATGGCAGAGGATTTCAAGGCTGCCGAACGTGATCAATTGGTAACGAAGCATGGCTTCACGGCATATGATTATCACGAGTAAGACTTAAGCTAATGGACAAAAATGCGAAAATATTCGTCGCTGGGCATCGTGGGATGGTGGGGTCGGCCATTGTTCGTAGACTAACTGCCCTCGGTTATACAAACATTGTAAAGCGGACGCACGGGGAGCTGGATTTAACCAATCAATCCGCCGTTACCGAGTTTCTCAAAATCGAGAAGCCTAACTATATTTATATGGCTGCCGCTAAAGTCGGAGGTATCCTTGCCAACAATATCTATCGTGCTGAATTTCTTTATGAGAATTTAATAATGGAGGCGAATGTCATACATGGAGCTTGGCAGGCGGGGGTAGAGCGCATGTTGTTTCTAGGCTCAAGCTGTATCTATCCAAGAGACTGCCCCCAACCGATTTCGGAAGATTATCTTCTCACAGGATCGTTGGAGCGAACTAATGAGCCCTATGCAGTAGCAAAGATTGCCGGTATTAAGCTTTGCGAAAGCTATAATAAACAATATGGAACAAAATATGTCTCGGCAATGCCGACTAATCTATATGGTCCAAATGATAGTTATAGTTTGGAAAACAGTCATGTTGTTCCGGCTCTCATTCGCAAAGCTCACGAAGCAAAGATACAAGGCGAAGCAGTTCTAACTGTTTGGGGATCGGGAGAGCCCAAAAGAGAGTTCTTATATGTTGACGATTTAGCTGACGCTTGCGTCTGCATCATGGAAAAGAACGTGACTGATGGATTGTTCAATATAGGAACAGGAACAGATGTCACTATTCGGGAGCTCGCCGAAACAATAATGCGAGTCGTCGGGTTTGAAGGGGCTATCACCTATGACAGCTCGAAGCCCGATGGTACACCGCGAAAGCTCCTAAGCGTCGAGAAAATGAAAGCTCTAGGATGGCAGGCCAAAACCTCGCTGAAGGAGGGTCTAGGGTTAGCTTACTCGGACTTTAAATTCCGGACTATCGTTTAGTTGATAGCTGCGGAACATCACTTTGGTTTTGGGCGAGATAGAGATTTCTCACGGCGTTGCTCGAGTATTGTTCGTAAAGTATGGTGAGTTTAATATATCAGAGATAATCGTTTTGAAAGTATTGTATAATTTTCATGCAGCTGAGAGCAATTGGGCGCGAATTTTGTGCTATGCTACACTTGTTTGATCAAAAGATTGAGATTCTCGAATATATTGATCAACCGAAAGAAATTTTCGAGCCAGCGCGCGCGGCGTATTATGGCGGAAAACCCGGGCGACCGCTGAAGCTGATGCTGCAGGCGCGCAGCGATTTTCTGTCGATCTGGCGTCGTGCCGATTATCGCGAACATGTGGCAGAGTTCAAACTTCTCGGCCGCCAGCTTATCATCGTCAATTCGCCTGACGCCATCCGCTATGTGGTGGCCAAGCGCCATGAGAATTTCGAGCGCAAGACGCCGCAGATGCGACGAGCTTTGGAATATCTGCTGGGTGACGGACTGTTCATTTCCGACAAGGAGACCTGGAAACAGCGCCGTCCGCTGGTCTCCGATATCGTGCATAAAAACCGTGTGCCGGCCTTTGGTGCGATCATGCAGAGCACGGCAAGCGAGCTTGCCGACCGCTGGCAGAACCTCGGGGAGGGCGCCGAAGTCAATGCCCTGTTCGAAATGGCGGGGCTGACGGCGGAGATCATCTCCCGCAGCGTTTTCGGCAACGATCTCGGCGAAGAAAGCGCCAATGCCGTCACCGAGGGTTTTGCGAGCTACCAGTCGCTGGTCGATTCCGTCAATTTCGGTTATTTCCTCGGCTTCGACGAGGGGCTGCCCATCATTAGGACGCCGAGCCTCAGCCGGTCGGTCAAGCGGATACACCGCATCATCGATCAGGTGATCGAAGACCATCTGGCCGGTAAGGGCGACAATAACTCTATGGTCGAGCTGCTGATCCGCCGGCAACAGCGCAATCCCGAGCTGAAACTCGACGTCGTGGCGCTGAGAAACGAAGCCGCCACCATCTTCATGGCCGGCCATGAAACCACGGCAGCGACCCTGACCTGGGCCTGGTATCTGCTTGCTGGTGCGCCCTGGGTGGAAGCGGCGGTGCATGACGAAATCGAAGCCGTCTGTGGCGACCGGGTACCCTCCGTCGACGATATTCCGGCGCTGAACTGGTGCCGGGCGGTCATTGAGGAAACCTTGCGCCTTTATCCGCCAGTGCCCATCCTGGCGCGGCAGGCGGCCGAATCGGACCAAATCGGCAGCGTGAAGGTCCGCAAGGCGGCACTCGTGCTGATCGTGCCTTGGATCCTGCATCGTACGGACACGCTTTTTTCCGAACCGCACCGATTTCATCCCGAGCGTTTTCTCGGCGATGCACGACCAGCACCCTATAGCTACATTCCCTTTGCTGCCGGTCCGCGTGTATGCCCCGGTCTGCAATTCGGTCTCACCGAGGCGATCCTCTGCCTAGCGATCCTGGCTCAGCGTTTTCGCGTTCGGATCAGGCAAGGGCACAAAGTCCAACCGCAATGCCGCCTGACGCTGCGCCCGCGCGGCGGCATGCCGGTGACGCTGCATAGGCGCCAGGGATGACGCCCGATGATGAGACGAACGAAAGAGTTGCCGCCGGCAAGCGCAAGGCCTGGACCTATGAGCCGCCGAAAGCTCCTCCTTTTGCGGACTTTCTGGCGGGCGGCGATCAGCGCAAGGTGTTTCTGCGCCATTGGCTCTACGAGAATATCGACAACGCCATAGACCTTTTCTTCTACTTCTCCTTCATGCTCTTGCCGGCCAGGGTTTGCTCCGCCCTGGGCGGCTGGCTTGGACGCCATTTGGCGCCGCGTTTTCACAAAGGCGCCTACGCGCGCGCGGCCGCCAATCTGAAGATGATAAGGCCAGAGCTCAGCGACGCCGAACTTGCGCGACTTCTCGATGCCTATGCCAATTCTCAAGGCCGCCAGATGGCTGAATATTCCGTCGTGCCGAGACTGGCGCGGCGCCATGTCCGCAAGGTCGGCACGGAAGGACTGGTCGAGCGCTGCAGCAAGCAGCCGGTGATTTTCATCGCCCCGCATGTCAGCAACTGGGAGGTGCTCTGGCATTGCCTTCTCGACATGGGGCTTGCTGTTACTATGAACTACGATCCGCCCAGACGCCGCTCACGCCATTATATCGTCAACCGCCTGCGCAAGGGCGCGGGTCTCGGGATCCTGAAACCTGGCCGCAGTTTCGTACGCCCGGCTCTCAGGATTTTGGAAGGTGGCGGCAACCTGCTGATGTTCTGCGACGAGGGCTTCAACGGCCACATCAGAGCCCCATTTTTCGGCCGACAGACCCATCTTGAGGGGAACTACGCGGTCGTTGCCCGCATGGCGCGGAGGTCAAACGCATTGATATGGCCCCTCTATATCGTTCGCGAGAACGGCGCGGATTTCACACTTAGGGCAATGGAGCCGTTCATGTGGCCTCAAGGGGAGGAAACTCGAGATCAACTCATCGAAGACGTAAACCGTTTGAACCAGGTGATCGAACCGATCGTGCGGGCCCACCCGGAGCAATGGTATTTTATAGACAATCGACCGAGATAAGGGTGCTAGCCGATGCCTGACCGGCCCGGAATCATCTTGCGTCGGTTGATGATGCCGCGCCTCGTCTCGGCAATGGTCTGATTTGTTCCGCTAAAGGTTGTATGCGGCCTATCGATAGGTTGAATTTTGGAAATGTTCGGGATAGGCCTCTGGCAGCAACACTGGTCGCGGGTTTAAGCGCGGGCTGACTATTCGGTTGTGAATTATCGTTTGCCGATATAAGTACGGCGCTGTCTATTTCATTGTGACGAAGCGGAAGAATTGGGTTTTAGATGACGATCTTGGTTTCGGGGGGCGCAGGTTTTATCGGTGGGAATTTCGTCCTTGACTGGCTTGAGCGGCATGATGAGACGGTCGTCAATCTGGACAAGCTGACCTATGCCGGCAATCTGGATACGCTGAAGGGATTGAAGGGCAATAATCGGCATGTGTTCGTGCACGGCGATATCGGCGATCGCGACCTGGTGAGCGATCTGCTGTCGATGCATAGGCCGCGCGCGGTGATCAATTTCGCAGCCGAAAGCCATGTCGATCGTTCAATTCACGGGCCTGGGGATTTCATCCAGACGAATATCGTCGGCACTTTCAATCTGCTGGAAGCGGTGCGTGGCCACTGGGATGGCCTGCCGGAGGACGAAAAACAGGCTTTTCGCCTTCTGCATGTATCCACCGACGAGGTCTACGGCACGCTCTCCAAGGACGATGCGCCGTTCAACGAGCTCAACCGCTACGAGCCGAACAGCCCTTATTCGGCGAGCAAGGCGGCATCGGACCATCTGGTTCGCGCCTGGCACCATACCTATGGCCTGCCGGTGCTGACGACCAATTGCAGCAATAACTATGGCCCGTACCATTTCCCGGAAAAGCTGATCCCCCTGGTGATCCTGAATGCGCTGTCCGGTAAGAGCCTGCCGATCTATGGTGACGGACAGCAGATCCGCGACTGGCTTTATGTGAGGGATCATTGCAGCGCCATTCGCCGCGTTCTGGAAGCCGGCAAGCTCGGCGAGACCTATAATGTCGGCGGCTGGAACGAGAAGCCCAATCTCGACGTCGTGCACACGATCTGCGCGATCCTCGACGAGCTCAGGCCGAAGGCCGATGGCGGCAACTACAGCGATCAGATCACTTTCGTGAAGGACAGACCCGGCCACGACCGGCGCTATGCGATCGATGCCCGCAAGCTCGAGCGCGAACTGGGCTGGAAGCCGCAGGAGACATTCGAGACCGGTATTCGCAAGACGATCGAATGGTATCTCGACAACCAGGACTGGGTGCAAAACGTCACCAGCGGCGCCTATCGCGAATGGGTCGGCAAACAATACGAGGTCGAGCTGTGAGTACCATTCTGGTCACCGGTGCCAACGGGCAGGTCGGTTTTGAGCTGCAGCGGTCTCTTGGCGCTATGGGTAAGGTGATAGCCCTGACCCGCGCTGAAATGGATCTTGCCAATGAGGCAAGCATGCTTGCCGCCCTTCGGGAGCAAAAGCCCGGCATCATCGTCAATCCCGCCGCCTATACGGCGGTCGATCGTGCCGAGAGCGATAGAGAGCCGGCGATGGCGGTCAATGCCGCAGCACCCGGCATCATCGCGCGATGGGCGGCCGATCACGGCGCCTTTCTAATCCATTATTCGACGGACTATGTCTTCGACGGTACGAAGGCTGAGCCCTATCGGGAGGAGGATGCGGTCAATCCGCAGTCCGTCTATGGCGAAAGCAAGTGGCGGGGCGAAGAGGCGGTGCGCGCCTCCGGTGCGCGCCATGCCATTTTGCGGACAAGCTGGGTCTACGGTCATCATGGCAGCAATTTCCTGAAGACGATCCTCCGGCTGGCGCAGGAGAGGACCGCGCTCAATGTCGTTGCAGATCAGGTGGGGGCGCCGACCTCGGCGGCTCTGATTGCCGACGCCACCCGTACGGTGATCGAGCGCATTGCGGCCTCGCAAGCTCCCGATGGTCTCTCGGGGACCTATCATCTCACCGCGCAAGGCAGCACCTCATGGCATGGCTATGCCGCACATATCGTTCGCACGGCATCAGCCGAAGGCTTCAAGCTTGCCCTTACCCTCGATGCGCTGAAGCCGATTTCGACCGTTGAATATCCGACGCCCGCAAAACGCCCGGCCAATTCAAGGCTTGATTGCACGAAGCTGATGGAGCGCTTTGGGATTGCTCTTCCTGAATGGCAGGCGGGTGTCGATGACGTGGTGGCGAGGCTACAGCCCGCAAAAGATTGAAGACCGCAAGAAATTGTAAATCCCAGGTCATCACGCATCGACGGCCTGATCGCCACAAATGGAATGAAGACGAGACGTTGAACCATGACCAAAGCACGCAAAGGCATCATACTCGCCGGCGGATCGGGAACGCGCCTTTATCCGCTGACGCTTGCGGTCAGCAAGCAGCTCCTGCCGATCTACGACAAGCCGATGATCTATTATCCGCTGACGACCCTGATGCTGGCGGGTATCCGCGAGATCCTCATCATCTCGACGCCGCAGGATACGCCCCGTTTCGAGCAATTGCTCGGCGATGGCAGCCAATGGGGCATCAGGCTCGATTATGCGGTGCAGCCGAGCCCGGACGGCCTTGCCCAGGCATTTTTGATCGGCGAGGCGTTCCTGGACGGCGCGCCGTCAGCCCTGGTGCTGGGAGACAATATCTTTTACGGGCACGACTTTACCCGATTGCTGCACGAGGCAAACGGCAAGGAGACGGGCGCCACCGTCTTTGCCTATCACGTGCAGGATCCGCATCGTTACGGCGTGGTCGAGTTCGATGCGGCAGGCCGGGCGATCAGCCTGGAGGAAAAGCCGGCATCGCCGAAGAGCAACTACGCGGTTACCGGCCTTTATTTCTACGACCAAGACGTGGTCGATGTGGCAAAATCCATCCGTCCCTCACCGCGCGGCGAGCTGGAGATAACCGATGTCAACAGGCACTATCTGACGGCAGGCCAGCTGGATGTGCAGACCATGGGCCGCGGCTATGCCTGGCTCGATACCGGCACGCATGAATCGATGCTGGAGGCGAGCCATTACATCGCCACGATCGAGAACCGGCAGGGCCTGAAGGTCGCTTGTCCCGAAGAGATTGCCTATCGCAGCGGTTGGATCAGCGCATCCGAGGTCGAGGCACTGGCGCATCCGCTGAAGAAGAATGCTTATGGGCAATATCTCCTGGGAATCCTGCGCGAGCGGATATTCTAATTTCCCAGCCATCGCCAGCCCAAGCAAACAACCTGAGCAGGAAGACGAATGAAAGCCATCGATACCGCCATCCCGGACGTCAAGATCATCGAACCTGCGGTGTTTGCCGATGACCGCGGCTTCTTTTTCGAAAGCTTCAATAAAGTGAAGTTCGAAGCGGCAATCGGACGAAGCGCTGATTTCGTGCAGGACAATCACAGCCGGTCGGGCAAGGGCGTCCTGCGCGGCCTGCACTATCAACTGCCGCCACATGCGCAGGCCAAGCTGGTGCGGGTGGCAGTCGGCGAAGTCTATGACGTTGCGGTCGACATTCGGAAATCCTCACCCACATTCGGCCAATGGGTCGGCGTCCTTCTGTCTGCGGAAAACAAGCGTCAGCTCTGGATTCCCGAAGGCTTTGCCCATGGCTTCTTGACGCTGAGCGATCATGTCGAGTTTCTATATAAGACCACCAACTACTACGCACCGGAAAGCGATCGTGGCATCCGATGGGACGACCCGCAGATTGCCATCGACTGGAAACTCGACCACCAGCCTATACTCTCGGCGAAAGACCAGCGACACCCGAGGTTTTTGGATGTGGAGACATTCCAATAGGAGATAGCCTTGTTACACAATTTTCTAGTTAGCAGCAAAATGCAGCTGCATTGTTGAGAGGCAGCGTAATCGGTTGCATTTGTGACTGAAGAAAGTGCCTCCATCTACTCTAGGATAAATAGGTCAGCCGGAGCGAGCCAGCAGCGGCTGCGTATCCAAAGCACCATTGATGCAAAATATTCGTAAAAGGGGCTTGTCGCAGGTTGCGGAATGGTCTCTACGAAAGCAAGGATTGAAAAGATCTCCGAGTCTTTTCTTGAGGCGCTCACTAAGGTGCGGCTGAGTTACAAATGTGAGGAATATTTCGTGAGCATTCGTTTTATTGAGCGGACACTTAAGGGAAATAAGCGCTCTCGCAAGTTGGATTTGGTGTTTGATGCGGCATATTACCGAGAGAAATATAAAGATCAACTTAATGATTTATCTCCGCGGGCTCATTTTGATATATTTGGAAACACTCGCCTATACAGTCCATCTCCCCTTTTTGACGCTTCTTGGTACGCGTATACTTACAAATTAAATTTAAAATCAACGGCTGCTTTATTTGATTACTATTGCCGTGAGGGATTTCATCACGGACAAGATCCTCATCCATTGTTCTTGGTGAAGTACTACGAGGCAACATCTGGAATGCAGCGAATGGATAATCCGGTCTTGAACTTCATTGCTCGGGTGAAATCTAGTATCGCCCCCGCGATTTCGCCGTCGCCATTCTTTTGTCCCTCTTTTTACCGGAGGTTGAACCCAGATGTAACTGAGGCGGGTGTCGATCCATTCATGCATTATATGACTTACGGGTGGCGGGAAGGTCGAATGCCTAGCCCCTACTTCCATCCGCAGTGGTATCTGGCTCGTTACCCTGATATCGCAAGCGCTGGCGTTGAGCCTTTGCAGCATTTCATTTCCACCGGCATGTATGAAGGACGTCAACCGCATTATCTCATTGATCTCGCCTACTATCTGGCAGGCGCTCCGGACGTTGTGGCGGCTGGAGTTAATCCTTACCGTCACTATATTGAGTTTGGGGACCGTGAGGGAAGGTCAGCACACCCGCTGTTCGATCCGAATTTCTATGGGGCGAATAGAGATCTTGGCGAGCATGCGCCTTTTGCACACTATGTTGAGCTGGGAGTAAAGGCCAACGCGAGCCCAACCCCAGCCTTCGATGCCGCATATTATAAAAAAATGTACCCTGAGGAAGGGTCAGAACCGCTTATGCTGTTCTTACTAAGCCCAATAGGAGAGCGACGCCATTTTCACCCTCTCTTGGATGGTGAATATCAACGCGCAACAGCGTTTAACGCGGCACACGGGGCAAATCCGCTGGTCGACTATGCACAATTTCGTTCGCACTTTAATTTAGCCGATCTCCGTCGTGGTGCTGCAACAATTCCGGCGCCGACCAAAGCGTTGGCTAAACGGGATCAGGCTGATTTGTCTAACCTTATAGACAGTACGCTAATTTCAGTTGTGGTTCCTTGTTACAAATCAGATCCCAACTATCTTACAGACTGTATTAATAGTATATGTGGTCAGAGTTATCGAAATTGGGAGCTTATCCTTGTGGATGACGGTTCCCCGGATGATGTGACCTGGCCATTTTTGGAGGAGGTTGCCGACGGCAACCCTCAAATTAAAGCTTTTAGGTTGGATAAAAATGCCGGCATTTCGGAAGCGACCAATCTTGGCATCATGGCTGCAAAAGGAGAATATCTCGCCTTTGTCGATCACGATGACGTTCTAACGCCCGATGCGTTAGCTGTAACGGTTGATACGCTTCTGCGAACTCAGGCAGATGTAGTATATTCTGATCAAGCATATCTGAGTGCTTCGGGTGTCGTTGAAGATCGGATGTTCAAACCGGACTGGTCGCCCACGTTGTTCGACGGAGTAATGTTCGTCGGACATCTGCTGGTGGTGCGAAAATCTATTGCCATCGCGGCCGGACTCTTTCGGTCCGAATTTGATAGCTGCCAGGACTATGAGTTTATGCTTCGAGTAAGCGAGATAACCACCAAGATAGAACATATACCGCAGATACTTTATCATTGGAGGAGAGCTGAAGGCAGCGTTGCAGCGAATTCGGATGCGAAAGGAAAAATCGAACCAAAGCAGGCTAAGGCCGTCAACGATCATTTTAAGAGGATCGGCTTTTTAGGCAAGGCAAACCCGGACTATCGAGTTCCTCACCGACTTCAGATGCAGCCAATCAAAGTCCAACGTGAACCGCCTTTGATCGACGTTGTTTGGAGCGGCTCAGCAGAGGCCGCTGACACTTTTCGACCTAATCTAACAAAAGTTGAAATCGATATACGGGAGTTTTCCGTTACGGGATGGAGTGCTTCCCCTAAGAGCTGTGTTAATAAGGGCAACTCGCCTTGGGTATTATTTTTATCTGAGGGGCTGCGCTTTGTGAATGAAAAATGGCTTGACCACTTGTTAATGTATGCGGAGCGCGAAGATATCGCGTTCGCCGCTCCGCATCTTTACGGTAACAATGGTCGAGTTATGAGTGCCGGATTAGTTATATCGCTGAAAGCCGAGTTATTGGCCTCATATTTTGGTAGCAAAGAGGGAACTGACGGCGCAATTGGCACCTTACTTTGTGACCGCGAGGTTTCTGCAGTCGGCGCTGCATGTGCTCTGGTTCAACGCAGTAAAATAGAAGTTCTGGGCGGAGTTTCTGAAATTTTTACCGGATCGGACGGAGCTGTTGCTGATTTAGCGTATAGGGCTACACTCTCGAGTTATCGAAATATCTCAGTAGCTACAAAACTAGTTGAGGTGGTTGAATCACATTCGCATAATGCGTTGCAGAGAGAATTGGATCGTCAATTCTTCAAGGATATACATGGCTTGGGGGCGCCTATCCGAGACCGTTATTATAATCGCAACTATATAGATGGGCGCGCAGACTTTGATATGGGCTTTTGAATCGAAAATGCGAATAGTTCTTATCTCACATTGTAATTTCCTTGGTAATAGTGCCATGCATGTGTTCAGTATGGCTGAGCAACTGACCTCGTTTGGGCATGAGGTGGTCATGCTGGTTCCAGACGGAGTGGAAACGGTCAAGCGTCATCGACCGCCTTCATTTCAGATAACGCTTTATGCGGACGCAGCCTCTGGATCAATTGGTTTCAGGGAGGATGCGACGCCCGATCTGATACATGCCTGGACGCCTCGAGAGCACGTCAGAAAGATAACTCAGGCAATTGCCGATAAATTTCAGTGCCCATACGTACTTCATATGGAAGACAACGAAGAGCAAATTATAACCGATGAACTCGTAAACATGTCATTTCAGGATATTCGCGAGTTACCGTCTATATATCAAGATCTTCTTACAAGCGATTATCGGTCGCATCCAACTCGTTATAGGGATTTTGCTGAGAAAGCTTGTGCTTACACCTGCTTAATAGATGGTTTGCTGGCGTTTAAGCCAACTGAATTGCCGGGTCTGGTATTTTGGCCTGGATTTGACCCGGAATTTGAGGACATTCTCGTTGACGGAAACGCGGCCCGAGAAAGATACGGCATTGCGGCATCTGACATAGTTATACTTTATAGTGGCAACGTTCATCAGTCCATTGTAGCTGATGTGCGTAACCTTTATTTGGCAGTGGCATATCTGCGGGCACGTGGTCTTCCGGTGCGCCTACTTCGTACCGGTTGGAACCACGCTTCTTTGGATATTCCCGAAGAAGTACTTTCAGAGTGCGTCATTGATTTAGGTTTCGTAGATAGGTCCGAAGTGCCGATTTTGCTGGCCTTATCTGACTTACTGGTGCAGCCTGGAAAAAGCGATGCATTTAACGACTATCGTTTTCCGTCGAAGTTACCGGAATATCTCGTTTCTGGCAAACCAGTTATCCTACCCGCATGCAATATCGGGCATGTGTTGGAAGATGGTGTGCATGTGCTCAAACTGTTCGAGGGAACCTTAGTAGAGTTAATTGGCAAAATAGAGCGACTCATCGGAGACAAAGCGCTCTTGGTGGATCTGGGTAAAAACTCCCGCGCGTTTGCGCTTGCGAATTTGCGTTGGTCAAAGGCCGCCAAAGCGGTTGAAGATTTGTATCGACGGGTACTGTCTTCGGAATCGGATAGGCCATCCTCGTTATTTGCAGCTCAGCCACCCGCCGCGAAGGAACATCCTGTTAAAGTTATTGCATTCTATTTACCTCAATTTCATCCGATACCCGAAAATGACGAATGGTGGGGAAAAGGGTTTACGGAATGGACGAATGTTGGGCGCGCAAAGCCTCAGCTCTTTGCGCACCGTCAACCGCGGCTTCCAACGGAATTAGGCTACTACGACCTACGTCGTGTGGAAGTAATGCATGAACAGGCATCTCTGGCTGCAAATTTTGGGATTGGCGGCTTTTGTTTTTACGCTTACTGGTTTGAGGGAAGACGTTTGTTGGAGCTTCCCTTAAATCAATGGCTAACTGCCGGTCCGGATTTCCCTTTTTGTATTTGCTGGGCGAACGAAAATTGGAGCCGCCGATGGGACGGTTCCGAAAGAGATATTTTGCTATCACAGGATTATAGTGTTGGATTCGAAGAGCGCTTTATCGCTGATATGGCGCCAATATTGAAGGATCCTCGGTACATAAAAGTAAATGGGGCTCCGCTCCTTTCGATCTATAGGGTTAGTGAATTTCGCCAGCCCGCAGCCAGCGCGAACGCTCTGCGTGCCGCTGCTGCAAAGCACGGTATTCCCGATTTGCATCTGACTATCGTTCAATCCTTTGGAATCAGCGATCCTCGACCTTACGGTTTTGATGCTGCGATTGAATTCTCGCCGCCTCATGTTAATCGGTTGCTACTTAACTCGGAGCATATCGGTGGGGTGGCACAAGGATTTGCGGGCTATGTTGAAGATTACGTGGGCGTTGCCGCAAATAGTATCAACGCCCCCGCGACGGATTATATTCGCTATCGAGGATGTTTTCCAATGTGGGACAACACAGCAAGGCGCGGCAATAAAGGGCATGTATTTGTGAATGATAGCCCGAAGGCATATGCTCAATGGTTGCGTTTCCTTGTTAATGAAGCGATGACCCGTCGACGCGACGTGGAACCTTTGATATTCGTAAATGCTTGGAACGAATGGGCTGAAGGGACCTACCTTGAACCAGACCATCATTTTGGTAGAGATCTCCTTGAGGTGACGCGCGCAGCTATTGTTCATGGGGTTGCGGACTATGCTCAAGGTTCTGCCACCGATGAAAGAGAGAGGGAGTTTACACATTTCGTTTCTCGCATACCCCGAGGTATTTAGCATTCCACCAGGTGCGTTTTAAGGGATTGTTTTCATTTGAAGTTCAGCCACAAGATTCCCCTTGAACCTTTCAACCGAACCGATTATCCCGTTAGATAATCCAAAATGGTCGAGGAGCGATTGGCGTGTTTCGGTTTCCTTCAAAAACGAATGCACTTGAGTTTCTAAAAGAGATAGGGGTAACATTTGGGACTATTCTCGATGTGGGAACGCATGCGGAAACGCCTGAGTTGAAGGCAGTTTTTCCCGAAACAAAGCACCTCCTTTTTGAGCCTGCTTCGGAGTTTTTTTCCAAAATCGCTGCGAATTATGCTGGTTTGAATACTGAATTAGTTCCCGTTGCTGTGTCCGATAGCGATGGGCAGGGGCGTTTGAAGAAGATTGCTATTGACGGTGGGGAGATTTCTCATTCGACTTTGGTGTATTCTAGCGATACGGAAGCCGAGGCCATTATTGATATATCAACCATTCGCCTCGACACTTTTTTGAGTAAACGTAATGAGCACAAGCCGTACCTTCTTAAGGTCGACGTGGATGGATTTGAAATACCTATTCTTCGGGGTGCCGAGGGTATTTGGAGCGACATTGATTGTATTATCGTCGAGGCTACGGCCGATACGTTTTTGGAGCGGCTGCAATTTATCATTGAGCGGAATTTTATTTTAATCGACATCGTCGACCAGTGCTATTACGCTGGTGTCTTTTCCCAGGTTGATCTGATTTTTATTTCCAAGCGCCTGCAGCAATTGAACCCCAGACTGAGGCCGTGGCAAACAGAAGAATTTGGCTGGGAAAAATGGATGCCGGTTGCAAGTTATGAAGGACATATACCCCGATGAACCCACTCGCAAGCAATCGGCTGCGGGAAGCTGCAATCTCCTCGACTGAGACGTCTGTTTTGATCTTTCGTGCATCGGAGGCATCTCTTTTTAGCAAGGTAGAGGCAATCGAAGCGTGTAAACGAAACCCATATCAACCAGCCTTGGTTTGGCATCCGTCAATTTTTGGCTCGATGATGCAGCTCGATTTGCGAGAACGCGTTGCTCAGGAAATATTTATGACTGGCGCGTTTGAGCCAGACCTTCTCTGGTTCCTATCGTGTGTGATTGACGAAGGTACTGCAGTAATTGATGGCGGCGCCCACATTGGATTCTTTTCGCTTGCTTTGGCTCAGCTCGTTGGAGCATCGGGGAGAGTTGATGCATTCGAGCCCGTAGCACGCACACGTAGCCATCTGGAAACGAATATAAGAAATGCCAATTTAAGTAACATATTTGTGCATGGATTTGCGCTATGGAGTGAATCCGCAGTTGTTGAGATCAATGATTGGGGGCATGAATTTAGCGCCTATAATGGTGCTGCTGCTCCTCGAATAGGTCCCGAGACAATATTGCCTGAGCCGTCGGTGGTGCCCACTCCTGCCGTCTCCATTGATGGTTTTGTTCAAAGTTTGGGTCGGTCTCCTTCGTTAATTAAATTGGATGTCGAGAGCGCTGAATACCAGGTTATCTCTGGAATGCGAGAGACCTTAGCTAATGTGCGCCCTGTTGTGATTTTGGAGGTGGGGGATTTTCCGGATTCACGCAACGAAACTGAATTGAGATCGTCGTATGATACGCTAATGATCCTCAAGGACCTTTCGTATACCATCTTTGAAATTAAAAACTGCCGCCTCACAGAGCATGAAGTTTCCGAACATGTTTATGACTACGGGAATTTGGCTGCGATCCCAGATGAGAAAGTCAATGACCTGCGGTTACGAACTCGTGAACGTTAACACCTTAGCTTATTAAATTCACGTCTTTCTGACCTGCCATGAAATTTCCCTTTAGCAGCGGTGGGATTGCGTTTGCCCCGTTTCAAGTCTCGTCGTTAGGCTAGCTGCAGCAGATCAGCTCTCATCCATCAAAACACGCCGGGATAATCTCTCCGCGAGTAATCCGAGAAAAAGTGATCCTAGCGCGAACGTAAGTAGGTATTCCTTGTCGAGCAGTCGATCACTGTAGTTTTCAAAGTAAGCGGTTCGCATCCATTCGACGCATTGAACCACCGGATTGTATGAAAGGGGAACTGCAATTTGATCTGGAAGGTTCGGTGTAACAAAAAGGCACCCAGAAGAAAGGTAAAATATAATGCCCATAAGAGCATAACCGGTCGCAAAAAAGGGTAAAAACGCGGTGATGACTCCGGCAATGGTGCCAACACCGATCGCAAGCAAGATAGTAGTTAGATACGCCATGATCGCTTGGCCTGGGTCATCAGGATAAGGGCTTAATCCAAGCGTTACGAACACTATCCACAGGAATAGAAGGGTGACAAACCCGGCTATTATTTCCAAAAATGCTCGCCCAAGCAATATGTCGGTAATTTTTACGATTGGAAAGGAGAGCATATTTTTATTTAAGAGCACGGAAAGAGACATAAACCTCGAAATATACATGAATGCTAGTGTTGGGATAAGTCCAGCGGCAAAATAAACTAAAGGGCTTTCTCCATATGGTGCCGCGCGCCCGGAAAGCGTGTTGACAAATATTATGACCAACATATGAGCAAGTGGCCATAGGGACTGTACAATAAATCCAGCGCCGTGATTGAAGAATCTAGTTCGCATGTCGCGGAGGACTACTGCGTGCATCACATTGCATTTTTGCCTAAGAGCCAATGACAATGAGTTGCGTTTCACCTGCTCGTACCGATTGTTCATTGAAGTACCCGAAAAAGTCTTGGCAAGCCATTTGTGAGAATTCGAGATATCAGTCAAGCAGCATGTGTGTGAAAATTATTCATCTCTCTCGCGCGGATTTTGCAGCCGAGAAAAGTCAATCTGAGAGGCGTGTCCAAAATCCGTGCAAGAAATCTCCCACGTGATCCGCTAACTCCGACGGATCGCGGTCGACTGCATACAGATGTATATCAGGGTTTTCTGGCACTTCGTATGGTGAAGAAATGCCGGTGAAGTTGGGGATTTGTCCTGTTATGGCTTTCTTATAAAGACCTTTGGGATCGCGGCGTATGCATTCTTCAATTGGTGTGTCTACGAAGATTTCTATGAATTCGCCTTCAGGCATCATTTCGCGCGCCATCCGCCTTTCGGATCGAAATGGCGAAATTAACGATACCAATACAATCAGTCCTGCTTCGGTCATAAGCTTCGCCACTTCGGCAATGCGCCGAATATTTTCCACTCGATCCTCGGCGGTAAAACCAAGGTCGCGGTTTAGCCCATGTCTTACATTATCTCCATCAAGCAAAAAAGTGTGCTTGCCGGCCGCATGCAGGAGCTTCTCGACCAGATTGGCGATTGTTGTCTTGCCTGAGCCAGAGAGACCAGTGAACCACAGAACGACCGGGAGCTGGTTCTTTTGTGCTGCATGAGCTACTTTGTCGATTGTCAGCGCTTGCCAATGGACATTGTTCGCGCGGTGCAGGGAATGAATGATCATTCCGGCGCCGACCGTTTCATTTGTGAAACGATCAATTAATATGAAATTGCCGGTCGTACGATTGCTCGCATAGGCATCGAAGCAGATTGGATGCTGTGTTGAGAGATTGCATACTCCAATCTCGTTCATTGCAAGCGTCTTTGCCAATTGGTGGCCGCGGCTATTAACATCAACGCTATATCTGAGTGCGGTGATGGTCGCGCTTACGCTGTCGGTTTCTGTTCGTAAGACATAGGGGCGGCCGGGAATCAGTGATTCATGGCTGAACCATATGATATAGGCCTGGAATTGATCGGCAACATTGGGCCTCGAAGTAGGCGAGACCAACATATTTCCGCGCGAGACCTCTACGTCATCTTTTAAGACCAACGTAACAGCCTGCCCCTCACATGCTGAGCTCTGATCTCCCTCATAGGTGACGATGCGCTTTATGGTGGTATGCCGTCCAGATTTCGCCACTGTGACAGAATCCCCGACCGAGACTTTTCCCGAAGCAACTTGTCCTGAAACCCCCCGGAAATCGCGGTTCGGCCGATTCACCCATTGCACAGGAAAGCGAAAGGGGCTCTCAAGCTCAGGCTGACTGATTGAAACGGCGTCCAAATGATCGACTAAGGACGGACCACCATACCATGGAGTTTCTTCCGATTTCGATGCTACGTTTACACCAAAGAGCGCCGACATCGGTATCGCTTTGATGGTCTGGAAACCAAGTTCCTCTGCAAACTCCTTGTAATCTGCTGTTAGCTTTTCAAAAGCCTCCTGTTGATATTGCAATAGGTCCATTTTATTGATTGCAAGAACAACATGACGGATACCAAGTAGAGACGCAATAAAGCTGTGGCGTCTTGTTTGCTGTCGGATGCCGTAGCGGCCATCGACCAAGATAATCGCAAGGTCAGCTGTTGATGCAGCGGTAACCATGTTACGAGTATATTCTTCATGACCGGGAGTATCAGCGATAATGAAATTACGTTTCGAACTGGAAAAAAATCGGTGGGCGACATCGATTGTGATGCCTTGTTCCCGCTCGGCGTCCAAGCCATCGACTAAAAGAGCAAAATCGATATCACCATCCGTCGTCCCATATAGGGCGCTTTCTTTTTTCAAGGTGGAAAGCTGATCTTCAAAGAGGCTTTTGGTATCGTAAAGCAGGCGTCCTATCAAAGTCGATTTTCCGTCATCCACGGAACCACAAGTGATGAAACGTAGCAGCGATTTACCACCCTCGTTAGCTTGACGCGCGAAATTGCAAGAAGACTGGCTCTCCTTTCTCATCAAAAGTATCCCTCGCGCTTCTTCTTTTCCATCGAAGCGACGGGATCACTATCGATAAGCCTGCTCTGACGTTCAGAGGTTCGAACCGCCCCTATTTCTGCGATAATGGCGTCAAGCGTTTCCGCAGTGGATTCGATGGCGCCGGTGAGAGGATAACAGCCAAGAGTGCGAAAGCGGACCATCCGCTCTTCAATTATTTCCCCCGAATTGAGCGGCATACGATCATCATCCACCATGATCCACGTGCCTCCGCGGTTAACCACGGGCCGTTTTGCAGCGAAGTAAAGGGGTACAATTGGAATACTCTCGCGCCTGATGTAAAGCCATACGTCAAGCTCCGTCCAGTTTGAAAGCGGGAAAATGCGTACAGATTCTCCCTTGTTGACTCTCGTATTGTAGGTCTTCCACATTTCTGGACGCTGATTTTGCGGATCCCATGAGTGTTTCACGTTGCGGAAGGAAAAAATCCGTTCTTTTGCTCGTGATTTTTCCTCATCACGTCTCGCTCCCCCAAATGCGGCGTCGAAGGCATATTTTTCAAGGGCTTGCTTGAGCGCTTCGGTTTTCATTATTTGAGTATAAATATTTGGATTGTGCGTGAACGGATTTATACCCTGATTTATACCTTGATAATTCGTATAAACGTGAAGATCGACACCATATTCAGCTGATATGCGATCGCGAAATCGGATCATCTCGCCGAATTTCCAAGTTGTGTCGATATGCAAAAATGGGAACGGCGGTTTTCCAGGATAAAACGCTTTCATCGCTAAATGCATCATTACCGAGGAATCTTTTCCAACAGAGTATAGCATAACCGGATTTGAAAACGTTGCTATTACTTCGCGAAGTATATGAATGGATTCTGCTTCAAGCGTCTGTAGATTTGAGTTTTTCATATGCTTTAGAGCCGTTGAGCGTGCATATCTGACGTCATGGTGCGAACGTAAAATGATGCGATTTCTCGTTTGACAATATCCCGCCTTTTAACGCTAGTCGCGATCGCACCCGGGCGCAATCCCGCGACTACCACTAGCTTAAACCTAGAAACCCTTCACGCTTTCATCGTAGTGGCACTTCACTTTGCTACCTATGCCTCTACCAAATCTACCGGCCCAACTCGCAAGCCAAGGCTGTGCCGGGTATTTTGGCAACTCCGATGCACCGACGGTTTTACGGCGTAAACACACAAGACTGCTCGTCGCCTATGGTCTGCTTGATTTAGTCTTAAATTGATATCGGCGTTAATTTGAGACTCTGCTCAGAATTGAGCGCGTCTGGCCACGCCTTGCGCACCGGCCGCTTTCCGTTGTTGAGATTGCCAATGGTTACAGGACTGGTTGGCTCGAGCCGGCGTTCATTTGAGCCAGATGATCAGCGTGCGGCCGGGCGGGCCGTTCGACGCAGGCCGTCCTCGCTCAGGGTCTGACCATGGAATTTCGACAGCGACGCGACGACGTCGTCGATTTCCTTGTTCAACCGCCCTGCATCCCATTGCAAGGCGGCCGCCGCAATCGCGCCGATTTCGCGCAGGCCCTGGATCGTCAGGAGCCCCTCGATCGCCATGGTGGTGCGGCGAAAGACGATATCGGACAGATGCACGACCATTTCCTGCCGCGCGATCCAGTCAATCTCCAGCGCGCTATAGCGTTGCGCACCGCTGATGCGCTGATCGTCGTTGGATTCAGAGCGGTAGGCAAGGATGTCTGCAGCGGTCGTGCCGTATCGGCCGAGCAGTTCATCCACTCTGCTTGCCTCGACACCGGCCTTTGCTGCGACCTGCTTGATCCAGCGCGTGCGCTCATCGGCGCTTACCGGAAAATTTCGGCCGCCGCCGATGGCAAGCGGTTCGGTGGAGGTTTTGCGGCTACGCTTCAGACGTGTCAGCACCGTGTCGGCTACTTCCTCGGCAAAGCCGCGGAACGTCGTCCATTTGCCGCCGACCAGCGAGATGATCGGGAAGGGGCGGCCTGCCTGCGGCTCGAAGACCGGTGCGGAGTGATCGCGGCTGATCAGGCCCGGCGACGAAGCGTCGGAGGCGGGCAGCGGCCGGATGCCGCTATAGCTGTAGGTCACCTGGTTGCGGTCAAAACGCAGGCTCGGCAAAAGCGAGCGCAAGCTCTCGAGAAAATAGTCGATCTCCGGCTCCTCGCAGCGCACATTGTCGGGATCGTCACAAGGGATATCGGTCGAGCCGACCAAAGCCTGGCCGAGATAGCCGTAGACGAGGCAGATGCGGCCGTCATCGGCCTCGAAATAGATCATATGGCCGTTGAGGCTGCGCACCAGTTCCGGATGATCGAGCAGGATATGCGATCCCTTGGTGCCGCCGATCAGATGTGCCGGTGCGCCAAGTGCGGCATTGACGTGATCGATCCAGGGGCCGGCGGCATTGACGACGAGCTTCGGCTTTGCCGAAAAGGCATAGCCGTCCGAACGCCGGAAGGTCAGTAGACCGTCGGTGGCGGAAACCAGCCTTGTGGAATTCGCCGCCAGCGAGCCCTTGTTGGCTTCAAGTCCGTCATTGACCAGTTCATAGACCAACCGCTCCGGCCGGCTGATCTTGGCGTCGTAATAGATGCCGCCTGCCACGATCTGCGGTGTCACATGCGGCATTTCCTTCAGCGCCCGACCCTTCAACAGGAACCTGTGGCGAGGCATGACGCGGTTGCGCGATCCGAAGAAGTCATAAAGCGCAAGGCCGATCTTGATGAGCACGGCGCCGCGGCTGCGCGGCGCCGTCGTCGATCCGAAAAGCGTGCGGAGGGCAGCCGGTATGCCGCGCATCCAGGAAAAGACTGGCACGAAGGTCGGCAGCGCCTCGACGCAATGCGGCGCGTTCGTCAGCAGAAGGTTGCGCTCGAGCGCGGACTGCGCGACCAGCCGGAACTCGCCGGTTTCCAGATATTTGAGACCGCCATGGATCAGACGCGAAGGTGCGGCACTCGTTCCCGAACCGAAGTCCGCTTTATCGACGATCAGGCAGTTGACGCCCTGCAGCGAAAGATCGCGAAACAATCCGGCGCCATTGACGCCCGCGCCCAAGATGACAACGTCGATCTCCCCGTCTTGAAGTTCAAAGAAGCGTTGTTTCAGATCGGCGGCCATATCGGTCATAACATCATCATCCTGGTGAATGCCGCGATGGAACTCGTCCCATCCGGCACAGTTTTCGGTCTAGCCTAGGGAGTGGCGGGTCGCGAGATTGCCGATGCGCGGCCAGAGCGGCGCCATCGCTTCTGCAATGTCTCGGAAGAGATCGTAGCGGATGCGATAATCGGCGCTGCGGGCGGAATCCGGACGATAGGTCCTCGCGATCTTGCCGACATCGCGCGGATCGCTCTGCGGGCTGGCATAGACACCGATCCCAGCGCCGGCGCAAAGGGCGGCCCCCCAAGCGGCGGCTTCATCGATCTCGGTGATGGTGACAGGCAGACCGAGCACGTCGGCAAACATCTGCACGACGATCGGATTGCGCGATACGCCGCCCGCCAGCCTTGCCTGATCGAAGGAAAAACCGTCACTTAGGGCATCGACGTGAATCTTGTGGTTGAAGGCGATGCCTTCGAGGACGGCGCGCAGCATGTCGCCGCGGTCATGCCAGCCGCCAAGCCCGAAGAAGCTGGCGGTGGCCTCAGCACCATAGGGTGAGCCGAACAGATAGGGATGGAAGAGCGCGCTCGATGGACGGTTGAACGCTGCCTCGATCTCGGGACCGAGTACGGCATGGATGGACTTGCCGACAGCCTCGGCGTTTGCAATGTCGCTGGCGCAGAGCTTGTCGAGAAACCACTCGTAATTCGCCGAGGATGCCGGCGAGATCGACATGTTGTTCCATTGGCCCGGCGAAATGGCATTTCGGCAGAACCAGCGACTGTCGACGCGTGGCTGCGACGACAGCGCCTCGTTGATCGAATAGGTGCCGGCGATGACCGCGACGACGCCATCGGCATAGCCGCCGGCGCCAAGGGCAGAAGCCGTCACATCATGCAGGCCGGCAACGACGGGCGTGCCTCTAGCAAGGCCCGTCCGTTTCGCGACGGCTTCGGTCACATACCCGACAACCTCATCGGATCGCGAGGCTGGCGGCAGGGCGCCGGCGATTGCCTCAACGGCGAAGAGCTTCAGCGCATCCGGCGTATAGTCCTGCGTCGAAACATCGGTAAAAGAAGTGCTGGCCTCGGTGCGGTCGGTGCCGACGACGCCTGTCAGGCAGAAGCGCAGCCAGTCCTTGCAGCTCAAGACATGGCCGATCCGGCTAAAACGCTCAGGCTCATTGGCCTTGATCCAGGCAAGCAGCGCAGACGGGGCCGAGACATGCGGCACCTGCCCAGTCAGCCTCAAAGATTCGTCGGCAAGCGGACTTTTCAGCCACTGCTCGACGATCGATCCGGCGCGGCTGTCGAGCGAGAGGATGGCACGCCCAAGCGGCCTATCTGCCCTGTCGAGCAGATAAATGCCATCGCCATGCGCGGTCGCAGCAATAGCCTGAATGTCGCTGGCCGGACGCCCGCTGAGCCTGATCGCCTCGCCAATGGCCTCGGCAGTGCGCGTCCAGAGTTCGTCCATGTCGCGTTCGACATGTCGCGCCTTCGGCATGAACTGGGTCACACGGCGGCGCGCAACGGCAAGCGGCGTGCCGTCGATGTCGAAGATGACGGCCTTGGTGACGGTCAAACCACTGTCGATCCCGAGCAGACTCGGCATTCCTGTTACTCCTGATCGTAAACGAGGTGAGGCGGCCCATGCCGGGGCCGTCGCTCACGCACGCTCCTTGTCGGCCTTGGCGACGACCACATTGATGTTCCTGTTGCGCATGCGCTCGAGGTGATCTGCGGGCGTCTTCTCGTCGACGATGACGACATCGAATTCGCTCAAATGCGCGAAACTATGAAGCGCCCGCCGCTCGAACTTCGTGTGGTCCATCAGCAAGACGCGCTTGGCGGCGCTATTAAACATTGCCCGCTTGATATCGACGATCTCGGGCGACTGATGAAAGACTGCGCCATCGATGACCGCCGACATCGAAATGAAGGCAACATCGGCCCGCAGGCGATTGATTTCGTTGATCGTCATCCGGCCCATGAAGGCATTGCACCAATTATAGTACTGCCCGCCGAGCGCCAGAAGCGTCACGTCATGCATGTCTTTCAGCGCATTCATCAGCGTCAGCGAATTGGTGATCGCCGTCAGCGGCACCTTGGCGGGCAGGTGCGATGCCATCTGCAGGACGGTGGTGGAATCGTCGAGGAAGATCGCCTGACCGGGCTCGACGAACTGCATCGCGGTTGCGGCAATCATCTTCTTTTCGCTTGCCTGCCGGTTGGCACGATAGACGTCGCTCGATTCGATCAGGCTCGTTGCCGCCGCGGTAACGATACCGCGCGTCTTTCGGAAAAGACCTCGGCTGACGAGCTCGTCGACGTCGCGATGCGCCGTCATCAGGCTGATGCCGAAACGCTCAGTCAGGTCCTCGATGCGCATAGACCCTTCCGTCATCACGGCTTCGGCGATCATCTGGCGCCTGGCGATCTGACGCGAATGCCGGCTGTCGCTCGGCAGTTCGTCTTTCAGGAATGATATGGAGCTTGTCTTGTCTGTCACTTTGGCCTCTGACGCTGATCCTTGCGGAGTTGACTTGCTGCGGCGAGTGTCATGCTATGAGAAAAGAATATAAAGAACAGTTCGCTACAAGAATTTCTGCAAGTTCTGTGTGATATTCCGCCAAGGGCTCGTGCTGCCAGCGGACGCTGATAGCGCTCAAGTGAGTGAGGGCGCCGGCTTGCGGCGCCCCCGATATCATTACTCGGACAGGACGAAGGGTGCCGTGTACTTGCCCACATTGTCCTTGGTGATCAGGATGCAATCGAAAAGCTGCTTTTCGCTCTTGGCACCGGTCTTGCCGGTCTTGATGAAGCTGTCGGCCTGCTTGACGGCTTCCGCCGAGAAGGTGGCGACCGGCTGCAGGACGGTATATTGCAGCTCACCGGCCTTGATGGCGGCTACCGCGTCGGGAGAGCCGTCGAAGCCACCGACCTTGACGCTGGCAAGCTTGCCGGCTTCCTTGAGGGCGGCAATCGCGCCGAGCGCCATTTCGTCATTGCCGGAAATCACGCCGATAATGTCCGGGTGGGCCTGCAGGATCGACTGCATCTTGTTGTGACCCTGGGTGCGGTCCCAGTTGGCAACTTCCTTGGCAACCTTCTTCAGGTCGGGGTACTGGGTCAGAACGGTCTCATAGCCGTTCGAGCGGGTGGCCGCATTGTTGTCGGAGGGCGAGCCGAACAGTTCCGCATAATTGCCCTTGTCGCCGACAGCTTCGACCCACTGCTGCGCGCCGATTGCGGCACCCTGGGCGTTGTTGGAGACGAGCTGCGCCTTGGCAAGCCCTTCCTGGTTGATTTCAGCGTTGACGAGGAAAACCGGGATGCCGGCTGCAACCGCCTTCTTGACCGCGCCGACCGAGCCGTCGGCATTGGCCGGATCGAGGATGATGGCGACCGACTTGTTGGTAATCGCCGTGTCGATCAGGTTGCTTTCGGTGTTGGTATCGCCCTTGTGAGCGCCGACCGTTGCCGTGTAGCCGAGCTTTTCGGCCGTTGCCTTGGCGACATTGCCTTCCGTCAGCCAGTAGGGGTTGGACGGATCGTTGACGATGATCGTCATCTGACCGGCAGCCCAAGCTGCTCCCGTCAGAAGCGGTGCCACAGCAACTGCTGCCATGACGATGCGCAAACCTTTTTTGAACATTAGTCTCTCTCCCTTTTGATGAGCTCTGGTGATGCCGGCGAACCGGCGCTTCTTTCTCCGATCGGCTCCTTCACCGATCGGTGACAAGTTCAGGCATGGCGTCAGCCGGATTTTGTCCGACGCCCGTATTGGATGCTGTTCATAAGCACGGCGAGCACGATGACCGCACCGGTAAAGACCGTCTGCCAGTAGGCCGATACGCCGATGATGACGAGGCCGTCGGACAGGAAGCCGATGACGAAGGCGCCGAGCATGGTGCCGCGGGTCGTGCCGCGCCCACCCGTCAGCGCCGCACCGCCGATGACGACGGCGGCGATCGCCGTCAGCTCGTAGGTGGTGCCAGCGGTCGGGCCTGCCGAGGTGAGCTGAGAAGACAAAACCAGGCCGGCAATCGCGGCGCAAACGCCTGAGAGCACATAGACGATGATCTTGACGCGCTTGACCGGAACACCGGAAAGATCGGCTGCGCGCTCGTTGCCGCCCGAGGCATAGAGCCAGCGGCCGAAGGCGGTGCGGCTCAGAACCAGACCGCAGACGATCGCAAGTGCGGCAAGCACGATGACGCCGATCGGAATGCCGGCAAGGCGGTTGAACCCGAGCCAGTCGAAGCCGGTATTGCCGAGTTCGGGACGGCCGCCAAGGTTGTTATAGGTGAGGCCGTTGGTCATCAGCAGCGCGATACCGCGGGCGACATAGAGCACGCCGAGCGAGGCGACGAAGGCCGGAACGCGCAGGTAAGCAATCAATACGCCGTTGACAGCGCCGACGACGGCGCCAAGCGCGCAGGTCAGCACCACGACGGCCCAGACCGGCGGATAGAGAATGACGCCGAAGCTCGATAGCGTGACGCCCTGCATCAGGAAGCCGGCAAAACAGCCGGCAAGGCCGAGCGTCGAGCCGACCGACAGGTCGATGCCGCCGTTGAGGATGACCAGCAGCATGCCGATGGCAAGGATGCCGAAGATGGCGACATGCGAGGCCATCGTCAGGAAATTGCTGAGCGAGAAGTAGTAGGGCGACAGGAAGGAGAAGACCGCGATGATGACGATCAGCGCGAAGAAGGCGCGCCCCTCCAGGATCAGCCGCACGAGACTGAAGTTTCGCCGCTGCCCGTTCGACGTGGATTTCTTTTCTGTGATGTTCGTGACTGACATAATCAGTGCTCCATGAATGCGGCTAGTGCGCGACCACTGCTTCGCCGGAGGCGGCCATGATCTTTTCTTTCGGGACGTCCGGACCGAATTCGGCAGAAATCCTGCCGCGGTGCATGACGATGATGCGATGGGCAATGCTCAGGCATTCGGCGACTTCCGACGTTGAATAGATCACCGCCAAGCCCTCCTTGGCGCGCTCGGCAAGCAGCTTGAAGACTTCCGCCTTCGCGCCGATATCGATGCCGCGGCTCGGCTCATCGAGCAGGATCACCCTCGGCTCGGTCGCCAGCATCTTGCCGATGACGACCTTCTGCTGGTTGCCGCCCGACAGCGAGCCGATCGCCGCTTCGCCGCCATCGGTCTTGATATGAACCTTGCGGATCGAACCGTTCACCAGCGCCCGCTCGCGGCCGCCCGATGTGAAAAGACCCCTGGTAAAGGCGCCGATACTGGCAAGCGACAGGTTCGAGCCGACGGTCATGGTCTGAACCAGGCCGTCGCGCTGTCGGTCTTCCGGGACCAGCACCAATCCTTGCGCGATGCGCCCGGCGATGGAAAGGCCGCCGATGTCGGTATTGCCGAGCAGAACGCGGCCGCCGCTCGACCTCAAGCGGCCCGCCACGCATTCGAGCAGCTCGGTGCGGCCAGCCCCCATCAAGCCGTAGATGCAGACGATTTCGCCGGCGCGGACTGCAAGCGACATCCGGTCGACCGCATTGTAGGCAGCACCTGACGGGCCGGGGACCGTCAGATTGTCAATCGTCAAAGCGACGTCGCCAATCTTATGGCCGGTCGGCGGACTGCCGAGGTCGAAATTGTCGCCGACCATGTTGCGCACGATCCATTCAAGATCGATGTCCTTGCGCTCGGCATAGGCCGTCATGTTGCCGTCGCGCAGCACGACCGCGTGATTGGTGATCTGCAGCGCCTCTTCGAGATGATGCGAGATATAGACGATCGAAACGCCGCGGTTCGTCAGGTCGCGGATGACCTTGAAGAGGACTTCGACTTCGCTGGCGCTTAGCGCCGATGTCGGCTCGTCCATGATCAGGATGCGCGAATTGACGGATAGTGCGCGGGCGATCTCGACGATCTGCTGCTGTCCGAGGCGAAGATCTTCGACCGGAGTGAGAGGATCGATATTTTCCTCCAGCTCCTCCATGAGCGCCTGGGTCTGGCGCTCTTCTTCGGCAAAGTCGACCACGCCGCCCTTCATGATTTCGCGCCCCATGAAGATATTGTCGCGGACGCTGAGATTAGGCGCCAGGCTCAATTCCTGGTGGATGATGGAAATACCGCAGGAGCGCGCATGGGTCGACGAGGCAAAGCTGATCGGGCTGCCATCGAGGATGATTTCGCCGGAGGATGGCTGAATGACGCCGGAGAGGATCTTCATCAGGGTCGACTTGCCGGCGCCGTTTTCGCCAAAGAGCGTCGTCACCTCACCGCGACGGATGTCGAAATTGACACCCTTCAGCGCATGGACACTGCCATAGGACTTTGCGACGTTGCGGGCGGCAAGAACGACTTCGCCCGTCATTGTCCCGTTGTGCCGGGTTTCATTCTGCCGCATCCCATTTTGCCGGATCTCGCTCATTTCACATCGACCTTTACCGGGGTGACGAGCCAGTTCTTCGGATTGATGAGCTTGAAGACGCCGACCACCGTTGCCGTCTTGCCCGTCAATTTTTCGGGGTCGAGGCTGCCTAGGGTCGCCTTCTTCATCTCGTTGTTGATGGCGGAACCGGCATCTTGATATTCGATCTGGTTGGTGAACTGGCCGAATTCAATTCTGCCGGTCGCATCGCGAAGATCGGTGCCATTGATCGCGGGGCCGGTTTGTATCCGAACGGTGATACCGTCCGGCATGCCGTCGATCTTGAACTCGTTGGTATTGGCCTTGCGTTCGCCGAACGTGCCGGTAAGCGAGACGGGGAGGACCGGGCCAGTGGTCGTCGCAACACCATATTTCTGGCCTGCGGCCTTCTTGTCGGCGAGGATTGCATTGGCAAGCGTCACTGCGTCAACCGCGCGCTTTTCCACATCGCTTTGCACCTTGGGGAACTCCTCGGCGCCGTAGCTGTCGGCTTGGAAGCCCTGCTCGTGCACATCGTGTTCTGAGCCGATCTTAACCACCTTGGTATCGGCGGCAATGGCGCCGATGACGATGACCGCCGCGGCGATGCCCGCCACGATCGTCAACTTCGAGCCGGTCGGCTTGGCGGTTGCATATTGTGTTTGCGTATTCATGTTCGAACGACCTTCGGCATGCTTGCCGGATTGCCTGATGGAGAAAGGAAGGACCGTGCCGTGGTTCCGGCTTAACGTAAGCCTAGCCCGCGCGCGCAGACCCGCAGCGGCTCCGCTCGGCGTCGGGTCATGCTGTCACCGGAAAGAAAATTCGACATCGGAGCCTCCTCTGCATGCGGACGACCGTCTCCTCCAGTCGCCCATCTCAGCATTATAATGGCCGCATCTATGCGATCATTGCGATATAAGTGTGTTAATAACGGCACTTTATATGTTATAAATGCGAGAGGATGTCAATCGCGATTTACCGAGCTTTCGCATTTGGCAACTTCCATCCAATATTGCGCTCCCTGCGACCGCCCATCTCCCGCAGCCATTTTGGCGAAACTCGGCTTGAATTTTTGCTGCAGACCCTGTGGCGGTATCGCACGCATAAAGGAATCTTTGTAAGCCATTGAAGTTCAACAGTAACAAATGGAAATACGCGACCGAATTTCAGCTGCGCTATTAATTCCGAGGGGTTGGTGGCGCTTGCTGTCGCGCTTTCCTACAGCGCGCTTGCGCAATTCCTCCCCATAGCGGCATAGCGTTTGTGGAACTTATTTTATATGAAAAAAATTACAACGCCAGAAAAATATTACTGTAATAGCGGTATCTTTGTGTTATAAACCGGCGTGCTGATCGATGGGTGTGGCCCGTCGGGTTTGGTTGCGTGGCTGGCATCGGCGATGCGCGGACTTGTTCGCGATCTCAGTCTCGGCCCGAGTGCGATGGCGCCGATATGTGCGACTTGGCGTAGATTATGCCCTTGGCCGCGTTGGGAGGAATGAAAATGTTTGTGAGGGATGCCAAAGCCCCGGTCGTAGGGCGGCGGATGGTGGAGCTGGCGTGCAATGCCTAAAAGCGACGGGATCATCATCGGGATCGATGCGGGCACCTCCGTTCTCAAAGCGGTTGCCTTCGGATTGTCCGGGAGGCAGATCGCCTCGGCATCTGCGCGTAACCGTTACGAGACCGGTGAAGACGGTTCGGTCACGCAGTCGCTCGGCCAGACATGGGCCGATTGTGTGAGCGCATTGCGCGGCCTTGGTGAGAAGGTGGAAAATCTCGGCACCCGCACGGCTGCGATCGCAGTCACCGGTCAAGGCGACGGCACCTGGCTTGTCGGCTCCGGCAATGCGCCTGTCGGTGATGCCTGGCTCTGGCTCGACGCTCGTGCGGCATCGACGGTCACGCGTTTGAGTGCCATGGCAGTCAACCGCGCTCGCTTCGAGGCGACCGGCACCGGTCTCAACACCTGTCAGCAGGGCGCGCAGCTTGCCCACATGGATCGCTTCATGCCCGAGCTTCTTGATCGGGCCGAGACGGCGCTGCACTGCAAGGACTGGCTTTATCTGAACCTCACCGGCGTTCGCGCGACCGATCCGTCGGAGGCAAGCTTTACCTTCGGCAATTTCCGCAGTCGTCAATATGATGCCGTCGTGATCGATGCGCTCGGCCTTGGAAGTCGGCGCGCGCTTCTGCCTGAGATTATCGACGGCACGCAAATCAGCCATCCCTTGACGGCTGAGGCCGCCAGTGCCGCTGGCCTCATCGCCGGAACGCCGGTTTGTCTCGGTTATGTCGACATGGTCATGACGGCGCTTGGCGCCGGTGTCAGAACCGGCGGCCAGAACGCCGCCTGCTCGACGATCGGTTCGACAGGCGTGCACATGCGCGCCAAGGCCGTGCCGGACGTCCAGCTCAATGAGGAAGGGACGGGCTATGTCATTGCCTTGCCCATTCCCGGCATTGTCACGCAGGTCCAGACCAATATGGGCGCAACCATCAATATCGACTGGATCTTGAGGATTGCGGCCGATCTGATGTCCGCAGGCGGACGTGAGGTTTCCTATTCCGACCTTATCCCCCGCATCGACGCCTGGTTTGCCGAAGCACGGCCGACGAACCTTCTTTACCATCCCTATATTTCCGAGGCCGGAGAGCGCGGCCCCTTCGTCAATGCGCATGCGCGTGCCGGCTTTACCGGGCTTTCGACGCGGCATGGCTTTGCCGACATGCTGAGGGCGGTCATCGAAGGGCTCGGCATGGCGACACGGGATTGCTACGCGGCCATGGGCGACATGCCTTCGGAACTGCGCATCACCGGGGGTGCAGCCCGCTCGCGTGCGCTCAAGGGTTCGCTTTCTGCCGCAATCAAGGCGCCGGTGCGCATTTCGGATCGCGAAGAGGCGGGAGCTGCCGGCGTTGCGATGATGGCGGCAGTCGCGATCGGTGCCTATCGCGATATGGATAGCTGCATTGCCGATTGGGTGACGCCGCTGCTTGGTGAGGCCGAGATGCCGGATCCAAAAAACGTCGAGCGTTATGACCGTTTGTTCGAAGCCTACAAGGACGTGCGGCAAGCGATTGCGCCTGCCTGGGACAAGTTGGCGGAGCGCTAAAGCATGTCGCGCAAAAGTGTGCAGCGGTTTTGCGACGACGACATGCGCAAAATCAGAGACCTAAAGCGCGGGGAGCGAATCTGAAAGATCGCGACGCGCTTTAGCCGATATCGAGCTGGCGCGCGCCGGCCTTGAAGATTGATTTGATGATGCCCCCGGCATCAAATGGAGCATGACATGATGGAACCGGAAATCTTTGATCTTTTCGTGATTGGCGGAGGCATCAATGGTGCCGGCATTGCCCGCGATGCGGCAGGCCGCGGCCTTTCGGTTGTCATGTGCGAGAAGGGCGATCTGGCCGAGGGAACGTCTTCGCGTTCCGGCAAGCTCGTGCATGGCGGCCTGCGCTATCTTGAATATTATGAATTCCGCCTGGTGCGCGAAGCCCTGATCGAACGCGAAGTGCTCTTGAATTCGGCAAGCCATATCATCTGGCCGATGCGTTTCGTGCTGCCTCATAGCCCGACGGATCGTCCCGCCTGGCTCGTGCGTCTCGGCCTGTTCCTCTACGATCATCTCGGCGGACGCAAGAAGCTGCCGGGCACCCGTTCGCTCGATTTGCACCGCGATCCGGAAGGGGCGCCGATCCTCGACCAATATTCCAAGGGGTTCGAATATTCCGACTGCTGGGTCGATGATGCCCGGCTCGTCGTCTTGAATGCTCTCGATGCCTCCGCCAAGGGGGCACGGATCCTGACGCGCACGGCCTGCGTCAGCGCCCGGCGCGATCAAGGCAACTGGATCGTCCAGATGCGCAACGAGCGCTCCGGTGAGGTTCGGACCATACGCGCCCGTGTGCTGGTGAATGCCGCCGGCCCCTGGGTCAATGACATTATCGGCCGTGTCGTCGGCTCGAACAGTCAGCGCAGCGTCCGGCTCGTCAAGGGCAGCCACATCATCGTCCCGAAATTCTGGGCCGGTCAGCAGGCCTATCTTGTCCAGAACCACGACAAGCGCGTGATCTTCATCAACCCTTACGAGGGCGACAAGGCCTTGATCGGCACGACCGACATTCCCTACGAAGGCAAGCCGGAAGAGGTGAAGGCCGACGAGAAGGAAATCGACTATCTGATCACGGCCGTCAACCGCTACTTCAAGGAGAAGCTGCGCCGCTCAGATGTGCTCGAAAGCTTCTCGGGCGTGCGCCCGCTGTTCGATGATGGCAAGGGCAATCCTTCGGCAGTGACGCGCGACTATGTCTTCGATCTTGATGAGACCGGCGGCGCGCCGCTCTTGAGCGTCTTCGGCGGCAAGATCACGACCTTCCGCAAGCTCTCCGAGCACGCCATGCAGAAGCTTGCGAAATTCTTTCCGAAGATGGGCGGAGACTGGACGCGAGGTGCTGTTTTGCCGGGCGGCGAAATTCCGAATGCCGATTATGTCGCCTTTACCGATACGCTGCGCGCCGCCTATCCGTGGATGCCGCGTGCACTCGTCAATCACTATGGTCATCTCTACGGCGCCCGCACCAGGCAGATCGTTGGCAATGCAACTTGCCTTGCGGAACTCGGCCGCCATTTCGGCGGCAATCTTTATGAGGCCGAGGTTCGCTATCTCGTGGCTTTTGAGTGGGCGCAGGCGGCCGAAGACGTGCTGATGCGCCGCACCAAGGAAGGCCTGCACATGACGGCCGAGGAGAAGGCTACCTTCTCTGCCTGGTTTGACGCCGAGCTGGCGCTTGCCGCCTGAACCAACGGACCTTGCCGGGAGATCCAAATGCCCTTGACGCTTTCACTCAACACCAATCCGCTGGTGAACCGTTTTGCCGAGCCTTCCGATCTGATCGAAACGGTGGCACGCGACCTGCGCATCCGCGATCTGCAGCTCACTCACGAATTCATCAATCCGAGCTGGCAGGCGCCCACCATTCGCCGGCTGACGCGCGACATGCGGGCGGCAATGAAGCGAACCGGCGTGCGCGTCACGTCAGGCATGACCGGCCCCTATGGGCGTCTCAACCATTTCGGCCATCCCGACAAGGATGTCCGCCGTTATTACATCGACTGGTTCAAGACGTTTGCCGATATCACCGCCGACCTCGGCGGCCATTCCGTCGGAACACAGTTCGCGATCTTCACCTACAGGGATTATGACGATGCGGCCCGGCGCGAGGAACTGATAAAGATTGCGATCGATTGCTGGGGCGAGGTGGCCGAGCACGCTCGCGCCGCTGGTCTTTCCTACATCTTCTGGGAGCCGATGAGCATCGGCCGCGAATTCGGCGAGACGATTGCGGCCTGCCTTTCTTTGCAGGACAGACTGACGAAGACGCCATTTGCCATACCGATGTGGATGATGGCCGACATCGATCACGGTGACGTCACCTCGTCCAATCCCGACGATTATGATCCTTATGCCTGGGCGCGTGCGGTCCCGAACGTTTCGCCGATCATTCACATCAAGCAGAGCCTGATGGACAAGGGCGGCCATCGCCCCTTCACGGCAGAATTCAATGCCAAGGGCCGCATCCAGCCGGAACCCTTGCTCAAGGCATTTGCCGAAGGCGGCGCCAAGGACAATGAGATCTGCCTGGAACTCTCGTTCAAGGAGCGCGAGCCGAACGATCGCCAGGTTGTCTCGCAGATTGCCGAAAGTATAGCCTTTTGGGCGCGCCATATCGACACGGGCGTCAGCGACTTGCATATCTAGCGGCTGCGTTCATTCCGCAAATGCCTCGTCTTCGACGAGAGGTGGGCAAAGCGGGACGATATGACCGGACAAAACAGGCGAGGGACCATGCGTGACAAAATGAAAGGGAGCCGCCGATGACGGATGCGGATGATTCGCTCGCCGTGAGAGCGGCATGGTTGCACTATGCCGGCGGATTGACGCAGTCCGAAGTGGCGAAGCGTCTCGGTGTCCCCTCGGTAAAGGCGCATCGGCTGATCGCGCGCGCCGTCGCCGAGGGCGTCGTTAAAGTGACGATCGATGGCGATATCGTCGAATGCGTCGAGCTCGAAACGCAGCTTGCGGCCCGCTTCGGCCTGCAATATTGCGAAGTGGCACCCGATCTTGGCGAGGAAGGCTTCGAATTCCGGGCGCTCGGACAGGCGGGAGCCGGCTTTCTGCGGCGCGAGATCGAGAGCGGCAACAACAAGGTCATCGGCCTCGGCCACGGGCGAACGCTCTCTTCTGCCGTCCATCACCTGTCGCGCGTCAGCGCCAAGGATTTGCGCTTCGTCTCGCTGCTGGGTGGCCTGACGAGAAACTATGCGGCCAACCCCTATGACGTGATGCACCGCATTGCCGAAAAGACCGGCATGCAGTCGCATGTCATGCCGGTGCCGTTCTTTGCCAACACCCGGGAAGACCGCGACGTGCTGCTTGCCCAGCGCGGGGTCAAGGAGGTGTTCGATCTCGCAAATGGCGCCGACCTCAAGCTCGTCGGTCTCGGCACGGTCGATACCGATGCGCAGCTTGTCTTGTCGGGCATGGTCGAGCCGAAGGAGATCAAGGAGATCACGGCGGCAGGCGGTGTCGGCGAAATTCTCGGCCATTTCTTCGATGCCGATGGCAACATTCTCGAGACGACGCTGACATCACGCACATTGTCCGCCTCTCTGCCACGCACGACGGGCGAGCGGCTGGTGGCGCTTTCCGGCGGATTGCCGAAGGTCGAAGCCATTCGTGCCGTTCTCAACAGCCGCTGTCTTTACGGGCTGATCACGGACGAGAAGACGGCGCAGGCCCTTTTGAGGGACTAGCCAGTGCCGTCGGCGAAAAACATGCAGACATATCAATGTAACAACGAAAATGTTGAATTGTGAGATTTTGTTGTTATATTTCTTTCGGGTTCCATTTCAGGCCAACGGCCGAGGTGCAAGGTGAGACGGGAAGAGCGCCAGCAGTCGATCATCAATCTGCTTGTCGAGCATAAGACCGTCGATCTCGATGATCTGGCCGATCGGTTCGTCGTGTCGAAGATGACGATCCATCGCGACCTCGATGATCTCGAGCAGGCCGGCGTGCTGCGCAAGGTTCGCGGCGGTGCGACGATCGATGCCGGCACGCAGTTCGAAAGCGATTTTCGTTTCCGCGAGCGTCAGGACCACGACGAAAAGCTTGCCATGGCCGGCTGCGCATTGGCGTTGGTCGAGCCTGGCATGACCGTCATGATCAACGACGGCTCGATGGCAGCCGTTCTCGGTGAAATGCTCTTGCAAAAGCGGCCGCTAACGCTGATTACCAACAATGCCGCGATCATCGAGCGGATGAAGAACGAAAGCGGCATCACGCTGATTGCGCTTGGCGGCATTTATTCGGCCAAGTTCAATGCCTTTTTAGGCGTCGTAACCGAGGAAGCCTTGTCGCGGCTCAGGGCCGATATCGCCTTTCTGTCGACGCCGGCCGTCTCCGGCAAGCTCGCCTACCACATGGACGATAACGTCGTACGCACCAAGCGAGCGATGATTGCCTCCGCCTCCAGGGCCTGCCTGCTCGTCAATCACAGTCGCATTGGACACACGGCCCTGCATGTGATGGCCGAGCTTGCCGAGTTCGACGCCGTGATCACCGATCAGGCACCCGATGCCGCGATCGTCGAACAATTCCGCCGGGACGGCATCGCCCTTACCATCGCCTCGAACCAGGATAAGACATGACAGAGAAACCTCGCTATTGGATCGGCACGAGCTGGAAGATGAACAAGACGTTTGCCGAGGCGCGCGCCTTTGCCGAGGCCCTGCGTTCAGCCGACGCCTTGCGCGATGCGCGCATCCAGCGTTTCATCATCCCGCCGTTTACCGCGGTGCGCGAAGTCAAGTCGATCCTGTCGCAGAGCTCCGTCAAGGTAGGCGCCCAGAACATGCATTGGGCAGACCAGGGCGCGTGGACGGGCGAAATTTCGCCGCTGATGCTCAAGGATTGCAATCTCGATATCGTCGAGCTTGGCCATTCCGAACGTCGCGAGCATTTCGGCGAGACCAACGAGACAGTGGGTTTGAAGACCGAAGCGGCCGTTCGCCATGGCTTGATTCCGCTCATCTGCATTGGCGAAACATTGGCTGATCGCGAAAGTGGCCGCGCAACCGAGATCCTGAGCGAGCAGGTTATCGGAGCTCTATCGAAGCTCTCGCATGCCCAAAAGCAGGCCGAAATCCTGCTCGCCTATGAGCCGGTCTGGGCAATCGGCGAAAAGGGAATCCCGGCCGAGCCCTCCTATGCCGATGCGCGCCAGGCCGAGATCATCGCGGTCGCGCAAAAGGCGCTCGGCCGAAAGATCCCGTGCCTCTACGGAGGATCGGTCAATCCGCAAAATTGTGAGGAACTCATATCTTGCTCGAACATAGACGGGCTTTTCATCGGGCGCTCCGCCTGGAACGTCGGAGGCTATCTCGACATCCTGGCCAAGTGCGCCGCCAAACTCTGAAGGAGACATGCCATGAAACTTGCTATTGCTGGAGACAGCGCCGGCGAAGGCCTCGCCAAGGTTCTCGCAGACCATCTGAAGGACCGTTTCGACGTGAGCGAAGTGTCGCGCACTGAAGAAGGTGCAGATCCGTTCTACGCCAATCTTGCCGATCGCGTCGCTTCCGGCGTCATCGACGGCACCTATGACAAAGCGATCCTTGTCTGCGGCACCGGCATCGGCGTCTGCATCTCGGCCAATAAGGTGCCGGGCATTCGCGCGGCCTTGACCCATGACACCTATTCGGCAGAGCGCGCAGCTCTTTCCAACAATGCCCAGATCATCACCATGGGCGCGCGCGTCATCGGCACCGAACTTGCCAAAGCGATTGCCGATACATTTCTGGCGCAGACCTTCGACGAAAACGGCCGTTCGGCCGGCAACGTCAAGGCGATCAACGAGGTCGATGCCAAGTACAACGCGCGTTAATACCTGTCTTCCAAGACATCGGAAAGCCCGGCCGTTCTTGCCGAATGGCCGGGCTTTTCTATGTCGGACGTTGGACTGCGTGGCCCCGTTATCTAGGTTTGGACAAGATCCACTTCCCTCCACACGATAGACGTTTATGCCCCCCGAATAGACCGATCATCAGATCGCCGTCATAGAGCGAGAACGGGACTTCGACATAGTGATCCCGATGGGAGGCAAAACCGGAGAAAGTTCGTCCTTGTCGACAAGCTCTTCCATGTACCAGCTCTCATAGAGCGGAGGGTCAGTCGGCAAGGACGCTCGTCTATGCGCGGCTGTAATCGCCACCGAGCCAGCAGGTGGCGATATTGGTCCGGTTCGAGAAGGCCAAGGACCGGCTGTGGATGGTGAACCGGCCCGCAGCGATGCCCGTGAACCCGCAGGGCTATGGCCCGTTGCTGTTGTTCGACCTCTATTCCGATGACGGTCACGGGACATGCCGGAATCTGAGCAAGGGCCATAGCATGGAAATGGCCTTCGACGTGAAGGCCAGCCTGCCGCCTACGGTGACGGCGGATGGCGAGATCGATGCAGAGGTGGCGCGGGGTGCGTTCATCGCCGCCCTGCAGGAAGGCAATATCTATATTTTCCCGGAATAGAGAAGGCCACCTGTCGTCTAGGCCGTAAGCCCCGTAACCGAGCTCGCTGGCGTGCGCATCCTGCTTTCCTCCGGTGTCGATCCGTTCATGACAAACTCATGATAGCAAACAGCTCCTTCCTTCATGTCAGCAATTGAGCACAAGGTGAAGCGACTGCGGGTGTTGCTCCAGGAAGGTCTTCGCAGGAGCGCTGCGATCCCGATATGAGCAAGACTGCGTTTCTAGTTGCGCTGCATGTCGGTCAGCGCATGTCGCATCGATGTGCTCGAAATGCCGAAAAAGCCGCCATAGGGAAGGTCAAGATCCAGGATGACGAACATGACGCTCGCGACGGAGATGACGGCCACGAGGACAATTGCGCCGGCGAGTGGATTCTTGGGAGCCTGGAGCCCGAAACTCAAAAATACCAGCATAAGCCAGAAGATGAGAACGCCGAGAAATGGTGCAGAAAGCGAGCCATGCGCATCTTCGATGACGGTCCATCGCGCGACCATGACATTGCTGAAAAGCTGGTGGCAGCGGGTTACAAGCGCCTGATGCAAAGGATCGGTGGGCGCTAGACGGTCAATGCCTAATCCGACATTATTCAATATCGATCCAAGAGCCGGCGCCTCGCCGGTCAAAGGCAGGGCCGAGATGTCGGGATATTTCTCGCCCTGCGGGGGCGGTTCATCGGGCCAGGTGCTGGCAACGACTGCAGCGGTGTAGCTGCGCAAAAGCTGCCTTTCACTGTCGAGGGCGGAGCCGTAATTTTTTAGACAGCCGTCCATCTCTGCTAGACTAGCAGCATAACGATTGCGATCGTGGGAGGCGGCCGTGAAGGCATTGAGTTCCGACGCCAGCAACAAGCTCATGACAAGAGCGGCAAAGGTCACGAGCAGCGCAGTTACCACGCGAAGAAAGTCTATTGTTTCGTTACCGCGATGCGGCGCAGGCAGTCTGGCGCGCAATATCGAGCCGACGAAAGCGCTTAGGACAAGAAGAACAAGCAAGGCCAGCGACCAGATAGCCTCTCGTTGCATCGAACATGCTCCAACTGCATCTGATCGTTGAATATGTGACGTTCCAGCATACGCGAATATATCTCAATGTCGAACGGCGCAGACGCGGCGCATTGTTTTTGCTTCACTTCGCGCGCGTTCGAAGTACGCCCCGCGATCGCACGAACCGCGGTCAGCGCCGGGATCGCACGTCCTGACTCGAGGTCGAATTCGCTTTGGGTACTTGACCGCTGACTTGGTGAGCCCTCGATCGAGAGAACTCACCGGCATGAGCTTGCGACGGCTTGCTGAGATCAGGCTTATTCGGAAGCCGATTTGGAAAGATGTGACGCTCTAGGATCTTGGCTGCTGCAGAGGCACCAAGGCCGCAAAAGCCCTTCTGTCCTGATCTGGAAAACTTTCGAAACCTTGGATTGCGCTCTCGGCAATTTCTATATCGGCCAATATTGATGATTTTGTAATCTTTTCGTACCGATCATAATCGGCTTTGTGCCGCTTGATTTGCATGCTGTAAACGTGATTTGCGAAATCTTGTATACCAATTGGGAATTTTTGAAGAATTATCTTCTGCTTGCCATTAGATGCGTCACAAGCTCCCTTCGCAGCATCTTTGGCAGATGTAAACGACATCACCGGAAAAGCAAAAAACCTGCATATCAGACAACTTCGGACGAATCTTCCTAATTGCCTGACGCATCTTCTTCCCACCCCTATCTCCCTGACCTTGCCGCAAGCCACTGCTTGAATTCGACATTCGTGTCGGTCTGGATGGCGCCGACGCCGGCAGCCACAAGCGCGCCCCAGACGCCTTCGGGATCTTTCAGCGCCCGGCTGTCGTTGAAGTCGAGATTGAAGGAAACGTCGAGCGTATTAATCCAGAGCCGAATATCTTGCCGTTCCAGTTCCTCGCGTCCTGCGGCAAGATCGGCGATGTCGCTAAACTTCACCTCGATCATCGGTGCCTTCAGCGGTTCGATCATACGCAGGTCGTCGGCGAATTTTCCCGGCCGGGCCGGAAACATCGGCATATGGGGGATGGTGCCGAACCAATCAGCATCAAGGACGGGGAAGCTGCCGCTCTGAGGATCGATATCCGATTTGATGATGACGTGATCCTCGGCTCTCAGCCTCCGCACTGCCGAGATGACAAGCGGCAATTCACGCGGAAATTTCGTGTCGATATTGACGAAGACTCGGCCGCGCGCCTCTTCCAAAGCCTCTTCGAGCGTCGGTACGCGCTCATCTGTCACTGTGGCCGTCTCGCCGCCGGCGCCGGCACGTAGCCGCGCATCTCGGACCGTGGCGAAGCTCGTCGAACCGACGATGCCCTTGGCGGATGTGGTGCGGTCGAGCGTCTTGTCGTGAATGACGACGAGATGGCCGTCGCCGGTCGTTTGCGTGTCGATTTCTACGAATTCGACGCCAAGCTCGGCGGCCGCGCGGATCGCCGCCAGCGAATTTTCCGGCGCAGCCGACCAGAGACCGCGATGGGCGATCGTCAGGATGTCCGGATTGGAACGTGATAAAAGATCGTAGATGTCGGCAATGCGGGGCGAGCGCGAGGCGGCTGTCTGGCTGTGCATGGAGGAATTGCTTTCGTGAAATACCGGTCTTGCAGGCGGAATGGACGGCTTGATATCCGGGGTGGAATGCAGGCGCCAATGGCGGCAGCCAAACGACGTCTTTCGACCTCGCTGGCCTGCAAAGCTATTAGTACACATAGGATGAACTATTTGTGACGGGCGAGCATGTCGCCTCGATTGCATATGGGCAAATGGGCGGCCAAGGCAAATCCTTTGCAGTTTCGCCGCTTCCTGTAATGCTCCAACTTCGCAAGCACCTGTCTCGACGCGCGATGCGGCCCGTAGTATGAGTTCCGGCTCTGGTGTGAGGCGAGGGGTAGTTCCGCCGTCGTCAACGCTTTAACGGGTCGTCAGAAGCCATTGTTAATTCACCACTTTATTCTGCTGGACAACCATATTGACACGTAAGACTGCTGTTATCGTTGGCAATGGAAGGCTCGAGCGCGATATCTCAAGGATGGTGGATGACGCCCAATTCGTCATGCGCTTCAATGAGCCGAACCTTGCCAGCGGCATGAGCGGCACGCGCACCGATATGATCATGATGGCCGCATCGAGCAAGATCCTGTACCGGCGGCTGATCCAGCCCAGCTTTTTCGACAATGCCGCGCTCAAGGCTGCAAAGGTGCTGATGCTTGCATATCATCCGAACATCATCCGCAAGTATCATCCCAAGCCCAACATCTTCCAGCGCCTGCAGGGCAGGAGGGCCGATTGGACGATGCAGGCAATCGACCTGATGGGCAGGGCCGGCAAAGAGATCCGCATCATGCCGCCGCAGTCCTATCTCGACGGCTGCGCCGAGCTCGGCATCGTCGGAGGCCAGATGCGCAAGCTGTTCCCAAGCACGGGTTTTCTCGGCATCCGCTATGTGCTTGCAAACTTTCCCGCATCCGAATGGGACGTTGCCTTATGCGGCTTCAGTTGGGAAGGGTGGAAGCGGCACGACTGGGTGAACGAACGTGTCTGGGTCGAAAACAAGATCGCTAACGACCGCGTCAGCCTGCTCGTCTGAACCAGCCGACATTATCGGCTTTGCATGCATTATCGGCTTTGCACGCCCCGCCCCATTACTGTTCTCCGAGCAACCCGCGCAATTCGCTCAGCCGGTCGTTCACCAGCCAGCCGTAGTAGTTTTCCTCCGGTAGCTTCTTGCCGCCTGCAGCATCCGCAGCGCGCCTGAGGGCGAGCGCGCGACGCCGCGGCTGCCCCAGATTATAAAGCGTCGCCGTCAAGCCTGGATTGTCGGTGATGTCGAACCCCTGGGCGCGATAGGCTTCGATCGCATCCTTGACGATCGCGGCGATGTAAATCACGCTGCGTTCGGGATCCATAATATCGCGATAGATTGCCTGCGGATCGTCAACCGATAGTTTTGGCAGGCCGCTGGTGGCATGAACGAGATCGGTGACTTCGAGCGCGGTCAGCGGGCTGATCTGACCAAGGCCGAACGTTTGTCCCGCAAAGAAGGGTTGGAAGAAGGCCCGCTGGAACGTCATGTTTTCATAGGTGACGCCGTCGATGACCTTGCCGCGAAAATTCGTGTCCCAGGTCTCATCACGACATTCCCAAAGCTCGGCGCTGCCCTTGAAGGCGTCGCAATGGGCAAATTCCGGCTTCTTCAGGAAGGTCTGGACGGTGACGTCCTTATAGCTGAACTTGAAGTCGGATTGCGAATAGGCGAGCGCCTTGACGTAGTAGGATTTCACCCTGTTGACGATCGTGATGTTGTAGGTGTGCTCGCCGACGAGGGCGCCAACAATGTGGATCGGATCGATCTGATAGGTTTGTGCGGCCTTCCTGATCGAAGCCACCAGATCCCTGTCCTCGCGAAGGACACTGACGATCTTCTGGTATTTTTCCTCGTACGTCGTGTTGAACGCCTTTGCCCGCAGCACCGAAGTATTGGGTATCGCAGGCTGTGCCGTGTTGCGGTTGCCCGGTGGCACACGCACGAGCTCGTGAGCAAAGCTTGCATTCGTCAATGCAAGGATAACAAGCAGACCGAGTGCCGGAATTCCAGACAGGCGTGTTCGCATTCGCAAATTAACTTTCCAAAATAGTCCCCGGCACGGGGACGATCTTCATACGCGATCGGCGCTCCGAGGCAAGGGCACTGGCTTCTTCTGTCCCGCGAATCACAATAAACTTTGTGAAAAAGCAACTTCCGACTGCACGCGGGCATAGCGGTACGGCTGCGGCGTGCTTCGGATCCATTGCCTTGATTTTAAGAGGATGCCGGTGAAACATCTCGTGATGTCAGGAAGTATCCTGCTTGCAGCCGCACCGGGCCAAGCATTGCCGACGATCGCCGATGTGCCGGAGCTTGCGAAAGCCGCCGTGGCGCGGCGGATAGACGTGCCGCCCTCCGCCATCCATATTCTCAGCGCCAAACCCAGCGAGCGAACGCCGGGCTTCGTGGTCTGCGGCCGGATTGATGCTGCATCGGATCAGGACGAAGGCAATGCGCAAGCCGGTCAGCGCTTTTTCGTGATCATACCCGGGAATTTCGCCATTCTCGACCAGGACGGCAAGGCGCTCGTCGATACCTACTGGTCTTCCAATCACTGCGAGTGAGAGGCAAGCGCCTTGCTGATCATGGCAAGCTCTTCGGGAGTGCGTCCGGATTCGAGCCGAACCCAATCGTTCGGATTGTCGGCCGACTGGCGCTTGATGAAGGTATAGCCCGTTCCGTCCCAGGTTTTGATCGTATCCGTCAGATTGTCCAGGATCAGGTCGCCATCGTTCGTGCGCGCCATCAGGACGAGATGCCCTTCATTGTGCGTATCGAGGACGACGGTCAGCAGCAGGGCCGAAGGCGACCAACCGGCTTCCACAAGCAGTTTCTTCTTTAAAAGGACATAGTCGTTGCAGTTGCCGGCGCCGTCGTCGGGGTATGTCCACCAGTTGATGATGCCGAGCTTGTAGATGCCGTAGTGGTCATTGTCGCCAATGCCCTCAATCTCGTGATTGACGAGGCCGTTGATCTCTTGCAGTTGCGTCCAGCCGGCGCGATTGAGCGTAATGACGTCATCGCCTTTCCGGCCGGCTGCGCATTCGGCGGGCTGAGCCTTGCAGAAGCTGGTCCAGCCGACCGGCACGCTTGCCTCCGTGACGACGCGGGCAAACCGCTGCGGCGCCGCGGCCGCGGTATTTGCGACCGGCTTTGCGGTTGTGGCCGTCGAAAAGAACAGGCCGGCAACGAAGAGAAAGCTTGCAGCAACTAGGAATGAACGCATACTCGGCTCCGTGAGTTGCGTTCATGAAATCCGAGGCGGTCAAATTTATTCGGAAAAAGATCATTCGCATTTTATCGAATCGGCGCTTTTCGCCGGTGCTGCAATGGTCGCCCTGCATCCAGTTCCTGATTTTTGTGATTTCCGATCGGTTACGAAGCTCGTTTCGCGACGCGGACGACTTGGCATTCTGAAAAAAAGATGTGCAATTTCATCGACATATTGCATCAGCGGAAGAACATCTGGCGTGTTTATGATTTGTTTGTCTTAAATGCGAATCTCCGTCCCACAAGGAGCGCAGGAAGAGCCAGGAAATTGCCCGGGAGGCTTTATGATCGACGATATTCTCGACCGGATGACGCTTGAAGAGCAGGTTTCGCTGCTTTCCGGCGCCGACTTCTGGACCACCGTACCCGTCGAGCGGCTTGGCATTCCAAAGATCAAGGTCACCGATGGGCCGAACGGAGCCCGCGGCGCCGGCTCGCTGGTTGCTGGTGTTAATGCCGCCTGTTTTCCTGTCGCGATCGCGCTCGGCGCAACATGGTGCCCCGCCCTTGTCGAACGCATGGGCGTGGCGCTTGCCGGCCAGGCCAAGAGCAAGGGTGCCTCGGTGCTTTTGGCGCCGACGGTCAATATTCACCGCTCGGGTCTGAATGGCCGCAACTTCGAATGCTATTCGGAGGATCCGCTGCTGACCGCCGAGCTTGCCGTCGCCTATATCCAAGGTGTGCAGAGCCAGGGCATTGCCGCTACGATCAAGCATTTCGCTGGCAATGAATCCGAGATCGAGCGCCAGACGATGTCGTCGGATATCGGCGAGCGTGCCCTTCGGGAAATCTATCTGGCGCCATTCGAGCAGGCCGTGAAGAGGGCGGGCGTCATGGCCGTCATGTCTTCCTACAACCGGTTGAATGGCACCTATACAAGCGAGCATCCATGGCTGTTGACCAAAGTTCTGCGAGGGGAGTGGGGTTTCGACGGCGTCGTCATGTCCGACTGGTTCGGTTCGCATTCGACAGCGGCGACGGTCAATGCCGGGCTCGATCTGGAAATGCCCGGCCCGACGCGCGACCGTGGCGAGAAGCTCGTGGCAGCGGTGCGCAACGGCGAGGTCAAGCCGGAGACGGTGCGCCAAGCCGCGCGCCGCATCCTGACCCTGCTTGACCGCGTCGGTGCTTTTAAGCAGGCCCCCGATTTAACCGAGCATGCGCTCGATTTGCCACAGGATCGGGCTTTGATCCGTAAGATTGGAGCCGAGGGTGCCGTGCTTTTGAAAAACGACGGCATTTTGCCGCTGCAAAAGGCAGGGCTCGGACATGTGGCGGTGATCGGGCCGAACGCAGCCGAGGCCCGTGTCATGGGCGGAGGCAGCGCCCAGATCGCCGCCCATTACAGGATCAGTCCGCTGGAGGGCATTCGCCAGGCACTGTCCAACGCCAACAGCATTCATCATGCCAGCGGTTGCCGCAACAATCGCCTGATCAACGTCTTTTCCGGTGAAATGCGTGTGGAGTATTTTGCAGGGCGCGATCTCGCGGGGCCAGTGGTGGCGACCGAAACGGCACACAAGGGCGAATTCTTCTGGTTCGATCTGCCGTCTGCGAAGCTCGATCCCAATGATTTTTCGGCCCGTATGACAGCGTCTTATATACCGGCGGAAAGTGGCGAGCACGTCTTCGGCATGACGAATGCGGGTCTTGCCAGGCTCTATGTCGACGGCAAACTTGTCGTCAACGGCTATGACGGCTGGGCTCGCGGCGACAATTATTTCGGCACAGCCAATGTCGAGCAGCGGCAGGGCATCCATCTTGACGCCGGACAGCGTTACCAGGTGGTCGTCGACTATTGCTCGTCTGCCGTGACCGAGGAAGGGATCAATCTGACGGCGGTGCGCTTCGGCGTGGAAAAGCCGCTCGGCGAAGACGCCATGATGGATGCCGTTGAAAAGGCAAGGGATGCGGATGTCGTCCTGCTTTTTGTCGGCCGTGACGGCGAATGGGATACGGAAGGTCTCGATCTGCCCGATATGCGCCTGCCGGGCCGGCAAGAGGAACTGATCGAACGTGTGGCGGCGGCAAACGCCAATACGGTCGTCGTGCTGCAGACCGGCGGACCGATCGAGATGCCGTGGCTCGACAAGGTTCGGGCCGTGTTGCAGATGTGGTATCCGGGTCAGGAACTGGGTCACGCGGTCGCCGATGTGCTGTTTGGCGATGCCGAGCCCGGCGGACGCCTGCCGCAGACCTTCCCAAAGCGCCTTTTAGACAATTCCGCCATTGTTGGTGATGCGGCCGTCTATCCCGGCAAGGACGGGCATGTGCGCTATGCCGAAGGCGTGTTCGTCGGATACCGCCACCATGACAAGCGCGGCGTCGAGCCCCTGTTTCCCTTCGGCTTCGGCCTTGGCTATACGCGGTTTTCCTGGGCTAACCTGCAGGCATCGGCGATGCACATGGTTGAGGAGGGGGTCACGGTTACCGTCGATGTCACCAATACGGGCGACAGAACCGGCTCCGAACTCGTGCAGCTTTACGTGCGGCCTCTTGGTTCAACGGTCGAGCGCCCGGACAAGGAGTTGCGCGCCTTTGCCAAGCTTCGGCTGGCGCCCGGCGAAACCGGCACGGCCTTGCTTGTCGTCCGGCCACGTGATCTCAGCTATTTCGACGAGCAGGTTGGAGCCTTCCGAGCCGCGGCCGGTCGCTATGAGCTTCTGGCGGCCGCCAATGCTGCCGATATCCGTTCCGCCGTCACGATCGAACTAGCAAGAGAATGGATCGGGGACGTGTCGGACCGTTCGATCTGATACTGCGGGCGGCAGCGGGTGGTAAATTCGCGGATGGATGAAGGGGCGCCGAGATCAGCGCGCCGGATTGCCGGCTCCTGCGTCAGCGCGGTTCGGTCTTTCTGGAGCCGTTCCGCTTTTCCTGGAATGCTTTGAATTGCTTTAGCGGCGGCGCATGCGCAGTGGCGGGACGCGTCCGGAGAAGGAGAACTCTTCATCCCGGTCGGTGGAAGTTGCTTGAAAGATCTGTCCAACGGGTTTCGGACGCCCGAGGTAGAACCCCTGGGCTTCATCGCAGCCTTCCATACGCAGGATTTCGAGCTGGTGATTGGTTTCGACGCCTTCCGCCAGAACCGGAATTTCAAGGCTTTTGCCGAGCGCGAGCACGGCACGGACAATGGCTTTCGCCTGGATGCTCTCATCCACTTCGCTCATGAAAGAGCGATCGAGCTTGATCTTGTCGAAGGGGAAGGAGCGCAAGGTGTCGAGCGAGGAATAGCCGGTTCCAAAATCGTCGATTGCAATGGTCACGCCAAGTGCACGGAGTTGCCGCAGGACGTGCAGCGTGCGGCTCTTGTCTGCAATGATGGTGGATTCGGTGATTTCCAGCTCCAGCCTTGCCGGCGGCAGGCCCGTTTCGAGAAGGATCGAATGAATGAGCTTGGCAAGATCGGCATGGGCGAACTGTACGGGCGAGAGATTGACGGCAATCTTGTAAGGCCTGTCCCAGGACGCCGCCTCTTTGCAAGCGGTCCGCAATACCCATTCGCCGATGACGAGGATCGTGCCGCTTTCTTCGGCAATCGGGATGAATTCCGAGGGCGGCACGGCTCCCCGCTCGGGATGGTTCCAGCGCAGCAGTACCTCATAGCCGCAGATATCGCCGGTTCGCACCGAAGTCTGCACCTGATAGTGCAGTTCGAGCTGCTCCAGTTCGGCGGCACGGCGCAGGTCTTGCGCCAGCGTATGGCGGGCACGGGCGGCCTCGTCCATCCGCGACTCGTAGAAGCAGACGGCGCGGCCGATATCGGCCTTGGCGCGATACATAGCAAGATCGGCGTTGCTGACGAGGCGCTCCTGATCGGTGCCGTCATCCGGGTAGACGGCGACGCCAATGCTTGCTCCCGTCACGGTCTCGAAATCGTCGATCCGGATGGCCTCGAACAGGACCTTTTCCAGACGCGCCACGAAATCCAAAAGCTCGCTCTGGTTCTGGAACCTTTTCGTCGCGGCAAATTCGTCACCACCGACACGCGCGACGAACTCGCCGTCCCTGACGAGCCGCAGGAGCCGGCGTCCGATTGCCTTCAACGCCTGGTCGCCCGCCTTATGCCCACGCAGGTCGTTGATTTCCTTGAAACGGTCGAGATCTATGCCGATGACCGCAAGCTTGGCCCCGTCTTCCGCGGCGTGTCCGAGCTCGGCCTGCAGATAATCGCTGAAACTGCTGCGGTTGGGCAAGCCTGTCAAAAGATCGTTGAGCGCCATGTGCTGCAGTTTCTGATAGGATTCGCGCGAGGCCCGCTCATCGATCATGTAGCTTGCGACGCCGGTGCCGATGATGAGCAGACCACCGCCGGCAACTGCAACGGCCATGGCGTCCAGCGCATGGGAATCGACAAGCCCGGCACCCATGGCCAGGGGCGTGACCGATACCGCAGCCATTGCCGTAAAGTGCAGCAGGACCACCGCGGCGACGAAAAGGACGAGGCCGGCAAACCATGCAAAACGCCAGGATCGCCTGATCGCCTGATTAAAGGCGAGTGCTGCGAAAATCACCGACAACAGGACGGAGGCGATGACATAGCCCATGTTCCATTCGATGATGCCGTCGACGCGATAAGCCATCATGCCGGTGTAATGCATGACAGTGATGGCAAAGCCGACGACCGCTCCGCCCAATTCCTGCGCAACATACGGCAAGCGTGACAGGGTAATCGCAAAACCGCAGGCACAACCGATGACGGCCAGGAGAAGGGAGGCCATGGTCAGGATCGGATCGAAGGTGACGGGTGCACTGACCTCATAGGCCAACATGGCAATGAAATGCGTGCACCAGATCGAGGAACCGGCCGCCACGGCGGTCAGAAAGATCCAGCCGCCGCGCTGAAGATCGCGGGTATTTTCGGCCCGCCGCAGCAGGCCGAGCGTAATCCAGCCACCGCTGATGCAGACGAAGGCCGCAAGCAGAACGAGCCATGGATTGTGTCCTGTGATGATGCAGGAGAGAACGCGCACGTGAAGATCCCTATTCTAGTCACAAGGGCAACTGTATTTCCAATTGTCGTTGTCGCGCCCGAAATCGATGATGAAGTCTTTCGGGGTCAAACACTAAAAATCGGGTAAAGACAGCCGGAGAAAAATGGCAGCCCATGTGCCATTCCGGGTCAGTTTCGATCGCGTTTTCGACCCTTGCGGCATGTTTTTTCCTGAAGTCAGCCGATTGCGGCGCGAATGAACTTCATTTTCTGGCGATTGCGGCTTCGCTCTTTTGTTCGGCGCTCATTTGGGCTTGAAGAACACATTCAATTTCTTGGTAAATTTTCTCTCAATATCGGTAATGTAAAATGAAGTCTTATATTTTATTGGAATATCAATATTTGTCTCCGACAATATAAATGAGTGTATTTGAAAGTAATGATACTTTCATATCGCGAGAAATTTGTAGGCACAACTTGCAATATATACAGAGAGCTTGCCGTGACGAAATACTGGATCTACCCGCAGCCGCTGCACGCATTGTACAGGCTTTCGAGAAAGCTGCTCGGGGATCGATCGGGTAATTTTGGAATAATGACGGCACTCGTCGCCGTTCCGTTGATCGCGGCGGGTGGTCTGGCGCTTGATGTCAGCAACGCCATGCTCGTCAGAACAGAATTGCAGAACGCGGCTGATGCGGCGGCCGTCGGCGCCATTGCGGATTCGTCTCCCGCGGTCGCAGCCGCGATGGCCATGACGAGCGACGGAACAGTCACAATCGGACAGGCCGATGCCAACAAACTCTTTCAAGGACAGGCGTCGACCGATCTTCAGAACATACCGGTTAGCGTCAGTGCTACCGTGACGCGCACGGGCAATCTCGTTTCGGCGACGGTCAATTATTCGGCAAGCGTGCCGACCACGCTCAGCCAGATCATGGGCAAGACATCCATTCCGGTCAGCGGTTCGGCCTCCGCACAGTATCAGACGGCGACTTTCATGGATTTCTACATGCTGCTGGACAATACGCCTTCCATGGGTGTCGGCGCAACCATGGCCGATATCCAAACAATGGTATCGCATACGTCCGATAGCTGTGCTTTTGCCTGCCACAATCTCGATACGACCAACAATTACTACAATCTGGCGAAGAGACTAGGCGTGACGACGCGTATCGATGTCGTGCGGCAGGCAACCCAAAAGCTAACCGATACCGCCGTTGCAAATCGCGTAACCACAGGCCAGTACCGCATGGCGGTGTACACATTCGGCGCCGCGGCCGAACAAGTCGGTTTGACCAACGTTTCTCCGCTTTTGTCCGATATGACGCAGGTCAAAACTGCAACGAGCGCGGTCGACCTGATGACCGTTCCAAAACAGGGCTACAACAACGATCAGGATACAAGCTTCGATACGATGCTGACGCAATTGGCGCCGGTGATCGGAACAGGTGGCGGCGGCACCACCAGTACAGATCGTCAAAAGATCCTCTTCCTTGTCACCGATGGTGTCGGTGACAGCTATAAGCCCAATACCTGCACCAAGCCGACGACGAACGGCCGTTGCCAGGAGCCGCTCGCCACGGCCTTCTGCCAGCCGCTGAAGAACCAGAACATCAAGATCGCCATTCTTTATACGACCTATTTTCCGCTGCCGACCAACGGCTGGTACAATCAGTGGATTGCGCCCTTCCAATCGCAAATCGGCACCGATCTGCAAAGCTGCGCCTCGCCCGGTCTTTATTTCGAGGTGAGCCCGACGCAGGGTATCTCGGATGCGATGAACGCGTTGTTCCTGAAGGTCATTCGCACGCCCCGGATTACAAGCTAACGCCAATCTTCTTGCGGTGTCGCAAACCCGTTGTTGCGCCCGGCCGGGGCACTACATATGCTGCGGCCGAAACCGCGCAAAAATATCGCCAGCTGCAGGAGAGATGGTCTAGATCAGAACAACCGATTTGATCAGGTCTACGAGTTTTTGGCGTGTCCGTGCGTTCTTGATCTTTGCGAAGGCACGGTTAAGCTCGACGCCTTCTGCGGATGAGAGAAAGCCGACGAGATCGTTCCTGATAGCATATGGTTCGTCTAGGCAGGCAGGGTCGCCTGATATCGTATTATCGAAGAAGTGCGAGACCGGAACATCGAGGCATTCTGCAATGCGCTGCAAGCGGCTTGCGCCGACGCGGTTGACGCCTTTCTCATACTTTTGAACCTGCTGAAATGTCAGGCTAAGCTTTTCGGCCAGCGCCGATTGGCTCATGCCCAGCAGACGCCGCTGCGCACGTATACGGTTGCCGACTTCAATATCGACGGGACTGGGAAGCTTCTTCTTCGACGTATCTTGCACTTGTACCTCATTTTGCCGGTGAGACCGCCCCACCAAGCGGGCAGAGCCGCTCGGTTATGACTGCCGGGCGGTTCGAGAAACGGCAATGCCAATTCATCTCCGCGGCTGAGAGATCGCTCATTTCATGCGCGTTTGGTATAATTCCTGCGCAATCTGACTATCCCGGCGGGGTGAGGCGGAGGCCGTACGACACTTCTTGCCTAGCCAGAGGCCGACTGGCGGCTGAGCTGGCGCACGGTGTCGATAAACGCCCTGAGCTTTGGCGCCAGTTCCGCCCGGCGCGGAAAGTAAAGAAAAAGACCGGCCTCGGTCACTGCGTGACCGTCCAAGAGCTGAACAAGCCTGCCGGAGGCGATTTCCGCCGCCACCAGCGGCTCGAAGACGTATGCCAAGCCCACTCCCGCCAAAGCAAGCTCGACGGCCGAATGCGCTTCGGTGACAATCGCCCGGCCATTCACGGTGACGGCAATATCTCTTCCGTCCTCCACGAACTCCCATTGATAGAGGCCGCCGGAGCGGATGAGGCGGTAGCCGATGCAATTATGGCTGGAAAGATCGCCAAGAGTGTTCGGACGCCCGAAGCGTCCGATGTAGCCGGGAGAGGCGACGACGACCGACCGAAACGGCGGAGTGAGGCGGACGGCCACCATATCCTGTGCGATCATCTCGCCGACACGGATGCCGGCATCGAAACCTTCGGCAACGATATCGGTCAGCCGTTCATCGGAAAAGACCTCCACTTCGACCTCGGGATAACGCTCGGCCATGGCCGAGATCACGCGGGTGACGGCAAGCGGCAGGCAGATACGGGAGGCGTTGATGCGCAATAGGCCGCTCGGTCTGCCCTTGACGGCCTTGATGTGTTCGATGCGTTCATGGATGTCCTGCAAGGCCGGGGCAATGGTGCTGATCAGGCTCTTTCCGGCCTCGGTCAACGCTACGCTGCGCGTCGTGCGCGCAAACAGGGGCTGGCCAAGCCTTTCCTCCACCAGCCGCACGGCATGGCTGACGGCCGATGCGCTCATATTGAGTTCACTGGCGGCGGCGGCAAAACCGCTACGGCGCGCCACGGCGGCAATAATGGGCAGGTGAGTCAGCAGGTCGCGATCCATTCATGCACTATAGCGCATAATGCATGCGAATTAAATGACCTTATCGAATGGCGCGGAAGCGGCGAAGCTGAACCTATCAAATCGTGATGGGCCGGCTCGATCGCCGAACGCCATCAATTCAAAGAGGAGCATCAAGATGGGCATGGAATTCTATACGCTGGGCAATAGCGGCCTGAAGGTAACGCGGTTTGCCCTTGGCACGATGACTTTCGGCACGGAATGGGGATGGGGCGCCGACAAGCAGGCGGCACGGGCCATCTTCAACGCCTATGTCGATGCCGGCGGCAATTTCTTCGATACCGCCGATGCCTATACGGGCGGCACGTCGGAGACCTGGCTGGGCGAGTTTATCGCCGAACGCGGATTGCGCGACGGCGCCGTCGTTGCAACCAAATTCACCATGAACCTTACGGCACAGACGCCGAACGCGGCCGGCAACGGCCGAAAGAACATCCTGCGTGCCGTTGAAGGTTCTTTGAAGCGGCTTAACACGGACTACATCGATCTCTATCTCATGCACTGCTGGGATCGCCTGACGCCGCCCGAAGAGGTCATGCGCACCTTCGATGATCTTGTCCGCTCCGGCAAAGTGCGGCATGTCGGCTTGTCGGACGTTCCTGCATGGTATGCCAGCCGCGCCCAGGCCGTGGCCGAGCATCGCGGTTACGAGCCGATTTCGGCACTGCAGCTCGAATACTCGCTGGCCGAGCGCAATATCGAAAATGAATTCGTGCCGTTCGGAACGCGCTACGGCGCCGGCATCATGGCCTGGAGCCCGCTTGCAAGCGGTCTGCTCAGCGGCAAGTATCGCCCAAGCGGTGAGGGGCAAGTTGCAGGCCGGCTCGAAACCGTGCGCGGCACGACCAATCCCGGATTCCAGAAATTCACCGAGCGCAACTGGGCTATTGTCGCCGAACTGGAGAAGGTGGCGGCAGAACTCGGCCGCAGCATGGCGCAGGTGGCGGTCAACTGGGCGATGACCCAACCTGGGATCGCCTCGATCATCATCGGTGCGACGAAACTGGAACAACTGAAGGACAATCTCAGCGCTCTGGAATTCGTCATACCCGCCGAACTGCGCCGGCGCCTCGATGCTGTAAGCGCGTTGCCGCCGACCTTCCCTTATTCCTTCTTCGGTCCGGAGATCCAGGGCAGCCTGACCGGCGGGCAAACGGTTGGCAGTAAGCCGGCAGGTTACTATCCGGATCTGAATATCTCGGGAAAATTTGCCGGCGTCAGCTGATGGTCTCGTTATCTAAGTCAATATGTCCGCGCCTGCGGCGCATATTGTTGCTGTCGCAAGCCTGCAAGGCGGGCCGCCGCTGCCAGGATTGAGCAGTCGTTCGCTCCATGATCAAACCGAAGCACCAGGCGGGAGGAGGGCGTGGGAACAAGGGCCATAAACCGACACAAATCTTAAGAGGCCGAACCATTGAAAACAACTTCCCGCAATGATATATATTGCCGATATCATATATCGGAGCCTTCTCATGAGAACGTTGGTGGATATCGGCGAACGGGAAGTCGAAGCGCTGGACCGGCTGGCACAGCGGAAAAAGATGTCGAGAGCAGCACTGATCCGCAAGGCGGTCGATGACTTTCTGGCCAGGAACAATGCCGATAGCGAAGCAGAGGCCTTTGGGCTCTGGGGTGATCGAAAGATCGATGGTCTGGCGTATCAGGAAGACATTCGCAGCGAATGGTGAAGGCTCTCTTCGACACAAATGTCTTGATCGATTATCTCAATGCCGTACCGCAAGCGCGAGATGAGCTTACGAGATATCCAGAGAAGGCTATCAGCATCATCACCTGGATGGAGGTTCTCGTCGGTGCCAAGCCTGAGGTGGCCATCGGAACCCGCGCTTTCCTGGCAGGCTTTACAGTCATCGCTGTCGACGACGCCATAGCTGAACGAGCAGTATCTTTGCGGCAACTGCATCGTATCAAGCTTCCAGACGCTATTATCTGGGCAACGGCAAATGTCCACTCGATGTTGCTAATTACCCAAAACACGAAGGATTTTCCGCGCGAAATGCCGGACATTCGCGTCCCTTACGAAATCTGAATGGACTCTTTGCTCAGGCAGGGCGTTAGGTATCGCTCCGCACGGCGCTTGTGCGGAACCCGCGGTGGTTGCCTGTCGCCTGGCGCATCGTTGCAACTGCCACCGGCGTGGCGCACGATGTTCGAAGAATCTTCTCGGCGCTGGGTTTTAACCTTTCGCACTCAGTATCTCGACAGGTGCCTGCCGCACAGTCATCGTCGCATCGGTCTCCTTCTGGCCATCAAATGAAGCGGGATGCCTTGTTTCCAACGGTTTCTGCTGCTAGGGAGCCAAGAAATCCGGTCGCAGCCCACCCGGTCAAAACAAGGGATCCTGAATTATGAAGACTATCGTCGTCTGCTCCGGCGGACTGGACTCCGTTTCGCTTGCCCATAAGGTCGCAGCCGAACATCAGCTCATCGGCCTCGTCTCCTTCGACTATGGCCAGCGGCATCGCAAGGAAGTGGAATTCGCCAGCGCCTGCGCCAAGCGCCTCGGCGTGCCGTATCAGATCATCGACATAACGGCCATCGGCAAGCATCTGACCGGATCGGCTCTGACAGACAATGTCGATGTGCCCGATGGACACTATGCCGAGGAGACCATGAAGGCGACGGTCGTGCCCAACCGCAACGCGATCATGCTGGCGATCGCCTTCGGGCTTGCGGCCGCTCAGAAGGCGGATGCGGTCGCCGTTGCCGTTCACGGCGGCGACCATTTCATCTATCCCGATTGCCGGCCCGGCTTCATCGACGCTTTCCAGCAGATGCAGAACCATGCGCTCGAAGGCTATGCCAGCGTTTCGCTCCATGCGCCCTATGTGACGGTTTCGAAGGCGGATATCGTTGCCGACGGCGCCCGCCACAAGGTTCCCTTCTCCGAAACCTGGTCCTGCTACAAGGGTGGGGAGCGTCATTGCGGCCGCTGCGGCACCTGCGTCGAGCGGCGCGAAGCCTTTCATCTTGCCGGCGTCGACGATCCCACCGATTACGAGGATCCCGATTTCTGGGTCGCTGCGACATCAAGCTTCTTTGCCCAGGAGGTGAAGTGATGTTCCGCATCACCAAGGAGTTTCATTTCTCCGCCTCGCATCAGCTCGCGCATCTGTCTGACGATCACCAATGCGCGCGCATGCATGGGCACAATTACATCGTCGTGGTGGAACTTTCAGCGGCCGAACTCGATGAGAACGGCTTCGTGCGCGACTATCACGAGCTTCAGCCGCTGAAGCGCTATATCGATGATGCCTTCGACCACCGCCATCTCAACGATGTCCTCGGCCACGATCGCGTCACTTCGGAGTGCCTTGCCAAGCACTTCTATGACTGGTGCAAGACCCGGCTGCCGGAGACCTCGGCTGTGCGTGTCAGCGAGACGCCGAAGACATGGGCGGAATACCGGCCATGAGTGAAGCGCGCATTCGCGTCAGCGAGATTTTCGGACCGACGATCCAGGGCGAGGGGATATTGATCGGCCTCCCAACGATTTTCGTGCGCACCGGCGGCTGCGACTATCGCTGCTCCTGGTGCGACACGCTGCACGCTGTCGACAGTGACTATCGCGATCAATGGCAGCCAATGTCCGTGGACGAAATCTGGCAAGAAGTAACAAGGCTCTCCGGCGGCAAGCCGCTCACGATTTCACTCTCGGGCGGCAATCCCGCAATCCAGCCGCTCGCTCCGCTGATCGAGCGCGGCCATGCGCAAGGCTATCGTTTTGCGCTGGAAACGCAAGCGAGCCTAGCCAAGGACTGGTTCGCCGAGCTTGACGTGCTGGTGCTGAGCCCGAAACCGCCTTCGAGCGGCATGATAACGGACTGGACTGCTTTCGATGACTGTCTGCGCATGGCCGGCGATAAAGCGCAAATTGCGCTGAAGATCGTCATATTCGACGACCTCGACTACGCCTATGCGCAGGAGGCCGCGTCGCGTTATCCTCATTTGCCTCTCTATCTGCAGCCCGGCAATCATACGCCGCCGCCTGCAGACGCGGATGATGCCCTCGTGGACATTGACGGAATTGTCGAGCGCATGCGCTGGCTGGTCGACAAGGTCAGCGTTGACAGATGGTTCGAGGCAAGAGTGCTGCCGCAACTGCACGTCATCATCTGGGGCAACAAGCGCGGCGTTTGAGCGAGCGCGGATTGGGCGCCTCTTTGGCGCCCTCAGGGCATGATGCCGAAAAGTGTCAGGTGATTTCGGCCGGCGTCATGTTCTACCCCTTTGATTCCAGGAGGTATTCAGATTTTAGGTCGAACCGACCTAAAATCATCCGGCTCCAGCGCAGATCTTCGCAGCACGGTCGATGGCCGGCGCAGCAAAGCCTGTCGCCGCCTTACGATTTCCCGTCGTGACTGTCGCTCCCGGCGGCGATATTCCTCGCTTTAGGCTTGGATTCAACATCAAAAAGTTCGGCAAGCGTCTTCAGAATTCGCAGAACGCCGGGATGGTCGCAGCTATAATATCTGAATTGCGCCTGGCGGCGCACTTTGACGATGCCCGAATGATGCAGGCGGGTCAGATGCTGGCTCAGTGCCGATTGCGATATTCCAAGTTTCTTGGCCAGGCTGTTTACATCTTCCTCATGGTCGGACAGATGGATACAGACCTCCAGTCGCTTGGGATTTGAAAGCTGGTTGAGAAGGTCTGCGTGGTAGATGAGACGCTCATCTTCTCTGGTCTGATCTGAGGAATACATAGCGCGGCCAATCGTTGATGGTTAATCTTAAAAATCCCTCTCTGCGTCGCGCGATAATAAACGCAAAAGCTGCACAATTAAGGTCTGGATATTGCAGAACATTACGCCTTCGCGGAGCAAGCGGGCCTCCCACTTAGGCCGATCTCCATCGATCAACCTTCTTCGACCGACAACTAGGGTCTTATTGCAATTTTGGAATATGTGCTGCCCAAGGGTTTTGCAATTATCCTGTAACAAAATCGAACGAATTGCCTTGTTTTTGTCCGGGTTCTGACATCGCACTGCTAATAAAGCGGATTATCTTCTGCTCCAACGAACAGGAGGTAACCATGACCCAAAGGGACTTGACGATCGCCGAAGTTCTCAAAGATCCGCTGATCCGCCAGGTCATGCGCGCGGATCGCATTTCCGTGACCGGAATGGCGACCCTGCTGCAGGATGCTGCGCGCCGGCAGGAGCGTGCTCTGTCGGTCAATCTGGCACCGATCGCTCGTGCGGCTTCTTCCTCCATGCCTCAGGCCGATCTGCGCTGATATCTTCTTTCCCTTGCGACAACGGCAATCGCTGCATGTTGGGCGATTGCCGCCGTTTTGGTTTCAGGCGACCGGATGGCCTCCCACTGGAGGCGCGCCCGCTTCTTGCCGAAGCCCTTGCTGCCGCCTCATTTTCAAGCTTCGGCCATCAGAGGGCGCCGCTCCGGTTCAAAGAGATCGCATAGACGCTTGTCGTTGCTGTCATGAAGAGCCTGTGCTTGCCGCGACCGCCGAAACAGAGATTGGAAACGGTTTCAGGCACGAGGATCTTGCCCAGGAGATGGCCATCGGGCGCGATGCAGTGCACGCCGTCGGCTGCGGACGACCAGAGATTGCCGTCGCTGTCGAGGCGCATGCCGTCGGCACAGCCGGGCGAAATGACATGAAATACCTCGCCGCCCGATAGCCGCCAGTTTTCGCTGACATTGAAAACGCGGATGTGCTGCGCATCGCTGCCATGCATGCGGCCGGTATCGGCGACATAGAGTTTTTTCTCATCAGGGCTAAAGGCAAGTCCATTTGGGCAATTGAAATCCGTCAACACCGCCTGCATGGCCCCGGAAGGATCGACACGATAGACGTTGCATGGCAATTCCTGCTCGCTTCTATGCCCTTCATAGTCGGTGGCGATGCCATAGTGGGGGTCACTGAACCAGACGGCGCCGTCCGAGGCGACAATCACATCGTTTGGTGAATTCAGGCGTTTGCCCTGATAGCTGTCTGCGATGACGGTGATCGATCCATCATGTTCCGTGCGCGTGACGCGCCTGCCGCCGTGTTCGCAGCTCACGAGCCGGCCCTGCCGGTCGCGCGTATGACCGTTCGAAAAATTCGAAGGTTCGCGAAACACACTCGTGCCGACGCCAGGGATCCAGCGCATGATGCGGTTGTTGGGAATGTCGGAGAAAAGCAGGCAGTTCAGATCTCCGAACCACACAGGACCTTCGACCCAATCGAACCCTGTGGCGATCTGCTTGACGGGAGCATTGCCAAGAACGAATTTCCCGAAGGCCGGATCCATGATCTCGAAGAACGACATTGTGACAATACCTCCCTAAGGTTACATCGAGAGATCGATGTGTTATCGATAACATATTCAATCGAGTCCGCAAGCGGGAGGATAGTGCATGAGCCATGTTCTGACGTCGAGTGTCCTGAGCGACGAAGGGGTGATGACGTTGTTGACCGCTGCGATCTCGGCTGCTTCTGAGATGGGGCAGCCGCAATGCATCGTCATCGTCGATCAGTCCGGTGTGACGCTCGGCTCCTTCCGTATGCGTGGTTCGCGTTTTCAGTCGTTGAAAAGCGCGGCTGCCAAGGCGCAGACGGCCGCTTCCATCGGTGCGCCGAGCCATTCCCTGCCGGAGCATGCAAGGGTGCCCCTGGCCGTTGCAACGCGCGGCGGGATGACGGGTCTGCGCGGGGGCTTGCCGATCCGTGTCGGCGGCACGCTTGTCGGCGGGATCGGCGTCGGTTCGGGCTCCGGAGAGCAGGACGAGCAGGTTGCCCGTGCCGCCCTCAACGCGATCGGTGCCGATCTCGATTAGACCGGATGCGAGCGCGAAATCCATTTCATTTTCGATGAGGTGGATTTCGCGCGGTTTTCGCTTCAGGCGAAGACGATCTGCGCCTTCATGGCCTTGCTTCGATCCGAAGCGATTTCGAAAGCACTGATCGCCTCGGCAAGCGGTACCGTATGGGTAATGAGCGGCCGCACATCGATGAGGCCCTTGCGCATCAGATCAACACCGACGGCAAACTCCTCGTGAAAACGGAAGGAGCCGCGCAATTCCAGTTCCTTGGCCGTGATCGAAAGCATCGGCAGGCTCATGTCGCCGCCGATACCAAGCTGGACGATGATCCCGCGCGGTCGAAGTGCCGCAATACCGCCGGCAAGCGCCGCAGCAGCGCCGGAGCATTCGTAGAGCACATCGAAAGTGCCCTTGTCGGCGGAATAGGCGGCAAGCGCTTCCGGCTCGTTCTTCGTATTGATGACCCTGTCGGCACCCGCTTGCCTGGCAAGCGACAAGGTGAAGTCCGAAAGATCGGTCGCTACGATCTCGACAGCACCTGCGCGGCGTGCGGCGAGGATCGAGAGGACGCCGATCGGGCCGCAGCCGGTTATGAGAACGCGTTTGCCGAGCATCTCGCCCGCACGCCGGGTGGCGTGGAGCGTGACGGCCAAAGGTTCCGCCATGGCTGCTTCACCCGGCGTTAGCCCGTCTGCCGGCACGCATTGGATGGCATCGGCGACGAGCGTTTCGCGGAATGCGCCCTGGATATGCGGGAAGGGCATGGCGCTTCCATAAAAGCGCATGTTGAGGCATTGATTGGGCAGGCCCTGCAGGCAGTAGCGGCAGCTCCGGCATGGACGGGAGGGGGAGACGGCAACGAGCTGACCGATTTCGAGCCCTTCTACGCCGGGGCCGAGTGCGGTCACCGTTGCGCTGACCTCATGCCCGAGGATCATCGGCTCCTTCAGTCGCACGGTGCCGAAGCCGCCATGATGGTAGTAATGCAGGTCGCTGCCGCAGACCCCGCCGGTCGCGAGCGTCAGCTTGACTTCTCCAGCCCCTGGTTCTTCTTCCGGATAATCCTCGATCCGCACATCCTTGGCGGCGTGAGCGACAATGGCTTTCATGTCTTTCTCCTCAAAGAACGGGTGTCGGCAGGGCCTGGCCGGCGAAATGAGCGGCCAGATTGTCGCGCACCAGCTGCCCCATGGCCTTGCGTGTCTCCACCGTACCGGAGGCGTGATGGGGCTGCAGCAGCACATTGTCGAGCGCCAGGAAGCGGGGATTGAGCTTCGGCTCGCCTTCGAAGACGTCGAGTGCTGCCGATCCGAGCTTGCCGGTTTCCAGTGCGTCAAGCAGTGCCTCTTCGTCGATATTGGAGGCTCTGGAGATGTTGATCAGCATACCTTCCGGGCCGAGCGCCTCGATCACCTTTTGACCGACGATGTGTCGGGTTGCCGAGGAGGCGGCAAGCGTGACGAACAGGAAATCCGATTGCCGCGCGAGTTCGACGGGATCCGCGACAAAGGTCATGTCGGAGGCGTAGGCTTTCGCTTCGACGTCGGAATAGGCGATCTGCATGTCGAAGCCCTTCAGGCGCTTGGCGACTTCGAAGCCGATGCGGCCGAGGCCCAGCACGCCTGCACGCCGCCCCCAGACGCGGCGCTTGAGGGGATAAAGCCCCTTTTGCACCCAGCTGCCGTCACGCACCCATGTCTCCGCGCCGATCATGCCGCGCGACAGGCAGAGCATCATAGCAATCCCAAGGTCGGCAACGTCATTTGTGAGCACGTCGGGCGTATTGGTGACACGGATGCCGCGCTCGCGGCAGGCTTGCAGATCGACGGCGTCGAAGCCGACGCCATAGACCGAAATGACCTCCAGTTTCGGGCAGGCTTCGATCATGGCGCGGTTGGCACCGAGCTCGCCGCGCGTCGCAATCGCCCTGACCGACGGTCCGACCTCAGCAAGCAGCTTGTCCTTGTCGGCGGCCTCGAAATAGCGATGAACGTGAAACGCTGCCTCGAGCGGTTCCTGATCCCATTGCGGATAGGGACCAATCTGCAGGATCGGTGGCTTATCCATCTTTCAAGTCCTCCCTTGACATCAAATGTTATCGATAACATAAACAGGAGATGCAATCATTGTCGAGATGAAAAACGGAGGAAACGATGTCTCTTGGTCTTTTTGATCTGAAAGGACGGCGCGCCCTGGTGACCGGTTCTTCCCAAGGCATCGGACTTGCGCTCGCCAAGGGGTTGGCCGCTGCCGGCGCAGCGATCGTGCTTAACGGCCGTGATCGCAAAAAGCTTGCAAAGGCGGCCGAAAGCTTTAGCGGCGAGGTACACATGCTGGCATTCGACGCCACCGATCATGCGGCCGCGCGTCAGGCCGTCGATGCATTCGAGGCCGAAACCGGCGCGATCGACATCCTCGTCAACAATGCCGGCATGCAGTTTCGCACGCCGCTCGAGGATTTTCCGGCCGATGCTTTCGAACGGCTTTTGCGTACGAACATATCGAGCGTCTTCAATGTCGGCCAGGCCGTCGCGCGGCACATGATCAAGCGAGGCGCCGGCAAGATCATCAATATCGCAAGCGTGCAGACGGCGCTGGCGCGCCCCTCGATTGCTCCTTACACGGCAACCAAGGGGGCCGTCGGCAATCTGACCAAGGGCATGGCGACGGATTGGGCCAAACATGGGCTGCAATGCAACGCCATTGCGCCGGGCTATTTCGATACGCCGTTGAACGCGGCGCTCGTCGCCGATGCCGATTTCTCGGCGTGGCTGGAAAAACGCACGCCCGCAGGGCGTTGGGGCCGCGTTGAGGAATTGGTCGGCGCCTGCATTTTCCTTGCCTCCGATGCCTCCTCTTTTGTCAACGGTCATGTGCTCTATGTCGACGGCGGCATCACAGCGTCTCTCTGACGGCGCAAAGCCGTGCCGCTTCGTTATCATGGGCGTCAGCGGCTGCGGCAAATCGTCGGTTGGCTCGGCGCTCGCACAACGCCTTGGCGGCATTTATGTTGACGGGGATGATCTTCATCCCGCCGCCAATGTCGCCAAGATGAGTGCCGGCATTCCTTTGACCGACACCGATCGGTGGCCCTGGCTCGACAAGATCGGTCGATGTCTGGTTTTGGCCGATAAGACGGCGCTGATTGGATGTTCGGCGCTCAAGCGCAGCTATCGCGATCGGATTCGCGAAGTCGCCGGAGCGCCGGTTTCGTTCGTCCACCTCGCCGGCACGCGGGAAACCATCTTGGAACGTCTGCAGGCGAGGCGGGATCACTTCATGCCGCCGGCGTTGCTCGACAGCCAATTTGCCGCGCTGGAGCCGCCTGGCGCCGACGAACAGGCGATCACAGTCGATATTAGCCAGCCGCTCGATGCGGTCGTTGCGGCTATCATGACAGCATTGGAGGAGAGGCAATCATGAGCAACAAAGTGGCGCTGATCGGCGTCGGCGCAATGGGCGGTGCGATCGGCGCCCGCCTGGCGGAGACCGGCAATCAGCTGACTGTTTTCGATCTCGACAAGGACAAGGTTGCGGCTCTGACCGCAAAAGGCGCTACGGCTGCCATCAGTGCGGCCGCGGCGGCAGCCGTTTCCGATTTCGTCATTCTGAGCCTCAATTCCCCGAAGATCGTCCATGCCGCGGTATTCGGGCTCGAAGGCGTTGCAGCGGGCGCAGGGCCGGGCACGCTGATCATCGATATGTCATCGATCGATCCCGACGCGACCAAGGCGCTTGCCGCAGAAGCGGCGGAAAGGGGATTGCGCTGGGTGGACAGCCCCCTTTCCGGTGGAGCGCCGAAGGCCTTGATTGGACAGTTGACGCTGATGGCCGGCGGTAGCGAACAGGATGTCGCGGACGCGCATCAGGTGCTGCGTCATGTGGCATCGAACTACACCCATATGGGTCCTGTCGGTGCGGGCCAGACCACGAAGCTCGTCAATCAGGTTCTTTGCGCATTGAATTTCCTCGCGGTCGCAGAAGCCACACAGCTGGCGCTCGATGCCGGCGTCGATGCCGCCAAGATCCCGCAGGCGCTGAAGGGCGGCAGGGCCGACAGCGCCATTTTGCAAGAATATATGCCGCGCTATGTCGCCAAGGATTATCGCCGCACCGGCAGGATCGACAACATGGTCAAGGATCTGAACGGCGCTCAGGATCTTGCCCGCAGGACCAACACCGCCATGCCGCTGACCGCCGTCTGTGCAGAGATACACCGTATGCTGACGGCATCCGGGCTTGGTGGTGAAGACCAGGCGGCATTGATGGAATTCTTCAAAGGGCCGAACAAGGAGATCGCCGGATGATTACAAGATATGCATTGTTTGAAGGCAAAGTCAGGGAAGGGGAGACGGAGGCTTTTCGAATCGCCGTTATGGAAACCATTCTGCCGAAGTGGAAACAATTTCCAGGCGCCCTCGACGTTAGGGTTACCTTTGCCGAGACGCGCGATGAAGGCGCTCCCGAGTTTCCGATGATCTTGGCCGTCAATTATCCGGATATGGCTGCCGTCGAAAAGGCTCTTGCAAGCCCGGTGCGCACCGAGGCGCGGGCGGCGACGGAAGCCGTGCTGTCGCGCTTTTTCGAAGGACGCATCCATCATCATGTGACGCTAGCGCATGAGTTCCAGCTCTAGTCTGGCTGCCGCAAGAGGTTTCCGACGCAGCCGCGCCCATGGCGTTTTGCTCGTCTTGCGGGATAGCTGAAGGCGCCTCTTGCCATTCTGGGAAGAGGCATATTACTCTGATGGTAACGATAACATAGGCCATGAATGAGTAACGAACGCAAAGCGCCAACGATGGCGGACATAGCCCGCGTCATGGGAGTCTCTCCCATGACCGTATCGCGTGCCTTCAAGGCCGACAGTCTGGTCAGTCCGGAGACCCGCGAGGCGATCCTGCGCACAGCGGAGGAACTGGGCTATGTCTTCGACAGCACGGCTTCCAACCTGCGTTCGCAAAAGTCCGGCTTTGTCGCCGTCACCATTCCCTCGATCAACAACGCTAATTTCGCCGATACGGTTGGCGGTCTTTCCGATACTCTGTCCAAGCGGGACATGCAGATCCTGCTCGGCTACACGAACTACAATGTCGAAGAGGAGGAGCGCCTCATCGAACAGCTGCTCCGCCGCAAGCCGGAGGCGATTGTCGTGACCGGCGGCACCCATACCGAGCGGGCTCGCAAACTTCTGCAAACGGTAGCCATCCCGGTGATCGAGACCTGGGACATACCGAATGATCCGATCGGCCACTATGTCGGCTTCTCCAACAGGGCCGTCATGCGCGATATGGTCGATCATTTCGTCGCGCTCGGTTGCCGGCGCATCGCCTTCATCGGCGGGGATGTGCAGCGCGATTCACGCGGCAGCGAGCGCAGGCTCGGTTTCATCGCGGCCATGCAGGCGCATGGGCTCGATGCCTCCAGGCTGATCGCAGCCGGATCGCCACCGATTTCGATGCGCGAAGGCGCCAATGCCATGGCGAAGCTGATTAAGCTTTATCCGGATACGGAAGCGGTCGTCTGCGTCTCGGATCTGGCCGCCTATGGTGCGCTGACCGAATGCCGCCGGCTCGGAATCCCTGTACCCGAGCGTTTTTCCATCGGCGGTTTCGGCAACTATGAAATCGGCGAGGTCTGCGTGCCGACGCTGACGACGATCAATGCGTTTGCCCGCGAAATCGGTGAGCGGACGGCTGAATTGATCCTCGATATTCTTGATGGCGCCCAGCAGGCGGGCAATGTCAGGATTTCACCGCAGCTGATTGTACGCGACAGCAGCCGGGCGCTTTAGGGCAGTGTCTGCGATGCTGTAAATCACCCCGGTCTTTGCTCCTTTACTGATTGGATCCCAGGAAAACAGCTGATATACGGGCTGGATGGACAAGCTTCAAAGCTGCAACTTGCCGATTATTCGCACCATTCAATGAATGGTGGGCTTTTGCACGTTCCTTGTTCAAATGATGCAACCCGCCCCGAGGCGGGTTTTTTCTTCCGTTTGCGGGGTCTCAACCGGAGACGGACATGTCCGATCATGAAACCAATGCGTCGCGCGCGACGCTCCATATGCTTTGCGGCAAAATTGCCGCTGGAAAATCGACGCTGACGGCGAAGCTTGGCCAGATGCCCTTAACCATCGTCCTGGGCGAAGATTGGTGGATGAGCCGCCTCTTCGGTGACGAATTGAACGGCGTGGCTGACTATATCCGCTATTCGCGGCGGCTGCGTGACGTCATCGGTCCTGTCGTCCAGGATCTGTTGGGTATCGGCGTATCGGTTGTTCTGGATTTCCCGGCAAATACTCCTGCTATCCGGTCATGGATGCGAACGCTTTTCGAGGCGGCCGGCGCCGATCACCGGCTATATTTCCTGGATGTGCCGGATGAGCTTTGTAAGGCGCGCTTACGGGCACGCAATGCCGCCGGGACGCACGACTTTGCGGCCTCCGACGCCCAATTCGATGAAATCACGAAATATTTCGTAGCCCCCACGGAAGCGGAAGGGTTCAGCATCGTCCGATTGGCTGCCGCCTCAGCGGATGAGACGCTCGATAGATCCTTGTGACGGATCGATATCGGCGTCGCGAACTCGATGAGAACATCGCTGCAAAACCGGTGTTGCTTTACCAAGTTCTGCAAGCGATGCCAGCGAGTAAAATTGCGAGCCCGCCGAAGGGCTCGCTTCATTCAAGCCAGGTGATTACTTGCCCCAGATCTTCTTATATTGGTCCTTGTAGCCATTGTCCGGATCGAAGGTGTTCTTCGGGCCGCCATCGGACTGGATGTTGTCCGCCGTCACCACATGCAGCGGCGAGAGATAGCCGGACCATTTTTGACCGGCGAAAGCGCGATTGAGTTCGTCGACCAGCTGCCACCCCTGGAGATTAAGGGGCTCGGCCACCGTGACCTTCTGGAACTGGCCGGCGCGGATGCGCTCATAGGCAGACTGCGAGCCGTCGCCGGCTGCGACGTTGATCGGCGCGTCGGTGCCGCTCTTGCCGGCCGAGGCTAGCGAAGGTCCCATGAAGTCGAAATAAAGGTCGTTGATCGCCAGCGAGTGCGTCCAGCTGTCTCCGTATTTCTGCAGCAGCGATGTCGTCAGCTGCGGCATGCGCTGCGACGTCTCGGCGATCGGGGTATCGACATATTCGAGCACCTTGCCGCCCAGCCGTTCGATCTCCTGCTTCATCTTGTCCGCCTTGGCAATCGCGATCGCATAGGTGGAGTCGGTGAAGATGATGACACCGGGCTTGCCCTTGGCATCGACGAAGGCCCAGTCGGCAGCCGCCTTTGAGACCTCCATGGCGTCGGTGCTGACATTGGCGAAAAGGCCATTCTTCTCGTCCGGACCGATCACCGGGCCGGCATGCCAGGCGACCAGCGGGACCTTGGCGGCCTTTGCCTGCTCCAGCGCCGGAGCCTGTTCGACGGCATCGAAGCCGTCGATGATGATGCCGGCAGGCTGCAAGGCTATCGCCTGACCGAAAGCGGCCGTGCGTCCGCCGATGGAACCGGCGCCATCGAGAACCTTCACCTGCCAGCCGATCGCCTTTGCCGCTTCTTCGACGCCGTTGCTGACACCGAGAATGCCGCCATTCTTGAGGTCGCCCGCAAGCACGACGATGGTCTTGCCGGCCTGCGCCTTCGGCCCCGTGGTCGGTCCGTCCCATTTGGTGACAGGGGTTGCATATTTGCCGACGACGGCTTTCGCATCGGCCATCGGATCGGCATAGGCCTGGCCGGCGCTGAGCACCAGTACCGCGGTCGTTGCCTGCAGGAATTGTCTACGGTTCATGTCTTCTCCTCCCTTTGGACATTCGAACTTCAGATGATTTTCACTTTTCCGCCGGCTTTGCGGAAAGCTGCGGCGCCTGGGCTGGTGCCATGCGCCCTTGATGGCTGCGACGGCGCTGCGCGTAACCGGCAATGCCGATGGCAACGAGCAGGGTCACGCCGTTGAACAGAGGCTCGACATAGAAGGAGCCGCCGAACTGCTGGATGCCGGCAATGCCGACCGCCAGAATGATGACGCCGATCATCGTGCCCCAGACATTGACGCGGCCCGGCTTGATCGTGGTCGATCCGAGGAAGGCGCCGACCAATGCAGGCAGGAGATATTCGAGCCCGACGCTTGCTTGGCCGATGCGAAGCTTGGAGGCGAGCAGGACGCCGGCAATGGCGGCAAGCGTGCCCGAGGTGACGAAGGCGCCGATGACGAAACGGCGGACGGGAATCCCGTTCAAGGCCGCAGCCTTCGGATTGGCGCCGATCGCATAGATGTAACGGCCGATCGGCAGATATTCGAGGACGATCCACATGACGAAGGCCAGCGCCAGGACATAGATGCCGGTGATCGGCAGGCCGAAGACCATGGTGCCGTTCAGCGCATAAAACCCTTGCGGCAGCATGCCGACCACCTGCCGTCCGCCGGTGTGCCAGAGCGCGATCGCATAAAGGACCGTGCCGGTGCCGAGCGTGGCGATGAAGCTGTCGATCTTGGCGATCTCTACCAGGAGACCGTTCAGGAAGCCGGTCAGTGCGCCAAGGGCAATGACGATCAGGACGGCAATTGGCCAGGGCAGCCCGAACATCGTCTGAAGGCTGATTGCGAGCACATGCCAGAGCACGATGCCATAGCCGATCGTCAGATCGATGCGGCCGGCCGCCATGGGGATCATCGCCGCCAGCGACAGGATGGCGATGATCGTCTTGTCGGAAATGATCGAACGCAGGTTGAGCATCGTCGGGAATGTCTGCGGCAGCAGCACCGAGAAAAGCAGGATCAGAAGCACAGTCAGAATGACGAGGCCATAGACCGGCAGCAGGCGCTGGATCTTCTGGCCGAAGCTCATTGCCGAAAGCTCGGCGCGGGTCGGCTCGAGCGCGTTCGATTCGATCGATTGCATGATGTTTTCCTCCGGTTCAGGCCGCTTCTGATGCAGATGCGGCGGCGATGACCGCCGGTGTTGTCAGATCAGCGCCGGCAAGTTCGCGCACGATCCTTCCGCGCGAAAACACCAGGGCTCGGTGGCAGATATGGGCGATTTCCTCGAAATCCGTGGAGACGACAAGGACGGCAAGGCCAGCCTCGACGGCCTCGGCGATCAGGCGATAGATGTCGGCCTTGGCACCGACGTCGACGCCGGCGGTCGGGTCCTCGGCGATCAGCAATTTGCGGCCCGTCGCCAGCCAACGTCCGACGACGACCTTCTGCTGATTGCCGCCCGACAGCGCCTCGATGGCAAGGCTCTGGTCGTTGGGCCTAAGGCCGACGCGGCTTCCGAGCGAATAGGCAGCTTCCGCTTCCCGGCGCGGCGACAGGAATGAAAACAGGCCTCGTCCGGAAGCGCCTGGGTTCAGGAACGTATTCTCACGCAGGCTGAGCGACATGGCGACCGACTCTTCCGTCCGGTCTCTGGCGATCAGACCGATACCGGAGGCCATCGCCGCGACCGTGCTGGAAAGGTCGGGCTCCGCTCCGTTCAATCGGACGCTTCCTCGCGACGGTTCGCAGCCGAACAGCGCGCGCCCAATGAGTTCTTGACCGGCGCCTCGCAAGCCGACGAGACCGAGCAACTCGCCCTGGCGGATATCGAAGGAGACCGGTCCGGCGCCGCGGCAGGAAAGCTCTTTCACCGAAACGATGGCAGGCCCTGCGCTTCTTTCCGCTTTGACGAAAAGCTGGTCTGCCTTGCGCCCGACGATCATGCGGATGAGTTCATCCGGCGTCGTTTCGCAGACGGGCTTCTGGCCGACCAGATGCCCGTCGCGCAGAACGGCAACGCGATCGGCAATCCGGAAGATCTCGTCGAGGCGATGCGAGACGTAGATCATGGCGACGCCACGGTCTTTCAGCGGGCGAATGGCGGCAAAGAGCTTTTCGACTTCATCGGCAGGCAGGCTCGCCGACGGCTCGTCGAGCACCAGCACATCCGCCTCGACGGCAAGCGCACGGGCGATGGCGACCAGCGACTTTTCCGTGCGGGTCAGCTCCTGCACGCGGGTCGAGGGATCGAAATCGCAGCCGACAAGCTTCAACGCCTCTGCCGTGCGCCGCTCGGTTGCCCGCCAGTCGATCAGTCGACCCCGCAGGGAATAGCCCTGCGCAAGCCCGACATTCTCCCCCACCGTCATCCATTCGATCAGCCCGAGATCCTGGTGGATGAAGGCGACGGGCTGGCGCTGGTTCGGTTGCGGCGGGCGGTGATGGTAGGGCTTGCCGCGAAACAGGATCTGGCCGCCATCCGGCTTGTAGATGCCCGCCAATGTCTTGATGAGCGTCGATTTGCCGGCGCCGTTTTCTCCGAGCAGCGCCAGGATTTCGCCCCGCTGCAGGTCGAGTGACACATGCGACAGCGCGCGCGTTCCGCCAAATTCCTTGGTGATGTCGGAAAATTCGAGCAGCTTTCCGTCGTCCATCCCGCTCCTCCCAAAGCTTCGATAGGAACAGGCTATGTTATCGATAACATTCCGTCAAGAGGCTCGATGGTGGCGGTCAGGCATATCGCAGTCCCAAAGGAGCAGAACGTATTACTAAAATGGTTCGTTTAAGCGTAAAATATATAATCGGCAGCCGCGGATCGTACTATGAAATCATATAACTATAAACTAAATATCTATATTACGAACTATGATATAATACACAAAAATCATGCAGTAATATTTTGCGATTTTCGCATTGACTTTATGTCTATTCTAAAGTTGTTTGCGAAGAAATGTAGGCGGCGATCTTCTGGGTGCGCATAGTGCGTGTTTTGTCAGCCGATCGGTTGGCGCCGAATACGGGGAAACTATTTGACCTACGTGACGCAGTCGGTGTTCAAAATTGATAAGGCTGGCGCTGAAGAAATGACAGCGCACTATGCAAGGACCTTGTTTCCCGCCATTGTCGAACCTCTCAACGGTCATGGGACGATCTCAGTGGAGGACCGCCATTACACAATCGGCTCCTTCAGCGTCTGGAGCGGAAAATGTCATTCCGGCATGAGCGTCGCGGTTCCCGGCGGCCCCGATGCCTACTGTCTCTATCTGCCGACGTCTGGCAGGATGCTAATCGATGCGCGAGGACGGCGACTGGAATCGGTGCCGGGCAGGGCGGTGCTGGCTGACATGTCGTCGTTTAAACGGCTCACTCTGTTCGAAGAGCGCGGCCATATGGGTGTAGCGTTCGAAAAATCGGTGATGATCAGGCAGCTTAGCGATCTGCTGGATGCGCCGGTTTTAGACGATCTAGAATTTTCAAACCCCGTCGATCTGGCGTCGGAGCGCGGGTTGCAGATTGCCGCGCTTGGAAATCTGATCTGGCAGGATCTGGCTGCGGAGAAATCAGATAGATCCTCTGCTGCATACACCGAATGTCTCCTACAGGCGATGATGATTGCCTTGCTGGAAACAACCCCGCACAATTATTCGGCGCAATTGGCAACGCCGGCTTCGCCGGCAGTACCGAAACAGTTGAAGCGGGCAATGGAGTATATGCACGCCAATTCCGGCTCGGAGATCAGGATCGCTGATATCGCACGCGAGGCCGGGGCGAGCGTGCGGTCGTTGCAAGCCGCTTTTCAGCAGTTCAGGAACACAACACCGCTTGCCTACCTGCGGACGATCCGTCTGCAGGGTGTGCGAAAAGCACTGAAGGATTTAGGCTGTTCAAGGCCGGTCGCCGACATTGCGCGCGATTGGGGATTTTCGCATATGGGGCGCTTTGCGGCGCTTTACCATCAGTCCTTCGGCGAAATGCCGTCCGAGACTGCCAGACAGCCTCGGCATGGCAATAGATAGGGTTGTGATCTGCCGTGCAAACGATTGGCAAAGCTCGAACCGGGCTTACTCGCCGACCGCATTCACGATGCGGCAAAGATTCTTGCCGACACCAGGCGCGACTTGCCCCTGTTGCACCATGAACAGGGCATCGACGCGGCTGCCCTTGCCGTTCTTGCGCACGACGACGCGCAAGGTTTGCGGCCTGCCGGAACCACTCGTTTCCTGCTGTGCGGTCAGCGTGCCAAGCTTCTTTTCGACGTTCACATCGACGAAACCTTCGGCGAGAACCGCTCGGGATATCTTGTCAAAAGCGGCGCCCTGATTGATGGCTGGAAAAACCATCCAGGTCTTGTAGGTCATGCTCGTGACGAGCGGCACGCCGCTGCTTTCGTAATGATCAGAGCAGGCGTCCGCCAATGCAGGAGTGCTGGAAAGAACCCCAAGCGCAAGTGCGCAAGCTATCCTTGTAAGCATGATTTTGTATCCCTCTTATTGCTGGAAAAGATCTCTGGGTCGATCTGATGATACTGATGCTACCCCGGGGAGAGGGCATTTATCAATGACAACACGCATTGGTGGATCGTTTTCAAGAAGGAATTGCTGTGCGCGCGCCCTTGTGCGGAGGTAGCGGTGAAATTAGGACGGCACTCGCAAACTGCAATGGGTAGGCGTATTTTTATCAACACTCCTTATCGTACCGGTTGCCTGCGATTCGCATTTTCTCGGAAATTTCAGTGGGAAAGCCGCATTCGATGCCTATTTGAAGTCGCCCCCTGCGACCAGGCGGACGGCAATCGGTTGCTATTTGGACACAATGGTAAACAACCGGACTGTCATAATTCATTATTTATCAGATCCGCATATTGCCTCCCGCCTTGTGGTTGATATTTCTGCCTTGCTTCTAAACATCCGAAGGAGATTCCGGAATGCGGAAATGGGCGGCGATTTTACCCTTGGTTGTCCTCGGCGCTTGTGCGAGGCCGTCCGATGGACCAAGCGCGCTCAATATTCGCAATGCAACGATGCCGATCACACAGCGAAAGATTCCGGTCCTGCCGCTCTCCCAGGCCCCGTTGGGCGCGCAGGTTGTTGCGCCATCCTATTCACCGACCGATCAGGGGCTTGCAAGCCTTCACTCAGGTGGTTTTTCGGAGGCGCGTCTGCGCCCGGGCGATGTATTCGACGTAACCGTGCTGGATACCGGCGAAGACGGATTGCTGTCCGCCACACAGAGCAAGTCGCTCAATCTCGGCCGTTTCACCGTCGATTCGCGTGGTTTCGTCACCATGCCCTATGTCGGCAAGCAGCGTGTGATCGATTCGACCCCGGAAGGTCTGCAATCGCAGATCGTCACCGCCCTTAAAGGCTCTTCGGTCAACCCCCAGGCCGTGGTGACGGTTGTCGACAAGCCCTCCAGCGCCGTGACGGTCGATGGCAAGGTTCGCTCCGCAGGCCGCTTCCCGCTGACGGCGCGCAAGGAACGTGTGCTCGACGTGCTTGCCCTTGCCGGCGGCGCATCGTCTGCGCCCGCCAACACGACGATCACGCTGACGCGCGGATCGCAAAGGGCGACAGCGGCCCTGAGCCGCATCCTGCAGGATGATAAGCAGAACGTGCGGCTTGTGCCCGGCGATCAGCTGTTCGTCAGCGGCACCTCACAGACCTTCACGGCGCTTGGCGCCTTCAAGAGCGTTGGCGAGTTTCCCCTGGAGCCGGGCCAGACGACGTTGGCGCAAGCGCTTGCCCGCGCCGGCGGCCTGCTCGACGATCGCGCGGATTCCCGCAACTTCTACGTCTTCCGAAACCAGAAGATCTATTCGCCGGCTACGCCAGCCGTTACTTCGGTCAAGCCCGTCATTTACAGTGTCAACCTGAAAGAAGTCTCGAATTTCGTTCTCATGCAGCAGTTCAAGATGCAGGATGGCGACACGATTTACGCAAGCAACGCGGATATGGTCGATGCGGCCAAGCTGTTGACCGTCTATCAGAAGAGCGTTCCGACGGCCGCCGCACCGCTTCCCGGCAGTTCGTCTTCGAACTGAGAAGCAGTGCCGGAGCTAATCTATCAAGGCAAGGGCCGCCATCGCATTTGGCGGTCTGTTTGAAGGATTGCTATCCGCCAGGTGCCGAGCGGCGGCTCTTAGCTGCCTGATTGATGCATCCGCTCCGTCGCAATGCTTGAGAAGCAGGTCTATCACGCAGCCGGCTGAGTAGAGATCGGCACTAAACTGCATGGCGCTCTCGGCAGAAATTTCCGGCGCGGCGAAACCCGGCGTTGCCGCCTTGGCAATGTCGAGCTCCCAATATCGGCTCCCGCATTTTATAGCCGTACCGAAATCGGCGATCTTCAGCCGGTTGAAGTCGCCGTCGTTAAGCAGAATATTGGCCGGCGACATATCGCCATGGACATAGCCGGCCTGGTGAAGCGCGCTCAGCCCGCCAAGTATGGATTTCGCTCCTGCTTTGACATCGGCCGATGAAAGCGGGCTTCCCGCCAAGCGCTGCGACAAAGAGGCTTCGATCCATTCCATAATGATTGCCGGGCGCCCGTCAGGCAGTCGGACGGCGCATTGCGTGGCAGCAAGATTGCTGCCCGAAAGCATCATGCCGATATTTGCTTCGCGCAGGAGCATGGCTCTGGCAGCCGCCTCGTTCGCACGATCTGCACCTATCGTTTTCATGGCATGAATCGTGCCGAGATCGCGATGGCGCAAACGGCAGATTTCCGTCCGCTCGTTGCGGTGCACGACCGCCTCGACGAGAAACGTGTTTGCGATGAAAGACGGCTCGCTTTCTGTCAAAGACGGCAGGCGCCGGTCCAGCGCATCACGCAATCGATCGACCAGAAGGTTACGGATCTCCGTCGGCCGCTCGGCTTTGCCATCATGCGTTAGAAGATGCAGCAATTCGGCAAAGCTTGCCGCAATCTTCCGCATATCCTCGTTACCCGGATTTGCGCTCATGTTGCGCCGACGACGATGGCGCTGACATTCTCGCGGCAATTGGCGATGAGTGCTTCCTGGATCAGTGCTTCGGCTGCCTGCTCCAGCGGCGTCTCGATCAGGATCTCGGCAATGACGCGATCTGTCAACGTGCGTGAAAGGGAGCCGCTGGCAAGCAGAAGGCGGTCGCCGCGCTGGAGCTTATCGGCAACAGCTTCCGATACGAACTGATCTTTGAGCCCCAGGCCTCGGCCGAGGGTCCGCCGAATTCCGATGTCGACATGGTCGCGGGTCAGTAGCCGCATCATTGCGTCGCGCAGCAGATAGAATCGGGCATCTCCTGCCCATATGGCCGTGAACTCACCGTCTGCCAGCGCTGCCGTGACGATACTGGCGACGGGAGGCTCGTGCTCCGCGGTAGAGGCCTTGGCGCGCAGCATCGCATGGGCATGGCTGAGCTTGCTCTTGATATCCTGCGCCAGGGCCTGCAGTGCGTCACGCGGCGGGATACCGGCGAGGATTCCGGTGGTGATCCGCGCTGCTTCAATGGCCGCGATACCATCGCCGACGCCATCGGCAATTGCGAAGATATAGGGTGCGGCGCCCACAAGAAGCGCATCGGCATTCAATGAAAGGCGCGTTCCGGCGTGGCTGGCGTGGCTGTGCGCTATCGTAAATTCCGACCGCATTGCCGCTGTCATTGGCGGCGTTTCGGTCGGCGCAGGTACAATGGCTCGCTCCGGCGGCGCGGCAGCTGCCGGCAACATTGGCACTTCCGCGGTAATGAGCTTGACGAAATCCTGCGCTGTGGGGGCCGCCATTGTGCGGAACCCCTTGCCGTGGCGGCTGCCGGGGCTGATGCGCCACCAGAGCGATGCCGGTGGTGCGTCGCTGCCTTTCGTTGCCGGCTGCAACGCACCCGATTGTTTGTCGATGAAGGGCGGGCGAAGTCTCTTGATGCCTTCGACGAAACGCTGCATCTCGAAATCGGCCTTGTCGGAGGTCTCCGCCAGTGCTTCTGCAGCGGTAAACCAGCTGTCATCTTCGCACAGATCGCGCAATTGGCCCGAGAAGCGCTGCAGCTGGGCAGCTATGATCAAAGGGAAACTTCGACCGACGCGATCGCGGCTGGGCAGGAGAACGCCGGCAATGGCAGAGGGCGCCCAGACGCCCTTGTCCACGGCGAAACGCCAGGCCGCAGCCGAGTGAAACAGCCGGCGCCAATCCGATCCCAATGCTCCTTCGAGTGCGATCAGGCCGCTGCGGACCCATCGATCGAGTTCACTTTGCAGACGCAGGCCAATTGCCGAGGAAACGAAATCGCCGTGGGTCGGCAATTTCCCGAAAAAGCCGATCGCGTCGGCTTGCAACGGTGATTGGGTGCGGGCGAGCGGTTCGTTCATAGGCCGACCGTCAAAATTGCGCCGGGCAACTGAAATCGGACAATGCCTGTAGCCGGAAAGGATTGAGCACCGAACCGAACTGCACGTCGAATTCCGCCACTTGACCCTTGTCTTCAAATCTCGCCCGGAAGAGATCGGGAGCCTGAACAGTCACCTGGGCGGCATCGAACAGGCGGAACGGTGACCAGTCTCCGCTCTGTGTGATGGCCGGCTGCAAACCCCCGGGAAAAAATCTGACTTTGGATTGATTTTCCGTGCCAGCCGCCGGCCACGCGATGGATTTTGGCACTATCTGGCCGTGATTATAAAGAACATGCTCGCCGACGATATCAACCATCACGGCATTGGCCGAATCCGACAGCGAGACGGGCTTCACATTGATGGAGATCGCAGGCTTCTCACTGCCTGCGGGAAAGAAAGCGTGCTCGATCTTGCTGGCGTTTTCGAACTGAGCGATTGCCTGGCTTGGAATGCTGTCGCCTCCGAAGGTGCCGCGCCAGCCCCAGGGTTGGGCGCTCGTGTCGACAAATGCTTCCAAACGGTTCTTGAAGAAGGACTGGAACAGGCCCTGCGGTCCGAACAGCCGGACGAAATCCGCCATGGCGATATCCTGGCCCGATTTTCGGTCGAAGGGGTAGCGACCGGTGACGATGCGGGCGCAAAGATCGGCACCTTCGGCAGCCCAAAGATCATTGATGCGGCCGCGGGCGGTCTTGACTGCAAGCGAGCCAATATCGGCCGCAACCGCAACCATCCAGGCATCGGCAGGCGCCGGCAGCCCGCGTGCCTGCTGGACCAAATCCTGATTGGCATTGGCGAGCTGACCACCGGCATCGAAGACACGCGCGACCTCTGCCGTCGAATTCGCAGCGCGCGACAGCTGGCCGTAAATGTTCTGCAGGATCGGCTGGAGAGCCTGGATTTGCGAGCGCGGCTTGTCACTGCTGCCGTCGGTCTTTCCGCTCTGGGAAGCCGGTTGCGTATTGGCGGAATTTGCCTCAAGTGCTGCTCGCAGCGGTCCGTAGGGATCGGGTGCGCTGACTGCGCTTGTGGTCGCCGCCGTCAGTGCTGCATCTGGAACATCAACAAGCGAGGCGACTTCGGCATCTGCTGCCGGGCGCAAGTCGGTGGCGCTGGCAATTGATTTCAGCACCATTTCGACAGGGCTCGGATTGGCCGCCAGAATGCGCGCCGTCTCGGTCGCATCGGCAAGGTTGCTCGATGGGCGTACCTGGAGATCGGCAAGCAGCGAAGACCATCGCTGCTGTAATGCATCGAAATAGAGCTGGAGTGCGGCTTGGGAAATTGCATCCGTGGTCATTCCCGAAAGAGCTGGGCCGTTGTCGCCGCGAACCCATTGCTCCCTAAGCGCTTCCGTGGCTGCTTCCGCGACCATCGGCAACACCACGTCGCGGTAGCCTTTGCCGGTGAAAATTCCCGGAATTCCATCGCGCAGCGTCGCCTTGGATTTACGCTGGAAGATCTGGGCGCCCAACGGCCCCAATGCATCGGCGGGAAGCCACGCATCGAGCTGGCGGGCCTGACGGGAATGGACGAGAATATCATAGGCTCGGGCTGCAAGACCTTGCGCATGGATCGTCTCCCGCGCCTTGGCGATCAGGCTATTGTCCAGCTCGATCGGCGGCAGACTGCCCGCAGTCATCGCCCCGACATGGCCAACCAGTGCCCTGCGCGCCGCGGATCGTCCGTCGCCGGGATAAAGTGCCGCAAACATGTCCTCCGACTGCTGCGAGACGAAATCCTTGTCGATAGGCCCCAGCCCGCCGAGCATGCCGTAGAGCTTCAATGTATCGAAAGTCTTCTGGACATCCGAGGTCTGCCTGAGCTCCTTTTGAAGTTCCACCAGCATGCGTGGCAAAAGAAGCGCGTTCAACGCACGCTGATAGGCGCCGCGCTGACGGCTGGTGATCTTGTCTTCCTGGTCGAGGCCAAAACTCGTCGGCCAGACCTGTGCCTCGTCGAAGCTGCCGGTGACGGCGCGCAGATTGTCGAGCGCCGGAAGGATCCGCAGAAAATCCGCATCGGTGACGTCGCGCACCTGAATGCCATTTGCGAGCTTCTCGTAATTGTCGATGCGCCGTTCGGCCGCGGCGATCGCGCGCGAATTCTGAAAATAGGCCGCCGTCCAGCCGGTAAAGACGATTGCAAGCGCGATCGCTGCAGCGCCGTAAGCAATTCGCCTGATCATGGTCTGCCGGCCCGACAGGCGCCTGTCACGGGCAACCAGCGACGCCTCGCCGAAGATCACGTCCTTGAAGAGACGCGACAGGAAATAGCTTCGGCGCGTGCGTGGCGTATCCGTCTTGCGGCTTTGCGTGCCGGAAGCGAAATAGACGCCGCGAACCAGCGGAGATTCCACCAGATTGGAGGAGGAGCAAAGCTCGGCCAGCAGCTCCTGCAGGCGCTCGCCCAATGAGGCAAGCTCCGCGGGAAAGCGGAAAATGCGGCCGCGGACTTCGACGTTCGGCTCCTGCTGCAGGCGCTCGATCAGCATGGCATCGACGCGCTGCTGCAATAGCGCGAATTCCTCCATGAAACGCTCGGGCAGGTTCTGGCCTTTGTAACTCTCATCGAGATTGAAGGTCGTGCCCCAGACCTGCTCGCGGTCCGTTTTGGCAAGACCATCGAAGAACTCGACAAAGCCGGTCAAAAGATCGGCCTTCGTCAAGACGACATAGACCGGCACGCGCGCATGCAGGTACTCGTCGAGCTCCGATAGGCGCTTGCGAATGGAACGCACTTCTTCGAGCTGCTCCTCGTGATCACGGCTAAGAAGATCGCCGATCGAGAACGTGACAAGCGCGCCGTTGATCGGCTGCGAGCGGCGATACTTGCGCAACAGCCCGAGAAAGCCTTCCCATCCGGCCTTGGATGCACCGTTCAAATCATCCTGTGTGGTATACCGACCGGCGGTGTCGATCAGGATCGCTTCTTCGGCGAACCACCAATTGCAGTTGCGCGTGCCGCCGGCACCCTGCACGGAGTTGCTTCCCATCGCATCGCCAAGCGGGAACTTCAGTCCGGAATTGGTGAGCGCAGTCGTCTTTCCCGATCCCGGTGCGCCGAAGATGACATACCAGGGCAGCTCGTAGATGTAACCGAAGCGCTTCTTGCTGATACGGCGCAGAAGCAGCAGCGCTTCTTTCAAGCGGCCATGGATTTCGCCGACTTCCGCCTGCTGGCTGGCGGCATCGTCGGCAATACCCTCCACAAGTGCCTTGTCGCGTTTGCGGGCGCGCAGCGTCGAGATCAGCATGTAGATCAGCCAGCCCGCTATGATCACGCCGATCGCGATCATCCGTGCGGTGGCGCTCGACAGCGGCTTGAAACTGCTATAGCCGGCGATCGAGCCGTAGAACCAGATGACGACGCAGATTGCTGCAACCCAGATCAGCGATATGAACCGCTGCCCGAGCAGACCGGCATAAGCCGAGACGTAGGAGCGAAGCGTGTAAAACGCGCCGAGCGGATTCATCGTACATCCCCCGCCGTCGTTGAAGGCGCCGTATTCCCGGTTTCAATTTGCGGCGTTGCCTGTGGATTGAGAGCGGCGTCGCCAAGGCGCTGCGCAGGATCTGTCAGCACCAGGATTTCGGTTCTCCGATTGGCTTCGCGGCCCTCCGGCGTGTCGTTGCTTGCCAGGGGATCGCTGTCGGCGCGGCCCTCGGTCAGGATGGCATCCTTGCCGGTATAGGCGCCGAGAATGTCACCGACCGCCCGGGCGCGAGCCTCGGAAAGATGCCAGTTCGACGGAAACTGCGCGGTGCGGATTGGCACGTTGTCGGTATAGCCGACGACGACGGCGCGGAATTTTTCCGAAGCCAGCGCGCCGCCGATGCGCTGGAGGAGATCGCGGAATTTACCGCTGACCTCGGCGCTGCCCGTTTCGAACAGACCGGAATTGTTGATGCGGACCAGCAATCGTCCATTGGAGTTGGAAAGCGTGACCAGCTTCCGATCGACTTCCGGCTGCAGAAAGGCGAGCAGGTTGTCGAGCGGCGTCGGCTGCGGCTTGACGGCCGGCGGCGGTGCCTGGGGTAGCCTCTTTGCGGGCGGAGGCGTCTGCGCGACGACCTCCTTCGGCTTGTCGATCAGGATGCTTGGCGTGTCGCGTGGTGGCAGGTTGGCCAGGCGCTCGAAGGTCGCGTCGGAGGCACGGTTGAGCGAAAGCGTGAAGAACATGTAGCCGAACGCAAACAAAAGCGCGAGCACGGAAAGGATCGTCCAAAGTGCTACGGCCGTGCGCAACGGCTTATGGCGTGCCGAAACACCGCGCCAATGCGGCGACAGCTCGCGCTCGAAGACGCCGTACTGACCGAGAAGCGTCTTATAGAGGCTGTCGCGGATGCGCCCGAGTTCCAGCGATCCGCGCGGCGAAACGCGCGTACGGCCCTCGAAGGCGAGCGACAGGCAGAGATAGATGAGAAGCAGCAGGTCCTTGTTGGTGCCGGGGCTCTGCTGGAAATGAAAAAGAAGATCGAAGACGCGATCACCGCCGGTCACGTCCATGTGGAAGGTCGAGACGAGACCGGACCGCGCCCAGCCGGCGCGCACGCCCCAAGGCTTGCTCAAAACCACGTCGTCGATGGTCGCGCACATGACATAGTGCGCCGCGCGCGCCCGTTCCGGGCTGATGCGCGCACTTGCAAGGTCGCGCTCGTAGCGTCCGACCGCATCGACCGTCACCCGCCTGAGTTCGGCAATGTCGGGCTGTTCTTCCGTGTTGCGCAGGCTGTGCGCGAGATTGAGCAATGGCGCTGCCGAGCGCACGAGGGTCGGAACGTCATCGCCGCCGAAGCGAAAATCGCGCACCAGCGCATCGACGGACCAGCCGCCATTTTCATCGCCAGTCATGTTGGCCGGCTGGCGGTCCAGCTCCTCATCGAGAAAATCGGCCATCTTGCGGGCAACGTCGTTCTTGCGTGCACCGTCCTTGGTCAGCTCGATGATCGTCGGCAGCTCGTGCCAGGGTGTTGAGCGCGGTGTGTTCATTCTCTAAGAGCCCACAGTTCCATCTCCAGGCCGGGGAAGTCGCCCGCAAGATGCAGCGCGATCGCGCCGGAGGTATCAAGCTGTTTCCAAAGCGGATTTTTCGTATCGAGTTCGAAATAGATCGTGCCCGACCGGTAGGGCAGCTGCCGCGGCAGCACGGGGAGGGGGCGGACGGGAATACCCGGCAGCGCCACATTGACGAGCTCGGCTATCCGCTCCACAGGCCCGACCTTGATCTGAGCTGGCAGTTTGCGCCTGACATCCTCGGCTGACATTTCGGCGCGAACGGCCAGCACGAAGCCGGCATCCTTGAGAAGCGACCGGTCGTTGATGGTGCCGACGCGCACGTCGTGACGCCGTTCGATGAGTTCGATCGCAACCGCTGCCTGTTCGAGAACTGCGGAAAGAGACGCACGCAGATCGTTGAAAACAAAAGCAAACGTCGCCTTGAGATCATCGTGGCGGTAGGGCGGGAAATCGCTGGCGCGCTTGCGGTCGGTCGTGAACGTGGCAAGTTCGCCCGCAAGCTGGATGCATTCCTCGTAAAAGGTTATCGGGTGCATCCGCGATGCGTTTGCCGCGATATGGCGCAGCATCGGATCGGCGCGATTGAGGATATGCAGCAGAAAATAATCGCCGACCTCTGCGGTCCCACGTACCGTCGGATCGCCGATGCGTTCGGCGATCGCTTCGGCGCGGTGGCGGACGATACCGAGCAACTCGGTGACGAGTTCGGTCAGCCGTGCTTGGGCCGAACAATTCAGCGAAGGGGCGATATAATCCGGATCGAGAATGACCGACCGGTCCGAGCGAACCTCGATGATACGGGCAAGGCCGATCAGGTCGTAACCGGCGAGCTCGTCGCCGGTCTTCAGGTAACGCAGGCTCAGGCGGCCGACGTCGATCGGCGCCATGAAGTCGGTCTCAATATTCGCATCCGGCGCCTCATACTGCGAGGCGGTGATGCGCACGCTGTTGCGCATCGCGCTGCCGTTCATGGCGACGTCGGCTCTGCCGGGCTGGCGCGCCGGCAGAGCCAGATAGACGATGGCATTCATCGTGGAATCGTCAAGTTCAAGCGGCGGAGGCAGATCGGCGTCGATCGGCGCTTCGAACGGCGTGCCGTCGGGCAGGATGCCGCGCAGGTTCGACAAAGCAAATTGGCCGATCGCCAGCGCACTGCGATCGATGCCGATCTCCGCAATGCCCCAAGGATAGGGCGCAAGTCCCCGCGCCGTCGTGCGCACTAGCCGCTCCGTCCAGCGGTCGGCCTGCTGGAAGTGCTGCACGCGAAGGAACATGCCCTCGCTCCAAGCCACGCGATTTTCGTTCTTCATCGGGTGTTGCCCGTCCTCTCTGCCAAACAGGTGGTATCGTCTTCGCCGCGGTCACCGACGGAGACTCGGAAGGCCTCGGCCAGGAGATCGCGGACCGAAATGCTTTTGCCGTCCTTTTCGAATCGCTCGCGGTAGGCCTGCCAGTAATCGCCGTTGCCGCGCCAAAAAAGTTTGCGGTTGGAGGCATCGACATGTGCTTCGATCATGCGCGGTTCGAACATCCGGTTGGCCTCGCTGACGAGGTTTTCGAGGCCGGCGTTGAGCGCGGACTGCCTGGAAATCAGCAGCCGAAGACGATCGGCAAGCTGCTCCGTCCGTTCGCGGCTGAACAGTGAAACGGACGTATGAGCCCGGCTGTCTTCAATTCCGAAGATGGAGGCTCCGTCATCGAGCGTTTGCTCCAAGGTCGAGACGAGCACTTCGAGCTGGCGCAGCGGATCGAACTGCAGCCCAAAACTCGTATCGTCCGCGCCTTGATCCGTATCATCGGCGGCACGCATATCGTTGGCCGGGACGATCGCTTTGGCAGTCTCGGCCGCCTCCGATCCAAAATTGCGGGCAACGGCGACGGAGACATGGGTTGCCGCGCCATGTTCCAGCTGGCTGCCGAGCTCGAAATCCGAGTTCCAGTCGTTCGGCAGCACCGGCTTGATGCCGTTGATATCGGGTGGCCCGTTCCAGCCGATATCGACGTTCCTGCTGGGCGACTTGCCCTTGTTCGACCATTGCGGCAGTGCTGCGATCCAGTCGTCGCCGCTGCGCTCGCCGAGTACGCCTGTTGCCGTGCTGCCGCCGGGCGCGATGTCGGCCAGGATTGACGAGATCGTCACGGTCTCGTCGCTGAGACGCAGGTCTGCCGCCGGGTCGTCGATATCGCGATCGGCTTCCCCGGTGATGACGACGTTGAAGGCGATATTCCCGAATGCGATCCTGGACCTGTCCGCAAGCCTTGCCGTCTCGCCTTCTGGAATGATCGTCCCGTCCACACGGGTCCCGTTGGCGCTTTGGTCGCGCAGGAGGAAGCCGGCACGATCGCGTTCGATCACGCAATGAACCTTAGAGATCGACCGCTGCTGATCGGTAACCTGCCAGTCGCAATCCGGCGAGCGCCCGAGCGTGCGCTTGCCGCGCTCGAAAAACCATCCTTTGCTGGAACCTTCCCCTGATGTTTGCCGCAGTTCAAGCCGCATGGAGGCCTCCCTGATCGGATTGGCGCTGCCCCTTGCGTGGTTCGGCGATGATGGCATCGCCACTGTCGCGATCCGCCGCGGCAACGCGTGCCCAGCTATTCCATCCGAGCCTCGGCGCATCGCCGCTTTCGCCGAGCTGGCAGAATGGGATATGTTCCTTCTTCAGGATCACCTGTATGTCGAAATCGAGCGACGGATCGACGTAGAGGCGCGTCAGTGCAAACAGCGCGTCTATATTGGCGCGGCCCGGCGAGAGAGACCGGTAGTCCTCATAACCGACAGGCCCGATGACAACGCGGAAGCTGCCGCCGAAATCATGGATCGCCGCACCCGCCGTCGAATTGACGCCAAGCTGCACGCCCTGCGGCTGCCCCATGCGGCTGCGCTCGTTCTCGGGAATGGAAAGCCATCTGCCTTTGAACAATTCGATCGCGACCGGCAGGCCGCTGAACTCCTGCAGCATGGCCTGCAGGCTGACCGCATTGCGAGTCCGCGCCGCAAAGAAACCGGAAAACCGAAGGATCAGCTCGTCCTCGGGGCGAACCTGCTCCCTCAGCCGTGCCGTACCGAAACCCGTCAGCGAGAACAGCGTCTTGATGAAGGCATTGCCGTTCCTGTCAGGGCTCCATCGCAACAGCCGGGCAAGGCGATACTTCTCGCAGGCATCGACAAAAAGCTCGGCAAGGCGGCTCGTGAAGAGATCGAAAAAGCTTGAAAGTCCGTGCGCCCGATTGCGCTCCTCACGCATGACAAGCTCATTATAGCTTGGCGGCATGGCGCCAAGTGGCCCGAGCAGACCGGCCATGCTGGCCTTGATCGAACTCGCGACACCCTTCCTCTTGAAACCGCTGACAGCTAGGGGGGCGGGCAAAACGCCGACGGGTGAAGACACCGTCAAATGATCGCCAGCCGCGTGCTGGGCAACGCGAAATGCCGTCGACGGCTCGAAGCGACCGGGGTCGCGTTCGAGAAGCGCAGCAAGCATTTCGCTATCATTTGGCTGGAACTGATCCATCGGTTTCGATCACCCCTTCGTCACAATAGCGGCCGTTCGGCGGCGCGGGCCGGCCAGACGGCGATAGGCTTCGATTGCCCCTTCATGGAGATGGAGAGGCGGGTGAAACTGTTGATCGAGGTGTAAAGTCCGAAGAACCGGTCGAGGACGCTGCCGAAGAGATAGGCGGAAGGCCGGTCGATGGCGGCCGGATCAAATTCTAGCAAGATATCCGTGCCTGTCACCATCCCGCCACCGCCGAGCCGTGTCATCGAGCTTTTGGCGTTAACCCGCACGATAGCATCGGCAAGCTGCTGGGTTTCGCGGCTGTCTCGAAAGGCGTAAAGCGCAAGAATGTCTTTGAGCGCGGCTCCATCATTGTCGAAAAGGGAGAGGTGATTGAGCTGAAGATGCGAAATGAGCCGCCAGTTGCGCCCCTGCTGCTCGTTCATTCGCACGGACGGAGTAGGGGCCATCAACGCTTCGACCGAGCCGACGGCCTCGCTGCCCGAGGCCAGCTGCAAATAGGGGTGACCGCCGCCAAAGGGCAGCTGTTCCGGCAATTCCCGATTGAGGCACAGCGCGTCGATGCTGGCGATCTTGTCGATGGAACCGCTTGCCCGGCGGGCGCGATCGACGAAGGTGATTTCCATATCGCAGGTGCGGTCGTCGGCATCGAAACGGCGCGCGGATTGCCAAAAGAGCGTGGAGGCTGCGCCCTTCAGGCTGCGGCCGAAGAAGGGCTGGCACAGCTCCTCGTCTCCCGTCCGGTCCGACACAAGCACGTTTTCGATCGCATAGATCTCGCGCGTCTTCTGCCGTCTGGCGTCCGGCAGCACGCGATACTCCGTGCGCGTGCCGTCGAGCGCGATCGGTTCGCAGTTCTGGCGAAACAGGTTGACGATCGGGGTGGCATTCAGGACGAAATCGCGGGGCGACATGGTTCGCTCCAACTTGGCATTGGTCTCGTCGAGATAGATGAAGATTTCCAGCGTCTCGCCACGCCATGCCTTCAGGCCGGCAATATCGATGAAGAGGAATTTCTGCGGCAAGGCGAAGAATTCCGTCAGCAGGCGATAACCGGTGAAGCTTGAGCTGGGATAGGGCAGGAGCGCCTCGTCCGGCTCGAAACCGACCGCACGCAGCGCCGTGTTCGGCAGCATGATCGGGGCGCGATCGTCGGCATGATGGGCAAGCGCGATGCCGAGCGTATGATTGACAAGCAGTTCGTGAATGGCGACGGCCTGCTGCCAGGAGGAGGCGATATGAAGCCGTAGCCGATCGAGGCCGATCTCGCCGAACGGCTTGTTGGTATCGCGTGCCCGGATCGACAGGCGCAGACAACCGGCCGCACCCGCATGAGGCGATGGCGGCGCACTGATCGGATGGCCGCTGAGAGACGCCGAAACGATCTCGATCGGCGCGACCTGCGTATCCTGCGTGGTACGGAAGCGGCAGCTCTCGCCGCCGATCGGCTCTGCGAAGATTTCCGTATGACGCGGCACTGTCTGGACGGATGCCAAAGTGCTGCTTGGCGCAAAGCGCACGATGCTCATCGAGGGCAGCGGTGCGAGATAGTGCGGATAGAGCGTTTCCAAGAGCCCATCCGTCAGTTCCGGAAATTCGTCATCGAGCTTCTGGCGCACGCGGGCGGCCGAATAGGCAAAGCTCTGGATCAGCCGCTCGACATGCGGATCGTCGGCAACCTCGCCGGTGACGCGCAGACGGCCGGCAATCTTCGGGAAGGCGTCGGCAAAACGCGCCGCCCTGCGGCGGATGGCCGCCAGCTCGTCGTTATAGCGCTGCAGGAAGCCGTCAGCCATTGTTGGCCTCCACCAGGAAGCGTTGGGTAGCCGGATCGATCGTCGATTCAAAGCTGATCGGCGGCATGCCCTCATGCACGCGGAAGGTCGCGTGGATGCGCAGCCGCAAGGCACGTTCGCCGTTGCCGCGGCTCTTGAGGATGCTCACCCGCACATCGGAAAGCCGTGTTTCGAATAGCGCTATGCGCCGCTCGATCAGCCGCGCGAGCCGAGATTTGGCTTCATCCGTGACAAGATTTGCCGACACCATTCCATCGACACCGAAAGATACCAGCGCATCGCCCAATTCATTGTAGATCGACGGGGGCGCAGTGGGGCGGCGGCGCGTATTGAGCAGCGCCTCAAGGTCGCGGCGAATGCATTCGCGCAGTTCGCGCAGCTGCTCGGCCTGTGTCAGCGGCGGATCCTGCAGACGATCGGGATTGTCGTCGATCAGCCGATCGATGATCGATCTGGCAACGATCCTTTCCCGCGGTCTGTAACGTTCCAGCGGATCAGCCATGGGCGGAGCGCCTCGTCTCGTTTGAGCTTGATGCCACCTCGAGCGATTTCAGGTCGTGGAAGGAAACCAGATCGTCACCCGCCAGGAAGCACTTCTGACCGCGGCCGGTCGTAATACCCGTAGGTTCCTCCACCCATTCGGTTTCGCGCCCGAGCAAGAGTTCGGCAGCCGTCGTGCCGTGATAGATCGCAGGCAGAAGCACCGGCGCGCTTGCGCCGTCTACCAATTTGAGTTCGGCTCTGCGAAAGGCGAGGTCGCGTGGACGCGCGATCGGCTCGACGCGCAGGGCGGCGATCCGGGAAAAGTCGATCCACAGATAGGCGCCGCCGGTCATGATGACCTCGAGAGCATGCGGGATGCGATCATCGAGATCACGAAAATCCGAAACGAGCCTACCGTTCCACATCATCGATCGTTCGCCTCTGATCTTCTCAAGAAACTGAAGCGCGGCGGCCGTATCGGACCGGTCGCGATGGGCGATCGCCAGCTTCATCGCTGCCTGGTCGAGAGCCGTCGGGCCGTTCGGAAAGTCCGGGGTGGCTGCTTCGTCGAACCAGGCGGAGCGTGCTGCCATTGCTCGCAATTGATTGCGCAGCATGGCAAAGCCCATCACGTCTTCCGGCGCGAATGTCGTCGCAAGGTTGCATTGCGCGTCGGCGCGTGCGTAATCGCCGGCAAGAATCAGAAGATCGATCAGAATATGTCTTCCGTCCCTGTCCGTCGGTTGAGCTTTGACATGCGCTTTTGCCTGCTCGATCGCGTCATAGAGTGTGTTTTCGCTGAGAGCTTCGGCGATCTTGGCGGAGAGCGTCATGCAGACATCCTTTGCTGCGTGTTCGCGGAGCGGGCAAACGCTTGCGTCGCATTCGCAGTCTCCGCGATGAGATGAAAACTCGTCGACACGTCGTCGAGCTGAAAATGCGGCTGCAGCCGCACCGTGCAGGCGAACATGCCGGGCTTGCCCGGAATTTCGTTAACGCTGATGCCGGCCGAGCGCAGGGGAAAACGCGTGCGCAGCGATAGGTCGGCGTCGTCATTGCCGAGCGTGTAGGTCGATAGCCAATCGTTCAGCTTGCGTTCGATCGAAGCGCTATCGGCCAGTTTGCCGATGTCGTCACGCATGATGACCTTGAGGTAGTGCGAGAAGCGCGAGGCGCAGAGCACATATTGCAGCATCGCGGCAATGCGGGCGTTCTGGCGCGCATGCTCGCTCGAATAATGCGGCGGCGCGTGCAGCGACTGGTTCGAATTGAAGATCGCTGAAGAGGAGAGGTAAGTGGTCGCCACAGGCACGATGCCCAGCTCGCACAGCTGCTGCTCCTGTCCGCTCGTCAGGCGTATCTGGACGGGAGCCTGCTGCGAAAGGCCGTTGCTTTCGATGCCGAGATCATAGGGGGCGAGCTCCTCCGCACTCAGCATGCCGCCGTCAATGGCATCCTGCGTCACACCGCGAATATCCGCAAACCAGCCGGTTTCGATAAAATTGCGGAGGACGATCATCGCGAAAGCGAAGGCGCCATTGCCCCAAAGCAAGGTGCTGCCGTCGGCTGCGATGTGTTCGCGGAACGGAAACTGATCGTCGCGCTCACGCAAAAACGCCTCATAGGGCGCGCGCATCAGGATTCGCGGGGCGACCAGTCCGAGGAAGCGGGAATCCTCACGTGCGCGAAGTCCGTTCCAGCGGATGCGGGTGGGATCGTAAGCGAGCCAGGAAAAATCCTGAACGCGGTTGAGCTCGTCGAAATCCTGCAGGCCGATTGCCTGCGGCGCGGCGGCGGCGACGAACGGGCAGAAGGCGGCAGCCGCAGCCATGCCGATCTGGGTCAGTGCTCCCACAGTATCGCCGCCGGCCGGGTCCTGCGGCGATAGCTCGTAGTCGCCGATCAACAGGCCGAATGGCTCCCCACCGGGCATGCCGAACTCGCGGCTGTAGACCAGGTCGAAGAGATGGCTCTGATCGAATTCCGTCGTTCTCTCGAGATGGCGCGTCAGCTGAGGCCAACTGACGCTGAGGATCTTGACCTTCACCTCGTCCGATCGGCCGGTGTGGCGCATGAGCATCGCAAGCCCGCGCCACCGCGCTTCCATTGCCTGGAACTCGGGGTGATGCAGGATGGCGTTGACCTGGCGGTTGAGCGCATCGTCGATCATGGCGATCACGCGATGCACCTGACGCGGCCAGGCAGCTCTCGGTTGCGTCGTTGTCGCGGTCATGGCGCTTGCTGAAGGCGCGCGGCGAGACGATCGCCGCGCCGCCTCTCCTAGTTCTTGCTCGGAATGCGGGCGACCATGCGGAGCGAGGTGGTCAGCTCTTCCATCTGCAGCCAGGGGCGCATCCAGGCGACAGCATTGTAAGAGCCCGGCTTGCCCGGCACTTCCTGCACGGTCACCTTCGCATCGCGCAACGGATATTTGGCACGGGATTCCTCGCCGGCGTCGTCATTGGCGTTGACGTAGTTGGCGATCCAGCGGTTGAGCCAGTTCTCGCAGTCCTGCGCCTCCATGAAGGAGCCGATCTTGTCGCGGCCCATGACCTTCAGATAATGCGCGAAGCGCGAGGTGGCCATCATATAGGGCAGGCGCGCGGAAACGGCGGCATTGGCCGTTGCCTCCGGCTTGTCGTAGACCTTCGCCTTATGTGTCGTCTGGGCGCCGAAGAACACGGCATAATCGGTGTTCTTGTAATGGCAGAGCGGCAGGAAGCCCAGTTTGCCGAGCTCGGCGTCGCGACGGTCGGTAATGCCGACTTCGGTCGGGCATTTGAGATCGAGGTCGCCATCGTCGCTGGAGAAGATATGCATCGGCAGGTTTTCGACCTTGCCGCCGTTTTCCGCGCCACGAATGGCCGTGCACCAGCCGCTTTGGGCAAAGGCGTCCGTCAGCCGCGCTCCCATCACATAGGATGCGTTCATCCAGCAATAGGAATTGTGATCGAGTTCGCCGGTTTTCGAATGCTCGGTCTCGTCAAAGGCGAAGTCATCGATCGGATTGGTCTTCGGACCATAAGGCATGCGGGCAAGCACGCGGGGAAGGGCAAGCGTGACGAAACGCGAATCCTCGCTATCGCGCAGGCTGCGCCATTTTGCATATTCGACCGTCTCGAAGATCTTTTCCAGATCGCGCGGACGGGCAAGCTCACGGTAATCGTCAAAGCCGAACATGCGCGGGCTTGCGGCCGAAATGAATGGCGCAAAGGCGGCCGCTGCAATCGAGGAAATCCCCTGCAGCGTCTGGACGTCATCGAAGGAATTGTCGAATTCATAGTCGCCGATCAGAGCGCCCATGGGCTCACCGCCCGGCGTGCCGAACTCGTCTTCGTAGATCGACTTGAACAGCCGCGACTGGTCGAATTCCACGGCCTTTGCCAGATCCTTGGAAACATCACGCTTCGATGCGTTCAGCACGCGGATCTTCAGGTTGACGCTGGTCTCGCTGTTCTTGACCAGATATTGCAGGCCGCGCCAGCTGCCTTCGAGCTTGGTGAATTCAGGCGACTGCATGATCGCGGCAAGCTGCCGGGAGATTTTCCGGTCGAGCTCGGCAATTGCGTTGTTGAGCGTGACCGTCAGGTTGCGATCATAGGTAACGGTGCCCTTGAGAGCCTGGTCGGTCAGGGTACGAAGCAGATCCTGGGCACGGTCCGGTTCGGTCTGGCGAGTTGCGGCCACGATCTGCGACAGCAGATTTTCCTCCGGCGCGAACTCGGCCTCTTTCGTCTTAAGTTGGCTTTCAGCGCTCATTTTTCGATCCTTGCGGAATATGCGGGCGATATTGGCAGAGCCATGAGACCCGCCGCTATCGGCCGCTTGAAACAGGATTGGACGACCGGCCGTTGCCGATCGCCGGCGACGATCAGCTTGCGGCGGGCTTTTCGCCCAATCCGAGCTCGGCCATCAGCTTCGAGAGGTCTGTCTTGTTCTGCAGGACATCCTCGAGCAAGCGCTCCAGCTCTTCCGAGCGGTCTGCCTTGCTCATGAGATCGCGAAGCTGATTGCGGGCGTCAAGCAGCGCCTTCAAGGCTGGCACCTGACTGACGACGGAGCCGGGCTCGAAATCCTGCATGCTTTCGAATTTCAGCGAGACGGGAAGCTGTGAGCCGTCGCCCTCGAGCATATTCTCGACCGAAATGTTCAGGCCTGGCGTCATGCGGCGCATCACGTCGTCGAAATTGTCGCGATCGATCTGAACGAATTTGCGCTCACCAAACGGCTTCAGCGGTTGGGTCGGATTGCCGGAGAAGTCGCCGAGCACGCCGACGACAAAGGGCAATTCCTTGACGACCATGGCGCCTTCGGTTTCCACCTCGTATTTGATGTGGACCCGCGGCTTGCGCACTCGCTCCAGTTTTTCGTGAACACTCGCCATAAAACTTCTCCTTCAATGCCAGCGGCAAATTCGCTGTTCAAATGTGGCGCAACTCGACTTTGGAAAGGGTGGGTTGCAAAAACTTCGGATGCCGGTTGTATCTTTCACCCATTCTTGTTCGATTTCAGCTGAATGCCCGCCGCCGTCAGCACGGCATTGCGAGCCTGCTGTTCGGGCAGCAGTTCAGCCAACAGTTCGGAAAAGTCCATGCGACCGCGCCTGACCAGCGTCTCGATTGACATCGAGATCGGGGAATGCGGTTCCGTGCGGCGAAAGTAGCGTGCGACGGCAAGCAGCAGCTCGAACGCCTCTTCGCGTGAGCTGATCTGCTCGGCGTTCAAGGGCCGCGAGCGGCCCTGCGCCGGCTCGCCGGCACCTTCCTGCGGCGGCCCGGGCTGGACCTCGGTTTGCGAAGATTCGATGCCGGCGAGGGAGCGAAGGGCCAACGCCGCTTCTTGCAGGACGTTGCGCGTATTGGAACTCGGCGGCGCCATCTGGCCGCAGCGCTCGTTCAGAATGGATACCAGCCGGTCGAAGGCGGCAATGCAGCCATCGACCATACCGAGATGTGAGATCATCGCGGCCGGGCCGGCCTGAATGGCCGCCTGGCTCAATTCCCCGCGCCGCTTGACCTCATTCGGGCGCTGCGACAGCTGGAAATCCCACAGGGAAAACTGGCCGAATTTCATGCCGGGAATAAGCGGCGACAGTCTGACAGCCTGAATGATGGTTCCTTCTCCGCCGATCCCATTGAGACCGGAAAGCGGGGCAAGGCGCTCTTCGAGATCGTCCGCTCCGATCGAATGAAATTTCTCCCAATGCTTGTCTAAAAGCGACGCGATTCCCTGGTAGACATCCCTCAACCCCTCGAATCCGCGCAGACGTAATTCCGCCTCGGCCAGCCATGCCAATACTTCGAGATCCTTGCTTTTGGAAGAAGTAATTTGCAATCCGAGATTGCTAACATCTGTCCAAAGAGGGGAAAGACTAATATTCTCACCTGGTGATATACCTCGCTCTGCCGCGCGAGCCTGGTTTCTTGCATCCTTTATTCTATAGTATATTTCACGCATAGAAGTATTGTTGCGGATATTTTCTCCGCAAGGCGCGCCTTCTTCAAATGGATTTTCTATGTCGCGAACGCTGATCAGTGGATTAACTCCATATTGCGAGCTACATCGTTTAAGGTCGTGATAGTTAGATCGATATATTCCTTTGTCAACCATGTCTATTCTGTAAAGGATTTGTGACGATTCCATTTTTTGACCGCTTGAAAAATTTTTTGTATTCGATCTGGACGCGTGCAATTAACCGCCCTAGTTGTTGCCGCGATTTGGAGGGTGTAGTGAAAATGAAACCAAAAGGAGGAAACTTCTAGGTGTCGAATATCGATCTCAATCGTCTGATCAGAACGCTTGAGCCCGCATTGCGCGTCGGTCTCGAGGCTGCAGCGTCGCTTGCAGCACGCGATCGGCATGCGAATGTCGATGTCGCACATTGGATACTGTCATTGCTGGACGTATCTGAAGTTTGCTCTTTGTTTGAAGAACTTAGCGTTTCCTCGCAGTCGCTGCGCGCGGAGCTTGATAACGCCATCGCCGATCTGCCGAGGGGGGATGGTTCAGCGCTGGTGCTTTCACAAAATTTGCTGAGCTTGATGCGCGAGGCGTGGCTTGTCGCGTCGCTTCAATGCGGGCGAAACAGCATCAGCTTGGCTGATCTTCTGACTGCGCTGACCGACGATCAATCGCTGCGAATCATGGCGCGGGGCATGGCGCCCGCGCTGCGCAGCCTCGATCGCAACGCGCTCGAAAAAAAGTTGAACGCGGTTTCTACCGCCGATGCCGCTTTGCCGCCGCGGAGTTCGGAAGCGGTTCCCGTCACGGGGGACAACGAATTCTTGCGTCTCTACACACGCGACATCACGGCGGATGCGAGGCTTGGCCGCATAGATCCGGTTATCGGACGCGACCGCGAACTGCGCCAGGTCATCGATATCCTCATGCGTCGCCGGCAGAACAATCCGATGCTGGTCGGTGAAGCAGGCGTCGGCAAAACGGCGGTTGCCGAAGCTCTGGCGCTCGAGATTGCCGCCGGCAGCGTGCCGGATATCCTGAAGCAGGTGCGCATCCTTCTTCTCGATCTCAGCCTGCTGCAGGCCGGCGCTGGCGTGAAGGGCGAGTTCGAGCGCCGCTTGCACGGCGTTGTCGCAGCCGTGCGAGCCTCGGCAGAGCCGATCATCCTGTTCATCGACGAGGCCCATGGCCTGATCGGCGCCGGTGGACAGGCCGGGCAGGGCGATGCCGCCAACATCTTGAAACCCGCACTTGCGCGCGGCGAGCTTAGAACGATCGCGGCAACGACCTGGAGCGAATACAAGCGCTACATCGAGAAGGATGCGGCGCTGACCCGCCGCTTTCAGGTCGTCCAGGTCCTCGAACCCGACGAGGAAACCGCAATCCGCATGTTGCGTGGCGTGGTCGGCAGCTTCAAGGCGCATCACAAGGTGCGCATTCGCGACGAGGCGCTGGCGGCCGCCGTTCGCCTGTCAGCGCGGTATATTCCGGCGCGGCAACTGCCGGATAAGGCCATCAGCCTCATCGATACCGCTGCGGCCGCCGTCTCTCTCGCCCGACAGACCGTTCCCGGGGCCCTGAAAGGCTTGCGCAACGAGCAGGAGATGCTTTCGGTGGAAGCCGAAGCGCTGTCTGCCGAACCGCCGACAACGGAGATTGCCGCGCGGCTTGCCGTCATCGACAGCGAGAGGCGCGAAGTGGAACGGGAAATCGAGCGGCTGCAGGTCAAACTCGATGCCGAAACCAGGCTGTCGGGCGAAGCCGACCGCATTGAGGCCTCGCTTGCCGATCCCGACGGTCAACAGACGGAAGAGGGCGCGCGCTCGCGCGGCGACAATGTCGCGCAATTTCCTCCGAACGGTTCGTGCCTGGAAGTTACGCGCGCGGCACTCGTACAGGCCGAGCGAAACCTTGCGGATATTGCCGGGGAAACGCCATTGGTTCCTCGGGTGGTCGACAAGGAAGTGATCGCCGGGATCGTCGCGCGCTGGACCGGCATTCCCGTCGGCAAGCTGCTGTCGGATCAGGTGGAGACCGTCACGACGCTCGATGCAAGGCTCAAGGAGCGCGTCCTCGGGCAAGACGGCGCGATCGTGCGGATATCGGCCGCCATGCGCTCCGCCCGCGCCGGCCTTTCCGATCCGCGCCGTCCTCCCGCGGTCTTCCTGCTCGTCGGCATGTCCGGGACCGGCAAGACCGAGACGGCGCTTTCCTTGGCCGATCTTCTTTATGGCGGCAGCCAGTATCTGACGACCATCAACATGTCCGAATTCAAGGAAGAGCATAAGGTTTCGCTGCTGCTCGGATCTCCGCCCGGCTATGTCGGCTATGGCGAAGGCGGTGTCCTGACGGAGGCCGTACGGCGCCGGCCTTACGGCGTCCTGCTGCTGGACGAGATCGACAAGGCGCATCCAGGCGTGCAGGAGGTGTTCTATCAGGTCTTCGACAAGGGAACGCTGCGCGACGGCGAAGGTCGGGACATCGATTTCAAGAACACGACCATCGTGATGACGGCCAATACCGGGTCGGAACTGCTGGCGGCGTTGGCGGCCGATCCGGAGACCATGCCCGAGGGCGAAGCACTGGAAGCACTGCTGCTTCCGGAATTGCAGAAGCACTTCAAGCCAGCCTTTGTCGGCCGCACGACCGTTCTGCCCTTCATGCCGTTGAACGGCGAGACGCTGAGCGGGATCGTCGACATCCAGATCGGCCGCATCCGTGACCGTGTCAAGGCTTCGTACGGCACGAGCATTTCGCTCAGCGCCGAAGCCCGCGAGGCGTTGGTCGGCCGCGCCAAGGCGAGCGAAATGGGTGCGCGCGCCATCGAAACCATGATCGGGCGCGATCTCCTGCCCGAACTGTCGACTTTCTTCCTCGATACGGTTGCGACGGGTCGAAAAGTTGGCGGCATCACCATCGGTTTTCACGGTCACCGGTTTCTCATCGAGGAGAATCCGGGGAGCGACAATGAATTCGTCGGCCCTGAAGACGGCGGCGCGGCGAATAAGGCAGCCCCGGGCGAACACAGTGTCCGGATGCGGCATTAGACGGAAAGGCAACCCCGCCCTGCAGCGACAGGGCGAATTCAAATCTCAACAGGAGAGTTCAGAGCATGCCGATTTATCTGCAGATCGACGGAATTCAGGGCGATGCAACCCACGAGCAGCACAAGAAGTGGATGGATATCGAAGTTATCCACTGGAACGTCGCGCGCAACATGAAGACGTCAGCCGGTTCGGCGGCGAACCGCGAAGCTTCCGAGCCCACCGTTTCGGAAGTCATCCTGACCAAGGTCAGCGATTCCTCGTCGACCAAGCTGTTCCAGGAAGCATGCTCGGGCCGCACGGGCAAGCAGGCCGTGATCCATCTCGTCACGACAGGCAATCCCGGCGATACCTACATCGAGTACACGCTCACCAACACGCTGATCGCCAGCTACTCGGTCGATTCCAACGGTGACCGTCCGGTCGAAACGATCAAGCTGAACTTCACCAAGATGGAAGTGAAGTACACGCCTTATGACGACTCGCAGACCCCGCAGTCGCCGATGATCGCGTCTTACGATCTGGCAACGACCAAGGCTGCATAACGCCATCGCGTGAAACAGAGGCGCCGACCGAATATGCCGGCGCCTCCGCATCGTCCGAATGTCTAAAGTCAAGCACGGCACTTGGTGCAGGTGAATCCGGTATCGCATCTGCGACTGGGAGGCATCTCGTGTCCGTTCGGGGAAGCTAGGAGATCGTCCCGTGAGTGGATTGCCGATAGATAAAGTGTCTTTGACGCCGCAGCATTTGATCGTTGAATATACGTCGACCGAGAGCATCTTTGGCATGGTTGCACCCAGCTACAAGGTCAAGGGCGTAAAGGTTGTCGGTACGAGCCATCTTCAGGTTATGCGTTACGTCTATACCATCGCGCTGGTCGAAGATGTCTATTTCGAAGGCAAGAAGCTCCAGGAAATGCCGGGCTTCCGCGAGCTTCTGACCGAATGGATCAAGCCGGGCCAGCAGATCGTCAGCGTTCCGAACGGCAAGACCAGCATCGTTCATGCCTATACCGGCAAGAAGAATATCATCCAGGCGACGGCCATGGAACAATACAAGGCCGTGGTTCCCCTGAATTTCCTTGATATTTTCGGCAAGGATCCGGCCCCTGGCAAGGTTCTCTATGGCAATCCCGCCGTGCCCTTCATTCAAAAGGGCGACGACAGGCCGATGGCGGCTGCCTACTACAACAGCCAGTCGAAGCGCTTCGAGATCTTGCAGCAGTTCGATCGGCTGACGCTCCTGCAGAATTTTCAGCGCCGCTTTTCACAAGCCGCGTCCGCGACCGGCTAATGGCCGGCCTGCTCAAGGACCGGTTTTGACACGAGGTAAAGAGCGAGAAGCGTTTTATGAACGATCAGCCGTCGGCCAATGACTTCATTCAGGCGACCCGAAATCTGCGGGTCGTTTCGCCGCTTGGCACGGACCAGCTTCTGCCAGAGCGGGTGATGATAACGGAAGGCGTCTCGACGCTTTTCGACATCCGGCTTTCCGTGCGTGCCAAGCGCGACGTCATCAAGCCGGAAGAGCTGATCGGCCGTCTGATCGATATTTCGCTGGAGGTTCAACAGGCCGAAGATGGAGGCGATGGCGTTCGCCGCCCCTTCAACGGTCTCGTGACGGCACTTCAGGAAGGTCCTCCGATCACGCGCGGGCTGCGCTCCTATTCCATGGTGCTGAAGCCGCAGATGTGGCTCCTGTCGCAGCGGTCGGACTGCCGCATCTGGATGGACAAAACCAGCATCGATGTCGTCGAGACGCTCTTTTCCGAGCATGGGATTCCCGCTCCCGATGTCTCGGGCGTCATTACCCCGCCTCCGCCGCAGCATTATTCGGTGCAGTGGAACGAAACGGATCTGGATTATCTCACCCGACGCTTCGAAGAGGACGGTCTTTTCTATTGGTTTTCACATGAAGAGGGCAGCCATCGGCTGCATGTCGCCGACGGCGCCAATTCCTGGGCGGGGCCGTCTCCCGCCGCACAAGGCGAAAACAACATCCGTCTTGCCCAGGGCTCGACCGACCGCAACCATATCAACGATTGGATGAAGCATTACGCTTACGTCCCCGGGCAGCGCTCCGGCGCCGACTGGAACTTCGAGACGCCGCAGATGGTGCCGGGCACAACCACGCCTTCGCTGGTGCAGATGCCAGGGGCCATGAAGCGGGAGCTCTACGAATATCCGGCCCGCATTTCGTCGGTGGCAGAGGCCGAGCGGGCGCAGAAGCTGCGCATGCAGGCAAGCGAAGCCGACCACAATCGCGTCCTCGGGCGGTCGACCTCACGCATATTGGAGGCCGGCCGGCGCTTTACGCCCTATGAAGTGGCGCATCCCGAGCACGTTTACGAAGAACACGTCATCGTGCGCGCGAGCCATTTCGCGGTCGATCCCTCCTACGAAACCAATATGGGTCAGCCGGAATATACCAACGAATTCGAAGCCGTGCCGTCACGCGTCGCGATGACACCGCATCGCACAACCGAGCGGCCGCGCATCCGCGGCACGCAGGTCGCAATCGTCGCCGGCCCTGCGGGGGAAGAAATCCATCCGGACCAGTATGGCCGCATCAAGCTCTGGTATCCCTGGGATCGCCGCGCCAAGAAGGACGGATCCGACACCTGCTGGGTGCGCGTCGCCCAGAACTGGGCCGGGGGCACATGGGGCGGCCAGGTCATCCCGCGCATAGGCATGGAAGTCATGGTCGCCTTCATCGACGGTGATCCGGACCGGCCGCTGGTGACCGGTGTGGTGCCGAACCCGAGCAACGGCGTCCCCTACGACCTTCCCGCCAACAAGACCCGCATGGTCCTGCGCTCCAATACGCATAAGGGCACCGGCTTCAACGAGATGACCTTCGAGGACGATGCCGGCCGCGAGAACATGTTCTTCCACGCGCAGAAGGACCAGACGACGCGCGTGCGCAACGACCGCACCAAACGCGTCGACCGCCACGAGGTCGCCTCCATTGGCGGCAACCGCGCGGTAGAAGTGAGCGGCAACCAGAAGCACGAGATCGGTGGATCGGTGAATACGGTGGTTGGCGGTACAGGGCCGATGGCCATGGCGCTGATGGGAGCGGTGCAGGGGTTGTCCGGTCATACGGCGGGATTGCTGGCACAAGCTGGCCAGATTGCCGGTGGTGGTGGGGGCGGACTTGCCGCTTTTGCTGGAACGATTGCTTCCTCGGCACTGGGTTTCTTAGGGGCTGGTGGTCTTGGTAGCCGAGAAGGTGTGGTTTCAGGGGCTAATCCAAGGGCGGATGCTGGCACGGATCTCGCCGGTTCGGGCACGGGAGTAGGGGATGCCGCGGGCGGCCTATTCCCGCTTCCGGGCATCATGAACACCGTTGTCGGCGCCTTTAAGTCCGACACGATCGGTGTCGCACGCGCTGAGCAGATCGGTATGAGCAAGGTCACGAATGTCGGCCAGACTTCTTTGGAGAGCGTGGGCAAATTCAAGAAGATCGCGGTTGGCGAGGAGTTCGTCATCGAATGCGGCGACTCCAAATTCATCATGAAATCCAACGGCGAAGTCATCATCCTTGGAAAAACATTCAATTTCGTGGCGACGGACCACTTCCAGCTGCGCGGCAAGCCGATCGATTTGAACTGAGGCGTTTCATGGAACTGATCAATCGGCTGCCTTTTCCGGCGATGGCATTCCGTCAATTCGACAAGGACGGCAAGCTGGATTGTGTCGTGGCCGTTCGCGGCACGTTCCATCACAATCAGGGCCAGCCGCTGGAAATCATGCGGGAGCAGGAGGAGTTCCAATGGGAGGATGCCTATGATGGCGATCCCCACAAGGGCATCATGCTGCGGCAAACCGATTTGACCCCGGAAAAGCCAGGCACGGACGTTACCTTCCTCGGTAATGCTTATGCGCCCGGAGGTCAGTCAGCGACGGATTGGCCGGTCTCACTGCGTGTTGGTCATCTCGAAAAGAGGCTGCGTGTTCATGGCGAGCGTTTCTGGAAGCCGATTGTTCGCGATGCCTGGGCCGGATTCTCCGCCAACGAACCGAAGCGGGTGATTAAAGACTGGAGACTTTCGGAAACGAGCCCCGTAGGCCTCGTGCCAATGACATGGTCGAAAGCCTATGGCGGCGAGATGCCGGGCACGGGTGATCCGGACGCTGATATTCCCGCCGATGTGGAAGCATATAATCCCTTGGGCTGTGGCATCGTCAATCTTGATATGGAGCCGGGCTCCGTTCCTGTGCCGGCGCCGCAGATCACGATCGATAACGATCAGCAACTGGATTGGCGTGCCGCTGAACAGCCGCAAGGTTTCGGCCCAATTTCCCCTTGGTGGCGTTCTCGACAAAAATATTCCGGAACATACGACGAGCATTGGCTAAACGAACGTCATCCATTGCTGCCGGCTGACTTCGATCCTCGTTTCTGGCAATGCGCCCATCCCGACCTGATCGCGACACCGCATCTGCTTGGAGATGAGAGTTATCAGCTCGAAAATCTCCACGCCAATTTGCCTCGAGCGGTTGGCCAATTGCCGGGCTTAACCTTCGGCGTTCATTGCATGAGCGAGGATACGGGCGATTGGCATGTCCTGAAGCTTGACGGCGTTCAATTCGATTGGCGCTCGGATGATCGGGTGTTGCTGACTTGGAGGGCGCGGTTTTCTCTTCCAGAAGCTGCCGATGTGAAACTTACGCTGACGAGAGTTAGAATGTCTGCTGCTTGCGATACTCAAAGTACGGAGACGGCGGCATGAGCGGAGTAGGTGACAATCGTATAGGTGACCCTGGTTATCCAGCGCCATGGACTACAAACCGACCACTCGAAGGTCTTCGAGATGTCGATGACGCACGTATCGTGTCACTTTCTCCAGATGTTTGTCTGACACCGGTCGGTTCATCCATCGTTCCTATTCCGTATCCTGTTGTTGATTATTGCGGGCATGATCGTAACTACACGTCTTCTGTCCGATTTACTGGTTACAGAGCCATGGTAATGCGGTCTTGCACCACACACGTGCACGGTGATGCACCTGGAACAAAGAAAGGGGTGAAATCGGGAACCGTCGAAAGCATCTGTGAACCTATTGGGCATGCCTCACAAGTGAAGGCGGAAGGATCCCATGTTATCAGGCATCTTGATCGCTTCTGGATGAATAATAAAAATACCCAGGGCGAAGCAATCTTCGTAAAAAATACAAAAACTTTTGACCCGCCTAAAGACGATGACCCGATACCCGGTTCGCTGCGAGCCGCCACCTCTACAGCAAGCCGTTCCGAGCAAAATGCCGCTCCTCCTGGTGCAGTTCTCGGTTTCGTCGCGCCTGCAGGTGGCGCGGCTTTGCTGGGAGAAGGCGCCGCAGCCGGAACAGCCGCTACTGGGGGGGCGGCGACAACCGCAGCTGGCGGAACTGCTGCGACGGCAACGGGGGTGGGCCTTGGAACTGTGTTGCTCGGCATTGGCATCTTCGCAGCAGGCATGCTGATCCCCACCAATAAAAGGAATTTTTCGGATTTTCCCCCGCAAGACGACTACGAAGCCAAGCGCCTTCGAGAAGCGTTACAGCGAATAGACGGCCTGCCGTTTTGGGATAGCGGTGGCGCCATAGTAGAAGAAACGAAAGCCGAGCTTCGTAAGCGTAGGCAGACGCTGGCTACCCTTCAGCCAGTTCCCCTAGCCGACACTGTGCGAATTAAAGAGCGCGACGAATATCGAAAAAAATGCCAAGTAGACCGCTACGGAAAGATGAGAGATATCTGCGGACAATACGGCATGCAAGCACACCATATCGTGCCGGATTGGACGTTACGCTACGGTGCACGAAGCGACGGAGATAAGCGCATTCCAAATATGCCAAGTTTGAATGATGGCATGGCAATTTGCGTCATAGGCAATGCAGCTATGCAAGACACCGAGCATCACGAGGCGCATTTGGGGGATAGCAGCATCGAAAGCCTGGGGAAAGGTTCGTCCCCTCCTGGAACCGCAAAGTTGTCTGATGTTGTGACAATCTCGACCATGGCAATGATTGGTGCGAGACCAGATTGCGCGCAAGAGATAGCCGAAAAGGTTGGTGAGCAATTTGGACCGAAAAATGATAACCAGCTACTTCGCGCTGTTAAGGATATTGGAAAAAATCCGTTGGAGCCTGAAACGATAGGAGCTCTTAAGAGTGGTGCGACATACCCATGGAAGAAGGGCGGACAGTGAAAATGATAAGCTTATCACGTGCTGGAGTTGCATCTGAAGACGTATTATGTGTCGTTGCTGTATTGGATAGCGCAGAGATTTATCAACCCGACGCGCGTGCTTATCAGTATCGCCATCGAGCCGATCTTGGTGAATATTGGTATTACGAAAATTTCCCGCTCAGCGTTCAGGATGTGGTCTATTTTAATGACCACGATTCATCTCAGTCCTATTTCGTTCTATTGTCAGCAGAAGGCGATGTTTATCATTTCGCATCGCCCGATAGATTCCAGGAGCGGATTGTCGGTGCAGGCACAACGGCGGACGATTCCAAATTCTACGGCAAGATGTTGAAAATCTCCCAGATTGGCGAGCGGCTTTATGCTTGCGGCGCAGGCGGGCAGGTTTACGCCCGTTATGGCCGTGATGACTGGCGAATGCTATCTGACGCGGTGCTGAATGATCCTGAAGCAAAGAAGCGGTTGTTGGAGAGTGGCCCTAGTTTGGGGCAGCCCGGCTGGAAAGAATGGATAATCCAGAAAGCTCTCAATCCAGGTACGCGAGAGGTAGTCTTCTACGATATCAAGGGGCTTTCAGAAGATGCCATCTATTTGTGTGGAACCGAGCGAACAAAGCCTGTCCTTTGCTTCTGGGACGGCAGTGAGCTGCATGAAATCAATATTCCGCTGGCTGAAGCTGCGCTGACCGGCATTTATATTGAAAACGCCGAAAGTGTCTGGGTCTGCGGTCGTGAGGGCGTTATCTTACACGGAAGCCGCAATCGCGGGTTCGCTCCGGTAAATGCTGATACACGGCGGAACCTGTTTCATTCGATTACATCCTATCGTGGCAAACTTGTTTTACCTGCGAGCGTTAGACCGGGAGGTCTTTATGAGCTTGATCCAAGCAGCGGCGAATTCCGCAGATTTCAGCCGCCGCTACCTCGCCTCTCCAGTCGTGATGAGCCCGCATCCATTGATAACGGGCCGTTCTTTGCACAATCCGCTGGAGATGTTTTATGGGTGGTCGCTTCAAAGGACATTTTTCGATTTGACGGTCAGGCTTGGGCGCGGATCGACCATCCGGACATCTAATTGTTGCCTCGATAAGTCTGAAAGTCGCAAGGATGAGAACTGGCTAAGCAATACCAATAGACATTGGCGAGAGCAATTTAGCGAGGTCACATGTCAGCCGACGAATTTGACCTTGCCCCGTTGAAATAATCCATTTTGAAGTAAGCTCTGGCCCATTGAGAGGACCAGGGAATGAAGCGCAAGCGTTTTACTGATGAACAGATTATCGGCATTCTGAAGGAACACGAGTCGGGCACGCCGGTCGCGGAGCTTTGCCGCAAGCACGGCGTCAGCGATGCCAGTATCTATAAGTGGAAAGCCAAATTCGGCGGCATGGACGTGTCCGAGGCCAAGCGGTTGAAGACGCTGGAGGACGAGAACACGAAGCTGAAACGGCTTCTGGCAGATGCGATGCTCGACAATGCCGCTTTAAAAGACCTTTTGGGAAAGAAGTGGTGACGCCCGCAGCAAAGCGGAACGCTGTCACTCATCTGATGAGCCACCATCAGATGAGTGAACGGCGGGCGTGTAAAGCCATCGGCGTTTGCCGGATGACGATCCGTTACGAAACCAGGCGCAGCGATGACCATGACCTTCGCGAGCGGATGAAGGCGCTGGCGCATGAACGCCGCCGTGCGCGCTTCGCAAAAGTTG
>UBUL01000017.1 GCA_900468625.1 Hyphomicrobiales bacterium
AAGTGACAGAGGGGGGTAACCAGACTCACCGCTTGATCTCCCAGCTCGTGGTCCGCTCACCCGTCACCGCATCCTTGCCGTCCTTGAGCTGAATACCTCTTGCCGTCAGCTCCTCGCGAAGCTTGTCGGCCTCCGCGAAGTTCTTCGCCTTCAGCAGTTCCAGCCGCTGACGCACCTTGGCATCGATCTCCGTGACCACGGCTTCGTCCATTTCCGCCTTCTTCGGCAGCAGGCCGAGAAGATCGGCGCTGGCCGCGAAGACGGGCAGGAGGCTGGCATCGGCATTGGCGGCCTGTGCCAGGGCATGCAGTGCCTGAATGGCGGCGACGGTGTTGAGATCGTCGGCGAGAGCGGCAAGGACCGGCTGATCCGGCGCGGCATCGCCAATATCCGCTGCCGGCCATTTCGCGATCAGCCGCTCGGCTTCCTCGAGACGCTTGACGGAGAAATCGATCGGCTCGCGATAATGGGTCATCAGCATGGCAAGCCTGAGCACGTCGCCCGGCCATGCCCGGCCGCCGAGCTTTTCCGTCTGCAGCAGTTCGTGGATGGTGACGAAATTGCCCTCCGATTTCGACATCTTGCGGCCTTCGACCTGCACGAAGCCGTTATGCATCCAGACGTTCGCCATCGCATGCGTACCGTGCGCACAGCGCGACTGGGCGATTTCGTTCTCGTGATGCGGGAAGATCAGGTCTAGCCCGCCGCCATGAATATCGAAGACATCGCCGAGATAGCGGCCGCTCATGGCCGAGCACTCGATATGCCAGCCGGGACGGCCGCGCCCCCAAGGGCTTTCCCAGCCTGGCTCGTTCTCGTCGGACAGCTTCCACAGCACGAAATCGCCGGGGCTTTTCTTGTGCTCGTCGACGGCGACGCGGGCGCCTGCCTGCTGCTCGTCGAGATTGCGCTTCGAAAGCTGGCCGTAATCCGCCATCGACTTGGTGTCGAACAGCACTTCGCCGGCCGCCCGGTAGGCATGGCCCTTGGCGATCAGTGTCTCGATGATCGTAATCATCTGGGCGATATTGTCGGTCGCCCGCGGCTGCACCGTCGGTTCCAGGCAGCCGAGCGCTGTCGTATCCTCGCGATACTGCCGCTCGGTCTTTTCCGTCACCAGCCGGATCGCATCGTTCAGTGGCAAGCCGGGATGGTCGCGCAGCGCACGCGCGTTGATCTTGTCGTCGACATCGGTGATGTTGCGGACATAGGTGACATGGCTTTCGCCATAGACATGCCGCAGCAGCCGGAACAGCACATCGAAGACGATGGCCGGGCGGCCGTTGCCGATATGGGCAAAATCATAGACCGTGGGGCCGCAGACATACATGCGGACGTTGTTGCGGTCGATCGGCTGGAAGTCGATCTTTTCGCGCGTCAGCGTGTTGTAGAACTTCAGTTGCGGCTCGGCGGCCATGTCACTCTCCCAAGGCATAAATCCGAAAAATACCGTCACCGGCAGGCCGGACGTTTGTCATCTTGGATTTTGGGAGACGAAAACGGCCAGGCCAGCGAAACGCTAGCGAATAATCTTCCGGCAAATAATGCAGATAACCGTTTTCATGGGCGGCTTTATCGCGCGCCGGAAGAATTTGGTCAAGTAGGGATAAGGCTTCTCGCGTAAAGGCGCGGGGTATTTTATTCCGGCATCCGATAGTCGACGAGCCTGTTCTCGCGCACGACGAAAAGCCTGCCGGTCTCGATAACATCGGGGCCGACCAGAGGCAGGATCGCCTGGGCGACCTCTCGCGGATGCGGCAGCGTATCCGGATCTTCGCCGGGCATCGCCTGGGCGCGCATCGCGGTGCGGGTAGCACCCGGATCGACGCTGGTGATGCGCAGCGGCGTGCTCTGCGTTTCCCCGGCCCAGGTGCGGGCCAGCGCCTCGACGGCGGCTTTGGAGGCGGAATAGGGACCCCAGAAGGGCCGGCAGCGATGAGCGGCAGCTGAAGAAAGAATAACGGCGCGGCCGGCATCGGCGCGCATCAGCAGCGGCTCGACGGAACGGATCAGCCGCCAGGTCGCGGTGACGTTGATCGTCATAACCTTTTCGAAGACCTTGGCCTCGACATGGCCGATCGGCGAGATCACGCCGAGGACACCGGCATTGGCAACGAGAATATCGAGTTTGCCCCAGCGCTCGAAGATGGAGGCGCCAAGCGCGTCGATGGCATTCATGTCGGCGAGGTCGAAGGGAACGAGCGTCGCCGAACCGCCGACTGACTTGATGGCATCGTCCAGTTCCTCAAGCCCGCCGACCGTGCGGGCGCAGGCGATGACATGCGCGCCGGCCTTGGCCAGTTCCAGAGCCGTGAAATAGCCGATACCGCGCGATGCGCCGGTGACGAGGGCGATCTTGTCCTTGAGATTGACGCTCATGCTGCCTAGATCCGGATGTGTTGCAAGGGAGAGGGGCAGGACGCCCCACAACCCTTTCTGGGGTCAACCGCCTATAAGGTCAACCGTTGCTGGCGAGAACGGAAAGCTTGCGCACGTTGCTGGTGCTTTCCTTGTCGAGCAGGCGGGTCGGATAGTCGCCGGTGAAATAATGGTCGGTGAACTGCGGCTGCGCATTGTTGCGCGGCTCGCCGCCGACGGCGCGGTAGAGCCCGTCGATCGACAGGAATTCGAGCGAATCCGCACCGATGAAATCGCACATGGCCTTCAGGCTGCTGTACTGGTTGGCGAGCAGCTTGTCGGCATCCGGCGTGTCGATGCCGTAGAAATCCGGATGGAAGATCATCGGGCTGGCGACGCGGATATGCACCTCGCTGGCGCCGGCATCGCGGATCATCTGGACGATCTTTACGGAAGTCGTGCCGCGCACGATGGAATCGTCCACCAGCACGACGCGCTTGCCCTCGATGATGGCGCGGTTGGCGGAGTGCTTCAGCTTCACGCCAAAGGCGCGGATCTGCTGCGTCGGCTCGATGAAGGTACGGCCGACATAATGGTTGCGGATGATGCCGAGCTCGAAGGGAATGCCGCTTGCCTGCGCATAGCCTATGGCCGCCGGCGTACCGCCGTCCGGCACCGGCACGACCACGTCGGCCGCGACGGGTGCTTCCTTGGCAAGGTTGATGCCCATGTTCTTGCGGGCGACATAGACGTTGCGGCCGCCGACAACGGAATCAGGACGGGCGAAATAGACATATTCGAACAGGCAGAGACGCTCGGGGCTGGAAACCTCGGGCTTGCGGACGTCGATGGTGATCGAGCCGTCCGGCTGGATTTCGCAGATGATGACCTCGCCGTTTTCGACGTCGCGGACATATTTCGCGCCGATGATGTCGAGAGCGCAGGTCTCGGAGCAGAAGATCGGCTTGCCGTCGAGTTCGCCCATGACCAGCGGCCGGATGCCGATCGGGTCGCGGGCGGCAATCAGTTTCGTGCGCGTCATGGCGAGCATCGAATAACCGCCTTCCATCTGCCTTATGGCATCGATGAAGCGGTCGGAAGAGGAAGCCTGCTTGGAGCGGGCGATGAGATGCAGGACGACTTCGGTATCCGAATTCGACTGACAGATGGCACCGTCGGCGATCAGCTGCCGCCGCATGGTCAGACCGTTGGTGAAATTGCCGTTGTGAGCGATAGCGATGCCGCCGACTTCCAGTTCGGCGAATAGCGGCTGCACGTTGCGAAGCACGGCATCGCCCGTCGTCGAATAACGCACATGGCCCATGGATCGGTCGCCGGGCAGGCGGGCAAGCGTCGCGGGATCGGTGTAGTGATCGCCGACGAGACCCATCCGTCGCTCGGAATGGAAGCGCTGACCATCGAAAGAAACGATGCCGGCCGCTTCCTGGCCGCGATGCTGTAGGGCGTGCAGGCCAAGCGCCGTCAGCGCTGCCGCGTCCGGGTGTCCCAGAATGCCGAAGACGCCGCATTCTTCATGCAGCGTGTCGCCGTCGATATCGTCCTCGAAGGAAAGGGAATGATTCATGGCTGCGGGCCTTTGCTCTCAACGTGGGCGGATCGGGGCGGCGTCACGGGTGACCATTAAAATAGCTGAAAATCCGGCCGGAAAAAATATCGGGCCGGATCTTTCAATATCACGCCGCTCAAATGGCGATTCTCAGGCAGCAGGTCAAGCCTGTAAACGCACCGTCAATTGTTCGTCTGCGGCGCAGGCGCATCGTCCGACGGTGCCGTGTCGTTCGGCGCGGCGTTGTCGCCGCCGGTCTGCGGCTGGGTCTGCTGCTGTTGGTTCGGCGCGATCTTGTTGATGATCTCCGGCGGCAGCATGGCCTGGATGTTTTCAGGCAGTGCCGACTTCAGCTTCTCGACCATCGAATCCAGGAAAGGCTTGGACTTGGCGTTGTTGACCCAGGCCGGACGGGCGGCCGGAGCCACCAGCCAGTTCCAGAAGGCCACGACGACGACCATCAGCAGCAGGCCGCGCGCCGCGCCGAAGAGGAAGCCGAGCGTGCGGTCGAGCGCGCCGATGCGGCTGTCGATGATGAAATCGGCGATCCGGATCGTGATGAAGGAAATGATGATGAGCGCCAGCAGGAAGATGACGGCGGCAGACGCGATCGTCGCGATCTTGGTATCGGCCTTGTATTGCAGGGCGTAGGGAACGAGCAGCGGATAAAGATAGTAGGCGGCGACTGCGGAGCCGCCCCAACTGACGATCGAAAGGATTTCGCGCGAGAAGCCGCGAACCATGGCCAGAACGGCGGAGAAGAGAAGAACACCGATAACAATACCGTCGAAAATCGTAATGGGCATCTATAATCCACTTCAAGACTTGCCGGACCTTATGGTCGGCATCGGCCTCAATCAGGAGCCTCTTCTTCGCCAAGAACGGCTGAAGTAAGGCTCAGTCTTCATCTTCCACGCGCTTGAGCGCGCCCTTCGATCCGGCAATGCGCGCCACCAGATCCGGCAGGCTATCGATCTCGTTCCAGCGTCCGCCGTTGACCTTCGGCAGATCAGCGGAAGCGGCAGGCAGGACCGCGCCTGAAAAACCCAGCTTCTCGGCTTCCTTGAGGCGCTGAGCGGTGTGCGCAACCGGCCGGACGGCGCCCGACAGGCTGACTTCGCCGAAATAGACGCAATCGGCGGGCAGGGCAAGACCGGCCAAGGAGGAAACCAGTGCAGAAGCGACCGCAAGGTCCGCAGCCGGCTCGGAAATGCGATAGCCGCCGGCAATATTGAGGTAAACATCATGCTGGCCGAGACGCACGCCGCAATGTGCTTCCAGAACGGCGAGGATCATCGAAAGGCGCGCCGAATCCCAGCCGACGATGGCGCGGCGTGGCGTGCCCAGCGATGTCGGCGCGACCAGCGCCTGCACTTCGACCAGCACGGGACGCGTGCCCTCGATGCCGGCGAAGACGGCCGCACCCGGCGATTTTTCGTTGCGCTCTCCGAGGAAGAGTTCGGACGGGTTTGGCACGTCGCGCAGACCGGCATCGGACATTTCGAAGACGCCGATTTCGTCGGTGGGGCCGAAGCGGTTCTTCACCGTACGCAGGATGCGGTAATGATGGCCGCGATCGCCTTCGAAATAGAGGACGGCATCGACCATGTGCTCGACGACGCGCGGGCCGGCGATCTGGCCATCCTTGGTGACGTGGCCGACCAGCACCATGGCTGCTCCCGTCTGCTTGGCAAAGCGGATCATCGCCTGAACGCCGGTGCGCACCTGGGTGACGGTGCCGGGCGCGGATTCGGCAAGCTCGCTCCACAGGGTCTGGATGGAATCGATAATGACGAGATCAGGCCGCTTGCCCTCGGAAAGCGTCGCCAGAATGTCTTCGACATTGGTTTCCGCCGCCAGCAATACCTCGGTGTCGGCCGCCTTCAGGCGCTGAGCGCGCAGCCGAACCTGCGCCACTGCTTCTTCGCCGGAGACATAAACGATCTTGTGGCCACGCCGGGCAAGTGCCGCCGCCGCCTGCATCAGCAACGTCGACTTGCCGATGCCGGGATCGCCGCCAACCAAGACGGCCGAGCCGCGCACGAAGCCGCCGCCGGTCGCGCGGTCGAGCTCGGATATGCCGGTATGGATGCGCGGTGCTTCCTCGATCTCGCCGGAAAGCGATGTGAGCGTTACGGGCTTGCCTTTGCGCGGCGTCTTTGCCGGACCGCCGCCGATCCCGCCCATAGGATCTTCCTCGACGATGGTATTCCATGCGCCGCAGCCGTCACACTTGCCGGCCCAGCGATTGTGGACCGTGCCGCAGTTCTGGCAGATGAATTGTGTACGGGCCTTGGCCATCGGATGCTGTTCTCAAGTTCAAATGCTTCGCTTTCGCAGCGAATCGCGATCGGCTGACAGATAATGTCTTTCCCTGCCTATCAAAACTAATGATTTCCGTATCAATGGCGATCGTGTCAGTTTTTATGCCGGGTTTTTATGGATGATGACGAATGTTCGACTATACGCTTGCGCACTGGATCGCGTTTCTGTCCGCCGCGACGCTTCTTAACCTGTCGCCGGGACCGGATATCGCCTTCATTCTCGGCCATACGATCAGAAGCGGCAGGCGTTCCGGTTTTGCGGCGCTGTTCGGGATCTGGAGCGGCGCGTGCCTGCATGTGCTGATGGCGGCCGCCGGTCTGTCGGCGATTCTGGCCGCTTCCGCACTCGCCTTCTCGACGGTCAAGTGGGTCGGAGCTGCCTATCTCATTTGGCTCGGCGTACAGGCGTTGCGCTCGAAGGGCGAGGGGGCATGGATCAAGGAGGCGGGCAGGACATTGTCTCTCAGCCGCATCTATCGCCAGGGCATCATGGTCTCGCTGCTCAACCCGAAGGTCGCGATCTTCTTCCTGGCTTTCCTGCCGCAATTCGTCGTCGAAGGTGCCGGTCCGGTCTGGGCGCAGCTCCTGCTGCATGGCAGCCTGATCATCGTTGTGGCCGCCTTCATCGAGCCGCCGCTCATCCTGCTTGGCGGCCGTCTGAGCGAAGCGCTTCGGCGCAATCGCAGTTTCGGCCTGTGGCTCGACCGCGGCCTCGGCGCGCTGTTCGTCGCCCTTGGCGTCCGGCTGGCGGTCAGCGCACGCTGAAGCATTTGGAGGAACGGCGCTGTGGCTTCCTGCCGGAAGCCGCGGGCTATTCCTCTGTCTCTTCAGAGATATACCGCCGCTCGTGCCTGAGCCCCATGCCCGTCAGCATCTCGTAGCCGATCGTGCCGGCTGCGCGCGCCGCATCGTCGACCGAGACATTGCTGCCGAAGAGCTCGATATAGTCGCCGGCCCGCGCCAGGTTTTCCGGCAGGTCGGTGACATCGAAAATGGTGAGATCCATGGTGATGCGACCGGCGACAGGCACCTTGTGGCCGGCAATGAAGCCGTGGCCGCCGGCAATACCGGTCTGGCGCAGCGGCACGCCGCCGCTCGACTGGCTGCGCATGTAGCCGTCGGCATAGCCGGCGGAGACGATCGCCAGCCGGCTGTCGCGGGTCAATTGCAGCGCACGGCCATATCCCACCGTCTCGCCTGATTTTACCGAGCGGGTCTGGATGATCCGTGCTTCCGCAGTTGCCACCGGCCGCATCGGATTGGCCATGCGGGGAACGGCCTCGCCGCCATAGGTGGCGATACCGGGGCGGGTAAGATCGAAATGATAGTCCGATCCGAGGAAGATGCCGGCCGAATTGGCAAGGCTCGCCTCGATGCCTTCGAAGGCAGCGCTGACCTTGCGGAAGGCCTCGAGCTGCTGCCTGTTCATCGCATTGGTTGGATCGTCGCCGCAGGCAAGGTGGCTCATCACGAGAACGGGCGCGAAGCTGGCCGGGCGGGAGACGTCATCGGCAAGCGCGATCGCATCATCCATGGGTAGGCCAAGCCTGTTGAAGCCCGTGTCGACCTGCAGCGCGCAGGGATAGTCGCCGTAATCGGACAGAACGGACATCCAGAAGGTCAGCTGTTCTTCCGAAGCGATGACCGGCACGAGGTCGTTCTCGAAGAAGCGGCGCTCGAGGCCCGGCCAGATACCGCTCAGAACGAAGATGCGCGCCTCGGGCGCATAGAGGCGCAAGGTCGCGCCTTCGTCCGCGGTGGCGACGAAGAAATCGCGCGCACCGGCGCCATAAAGCGTTTCGCCGACATCCTCGATACCAAGTCCGTAGGCATCCGCCTTGACGACCGCAGACGTACGGGCCTTACCCGAACGGCGGGCCATATCGCGCCAGTTTTCGACGAGCGCGCCGAGATCTACCGTCAGCCGCAGGCCGGCAGAAGCAAAAGCGTCATCGTCATTGAAATCATCTGTCATGGAATCGCCTGAACAAGGAAGTGGCCGGAGGTGATTTGCTCCGGCCAAGATAGAGGTCGTTGATAAAAAGAAAAAGTGCTGCGAGGCATGTATGCGGAACTAAGCAAAAATGCACCAGGCTCAGTCGTCACGCCACCTCACCGCCCAGGACTCGGTATCGCGGTCGGGGTGCTGGTTGTTGCTCTCCTTGATCGCCGCGGCCCAGTCGGCACCGTTGTTTTCGGTCGCACCTGTATTTTCTATGCCCGTGATCGTATCGAACCATGCCACCATGTTCTCGGTGCAGGTATTGGCAAGCGGCGGGAAGGCGTGCGGATCGTCAAGCGAACCGATCATCAAGTTGGTGCGACCGTTGTCGAGGTGGTGGAAGAACAATGGCGTGCCGCAATTGGCGCAGAAGCCGCGCTCGACAAGCTCCGAGCTCTTCCAGACGCTCGGCTTGCCGCGTGTCCAGGTGAGTGCATCATCAGGCGCGGCGACGAGCGCGGCAAAGATGTTGCCCGAGGCTTTCTGGCACATGCGGCAATGGCAGAGATGCGAATTTTCCAGCATCGCGGTTGCATGGTACCGCACGGCACCGCACTGGCAGCCGCCGCTTACCTCCATCTCGATACGATTCAATTTTTCTCCTCCTTGAAAAGGCGGGTTTGGGCTTAATGCTTTTTAGGTTTTCATCTCTTGATCGTCCAGCAGAACGGCGGATGCGATCACGCCTTCTCAAACGCGTGCTCATGACTTCCGCTTCGGCCACGGGTTAAACGGTGGCCGAAGTTCACGGAAACTGTTTGGTGGCTTTGCAGCAGTGAAGTTCCGGTGCGCTGGCAGAGTCCGCTGTTGGACGCTGCGCAATGTGGCCTTGACGACCGATATGGCGCGCCAAGCGTACTTCGGAGATTGCGTCCACGATGTTCGCTTCGTGTCCATGAGCGCCTCAAGTCGCTGGTAAGTGGCTAGCGTTGGAAGGTGAGGTGAATAGTGCCGCTCGATGCAGTTTCCGATTTGACCGTATAGCCGGCTTCCAGACCGCGCAGATCGTCCCACAGTCGTATGCCGCGCCCGAGCAGAATCGGTGTGATCGCAACATGAAGACGATCGACAAGACCCGCCTTCAGAAAGTCGCGAACGACCGTAGGACCACCGCCGATCCTTATGTCTTTACCGCCCGCCGACTTGACAGCCTGCCGGAGCACATCGGCCGGAGCTGCGCTCAGGAAGTGGAAGGTGGTGCCACCCGCCATCTCGATGGAGGGTCTGGGGGTATGGGTAAGGACGAAGACGGGGACCCGGAAGGGCGGCTCTTCGCCCCACCAGCCACGCCAGTTCGGATCGTCGGGGAAGTTGTGGAGCCCGAACATGCCGGCGCCCATGATCTCGGCACCCACATTGTCGAAGTATTCTCTGGCGTAATCGTCGTCGACACCGGTGGTCCCGGCTCCGCTGGTATCCTTGAAGACGCGCTCACGAAACGTCCGCGTTGCAACATATGCGCCGACGAGGCGCGGCCAGTCCTCGCCGAACGGGACTTCGGGTGTCTGGTCTGTCGTCGTTGCGAAACCATCCAGCGAGATCATGAGATCGACACGTATTGCCATTGGAGCTTTCCTTGCGAGTGGTTGCACCATAGCTGCTCCAGCAGTCCGGAGCTCAATACTAAGGTAAGTGCCTTTATATAACACGTGGACACTAAGGCAAGTACCTTATTGTTGTTGACTGAGGTGCGAACTCGTTTTACTGAATTGCATGCCTTACCATTCGACGCCCCTCGATCTTGCCTTTCATGCTCTCAGCGATCCGACCCGGCGCGCGGTGGTATCGCGGCTGGCTGAGGGCGAGGTGCCTGTCAGCATCCTTGCCGAGCCTTTCGACATGGCACTGCCCTCCTTTGCCCAGCATCTCAAGGTACTGGAGGATTGCGGGCTGATCGCTAGCGAGAAGCGTGGGCGCAGCCGTTGGTGCCGGCTGGTGCAGGAGCGCTTCGACGAGGCTGCGGATTGGATGGAGGCGGAACGCAGGCGCTGGACCGAACGATTGGATCGCCTGGAAGTCTACTTGGACAAGAAGGAAGAGGATGGTTGAGAACATGGCAAACCCGCTCGACACTTGGGCGCTCGATAGGGAAATCGTGCTGGTGAAGCTGCTGAATCATCCGCGCGACAAGGTTTTTGCCGCGTGGATGGACCCCAAGGCCCTCGCCGAATGGTACGGTCCGGCCGGATTTGAAATCGAGAACCACGAAGCCGACATCTGCGAGGGCGGGATCTGGCGGTTCGACATGGTGGGCGTGTTCGAGGGCCGGAAACAGCGCTTTCCCAACCTCATGCGCTTTCTGGAGATCGTCCCGAACGAGCGGATTGTGATGGACCATGGCACGCCGGAGCCCAATGACCCCGATCGTTTCCGCGTCACGGTGACCTTCGATGAGCAAGCCGACGGCAAAACGGTTCTTACGCTGCGCCAACTCCACCCCAGCCCCGAGCGGCGGCGGTTCGTCATCGGTTTCGGCGCAGTCGGATACGGGCTACAGACGCTGGATAGCCTCGCAGCATGGTTGGATGGCTGACATTCGACCCATTAGTGCGGCGCCAGCGACGTGCAGGGATCGGTAACCGGTTCTGCCGAAAGAAAAAGACTCTTTCAGAGCGGAGAGTTTTCTCTATGCAAACCTGGCCGCCGCTCTTGCTCGCGCCTTCGCGGCTACCTCCTCGCGGTCGCGGGGAGGTTGAGATGTTTCCAGCGAATTGAGCAATTCACGGGCACAGTTCGCAATCGACAGGACCGCATTCTCGAATGCAACTTCGTTGCGTTTCGACGGCTTGTTGGCTCCGCTCACCTTGCGCACGAATTGAAGCGCGGCATCATGGATTTCATCATCCGTCGCTGGCGGATCGAAATTAAAGAGGGGTTTGATATTTCGGCACATGCCCTGCCTCCTTTTATCGTCTCGCCACCGCTGACAGGGGTGGCCGTCAATGTTCCTCATACTGCGTGAAAGACGGGTCGGCGAGATCGGCAAAGCGGGTGAATTCCGACTGGAAGGCGAGCTTCACCGTGCCTGTCGGTCCGTGGCGCTGTTTGGCGATGATGACGTCGGCCGTGCCCTTCACGCGGTCGAACAGAGCTTCCCATTCCGCATATTTCGGGTCATTCGGATCGCGCGGTTCCTGGTTCTTCACATAATATTCCTCGCGGAACACGAAGAGCACCACGTCGGCGTCCTGTTCGATCGAGCCGGATTCGCGCAGGTCCGAAAGCTGGGGACGCTTGTCGTCGCGGCTTTCGACCGCGCGAGAGAGCTGCGAGAGGGCGACGATCGGAACGTTGAGCTCCTTGCCGAGCGCCTTCAGGCCCGTGGTGATTTCGGTGATTTCCTGAACGCGATTTTCGCCCGATTTCTTCGAGCCGGTCATCAGCTGCACGTAGTCGACGACCAGAACGTCGAGGCCGCGCTGGCGTTTCAGGCGACGGGCGCGGGCGGCGAGCTGGGCAATGGAGATGCCACCGGTCTGGTCGATATAGAGCGGCACCTTCTGCATCATCATCGAGCAGGCCACGAGCTTTTCGAAATCGGCGTCGTTGATGTCGCCGCGGCGGATCTTCGAGGAGGAGACTTCCGTCTGCTCGGAGATGATACGGGTGGCGAGCTGTTCCGACGACATTTCCAGCGAGTAGAAGCCGACGACGCCGCCGTTCTTCGCCTTGGTCGAACCGTCGGCCTGCACCTCGCCCTCGAAAGAGGCGGCAATATTATAGGCGATGTTGGTGGCAAGCGAGGTCTTGCCCATGCCGGGACGACCGGCAAGGATAATCAAGTCGGAACGCTGCAGGCCGCCCATCTTGCTGTCGAGCGAATGAATACCCGTGGAAATGCCGGAAAGGCCGCCGTCGCGTTCCTTTGCAACCGCCGCCATGTCGATCGCAAGCGCCACGGCGTCGTTGAAGGACTGGAAGCCGCCGTCGTAGCGGCCGTTTTCCGCAAGCTCGAACAGCCGGCGTTCCGTGTCCTCGATCTGCGTCTGCGGCGGCATGTCGAGCGGCGCGTCATAGGCTATGTTGACCATGTCCTCGCCGATCGTGATCAGCGCACGGCGGAGCGCCAGGTCATAGATGGCGCGGCCGTAGTCTTCCGCATTGATGATCGACACGGCTTCGACGGCGAGGCGCGCGAGATACTGCGCGACCGTCATGTCGCCGACCTTCTCGTCCGCCGGCACGAAGCTCTTGATGGTCACCGGGTTGGCGGTCTTGCCCATGCGGATGATGTCGCCGGCGACCTCGAAGATCTTGCGGTGCAGCGGTTCGTAAAGATGGATCGGCTTCAGGAAGTCGGAGACACGGTAATAGGCATCGTTGTTGACGAGGATGGCGCCGAGCAGAGCCTGCTCGGCCTCGATGTTGTTGGGCGCTTCGCGATAGTGCTGGTCGGCGGGAGCAATGGCGGCGAGCTTGCGCGCAGCTTCGTTCATTTTCCATCTCTTCATGCTTTAGGGTATCGACTGGTTTGCGATGATCCGGTGTCACGGTCAACCGTGCAAATGGGCGGCCATACCGAGCGGAATGGGATAGGCCCGGCCTATCAACGTTGTTCCACTCGTCCACAGGGACAAGTTTCCGCCACGTAAAAAATCCCTTGTGGCCACTTTGCAACGCAAAGACCGACACACGAATCACTTATGCAAATTAGTGTGGGGTCATTTTAGCCGGGTCTCTCGCTGCACGCATCAACTGTTGTGGCTATCGTGCTTGAAAAGCTGCGAAAATCCGGGTATTCCCCTTAAATTAGGGTAGGATGCTTATAGTATAAAGTTACAATAATGCCAGGTGCGCCATCAAGACAAGAACTCTTCGACGATCTTTCCGCGTTCAGTCGCAAATTGAGGGCGGCTTTTGACGCCCTTGTCCGTGAACACGGCATGACTCTTTCCCGGGCTAGAGTTTTTCGCAAACTCTCCCGCCGGGACGGGATCAACCAGAGAGAACTCGCCGACGAGCTGGAACTGGAAACGCCGACACTCGTGCGTATCCTCGATGCCATGGAAGCGCAGAACTTCATCGAGCGCCGGGCTGCCCTGTCGGATCGCCGCGCCAAGCAGATCTTCATGACGGAATCCGGAAAAGTCGTGGCTGCCGAGGTCGAGGCTCTTGCCACCAGTGTGCGCGCGGATATCTTGGAGGGGATTTCGGACGAAGATATCGGCATGGCGCTCAAGGTCATCCGCGCCATGACCGCCAATCTTCAGAATATCGGCAAATCATGAGGTAGTGCATGAGCGGAGATCCGGGCACGGTCGCCAACGCGGAAGCCAAGGCCGTCCCTGCCGCTCCGCCGCCTGTGCCGGGCTGGAAAGTACCGCTTTATATTGCGGCATCCGTCATGTTCTTTCTGACCCAGGGCCTGGGTCTCAATCTCGCCTTCGCCAATCTCACGCAGATCCAGGGAACCATCGCGGCCACCACCACCGAGTCAGCTTGGCTCTCCGCCGCCTATATGGCGCCCAATGTCAGCCTCGCCATCGCGCTGGTGAAGATCCGTCTGCAATATGGCGTGCGCAATTTCGCCGAGGTCAGCATTCTCGGCTTCGTGCTCGCCTCGCTGCTCAATCTTTTCGTCTCGGATCTGCATTCCGCGATCGTCGTCCGTTTCTTGAGCGGGATCGCCGGCGCACCGCTCTCGACGCTGGGTTTCCTTTATATGCTGGAGGCCTTCGAGCCGGCGAAGAAGATGACCGTCGGCGTCAGCCTGGCGATGACGAATACGCTGCTTGCCGCCCCCATCACCCGCCTCGTGTCTCCCTCGCTGCTGGATTATGGCGAGTGGCGCGGCCTTTACACGCTGGAAATGGCATTGGCGCTGCTGGTCATGCCGATCATCTATCTCCTGCCGCTGACGCCGCCGCCGCGCGTCAAGGTCATCGTCCTGGGTGATATCTTAAGCTATCTGCTCGTGGCGATCGGCTTCGGCTGTCTGGCGGTCGTCCTGTCGGTCGGCCGTCTCTATTGGTGGCTGGAGGTGCCCTGGCTCGGTGTTGTGCTGGCGCTCGCCGTTGCGTCGCTCACCGTTGCCATCGTTGTCGAACTGAGGCGTTCCACGCCTTTGATCGACGTTCGCTGGCTGCTTCGGCCGGAGATTCTGCATCTGACCGCGATCCTTCTGATCTTCCGCATCATTGCCGCCGAGCAGACCTCGGTCATCATGACCTTCTACCAGAATGCGGTCGGCCTGCTCTATGATCAGCTCTCCTTGCTCTATTGGATCATCCTGGCCTTCTCCATCATCGGAGGCCTCATCTGCACGGTGTTCATGAGTTATGGCTTCAGCTGGCAGATCCAGTTCGTCGCGCTTATCCTGATGGGGGTGGGCTCGCTGATGGATTCGCAGGTGACGAACCTGACGCGCCCCGAGCAGATGTATCTCAGCCAGGCATTGGTGGCGGCCGGCGCGGCTCTCTTCCTGCCGCCATCCATGTCGGTAGGCTTCAAGGAGGCCATATCCAAAGGGCCTCCCTATCTGGTGACCTTCTTCGTCGTCTTCACCTTCACGCAGAGTATCGGCGGCCTCATCGGCTCGGCCTTCTACGGCACGCTGATCACCATTCGCGAGAAATTCCATTCGGCCGTGCTGACCGAGCGCGTCCTCCTGACCGATCCGCACGTGGCCGAACGTGTCGGCCAGCTTTCATCCTCCTATGGCAAGGTGATCGGAGACAGCGCACTCCTGAAGGGGGAGGGACTGGCGCTGCTCGGCGCGCAGGCCAGCCGCGAGGCCAATATGCTCGCCTATGGAGACGCCTTCTTGGTGGCTGCCGTGATCGCCTTCCTTTCGCTTGCCGGCCTATCAATCCATATCTTCTTCCGCTTCGTCAGAGCTCGTCTGGCTGACGATGGGGTTGAGGTCGCGACATCCAACCCATGAGGATATGAAATAGCTCCATGTCGAGGCTCGTTCGCTCCCCAATCGAAGTCATCGCCGTTCTCGCCGGCATCGGCGGCGTCATGCTGGTGCTTTACGCTTGGCACCTGCCACCGTTCAAAACCTCGGTCGAGACCACCGACGACGCTTATGTCAAAGGCTATGTCACCACGATCAGCCCGCAAGTCAGCGGCTATATTACCGACGTGCCGATCAAGGACTACAAGCTCGTCAAGGAGGGTGACGTGCTCGCCCAGATCGACGACCGTATCTACAAGCAGAAGGTGGCGCAGGCTCGGGCCACACTTGCCGGGCAGAAGGCGGCGCTCGCCAATTCGCAGCAGCAGGAGCAGGCCGCCAAGGCGGGAATCGTTTCCAGCCAGGCGCAGATCGACAGCGCCAACGCTGCCTTGAAGCGCGCCCAGCTTGCCGCCGATCGCGTGACGACGCTGGTATCGAGAGGCGTCTCGACGACAAGCGATGCCGAACAGGCGCAGGCGACGCTGCAGCAGGCGCAGGCATCGCTCAATCAGGCAAAGGCTGCCTCGGACGTCTCTCAACAGAACCTGACGACGATCATCGTCAACCGCGCCTCGCTCGAAGCTGGCGTCAGCGGGGCGGAGGCTGCCGTCCAGCTTGCCGATATCGATCTCGACAATACGACGATCAGAGCGCCGCGCGATGGCCGGGTCGGCGAAGTCGGCGTGCGCCTCGGCCAATATGTGACGCCGGGCACGCAGCTCATGGGCCTTGTGCCGAAAGACGTCTGGGTCATTGCCAATTTCAAGGAGACGCAGCTCGACGGCATGAAGCTCGACCAGCCCGTGACGATCGCAGTCGATGCGCTCGGGCATCGCGAGATCAAGGGCCGCATCCAGCGCTTCTCGCCGGCCGCCGGTTCCGAATTCGCCGTCATCAGGCCCGACAACGCCACCGGCAATTTCACCAAAGTCGCGCAGCGCCTCGGTGTCAGGGTCAAGATCGAAGACGGACAGCCCCTGGCAGATGAACTGGCGCCCGGAATGTCCGTCGTCGTTTCGATCGACAAGGATTCGGCACCGCTGCCCGAGGCTAAGACGAGCGATTGAGCGAAGGGCGTGCTTTATCTTCTGCAGACCAACAAAAAAGCCTGGGTCGCAAAACCCAGGCTTTCTCATTCGCAAATGCTGCGAAGACGCAAAGATCAAGCTTCGTCTTCGTTGTCGCGTTCGGCTTCCGGATCGAAGAAGTCTTCCGGACGCAGAGCGTCTTCGTCAACGCCGTAGATGGCGTCGGCGGAGGTCAGGGTTTCGCCCTTGGCCTGACGCTCTGCTTCTTCGGCGGAGCGGGCAACGTTAAGCTCGACCGTGATTTCGACTTCGGCGTGAAGTCCGATCGTGACGTTGTGCAGGCCGATGGCCTTGATCGGCGTGTTCATGTGAACCTGGCTGCGGCCGACGTTGAAACCTTCGGCGGCGAGGATTTCGACGACGTCACGGGCAGCGACCGAGCCGTAGAGCTGGCCGGTTTCGCCAGCCGAGCGAACGACGATGAAGGACTTGCCGGCGAGAACGTCGGCAACCTTCTGGGCTTCGCTCTTGCGCTCGAGGTTACGGGCTTCGAGCGTTGCGCGCTCGGCTTCGAAACGGGCCTTGTTGGCGGCGTTGGCGCGCAGCGCCTTGCCGAGCGGCAGCAGGTAGTTACGGGCAAAGCCGTCGCGAACTTTGACGGTTTCGCCCATCTGGCCGAGCTTGGAGATGCGTTCGAGAAGAATGACTTCCATTTTCCTGTTCCTTTCGATGTCAGATTTTCGTGTCTTGTTTGGGTGTGTCGGCACTCTTGTGCGGGGTGAGCGATATCGCCTTGCGGGTATCGTAAAGACCGAGAACAAGAATGATGAAGAGCGGCAGCGTCACAAAGAAGCATACCAGGTAGCAGATGATGAGGACCGGCAGGCGCCAGTCCTTGCCGCGCGTCCGGTAGTGCAGCGATGCAAAGCCGGAAACGACGAAGCCCGCGCCGAAGGCACCGAGCACGGCGGCGGCGATGAGGGCCAGAACGCCGCCGAAGAAGATAGCGACGATCGCCGCGAGAAAGACGAAGATCGCATTGCGGTTCATGCGCAGCGAAGAGGGAATGTCCTCGCGCGGACGCAGATTGCGGCTCGAAGCCGCGACGATGCGGCTCGCCACATAATAGGCGGCCAGCAGCATCATGACCCAGATCATGCCCCAGGCGACGGGGATCGCGTAAAGCATCAGAGCCTTGGTCTTCTGGATCGCAATGGGATCGAGCGGCATCGCTGGCTGCTGCTCGTTCGCCACCTTGGCGTAGAGGTCTACGACCTGGCTGACGAGATCGACGCTGTAGCCCATGACCGCACCGGCGACGATGATGACCATGGCGGCAAGGCCGCACAGATGCAGTATGATGTCGGAAAGCGGATACCAGGCCATGAGGTTATCCGGCCCACCGAGTTCGGAGGCAGGACGTGCCAGATTGGCGAGATGGCTGAGCCATGCCGGGATGAGCGCCAGCAGAATGACGAACAGCCCGAAATAGGCCGATTGTGCGATCGTGCCGACGATGCCGGCAGCCAAGACCGCAACGATGACGGCCATGTTGCCCCAGCCGAGGCCGACAATCAGGATAGGGAGAGCGGAAAGTGCGCCGAACAGGATGAAGAGCAGCGGCTGTACCGTCGCGCCATACACGAGTAGGGCGGCGGTCAGACCGGCAAGCGCGCCGATGCCAAGCTCTTTTGCGTTCAACTTCTTCACGTCGCTGTCCTGCTTCGTATCGAGCAGTTAGAGGATGCCTTCGCCACTCGGGCCTGAAAGCTTATCCCCAACATGGGGTTTCAAGGTACCGATCCGCGCCCATCGCGAAAGGGAGAAGGGAAGGCATTGCTGCCTTCCCTTAATTCATTCTGCGTCGGACGCTATTAGGCGACGACGTAGGGCAGCAGGCCGAGGAAACGGGCGCGCTTGATCGCCTGGGCGAGTTCGCGCTGCTTCTTCTGGGAAACGGCCGTGATGCGGGACGGAACGATCTTGCCGCGCTCGGAAATGTAGCGCTGCAGGAGGCGAACGTCCTTGTAGTCGATGCGCGGCGCATTGGCGCCCGAGAACGGGCAGGTCTTGCGGCGGCGATGGAACGGACGGCGGACCGGTGCAGAGGAAACTTCAGACATTCTCAAATCTCCTTATACGCGGTCTTCGCGCGGACGGCGTGGACGGTCTTCGCGGTCACCACGATCCGGGCGCGGACCACGGTCGCCGAAGCTGCGCTCCGGACGGTCGCCATCGCGGCGCGGACGGTCGTCACGGTCGCGCTTCTGCATCATGGCCGACGGGCCGTCTTCGTGCTTCTCGACAGCGATCGTCATGTAACGCAGGACGTCTTCGCTGATGCGCATCTGGCGTTCCATTTCCTGGATCGCCGCGGCCGGAGCATCGATGTCCATCAAAGCGTAGTGAGCCTTGCGGTTCTTCTTGATGCGGTAGGTGAGGGACTTGAGGCCCCAGTTTTCGATACGCCCGACTTTACCGCCGTTAGCTTCGATAACACCCTTGTACTGTTCTACGAGGGCGTCGACCTGCTGAGCGGAAATATCCTGCCGGGCAAGGAATACATGTTCGTAAAGAGCCATGGATAACTTTGCCTTTCTTGCGTTAGTCTGAACCCGGTATTCGGCGGCTAAGCCTCAACGACTGCTCCTGAGAGGGTTAGACCCAAGCAAGAAAAGCGTTTCCGAGACGGTCGAGAGCGGAGACACGGGAGGCTGGAACGCTTCCGTTCCGATACGATTCCCCTCGCGGAAAACCGGCCCTCCGTTCAGCCACCAGCCAGAAGACCGGGTTGCGAACAGGGCGGCTTATACGGGTTTTTCCGCGAAAGGCAAGGGTAGGGGCGAAATTATGCCGTTTTGCCGGAGTGCTTTCCGGCCTCACATCGGCATCGGATACTTCCGGTGTACCTGTTCGATCTCGGCCAGGGCCTCCGCCGGCAGCGTCACATAAGCAGCGGCGATATCGGTTTCGAGCTGCGCCATCGTCGTCGCGCCGATGATGACGGAGGTCATGAAGGGTTTTGTGAGGCAGTAGGCGAGCGCCAGCTTGGACGGGTCGATGCCGTATTTGGCGGCGATTTCGAGATAGGCCTTGACCGGCGGCTCCTGCAGCGGCTGCAGGCGGCCGCCGATGTCTTGGTTGATCGAGCCGCGCGAGCCGGCCGGACGGGCGCCGCCGACATATTTGCCCGTGAGGATGCCGCCTGCGAGCGGCGAATAGGCGAGCAGGCCGACGTCTTCGTGATGCGACAGCTCGGCCAGATCGAGGTCGAAATGCCGATAGAGCAGGTTGTATTCGTTCTGCGTGGTGGCGACGCGCGGCAAGTCCTTTTGTTCCGCGATTGTCAGATATTTCTGGATGCCCCAGGTCGTCTCGTTCGAAAGGCCGATGGCGCGGATCTTGCCCGCCTTTACCAGCCCGCCCATCGTCTCCAGGATCTCGGTGATCTCGGCGATCACCTTTTCACGATCCTGATTGAAGGGATTGTAGCGCCAGTTCTGGCGGAAGTGGAAATGGCCGCGGTTCGGCCAATGAACCTGATAGAGGTCGATATAGTCGGTCTTCAGCCGCTTCAGGCTGGCGTCGATCGCGGCCCGAATGTTGGCGGCATCCGCACCCTGTCCGCCGCGGAGATAGTCGCGGCCTGGGCCGGCGACCTTGGTGGCGAGCACGACATCCCTACGCTTGCCGGTCTTCTCGAACCAGGTGCCGATATATTCTTCCGTGCGGCCCTGGGTTTCCGGCCCGACCGGCGTCGTCGGATACATTTCGGCGGTGTCGAAGAAATTGATACCCTTATGGACGGCATAATCCATCTGTTCATGGGCTTCGGCTTCGCTGTTCTGCGTGCCCCAGGTCATCGTGCCGAGGCAAATCTGCGAAACGGAAATATCGGTGCGGCCTAATCTCTTATATTTCATGGGAAAACCTTGGGGGTGGGAGAAGGTCAAAACGAATGAGGTTGCGCGAATTTAGGCCCGATCTGAGCAAGCGCAAGGAAAAAATCATTGCGTTTCGCAGGCGCAAAACCCTGTGACCGCGGGGCTTGCGCTATTGACTCCAGCGCAAACAATGTCATTGGGAAGCAAAACGACCTCCAAAAGGACGCTTTATAATGACTGTTGCTTTCACATTTCCCGGCCAGGGCAGCCAAGCTGTCGGCATGGGCAGGGACCTTGCCGACAATTTCGCTGAGGCGCGCGCCGTCTTCGATGAAGTCGATGAAGCGCTCGGTGAAAAGCTCTCCGATGTCATCTTCAATGGCCCGGAAGACAAGCTGACCCTGACGGCCAATGCACAGCCCGCGCTGATGGCCGTGTCGATGGCCGTCATCCGCGTGCTGCAGGCTCGCGGCTTCGATCTGAAAAGCAAGGTCGCCTATGTCGCCGGCCATTCGCTCGGAGAATATTCCGCGCTCTGTGCCGCCGGCACCTTCTCGCTGGCCGACACGGCGCGCCTGCTGCGCATCCGCGGCAATGCCATGCAGGCGGCAGTGCCCGTCGGCGTCGGTGCCATGGCTGCGATCATCGGGCTCGAACATGTCGATGTCGCCGCGGTTTGCGAAGAAGCATCTGTGCTTGGCGCCTGTCAGATCGCCAATGACAATGGCGGCGGTCAGATCGTCATTTCCGGCGAAAAGGCTCCGGTCGAAAAGGCAGCGGAACTTGCGACCGCCAAAGGCGCCAAGCGCGCCATCCTGCTGCCGGTTTCCGCGCCCTTCCATTCGGCGCTGATGGCGCCTGCCGCCGAAGCCATGCGCGAGGCGCTTGCCGGCGTTGCCAAGGTCAATCCGGTCGTGCCCGTCATCGCCAACGTCCGGGCCGCACCCGTCACGGATGCCGATGAGGTCGCCGGGCTGCTGGTCGAGCAGGTCACCGGTCAGGTGCGCTGGCGCGAGACGGTGGAATGGTTTGCTGCAAACAACGTAACGACATTGTATGAAATTGGCGCCGGCAAGGTGCTGACGGGTCTTGCCCGTCGTATCGACAAGTCGGTCAACGGCATCGCCGTCAACAATGCTGCGGATATCGACACGGCGCTCGCCGCTTTGCTCGGCTGACATATTCAAGGAACGAGGGACAAACATGCTTGATTTGACCGGCCGCAAGGCCCTGGTAACCGGCGCATCCGGCGGCATCGGCGAAGAAATTGCCCGGCTCCTGCACAAGCAGGGCGCCATCGTCGGCCTGCACGGCACGCGCGTCGAAAAGCTGGAGACGCTGGCGTCCGAACTCGGCGATCGCGTCAAGATCTTTCCGGCCAACCTATCGGATCGCGACGAGGTCAAGGCGCTCGGCGCCAAGGCCGAAGAAGAGCTCGGCGGCGTGGATATCCTCGTCAACAATGCCGGCATCACCAAGGACGGCCTCTTCGTGCGCATGAGCGACGAAGACTGGGATGCAGTGCTTGAAGTCAATCTGACCGCCGTCTTCCGCCTGACGCGCGAACTGACCCATCCGATGATGCGCCGCCGCTATGGCCGCATCATCAACATCACCTCGGTCGTCGGCGTGACCGGCAATCCCGGCCAGGCGAACTACTGCGCCTCGAAGGCAGGCATGATCGGCTTTACGAAGTCGCTGGCGCAGGAAATCGCGACCCGCAACGTCACGGTCAACTGCGTTGCCCCCGGTTTCATCGAAAGCGCCATGACGGGCAAGCTGAACGACAAGCAGAAGGAAGCCATCATGGGCGCCATTCCCATGAAGCGCATGGGCACGGGAGCGGAAGTCGCCACCGCCGTCGCCTATCTCGCTTCCTCGGAGGCCAGCTACGTTACGGGTCAGACGATCCATGTCAACGGCGGCATGGCGATGATCTAAAGGAATTGCCGTTGGAGGGAACTTTACCTCCAATAGCATGTTGAGCAACTCGGAGCCGGCTATTTTCTGGCTTTGCGACGGACGTAAACCGTGTTAAGCGGGCCATGACTGTGAACAGTCGTCCGGAAAATGCAGAAGGACCGGGCCTTATTCAGGGCGCTGGATCGGATCTCAATGCCGGGTTGAACGGGTTTGCCAGCGGCGTCGGAACAGATGCTGCAGGTTTGAATAGGTAGGGATGTCACAGGGCATTCTGATCAGGATATAAGGTCGAGGAAACCGACATGAGCGATATCGCAGAACGCGTAAAGAAAATTGTTGTTGATCATCTTGGCGTTGACGCCGACAAGGTTGTTGAAAGCGCAAGCTTTATCGACGATCTGGGTGCGGACTCGCTCGACACCGTCGAATTGGTCATGGCTTTTGAAGAAGAATTCGGCGTTGAAATCCCGGACGACGCTGCAGACTCGATCCTGACGGTCGGCGACGCGGTAAAGTTCATTGAGAAGGCCCAGGCCTAATCTTTTGCGCTTTTTGAAGGGGCGGGCTGAAGAGTCCGCCCTATTTCGTCCGGCTAAGCCGGCCTAAGCATGTTTATACGCATATCATCATAAAAAGACGGGGGTCTGCGGGCGATGAGACGTGTCGTTATCACGGGTACCGGCATGGTATCACCTTTGGGCTGTGGCACCGAGGTGTCCTGGACGCGCTTGCTCGCCGGGCGCAATGGCGCGCGCCTCGTGACCGAATTCGAAGTCGAAGATCTGCCGGCAAAGATTGCCTGCCGCATTCCTGTCGGAGACGGCACCGACGGCACATTCAACGCAGACGATTGGATGGAGCCGAAGGAGCAGCGCAAGGTCGATCCTTTCATCATCTATGGCATGGCGGCCGCCGATATGGCATTGGCCGACGCCCATTGGCACCCCGAAACGGATGAAGACCAGATCGCCACGGGCGTCATGATCGGCTCCGGTATCGGTGGCCTCGAAGGCATCGTCGAGGCCGGATATACGCTGCGCGACAAGGGTCCGCGCCGCATCTCGCCATTCTTCATTCCCGGACGCCTCATCAATCTCGTTTCCGGTCAGGTCTCGATCCGCCACAAGCTGCGCGGCCCGAACCATGCCGTCGTCACGGCATGCTCGACCGGCGCACACGCCATCGGCGATGCGGCCCGCCTGATCATGCTCGGCGATGCCGATGTCATGGTCGCCGGCGGCGCGGAAGCTCCGGTCTGCCGCATCTCGCTTGCGGGCTTTGCCGCCTGCAAGGCGCTGTCGACAGACTTCAACGATACTCCCGAGAAGGCTTCGCGCCCCTACGATCGCGACCGTGACGGCTTCGTCATGGGCGAGGGGGCCGGCGTCGTCGTTCTGGAAGAGCTGGAACACGCCAAGGCACGCGGCGCCAAGATCTACGCCGAAGTTGTGGGATACGGACTTTCCGGCGATGCCCACCACATCACCGCCCCCTCCGAGGATGGCGAAGGCGCTTTCCGTTGCATGACCTCAGCGCTGAAGCGCGCTGGGCTGACCCCGGCTGACGTCGATTACATCAATGCCCATGGCACCTCGACCATGGCCGACACGATCGAGCTCGGCGCCGTCGAGCGGCTGGTCGGCAATGCCGCATCGAAGATTTCGATGTCGTCCACCAAGTCCGCAACCGGCCATTTGCTCGGCGCTGCCGGTGCGATCGAGGCGATCTTCGCCACGCTCGCCATTCGCGACAATATTGCCCCGCCGACGCTCAATCTGGACAATCCGGAGCGTGAGACCACCATCGATCTCGTGCCGCACAAGGCCCGCAAGCGGGAAATCAATGTCGCGCTGTCCAACTCTTTTGGATTCGGCGGCACGAACGCATCGCTTGTCCTGCGTCGCTATGAGGCTTAATAACGGCGCGTAACCGTCGAGGCGAGAGTGTCTTTTCGCACTCTTGCCCACGTTCCTGATTATTGCCGCGCGTCATGCCTCTCAGGAACGCAGTGCGGCAATGCCTGATCGGTCGAAGTCGGAGCCCGGGTTCCGCCTTATCTCCTGAACCTGTTTTTTGCCGCATTGCTTGGCCAAAGAGCAGGCAATCAAAAGAAGGAAGGGATTGCCGGTGAGCGATACGAACCAGAGCAACGGAGCTCCGAACGGGCAGAAGGGGCCGATCATCCCGAAATCGGCCAATGAAGCCCTGCGTCCGGAGCGCGTTCCGGATCCGCCGAAGCGCTCGCGCAAGGCCCGCAGCCAGATGGTCATCTTCCTGAACTTCCTGATGACCCTGGCGGTCTTTGTTGCCGTTGCCGCGATCGCTGGCGTCTATTATGCGTTTTCGATCTATCAGGGGCCGGGTCCGCTGACGACCAATACGAATTTCATCGTCCGCAACGGCGCCGGTCTCGGCGAAATCGCCAATCGCCTCGAATCCAACAACATCATCACCGACCAGCGCATCTTCCGCTGGCTGACGGCCACCTATCTGCACGACGGTGAAACCCTCAGGGCCGGCGAATATGAGATCAAGGCCGGCGCTTCCATGAAGGATATCATGGAGCTGCTGAAATCGGGCAAGTCGATCCTTTATTCGGTCACTCTGCCGGAAGGGCTGACCGTTCGGCAGATATTTAACAAGCTTCAGGCCGATACCGTGCTCGAAGGCGATCTGCCGTCGGCGCTGCCGGCGGAAGGCAGCCTGCGGCCGGACACCTACAAGTTCACGCGCGGCACCAAACGCACGGAAATCATTCAGCAGATGGCGGCAGCGCAGACGAAGCTGGTCGATCAGATCTGGGAAAAGCGCGACGCGAGCGTGCAACTGGCAAACAAGCAGGATTTCATCACCCTGGCCTCCATCGTGGAGAAGGAGACCGGCCTTGGGGACGAGCGCGCTCATGTCGCTTCCGTCTTCCTCAACCGTCTCTCCAAGGGCATGCGCCTGCAGTCGGATCCGACGGTCATCTACGGCCTGTTCGGCGGCGAGGGAAAGCCATCCGATCGTCCGATCTTTCAGTCCGATCTGAAGAAGGAAACGCCGTACAATACCTATATCATCAAGGGCCTGCCGCCGTCGCCGATAGCAAATCCGGGCAAGGATGCCCTGGAGGCGGTCGCCAATCCCTGGAAGACCCAGGATCTCTATTTCGTGGCTGACGGTACCGGTGGCCACGTCTTTGCCGCAACGCTGGATGAACACAATGCCAATGTCAGGCGCTGGCGCAAACTGGTTGCCGAGAAGGGCGAGGATCCGAGCGCAATCGCAGTGGACGGTCAGCCCGACGATGCTGCCGTAAATGCCGGCTCGGGTACCCAGCAGAAGAAGAAGACCAACTGACCTTTGTTGCGTCGTGGCTTGATACGAGAGCGCGATGCGGATTCACTTTACATTGATCCATAATCCGAAGACTTTCGGCTGACTGGGGATAGATATCGGAGGCTTGCATGGCATTGCAGTCCATGACCGGCTTTGCCCGGCGTGAAGGAACGAGCGGTCGCGGCCGTTGGGCATGGGAACTGCGCTCGGTGAACGGCAAGGGGCTGGATATCCGCCTGCGCCTGCCGCCGGGCCTGGAGCGCCTCGAAGCCGACGTCCGCAAGTCGATTGCGGATCGGCTTGCACGCGGTAACCTGCAAGTCAGCCTGTCGCTGTCCGTCGAAGAGAGCCGCGTCGAGGTGGTCGTGAACCAGGATGCGCTGGCGGCGGTCCTGGCGCTGCGTGATCGGCTCGCAGGCATCGTCGATCCGGCGCCGTTGAAGCTGGAGAGCCTGATGGCCGTGCGCGGTCTGGTGGAGTTCAAGGAGACCGAGGAGGATGAAGAGGCGGTTGCCGCGCGCGATGCCGACATCATGGCCGGCCTTGAGACTGCACTCGGCGATCTCCGGGACATGCGCCGGCAGGAAGGCGATGCACTTGGCAAGATCCTGCTCGGTCACGTCGCGACGATCGAGGCGCTGACATCAACGGTCGAGCGCGATCCCTCCCGTTCGCCGCAGGAAATTGCTGCGAGGCTCGCAACGCAGGTTTCAATGCTTCTCGACGGTTCATCGGGCCTCGATCGTGACCGGCTGCATGTCGAAGCCGCTCTGCTTGCCACCAAGGCGGATCTGCGCGAAGAGATCGATCGCCTGAAAGCGCATGTGGCGGCCGCGCGCGATCTCATGTCCAAGGGCGGACCTGTCGGCCGCAAGCTCGATTTCCTTGCACAGGAATTTAACCGGGAATCGAATACTATCTGTTCCAAGTCGAACGCGGCGGCCGTGACCGCCGCCGGCATCGAGTTGAAGGTGGTAATCGACCAGTTCCGCGAACAGGTCCAGAATTTGGAGTAGGCCATGAAGCCGGCGACATCCACATCCATTCCGATCGCCCGCCGAGGGCTGATGCTTGCCATTTCCTCGCCGTCGGGCGCCGGCAAATCGACGATCGCCAGGACGTTGCTTGATAAGGACAAGCAGGTCAGCCTGTCCGTCAGCGTCACGACCCGGCAGCGCCGCCCGAGCGAGATCGAAGGTGTGCACTATCATTTCGTATCGCAGCGCGAGTTCGAGCGCCTGCGTGATTCCGACTCGCTGCTCGAATGGGCCGAGGTGCACGGCAATTTTTATGGTACGCCGCGCGAACCGGTGGAAACGGCAATGGCCGAAGGCCGCGACATGCTCTTCGATATCGATTGGCAAGGCGCCCAGCAGCTTCAGGAGAAGATGCCCGCCGATGTCGTCTCCATTTTCGTGCTGCCGCCGACGATGACCGAGCTGCAATCGCGCCTGCATCGCCGCGCCGAGGATTCCGAAGAGGTGATCGCCATGCGTCTCGCCAATTCGCGGGCCGAAATCGCTCACTGGCGCGAATATGACTATGTCATCGTTAATGACGACCTGAATGTCGCCTTCGATGCCGTCCAGTCGATCGTCAAGGCCGAGCGCCTGCGCCGCGATCGGCGGCACGGCATGTTCGATTTCGTTCGGGACTTGCTGGAAGAGACTCCGAAGCTCTGATTGCGGGCTTTCGGCCCGATCAAAGACAATTCGCCAGCCGGCAGAATTCTTCCACCGAAAGCGTTTCGGCGCGGCGCTGTGGGTCGATATCGGCCTTCAGCAGCAGCGCCTCGCCACCGAGTGGCTTCAAGCTCTGCCGCAACATCTTGCGGCGCTGGCCGAAGGCTGCCTGCGTCACCTTCTCCAGCTTGTCGACTGCACAGGGAATGGGGTTTTCCTTCGGCGTCAGATGCACCACCGTCGAAGTGACCTTTGGCGGCGGCGTGAATGCCTGTGGCGGTACGTCGAAGGCCATGCGGGCCTCGGTCCGCCAGCCGCAAAGCACGCCAAGGCGGCCATAATGATCGTCACCTTCCTGCGCCACGATCCGCTGGCCGACTTCTTTCTGGAACATCAAGGTGAGAGATTGCCAGAAGGGCGGCCAGTGCGCCGGCAGGAGCCAGTTGACCAGAAGCTGCGTCCCGACATTGTAAGGCAGGTTGGCGATGATCTTGACCGGCCCTTGCGGGGCAAGGGTGGCAAAATCGGTCTTCAGTGCATCGCCATCGATCACTTCAAGCCGCCCGGGATAGTGACCGGCGATTTCGGCCAGCGCCGGCAGACAGCGTGCATCGCGTTCGACCGCGATGACTTTGGCTGCACCGAGCGCCAGGATCGCCCGCGTCAGACCGCCAGGCCCAGGCCCCACCTCGAAGACGGTGACACCCTCGAGCGATCCGGCCGTGCGCGCGACCTTCTGCGTCAGATTGAGATCGAGAAGAAAGTTCTGGCCTAGCGCCTTGCGCGCATCGAGGCGATGGCGCTGGATAATATCGCGGAGAGGCGGCAGGCCGTCTAGTGCAGCCATCAGCGAACGTTTCCAGTCTTGCCGCTGATCTCGCTTGCCAGCTTGAGAGCGGCAACGAGGCTGTCTTCCTTGGCGATGCCCTTGCCGGCGATGCCGAAGGCCGTGCCATGGTCCGGCGAGGTGCGGACGAAGGGTAAGCCAAGCGTGACATTGACGGAATCGTCGAAGCCGAGCGCCTTGGCGGGGATCAAAGCCTGATCGTGATACATGCAGATGGCAACATCGTAGCGACGGCGGGCTTCATCATGAAACATGGTGTCGGCGGGCAGGGGGCCGAAAGCGTCGATGCCTTCGTTGCGCAGCCTATCGATGGCGGGACGGATGATCTCGTCGTCCTCCCTGCCGAGCGCACCGTTCTCTCCGGCGTGCGGATTGAGACCGGCAACGGCAAGGCGCGGCTTGGAAATGCCGAAGCGGACGCGGAGGTCGTGCTCGGTGATCCGGCAGGTCTCCACGATCAGATCCGATGTCAGCGCCTCGGGCACCTCTCTCAGAGGAATATGGATGGTGACCGGGATGGCGCGAAGCTTCGGGCCGGCAAGCAGCATGACCGGCATGACCGGCTTTCCGGTGGCGCGCGTCGCGAGGTCCGCCAGGAATTCCGTATGGCCGGGGAAACCGAAGCCCGCATCATAAAGCACCGACTTGGCGATCGGGTTGGTGACCACGGCGGATGCCCGGCCGCTCATGCTGAGGGAAACGGCCGTTTCGATGGCGGCAATCGTGCCCTTGGCGGTCGCTACGTGCGGTTCGCCGGCGAGGACAGCCATTCCAGCTTCGATCGGCAGGATCGGCAGCGCATCGGGAAAGATATTGTGGGCATTTGCCGGATCGGCGATCGCAAGCGGTACGGCTAAGCCGAGCTGAGAGGCTCGTGCGGCTAGCACGGCGGGATCACCAAGAAACAGAAAGGGCGGTAAATCCAGCTCGCCGCGGCGAAGCCAGGCGGCGAGCGTGATATCGGGACCGATGCCGGCCGGGTCCCCCTGTGTCAGCGCGAGAGGGAGGGAAGAGCGCGTTGACATTATCAATCAGCGATAGACGATCTGCGCCTTGGAGCGCAGTTCGTCCATATACTTCTTATCGTTGGCGCTCACACCCTCTGCTTTGTCCTTGCCGAGATCCTCGGCGCGGAACACGGCGGCTGCGGCCACGTCATCGTTGACCTGACGCTGCGAGCAAATGGCAACATATTCGATGCCACGATCGGTCACGATAGGCGTGGTCGTGTTGCCGGTAGCCTTCTCGAGCAGCGGCTTCCACATTTCGGGAACCTCCGGTGCGAGAACACGGCCGAGATCCTGAACGGAGACGTCATGCATGGTTGCAGCAAAGGCCTTCGCCTGGTCGCAGCCGGGGAACTTGGAACGCGACGCCTCGGCCTCGGCTTTGCGCTTGCTCAGAATGGCGTTCCGCTTTGCAGTCGGCACGACGAAAATGATCTGCTTCAGGAAATATTCCGTCGTGACCGGCTTCGTCTTGTTTTCCGTCATGCGCGTTACGAGATCGTCGTTCGACATGCGGCTCTTCGCACCGAAGCGTGCGTTGACCACGCGCGGCCAGCTCATGGAAACGGCGATATAGGATTTGAAGTGATCGACAGTGACGCCGGCCTTGTCGAGAATCTGGCTGAGCTGCGCGGTCGACATCTTGTTGCTGCTGGCGAAACGGCCGAAGGCAGCATCGACATCCGTCGTTGAAACGGACATGCGCAGGCGCGAAATTTCCGCGCGCTTCAGAGTCTCATCGACAAGCTGGTCCTTGGCGAGCTTGTTCAGATCGCCCTTCTGGCGCTGCAACTTGAGGAAGGCGACGCGCTTGGCAATATCGCCGGATGTGATCACCTGGCTGTTGACGAGGACTTTCACTTCGCTTGCCGCAAAAGCAACATCGCTGCTCGGCACGGCGAAGCTCGCCATAACCAGGGCCGCTGCGCCGAACAAGAGCGCGCGCATCGGTGTCTTTCCAGAAAACATCAATTACCCCTTCCCAAAGGTCCTTTTTGCCGGCATTGCGCCATATCGGCACGCCGTTGGCGCAATACGGCAAATTTGCGCCACATGTCTACATCAAGCGCGATGAATTGCAAAATCCTTGCGGCGAAACAATGACACTGCAGCGCGCGACCCGATTCGAAGCAAAAGAGCCGGCGCTGAAGCCGGCTCCTTGCACTTTCGATCGATCAGAATGTTGCGTCCTGAACGCTGCCGAGATTGACGTCGCCAAGCGTGCGGAAGGTTATGCGAGCACCAACGGACCAGTCGCTTGCCGAGTTGGCGGTCGTATCCTTCTTGTCGAGGAACGAGATGCTGAAGATCGTGCACTCGTCTTCATAGGAAAGACCGACGCCCTGACGGGTGACCTGATTATTGTTCAGATCGTAGCTGACCGTGCCGAAGACCGACCAGTATTCCTTGAACTTGATCTGCGCGCGCGACTGGATTTCGTCCTGATTGCTGGTGAAGCCGTACTGCGGCTGGGCGGCAATATGCGTGTAGATCAAGGATGTCTGGAACACATCGTTCGAGAAACCGACCGCCGTATCGCCGCGACGGAAGGCGAAGTCCTTCTCGTCGAAGCGGTAGGACTGAGACAGTGAAATGCCCTGCGGCGTCGTCAGACCGAACATCGTGACATAGTCCGAGCGCGTCGTTTCAAGCCCGGAATCCGAGCCGACGCCTGCCAGATCCGTCGTTGCGAACGAGTTTCTCCCGGCAAGCTGGTAGGATTGACCGAAGATGTGCTGCAGCTTGTAGCCATTGTCGAAGCTACCAGTGTAGCGCCATCCCACATTGGCTCGCGTGCCGCCTTCGACGCGGTCGAAGCCGGAGAACTTGTCGCGATCGAACAGGTTGGTCGCATCGAAGACGAAGCTCTGCGCATCCTCGTTCGGCAGGCGGCCCGCAAGCTGCTCGTCCGGGCGCACGTAGATCTGCGCGATCGGTTCGAACACATGCGTGCTGTTGCTTGTCGTGATGAGGAACGGATACTTGGCTTCAAGGCCCAAAGTCGCCATGCCGCGCGCGGCATAGTCACTGTTGTCATAATTGCCGGAGTAGGTGCCTGCCGCCGGCCCGTTCATGTCCAGGCCGTAGACGTCGCCGCGAAGTGCTGCCAGCGGCGTCAAAACCAAGCCCTGATCCGTGGTAAAGGTACGCTGCCACTGCAACTCGGTGCTCAGGCGCGTATAATCTCCGGAAAGACCAAGATAGCGGTCGTTCAGGCTGGAATCGCCGAGAGCAGTGGTGGCGTCGAGTACGGATGTCTTGTCACGCGACAGACGCGTGAAATTCATCGTCGCCGACAGCTCGCCTCCGTAAACCGACTTCGGATCGACATAGTGATAGTCGACGCTCGGATAGACGTATGCCTGCTGCTTCTGCGCCGTGCTGTTGTTGTCGGCGTCCTGAATGTTGTAGTAGAAGGCGCGCATATCGAAGAAATTGCGCTTTCCGATGCCGGTCAGGTAGGCCTGGTTTGTATGCGTGCTCTGGTTGAGACCGTTGAGGCCGTAGGTACGCGAGAAGTTGTTGTCGCTCTGCGCCATGACATCCCAGCCGAAAGTCCAGCGGGGATTGATTCTGAAATCCCCCTTGGAGCTGATCATGCCGCGAGTCTTGTGCTCGGCATCGCTGGTGCCGGACGTGAAGGCGCCCGTATCCATCTGGTTGATGCCGGCAACGCGCAGGATATGCGTGCCGTTCTCGAGACGCTGGCGGAACTCACCCTCGAGCAACAGACCCTGGTTGGTAAAGCCTGTCGCGGTAAGCGTCGCGTCCATGCTCGGTGAAATGACATAATAGTAGGGAACTCTTATGCCAACGCCGAGGCGCTGCGAGACGCTCGCCGACGGGAACAGGAAGCCGGACTTGCGCTTGACCGTATTGTCGGGAACTTCGATCCACGGAATATAGGCGATCGGCTGACCGAACAGTTCGAAGCGGGCATGTTCAAGCCGCACCGTATGGGTCACGCCGTTCTGAACGACGCGCTGGGCCTTGACCTGCCACAACGGCGCGCGGCCCTGTTCGGAGCAAGCCATACACGCGGTATAGACACCCTTCGTGAGAATGAGCTGGTTGCCGCCAACCCTTTCGCCCTTTTCGGCCACCATGCGCGTATTGTCAGGCATTTCGACGCGCAGGGCGTTGACGAAACCATCGGAAAAGCTGTCGGTGACATCCATTTTGTCACCATACATGCGATTGCCGTCCGGGGTGATCAGCTCGACATTGCCGAGAGCCATCATCCGCCCGGATTTCTGATTATATTCAACCTTCTGGGCGACCATCCTGTAGCCGCCATAGTTGATCTGGACCGCACCGCTTGCGGTGACGATCTGCGCATCCTTGTTGTAGACCAGTTCGTTGGACGAAAGGACCAGCTTTGAGCCTTCCGGCACCTTCACCTTGATAGGGGAGGTCGCAGCCCCGGCACTGCCATTGTTGTTATCATTATTAGCCTGGGCGTAAACCGCGACCGGGCTCATAATATATGCGCATGCAGCCGTGCCCGTGACGAGGGCAGCCACAATCTTTCTGATACTCTTGCGGTTGCCTGCCGCCACTTAGCCGTCCTCCTGATGAAGCAGGATCGTTGCTCCGAATGCCAATGCGACGATCACGGGTATCCATGTCGCCGCGTAGGGAGGAACCACTCCGCTGCTCCCGAATGCCTTTACAAGCACGGAGACAACATAAAGCACGAAGCCAGAGAGGATTCCACCCAGAATCACGGAGCGCGATTGATTGAATCTACTGAATTTTAGGGACACGGTTGCCGCAATCAGCGTCATCGCCACCAGAAGGAATGGCTGCGATAATAGTGAATGAAACTGTGTCTCGAGGGCGTTGGTCGAGATGCCGAAGGAGCGTGCGACCTTTATTCGATTGGAAAGGTCATAAAAAGCAATGGTTTCAGGCTGCGCCAGGCGCTGTGTGACGAAATCCTGTTTCAGATTCGTACGGACTTGTACCGAACTTCTGCGATCCGGTATTTCGCCGGGCCGTCGCTCGATGACACCGTTAAGAAGCCAGTAACCATCTTCCAATTTTGCCGACTGCGCGTCCTGTCGAAGGACGATATTTCCCTGTGAATCGAAGTGGATAAACACAACGCCCATCAGCGTCGTTCCATTGTCGAGAATGGCCTTGGCGCCGATGATGGTGTCGTCTTTCCCGTCCGATTGGCGCAGCCACGGGATCGAAAGCCTGCTGTGATAGGAGGGGTCGCCGCGCAGGTCGGCCTCCATCGTTTCCGCCTGGCGCTGTCCCCATGCGGCCACCGGATTGAGGGCGAGCATGGTCGCCAATCCCACGCAGAAGGCGCCGACGATGAACGGCGTCATGAATTGCCAGACAGAGATGCCGGCCGCGCGTGCGATGACCAGTTCGCGGCGCCGGTTGAGCGCAATCAATACCGTCATGCCGACGAAGAGCGAGATGAACGGAACCGTCTGCTGCAGAATGAACGGCAATCGGACGGCGGTCATCAACAGCCCGAGCGAGACCGTATAGCCGGGCAGTCCGGCAAGCCGGCCGGCGTTCTCGCTGAAATCGACGAGATAGACGATAGAGATGACGCCCAGGAAAAACCAAAGCGTCGTCGCGATGTAACGCGCAAAGAAATAGCGCCCGAGCGTTCCGAAAATCATGCACCGCTCCCGTTGGAGTTGCCCGGTGCAGCAGGCATGCGATCCTGAATCCGTTGCCTCCAGTTGCTGAGGCGATTGCGGATCGAAACGGGCATCGACATCCTTCGGCTCCTCAACAGGAGTATGATCGCGATAAGCGCCGAGATGATGTTGATCGCATAGAGAACGACGATGAATTTTGGGGAATTGTCGATCTGGTTCGTAGCGTAGAAATCTGCCCAGCGCAGCGCGAAGGATAGGGTCAGCGCCGATACCATCGGATGCAGGCGCGCCTCGCGATGCGACCGCGCGTCGCCTGCGATCACCAGGGATATGAGTGCGAAGATTGCCGGCAACGCCCAATCGTTCAGACGACGATGCAATTCCGCCCGATAGTCGCCGGATCTTTGCTTATAGTCTGGATCGTTCGTGTCCGGATTGAACAGGAAGCCAAGGCCGCGATCGCTGGCCCGCAAGTTTGCCTGGCCGCGGCTTTGCGTCATGTCCGAAAGATCGAAGGAGTAGGAATCGAATTTGATGACGGAGACGTTGCCGTCGGGCGTCTTGCGATGAACTTCGCCGTCTTTCATCAGGAGGGATGAGCCGCTCGCATCGACAGCGCCTTCCTTCGCATAATAAATGAGATCGAAGGCGGGATCGCGGGAATCCACTACGAACAGGCCCTTCAGGATGCGCCCCGACAGGCGTTGCGAGATCTGAACGTAGAGCCCGTCCTCGATGCGCCGGAAATTTTTCTCTTCGATGACGGTCGACAGAAGGTCGGCATAGGCTTCAGCCACCATCTGGCGGGCGGCAACGCGAGCCTTGGGTTCGACCACATTGTTAACGAAGAACGAAAACACGCTGATAGCGATGGCGAGAATCATGACCGGGCGGATGATGATGCTGCGTTTAGCGCCCGCCGCCTCCATGACGGTCAGCTCCGAATCGCCGTTCATTGCCGTCAGCGTCTGGGTGATGCCGATGACCAAGGCAAAGGGCAGAACGATCGGAATGATCGTCGGCAGGATCAGCGTCGCGAGCTTCGCGAACGACCCCATCGACTGGCCGCTATCCGTCACGAGGTTGATGCGCTGCAGGACCTGGGTGGTCCAGATAATGGCAAGCACTGGCAGCAGCGCCACCAGGAACATCATACCGACACGCCGTACGATATATGTCTCGAATAACTTCATGCCGGCCCTTAAACGCAACAGCTGTCGAGCAAGCCGACAGAGATTCACCCTCCTCTACGCTGTTTACGTTTTTTTGGCGACAACCAACTCTCAAAAAATTCGTTAATTTTTTGAGATTCTTCCATCGTGTGTCGTTTGGGATAAAGCCAGCAAAGCGGCGAAGACGACGATGGATGACAGCCAGCCAAGGACCGCATCGGAGAGGTAGTGTCCGCCGAAGGCCACTCTGAGCGCCGCCATCAGGATGGATACTATTGTGATCGGCAGCGCCAAGACCGAGCGGAACGGCTGCGGGATGATGAAGATCAGGCAGAAAAGCCAGCCGGCAGCTGCGGCTTCGCCCGATATGAACGAACAGTTGCTGACGCATTTCCCAGCGAAAGACCCCGCATGCACGAAGTCGAGCGTGCCGCCGAAGAGATCGGTCTGTCGGGGACGCGGCCGGCCGGAGAACGCCTTCAGCCACACATTGACGATCAGCACTGGCCCGACCAGCAGGGCGCCGAGAGCGATCTTGAGATTGCGTGCTCTAAGTCTGTTGAAGGTCGCGCCGTGATGCTGCCAGCATTGGATGAGCATCCAGACCAGAACGGCGGCGATGACATAAGGAAGCTGGAAGAATATCTCCCTCAATGGGCGCATGTACGGGTCGCTGCTGTAGGGGAAAATGCCGCAGATCTGATCGGGCTTGGCATTTGCGACGCATTGCTGCGGCAGGAAGAACATGTTTGCGACGGCAAGATCGATTTGCGGAAAGAGTGAAAACAGGCCGAGCAGTATCCACCAGAGACACAATAAGGCGATAAAGGCATCACCGGCTGTGCGGGGCCGCAGAATTTCGGGAAATCGATCTTCGCCGTGACGGCTGTTGAAGTCTGGGATCAAGGCGGCTTTCCGGAAAACACGATGCCGCCGGAAGGCGGCCACACTGTAAGCCTATCATAACTTTCATAGATGACAGGGCCGTTAATTCGGCGAACTTCCTTTGCGGCGGAATGCACGGCCAAAAGCTTGTATTCCCTGATGAAACCTAGAATGATGATTGTGGGGAAACCTTCCTCAGTTGCTACGCATGATTATCGGAGCGGAAATGTCTGTGAAATTCGAGATCTCGTTCGCCAAGTCGGCTCGCCTCAATGGCGGACTGGCCATTCTCCTGAAAAGCACGGACGGCGAGCTGCCGGCGGGCGCCGAAATCGTCGATCCGGCCAATATATTTGCTAAGGCCGCACCCGTGTCCGGCTTCAAGAGCAAGCAGCTGAGCAGCCTTGATCTTATCGCTCCGGAGGGCTCGCCGGCCGACCGGATCATCGTCATCGGTGTCGGCAGGGCGAAGGATCTGACGGCGCATGACTGGCTGAAACTTGGCGGCGCGGCCGCTGCTAAAATCCGCAATACCGACAGGGTCGCGATTTTTCTCAACGCGCCGAATGTCGAATTGGAGGGCAAGGAAGCTGCCGATTTTGCACTGGGTATGCTCCTGCGCGCCTATAGCTTCGATACATATAAGACAAAGAAGGGTGACGACGACGAGAAGAGCGGCTCCCGCAAAGCGGTGAAGGTCACCATCGTCACACATGAGGCGGCCGCCGCCAAGAAGCTCTACGCGACCTCGGAGGCCGTGGCCGACGGCGTGATTCTTGCGCGCGATCTCGTCAACGAGCCGCCGAACGTGCTCGGCCCAGTGGAATTTGCGGCCAAGGCCAAGGAACTGGAAAAGCTCGGTGTCGAAATCGAGATCCTGACCGAGCGCGAGATGCGCCGCCTCGGCATGGCCGCCTTGCTCGGCGTCGCGCAAGGGTCGGCCCGGCCCCCCCGGCTGGTGGTCATGCAATGGAAAGGCGGCAAGGCGAAGGACAAGCCGGTCGCCTTCATCGGCAAGGGCGTCGTCTTCGACACCGGCGGCATCTCCATCAAGCCAGCTGCCGGCATGGAAGAGATGAAGGGCGACATGGGTGGGGCAGCGGCCGTCACCGGCCTTATGCATACGCTTGCTGCGCGCGAAGCCAAGGTCAACGCCATCGGCGTCATCGGCCTTGTGGAAAACATGCCCGACGGCAATGCACAGCGTCCGGGCGATATCGTCACCTCCATGTCCGGCCAGACGATCGAGATCATCAACACCGATGCCGAGGGCCGGCTCGTTCTGTGCGACGCGCTCTGGTACACGAACGACCGCTTCAAGCCGCAGTTCATGATCAATCTGGCGACGCTGACCGGTGCGATCCTTGTCGCGCTCGGCAACCTGCAGGCCGGTCTGTTCTGCAATGACGACAAGCTGGCGGGTGAGCTGACGGCGGCAGGTCTTGCGACCGACGAGCGTCTGTGGCGCATGCCGCTCGGCAAGGACTATGACAAGATGATCGACAGCAAGTTCGCGGACATGAAGAATACCGGCGGCCGCCATGCCGGTTCGATCACGGCTGCCCAGTTCCTCAAGCGTTTTGTCGGGGAGACGCCCTGGGCGCATCTCGATATTGCCGGTACGGCCATGGGCTCGGTCCAGGACGAGATCAATCAGTCCTGGGGCTCCGGCTTCGGCGTGCGCCTGCTCGACGAACTGGTCAGAGCCAATTACGAATCGTGACCACCCGGATTTTGTGAGATAGAGCCTTTCCGCTTTTCTTCGAATCGCGAAAACTCTCTATCTTTTTTGTGACGCAATTCCGAAGGGAAAACCGCTTCGCACTTTTCCTGGAATTGCTTTAGAAGAGGCGCCATGACCGACGTTCTCTTCTATCACCTGACGGAATCGAAGCTCGAAGACGCCCTGCCGCCGCTGATCGACAAAAGCGTCGAACGCGGCTGGCAGGTTGCCGTACAGATGCGCGAGCCTGGGCGGCGCGATCTGCTCGATGCTCATCTCTGGACTTATCGCGAGGACAGCTTTCTGCCGCACGGCACGGATGAGGGAGAAATGGCCGACCGGCAGCCGGTGCTGCTGACCGTCTCGCCCGACAATATGAACAACGCCACCGTTCGCTTCTTCATCGATGGCGCCGAGGCTACGGATGTCGGGTCCTACCAGCGCGTCGTGCTGATGTTCGACGGCTATGATCAGGAGCAGTTGGAAAGCGCACGCGCTCAATGGAAGCGCCTGAAAGGCGAGGGTCACAACCTCACCTACTGGCAGCAGACGCAGGACGGCCGCTGGGAGAAGAAGGCCTGATCCTCTTCCGATTTGCGGGAAGGTGCTCTACGCGCCTTCCGCCAGGATCTTCTGGATGAAATCCTTCTTCGCCGCCGTATAGGACGCGCGATCATTGGCATATTTTGCCGCAAGCTCGATCTTCAGCGCCTCATAGGCATGCGCCAGATCCGGTTCCCTGCGCAACCGGTCGCGAAAGATGAGGAAGTTGCGCCAGGTCGGGCCGCCATGTTCGACCACATGCACCAGATGCGTGCGCGTATCCCCTTCGATATCGCGGCCGAAAATATGGTCATCCGGCACGATATTGCTGCCGGCATAGACATAGCCGATGGAAGCCATCGGCTCGACACAGGCAAGCCCGTCCTCGAAGCGCCGCACGCCAACAGCGATATCGATAATCGGCTTGGCTTTTATCTCGGGGATCGAGGTGCTGCCGAAATGCTGGACATCGACGGCAAGGTCGCCGAGCGCCTTGCGAATGGCAGCCTCTTCCAGCAAATAGGCTTCGTGCCAGCTCTGGTTCGGCTCGGCGAGCTTGACGGACTTATTGCCGACGCCGAGCCCATAAGATTGTTCATGCTCCGATGCCATAGGCATCTCTCCAGTGAAGACGATGCGCCACGCTAGCACGCCGCAGGCGGCATTGTCTTCACCGGGAAGGGCCTATCAATCGTAAAATGCTTCGACGAATTTGCGCTTGCCGAGCATGAAGGCATCCGCGACGTGGCGCAGCGGCGAGACATCGACATCGGAGACGCCGGCTTTGACGATCTCCGCAAAACGGCGGTAGAGCGACGGATATTCGGCTTCAGGCGCGGAGAACGTCAGCTCGCCGTTGACGGACAGCTTGGAGCCGCCTTCCGCGAGAAGCATCTGACCGGCATCCGTCTCGACGACGATGTCCCAACTCTGCTTGCCCGTCTGGCGCCAGTCGAATTCGGCATGGACGGGAAGGCCGGCTCCGCTCTTGAAGTGCAGATCGGCGGCAATCGGCGAATCCCGGTTTTCAGGAAATTCGAGCGTCGCGCCGGTCAGGAAGAGCGGCGGCAGGATGTGGGTGACGATCGACAGGGCGTTGATGCCGGGATCGAAAACGCCGAGCCCGCCGGCCTGCCAGATCCATTCCTGGTTCGGATGCCAATGGCGGACGTCTTCCTTCCAGATCACATGGGCGCTGCGGATATTGGTTCCTGCAAGGAAGCTCTTTGCAGCTTCCACGGCAGGGGCATAGCGCGAATGCCAGCTTGCAAAGAGAGAGACGCCCTTGGCCTTTGCGAGGTTTTCCAGATCGGCGACTTCACTGAGCGTCGCGCCCGGCGGCTTTTCCATGAAAACATGTTTGCCGGCCGAGAGTGCCTTGTAGGCAGCTTCGTAGCGATATTGCGGCGGCATGCAAAGCGAAACGGCATCGATCGCAGGCACGGCTTCCAGCATGGCTTCGATGGTGGTGAAAGCCGGAATGCCATCGACGGTGCCGTGACGGCTTGCGGTAGCGATCAGTTCGAAATCCGGGTTGTTCGCGATGGAGGGAAGATGCTGGTCGCGGACGATTTTGCCGACGCCGACGATAGCGAGCTTGATGGGGGACATGGGTGTCTCTCGATAAGTATGATTATTGATGCGATCTTTAGCAGAATGCCGCCCACGGGCAAGGCGGGAAATCAAAGATGCCGGCATCGGATCCCTTGAGTGCGGGCATCGCAAGGACGCAGCCGGGACATTTGAGCAGCCAATTTCGGCCCCTGGCTTAAAACCGGCACTCTGCCACTGCTCGGCGGGGAGGTGCGCATCGATGGCAATCCGCTTCAGCGCACCATTTTAGTGTCCGCCAGGGCAACCATGTTGGTCGCCGGATCGGCATTGCGCTTGTATTTCAGCGTCACAACCTTGTAGCCCTCTTTCTCCAGTCGCGCCAGAAGAACCGGCAGCATTCTGACCGTGCGCTGGTGGATGTCGTGCATCAGGACGATGCCGCGGCCGCGCTGCTCAAGCTGTTTCATGGTGCGAGCTACGACTGCTGCAGGCGTCGAGGTGAAGTAATCTTTGCTGTCGATATCCACATCCATGACGATCATGTCGCGAGCGGCAATGGCGGTGCGCAGGCGCTTGGAATCGGCGAGATAAGGGAAGCGGAAGAAGGGGACGTCCGTGCCGATCGCCTTGGTGACGGCATCCTTGCCGCGGGCGATCTCTGTCATCGCGGCGTCAAAGGTCATCTTGTCGAGGTCGGGATGGCGGAAAGTGTGGCTGCCGATAGCATCGCCGTGCGCAAGCACCTCGCGCGCCGTCGCCGGATGAGCCTGCGCCATTTCGCCAACCATCATGAAGGCGGCCTTCACGCCGAACTTGTCGAGCGTGGCGAGAATTCGTTCCGTCTTGCCGGGGGCAGGGCCGTCGTCGAAGGTCAGGATGACTTCCTTGCCGGCAAGCCTGACATCCTTGAGCGAAGAGACTTCCAACGTCCGGCCTGCAAGATCATGCGGGCCGCTCATGCCTGCCAGATCATCTCGGGTTTCGAGATCGGCGACGAGCCATTTCTTGGGCTCCATCTCGACAGGATCGTTGGCCTTCAGCGGCTTGTGACGCGGTTCTTCGGCAGCATAGCTGCTCTTGAGCGACGCTTCGTTGCCGGGTTTGGTGGCGCACCCTCCCAGAGCCAGGGACACGGCAAGACCAGCCAGCAAAACACGGTAGTTCATCAGAATCGCTCAACAATATGTCTATGAAAGTTGAGCGCATTTTCTGCAGTTATGGTTAATGATCGGTTAGGATCGGCCGCGAATTCCTTAACGGGCCGCCAGCTTCAGCCGGCGATGCCGCTCTCATATTCCGATGACAGCTCCAGCCATTGCTCCTCGGCAGCAGCAAGCTTTTCGGCGGCATCCGCACGCTGCTTTGCCTTCTCGGCGGCCTTGGCCGGCGCCTTGTCATAGAGGGCAGGATCTGCAAGTTCCGCATCAAGTGTCTGAATCAGTTTCTCAAGCTTGCCGGTCAAGGATTCGATTTCATTGATCTTCTTCTTGAGCGGCGCAAGCGACGCCCGGCGATCGGCATTGAGCTTGCGTTGATCCGCCTTGGAAACGGAATCGTCGCCGCCGTTTGACCTAGCCTTATCGTCTTTCGGTTTGGGGCTTGCGACGACGAGGCTGCGGTAGTCTTCCAGATCGCCGTCGAAGGTGGAGACGGTGCCGTCGCGCACCAGCCAGAGCCGGTCGACGGTGGCCTCGATCAGATGGCGATCGTGCGAGATCAAGATAACGGCGCCGGAATAGTCGTTCAGCGCCTGAATCAGCGCATTGCGGCTGTCGATATCCAGATGGTTCGTCGGTTCGTCAAGGATCAAAAGGTTCGGCGCGTCGAAAGCGGCAAGCCCCATCAGCAGACGTGCCTTTTCGCCGCCGGAGAGATCCTTGACCTGCGTGTCCATCTTCTCCGTCGCCAGTCCCATCTGCGCGACGCGGGCGCGCACCTTGGCTTCCGGCGTTTCGGGCATGCGCCGGCGCACATGCTCGACGGCGGTCTGATTGGGGATGAGGTCGTCCAGCTGATGCTGCGCGAAGAAGCCGATCTTCAGGTTCGGCGCCAGCCTGACTTCGCCGCTATCAGCATCCAGCCGGCCGGAGATGAATTTTGCGAAGGTCGATTTGCCGTTGCCGTTCGAGCCGAGCAGAGCAATGCGGTCGTCGGCGTCGATGCGCAGATTGAGACGTTTGAGGATCGGCTTGCCCGGCTCATAGCCGACCGCGCCGCCGCTGATCGCGATGATCGGCGACGCAGGCTGCTTTTCCGGCTCCGGAAAGCTGAAACCCATCACATGGTCTTCGATGACCGCGGCGACCGTCCCCATCCGCTCCAGCGCCTTGACGCGGGATTGCGCCTGCCGCGCCTTCGAGGCTTTTGCCTTGAAGCGGTCGATGAAGCTCTGCAGGTGCTTGCGCGCCGCGTCGTTCTTCGCCTTCGCCTTCATCTGCAGCTCGTCGGCCTCGGCCTTCTGCCGCTCGAACTGATCGTAGGAACCGCGGTAGAAGGTGAGCTTCTTCTGGTCGAGGTGCACGATAGAATTGACCGCCATATTCAGGAGATCGCGGTCGTGCGAGATGATGATGACCGTGTGAGGGTAGCGGCGGATGTAATCCTCGAGCCAGAGCGTGCCTTCAAGGTCGAGATAGTTCGTCGGCTCGTCGAGCAGCAGCAGATCCGGCTCGGAAAACAGCACCGCGGCAAGCGCGACGCGCATGCGCCAGCCGCCGGAGAAGGAGGAGGCCGGACGCTTCTGTGCCTCATGGTCGAAGCCGAGGCCGGCGAGGATGCTCGCGGCGCGCGCTTCGGCCGAATGTGCGTCGATATCGGCAAGACGCGTCTGGATATCGGCGATGCGATGCGGATCGGTAGCGGTCTCGGCTTCCGCAAGCAATGCAGAGCGTTCCTTGTCCGCTGCCAGGACGATGTCGATCAACGGTTCCTCGGTGCCGGGCGCTTCCTGCGCGACCTGACCGATGCGGGCGTTGCGCGGAATCGAGACCGAACCGCTTTCGGCGGCGAGATCGCCTGTAATGATCCTGAACAGCGTGGACTTGCCAGCACCATTCTTGCCGACAAGGCCAGCCTTCGTGCCGGTCGGAAGCGTCACGCTGGCATGGTCGATGAGAAGGCGGCCGGCAATGCGGGCGGAAAGGTCTGAAATCGAAATCATGGCGCGGTTTTGGCCGAACTCGGCGCCGAAGGCAAGAGTGCCGGCGCGTTCAGGCGCCTGTGTTGCGCGACGGTTTCGGCAGGCTTGCGCAGTTCTTCAGCCTCTCGGTAAGCTCCGTTTCATAGAGCATGAGATTGCTGAGCGACGCATTGAGGCTGTCGAGGGCTGCATGGGCATGCGGGGCCGTGTCGATCTCGCGAGCGAAATGCTGCTTCTTCAGCAGCCCTTTGGCGAGCTGTTCCGCCACTTCGCGCAGCATTTCCGCCGCATCGCTTTCGGATTTACGCGCCACCAGTCCGCAATGGCTGACAAGGCGGTGCTTCAGGCCGATCTCATCGAGCCCGCCTTGCGAGGGAAGGGGACCAAGCGCTTCGATCTCTTCGGCAAGGCTGCGGTCTTGCCCATAAAGCGCCTCGTGGAAGAGCTGATAGTTGCGTGGCAGGTTTTTGACCTTCAGCCGCGTCATGAAGCGGCCGATGACCTCGAGCTCTGTTTCAGTTTCATCGTCGATGGAATATGCCGAAACGCTTGTTTGCGAATTCTTCATGCCTGCTCATTGCCGTCACTGATATATCTCTTCAATCTGCCGGTGAGCGGGTTAAAGGAACATGAACAAAACGGCTGATCCGTGCGGCAGCGCAACAAATTGAGGCATGTGATCAACGCTTGAGGGAGGATGGCAGGAAATGGTTCGCCTATCGGCTACATCCAGTGCTGCCCTTCGCTGCGCAGGAAGTGCAGAAGGTCCAGAACCAGCGATGGTTTGCCCATGGATGTCAGGATCGTGTGGCATTGGCCGCGGTGATGCGTGTGATGATTGAACATATGTGCCACCGCCACAAGGAGGGGAACGGTAATGGCGCCCGGCCGCAGCACGGATGTATAGGTAATGTCGGCGGCGAGGGCATCGGCATCGAGCCTATCGATCCAGTCCGAGATGCGCCGATCCTCTGCCGCGCGCGCCGCCCGAAGTCCGGCTAAGTCGTCATGCAGAGCGACGTCCAACGCCTTCGGCACTTCGCCTGTGCCGCTGAAGCGACGCATCCATAGCCGATCGGCCACAAGCAGGTGGTTGAGCGTTCCGTGAAGCGAGCCGAAGAAGGCGCCGCGATCTTCGTTAAATTCCGCATCGCTGAGGTCTGCGGCGGCATTGTAGACCTGAACATTGGCCCAGCGGTTATAGTCGGCAAGCATCCTGAAATGTCTGAGCATATGCGTCTCCTTCATGGTGGTGGTGATGATATCGCGAAGTTCGGCGATGGGCAGCCGCGTCACCGTCCCGCGTATCGCGAATCGGCCGCGAGGACTGTGACAGCAGCGTGAAATTGGGCGATCCCCCTTGTTTTCGGAGTTTGGGGCAGGTAAACACCGCCCACTTTTCTCTGATTACAAGGAATGGACCCATGGCGATTGAACGTACTTTTTCGATGATCAAGCCGGATGCGACGAAGCGCAACCTGACCGGCGCCATCACCAAGGTTTTTGAAGACAACGGCCTGCGCGTCATCGCCTCCAAGCGCGTCTGGATGAGCAAGCGCGAAGCCGAAGGCTTCTACGCTGTTCACAAGGAACGTCCGTTCTTTGGCGAACTCGTTGAAGGCATGACCTCCGGCCCGACCATCGTTCAGGTTCTGGAAGGCGAAAACGCTATCCTCAAGAACCGCGAAATCATGGGCGCAACCAACCCGGCAAACGCTGACGAAGGCACCATCCGCAAGACCTTCGCCCTGTCGATCGGCGAAAACTCCGTTCACGGCTCGGACGCTCCGGAAACGGCCGCCGTCGAAATCGCTTACTGGTTCGCCGAGACCGAAATCGTCGGCTGAATCAGCCTCTCAGCGAAAGCGCGGAACGATTTGAAATGACTTATGAAAGCCGGGATCGCATCCCGGCTTTTTTCATGCCTGCCGCAACAGGCTCCCTCTTCCGGCAAGCGGGGAGAGAGGACTACCTTACCGCTGCCTTTCATGCCGGACAAGCGGCATCATGCCCGTAATCGATACTGCCGTCCCCTTTGAAAATATCCGGATTGGCAGTGTAAGCCGGGCCGACGACGAGCGGTCTCGTCGGCAGCACGGTCTGATCGAGATCGGATTTGACCTCCGTCTTGATGGTCTGGATCGTCTTGTCGCTCGCATCCACCAGCCTGATCGAGACCGAATACGGGCGGTCCTTGCGCACGCAGCGCAGGTCCGGGCTCTCCAGGGTGATCTTGTCCCAGAAGGAATAGATCTTCTCGTGGGTGACAAGCGGATCGCCGCCCGCGGGGTTTTCGAACTCCGTAACCGCCGTCGTGCCGTCGGGAATGGGGGCGATCTTCTTGAGCGTGATCATATAGGTCGCGCTTGCCACCCGGTAGTTGAACACGAAAAGGCGGCCGGTGAGTTCCGTCGGACCTTGATCGTCCTTCCTCTGGCAGCCGGCTAGTGCAAGGCTGGCGATAACGCCAGCGCCGGCCGCCATCAGCATGATCCTTGATATTGTCATGGCGCAGTCTCCTCCTTCTTGCGCCGGTAGTGCCGGCTGGCCTTGGCTCGGTTGCCGCAGACCGCCATGTCGCACCAGGCTCGGCTTTTGTTCTTGCTGCGGTCGATGAAGAGCCAGCCGCAGTTGCGGCAGATTTTCATCCGTTCCGGATCGGGCATGGCGATGAGCCGCAGCGTGGAATGCACCGTCGCGGCATCGAGCCCGTTGGTTGCCGCGCGCTTCAGGACTTTCGCCAAAGCGGCAAGCAGATCTGCGAGCAGCGGTTCTGCGGTCTCGCCGAGAATGCGTGCCCGGAAGTATCGATCGATCATCTCCCGCAACGAGATGAAGTCGCCCCTGTTTTCCCGCCGCACCGGCAGGATATCGCCGAAGAGTGCCCGTTCGGCGCAGAAATTGACGGCTGCTTTCGGAAAACTGTCCATCTGACCCGCCGCTTCGAAACGGTCGATCCGCCGTTCGTCGTCGTGGCGCAGGATCACGCTGTTGGCGACATCGAGTGCAAGCGCGCCTCCGGAGAAGCGATGTGGGGTCCAGGAAAAGCTCATGCGAAAATTATAACTGGTAAAATTGATTTTGCCAGTTACTATTTGTTTGTTCCTCGGAGGGGTCGATGGCCTATCTTTTGCAGCAGTTGGCGAATGCCGTTCCGCTCGCCGCGCTCTATGCGGCACTGGCTTTCGGCTATTCCATTGCCTTCGGGGTCATGAAGCGCGCTGATATCACTTACGGCGCGCTTTTCGCCTTTGCCGGCCAGATGCTCGTGCTCTTTACCGATGTCGGCTACACGAGAATGTATCTGATCCTGCCGGCCGCTTTCACCTTCGGCGTTGTCGCCGCCGTCAGCTATACGCTCGGCACCAGCATCCTCGTCGGCCGCGCGATCATGCTGCCGCTGTCGCGAAAATCGCCGAATACCATCATTGTTGCAGCGCTTGGCATGATGATCACCCTGATGGAAACTGCGCGATTGGCCTCCAATACGCGGGGCGTCTGGCTGCCTCCCATGCTGAACGGCACCGTCGTCTTCTGGGATAGCGGCGATTTCCGCGTGACGCTCACCCAGATCCAGCTCCTCAACACAGCGCTGATGATCCTTGTCATCCTTGCGGGCGCCTATGTCCTCAGATTCACGGGATGGGGCCGCATCTGGCGGGCGGTGACCGACGATGCTCTGGCCGCCGAGCTCTGCGGTGCCAGCGCCAACCGCGTCTTTCTCTTAGCCTATGTCGCTTCCGCCCTGGTCGCAACCATCTGCGGCCTGCTGGCCACATCCTACTACGGAACGATGGATTTTGGGGCAGGGCTGATGTTCGGGCTCAAGGTGCTGATGATCGCGGCGGTCGGCGGCTATTCCGACCCGCTGAAGTCGGCGGGCGGGGCGGCCCTCCTGGGCCTCGCCGAAACCATGTGGGGCGCCTACGGCCCGTTCCTGTGGCGCGACTTCGTCATGTTCTCGCTGCTGGTGCTCTTGTTGGTGCTGAGCCGGCGGGAGCGGATCGTGCCCTGAGGCCTATTTGTTGCCGGCCCATTTGTCGCGGGCGGCATCATCGGCATCCTTGGCCGAGACCCAGCCGCCTTCCGCGCCGTCCCTGCCGTGTTCCTTCTTCCAGAAGGGCGCGGAAGTCTTCAGGAAATCCATGACGAAATTGGCGCCGTCGAACGCCGCCTGCCGATGCGGCGCCGCGGCAATGACGAGCACAATATTCTCGCTGGGCGCGATCTTGCCGTAGCGGTGGATGGCGGTCAGGCCAAGAAGTTCGAAACGCTTGATGGCGAGATTGGCGATACGGGTGATCTCCGCCTCCGCCATGCCGGGATAATGTTCGAGTTCGAGTGCGCCAAGCGTTCCAGCCTCATCGCGGCAAAGCCCGGTGAAGGTGACGACCGCGCCGATATCGTGGCGTCCGTTCGTCAGCCGGTCGATCTCGGTTTGAAGATCGAAATCTTCGCGTTGAACTTTGACGAATGGTGAAATCATCGCAATTTCCTTGATCGACCTTTCAAACAGGCTGACGAAGCCGCTCGGCCCTTCGCTCTTGCTCAGGGCGTTCGTCGCTTCAATCGATTCACTGGATCGATTGCTCGGGCTTCGCCCGATCGCTCCTCATCCTCCCGTCATGGGCGGGAAGAGGCCGATCTCCCGTGCTCCGGCGATCGGCTCGTCGTGATCGGCATGCTCCATGTTGATTGCGACGCGGATCGCCTGGGGGAATTGAAGTGCCGCTTTGTATTCCTCGCCCAAGCCCTTCAGGTGACTCAGAAGATCACCGACGGTCACCACATCGGCCGGAAGGGAAATTTCCTCTTCCGCTTTGCCGATCCGCTCGCGCACCCAGGCGAAATAGACGAGCTTGGTCATCATTCTTCATCCACGACATGCTTCAGCCCGGCACGGAAATAATCGTAGCCGGTGTAGATGGTCAAAAGCGCTGCGATCCAGAGCAGGCCGATGCCCATCTCCGTCGTATAGGGTAGCACCTTGTCGCCCGCCGGCCCAGCCAGCAGGAAGGCGATGGCGACGAGCTGCGCGGTCGTCTTCCATTTCGCGATGCGCGTCACTGGAACGCTGACCTTCAGAGCCGCCAGATATTCGCGCAGGCCTGATACGAGGATTTCGCGGCAGAGGATGATGATGGCGGCCCAGAGCGACCAGCCGGCAATGGTGCCGTCGGCTGCCACCAAAAGCAGAATCGCAGAGACCAGCAGCTTGTCCGCGATCGGATCGAGCATGCGGCCGATATTCGAGGTCTGGTTCCAGATGCGCGCGAGATAGCCGTCGAGGAAATCGGTGACCGAGGCGATGACGAAGATCCAGAGCGCGACCCAGCGAGCAAAATCGGAGCCTTCCAGCTTACCCTCGATGAAGAAGCACAGAACGATCAGTGGTACGCAGAGAATGCGGCCGTAGGTGAGCAGATTGGGGATGCTGTAAGCACGCGAAGCCATGGAAATCGTTTCGTTTCTGTTGTCTCGGCGGATCGCAGTGAGGCCCGATTTCGGCTCTCAGCGTTCTCCGTGCATTTGATTGTCTTGATCCTCTCCAAAAACCGCTTCACACTTTTTGGGATCAAATCCTAGATGATGGTTTGGCGACCTTATCGTCAATATTGTTTCTGTTTTTTCACCGCCATTGCGTGGAATTTGCGACCAGCTTTTCTTATTTCGCGGCGTCCTCGTGAAAATGGTTGTAGACCTGCCGTGCTACGGCTTCGGAAATGCCTTCGACAGCCATCAGATCGGAGAGGGCGGCGCGGGATACCGCCTTGGCGGTGCCGAAATGCTGAAGCAGTGCGCGCTTGCGCGAAGGGCCGATGCCGCCGATCTCGTCGAGCGGGTTCTTCACCATTTCCTTCTTGCGCCGGGCGCGATGCGAGCCGATGGCAAACCGATGGGCTTCATCGCGCAGGCGCTGGATGAAATAGAGCACGGGATCGCGCGGCGGCAGCGTGAAGCTTTCGCGCGAAGGGGCGAAGAAGCGCTCGCGACCGGCATCGCGGTCGACGCCCTTGGCGACGCCGATGGCGATGACGCTGTCGGTGATCCCGAGCTCCTCGAGAATGGCGCGCACGGCCGTCATCTGTCCTTGGCCGCCGTCGATGAGGATGATGTCGGGCCAGGCAGGGAACGGCTGGTCGGCCGCATCCGCGCCGGAGGCCTCAGCGGTAGCGCTGCGATCGGGCTTGCCTGCTTCCTTCAGCAGCCGGGAGAAACGCCGGGTCATGACCTCGCGCATCATGCCGAAGTCGTCGCCGGGCGTGATGTCGGTCGATTTGATGTTGAACTTGCGGTACTGGTTTTTGACGAAGCCTTCCGGCCCGGCGACGACCATGCCGCCCACCGCATTCGTGCCCATGATATGGGAGTTGTCATAGATCTCGATGCGCTGCGGCACATAGGGAAGCTGGAACGTTTCCTTGAAGCCTTCGAGCAGCCGCGATTGCGATGCGGTTTCCGCCAGCTTGCGGCCATGCGCCTCGCGGGCATTGGCAATGACGTGCTCGACCAGATCGCGCTTCTCGCCGCGCTGCGGCACGAGGATCGAGACCTTGTGGCCGGCCTTCTCGCTGAGCGCCGCGGCCAGCAGTTCGATTTCCTCGACCGTCTCCGATAGCAGGATCTGCCGCGGCACGGGCTTGTCGTCGTAGAATTGCGCCAGGAACGCGTTCAGCACTTCGGCGCCCGAAAGCGACGGATCCGCTTTCGGGAAATAGGCGCGGTTGCCCCAGTTCTGACCGGTGCGGAAGAAGAAGACCTGGATACAGGAAATGCCGCCCTCGTGGTGGATGGCAAAGACATCGGCCTCTTCGACGCCGGCTGGATTGATGCCCTGATGGCTCTGCACATGCGATAGTGCGGCAAGCCGGTCGCGAAAGATCGCGGCGCGCTCGAAATCCAGATCCCCGGCGGCGGCGTTCATCGCCTCGGCCATATGCGCCTTGACGTTCTGGCTCTTGCCCGAAAGGAAGTCTTTCGCCTCCTGCACCAGTTCGCCATAAGCTGCATCGCTGATCTCGTGCGTGCAGGGGCCGGAACAGCGCTTGATCTGGTAGAGCAGACAGGGACGCGTGCGCGTTTCGAAAACGCTGTCGGCGCAGGTGCGGATAAGAAAGGCGCGCTGCAGTGAATTGATGGTGCGGCCGACGGCGCCGGCGGAAGCGAACGGCCCGAAATAGTCGCCTTTGCGGGCGCGGGCGCCGCGATGCTTGAAGATGGCCGGCGCGCGATGATCGCCGGTGATCAGTATGTAAGGAAAGGATTTGTCGTCGCGCAGCAGAACGTTAAAGCGCGGCCGCAAACGCTTGATCAGATTCGCTTCCAGCAGGAGCGCTTCCGTCTCCGTGCGCGTGGTGACGAACTCCATGTTTGCAGTTTCGCGCACCATGCGGGCAATGCGGTTGGAATGGACCTTACCCAACGCATAGTTGGAGACGCGCTTCTTCAGGTTCCGCGCCTTGCCGACATAGAGCACATCGCCGCTTTCGTTGAACATGCGGTAGACGCCAGGACTGTTCGGCAGCCGCTTGACGAATTCGGCGATCAGCTCCGCGCCGCGAAGCCCGGTCTCGTTTTTTCCGCCCTCGTTCCAATCGACCGGCGCAACAGGGGAGGCGGCAGCATCGCCTTCCACCTCGATGTCGTCTTCGATATCGTCTGATTCGTCGTAGAGAACGCCGCCATCGGGCAGCTTTCTTCCGTTCATTCCGCACTCTCCGACACGTCTGGCGTTTCCCAGGCAAGATGCTGGCCGCCATCGAGCGCTATCATTTGGCCCGTGATCGAGGGCGTGTCAAAAAGAAAGCGGATGGTCCGGCCGAATTCTTCGAGCCCCGGCGCCGCCTTCAATATGAGGCCGTCGATCTGTGCTTGAAAGTCCTCTTCGCTCTGCCGCACGCTGCGCACCGTCGGGCCGGGACCGATGGCATTGACGCGGATGCGAGGGGCGAAACTCTGTGCCATCGTCTGTGTCGCCGTCCAAAGCGCTGCCTTCGACAGCGTATAGGAATAGAAGCGTGGATTCAGCGCCCAGACCCTCTGGTCGACCATGTTGACGATCAGGCCGGGATAGGGCTCCGGAAGCAGGCGGACGAGATCGGCCGCGAGGATCGAAGGTGCACGCACATGCAGGGCGAAATGCGCGTCGAATGCCTCGGCATCGAAACGGTCGGCGGAATCGCCGAGAAAAGCCGATGCATTATTGACCAGCAGATCAAGCGGCCCGAGCTCTGCCGCGGCTCTTTCGACAAGGGTTGAGGTCTCGTCCAAATCCTGCAGATCCGCCTTGAGCGCAATTGCCTTCCGGCCCTTTTGCCGCAATTCCGCCACGATTTCCGAGGCTTCCGCGAAGGATTGGTTGGCATGCAGCGCAACCGCGAACCCATGGGCAGACAAATCCTCGGCAATTGCCCGACCTATTCTTTTGGAAGCGCCCGTTATCAACGCAGTGCGTAGTTTTTCCTGGCTCAAGATCTCGCCTTTTTCTCGTGGTTGCCCGGTCAACGATCATATAGGGCGTCGATACACCATATGAAAAGATGCGCGAGCGAATGGCGCTCTTGAGGCACCTTATGTAAAACTTGAAATATATTTCGATATAAATAAGTATACACGGTTTAACCAATGATTATGGTTAATAATTCGTCTGTTGCGATGAAGCAACATCGAAATTCAGCCATGCCTGTGCCACAATGATATCATATTTTGGCTCTTCCAATTCCTCATTTGCCATCCAATTTCAGCATCGATCCGGGAGGGATATGTTTTAATTGCTCGTGGCGCTTCGAAGTCAAGGACAGTAAGCGAGGCACACGGGCCTGAAAGGAGAAAAGTATGCGTACTCTTGTCACCACCCTCATGGTTTCCGCTTTCGCTCTCGGCGGCTTTACCGCAGCCCACGCCGCTGACGCTGTTGAGCAGGTTCCGCAGCCGCCCGTCGCCCAGGAAGCACCTCCGGCCGTCAACAACTGGTCCGGCTTCTACATCGGTGGCGAAGGCGACTGGAACGCTGGTCACTTCAACCGCACCGGCAACACCTATGCCTTCGGCGGTGGTGCCTTCACCGGTTACAACTGGCAGCAGGGCCAGATCGTATACGGTATCGAAGGTGACCTGGGTTATGCCGACTCCGAAACCAGCCGTAACGGCCTGACCGCCAAGAACGGTGTCAACGGCTCGGTTCGCGGTCGTCTCGGTTACGACTTCAACCCGTTCATGCTGTACGGCACGGCCGGTCTGGCAATCGGCCAGAACAAGCTCGAAGACGCTACCTCGTCTGAAAGCAAGACGGCTGTCGGTTACACAGTCGGTGCAGGTGCTGAAACCTTCATCACCAACAACATCACGGCTCGCCTCGAATACCGTTACACCGACTACGGCAAGAAGACCTTCAACCTCGACTCCGGCAGCTTCTCGCGTGGCTTCGACGAGCAGAGCGTCAAGGTCGGTATCGGCGTCAAGTTCTGATAATTTGATAGCATAGTCTGACGAAGAAGCCGGGGTTTGCGCCCCGGCTTTTTTGTCTGCGTCGTTAAAATCGCGCCGCATGAGATAAGCATTTCCAGGAAAAGTGCGTAGCGGTTTTCCGTCCGGAATGCGTTTGGAAACAGGGAGATAGAGCGTTTTCGCGATTCGAAGAAAAGCGGAAATGCTCTATGCCGCCGACCGCTGCCGGGCCGGCGAAATCAACCCTGCGGCTTCATCCCCGGATAGTCCGGAAAGTGTTTCTCGAACTTGCGCGCCCAGTCGATCAGCCCCGCATGGTCGGCTTCCCATTGGCCTTCGAAACGAAGCTGCAGGTAGCCGATGAGGGCGGCAAGGGCGAAATGGCCGCCATGCAGCTTCTTGCCGATCTTCGGCGGTTCGGCATCGAGATGGGTGAGGGCGCGGCTCACCTTTGTCCACTGCCGGTCGATCCAGGGCTGGTGCTGCTTTTCCATTTCGCGAAAGCGGCGCTCGTAGACGATCGACAGAAGGCACTCGTTGGTGCCGTCGATCAGCGCTTCCAGAACCTCGATCTCGGTACGCTTGCCCTTCTTCGAAGGATAGAGCCCGCCTTCCTGCCGATCGAAATAATGCATGATGGCGCGGCTGTCGAAAATGGCTTCGCCATCGCCCGTGAGCAATGTCGGGATCTTGCCGAGCGGATTGTTGTCGATGAGAAGTGTCGGACCCGCATTCGTGTCGACATGGATTTCCTCGAGCTTGATGCCGAGATGGCGAGCGGCCATGCGCACCTTGCTGGAGAAGGGGGAGGTGGACGAGCAAAGAAGTCTCATGAAATCACCTGTGGGATATGTATGTGAAAAGTCTCAATGTTCGCCGCGCAGCCAGAAGGCGCGCTGCGAGGCGAAACGGTCCTGCGCCAGAATATCCTTCAAGGCCGGCAGCAGTGCATGCAATTCATCTTTCAGCGTGAAGGGCGGGTTGACGATGATGAGGCCGGAGCCGGTCAGTCCGGTAAAGCCGCGGTCGCTTTTGACGCTCAGCTCGGCGCACAGCATCTTCGGAATGTCCAGCGCCTGCAGCGCCTCGTGAAACGCTTTGATCGGCGCGTCCTTCTTGATCGGATACCAGAGGCAATAGGTGCCGCCGGGGAAGCGGCGCCAGGCTTTTGCCAGGCCGTCGATCAGGCGTTCATATTCGCCTTCCTCTTCGAAAGGCGGGTCGACGAGCACGATCCCGCGCTTTTCCTTTGGCGGCAGATGCGCGCCGAGCGCCAGCCAGCCGTCGAGTTCGGTAACGCGAGCGTGATGATCGCCCTCGAACAGCCGGTGAAGCCGCTGAAAATCGTCAGGATGCAGCTCCATGGCCGAAAGCCGGTCCTGCGGGCGGAACAGCATGCGGGCAAGCTTCGGCGAGCCGGGATAGAGCCTGACGCCGCCTTCGGGGTTCAGCTCGCGGATGGCGGCAAGATAGGGCTCCAGCAGCTCAGCCACCTGCGGCACGAGTTCCGCCTGCAGCACCCTGCCGATGCCGTCGCGCCACTCGCCCGTCTTCTGAGCTTCTTCTGACGAGAGATCGTAAAGGCCGATGCCGGCATGCGTGTCGAGGACGCGAAACGCTTTGTCCTTGTTCTGCATGTAGCGGACGAGGCGCGCGAGGATAGCGTGTTTCAAGACATCGGCAAAATTGCCCGCGTGGTAGATGTGCCGATAGTTCATCGTCGGTGAAGTCCGCATGAATTGTTGAGATGGGCCGGATTGTCTCTAGTGGCCGGACATCGCTTGAAATATACAAACATCATGAACATTGCGACCCCCATCCAAGCCAAATCGCGCATCGGCCACACCGCCTGTCCGCATGACTGTCCCTCCACCTGCGCGCTCGAGGTCGATCTGACCGAGGACGGCAGGATCGGCCGGGTTCGCGGCGCCAACGATCATTCCTACACGTCCGGTGTCATCTGCGCCAAGGTGGCGCGCTATGCCGAGAGGCTCTATCACCCCGATCGGCTGATGAAGCCACTGCGCCGCGCCGGCGCCAAGGGCGAGGGGCGCTGGCAGGAACTTTCCTGGGAAAATGCGCTGGACGAGATCGCCGAAGCCTTTGTAAAGGCGGAAGCGAAGGATGGCAGCGAGGCGATCTGGCCTTATTTCTACGCCGGCACGATGGGCTGGGTGCAGCGCGATTCCATCGAGCGGCTGCGTCACGCCAAGCGCTATTCCGGCTTCTTCTCGTCGATCTGCACCAATCCTGCCTGGACGGGCTTCACCATGGCGACGGGCGTGCTGCGCGGTCCCGATCCCCGCGAGATGGGCCGCACCGATTGCGTCGTCATCTGGGGCACCAATGCGGTGGCGACCCAAGTCAATGTCATGACCCATGCGGTGAAGTCCCGCAAGGAACGCGGCGCCAGGATCGTCGTCGTCGATATCTACGACAACCCGACGATGAAGCAGGCCGATATGGCGCTCATCGTCAAGCCGGGCACCGATGCGGCCCTTGCCTGTGCCGTCATGCACATCGCCTTCCGCGACGGTTATGCCGACCGCGCCTATATGGCAAAATATGCCGACGATCCCGCCGGCCTCGAAGAGCACCTGAAGTCGAAGACCCCGGCCTGGGCTTCGGACATCACCGGCCTTTCGGTCGATGAGATCGAAGCCTTCGCAAAGCTCGTCGGAACGACGAAGAAGACCTACTTCCGCCTGGGTTATGGCTTTACCCGCCAACGCAACGGTGCGATCGCCATGCATGCCGCTGCGTCGATCGCGACCGTTCTCGGCTCCTGGCAATATGAGGGCGGCGGCGCCTTCCATTCGAACAGCGATATCTTTCGTATGGACGCGAGCGAACTGACCGGTCGCGCCATGAAGGATATGGATATCCGAATGATCGACCAGTCGCAGATCGGCTGCGCCTTGACCGGCGATGCCGTGGCGCTGCGCCATCGCGGCCCGGTCACGGCCATGCTGATCCAGAACACCAATCCGGTAAACATCGCGCCGGAGCAGCGGCTGGTGAAGCGCGGCTTTGCCCGCTCCGACCTCTTTGTCGCCGTACATGAGCAGTTCATGACCGATACGGCCGAGATGGCCGATATCGTCGTCCCCGCCACCATGTTCGTTGAGCACGACGACATCTATCGCGCCGGCGGTCAGAACCACATTCTTCTCGGCCCGAAGCTTGTCGAGCCGCCACCGACCGTTCGCAGCAACCTTTTCGTGATCGAAGAATTGGCCAAGCGCCTCGGTGTCGCGGATCGCCCCGGTTTTGGCTTCTCCGCCCGCGAGATGATCGACAGGGTTCTGTCGAGAAGCGGCCTACCGGATTACGATTATTTCCGTGAGCACAAATGGTTCGACCGTCAGCCTGACTTCGAGGATGCACATTTCATCAAGGGCTTTGCCCATCCCGACGGCAAGTTCCGCTTCCGTCCGGATTGGGTAAACCAACCGGCGCCGAACCGTCCGCCCGCGTCGGTCGGTCTGCTCGGCCCTCATGCCGAACTGCCGGAGTTTCCCGATCAGGTCGATGTCATCGAGGTGGCAGATCCAGAACATCCGTTCCGGCTTGCGACGTCGCCGTCGCGCAACTTCCTGAATTCGAGCTTCTCGGAAACGAAGACATCGCGGCAGAAGGAAGGCCGTCCCGAAGTGATGATCAATCCGGCCGATGCCGAGTGGCTCGATATCGTCAATGGCGAGCTGGTTCGCATCGGCAATGGCCGCGGTGATATCCGCATTCATGCGCGCGTGACGACGGAGGTGAAGCCGGGCGTTCTGATTGCCGAGGGTCTGTGGCCGAATAAGGCCCATGTAGATGGCGAGGGCATCAATGTGCTGACCGGCGCCGATCCGGTCGCGCCCTATGGCGGCGCGGCTGTCCACGACAACAAGGTATGGCTCCGTAAGGATATGGCATGACCAAATTCGAAAAGGCGAAAGCCGAAATCGCCGGTGAAAAGACGCTGGCGGATCAATGGACGCGGCTGAGCAGCTTCGAGCTCGACTACACGGATTCGCAGGGCGAAAAGCACCGCCTGGAGCGCGAGGTCTATCACCGCACGCCGGCCGCCTGCATTCTGCTTTATGATCCCAAGCGGGAAACGGTGGTGCTTGTTCGGCAGTTCCGCCTGCCGGCCCAATTGATCGGCGAGCCGGCCTGGATGATCGAGGTGCCTGCCGGACTGCTCGATGGCGACCACCCGGACGCAGCCATTCGCCGCGAAGCCATGGAAGAAACCGGTTTTCGAGTCCGTGATGTCCGCTTCCTCTTCAAGGCGCTGACCTCGCCGGGCTCGATCACCGAGATCATCCACTTCTTTGCCGCCGTCATCGATACATCGGACCGCGTCGCCAATGGCGGTGGGCTTGCCGAGGAGCACGAGGATATCGAGGTTCTGGAGGTGCGCCTGTCTGAGGCGTTGGCGATGATCGAGAGCGGCGACATCTATGACGCCAAGACGATCATGCTGCTCCAATGGGCTGTGTTGAACGTGGCCAGCCTGAAATAGACAAGCAACGTGGACATTGGTGTTATGTACGCCTTTGTCCGCTCTGCCTTCATCACATTGTCACGAATCGAGCTTACCGGGGCGTGCTGGCCGGAAACATTCGAATGTTTCCGGGCCTCCTTCGATCATGGACGCTGTTTCAGGAGAAAGCCGATGTGGCTCAGCAATTTCACGCTCGTTCTTCCCAGTGAAGTCGTTGAAAAGGGTTCGGTGCGCATCGAAGGTGGCATGATTGCCGAAATCCGCCCGGAACCGGTCGAGCAGCCGACCTTCGACGGCGGCGGCCGTTTGCTGATGCCAGGGTTCGTCGATCTGCACTGCGACATGGTGGACCGCGAGATCGCGCCGCGGCCGAATGCGATGATGCCGATCGATTTCGGCATTCATGAGCTGGACAAGAAACTGGCGGCCGCCGGGGTCACGACGGCCTTCGCGGCACTCTCCTTTGCGACCGAAAGCGTCTATGGCCACGTCCGCTCGCTCGAAACCACCTCGGCAGTTATCCGCGGCATCGGCAGCTTGCGCGATGAACTCCTGATCGACCATCGCGTCCATGCCCGCTACGAAATCACCAATCTCGGCGCGGCTCCGACCTTGGAGCGGCTCCTGGAGGAGGGGTCCGTCGATATGGTTTCGCTCACCGATCACACGCCGGGACAGGGTCAGTATAACGACATCGAAAGCTATATCCGCAGCATGTCGGAGCGCCGGTCCATGTCGCGCGAAGCGGCCGAAGAGGTTGTGGCAAAACGCATCGCGCAGCGGCAGGATCCGGAGATCGGACGCAAACTGCATGACGTGGTCGGGCTTGCGCTGAAGCACAAGCTGTCGCTGGCATCGCATGACGACGATAGTGCCGAGAAGGTGGCAGCGATGCACGATCTCGGCGTGACGATCAGCGAGTTTCCTGTGACGGGACCGGCTGCCGAAGAAGCCTGCCGCCGTGGTCTCTGGACCTTGATGGGTGCGCCGAATGCGCTGCGCGGTCAGTCGATGTCCGGCAATCTCAGCGCCCTGGATGCTGCCCGCGCCGGTCTGCTCGGCATCATCGCGGCCGATTATCACCCGGCTGCCTTCGTGCCGGCGATCTTCAAGATCGCCGACGTTGTCACTGGTAGTCTGCCGGCGGCCGTTGCGACGGCAACCTCCAACGCTGCCCGTTCAGCAGGGTTGACGGATCGCGGTGAGATCGCTGTCGGCCAGCTTGCCGATCTGGTCGCCGTCGAACCTGGCTCGGTTCACCGAATCCGCGCAACCTTCCGCGGTGGCCGCATCGTCTATAGCGACGGGACGCTACATCCGCTGATGTCAATGGCTGCCTGAGGAGAGGCAATTGTGAAGGAGGCATCTGGCATCCCCCTCATCCGCCCGAAGGGCGGATGAGGGGGTCTTTTTGATGTCAGAATTCCCTATTTAACCCGCATCCCCAAGCAGTGACAAAATCTGCCGTCCATCAACGACAGGTGTCTTGCCAAGGCTCACGGCCTTGCCGCCTTCCATCCGGATACTACCTTCCGCCAGCAGCCGCAGCGATTGCGGATAGATCTGATGCTCGACCGTAAGCACGCGGGCGGCAAGGCTGTCGGCGGTGTCGCCTGTCAGCACTGGCACGGCAGCCTGGCCGACGGCCGGGCCTTCATCCATGCCTTCGGTGACGAAATGCACGGTGCAGCCTGCGATGCGCATGCCGGCGTCGATGGCTCGCTGATGCGTGTGCAGGCCAGGGAAAAGCGGCAGCAGCGACGGATGTATATTGATGATCCGGCCTTCGTAAGCCTGGATGAAGCGGGCGGAGAGCAGGCGCATATAGCCGGCAAGACAGATGATGTCGGGGGAGAGGGCTTCCAGCTGCGAAAGGATCGCCTCTTCATGAGCTTCCTTGCTCGCAAACTCCTTGCGCACGAAAGCGAATGTCGCGATGCCCTCCGCGGCAGCCTTGGCGAGACCGCCAGCATCCGCCTTGTCGGAGATGACCCCGACGATCTCTGCCGGATAGTCGGCTGCTTTCGTGGCTTTCAGAAGAGCCAGCATGTTGGAACCGCCGCCCGAGATGAAGACGACGACGCGTTTGCGCGGCGCGGTCATAGAGCGAGCGTGCCCTTGTAGACGGTTCCCGGCGCGCCTTCTGCGCGGGCGATCATGCGGCCGAGCGTAACGACTGCTTCGCCCTCGGCCTCAAGCGCTGCCTTCACGGCCGCGACGTTTTCCTGAGCGACGACGACGATCATGCCGATGCCGCAGTTGAAGGTGCGCAGCATTTCCTTGGCCTCGACGCCGCCAGTCTTGGCAAGCCAGGAGAATACCGGCGGCACCTTGACGGCGGCCAGATCGATTTCGGCGGCAAGATGCTTCGGCAGCACGCGGGGAATATTCTCCGGAAAGCCGCCGCCGGTGATGTGGGCGAGGGCCTTCAGGGCATGGGTTTCGCGGATGGCCTTGAGCAGCGGCTTCACATAGATGCGCGTCGGCGTCAGCAGAGCTTCGCCAAGCGCCGTGCCTTCGGCGAATGGAGCCGGAGCATCCCAGCCGAGGCCGGAAAGCTCGACGATCTTGCGTACCAGCGAGAAGCCGTTGGAATGAACGCCGGAGGAGGCAAGGCCGAGAATGATGTCGCCTTCGGCAATGTCGCCAGACGGCAGCAGCTGGCCGCGTTCGGCGGCGCCGACGGCAAAGCCCGCCAGGTCGTAATCGCCATGGGAATACATGCCCGGCATTTCCGCCGTCTCGCCGCCGATCAGCGCACAGCCCGCATCGCGGCAGCCGGCGGCGATACCGCCGACGATCGCCGCACCCTGATCTGGGTCGAGCTTGCCGGTGGCGAAGTAATCGAGGAAGAACAGCGGCTCGGCGCCCTGGACGACCAGATCGTTCACGCACATGGCCACGAGATCGATGCCGACTGTGTCGTGATAGTTGGCGTCGATCGCGATCTTCAGCTTGGTGCCGACGCCGTCATTGGCGGCGACCAGCACCGGATCGGTAAAGCCCGCGGCCTTGAGATCGAAGAGGCCGCCGAAGCCGCCGATCTCGCCATCCGCACCCGGCCGGCGCGTCGAACGGACGGCGGGCTTGATCTTTTCGACGAGCAGGTTGCCGGCATCGATATCGACGCCTGCGTCGCTATAGGTCAGACCGTTTTTTCCAGACTGGCTCATGCTTCCGCCTCCGATGTCCGCCTGTCCATTATGACAGGGCTTTCGTCGGGTCGCCATTGCATGATAGGGGCCTTTATGCAAGGCGCAAGCGCCGCAACACCCCCGATTTTCCCCGCTTCCCATTGCTCAGAGCGGATTTCCGGCCCCAGGCTTGACCATAATTGCGGCATCATCCTATGTCCTAAGCACACGGCAAACGGGCGCAAGGTAACGGGGAAGACGATGGAGCAGAAGGTCAGCGGCGCGAGCCTCAAGCGTCAAGTCATCTTCTGGGTGATCGTGCTCGTCGTCTTCGTCGCCTTTGTTTACCTCTTCAGCACGATTCTGCTGCCGTTCATCGCCGGCATGGCGGTCGCCTATTTTCTCGATCCGGTCGCCGACCGGCTGGAGCGGATCGGCCTCAGCCGTCTGATGGCAACGGTGGTGATCCTCGTCTCCTTCGTGCTGGTCTTCGCGCTGGCACTGACGATCTTCATCCCGATTGTCGTCAACCAGTTCAACGATTTCCTCCAGCACATTCCGACCTATGTGCAGCAGGTGCAGCAGCTGATCGCCAAGGCGCAGACGATGGTGCTGCCGGACTGGATTCGCAATCAGCTCGGCGCGATCAAGGATAATTTCTCAAGCATCATGTCCGAGGGTTTGAGCTTCGTCGGCGGCCTATTCGCGCAGCTCTGGAGTTCCGGCAAGGCGCTCGTCAACATCCTCTCGCTAATGGTCGTGACCCCTGTCGTCGCCTTCTATATGTTGCTCGACTGGGATCGCATGATCGCCAAGGTGGACGACTGGATACCGCGCGACCATGTCGCCACGGTCCGCCAAATTGCCCGGGAAATCGATCAGGCCATCGCCGGCTTCATCCGGGGCCAAGGCTCGCTCTGCATCATCCTCGGCGTCTATTACGGCGTCGGCCTGTCGCTGGTCGGCCTGAACTTCGGCCTGCTGATCGGCCTCTTTGCCGGCATGATCAGCTTCATTCCCTATGCCGGTTCGATGGTCGGCCTCGTCCTGGCCGTCGGCGTCGCACTGGTTCAGTTCTGGCCGGACTATCTCTGGGTCGGCCTGACACTCGTCGTTTTCTTCACCGGCCAGTTCCTGGAAGGCAATGTGCTGCAGCCGAAGCTCGTCGGCGAAAGCGTCGGCCTGCACCCCGTCTGGCTGATGTTCGCCCTCTTTGCCTTCGGCGCGCTCTTCGGCTTTGTCGGCCTGCTGATCGCAGTGCCGGCTGCAGCCGCGTGCGGCGTTCTTGTCCGCTTCGCCCTTTCGCGCTACCTTCAGAGTGATCTCTATTACGGACGCTCGGAAGCCGGCGAGGCGCGCAGAGCCAGGGCCGGCAAGCCCGAGAACAGCTAGACATGACCGACGCAAAGAATGCTGATTTGAGGCGCAAGGCCGCCGAACAGCTGCCCTTGGCCTTTACGCATGATCCCGCAAACGGGCGCGACGACCTGCTCGTTGCCGATCCCTTGCACGCGGCGGTGAAGATCGTCGATTCCTGGCCCCACTGGCCGTCGCCCGTCGTCGTCCTGGCCGGTCCGGTCGGCTCGGGCAAATCGCATCTTGCGAGCATCTGGGCCGAGCGGTGCGGCGCCGTCCACATTCATCCCGTGGCCGGCTCTGGTGCCCCGGTCGCGGCATCGAGCGGTCCCGTCGTCTTCGAGGATGTGGATCGCCTGGGTTTCGACGACACAGAGCTTTTCCACGTCATCAACAGCGTCCGCGAAAACGGCACCAGCCTTCTGATGACGAGCCGGCTCTGGCCGATGTCCTGGCCGGTGACGCTGCCCGATCTGCGTTCCCGCCTGAAGGCTGCGACGGTGGTCGAAATCGGCGAGCCGGACGAGGAATTGCTGTCGCAGGTGATCGTCAAGCTGTTCGCCGACCGCCAGCTTTATATCGATGACAAACTCGTCCTCTATATCGTCAATCGCATGGAGCGTTCCCTGAACGCGGCGCAGCTGATCGTTGACAGGCTGGACCGGCTGGCACTCGGGCGAGGGACAAGAATCACGCGTCCGTTGGCCGCCGAAGTCCTGAACGAACTGGGCAGTTCCGGCCAGCCGGATTGAGCTCGCTGCGATTGTCACAGTTCCGTCGTCAAACTGATATACGTGGCACAAGATTAGAAAGAGGGTAGGTGGAACATGGACTCGGCACTCACGGAACATCAGGACGCCAACCAGGAAAATCCAGAGACCGCACCTCCGGTCAGCGAATTGATGACCAGCCCCGAGCGCTTCATCAACCGCGAATTTTCCTGGCTGCAGTTCAACCGCCGCGTCCTTGAGGAGACGCTGAACACTGCCCATCCGCTGCTGGAGCGTGTCCGCTTTCTCTCGATTTCCGCCGCCAATCTCGATGAATTCTTCATGGTGCGCGTCGCCGGTCTCGAAGGTCAGGTCCGCCAGAAGATCCTGATACGCACCCCCGACGGCAAGACGCCCGCCGAGCAGCTCGATGACATCCTGCGCGAGATCGACAATCTGCAGATGGAGCAGCAGGCCTCGCTTGCCGTCCTGCAGCAATATCTTGCCAAGGAAGATATTCTGATCGTCCGCCCGGCCGCTCTTTCCGATGCCGATCGCCAGTGGCTGCACACCGAGTTCGAGCAGGCGATCTTCCCGGTCCTGACGCCGCTCTCCATTGATCCGGCGCATCCTTTCCCTTTCATTCCGAACCTCGGCTTCTCGATCGCGCTGCAGCTGAAGAGCATGAACGGCCGCGAACCGATGACGGCGCTGCTGCGCCTGCCGCCGGCGCTCGACCGCTTCGTACGCCTGCCGGACGCGAGCAACGTCATCCGCTACATAACGCTGGAAGATGTGGTGAACATCTTCATCCACCGGCTCTATCCCGGATATGAGGTGCAGGGCTCCGGTACGTTCCGCATCATCCGCGACAGCGATATCGAAGTCGAAGAAGAAGCCGAGGATCTGGTACGCTTCTTCGAAACCGCGCTGAAGCGCCGCCGCCGCGGCTCGGTCATCCGCATCGAGACCGATTCGGAAATGCCGCTCGAGCTTCGCCAATTCGTGGTGGAATCGCTGAACGTTCCGGAAAACCGCATTGCGGTTCTGCCCGGTCTGCTGGCGCTCAACACGCTGTCGGAAATCTGCAAGGCGCCGCGCGACGATCTGCGCTTCGAGCCATACAATGCCCGATTTCCTGAGCGTGTCCGCGAACATGCCGGCGATTGTTTCGCCGCCATCCGCGAGAAGGACATGGTCGTCCATCACCCTTATGAATCCTTCGACGTGGTGGTCCAGTTCCTTCTCCAGGCTGCTAGGGATCCTGACGTTCTGGCGATAAAGCAGACGCTCTATCGTACGTCGAACGACAGCCCGATCGTCCGTGCGCTGATCGATGCCGCCGACACGGGAAAATCCGTAACCGCGCTGGTGGAACTCAAGGCCCGTTTCGACGAAGAGGCGAACATCCGCTGGGCGCGCGATCTCGAGCGTGCCGGCGTGCAGGTCGTCTTCGGGTTCATCGAACTCAAGACCCATGCAAAGATGTCGATGGTCGTGCGCCGCGAGGACGGCAAGCTGCGCACCTATTGCCATCTCGGCACCGGCAACTACCACCCGGTCACCGCCAAGATCTACACCGACCTCTCATACTTCACCTGCGATCCGGCGATCGCTCACGACATGGCGAATATCTTCAACTTCATTACCGGTTATGGTGAGCCGGAGCAGGGTATGAAGATCGCCGTTTCGCCCTATACGCTGCGTCCGCGCATCCTCCAGCATATCGAAGGCGAGATCGAGCACGCCCGGAACGGCCGTCCCGCGGCAATCTGGATGAAGATGAATTCGCTCGTCGATCCGGACATCATCGATGCGCTCTATCGCGCCAGCAACGCCGGCGTCGATATCGATCTGGTCGTGCGCGGCATCTGCTGCCTGCGTCCGCAGATCCCAGGCCTCTCGGAGAGAATCCGTGTCAAATCCATCGTCGGCCGCTTCCTCGAGCACAGCCGCATCTTCTGTTTCGGCGATGGTCACGGTCTGCCGTCGGACAAGGCGCTGGTCTACATCGGCTCCGCCGACATGATGCCGAGAAACCTCGATCGCCGCGTCGAAACCCTGGTGCCGCTCACCAACAAGACCGTGCACGAACAGGTGCTTTCACAGATCATGCTGGGCAATATCATTGACAATCAGCAGAGCTACGAGATATTGCCGGACGGGACTTCACGGCGCATGGAAGTGCGTCAGGGAAAAGAGCCATTCAATGCGCAGCAGTATTTCATGACCAACCCCAGCCTGTCGGGCCGTGGTGAAGCCTTGAAATCCAGTGCGCCGAAACTGATCGCTGGGCTGTTGTCGGGCCGCAACAAATAAACTGGACCTGCATGGTTGAATCAGAAGCCCAGGGGCGCCTTCCCGGTATTGCCCCTGTCTCCGTTGTCGATATCGGGTCGAATTCGGTCCGTCTCGTCGTCTATGAAGGCCATTCGCGGTCTCCGACCATCCTTTTCAACGAGAAAGTGCTTTGCGGTCTCGGCAAGGGCATAGCACTGACTGGAAAAATGGATGAGGAAAACGTAGCGCGGGCGCTTGCCGCTCTGCATCGCTTCAAGGCGCTCTCCGATCAGGCGCGCGCCTCCACCATCTACGTGCTCGCGACCGCGGCGGCCCGCGAAGCCAGCAACGGCCCGGAATTCATCCATCAGGCCGAGACGATCCTGCAGCGCAAGGTGCGCGTGCTTTCAGGCGAGGAAGAAGCGCGCTTTTCCGCGCTTGGCATCATCAGCGGCTTCTTCCATCCGGACGGCATTGCCGGTGACCTGGGCGGCGGCTCGCTGGAGCTGATCGACATCAAGGACCGGGAGATCGGCAAGGGCATCACGCTGCCGCTCGGCGGGCTGCGCCTGTCGGAATATGCCGGCGGCTCGATCGAGAAGGCTCGCAGCTTTGCGCGCAAGCACGTCAAGACGGCCAAGCTTTTGAGCAAGGGCGAGGGCCGCACGTTCTATGCGGTCGGCGGCACATGGCGAAACATCGCCAAGCTGCATATGGAAATCCGCAAATATCCGCTGCACATGATGCAGGGCTACGAAGTGCCGCTCGACGAGATGGTGCGCTTCCTGGATCAGATCGTCGAATCGAGGGATTCGAAGGATCCGGCGTTTCAGGCCGTTTCCAAGCACCGTCGTTTGCTGCTGCCGTTCGGCGCGGTCGCCATGCGCGAAGTGCTGACGTCCATGAAACCGTCAATCATTTCCTTTTCCGCCCAGGGTGTGCGCGAAGGCTATCTCTATTCCTTGCTGACGGAAGCGGAGCGCCATAGCGATCCGTTGCTCGTGGCGTCGGGGGAGCTCGCCATCCTGCGTGCCCGCTCGCCGGAGCACGCGCGCGAGCTCGCCGAATGGACGGGCCGGATGATGCCTTTCTTCGGAATCACCGAGACGGAGGAAGAAAGCCGCTACCGTCAGGCAGCCTGCCTGCTGGCCGACATCAGCTGGCGCGCCCATCCGGACTATCGCGGCCTGCAGGCGCTGAACATCATCGCCCATACGTCCTTTGTCGGCATCAGCCATGCCGGCCGCGCCTTCATCGCGCTTGCCAATTATTACCGCTTCGAGGGATTGAACGACGACGGGGCGACCGAGCCGCTGGCAACGATCGCCACGCCGCTCTACATCGAACGTGCCAAGCTGCTCGGCGGTTTGCTGCGTGTCGTCTATTTGTTTTCAGCCTCGATGCCCGGCATCGTGCGCAACCTGTCGTTCCGCCGCTCGACCAGCCCGGATTTGGATCTCGAATTCGTCGTTCCCGCCGAATATCACGATTTTGCCGGCGAAAGGCTGGAGGGTCGTCTGCAGCAGCTCGGCAAGCTCACGAACCGACGGCTGGCCTTCTGCTTCGAATAAGTCTCGCTTTCGGTAGGCCCGAAGCCTTTATCGCCGCCCTGGCGGCGCTTGTGGTCCGGATACTCGATGAGAATCGGATCGATATAGCCGATCTTGCGAATGGACTTGCCGACATTGGCATCGCTGGACAACCCATAGGATGTGAAGCGCAGGTATGCGCCGACACCGAAGGTCGCCGCCGGTTTCGCAAGCTTACGATCTGCCGCGAACCGTCTTCAGCGCTTGCCGGTCCTGCGTGTGAAGGGCAATGACCCCGAGGGACTGGTCGCGGCCGCGAATGGCATGTTCGCCGAGTTCCTCCTTGATGATTGCCCCGGGAAGTTCGAGGCGCCTTGCGAGATCGCTCGAAATCAGCACCTGGCGCTCCAGTGTCTTGCAGAGCGATTCCAGCCTTGCGGCCGTGTTCACCGTATCGCCGAAATAAGCGATCTTGTGATGGTCGACACCGATTTCCGCCGTCACGATGCTGCCGCCGTGCAGGGCGGCCCTGAGGCGCGGCACCCTGCCATATGATTTCAGCCAGGTCTCGGCATTCGCTTCGATATCGTTGAGGATGTTGAAGACGCAGCGCACGCAATTGGCATTCCTGACGCCACGCCGGAGCGGCCAGGTAATGATGGCAGCGTCGCCGATATAGTCGTCGATCGCGCCCTTGTGCCGCCGTACCGGCTCCGCTATGGCGGCGAACACCGCGCCGAGAAATTCCTGCGTTTTCAGGTCTCCGTGTTCCTCGGCAAAGGCGGTCGAGCCGACGAGATCGATGAAAAGGAAGACGCGCTCCTCCTGCACCGGATTGCGGTATCGGCCGGTGAGCAGGCTGAGGAAGACGTCGCGGCCGAGCAGCTCGCGCACGCGGCCGATGAAGATGATGACGGCGGTCACGAGAACGGCGTAGATGTAGACGTCCATCTTCAGCAGCGTCAGATCTTTCCAGGTGCCGTCGACCAGGCCCAGCAGTTTCATTAGGCTGCCCGCCATGGCATAGCCGACGCTCATCAGGATGAAATCGACGATCAGGGCGGAAAGAATGAAGGCCGGCGTCGGCTGGCGGTGCATCCAGACGTTCAGCCGCGGCAGGATCATGCGGCGCTCGAAGGCCAGCAGCGGCATGCCGCAGAACAGCGCGAAGACTGCACCGATATATAGTGGCGCTTCAGGGAAGAAAATCTTGCCGTAGATGACGCCGGTCGAGGCGACAACCAGCGACGTCAGTATCCAGTTGCGTATCGAATGGAAAATGCCCATTCACTTTTCCGCCGAGAAGCGACGCCTGTCATCGACGCGGGATTGCGCCGGCAAACCGGAACGTCATCGAACATAACGATTGCATCAGACGTTCATTCCACGAGATTTGCGGCGCAATCGTGATGGTAGCCAGCGTCTCGATGCGCCGATGATACGCAATCGCAACGCGCCGGGAAAGGAGAATGTCGCGCAAAAGCGTGCAGCGGTTTTGCGACAACGACATGTGCAAAGGCAGCAGCCTGAAGCGCGGGGAGCGAATCTGAGAGATCGCACCGAGCCCTTTAGAGAGTGACGGTCTCGATCCGCTTGCCCACAAAGCGCAAGGCCACCTGACCCTGGATGAGCTGCAGGGCCGTCTCGCCGAAAAGATCGCGTCGCCAGCCTGTCAAAGCCGCCACATCGGCATTCTCTCCCTCGGCGGCGATCTTGTCGAGATCGTCGCTGTTGGCGATCACTTTCGGAGCGACGCCATGCTTTTCGGCGATAAGCTTCAAAAGAACTTTCAGCAGTTCGGAGGCTGCAGCCGTGCCTTCCGGCGCCTGATGGTGGCGCGGCGGATGCGGCATTTCGGATTTCGGCAATGCCAGCGCCGCATTGATCGCTTCGAGCACGGCCGTACCCGCGGCCGAGCGCTCCCAGCCCTTGGGAATGGTGCGCAGCCGCGCTAGCGCCTCGCTGTCTTTCGGCTGCTGCTGGGCGATCTCGTAGATAGCGTCGTCCTTCACCACGCGAGCGCGCGGTACATTGCGCGCACGCGCCTCGCGCTCGCGCCAGGCGGCCACATATTTTAGGACGGCAAGTTCCTGCGGCTTGCGCAGCCGCATCTTTAGACGTTGCCAGGCATCGTCGGGATGCAGGTCGTAGGTCTCGCGCGCTTCGAGGATGGCCATCTCCTCCTGCAGCCAGGAGGCACGGCCCTCGCGCTTGAGCTGCTCCTTGAGCGAGAGATAGACGTCGCGCAGATGGGTTACGTCGGCTAGCGCATAGTCCAGCTGCTTATCCGAGAGCGGCCGGCGGCTCCAGTCGGTAAAGCGCGAGGACTTGTCGATGTGGACATTCTTGATGCGGCTGACGAGCTGGTCGTAGGAGACGGAATCGCCGAAGCCGCAAACCATTGCCGCGACTTGGGTATCGAAGATCGGATGCGGAATGAGGTTGCCGCGATGGAAAATGATTTCGATATCCTGACGGGCGGCATGAAACACCTTCAAAACCGATGGGTCGGCCATCAGTTCGAAGAAGGGTGCCAGGTCCAGCCCCTTGGCCAGCGGGTCCACCAGCACTTCGGTGGTGGGGCTTGCCATCTGTATCAAACACAGTTCCGGCCAGAAGGTCGTCTCCCGCAGGAATTCCGTATCGATGGTAATGAATTCCGACTTGGCCAGCTCTCGGCAGGCCGCCTCCAATTGGGCGGTAGTTTCGATCATATCAACACATTCGACTGTAAAATACTTCTTTAACTTCCTTCTCCTTTCGGCCGGATATGTCAATACTTTCGCGGACAAAGCCTTTGCCGCGTTTCGCTTTTGGCTGAAATTGCCGGCAACTTTGGCGGCTTCGAGCGAAGCAGTCTGCGATCGAAGCTGATCGGGACCCTTACGCCACGCGCACGTAGCTGGTCATGCCCGTCTTTTGATGTTCGATGATATGGCAATGCAATACCCAGTCACCGGGGTTGTCGGCGACGAAGGCAAGCTGCACCTTTTCATCCGGCTGGATCAGATAGGTATCGGAGACGAAAGGCTGTATCTGCCGTGTCGAGGAGGAGAGGACCGTAAAGCTCATCCCGTGCAGGTGGATCGGGTGGCTGTGCGGGGTGACGTTTTCCATGTCGATGACATAGCTTTTGCCGAGCTTGAGTTCGGCAAGCGGGGCCGTGGGATCGGAGGTATCACCCGGCCACGGCACCTTGTTGATCGCCCAGAAGCTGTAGCCGAGCGAACCGCAGATCGGGTTGTCAGCCGTATTCTCGGCCGTGGCGCTGAGGATCAGCGGAATGTGCGTGGCCGAAATCAGATCGGCCTTCTGCACGGGATTGGCCTCCAGCGGCGCCAGATCACGGGCATCGCGTTTCAGCGAAGTACCGACCGCACGCAATGTCGCCAGCACTTTCGGATTGGTGCCCTTGATGTCCTCGAGCTTGACGACCGCGCCCTCGCTGTCGGGCATGCGCACCGCAAGCTCCAGCCGTTGCCCCGGGCCGAGCTGCAGGAGATCGAGCGGAAAACGCTGCGGCACGGGATTGCCGTCGATCGCGATCACGGTCGCCTCGGCACCGTCCATGCGGAAGGAATAGATGCGCGTGACGTCGGTAATGGCAAGGCGCAGGCGCACCAGGCCGCCGGAAGGGGCGTCATATTGCGGTTCCTGTTGCCAGTTGGCCGTGCGGACCGTGCCATAGGTGCCGGACTTGGCGGCATCGCGCGGCCTGAATTGCGCAATGAACTGTCCGTCTCCTCCCAGCCGCCAGTCGCGCAGATTGAGCACCACTTCCGAATCGAAAGCCGGATCCCTGGGATTTTCGACGACGATGACGCCGGTCATGCCATGGCCCATCTGCTCCAGCGTGTTGCAATGCGGATGATACCAGAAGGTGCCCGCATCGGGCGGGGCGAAGGCGTAGTCGAAATGATCGCCGGTATAGACATAAGGCTGCGTCAGGAACGGCACGCCGTCCATAGCGTTCGGGAGCCGGATGCCGTGCCAGTGGATGGTTGTCGGATCGTCGATGCCGTTGATCAGCCGTGCCGCGAAGGGTTCGCCTTTCTTCATGCGCACGACGGGCGGCATGCCGGCCTCGCCGTAGGTCAACACGTTCCTTGTCCTGCCGCTATCGGTAAGACTGGCTTCGATCTTGGCCGTTTTCAGCACATGCGGCTCGGCCGCGGCCGCCTTGCCTGCGAACTTCCCGGCAATGCCGAGACCGACACCATAGGCGCCGGCAATGGCTGAAGCTTTCAGGAGGTTGCGGCGGGTGAGGATCGGCATGTCAGGCTCCCGGGGCGAGAATACATGGATGCTGTTTAAAATTGACTGAAGTATTCAGCAATAGCATTGAGGTGGCCAAACCGCCGCAGTGGCTGCTTGCGGATGTCGATGTGGGGGGTGGGTGAGACGGCTTTAAGCCGACTTCCGGCATCGGTCATGCGTTCGAGCCTTGACAAATCGGGCGCACCATGCGCTTTTCCGCCCGATTTTCCCGTCGGCGGGCGAGGGGTCTGCGTGTCCTTTCGCCGCCCGCCAAGTCCAGGATATATACTATGCATCGCTATCGCAGCCACACATGCGCCGCCCTGCGCAAGTCCGACGTCGGTTCGACCGTCCGCATTGCCGGCTGGGTTCATCGCGTCAGAGATCATGGCGGCGTGCTGTTCATCGACCTGCGCGATCACTACGGCATCACCCAGGTCGTTGCGGACCCTGATTCTTCGGCCTTCAAGCTTGCCGAAACCGTTCGCGGCGAGTGGGTCATCCGCATCGACGGTCTGGTCAAGGCCCGTACGGAAGACACCGTCAACAAGAACATGCCGACCGGCGAGATCGAGCTTTACGCTCGGGAGATCGAAGTGCTCTCCGCCGCCAAGGAACTGCCGCTGCCCGTCTTCGGCGAGCCGGACTATCCGGAAGACGTTCGCCTGAAGTATCGCTTCCTCGATCTTCGCCGCGAGACGCTGCACAAGAACATCGTCAAGCGCACGCAGATCATTTCCTCGATGCGCCGCCACATGGGCGAAGTCGGCTTTACCGAATACACGACCCCGATCCTGACGGCATCGTCGCCAGAAGGCGCGCGCGACTTCCTGGTGCCGAGCCGCATCCATCCCGGCACCTTTTACGCGCTGCCGCAGGCGCCGCAGCAGTACAAGCAGCTGCTGATGGTTGCCGGCTTCGACCGCTACTTCCAGATCGCGCCGTGCTTCCGTGACGAAGACCCGCGCGCCGACCGTCTGCCGGGCGAATTCTACCAGCTCGACCTCGAAATGAGCTTCGTGACGCAGGAAGACGTCTGGAACACCATGGGTCCGCTGATGACCCAGGTGTTCGAGGAGTTTGCTGAAGGCAAGCCGGTCACCAAGGAATGGCCGCGCATCCCCTATGACGTCGCCATCCGCAAATACGGCTCCGACAAGCCGGATCTACGCAACCCGATCGTCATGGAAGCCGTCACCGAGCATTTCGCCGGCTCCGGCTTCAAGGTCTTCGCCAACATGATCGCTTCCAACCCGAAGGTCGAAGTATGGGCCATCCCGGCCAAGACCGGCGGTTCGCGTGCCTTCTGCGATCGCATGAACGCCTGGGCGCAGAGCCAGGGCCAGCCGGGCCTCGGCTATATCTTCTGGCGCAAGGAAGGCGAAAAGCTCGAAGGGGCTGGCCCGCTTGCCAAGAACATCGGCGAAGAGCGCACGGATGCGATCCGCACCCAGCTCGGCCTCGATGACGGCGACGCCTGCTTCTTCGTCGCCGGCGATCCCTCCAAGTTCTACAAGTTTGCCGGTGAAGCCCGCACCAGGGCCGGCGAAGAGCTGAACCTGGTCGATCGCGACCGCTTCGAGCTATGCTGGATCGTCGACTTCCCGTTTTTCGAATGGAGCGAGGAAGAAAAGAAGGTCGATTTCGCTCACAACCCGTTCTCGATGCCGCAGGGCGGCCTTGAGGCGCTGCAGAACCAGGATCCGCTCACGATCAAGGCCTTCCAGTACGACGCCGTCTGCAACGGCTTCGAAATCGCTTCGGGCTCGATCCGTAACCAGTCGCCGGAAACCATGGTCGCCGCCTTCGAAAAAGTCGGCCTCAGCCAGGCCGACGTGGAAGAGCGTTTCGGCGGCCTCTACCGCGCCTTCCAGTACGGTGCACCTCCGCACGGCGGCGCTGCCTTCGGTATCGACCGTATCGTCATGCTTTTGGTCGGCGCCAAGAACCTGCGCGAGATCTCGCTGTTCCCGATGAACCAGCAGGCACAGGATCTGCTGATGGGCGCTCCCTCGGCCGCAACGCCGACGCAGTTGCGCGAACTGGCCATCCGCCCGGTACCGCCGGTCAAGAAGGACTAAGTCCTCTACGGTTTGACGAAATGCAAAACCCGGCGACCGAAATCGCCGGGTTTTCGTTTGGTATGCTGATGTCAATCAAATCCCAGCATAGATCGCTTTGGCGAGATCCGTGGTGAACTGGCCCCACATGCCCTCGAGAGTCGTATTCGTCAGGGCGACCACAGTGAGACCCATTTTAGCATCGACGAACCAGCTATGCCCGTAGACGCCGCCCCATTTGATCGTGCCGGCCGAGAAGGGCACTTGAGCCACAATGGGATTTGCAACAACGGACCAGCCATAGCCGAAACCGAAGCCAGCCTGCTGCGCCTCCATATGCCCGCCCGCCTGATCGGTCATCATGGTCTTCACGGTATCGGCTGACAGCAGCGGTGCTCCGCCCCTTCGTATGGTTTCGAGGATGGCAAGGATGTCGCTTGCCGTTCCGGCCATGCCGGCGCCGCCGGAGTGATAGGACGTCGGATCAAAAATCCTGTCGGGCGCAAAGCGGATCGTGCCGTCGAATATCGGAACGAGCGCCTCGTCTCCCATCCGTTGCGGTTCCGTCGAGCCATTCACATAGGCCGCTGCCAGGCGGCTGCGGTCGCGCACCGAGAAGGCCGTATCGGAAAGGCCGAGCGGCTTCATGACAAGATCGGCAACCGCATCGCCGAGCGGACCGCCGGTTTCCTTCTCGAGGATGCCGCCAAGGACGTCCATCGCCAGGGAATACTGCCAGTTTTCGCCGGGCGCGAAGAGAAGGGGCGCGCTGGCGAGGCGCTGGAGGTTGTCAGCCAATGACCGGCCCGGCATGTCCAGACCGTCGGATACGCCTGCGTGGTGATAGGGGCCGTCCTGAGCCTCGGCGAATGTGTAGCCCAGCCCGGAGGTATGGGAGAGCAGATGCCGGATGCGGATAACGGCTTCGCCCTCGTCAGGCAGACGCGGCCGGAAATCCGGCAACCATTTGGTGATCGGATCGTCGAGCCCGATGCGGCCCTGTTCGACGAGCCGCATGGCGGCAATCGTCACGATCGGCTTGGTGACGGAGGCAAGGCGGAAGATGGCGTCTTCCCGCATTGCTATCTTGTTTTCGCGATCCGCCAGACCGGCGGCACGGCTGTAGACCAGCTCTCCATCCTGAGCGATCAGAACGACGGTCCCGACCAGCCTTTTGTCCGCCAGAGCGGAATCGATCGCGGCATCGACGCCTTCCGCAAGGCTGCCGTCGCTTGCATGCGCAGAATTTTCCAGGGGAAGACTCATGGGGCAAAACCTTCTATAATCACAATGACCATTCCTGAATACATCAGGTTGGGAAATAATTCTAGAGTGATCATTGTGAAAAATATTGAAGAGACGGAAAATTCTTCACCACGAAAGCGCGGGCGTCCGCCCGCCTTCGATCGCGAAACGGTTCTTGCCGCCGCGCGGGATACTTTCTGGAAGCATGGCTATGACGGCTCCTCCATTGCCGATCTGACCGCGGCCATGGGCATCACGCCGCAAAGCCTCTATGCCGCCTTTGGCTCGAAAGCGGAGCTTTACCGGGAAACTCTCGATCAGTATCGGCGCATGCCCCGAGCCGAGCCTGGCAATCCGTTTACGGACAATGTGGACACGGTGACCGCCTTCGAGCGCTTCCTGACGAATTCAGCCAAGATCTTCACGGCGCCAGAGCATCCGAAAGGCTGCATGATATCGACGGCGGTCCTGAATTGCGCAGAGGAGAACGAGCCGATCGCCCATCATGTCGCATCGATGCGCCTGCAGGCGCTGGATATTTTCGCGGCACGGATCGAACGCGGTATTGCCGAAGGCGACCTCCGGCCGGAGACCGACCCTCGGTCGCTGGCGCGCTTTCTCGGTGCAATCGTGCAGGGTATGTCCGTTCAGGCGCGCGACGGTGCGACCACCGAGGAATTGCTGGCGCTGATGTCCTATGGGCTCGATATCCTGAACAGGGTTAGTATTAAGGGCAATCTGAATGAGCAATGATATTGAAGAAGATCAAAAGCCTCATATTGCCGATACATTGAAGAAGGCGAGAAGCGTTAAGGTAAATCTCCTGATATATGCGGCAATTACGGTGTCTATATTGTGGATGTACCCAAGCGATTGGCTTGGATTCGTTCTTGTATTTGGTTTCGGGTTTCTCGCCTTCGGCCGACTTAATAAGATTTTCAGTGGCTCAGACTGGAATATGTACAAGCAAGGCAACGAGGAACGGGATAGTTCAGATGATAGGCGATAACAATGTAATGTGTGAATCTGTCAGGAAGTATCGACTGCAGTGACAGCCCCACGTAACGGCAAAGAAAAACCCGGCGACCGAAATCGCCGGGTTTCTGAGCAGCTTTGAGAACGGCAGCTTAGTCGTTCGAGGAAACCTTGAGGCCGATGACCTGCGGGATCGTCTGCGGCGCGCCCATGGCAGCGCCGATGATCATCGGCACCGGTACCGGCTTGCCCGGAGCAGCGCTGACCGTCAGGCTCTTCGGATTGTCGAGATAGGCGTTGACTGCCGATGACACCGCGTTCTGCAGTTCCGGAATGTTGAGCTGCGCCATCATGATCGGCGTCATCGCCTTCAGCGTGTCGGCCAGCTGTTTGCCGCTGACGCCTTGCTGTTTGCCGGCGAAATCGAGCGCGCGAGACGTGATCGATGCATCGTCGAAGCGGATCTTGGCGCTGTTGAAGGTCAGCTGCTGCAGCAGGCCGAGCATGGCAAGGCCGGCAGACTGCTGTGCTTCCTGCTGGTTCGGGTTGGAACGAACCGTCTTGAGTGCGTCCTGCATCGACTTGGCGAAGGCAGGCGTGTAGCCGGAAATGCTGAAGGCCAGATTCAGCTTGCCGATATCCTTGAAGTCGAAGGAATATTCGGTGACATTGATCGTGCCGGGTCCGATTTCCCAGCTGCCCTTCATGGCAATCGTGCCGTCGAGCTGCTGCAGCTTGAGCGCTTCGATCGCTTCCTTGGCCTTCGGGTCGTCGACCTTGCTGAGATCGGCCTTGATGCCGTTGATCTTGGCGTCGAAATCCAGGCCGGATTTGTCGTCGCGCCTGTTCATGGTGGCGTCGGCGCCCTCGATCGAGAACACCTCGGTGTCGTCCTTGGTGACGGACACGGCGCCGGCATGGGCGCTCTTGTAAAAGAGGAGCGAGCTGAGATCGCCCTTGGTCGCGTCACCAGGGATTTCGACGCCGTTCAGCTTCAGGTCGGTGGCGGAAACCGCGGCGCCGTCCTTTTCGAAATCGACATCGTCGAAATCGATTTCGCCGATCTTGTAGCCGCCATTGCTTTCTTCGACGCCATCCATGGTGATGTCGCCGAGCGGAATGCTCTGCTCCATGCCGGCTGCTTTCACGGTGGCACCCTTCAGCGTTACCGTGTCGCCGTCGATATCGATACCAGCGGCGGCGATAGAGCCACCCTGCTGTGCGTATACGTCGTTGAGCTTCTTCAGAAGGTCGTTGCCGTCAAGCGCGAAGGCCGAACCGGCGAAAGACAGGATGGCAGCGCTGCAGAGCATCAGCCGCGTGGTCCGATAGAAAGTCATTATGGCGTTTCCTAGTTGAGCCGGTGGTGTCGGCGG
>UBUL01000066.1 GCA_900468625.1 Hyphomicrobiales bacterium
TTCTGAAGGACAATCCGGTCGAAGGAACCGGAAAACTTCTTGTGAAGGTCTTTGGACAGTTCCGGCGGATTGACGCCGTCCTCCATGCCCTGAAAATAAACCGTGGGGAGAGAAAGGGATCGCGTTTCCCTGATGCGGTCTTCGAGCCAGACGCTTTGCGGATCGGGCTCGGCCTCGCCCCACCGAACTCTGTAGCTGTGGAGGGTAATGGCCACCCAGTCCGGATTGTCGAAGGATTTCGACACAGTGGCGAAGGTCTCCTCATCGAACCAGCCGTCGGGGCTCCAGTTTTCCCATTGAATCCGTGCGAAGCCGTGCGGATCCTTCTTGATTGCGTCGGCGCCGCGCTTCGTTGCCATGAACCAATGATACCAATAGCGCTGCGCCTGCCGGAAGGGTGGCATCTTAAGTCCGCCCATGCGCGGCAGCGACGAAAGGAGCGCCATTCTGTCGACGCGGCCCGGCCACCCGATGGCAAGTGCCTCGGCGATGTTCGATCCCCAGTCGTGACCGACGACGGAGAACCGCTCGATGCCGAGACCGTCCATCAGGGCGATCGCATCCATCGCAAGGACAGCCCCGTTCGCAGTGCGCAACGCCTTGTCGTTTCGAAAAACGGTTCCGCCGAAGCCGCGAAGGCAAGGCGCAATGAGGCGAAGGTTTTGGCGCTGCAGGTTTGACGACACAGCCTTCCAAGTGGAGGCGTCGTCGGGCCATCCATGCAGGAGGAGGACAGGATGGCCCTCGCGTGCTCCGAATTCGTCGAACGCAATCTGCAGGTCGCAAGTGTCGAGGTGCGGCATGACGATACTCCCTGGTTCGTCTAAGCAACACGTCGGGCCGGCGCTTGGTTCCGGCGAATGGAACATTGTAGCGCCACTTTGGTTGGTGCCCTGGGCAGTAACGCCCCACACGCCGAAGGTGGCAGCCATGAAATTCCAGCATCCATTTCCGATCAGCCGACGATCCATCATCGTGACCGCAAGCGCGACGCTCGCGGCGTCGGTCTTTCCCAGCGTTGCCTGGCCGGCTTCGAACATGCAGGAGAACACGCAGATGAACGATCCCACAACGAAGTACCCGAAGCCGCCGTTTCAGAGGCAGAGCCAGCCGTTTCC
>UBUL01000015.1 GCA_900468625.1 Hyphomicrobiales bacterium
CAAAACATGATTTGCTCTAATGGAAAAGCGCATGCCCAACCCGGACATGCGCCTTTCTAATCAAACAGGGGTTTTGTTAGCTTTTTCGGAGTTTGATCGTCTGCGAATTTCGCCAAGCGCATCAGATGAAAAGCATCGTCACGACGAACGCGAAGGCCGCACCGACCACCAGGACGTTGATGGATCGTGTTAATCCCATGTCTTCCTCCTCAGTCAGCCGTTAAATTTTATGTCGAAAATGTGTCGTTTGGAAAGAACATTCGATGCTGCGGCGCGATATCGAGTTCGCGATGTGATTCAGATCGTTGCGGCAACAATTTGATTTTACTGAATGAATATCGATTATTGGCTGAATGACGGGCTGTGAATAAATATTAATATGGTGTGAGCGCGGGCCTCCGGAAGGAGCCCGAGATCACGTTTCGCGCGTTCCAACGCTGCTTTTCATCCACATGAAAAGCCGCCCATCGAGGACGAGTAGACCCGCGGCTACGAGCAGCATGCCGGTGATTTCGCTGCGACCCATCCGCTCGCCCAAAAAGAGGAAACCAAGCAATAGCGCGCTCGGCGGTACGAGCAGCGTGACGAGGGAGGTATTGGTGGCGCCTGCGCGCTCGATGATGCGAAAATAGAGGATGTAGGCGAAGGCGGTCGATAGGAACGCCAGGCCAAGGATGGCAGCAATTGCGCTAACTGGTGGAATGGAAAGCGTCCAGGGCTGATCGATCATCAGCGCAAGCGGCAGCATGATGAGCGAGGAGCCTGTCAGCTGGCCTGCTGCCACGACCGGCGGCGCGATGCCCTTGAAGCGTTTGGCATAAATCGCGGCAAAGCCATAGGAAACCGCCGCGAGGATCGGCAGCGACAGTGCCCAGAAGGGAACGGAAGCGCTATCGGTAACGCTCGGCCCAAGCAGCACTACGGTTCCAAGCAATCCCATGAGGCAGCCAGCCAGCTTGGCCGACGTCAGGCGCTCGTCGCTCGTCAATTGATTGCCGATCAATACGGTCCAGATCGGTGTCGTCGCGTTCAGGATGGACGCAAGCCCGGCGCCCATCTGTGTCTGGCCGCAGAAGATCAAGGTATGCGGTATCGCGTTGTTGATCAGGCCCAACAGCAGAAATTGCGGCCACCGGCGCCGCAGCGACTGATAGATATCAAGGCGGCCGGCGAGATAGATATGCAGCGCCACGGCCGCCAGCGACAAGCGCAGAAGGACGAGCGTGAAGGGAGGGACATGGTGAACCGCGATCCGGGCAAAGAAGAACGACCCACCCCAGATCAGCCCGAGCAATAGCAGCAGCCCCCAGGTCGACACGCTCATTCGGTGCTCGCCATTCATGGTATCTCTCCTCTTTCGATCTATCTAAATCGGAAGAGTGCCGGGTTCCACCCGTTTGTTGCTGTTGCGCGATCGCGGAGGCTTACAAGAACAAGGGAAGAAGATAAAAAAGGCGGCATGGAGCCGCCTTTCCGATCGATCCATGCAGGAAAATCAGAGCGCGTTGAGCAATGCCGTGGTCGCCCAGCCGTCTGCCGGCAGACCCAGACGGAACTGCTCCTTCTGGATGGCGACACGCGTGCCGGAACCGAGGATGCCGTCGATCTTGCCGACATCGTAGCCGCGAGCCACGAGCTTGGTCTGAAGCGCCTTCATGTCGACATCGTTCAGGCCAGGCTCGGGCGTGCCCTTGTTATAGGGCGGAGCACCGGCAAAGCGGGTGGCGAAATAGGCAGCAGAGGTCGTGTAAACGAAGGACTGGTTCCATCCGAGATAGGCGTTGGTGTAGTTCGGATAGGCCAGGAAAGCAGGACCCTTGCGGCCCTGCGGCAGAATAAGCGCAGCCGACAAGGAGCTGAAATTTGTGTTGCCGTCACGCGGCTTGACACCGAGCTTGAACCAATCACCAGCCGCCAGCGTGCCGCCAATGCCGGATTTTTCCCAGGGGAGATTGTCCGGGACCGATACTTCCTGCAGCCATGGCTGGCCGCGCTGGAAGCCGAGATGCTGGAGGAACCTGGCCGTTGTCAGGATGACGTCGGGTGCGCTCGTCTTCAGATTGACGTGACCGTCGCCATCGCCATCGGTGCCGTAGGCGATAATATCGGGCGGCAGCATTTGCGTCTGGCCGATTTCGCCGGCCCACGCGCCCGTTGTCGTTGCCGGATCGACATCGCCGCGCTGGACAAGCTCGATCAGAGCGATCAGGCGCGGACGGAAGAAGTCCGGTCGGCGGCAATCATGCGAGAGGGTGACCAGTGCATTGCGGGTATTGAAATTGCCCTGTACGGCGCCGAAATCGGTTTCCATCGCCCAGAAAGCTGTAATGACGCCGGGAGGTACTCCATAATCCTGTTCGGCCTTGGCGAAGACGTCGGCATATTGCTTCATCTTCTGACGGCCGATGTCGAGACGGCCCTGGCTGACGGTGCGCTGCGAGAATTCGAGGAAGGTCTGGCGGAAGACCCCCTGGCTGCGGTCCATGGCGAGGACCTTGGAGTCGATTTGGGCACCGGCCAGCGTCTTGTCGGCGGCTGCGGCATCGGCTCCGGCCGCAGTCGCCTCATTCTTCACGCCGGCCAGGAAGGCAGCAAGATCGCCACCGCAGGCAACCTTGGGAGCATTGGCACCGTCCGTGCTCGGGGCTGCGCTCTGAGCGATTGCCGTGCCGGCCATGGCCGAGGCGAAGATCAACGCGAGCGTGCTGCGTCGGATGGTATGACGGTCCATGAACGATCCTCTCTGGTGATAGAATAGGGTCGCTTTCACAGAAGATTGTGACATAAGCAAGAGAGAAATGGCCGCATTCTCAAGAATTTCCCTGCTTCTGTACTGCGGCTACCCAGTTGTGCCAATTTTGTTCGGAACCGGAAAAGACATTGATATCCGCCGGACCTTTTATGCCGGGGATGACGCCCGTCGACGTATATTGCCAGAAGGCCCAGTTGCGATCCGCGTAAGTCTCCTTCGGATGCTTGGCGACCGAGCGGACCCAGAAGTGGTAGTCCTTGAAGTAGCCGACAAGGTTTTCGCGATGGAAGTCGACCGATGTGTAGATGATCGGCCGCTTGCCGTAATAGGCTTCCAGGCGATCCATGAACCGCTTGATCTCGGTTCGCACCGTTTCAGGAGCCGGCCTGGTCTTGCAAGTCGGCGAGCCGGGGTTCCATTCGACATCGACGACGGGCGGAAGTGCCACGGTTTCCTTCGGCACATTGCGGATGAACCAATCGGCCTGTTCGTCGGCGGTGGAGCAGAAATAGAAGAAATGGTAGGGCGCGTGCAGAAGTCCTGCAGCACTCGCCTCATTCCAATATTCGGTGAAGCGCGGGTCGATCCGGTCCTTGCCCTCCGTTGCCTTGATGAAGACGAAGGCGACACCCGAGCTCTTGACGGCCTGCCAGTCGATATCGCCCTGCCATTTGGAAATGTCGATACCGTGGATAGGGTGGCGCTGCGGGTGGTCGCGGCCGAAATCCTGCGGTTTGGTATCGGCGAACCTGGTCTTGGGAAGGGCTGTTGTCGAGAGGGCGTCATAGCCCGTCGTGCAGCCATTCAAGAAAAAGGCGAGCGGCAGTAGGCATGCCAGAAGCCGGCGCATGTGTACCCTGTTATGGCGCGAGTGATCTTGCTGCCCCAAGATTTGGCTTCCGTATATGGTCCCCGAGAATCCGAAAGAGCGGCAGACCATACCGTCGCCAGCTGGTCTTGCCACTTTATTCACCATATCAACGTAAAAAATGCGTTATCTTCAAGCAAATTCTTATGCTTGGGTCTTCCGAGCCCGGCTTCTGGGCTGGAATTGATCGCCTTTCAGGCGCCGTGCCGGCTTGCCACGGCTCGCCAGGCATAACCGCGGCCGATTCTTTCCGTCTTCAACGTCATGCCGCGTGCTTGGGTTTTTTCTTCCAGAACGGTTAGAAGATCGGCGCGCGGGCTGACGTGAAACTTCTTCAGCCAGCCTTTGAGCAGGGCGCGGAACCAGCCGGGCAATCCCTCCTGCTGGCCGAAATCGACGATATGAAGCTCGCCGCCTGGCGCAACCGCATCGAGCGATGCGTCGATAGCGCTTTTCCAATCGGGGATCATCGACAGCGCGTAGGAAATCATCACACGGTCGAAGCCGTCGCCGACGCCGAAGTCTCCGGCCGAAAAGGCCGTAGCATCGGCGACGCGAAAATCCGGCATCTGCTTCAGGCTGCGGAAATTGTTGCGCGCCGAGATCAGCATCTCCTGCGAGATGTCTAGGCCATAGAGGCGGGCGGACGGAAAGCGCCGATGGGCGAGCAGCATGTTGCGGCCGGTGCCGCAGCCGACTTCCAGCAGCGAGCCGCCCGTCGGTACATTCAGGTGCTCGATCGTGCGGTCGCGCCCGAAGAGATAATATTTGCGGGTCAGATCATAGATATGGCGCTGATAGCGGTACATGCCGTCCATCAGCCTGGCATGGTTGTTCGTGCCGGTTCCTATGCCTGTATCCGCCCGGCTCACGCTTTTTTCCCATAGATGTGGAAGCCGCCGTAGATGGCCGAGCGATCACGGGCATTGAGTTCGTGCGAACGCTCTTCGAAATAGACCCATTGGTCGCGAATGGCCGGAGACAGACGGCCTTCGATGATGCTCTTTTCCGCCGCCGTGCGGAAAATGACGCGCGCGCCTTCGCGTGCGGTGCGGGTGATTTCGGCCCAGAGGCCGTTGAGTTGCTCGTCTGTCATCCAGTCCTGCGCGTCGAGCAGGATATAGCGATCGCGCGAGGCCGCCGGCTTGGAGGCGAGAAGCTCGGTGAAATTGGCGTGATGCACGTTCACACGATCGGCATTGGCGCGGATCGCGTCATAGTGCTCGGGTCTCAGATAGGTTGGCAAGGGGCCTTGATGCGGGGCGGCATAGCGGCGTGCGAACGCCTGCCAGGCGAAATAGTTTTCGCGCATCGGGAAATGACAGGCGAGCTTCTCCAGCCGGTGTTTCAGCACGCCGGATATGGAATCGTCACCCGCAAGGCTTGCAAGCTCGTCATATTGCTGCGGCGGGATGCCGAGGCCGAACAGGGAACTCTTGCGGCCGAGAAGCCAGCGAACCGCCCGCTTGTCGAAGATCGGCGCGATCTCTTCGTCGAAGAACTGGCGCTGCTCGCGCATGGTGCGGGCTTCCGTCATCTTGTCGAGACGAACGCCATGCAGCCGCGCCAATATGTGAGCGGCTCCGATGAAGCGGCCGAGAAGGCCGGTCTTATAGATATTGCGGTTGAAGACGGTGATGCGCCGCCGGCCATAGAGATCGCGACCGTTCCAATAGTCGGCAGTTGCCGTATCGAGGCGCGCGGCGATGAACTGGTCGTAAGCCTGGCTGTTTGCAGCGATATCGGGCGTGCCGAAGAAGCGCACCAGATCCGCATGGCCGGGCAGCAGGCGGAAGGCCGCAAGCTTCAGCTTGTTCAGCGCGATATGGTGGCGATTGAGGTCGACGACGTCGATGGATGCCGGATTCCGAGAGAGGTAGGCAAGCATGTTGCAGCCGCCGGAACCGATGGTAACGATGCGGTGATGCGCCTGGAGTTCCATCGCCTCCATGTCGATATCCGGATCTTCCCAGATCTGCGGATAGACGAGACCGGAAAACAGCATTCCGAACAAACGCTCGGAGAGGCCGGCTTTAGACAAAGCCTTGTGCTGCAGCAGAGCGTCCTTGAGTTTCCGGTTCTTTTGGAGGCCGGCGTCGGGGGCGAATTCCGTCATCTGAGTCTTGTCACCGATTTGTGAAGTTCAGGGCGTTTAACCCGGCAATGCTACAGTCTGATGACGCGGGCTGTTGGCAGATCCGGCGCAAGGGCATTGTTGCACATATTTAAGGAGCCTCGGCGATCATGGGTCTTTCATCTTGCTGCGTTTCCTGATTGTCTCCGCCTACCTTTTTGGAGGGTATGTGGCATGCGTTTGATATCGAGAGTGATCGGGGCTCTTTTAGTTCTGCTGCTGATCATTGTCGCCGGCGGAGCCGTCTGGCTTTCCGTTTCTCCGCCGGAACTGCTCAAGGTCGGCGACGGCTACGCGGCAAAAATTGTCTGCTCGAACACCTTCGTCGCCAAGCGGGATCCGGACAAGGTGCTGGAGGAGGATGTGCAGGCTCCCGGCAATCCGGCATTGAAGCTCATTCGAGTTACCGTCGATCGTGACGAAGGCGTGGTCACGGCCCGTTTTCTTGGATTGTTTGCGCCGAACTACGCACTTTATCGCGGGGCACTCGGTTGCGCGACCGTGCCTGACGGCGATTTGCAGGCGGCGCGCAGCGCCGTCTTTCTCAACAAGCTCAAGGCGCCGAAGAGCGATGCGCTGTGGCCGGACGGCGATACGGTGAATACGGGCCAAGGCGACGAGGCGACGAAGCTTGCCAATATCGTCTCGAATCCGGATCTCGCCGGACCTGCCATGCGCGCGATCGTCGTCGTCAAGGATGGGCATATCGTTGCCGAAGCCTATGGCGATGGCTTCAACAAAGGGATGCCTCTCATCGGCTGGTCCATGACGAAGACGGTCAATGCCGCCATCATCGGCCGCCTGATGCTGGCCGGGCGCATGTCGTTCGACGATCGAAATCTCCTGCCGCAATGGAGCGGAGACTTGCGGAAGGACATCAAACTCAGCGATCTCCTGGCTATGGAGAGCGGCCTTGCCTTCAATGAAGCCTATGGCAACGTATCCGACGTGACGCGCATGCTCTACCTGGATCCGGACACGACGAACATTGCCGCCAATGCGCGTCAGGTCGCTGCTCCCGGCGAGCGTTTCAGCTATTCGAGCGGCACGGCAACGCTGCTCTCTCGCCTCTGGATGAATCGACTGCCCAATCTGAGCACCGCCATTTCCTATCCGCGGGAAGCGCTTTTCGGGCCGCTCGGCATGTATAGTGCCGTTTTCGAGGCCGATGAGCGCGGCACTTTCGTCGGCAGTTCCTATCTCTATGCCAATGCCCGCGATTGGGCGCGCTTTGGGCTGTTTCTGCTTCAGGATGGAGTTTGGAACGGGCGTCGCCTGCTGCCGGAGGGTTTCGTCGGCGCCATGCGGACGCCGACGAAGGCTTCAGAGGGCGTTTACTCGCAGGTTCAGGCCTGGCTCGCAGGTCCCGGCGGCTCGAATGCGCAGTTCGGCTTGCCTGCCGATACGTTCTGGATGAGCGGCCACGACGGTCAAACGGTGGCGATCGTTCCGTCCGCCAATCTCGTCGTCGTGCGGATGGGACTGACCCCGATCTGGGCGGACTATCGGCCGCAAATCCTGCTGAAGCGGATCATGGATGTGATAAAGCCGGCCACAAATTAGGCCGGCTTCCATAACGCCTGGGTCCAATCAGTAATTGCCGTTGGCGACATCCGCCAAGCCCTTGCGCTTGGCGTCGTAGTAATAGCCGCGGGCGTAAAGCTGCACGGCGTTGGTTTCCTTGTTTTGAGCCTTGCTGTCTGCCGTCATCCAAGCGCCGCGCAGATATTTGGCGGCGTATTTGATGTTGGTTTCCGCGTCGAGAAGGCCGGACGGCGGACCTTGGTAACCCATGGACTTGGCCGTATTGTACCTGATCTGCATCAGTCCGAAATATCCCGCCCGGTTGTAGGCCTTGGGGTTGTAGCGGCTTTCGCGGTGGACGACGCGATGGATGAGGGATTCCGGGATTTCGTAGAGCTTCGCGTATTTCTGGATGAGCTTCGAAACGTAACCCTTTTCCTCCGCCGGCACGTCGGAATCATAATTCGGCGCTGCTGTCATTACCGCTGGAACGACGGTCGGACCGCTGGTGTCGAAATTGAAATCATAACGCATGCGGTTGTCGGAATAGCGCGGGACGCCGATCTGCGCGGGTGTGGCGAAGGCGACTTCCGCCTGCGCCATGGAGTCGGGCCGCGGCGTCGGCACGGCGACCTGAATGGCCGCAACGTCCGATGTCATCGGAATGGTAGGCTCGCCCGCTGCAACGCCCGCGGAAAGGGGCGTCAGCGCGGCGTCGCCCGGGCGGGCCGGGTTAGGCATCGGGATTGCGACAACGGAAGGAACCATGGGGACATCCGATGCCGCATAGGCGGCAGCCGTCGAAGTGCCGGCGACCGGTGCACCGGTCGCGGCAGCGATTGCGGCCGTTCCCTGATTGGTCGCGTTCGCCGCCGTCTGCGGGCCAAAGCGCCCTTGTGCCGCGTCGGCCTGCTGCTGATTTACGGTGCCCGGAGCAACGCGGCCGGATTTCGCCAGCATTGTCTGCGGTTGCTGCGGCCCGATGAATGTCGGAGATACTGCGGCCACCGCTGTGCCGCCTGCAGGCGCCGCTGCGCCAGTTGCGGTCAGGGTCGTATTCGGATGCGGCACGTTGGCGTGTGCCGACGGGAGTTCTGCCTGAGACGTCTGCTGCTGCTGAGTGCTTGCACACCCGGCGAGAGCGCCGCACATCACTGCCGAAAAGGCAACGCTGCGCTTCAGGCTGGGAAATCCGATCGTTACCATTCTGTCACTTTCGAAAAAACCAAACCAAATTTCGATGCAATTCGGCCACAGGACCGCCAAATTCGGCCACAGGATCGATAAATTTATGAATCCCCATTAACCTATCCGTGATCGCGCCGCAACCCTGCACTGCCTCAGGCGGCCATCCGGCGATATCCGGCGGTCACCGCGCCGGCTGCGATCAAAAGGGTTCCGCCTGTTCTGTTAACGGCGCGCTGCACGCTTGCCTTGCGGATGAAGCCGCGTGCCATGTCGGCCACGAACACATAAATCAACGAGTTCAGTGCCGCCAAAGTGAGGAAAGTTGCCTCCAGAATAAGCGTTTGCTCAAGAAATGGTTTCGACACGTCGAGAAATTGCGGAACGAACGCAATGAAGAAGACGATGCTCTTCGGGTTGAGTGCTGTCACAACGTAGGCGTGCATCATGATCTTTAGCGGTTTTTCCTCCGGAAGATTGTCATTGTCGCCCATCGGACCCGTCACGATGGGGGCTCTCCAGAGCTTGATTCCGAGGAAAACGAGGTAGGCTGCGCCGATCAGCTTGAGAATCGTAAATAATGCGGCAGAGGCGGCGAGCAGGGCGCCCAGACCGGCAAGCGAGGCGGTCATTGCCGTAAAATCGCCCAAAGTGACGCCCGTCACGGTCGCCAAGGCCGTCTTGCGGCCATGGCCGAGCGCATAGGATATGACCAGGAGAATGGTCGGACCCGGTATGGCCAGCATGATGCAGGATGCGGCGGCGAAAGCGAGCCAGGTTTCGATGGACATGGAATCCTCCCCTAATTCCTATTTCGCCGCCAGCAAAGACATCGGATTGGCGATCCGTCAATCCGCCTTATTATCAATCAGGCCGCCTTATCATCAATCGGCCCGATCGATCGGCGATCAGTCAGGCTTGCGTGTATTTCTGCCCGATATGGTCCATGACTTCGGCGAACCAGGAAACGGACATGTCGAAGGCTTTGCCGCCCTTGATGCGCGGGAATTCGATGACGCGCAGCTTGCCGCCCTGACCTTCGTCATGTCCGGTGACGCCCGATACTTTGTTGAGCGCGTTTTCCACTGCAAGGTCGACCATGCCCTGAATCAGACGGAGGTCTTCGCCGTTTGCGGGGGCGGAGCGTGCGAAATAGCCCGACTTCTGCACCATGGAGCGTTCGGCGCCGATGATCGCTGCGAACTGCTTCTGGAACCAGCCGCCGACGTTGATGGTGTCGATCTTTACATGGCCGAAGGCGTCGCGCTTGACGGTTTCGCCCGAAGCTTCCCGTTCGGCGACGATGGCGTCGAGGCCGGCGCCTTCCGAGACGAACAGCGTTACCTGGCCCGTCTTCTCCATGATATTGCGCAGGCGCTCGCCTTCCGCCTCGATGTCGAATGCCATTTCCGGCAGGTAAAGGCCGTCGATGCCCTTCATCTCGGCGTTCATCATGAAGCCTTCGACATATTCGTTGGCGCTGCTTTTCTGGATATAGGCGCGCGCGGTCGCGGCAGTCAGCCAGCCACAGTGACGGCCCATCACTTCATGGATGACGAGCGTTTTCGGTGCGGCGGTCTGTTCGTTGCTGACATTGTCGAAGAAGTGGGCGCCAACTTCGGCGGCCGTCCAGGCGCCTAGGGACTGACGGATCGGCACGACGTCGTTGTCAACCGTCTTCGGTAGGCCGACGACGGTCAGATCATAGCCGTTGGCGCCGAGATAGGCCGCGAGATCGGCCGCTGTCGTATTGGTGTCGTCGCCGCCGATCGTGTGAAGGATGGTGACGCCGTCGGAGGCCAGCCGCTCGGCTGCTACGCGCAGCGGGTTTTCGCCTTCCTCGACCAGCCCGCGCTTGACGCAATCGGCAATGTTGGTGAGCTTGACGCGGCTGTTGCCGATTGGCGAGCCGCCATAGCGATGCAGCAGGTGCGCACGCTCGCGCATGGCCGGCGTCACCTCGATGCTGTCGCCCAGCAGAACTCCCTGGTAGCCGGAACGATAGGCTATGATGTCGAGATCAGGCGCCACGTCGCTATAGCGCTGGATCAGCCCGCCAACGGCAGACGAAAGGCAGGGCGCCAATCCGCCGGCAGTGAGCATTGCGACTTTTTGTTTGGCCATGGAGATCCTCCTTGCAGTCGAGCTGCTTCATTTCGATGGTTGCGGTGGAATGGATGCGACAGGCGGGCATGGCTGTAAAGTAAAGAATTTAAGAAACTCGCGGTTCGACGCGCAGTTGGAGGGCCGTCGGAGCTCAGTCGGCCCCGGGTCGGAGCCCGCAATCATTACCAATTTGTGAAAAGTGTTTTCGGTCTTGCGACGAATGGACTGCTTGCAATGGCAACCATAATTTGATCAAGGTGTTGTACTGTTTGAGAGAGATGCCGAGACCGCAATGTCGTTTTGGGAAAAATTGCTGAATGCTATCGGTAGCACTGCCGGCAATGCCCTGTCGGCGGTGGTGGAAGCTATTCGCACTGTATTCGAGGGTGACCCGGAAACCCGCCGCAAGGTGGCGTTTTCCGTCGCCATCATCGCGCTTTCGGCCAAAATGGCGAAGGCGGACGGCGTGGTGACGGAAAACGAAATCAATGCGTTTCGCGAGATATTCGAGTTCCCGCCCGACCAGGCCAAGAATGTCGCCCGCCTTTATAATCTGGCGCGCCAGGATGTGGCCGGCTACGAGGCCTATGCGGAGCGGCTTTCCTCGCTTTGCGAGACCTGCACCAAGAACTGCCCGGTGCTGGAAGATGTGCTCGACGGCCTGTTCCACATCGCCAAGGCTGACGGCCTGATCCATGAGAAGGAAATGGCTTTCCTTCAGCATGTCGCAGAAATCTTTCATATGACCGAGGAGCGGTTCGAGCAGATCATGGCCCGCCATGTCAGCATTGGCGGCCGCGATCCCTACAAGGTGCTCGGTGTGTCGCGCCAGGACGATTTTCCGACGATCCGACGCCGCTATCATGGCCTCGTCTATGAGAATCATCCCGATCGCCTCGTTTCGCGAGGGGTGCCGGAGGAGTTTCATGCCATCGCCAATGAGCGGATGGCAGCTCTGAATGCAGCTTATGCCGAGATCGAGAAAGAACGCCGCGCAGCATGAGTGCATTCAAGGCCGATTTCGCTCGCGCCGATGTGCAGCCTTCGCCGAACCATAGCGAACGGCGGGATGGGCGTCGGCCCGATATGATCCTCCTGCACTATACCGGCATGGGCACTGCTGAAGGGGCGCTTGATTGGCTCTGTCGTCCGGAAAGCCAGGTGTCGAGCCATTATTTCGTTTTCGAGGACGGGCGCGTTATCCAGCTCGTTCAGGAAGAGCGTCGCGCCTGGCATGCCGGCAAGAGCTCCTGGCATGGCGAGACAGATATCAATTCATCGTCGATCGGCATCGAGATTGCCAATGCCGGCCATCCGGGCGGGCTGCCGGATTTCCCTGATGCGCAGATTGAAGCGGTGATCGAACTGTGTCGCGATTGCGGCCAACGCTGGGCGATCGCGCCCGAAAGGGTGCTGGGACATTCCGATGTCGCACCTGTGCGCAAGGTCGATCCGGGCGAAAAATTCCCCTGGACGCGGCTTGCTGCAGCGGGTGTGGGGCACTGGACCAAGCCGGCTTCGATCACCGGCGGTCGCTTCTTCCAGAAAGGTGATGTGGGCCAGCCGATCGAGGCCTTGCAGTCCATGCTCTCGCTCTATGGCTACGGTACTGAAATAACTGGAGAATTCTCGGAAAAACTGAAGGGCGACGTTGAGGCCTTCCAACGTCATTTCCGGCAGGAACGAGTGGACGGCATTGCCGACGTCTCCACGATCGATACGCTGCATCGCCTGCTTTCGACTTTGCCTCGTTATTCGTAGCCTGTTCGATCCAGTCGTCTGCATTTATAGCCGGCTATGGATGCAAAAAAGCGTAACTCCCTGCTACGCCACAGCTTTTCCCTATTATCTCCGCATTGCATTGGTCTAACGGCGCTCGCTGAACGGCGGCCGCGCAGTTTGGTTTTGTGTGTCGCGCGGCCGTAGACGACTAATGGGGACTGTGCATTCCGGCGGCTCTTTTTGCCTCCAGCCGGACGTGACGGCTTGTGCTGTCCGCGGTCCCGCCCCTGGAGACAAAAGACTACATGAAAAATTTGATTGTTGCGGCTGTAGCATGCGTGGTCGTGCTGCTGGTGGGATATGATTGCGCCTTTGCGGGCCAGCGTCACGCGAAGCATAAAACGGTTCCTCTCAAGATCGTCAGCCGCACCACCGGCTTTCCGGTTCCCAATGTTCCCGCCGAATTGCGCGGCGCCGAATCCTCCTTCGCGCGGCAGAATCGCTATTCCGCGCTGATTGCCAAATATGCCAAGCAGAACGGCGTCGCAGTCGAACTCGCCACCGCCGTCATTCGGATCGAAAGCAATTTCAATCCAAAAACCCGTGGAAGCGCCGGCGAAATCGGCCTGATGCAGATCAAGCCGGCAACCGCCAGGCTGATGGGTTACACGGGCCGGCCCAAGGGGCTCTATGATCCCGAAACGAACATCAAGTTCGGCATGAAATATCTCGCCATGGCGCAGGACCTTGGCGGCGGCCCGACCTGCAATACTATCCTCAAGTACAATGCCGGTCATGGCGCCACGCGCATGAACCCGATCTCGAAGCGCTACTGCGGCAAGGTGCTGGCGCTTCTGGACTGACATTCACGCCAGGGTTTCGGGTAGGGCGGAATCGCTTTCCGTGCTATCGAAATCGCGACAATGGGTGAGGGTTACAGCATGGCAGCGGATTTCAGGTTCATCGTCGTTGGCCGGGGCATGATGGGGGCAGCTGCTGCCCGTCACCTGGCAAACCAAACGGATGGCATCGCCGTCATCGGGCCGGATGAACCTGAAGATCGCGCCAGCCATCAGGGTGTTTTCGGCAGTCATTACGACGAGGGCCGCATTACCCGTACGATCGACCCGGACACGGACTGGGCCTGTCTCGCAAACCGTTCGATCGGCCGCTATGCGGAGATCGAACGGGATAGCGGCATCCAGTTCTACGCTCCGGTCGGCTGCCTTGTCACCGGTCCGAAGCGGGGCGGCGAAACGACCTATATCGGCGATGTCATCAAGGCAGCTGGCCGGCTCGGCGTTCAAACTGAGCTGCTTGACGATGCCGGGCTCAGGGCGAAGTTTCCCTTCTTCGCCTTTTCACCGGGAAGCGAAGGCGTATTCGAACCGCACGGAGCTGGCCATATCAGTCCGCGCCGCCTCGTGAAGGCGCAATCGCTGCTGGCGGAAAAGGCAGGCGCGCGGATCATCAGACAGACGGCGCTGTCGATCCGCGACGAGGGTGGACTGGCAGTCGTGACGACTGCTGAAGGCGAAACGTTCCGCGCAGAAAAGATCCTGCTCGCCGCCGGCGGTTTCTCCATTGCCGAGAATCTCTTGCCGCGACCTGTTGAGATGAAGGTTTATGGACGTACGGTCACCTTCTTCGAGGTCACTGAGGCGGAGGCCGAGGCGCTTTCCGGCATGCCTTCTTTGATTTCAGTGGCGCCCGAAGACGTGGACAGCATCTATATGCTACCGCCGATCCGGTACCCCGACGGCAAGTACTACATCAAGATCGGCGGCGATCCGGACGATCTTCAATTCGAGAGCGAAGGGGAATTGCGTGCCTGGTTCCGCACTGCTGGCCGCGATGGCGCACGCGAGCATCTGGTGCGGATATTCCACAGGCTCGTTCCCGACAGGAAGAGGGCGCCTTCTTTCACCAATTCCTGCGCGGTCTCTTATTCGCCATCAGGTTATCCAATGATCGGCTATACGTCTTCTCCGCGCGTGGCTGTCCTGACCGGCGGCTGCGGCACGGCTGCGAAGAGTTCGGATGAAATCGGCCGGCTGGGGGCGGAGCTGCTGCTCGCAGGTCGAATCAAGGACGAGGGCTATAGTACCGATTTTTCAGCGCATTTCCGCAATTGACGTCGATCCTGCGTAGAGCCGCATATTTAGGTGGCAATTGCGGGCAGTCTCGGTTAATGAGCCTGTGCCAGTTGGCCGGGCAGCCGCGCTTCATCAATGCCGAAAGGCGATGAGGTGAGGAAAGTCCGGGCTCCACGGAAACACGGTGCCGGATAACGTCCGGCGAGGGCAACCTCAGGGAAAGTGCCACAGAAAGCAAACCGCCCCATCTCAGGATCGGGTAAGGGTGAAAGGGTGGGGTAAGAGCCCACCGCGTCTCTGGCGACAGCGACGGCACGGAAAACCCCACCGGGAGCAAAACCGAATAGGGATGACGCGGAGCGCGCAAGCGTTCCAGCCCGTTTCCGGGCCGGTCATCCGGGTGGGTTGCACGAGGCGTCGCGCAAGCGGCGTCCCAGATGAATGGCTGCCACGTTCCGGCCTTGGCCGGAGCCATACAGAACCCGGCTTACAGGCCAACTGGCAAATCACTGCGCCATCTTGGAAAGGCGTGTCCCGTGCTCTCGCGAAATAATTTCGCAAGCTGCCGAATGCCTTGAATCTCAAGGGTTCCAGGGCGTTACAGGTGAAGGTTTTCGCTTGTGAAAACAATCCATTTCCGGATGTCTCCTGAAGCCCATCCTAACCTTTCGTTAAACTTAACGGCTTATGAATATTCGGGCTGCGGCCACGTCTGACGTGGCTTCATCCCATTGACGCCCATATGGTCCCATGGTATCCCAAAAGAACACTGCATATGGGCAAATCAGAGCCCAATCATCGCAAAGCCGTGATTGCTCTCGTCCTGGGAGTGTCGAAGGGGTGTCGGCTCTTTCGGCTTGCGAAGCTGTGTCCGATTTTGGCTGGGCCTGCGAGCGCGTGATTGCCTGCAGGTCATGGGGAACGGGTGTTTCGCGTCATGAACCGCTTCCTGTCGAATGCGACCAACCGGATCGATGCCAAGGGCCGCGTTTCCGTGCCGGCGGCGTTTCGTTCCGTGCTGGCCGAGCGCAATATCCAGGAGCTGTATTGCTTTCAGGATTTTGTGTTTCCGGCGATCAGCGTCGGTGGTCTCGATCTGCTCGATCGCTTCGAGCGGCAGATTGCGGCGGACGATCCGTTTTCGCCGGCGGCGAACCAGATGTCGCTCCTCATCCACGGGGGCGGGGTCTTCATGAAGCTCGATGCGGAAGGGCGGTTGATGGTCACGGATTTCATCCGCGACTTCACCGGGATTGCGGGCGAAGTGACCTTCGTCGGTCGGGCGGATCATTTTCAATTGTGGCGACCGGAGGCCTTTCTGGCCTTGCAGGAGCAAGCACGAGAGGAGCGCAGGCTGGCGGGCGGGCGCTCGGAGTAAAGCGGAGAGGCGGAATGGCGGCGAATTCAGGCGGAGGTTCTTCTGATGCCGGTGGCGGACCAGTTCGTCACATTCCGGTTCTTCTTCCAGAGGTGATCGAGGCGCTGGCTCCGGCACCAGGCAAGATCATTCTTGACGGAACATTTGGGGCTGGCGGCTATACGTCGGCCATTCTTGCCGCTGGTGCCGATGTGATCGCGCTCGATCGCGATCCGACGGCGATCGCGGCAGGTCGGGCGCTCGTTGCGGCGCATGCGGGCCATCTCAATCTCATTCAATCGCAGTTTTCTGAGCTCGCCGATCATGCTCCTAGTGGCGGTCTTGACGGCGTCGTGCTCGATATCGGCGTTTCCTCGATGCAGATCGACGAGGCCGAGCGCGGTTTTTCCTTCAATAAGAACGGGCCGCTCGATATGCGCATGTCGGCAAGCGGCGTGTCGGCCGCCGATGTGGTCAATCGTGCAAAGCTCGCCGATCTCATTCGCATCTTTGTATTTCTCGGCGAAGAAAAGCAGGCGCCGCGTATCGCTCATGCGATTGAGAAACGTCGGGCCGAGGCTCCTTTCGTGACCACCCGCGATCTGGCCGGGCTGATCGAGGTCGTGACCCCGCGAAAGGCGAAGGACAAGATTCATCCGGCGACGCGGGTCTTCCAGGCATTGCGCATTTTCGTCAATGACGAGCTTGGCGAATTGGCGCAGGCATTGTTTGCGGCCGAGCGCGCCCTCAAGCCGGGCGGGCGTCTTGTCGTCGTGACCTTCCATTCGCTGGAAGACAGGATCGTTAAGAAGTTCTTTGCCGATCGCTCGGGCCGTGCTGTCGGGTCACGGCACATGCCGATGGTGAACGAGCGGCCTGCCACCTTCGAGCCGGTCGGCAAGTCGATGGTTTCTGCGAGTGACGCTGAGGCGGAAGTCAATCCGCGCGCTCGTTCGGCCAAGCTGCGTGCGGGGGTTCGCACCTTGGCGCCGGGGGAGGCGGCGGATCTCTCGATCTTCGATCTGCCCAGTCTCGCCAGTCTCGGAAAGCTTGGGGGCTAAAATGCTGAAGACTTTTGACATCGTGCTGATCGGCGTCATGACGGCCATGGCCAGCGTGACCTATACGATCAAGCATCGTGCCGAGCTGAAGCTGGAGGAGGTTCGCCGTCTCGAATCCGAAATCAAGCTTGAAAGAGATACGATCGATCTCCTCAAGGCGGACTGGGCTCTCGTTTCTCAGCCAAACCGTCTTGAGCGTCTCGTGAACAATTACAGCGGCGAACTTCAGCTTCAGCCGACGCTGTCGACCGCGATCGTTCAGCCAAGCGAATTGCCGATGCTGCGCTCGCAGCTTCCTCCTCCCGCCCCTGTAACGGCATCGAATGATCCGAAGAGCAAGGCGGGCAGCGCCAAGGGGAGTGCGTCCGTAGCCTCCAAGGGCGGCGATACGACCGATGCGCAGATCAGGAAGGCGATAGCCGATGTGGCCGCCGCTCCGGCGCCGCGGCAGAAGCCGGCTCTCGCCAAACGCAAGAAGCCGGATATCGACAACATCGCAACGGGATCGGTGGAGGAATGATGTCTTTTCTTTCTCGCATCATGGTCCTGAAGAGCAAGGCGCACTTCTCTACCGACGGCAACAACCGCCCAAGCGATGGCTTTTCCCGTTCGACATTCGAGGGTGCACGCAAGCGGAAATCCAATCAGGCCAAGAGCCGCGTGGTGCTGCTGGTGGCAAGCTTCGTCGCGATCTACTGCGTGATCGGCGGTCGGCTGGCTCAATTCGCCATGACTCTGCCGGATATAACGTCGAGCATTCTGCCGCCGGATCGTCTGATGGCCTCTCGTCCGGATATTGTCGATCGTAACGGCGCATTGCTGGCGACCGATATCCGCACCGTCTCGCTGTTTGCCGAGCCGAACAAGATCATCGATGCGGATGAGGCCGTAGAGGAACTGCGCAAGGTCCTGCCGGATCTCGATGCCAAGTCCACCTACAGGAAGCTTTCGTCGAAGACGTCACATTTTGCCTGGCTTCGCCGCCAGCTGACGCCGAAGCAGCAGAGCCAGATTTTAGCGCTCGGCATTCCCGGCATCGGCTTCCGGCCTGAGAAGCGCCGCTTCTATCCCGGCGGCACGACCGCTCCTCATATTCTCGGTTACGTCAATATCGATAATCGCGGTGTTGCGGGCATGGAGAAATATATCGACGATCAGGGGCTCGCCGATCTGGCCGCCGCCGGCATGACCAACGATCAGCCGCTGCAGCCCGTGAAGCTCTCGATCGATCTGCGTGTCCAAGGCATCGTTCGCGATGCGGTGGTCAACGCCGTCAAGAATTTTCAGGCCAAGGGTGCCGGCGCAGCAATACTCGACGTCCACACGGGCGAGGTGCTGGGCATGGCCTCGGCGCCCGATTTCGATCCGAACTATCCGAGCGAGGGTGCCTCCGAAGGCTGGCTCAACCGCATGACGAACGGCACGTTCGAAATGGGATCGACCTTCAAGACATTTACTATGGCGATGGCGCTCGATGACGGCAAGGTGACGCTGCGCGATGCCTTCGACGCCAGCAACCCGATCCGTATCGGCGGTTTTACCATTCACGATTTCCACGGTCAGCGCCGCGTGCTCAGCGTCCCGGAAATTTTCCAGTACTCATCGAATATCGGCACAGCGAAGATCGCCGACCTTGTCGGCATCGATGGGCACAAGGAATTCCTGACCCGCTTGGGCCTGCTCACCAAGATGGATACCGAGCTGCCGGAAGTGAAGGCGCCAAGCCAGCCTAGGGTCTGGAAGAAGATCAATTCGATCACCATTTCCTTCGGCCACGGGGTCTCGACGACGCCGCTGCAGACCGCCGTCGCCGCGTCGGCCCTTGTCAACGGCGGCAAGCTGATCGAGCCGACCTTTCTTCCTCGCACGCGCGACCAGGCCGACGCCATCGCGAAGATGGTGGTCAAGAAGAGTACCAGCAACGATATTCGCTACCTGCTCGAGTTCAACGGCACCAGAGGCTCGGGGCGCAATGCGCGCGTTCCCGGCTACAACGTCGGCAGCAAGACCGGTACGGCCGACAAGGTCGTCAACGGCCGCTATTCGCATAATCTGAACTTCAACAGCTTCCTGGCGGCATTTCCGATCGACAATCCCCAATACATGGTCATGACCTTCATCGACGAGCCGAAGAGCGGCGAACGCGGCGGCGGGACGATTTCAGCCTTTACGGCGTTGCCGATCGCCCGTGACATCATCGCCAGAGCGGCGCCGATTCTCGGGGTGCAGCCCAGCTTTGGAAAAGATGACTCGGCCTTGCTGGCGTCTTATTAAGCGTGAAAGAATACACACGTCGATTCGCTAGGGGCGGACTGATCGAGAAGGCGAAAAGTACATTCGATGAACTTGCGGGATATTGCCGGAAATGCATTTCCGGAACTCAACACACACATCGGCGGAGCGCTTGGTGATCTTGAGATAAGCGGGATCTCCGCAGACAGCCGTAAGGTGTCGCCCGGCATGGCCTTTGTCGCCGTGGCCGGCACGAAGGCTGACGGTGCGAGTTTCATCGCCGATGCTGTTTCGCGAGGGGCCTGCGTTGTCGTTGCGGGCCATGAAGCCGATGCCGGCAGTGTGCCTCTGCTGCAGGTGTCCGAGCCGCGCCTGTTCCTCGCTGTCGCCGCTGCGCGCTTTTACGGACGGCAGCCGGAAACGATGGTGGCCGTGACGGGAACCGCCGGCAAGACCTCGGTCGCATCCTTCACACGGCAGATCTGGGCTTTCGCGGGTCATCCCGCAGCCATGATCGGCACGACCGGCGTCGTTTCACCGACCCGCAACGAATATGGCGCGCTGACGACGCCAGACCCGGTGTCGCTGCACAAGCTGCTGGCCGAGCTTGCCGACGAAGGTGTCACGCATGCGGCCATGGAGGCGTCCAGCCACGGCCTCGATCAGTTCCGGCTCGATGGCGTGAAGCTTGCTGCCGCCGGCTTCACCAATCTTGGCCGCGACCACATGGACTATCACCCGACGGTCGAGGACTATATGGCCGCCAAGATGCGGCTGTTTCGGGATTTGCTGCCGAAAGGTTCGCCGGCCGTCATTTTTTCGGACGATCCATGGTCGCCTCAGGCAATCGCTGCCGCGCGCGACGCAGGGCAAGATGTTCGCACCGTAGGGCGCAAGGGTGATTTCCTGACGCTCAAGCGCGTCGAGCACTTCCGCCACAAGCAGATCGCCGAGGTCCATATCGGCGACGATATCTTCGAGATCCATATTCCGCTGGCCGGCGATTTCCAGATCGCCAATGCGCTGGTCGCTGCAGGCCTCGCCATTTCGACCGGTGTCGCCGCACCCGTCGCCATGGCGGCACTCGAAAAGCTCGTCGGTGCGTCGGGCCGTCTTGAGCTAGTCGGTCATACCCATGATGGTGCGCTTGCCTATGTCGACTATGCCCATAAGCCGGATGCGCTTGAAAACGTGCTGAATTCGGTGCGGCCGTTCACGACCGGCCGCGTCATCGTCGTCTTCGGCTGTGGCGGGGATCGTGATCGCGGCAAGCGTCCGATCATGGGCGAGATCGCCTGCCGTCTTGCCGATGTCGTTGTTGTCACCGACGATAATCCACGCTCGGAAGATCCGGCAGCAATCCGCGCGGAAATCATGGCGGCGGCTGTCTGTGCGACCGAGATCGGCGATCGTGCCGAAGCGATCCGCAAGGCAGTCGGCCTGTTGAAATCCGGCGACACGCTGATCGTCGCCGGCAAGGGGCATGAGGAAGGTCAGACGATCGGCGGCGTGACGCTGCCGTTCTCCGATCATGCCGAATTGCGCAAAGCATTGGAGGATTTGAAGTCTTGAGCTGGCTATGGACAACCGAGGATCTGATCGCTGCAATCTCGGGCCGCTTCGTCGGATCGCTGCCCGCGGGCATTACGGGCATTTCCATAGACAGTCGTTCCATTCAGCCGGGCGAAGCTTTCTTTGCTATCAAGGGCGATCGCGTCGATGGTCACGACTATGCCAATATCGCTATGGCGAACGGTGCGGCGTTCATCGTCATCAGCGAGGCACGCCTGCCGGCAATGGGCAGCCTGACCGTACCGAAGGTTGTCGTGGACGATGTATTGGCGGCGCTTGCACGGCTCGGCGTTGCCGCCCGCAAGCGTACGCAGGCTAAGATCATCGCCGTCACGGGTTCGGTCGGCAAGACGACGACCAAGGAGATGCTGCGGCGGGCGCTGACACCTTCGGGCAAGGTGCACGCCTCTGTTGCTTCATTCAACAATCATTGGGGCGTCCCGCTGACTCTGGCGCGCATGCCCGAGGACACCGACTTCGGCGTTTTCGAAATCGGCATGAACCATCCGGAGGAAATCCGTCCGCTCGTCAAGATGGTACAGCCGCACGTAGCGATCATCACCACGATCGCGCCGGCTCATCTCGGCAACTTCAGCAGCATCAGCGAGATCGCCGCCGCGAAGGCGGAAATTTTCGACGGTGTCGTACCGGGCGGCCATGCCATACTCAATCACGACAACGATCAGTTCGAGATGCTGGAGAAGGCTGCCGTGGCGGCCGGCATCGAGCATGTGCACAGCTTCGGCCAGCACGCCAAGGCCGATGTACGCCTCGCTGAATTCAATGCCTCGGAAGAGAATTCAACGCTTTGGCTGACGATCGGCGGTGAGACCATGGAGGTGGCGCTCGGCGCGCCGGGCCGCCATATCGCGGAAAATGCGCTTGCCGTACTCGGTGCGGTCATGCTCGTGGAAGCCGATCTCGATCAGGCCGTTGACGCCTTGGCGGATCTGCAACCGGAAAAGGGCAGGGGCCAACGCCACAAGCGCGCGATCGGCAGCGGCTATTTCACGCTGATCGACGAGAGCTACAACGCCAATCCTGCGTCCATGCGCGCGGCCATCGCGCTGCTGGCGACGACGTCGCCGCATGCGGGACCAGGCGGCCGGGCGGGCAGGCGGATCGCCATGCTCGGCGATATGTTGGAAATGGGGGACTATGCCCAGCGCGTGCATGCAAATCTTGCCGGACCGCTTTTGGCGGCCGGTATCGAGCATGTCTGGCTGGCGGGTCCGGAGATGGCGGCGTTGAGGGATGAGCTGCCGGAAAGTGTTCATGTCGAATATCGTGAGACGACGGAGGAACTCTCGGAATTCGCGCTCAATTCTGTCGCCTCCGGCGATGTCTTGATGGTGAAATCGTCACTGGGAATGGGGTTTGGAAAGATTGTCGCGGGCTTGCTTGACAAGTTTCCCGCATTTTCCGACACGGGCCACCACACCCATCAGGGGCTTTAGAAAGGGCTCTTATGCTGATCTGGCTTGCCGAACTGTCGGACCATATTCATTTTTTCAGTACTCACTTCAGATTCCTCAATCTGTTCAGATACATCACGTTCCGTACCGGCGGTGCCCTGTTCACGTCAGCGTTGATCGTTTTTCTCTTCGGACCGCGAATCATCTCCTCCCTGCGCGTGCGTCAGGGCAAAGGACAGCCGATCCGTGCCGACGGTCCGCAGACGCACTTTAAAAAGGCCGGTACGCCGACCATGGGCGGCCTGATGATTCTCGCCGGCATCGTCGTGTCGTCGCTGCTTTGGGCCGATCTCGCCAATGTCTATGTCGTTGCCACGCTGCTCGTGACGCTCGGTTTCGGCGCGATCGGCTTCTACGACGATTATCTCAAGGTGACCAAGCAGAGCGACAAGGGCTTTTCCGGCCGCGCGCGCCTCGGCATCGAATTCGTGATTGCCGCGATTGCCGTCTACTTCATGATGACGACGGCGCTGTCCTCCGGGCCGGCCGGCTCGACCTTCGGCTCGTCGATCGCCTTTCCCTTCTTCAAGAACCTGCTGCTCAATCTCGGCATGTTCTTCGTGCTGTTCGGCGCCTTCGTCATCGTTGCCGCAGGCAATGCCGTCAACCTGACCGACGGTCTCGACGGGCTTGCCATCGTGCCAGTCATGATTGCGGCGGCTTCCTTCGGCGTGATCGCCTATCTCGCCGGCAACTTCGTCTTTGCCGACTATCTGGCAATCAATTTCGTGCCCGGCACAGGTGAGCTCGCGGTGGTTCTCGGTGCCGTCATTGGTGCCGGTCTCGGCTTCCTCTGGTTCAACGCGCCGCCGGCGGCCATCTTTATGGGTGACACCGGCTCGCTGGCGCTTGGCGGCATGATCGGCTCGGTCGCCGTCGCCACCAAGCACGAGATCGTCATGGCGATCATCGGCGGCCTCTTCGTGCTCGAGGCGCTTTCTGTCATCATCCAGGTCGGCTTCTTCAAGATGACCAAGCGCCGCGTCTTCCTGATGGCGCCAATCCACCACCACTTCGAAAAGAAGGGCTGGACGGAGAGCCAGGTCGTAGTGCGTTTCTGGATCGTCGCCGTCATCCTGGCGATGGTCGGCCTTTCCACCCTGAAACTGCGGTGAGGCGCCGATGATCCCCGTCACCACGCTGAAAGGAAAGAAGGTCGCACTCTTCGGCCTTGGCGGTTCGGGTTTTGCAACGGCGCGTGCGCTCGTCGCCGGTGGCGCCGATGTGACGGCCTGGGACGACAATCCGGACAGCGTGGCCAAGGCGGCCTCGGAGGGAATAAAGGTCGCGGATCTGAGAACGATCGACTGGAATGGTCTTTCGGTCTTCGTCCTGTCGCCCGGCGTTCCGCTGACGCATCCCAAACCGCATTGGACCGTCGATCTTGCCCACGCCGCCGGCGTCGAGATCATTGGAGATGTCGAGCTTTTCGTTCGGGAGCGGCGTGCGCATGCACCGGATTGCCCGTTCATTGCCATTACCGGAACGAACGGAAAATCGACAACGACGGCGCTGATCGCCCATATTCTGCAATCGAGCGGCCGCGACACGCAGCTCGGCGGCAATATCGGTACGGCCGTGCTGACCCTCGATCCGCCGAAGGCCGGACGCTTCTACGTCGTCGAATGCTCTTCCTACCAGATCGATCTGGCACCGACACTCAACCCCTCTGCCGGCATTCTGCTGAACCTGACGCCCGATCATCTCGATCGCCACGGCACGATGCAGCATTATGCCGACATCAAGGAGCGGCTTGTCGCCGGCAGCGATATCGCCGTCGCCGGTATCGATGACAGCCATTCCTCCTTGATCGCCGATCGCATCGAACGTGCGGGCGGCAAGGTGATGCGCATTTCGCGCCGGCATGCACTGGCGGATGGCCTTTATGCCGAGGGCAGCCGTATCATGCGGGCATCGAACGGTGCGGCGAAAGAGATTGCCGACCTCGATGGTATCCAGACCCTGCGCGGCGGCCATAACGCACAGAATGCAGCGGCGGCAATCGCCGCCTGCCTCGCCGTCGGCTTATCCGCCGACGAGATCCGGGCCGGACTGAAATCCTTCCCGGGTCTCAAGCATCGCATGCAGCCGGTCGGTCGGCGTGGCCGAGTCGTCTTCGTCAACGATTCCAAGGCGACCAACGCGGATGCGGCTGCCCCCGCGCTTTCGAGCTACGAGAATATCTACTGGATAGCCGGAGGTCTGCCGAAAGAAGGTGGGATCACCAGTCTGGCGCCGCTCTTTCCCCGTATATCCAAAGCCTATCTGATCGGTGAGGCTGCGCCCGCGTTCGCGGCGACGCTCGGCGATCGGGTGCCATACGAGATTTCCGGCACGCTGGAGCGTGCCGTCGCGCATGCTGCCGCGGACGCTGACAAGGACGAACACGAGTCCGCTGCGGTGATGTTGTCACCGGCTTGCGCAAGTTTCGATCAGTACAAGAATTTCGAGGTCAGAGGCGACGCCTTCGTCAGCCATGTCGCTGCGATCGATGGCGTCACCATGCTGGTCGGTTCAGCAGCTGGAGGCAAATAATATGGTAAGCCGCGTCGAACGTGGGGCCTTGGCCGAGTGGTTCTGGACCATCGACCGCGTATTTCTGGCCCTTTTCATCCTCTTGATCGGCATCGGCTTCATGCTGTCCTTCGCCGCATCGCCCGCGGTGGCGGAGCGCATTGGGCTTGAGCCGTTCCATTTCGTCAAGCGCCACGCGCTGTTCCTCATCCCGGCGGTCGCCGCGATGATCGGCATTTCCTTCATGACTCCTAGGCAGGTGCGGCGGACCGCGGTCATTCTGCTGATCGTGTCGCTGGCGATGATGCTCTTCGCGCTTTTCTTCGGCATTGAAGTGAAGGGTTCGCGGCGCTGGGTCAATATTGCGGCCTTGTCGATCCAGCCTTCGGAATTCATGAAGCCCGCTTTCGTCGTCGTCTGTGCCTGGCTGTTTTCCGAACATGCGCGCCAACCCGAGATTCCCGGCAATCTCTTCGCCATTATCCTCTTCGGCATCGTCGTTGCGCTGCTTGTCGCGCAGCCTGACCTTGGCCAGACGATCCTGACGACCGCGGTCTGGGGCGGCATGTTCTTCATGGCCGGCATGCCCTGGCTGTGGATCATCGTGCTCGGCGGTCTCGGCGCAGGCGGCTTCGTCACCGCTTACTATGTCTTCGATCACGTGGCGCAGCGTGTGAACAAGTTCCTGACGGGCGAGGGCGATACGTTCCAGGTCGATACCGCCAAGGAGGCGATCGTTCATGGCACCTGGTTCGGCGTCGGCCCGGGCGAGGGTACGGTCAAGCGCATCATTCCGGACGCCCATACCGACTTCATCTTCTCGGTCGCGGCGGAGGAGTTCGGCGCCGTCTTCTGTATGGTGCTCGTGCTGATCTTCGCCTTCGTCGTACTGCGCGGCCTGTCGCATGCCTATAAGGAAAAGAACGATTTCAACCGCTTCGCCGTTGCCGGTCTCGTATTGCAGATCGGTATCCAGTCGATCATCAACATCGGTGTGAACCTGCAGCTGCTGCCGGCCAAGGGCATGACACTGCCGCTGATTTCTTACGGCGGTTCGTCGATGACCGCGATCTGCGTGACGGCAGGCTTCATCCTGGCGCTGACACGTCACAGGCCGGAGAAGCGTGCGCAGGACCGGACCATGTTCCGCGTGACGCATGGATTGCCGGCGGAGTGATCGTCTTGGGACTACCGGCCATTTGCTCTTCATATCTCCCGCTCGTCCTTCATTCTCCGGTCGCTTTTCATGAAGTGCCGGTCTATGAGGAGGGCTTGGCCTGTGTCGATGAAGCGGCCAGGGCGGCTTCCTATATTAGGGAGATGCCCCGAGCAGTGGGGTGTTCGCGGGAGCGAAAATTATGAGTAAAGGCATTGTCCTTCTTGCCGCCGGCGGAACCGGCGGTCACGTATTTCCGGCCGAGGCGCTGGCCTATAAGCTGAAGGAGCGCGGCTATTCCGTGCATCTAGTCACCGACAGCCGCGCCGAACGCTATGCCGGCAAGTTTCCGGCCGACGAGATCCATGTCGTGCCTTCGGCGACGATCGGTTCGAAGAGCCCGTTGAAGGTCGCGCGTGCCCTTTGGACGCTGTGGACCGGTATGCGCGCAGCGCGCAGGCTGATCCAGCGCATCAAGCCCGTCTGCGTCGTCGGCTTCGGCGGCTATCCGACGGTCCCGCCGCTTCTTGCCGCCACGCGCATGGGCGTGCCATCCATGCTGCATGAGCAGAACGCCGTCATGGGCCGCGCCAACAAGATGCTGGCGACGCGCGTGCGCGCTATTGCCGGCGGCTTCCTCACGGAGAACGGCGCATTCGCCGAGAAGACGGTGACCACGGGCAATCCCGTGCGCCCCGCCGTCATCGAAGCTGCAAAACGTCCCTATGTGCCGTCCGGGGCAGACGATCCGTTCAATCTGGTCGTCTTCGGCGGCAGCCAGGGCGCGCAGTATTTCTCGAAGGCCGTGCCGACGGCGATCAGCCTGCTTGAGGAGCCGCTGCGCAAGCGCCTGCGGATCACGCAGCAGGTGCGCCCCGAGGACATGGAGACGGTCAACAGCTGCGCGAGAAAGCTTAATATGGGCGCCGACGTCGCGCCGTTCTTCAACGATATGGCGGAGCGCATTGGCGCTGCGCATCTGGTTCTCTGCCGTTCCGGCGCGTCGACCGTCTCCGAGCTTGCCGTTATCGGGCGTCCGGCAATCCTGGTTCCTTATCCGCATGCGCTCGATCACGATCAGGCGGCCAATGCCGCCGCACTGGCGGCAACCGGCGGCGTCAAGGTCATCGTACAGTCGGAGCTGACGCCGGAGAAACTTTCCACCATCCTGCGCGGCGCCATGACCATGCCGGAAAAGCTCGCAAAAATGGCCGCGTCTGCCAAGCAGGCGGGCAAGCCGGGTGCGGCAAACTTGCTTGCCGACATGGTTGAGGCTATTGCCGCGGGACGTTCAATTCAGCAATTCAAGGGGGCAGGCGCATGAAGCTGCCGAAGGCAATCGGCCTTGTGCATTTTATCGGTATCGGCGGCATCGGGATGAGCGGCATCGCCGAGGTTTTGCATAACCTCGGTCATCGCGTGCAGGGTTCCGACCAATCGGAAAGCGCCAACGTGCAGCGGCTGCGCGACAAGGGCATTCCGGTCCATATCGGCCACAAGGCAGAGAACCTCGGCGACGCCGAAGTCGTCGTCGTTTCCACCGCCATCAAGAAGACCAATCCGGAACTTGTCGCTGCGCGCGAAAAGCTGCTGCCGGTCGTGCGCCGTGCCGAGATGCTGGCCGAGCTGATGCGTTTCCGCAGCGCCATTGCTATCGGTGGCACGCATGGCAAGACCACGACGACATCGCTGGTGGCGACGCTTCTGGAAGCCGGCGGGCTGGATCCGACCGTCATCAACGGCGGCATCATCAATGCCTATGGCACCAACGCGCGCATGGGTGAGGGCGAGTGGATGGTGGTCGAGGCTGATGAATCGGACGGCACGTTCCTGAAGCTGCCGGCCGACGTCGCAGTCGTCACCAATATCGATCCGGAACATCTCGACCATTACGGCAATTTCGATGCCGTCCGGGCCGCCTTCCGGCAGTTCGTCGAGAACGTGCCGTTCTACGGTTTCGGCGTCATGTGCATCGATCATCCGGAAGTGCAGGCGCTCGTTGGTCGCATCGAGGACCGCAAGGTCATCACCTATGGCGAGAATCCGCAGGCGGACGTTCGTTTCTCGAATGTGCGCATCGACGGCACGCGTTCACTGTTCGATGTCGAAATCCGCAGGCGCCGCACGGGCAAGGTGTTTCAGATCAAGGATCTCGTGATGCCGATGCCTGGCCGTCACAATATTTCCAATGCGACGGCTGCCGTTGCCGTTGCCAACCGGCTGGGGATTTCCAGCGAGGCGATCGCCAAGGGGCTCGCATCCTTCGGCGGCGTTAAGCGCCGGTTCACGCTGACGGGCGAATGGAACGGGGTGAAGGTTTTTGACGACTACGGCCATCACCCCGTCGAGATCAAGGCCGTGCTGAAGGCTGCGCGTGAAGCCTGCAAGGGCCGGATCATCGCCGTTCATCAGCCGCATCGCTATAGCCGCCTGTCGAGCCTGTTCGAGGAATTCGCCGCCTGCTTCAACGATGCCGACAGCATCTTCCTGGCGCCGGTCTATGCCGCAGGTGAAGACCCCATCGAAGGCATCGATTCGCAGACATTGGTTTCGCGCATCAAGGCCGGCGGCCATCGCGACGCGCGCTATCTGCCGTCACAGGAAGATCTTGCCGCCATGGTTGCAGAGATTGCACGGCCGGGTGATTTTGTGGTTTTGTTGGGTGCTGGCAGCATCACATATTGGGCAGCATCATTGCCAAAGGAATTGGAAGGCCTTTCGGGTACGTCCGCATGAAACAGGTAAATGGGGAAAAGCTTCTGGCGTCGCTCGGCGACGGAGTAAAAGACATCAGGGGCCGGCTGACGCCGGACGCGCCGATGGATCGTGTGACATGGTTCCGTTCCGGCGGGCTGGCGGAGCTGATGTTCCAGCCGCATGACACGGATGATCTCATCGCCTTCCTGAAGATCCTGCCGGAAGAGGTGCCGCTGACGGTCGTCGGCGTGGGGTCGAACATTTTGGTGCGCGACGGCGGCATTCCGGGCGTCGTTCTCAGGCTTTCAGCCAAGGGCTTCGGCTCGGTCGAGCTTGCCGGCGAGAATCGCATTCTGGCCGGTGCCATTTGCCCGGACAAGCACGTCGCGGCAATGGCGATGGACAACAGCATCGGCGGTTTCCACTTCTACTACGGCATTCCGGGCAGCATCGGTGGCGCTGCACGGATGAATGCAGGCGCCAACGGCGCGGAAACACGGGAGCGCGTCATCGAAGTACATGCGGTCGACCGCAAGGGTGACAAGCATGTCCTGACCAATGCGGAGATGGGTTACAGCTACCGCCATTCCGATGCCTCTGAAGATCTGATCTTCACGCATGTCCTTTTCGAGGGCTATCCGGAGGACCGCGCCAAGATCCGTGCCGAGATGGATGCGGTGCGCGCTCATCGCGAAACCGTGCAGCCGATCCGAGAAAAAACCGGTGGCTCAACCTTCAAGAATCCGGAGGGCCTTTCCGCCTGGAAGCTGATCGACGAGGCGGGCTGCCGCGGCCTCGTCATCGGCGGTGCGCAGATGTCGTCGCTGCATTGCAATTTCATGATCAACATGGAGCAGGCGACGGGCTACGATCTGGAATATCTCGGCGAGCAGGTTCGCCGCGAGGTTTTCGAGAAGTCGGGCGTCAAGCTGGAATGGGAGATCAAGCGTCTCGGACACTTCATGCCCGGTCGGGAAGTTCGGCCGTTCCAGGGTGTCACAACGGAATAGGTTCGATGTAAAAAGCTCGAACCTCATAAAATGATTCAACAAAAAGGCCGGGTGAAAACCCGGCCTTTTCAGTCTGTTGCGTCGCGTTTCTCAGACTTCGTCGCTGCCCGAAAGGAGGATGCCGATGAGCGAAAGCAGGGCGGCGGCCGCCAGATAGTAGCCGACATAGACGAGGCCGTAGGTGGTTGCGAGCCAGGTGGCGATATAGGGCGCCAGCGATGCGCCGACGATGCCGCCGAGATTGAAGGTCATCGAGGCGCCGGTGTAGCGCACCGTCGTCGGGAAAGGGGCTGCCAGCGCAGCGCCGATCGGACCGTAGGTGAACCCCATCAGGGCAAGGCCAATGATCGAGCAGACGAAGGCACCCGTGAGGCCTGCCGTCAGCAGCGATGCATAAAAGAGGCCGAAGATCAGGATGCCGATCGTCGTTAGGATCAAAACCAGACGGCGCGAATAGCGATCGGACAAGAGGCCGGAGACCGGAATCATCAGACCGAAGAAGACGACGCCGACGAGCTGGACGACGAGGAATTGGGCCTGCGAGTAGCCGAGACCGGTCGGCAGAGGACCATTGCCCGGAGGTCTCGTGCCCCAGCTGAGCGTAAAGGCCGTCATCAGGTAGAAGAGCACGAAGGTCGCGACCGCGATGATGGTGCCGAGAATCAGGCTGCGGAGGTGCGAGCGGAAAATGACAGCAATCGGAACGGAAACCCGTTCCTCCTTCTCGATCGCGCGCTGGAATTCGGGGGTTTCCGTGATCTTCAGGCGGACATAGAGGCCGACAGCCACCAGCACGATGCTGATCAGGAAGGGAACGCGCCAGCCATAGTTGAGGAAGTCCGCATCAGCCATGCTTTCGCGCAGGATGAGGAAAAGACCCGCCGAGAGAATGAAGCCGATGGGGGCGCCGAGCTGCGGGAACATGGCATACCAGCTGCGCTTGCCTTCCGGCGCATTTTCTGTCGCCAGCAATACCGCGCCGCCCCATTCGCCGCCGAGGCCGAGCCCCTGACCGAGGCGGCAAAGCGCCAGCAGAACCGGTGCGAGGACGCCGATCGATTCGTAGGTCGGCAGCATGCCGATCACGACCGTCGAGAGGCCCATGGTCATCAGAGCTGCAACCAGTGTCGCCTTGCGGCCGATCCGGTCTCCGAAGTGACCGAAGATCATCGCGCCGATCGGGCGAGCGAAGAAGGCGATGGAGAAGGTGGCAAAGGACTGCAGGGTTGCCGAGGTCGGGTCGCTTGCAGGGAAGAACAGCTTCGGGAAGACGATAACCGCCGCCGTTGCATAAACATAGAAATCAAAAAATTCGATCGTTGTGCCGATGAGGCTCGCGATCAGAACACGCGCCGGAGAATTTGCAACAGCGTTGTTCGATGACGAGGGGGTCGGCGACAAAGGAGATATCGCGTCAGTCATGATCCCACCAATTCATGTGAAGCTAAGGCGCGCTTAGCGGATGAAAATTGTCCTTAGCGTAATTTTTGTTCAACGCAAACGTTAACTGCGCAAGAAATCAGCGGTTGCGTGCTATCGTTTTGCCGTAATTGTTGATTCGTGAGCAATCGGGCGGATATTTGCTGTTGGGTGGGCCTCGTCCGGCAAGTCCTTGCCGGATCTTTTTCACCAGTGGTTGATTCTCGTTCGGATTGCGGGCTGAGGAGAAAGCTTTCATGCAGAAAAAACTCATTGCTGAGTTTCTTGGGACGTTTTGGCTCGTATTCGGCGGCTGCGGCAGTGCGATCTTCGCAGCGGCATTTCCGAGCCTCGGTATCGGTTTTCTAGGTGTAGCCTTTGCGTTTGGTCTGACCGTGCTGACCATGGCTTTTGCCGTCGGCGGCATATCGGGAGGGCATTTCAACCCGGCTGTTTCGGTCGGCTTGACGGTTGCCGGCCGTTTTCCCGGCGGGCAGCTTATCCCCTATATCATCTCGCAGGTGATCGGCGCGATCGTCGCTGCGGCGGTGCTTTATCTGATTGCAAGCGGCAAGGCTGATTTCCAGCTCGGCGGCTTTGCAGCGAACGGCTACGGGGAGCATTCTCCAGGCGGGTATTCCATGGTGTCGGCATTGGTAGCCGAGATCGTGCTGACGCTGTTTTTCCTGGTCGTGATTCTTGGTTCGACGAGCAGCAAAGTACCGGCCGGCTTTGCGCCGATCGCCATTGGCCTGGCGTTGACGCTGATCCATCTGATCTCGATCCCGATCACCAACACGTCGGTCAATCCGGCCCGCTCGACGGGGCAGGCGTTGTTCGTCGGCGGTTGGGCCTTGCAGCAGCTTTGGCTGTTCTGGGTTGCTCCTATCGTAGGCGGAGCGCTGGGCGGCCTTGTCTGGAAACTGGTCGACGACATCGAGTGATATCGTTGTCATTTCGAAGCTTTGAGCCCCGCATCGAACCATCGATGCGGGGCTCATTGTTTAAAAAATCTAAATGTAGCGATTTCAAAAGTAGCAACTCCATGATTCTAATGGCAGAATTCTTTAAGCCGGTTTGATTCGAAGCATTCGATGATCGGCAGAGCGGTCGAAAGTTAACGAAAGTAAACGCTTCATTAACCTTAATGTCGTTCTAATCAGCCTATTGAAATCGGGGCGAGAATCGCTGTCAGGCGAGGCCCGCAAAAGCAAAGCAGAGACCGTGAGGTCGGGGGTATTGATGGGTGGCAAGCATGTCGCTGTCCTTTTGGGCGGATTTTCCTCGGAAAGGCCGGTCAGTCTTTCCTCGGGAAAGGCATGCGCCGATACCCTGGAAGCTGAAGGCTTCCGGGTTACCCGCCTCGATGTGGATCACGATGTCGCCAGCCGCCTGGCCGAGTTGAAGCCCGACGTGGTCTTCAATGCGCTGCATGGTCCTTTCGGGGAGGACGGCACCATTCAGGGCATTCTCGAATATCTGCAGATTCCCTATACGCATTCCGGTGTGCTTGCCTCGGCTCTCGCGATGGACAAGTCCCGTGCGAAAACGGTTGTCGCTGCGGCCGGTGTTCCGGTTGCCGGCTCGATCGTCATGAGCCGCTTCGGTATTGTCGGCGAACATCCGATGAAGCCGCCTTACGTCGTCAAGCCGGTGCGCGAGGGGTCGAGCTTCGGTGTCGTGATTGTCAAGGAAGATCAGGCGCATCCGCCGCAGATCGTTACGTCTTCGGAGTGGCGCTACGGTGACGAGGTGCTTGTTGAGCGTTATATCCATGGGCGTGAGCTGACTTGCGGCGTCATGGATGGCAAGGTTCTGGGCGTTACGGAAATCGTGCCGCTCGGCCACAGCTTCTATGATTACGATGCCAAATACGCCAAGGGTGGGTCAAAACATGTCTTGCCGGCGGAAATTTCACCGAATCTTTACCAAAAGATACAAACATTATCGTTAAGGGCGCATGAAGCTATCGGCTGCCGCGGTGTTAGTCGATCTGACTTCCGTTTTGACGATCGCTTTTCCGAAGAGGGCGAACTTGTCTGGTTGGAGATCAATACCCAGCCGGGCATGACTCCTACCTCCCTGGTGCCTGAAATGGCCGCTCATGCCGGCTACTCTTTTGGTGAATTTCTCCGGTGGATGGTGGAGGACGCGTCTTGTTTGCGCTGACGGTCAAAAATATGAGGCGGTCCCGTCATCGCGTCCCGCTCGCCATCGACGACGTCGAGGATGCGTTCGTCCTGCCGCGTCCGCTGCGCCGCGTCGTTCGCTTTTTGGTCAGCCTTGGTTCCGGCCGCATCAATATTCCCGCGCACACGGGCACGGTTTCGGCCTTCATCCTCTTTGCTGCGACCGGCCTCTATGGCATGTCCGTCGGCGGCCATGGCCAGGCTGTTGCTGAGGCGACGACCTCCGCTGCCGGTTTCGCCATCGAAGATGTGAAGGTTTCCGGCAACGACGAAACCTCGGAAATCGAGATCCTGCAGCTGCTCGGTCTCGACGGCACGACCTCGCTCGTCGCTCTCAATGCCGATGCTGCCCGCCAGAAGATCTCGAATCTCCCCTGGGTTCAGAATGTCGAGGTCCGTAAGGTCTATCCGAGAACCGTGGTGGTGAAACTGAAGGAGCGCAAGGCCTATGCCATCTGGCAGCATGGCTCCGAGCTTTCGCTGATCCAGAAGGACGGCAGCGTGATCGCTCCGTTGCGCGACAACAAATTTGCAAAGCTGCCGCTCTTCGTCGGTCGCGACGCCGAGACTGCGGCTGCCTCCATCGACGATCAATTTGCCAAGTGGCCCGATGTCCGCAGCCATGTGAAAGCCTTCGTGCGCGTCGCAGGCCGCCGCTGGGATCTCTATCTCGACAATGGCGTGATCATCAAATTGCCGGAGGACAATGTCGACGGTGCGCTTGCTCGACTGACCAAGCTCGACAAGGACGAGAACCTTCTGCAGCGCGACATCGCCGCCGTCGATCTCCGTCTCGATGATCGCACCGCGATTGAATTGACTTCGGATGCCGCAACTCGCCGTCAGGCCGCCGTCGACGCAAGAAACAAAGCTTTGAAGAAAGCAGGGCAGGATACATGAGCTTATTCGGTTCGTCCCATTTCGGCCTGCCTCGGTTGAAGCCGCTGTCCTCGAAGCGGTCGCATATCGTATCGGTTCTCGACATCGGCTCGACGAAGGTCGTCTGCATGATCGGCCGGCTGACTCCGCGTGAGGAGAGCCAGGTTCTACCGAACCGCACGCACAATATCGAGATCATCGGTATCGGCCATCAGCGTTCCCGTGGCATCAAGACCGGCGTGATTGCCGATCTCGACGCTCTGGAAGGTGTTGTGCGGCTTGCCGTCGATGCTGCCGAGCGCATGGCTGGCCTTACCGTCGACAGTCTGATCGTCAACGTCTCGGCTGGCCGTCTGGGCAGCGATATCTACACGGCAACCATCGATCTCGGTGGCCAGGAAGTGGAAGCCAACGATCTGAAGAAGGTTCTGGCTGCGGCGTGCCAGCAGTCGATCCGCCAGGAGCGTGCAGTGCTGCATTCGCTGGCAACGGGCTACTCGCTCGACGGTGAGCGCGGCATCCGCGATCCGCTGGCGATGTTCGGTGATGCGCTCGGCGTCGATATGCATGTCGTGACGGCAGAGCGCGCGGCGCTTCGCAACCTCGAGCTCTGCATCAATCGCGCGCATCTTTCGGTCGAAGGCATGGTGGCGACACCCTATGCCAGCGGTCTGGCAGCACTCGTCGATGACGAAGTCGAGCTCGGTTGCGCCGCGATCGACATGGGCGGCGGTACGACGACGATTTCGGTTTTTGCCGAAGGTAAGCTGGTGCATACCGATGCCGTCAGCCTCGGCGGTCATCACGTCACCACGGACCTCGCGCGCGGTCTTTCCACCCGCATCGAGGATGCGGAGCGGCTGAAGGTCGTCCATGCCTCCGCTCTGGCGAATTCTTCGGAAGAGCGTGAACTGATTTCCATCCCGCCGATCGGCGAAGATGAGCGTGACCAGCCGACGCAGGTGCCGAAGGCGCTGGTGTCGCGCATCGTCAAGGCTCGTATCGAGGAAACCCTCGAGCTTATTCGCGATCGCATCCAGCGTTCGGGCTTCAGCCCGATCGTCGGCAAGCGCGTCGTCCTGACCGGCGGCGCGAGCCAGCTGACCGGCTTGCCCGATGTGGCACGCCGCGTTCTTGCCCGCAACGTCCGCATCGGTCGTCCGATGGGCGTGTCCGGTTTGCCGACGGCAGCCAAGGGGCCGGCTTTTTCGACGGCGGTCGGTCTGATGATCTATCCGCAGGTCGCAGACATGGAAACACATGCGCCGAGCAGCGGTCTGCTCTCGTCGTTTGGAGGTAACAACAGCCGGATCGGCCGTGTCGGCCAATGGCTGAAAGAGAGTTTTTGAGTGCCTGATCCCGGAATTCAGTCCGGGGCAAGCGTCAGGCAAGTGAAATCGAGTGAATTGGCCGGCGTGGCGATGCGGCCATAAAGAGAAGGAACGGGTACAATGACTATCAAGCTGCATAAGCCAGATATCACCGAGCTTAAGCCGCGAATCACCGTGTTCGGTGTCGGCGGCGGTGGCGGCAATGCCGTCAACAACATGATCACGGCAGGCTTGCAGGGCGTCGATTTCGTCGTCGCCAATACCGATGCTCAGGCGCTGACCATGACGAAGGCGGAGCGGATCATCCAGCTCGGCGTCAATGTCACGGAAGGTCTTGGCGCCGGTTCGCAGCCGGAAGTCGGCCGTGCAGCTGCCGAAGAGTGCATCGATGAAATCATCGATCACCTCAACGGCACGCATATGTGCTTCGTTACCGCCGGCATGGGCGGCGGCACGGGCACGGGCGCCGCTCCGGTCGTCGCGCAGGCGGCTCGCAACAAAGGCATCCTGACCGTCGGCGTCGTCACCAAGCCATTCCACTTCGAAGGCGGCCGCCGCATGCGTCTCGCCGAACAGGGTATCCAGGAACTGCAGAAGTCGGTCGACACGCTGATCGTCATCCCGAACCAGAACCTGTTCCGCATCGCCAACGACAAGACGACTTTCGCCGACGCGTTCTCGATGGCCGACCAGGTTCTCTATTCGGGCGTCGCCTGCATCACCGACCTGATGGTGAAGGAAGGTCTCATCAACCTCGATTTCGCCGACGTCCGTTCGGTCATGCGCGAAATGGGCCGCGCCATGATGGGTACCGGCGAAGCTTCCGGCCAGGGCCGTGCGATGCAGGCCGCCGAGGCTGCCATTGCCAATCCGCTGCTCGACGAGACTTCGATGAAGGGCGCGCAGGGCCTGCTGATCTCGATCACCGGCGGTCGCGATCTCACCCTGTTCGAAGTCGACGAAGCCGCGACCCGCATCCGCGAAGAAGTCGATCCGGACGCCAACATCATCCTCGGCGCCACCTTCGACGAATCGCTCGAGGGCATCATCCGCGTTTCCGTCGTTGCAACCGGTATCGACCGCGCGATGAACGAAGCAGCCGACAGAGGCATGGAATTCCGCTCCGCCGCGAAGCCGGCTATGCGTCCTTCCGCGGCCGCCGCTCCGGCAGCGGCCGCAGCTCAGCCTGCCCACGTCGCGCAGGCCCCAATCGCACAGGCTGCCGCTGCGGCTCCCCGCACCGTGGATCCGGTTGCCCAGACCATTCGTGCAGCAGAGGCCGATCTAGAGCGCGAGCTGGAATTCCAGATGGGTCGCCAGGCTCACGTCCAGCAGCAGCCGGCAATGCAGCAGGCCCCGGCGCCGGAGGATAACTTCCGTCCGCAGAGCCGTATCTTCGCCGCAGCTCCGGAAGCTCAACCGGTCCGTCAGGCCCCGGTTCAGCCGCAGCCGGCACCGGTCATGCAGCAGCAGCCGATCATCCGTCAGGCTCCCGAGCAGGTCCGCATGCCGAAGGTCGAGGACTTCCCGCCGGTCGTCAAGGCCGAAATGGAACACCGCGCTCAGCCGGCAGCCACCCCGGCCACCGAAGAGCGCGGCCCGATGGGTCTGCTGAAGCGAATCACCAATTCGCTCGGCCGTCGCGAAGAAGATCCGGCTTTCGACGACATGATGGCTCCGACGAACAATGCCGCTCCGCAGCAGCGTCGTGCGCCGTCGCCGGAGGCCAGCCTCTACGCTCCGCGTCGTGGCCAGCTCGACGATCACGGCCGCCAGGCTCCGCAGGCACGCATGGCGAGCCACGAGGACGACCAGCTCGAGATCCCGGCCTTCCTGCGCCGCCAGTCGAACTGACCCGATGCTGAACGACCTTTTAATAGGTTGCTAACCATACTAATGAAATCCGGGGCCGAAAGACCCCGGATTTCCTTATTTTAGACCTGTTGCCATATCTTGGATTCTCCAACGAATTCAATTGACTGCTTTCGTAACAAACCGAAAGAAACAGTGATTTGGAATGCGGTGATCCCGCGCGTATGTAGATACCAAGCGAGCCTGCGGAATCACATTCGGCAATGAATGCATGTGACATTCGCGGCACAGTTAACAGACTGAACCGGCGATAAAGGGTAAGGGTCCGAAGATGACCGCCCGGCCTGGATCAGACAGACGAAGGCAGAATTATATGGCAATCGGATTGCTTGGTTTTCAGACCACCATTGCAAACCCTGTGACACTTTCGGGTATCGGCGTGCATTCCGGCGCCGACGTGTCGATCACCTTCTATCCCGCCGAGGCCGGCACCGGTGTCGTTTTCCAGCGCCTGCACGACAATGGCGACGTGACCGAACTGCGCGCCGTTTCCTCGCAGGTCGGCAATACGGATCTCTGCACGGTTCTCGGCTTTTCTCCGGCGCGCTCGATCGCGACGGTCGAACACGTCATGGCGGCGATCTATGCGATCGGCCTCGACAATGTCGTCGTCGAGGTGACTGGCGCGGAAATGCCGATCATGGACGGCAGCTCCTATCCTTTCATCGAGGCCATCGAGCAGACCGGCATCGTTTCGCTCGGCGTCAAGCGCCGCTACATTCGCGTTACCAAGCCGGTGCGGATCGAAGCCGGCGGCTCCTGGTGCGAGTTCCGCCCCTATGACGGCACGCGCTTCGAGGTCGAAATCGATTTCGAATGCCCGCTGATCGGCCGCCAGAAGTGGGAAGGCGACCTGACCGCCAAGACTTTCAAGGCCGAACTTTCGCGTGCCCGCACGTTCGGTTTCATGCGCGATGTCGAGCGCTTGTGGGCTTCGGGCCATGCGCTGGGTTCGTCGCTGGAAAACTCTGTCGTCATCTCCGACGACAACACGGTCATCAACGTCGAAGGGCTGCGTTACGCAAAGGACGAATTCGTTCGTCACAAGACGCTCGATGCCGTCGGCGATCTGGCTCTGGCGGGCGCTCAGTTCATCGGCTGCTACCGTTCCTATCGCGGCGGGCACCGCATGAATGCGAATGCGCTGAAGGCGTTGCTCGGCGATCCCAGCGCCTATGATGTCGTCGAGACGTCCGCGCCGCGTCAGCGCGGTCACAGCCGTGAATTCATCGCGGTCAACGCTCCCGAATTCGCTCCTTGGTCGGCGTAATCTTTCGAGGTTCGAACGAGAAAAAATGCCGCTCTGATGAAGGGCGGCTTTTTTTTGACAGGAGACTCGCATGGTTTGCCGTCGGCCATCGCATCATATCTCGATAATGCGGACCGATATGGGAATCTCCTGTTAAAACAGTCATTAAAGGCTGCGGATATGCCGCCTTTGCCACAAAAATGCGTTAATGCATCATCAATGCGTTGCCCTGATAGTGTTTTTGCGGCTAGAAACGCCAGCGAGAGAACGCCGTCTCCGCAACGACGGCTATGGGACAGTCATCCGATGGGTTTTGCAAGGTCTGAACGCATGAATATCACAGCACGGGCTTTGCTCGTATCGCTCCTTCTGGCCGGTACCGGTGCGGTGGTGACGGGTTGTAATACGAAAAAGGACATCGACATCACCAAGCTCGGTGTCGATACCGATCCGCCGGAGATGCTCTACAACCAGGGCCTTGCCAACATCAAGGCGGGCAATATGACTGAGGCCGGCAAGAAGTTCGATGCCATCAATCAGCAGCAACCTTTTTCGGAATGGGCTCGCAAGGCGCTCGTCATGAGCACCTTCGTCAAGTACCGCACAGGTCGCTATGACGAGGCGGTGCAGACCGGCAATGCCTATCTCAAGCAATATCCAGCGTCGGAAGATGCGGACTACGTGCAGTATCTGGTCGGCTCTTCCTACGCCAAGCAGATCGTGGACGTGACGCAGGATCAGCGCGCGGCACAGCAGACGATCGAGGCAATGACCAAGCTCGTCAACAATTATCCGAAGTCGCAGTATGTCAGCGACGCGCAGGAAAAGATCCGCTTCGCCCGCGACCAGCTCGCCGGCAAGGAAATGCAGATCGGCCGTTACTATCTGGAACGCAAGGATTACCTTGCTGCCATTTCGCGCTTCCGTGTGGTGGTGGAGCAGTATCCGACGACCAACCAGATCGAGGAAGCGCTGGCGCGCCTCGTCGAAGCCTATTATGCGATGGGCATCGTGCCTGAAGCGCAGACGGCGGCTGCCGTTCTCGGTCACAATTATCCGGACAGCCGCTGGTACAAGGATTCCTATCAGCTGCTGCAGAAGGGTGGCGTGGAGCCGAGCGAAAACTCCGGTTCGTGGATTTCCAGAGCGGGCAAGAAACTTCTTCTTGGGACGTGAGATTGAGCGCAGATGCTGATCCAGCTTTCGATCCGCGATATCGTTTTGATCGAGCGGCTGGATCTTGCCTTCGAGTCCGGGCTTTCGGTGCTGACCGGCGAGACGGGTGCGGGCAAATCCATCCTGCTTGATAGCCTTTCGCTGGCCCTCGGCGGGCGTGGCGATGGCGGTCTCGTGCGCCATGGCGAGGACCGCGGCCAAGTGACCGCGGTTTTCGATGTCGGCACCCAGCATCCGGCCCGCAGGCTCCTGCGCGAAAACGGCATCGATGACGATGGCGACCTGATCTTCCGCCGTGTCCAGTCAGCTGATGGCCGTACCAAGGCCTTCGTCAACGATCAGGCGCTCAGCGTCCAGCTCATGCGCCAGATCGGGCAGCTTCTCGTCGAAATTCACGGCCAGCACGACGATCGTGCGCTCGTCGATACGGATGCGCATCGTACATTGCTCGATGCCTTCGCGGGTCTTGCCGACGAGGCGCAGGAGGTCGGCCGGCTTTACAGGGTCTGGCGCGACACCGATCGCACCTTGAAGAAGCATAGGGAGCAGGTGGAGAAGGCCGCACGCGAAGCGGATTATCTGCGTGCTTCCGTAGAGGAGCTGGAGAAGCTCTCACCGCAGGACGGCGAAGAGGATGAACTTGCCGAGAAGCGCTCGCGGATGATGAAGGCCGAGCGCATCGCCGGCGATATCGCCGAGGCTTCCGAATTCCTCAATGGCAATGCATCGCCCGTGCCGCATATCGCATCGCTGGTGCGCAGGCTGGAGCGCAAGAGCCATGAAGCACCCGGGCTGCTGGAAGATACGGTCGCGCTGCTCGACGCCGCCCTCGACCAGCTTTCCAACGCGCAGATGGAAGTAGAGACCGCGCTGCGCAAGACGGAATACGACCCGCGCGAGCTGGAGCGGGTCGAAGAGCGCCTGTTTGCACTGCGGGCCGCCTCCCGCAAATATTCGGTGCCGGTCACCGAGCTGCCGGCATTGGCCGAGCGTATGGTTTCGGAGCTTGCCGATGTCGATGCCGGTGAAGAAAGGCTGGCGCGCCTTGATGGCGCGCTTGCCGCCGCCAAGGCGGAATATGATGTGGCCGCGCGCGGCCTGTCGGAGAAGCGCCGCCATGCCGGCGAGGCGCTTGCTGGGGCCGTCATGGCGGAATTGCCGGCACTGAAGCTCGAGCGGGCACGGTTCATGGTGGAGATATCAAGCGATCCCGAAGCCGGGACGGCCGATGGCATCGATGTCGTCGAATTCCATGTGCAGACCAACCCCGGCACGCGTCCTGGCCCCATCACCAAGGTCGCTTCCGGTGGCGAGCTGTCGCGTTTCCTGCTGGCGCTGAAGGTGGCGCTCGCCGATCGCGGCTCGGCGCCGACCCTCGTCTTCGACGAAATCGACACAGGCGTCGGCGGCGCGGTTGCGGATGCGATCGGCCAGCGGCTGAAGCGTCTTTCCGATCGCGTGCAGGTGCTGTCCGTCACCCATGCGCCGCAGGTTGCCGCACGCGCCGCGACTCATCTGCTGATCTCCAAGGGACCGGTTGCGGACGGCTCGGAAAAGATTTCCACACGCGTTGCGACGATGGAGCCGAAGGACCGCACCGAGGAAATCGCCCGTATGCTGGCAGGCGCTTCTGTTACCGAAGAGGCTAGAGCCGCCGCCAAGCGCTTGCTGGCCGGCAACGGCTGATCGCCAGGGGCTCTCGTCGCCGGGTTTTCAGATTCTGTGTGAAATGGATGCCCACCACGCCAGCGCTCAGGCAAATTTGAAGCCCCGGAAAACGCGATCTACCTGTGACTGGCCTTGAGCATTCCCGCTTTTCTTCAAATCGCGAAAACGCCCGTCCTTTCCCTTTTGCGCAATCCGGACGGAAAACCGTTATGCGCTTTTTCTGGAACAGCTTCAGAGTCGGCACTTGGGATCAATCATATCCTCGGCGGAGCCGTGGAACTTGTTTGCTCCCCTTATCCTCGCAAGAATATAGAAGCCGTGCTGCCCGTCCGGCAATGTTGCGCTGAAGACGCCGACGACCAAGTTTTTCATGTTCGAGCGGGCTCCATCGACACCGTCTGCGACAAGCTTCAACGGATTCAAATCGGAGAGGTCATCGGCCGCATGGAAAGTCGCCCACCAACCGACGTTTGTCCCCAGGCTTGTGAACCGGTCATTTCCAATTTCCGTAGCATGGGTCTTCAGCAGCGCATGAAAGCGAGGCGTCTCGCAGCCCATGTGGATATGCAGCCGATCTTGCGTGCGCCAACTGGCAGCGTTTATCGCCAGCGCAAAATTCGGTCGCGTAGCTTTCGTTGCACGCGGATCGATTGACGACAGCTCTCTCCATGCCTCGTCAAAATAGTTCGGCGCTCCGGCTGTCAGAAGGCGTGGATCCTCGATGCCGGGCACGTCGGCCAACGGCGCAAGAATGGTCCGCTCCTTATCGGTCGGCTCGCGAAGAACGACGTAGGAAGACAACGGATCCTGCGCCTGAACTATCTTGAGGCACGGATACGGCGATCCCGTCAGGGTAGAATTGACCTCGCAGGCACTAACGACCAGCCCCAAAGCAGAGCGGCTGACGAACGAGCTCATGATCACGACTATGATAACAAGAGAAACAGAGAGAACGGCAAGACGATGCTTCATGCGCGATTTCGAATTTCTGCTGACGACCCGATCATTTCCGGAGACACCTTGCTCTGATGATAGCTTACCTTAAATCCCTTGCGATAGACGCGGAAGAGCTGCCGGCCGCAGGAATTCGATGACGGTTTCCATCACGGCTGGCCGAACGCTGATATTTCCGGCATCCTTGTGATAACATTGCGTTCATGGCGTAAAGTTGTCGTGAATGCCACCGTAACGATTATTCGCGGCCGCGATTGAGTTCCGTATTTTTCCATTTGTTTTTACGTTCTCCGCATGGAAAACCGCTTCGCACTTTTCCCGGAAGTGCTCTAAAACATCTCCGAAATCGGGGAGTGTAGATTCATGAGCACCGAACAGAAGCCGGTGGAAAATTTGAGCGAAGAGGAAGCGGCCGCAGCGCTGGCTTATCTGGCCGCGGAGATCGCGCGCAATGACGCGCTTTACCATGCCAAGGATGCGCCTGAGATTTCGGATGCGGATTATGATGCACTGAAGCGGCGCAACGACGCCATCGAGGCCCGGTTTCCTGCACTGGTCCGCGCCGACAGCCCTTCGCGTCGGGTGGGGGCAGCACCATCGGAGACCTTCGCGCCCGTCGTTCATGCAAGGCCGATGCTGTCGCTCGACAATACGTTCTCACAGGAGGATGTGGAGGATTTCGTATCCAGCGTTTATCGTTTCCTCGGCCGGCTGCCCGACAATTCGATCGCCTTCACCGCCGAGCCGAAGATCGATGGTCTTTCGATGTCCATCCGCTATGAGAATGGCCGGATGGTGAGTGCCGCGACGCGCGGAGACGGTACGACGGGCGAAAATGTCACCGCCAATATCAGAACCATCAAGGAAATCCCTCAGATGCTGCCTGCGGGCGCGCCCGATGTCGTCGAGGTGCGCGGCGAGGTCTATATGGCCAAGAGCGATTTCCTGGCGCTCAACGCGCAGATGGAAGCCGAGGGTAAACAGACCTACGTCAATCCGCGCAATACCGCAGCAGGCTCCTTGCGCCAGCTCGATGCGAAAGTGACGGCGAGCCGCAAGCTGAAATTCTTCGCCTATGCGTGGGGCGAAATGTCGGACATGCCGACCGATACGCAATATGGCATGGTGCAGATCTTCAAATCCTGGGGCTTCCCGGTCAACCCGCTGATGGAGCGGCTGAGCTCGGTCGCCGACATTCTCGGTCATTACGAGGAGATAGGCCTGAAGCGGCCCGATCTCGATTACGATATCGATGGCGTCGTCTACAAGGTGGACAGCCTGGAACTGCAGGCCCGCCTCGGTTTCCGTTCGCGTTCGCCGCGTTGGGCAACGGCACACAAGTTTCCGGCGGAGCAGGCGTTCACGCGTCTGGTCGGCATCGATATCCAGGTCGGTCGCACGGGAGCGTTGACGCCGGTCGCGCGCCTCGAGCCCATCACTGTCGGCGGCGTGGTCGTGACCAATGCGACGCTGCACAATGCCGATTACATCAAGGGCATCGGCAACAAGGGCGAGCCGATCCGCGATGGCCGCGATATCCGCGTCGGCGATATGGTGATCGTGCAGCGGGCAGGGGATGTCATCCCGCAGATCGTCGATGTCCTCATGGAAAAGCGCGAGCCGTCGAGCGTGCCCTATGAATTTCCGAAGGTGTGCCCGGTCTGCGGCAGCCACGCAGTGCGTGACATCAACGAGAAGACCGGCAAGGTCGATGCCGTCACCCGCTGCACCGGCGGTTTCATCTGCCGCGCGCAGGCGACCGAGCATCTCAAGCATTTCGTCTCCCGCAATGCCTTCGATATCGACGGGCTGGGGTCGAAGCAGATCGACTTCTTTTTCGAGAGCGAAGATCCCGCCCTGCAGATCAGGACTGCGCCGGATATCTTCACTTTGGAAAAGCGTCAGCAGGCCTCGCTTGCGAAGCTCGAGAATATCGAAGGCTTCGGCAAGGTGAGTGTCGGCAAGCTCTATGCCGCAATCAACGAGCGGCGGCAGATCGCCCTGCATCGTTTCATCTTCGCGCTCGGCATCCGCCATGTCGGCGAGACGACGGCCAAGCTTCTGGCACGGTCCTACGGCACCTATGAAGCCTTCGAAACGGCGATGAAGGAAGCCGCACCGCTTGCTGGCGATGCGTGGAACGACCTCAACAATATCGAGGGCATTGGCGAGGTGGTGGCGCGGGCGATCGTGGAATTTTACAAGGAGCCGCGCAATATCGACGTGATCACGAAGCTGCTGGAGCAGGTGCAGCCGCAGGAGGCCGAACAGCCGGCGACATCGGGCAGCCCCGTAGCGGGCAAGACTGTCGTCTTTACGGGTTCGCTGGAAAAGTTCACGCGCGACGAGGCCAAGGCGACGGCGGAGAGCCTCGGCGCCAAGGTTTCCGGCTCGGTGTCGAAGAAAACCGATATCGTCGTGGCGGGGCCTGGGGCCGGTTCGAAGCTTGACAAGGCTCGGGAATTCAACGTCCAGGTCATGACTGAGGACGAGTGGCTGGACTTGATCGGCAGATGACGGATAGCGGCGGAATCTCGATCCGCCGCTCCTTTATTGCTCAGAATCTCAGCCGCGCCATCGCCATCGTGAATGCATCCACATATTCGCCGTTGCGGAAACCGAAGGCTTTGAGCCGACCCTCGGTTTCGAACCCGAATTTTTCATAGAGCCCGATCGCCGGCGCATTGTCGACATAGACGGTCAGTTCCAGGCGCTTGATCGCCAGCCAGTTGTCGGCGATATCGACAAGGGCTCCCAGCAGAGCGGAGCCGATGCCGCAGCCCGTATAATCGTCATGCACGCCCATACCGATGCTGCCACTGTGAATCCGCCGGCCGGCCAGGCGATTCAGACCGGCATTGCCGACAATCTGTCCGTCAAGCACCGCGACAAGGCCGGTCGAGTTGGGCGGCGACTTCTCCAGCCATTGCCGTGTTTCCTCGACGCTTTGAAAGGGTAGGCGAAGCGTGCCGGCCCGGAAGCCGGGAAGATTGGCGATCGCCGCGATTCCTTCAGCATCGGACGGGCATGCGGCGCGAATCTCGACTGCACCAATCTTGCCTGACCGTCGTTTGGCTTGATCTTGCTCCTCGAACGACATGGGCTCTCCTTGATATTGATGAGGAGAGCAAGGAGGCTGCAACCCCCCTCACCTCGGCAGGGTTGAGATGGATCGCAGTCAGCTCAGCGCAACACAGCTTCCACTCGCCCTGCAAAGGGAGAGATGGTGTGAAGGTGCATCATAGTGGCGCGGTTTGCGATCATGGGTGGATAATCCGCTGCGATGCAAAGATTGTCAATCGCTCGTTGCATGCATCCGTTGCCCGAACTGCCGGGGCATCAAGGCGAGGGAAGATGCAGCGTTCCCACTTATCACTTGACAGGCAACCATTTGGTTGCGTATAAATAAAAAAAAGGCAACTGGGTGGTTCCATATAAATGGATGACGATGCAGTCTTCAAGGCGCTGGCGGATGTCAGCAGGCGACAGTTGCTCGACAAGCTCTACGAGCGCAACGGGCAGACTTTGAACGCACTCTGCGAAGATCTGGACATGACCCGGCAGGCGGTGGCCAAGCACCTTGCCATTCTGGAGGAAGCCAATCTCGTCTCCTCCGAGAAGCAGGGGCGGGAGAAGCTGCATTTCATCAACGTGGTCCCGATCAACGGCATTGCGGAACGCTGGATCAACAAGTTCGAACGCCGGCATTTGAGCGCACTCTCCGCTCTGAAGAAGGCGCTGGAAGACGAGGGCGGCCGATAGCTCCGGCAGGCAGATCAATCAAAAAGGGAGAAATGACATGACTGGCAGCAAATTCGTCTACGTCACCTTCATCCGCACCACGCCGGAAAAGCTCTGGTCTGCGCTGACCGGGTCTGAATTCATCAGGCAATATTGGTTCGACATGGTCCACGATACCGACTGGAAGGTCGGATCGCCATGGAAGATGCTCTTTTCGGATGGCCGTGTCGCCGACACGGGAGAGATCGACGAGTTCGATCCGCCACGGCGGCTTGCCATCAAATGGCGCAATGAGTGGCGCCCGGAACTGAAGGCCGAAGGCTGGTCGCGCTGCGTGATGGAGCTCGAGCCGGCGGAGGATGTCGTGAAGTTGACGGTTACCCATGCGATCGAGGTCGAGAATTCCAAGTTCATCGAAGCCGTTTCCGGTGGCTGGCCGAAGATCCTGTCGAACCTCAAATCGCTGCTGGAAACCGGAGCGGTCGTATTTAGCCAGAAGTGAGGTGGCGTCCCTCTGCTTTCGATGCGGGCGCCACCGTTGCTTCGGCGGCAGCGCCCGCATGCCAGCTGCACCCGCACCTCCTGATCGATGTAGGCGGCAAGATGATCCGCTCCATCTTGCATCGCTCATCGGTCATCTTACTTTAGCGGTGCCGCTCGCGCTCCCGGCGGCTTTTGTTGGAGAATGATCGATGCGTTCACCCAAATTCTTTGCCGCTATCGCCGTTTCGCTTTTGGCACTCGCGCCTGTTTCCGCTTCCGCCGAGGTGGTCGGCAAGGTCGGTGTAGACTGGACGGGCAATGATATTCTGGTCGATGCCGTGGCGGACCCGGAAGTCTCGGGCGTGACCTGCCATGTAACCTATTTCGATCGCAGCGTTATCGACCGGCTGCGCAAGGGCAACTGGTTCGAAGATCCCTCCAACAGTTCCATTGCCTGCCGCCAGACCGGCCCGATCGAGATCGGCAATATCAGTCTTTCCGAAAGCGGCGAAGAGGTGTTTCGCGCCGGGCTGTCGCTCGTCTGGAAGAAGCTGGTCGTAACCAGAATCTACGACAAGAAGAACGATACGCTGGTCTATCTCATCCATTCGCGCCAGCTGACGGATGGCTCCGCCAAGATGGCAATTTCGACAATCCCCTTGTTTGGTCAGCAGGTTACGTGGAAGAACGGCAAACCGAAATAGAGGTATTTTGATGCCTCACAAATGCTCAGCGGACGGATAATACCAAAAAAAGTCTTACTCTTGGGTTGCTGAGTTCCTTTTAGTTGCTTTCGGTTTGCACCTTTTTGATGCAATTCTGGATGCGGACACGGAGGCGACTCTTGCCCCTGTTCACGGCCTGCAAGACCGGCATCATGGCTACACCCCAGCCAAAGTCGGTTACAAAAAAACGACCGCCCTGGAGCCGAGCTCTGGGGCGATCTGCATTTGTGCACCAAACTATTGAAATCAGGCGGCTTGGGCGAGCTGATCCGCGATGACCGTATCGAGGTTGAGGAAACAGACCATGGTCTTTTCCAGTGCCACGATGCCGCGGCAGAAGGCGCGCTGTGTTTCCGGGATGATTTCCGGCGCCGGCTGCAGATCTTCGCTCTTGATGGTCATCATGTCGGATACCTGTTCGACCAGCAGACCGACGAGCTTGCCCGCAATATCGGTCACGATGATCGCCGAACGCTCCGATGGTTCCGTCATTTTCATGCCGAGGCGGCAGGCCATGTCGATGACGGGGATCACTGCGCCCCGCAGGTTGATGAGGCCGAGCACGTAAGGCGGCGTATGCGGCATCGGCGTCACCGGCGCCCAGCCGCGGATTTCGCGGATGGCCATGATGTCGATGCAGAATTCCTGATCGCCGAGATGAAAGGAGACGATCTCCAGATAGGCGCCCGATTGCTTGATGGCGTTCGTCATGTTCGATGGCTTCCCGATTGGCATCGCCAGCAAGCGACGCTCGCGATTGAAAAGATGAGATCGGCTGAAGCGGCTTGGGCAGCGGCAGCGTCCGGAGCTTCGGCGCAAAGTGCCTGGCGTTCCGGCGGGCGTCATGCCCTTCTGAGATAAAGTGGTTTGCCGCGCTTTCGCGCGGCGAGCGAAATCGAGTTCGGTCTTTGTCAGCGATGTTCGCGCGGACAGGTTAGGATTGGTTTAACATGAATGCGGATTTTGCTCCGCCAACCCGGAAAGAGCGGGGAAACAGGGGCAATCGGGCTTGAAAGACCGAATTTGTATGCTGCGACGATTTCGGCCGCCTCTGAACATCTTCTTGAATTGCGTCCTCCACTTCGAGCCGGTACATCGGCAAGTGGGTTGGCCGCGCACATTTGGGCGCGGCCGCAGGGATCGGTGAGGAACGGCAGTCATGAGAAGCGTGCGGATTGCAGTCTGGGTGGTCGTGTTGGTCGCTGCCGGAATATTGGGATGGTTGAGTTTCGGCGGCGGCAAGCCGCCCGAGCTGGCGGCATCCGGACCTTATGGCGTGCCTTTTGCGCTCGTCTCGCAAAACGGCCAGCCGATCAGCGAGCAGGCGTTCCGCGGCAAGCCGTCGGCCATCTTCTTCGGTTATACGCATTGTCCGGATGTCTGCCCGACGACGCTGTTCGAGCTGAATGGCTGGCTGCAGAAGGTCGATCCCGATGGCAGCAAGCTCAATGCCTATTTCGTGACCGTCGATCCCGAGCGTGATACGCCCGCTGTCATGGATCAATATGTTTCCAACGTATCCAAGCGCATCACGGGCATTTCCGGCGATCCCGCCAAGGTGATGGACATGGTCAAGGGGTTCCGCGTCTATGCCAAAAAAGTGCCGGTGGACGAGAAGCAGCCGAACGGCGACTATACGATGGATCACACGGCTTCCGTCTTCCTGCTGGATTCGGCAGGCCGTTTTGCCGGGACCATCGCTTATGAAGAGAATCCCGACGTGGCGGTGAAGAAGCTGGAGAACCTGATCAAGAAGGGGTAATGGCTGGATGAGCGAGCGGATTGGCGAACAGGGAAAATCCAGATCCATTCTAATCGCGGGGGCTGGGCCGGTTGGTCTTGCCGCTGCACTCGAGCTCGCCCGTCGCGGCTTCTTGCCACGTATCGTCGATGACGGCAGTGGGCCGACACCTATGGAAGAGAGTCGTGCGCTAGGCGTCAACGCCCGCACGCTGACGCTTCTGTCTCCTTCCGGCGTTGCAAACCACATCCTCGCTGCTGCCCAGCCGATCGAGCGCTTTCGCGTCCGCTCGGATAAGAAAATTCTCATCCAGTTGGATACTCGAGAGGTAAAAGGCCGCTTCAGCGCTGTTTGCGCTCTGCCGCAGGGCAGTACCGAGCGCCTGCTGATGGAGGCGCTTTCGGTCTATGGCATCTCGCCTGAATGGCAGACGGCCGTGGTCGCGGACGCCATGTCGGACCCTCGAAAGCCGGAGGTCACGCTGCGCCGGACTGACGGTACGTCGGAGACGGTGCGGCCGGACATATTGATCGGTTCCGATGGCGCTCATTCTGCGGTGCGCAAGGCGCTCGGCGCCGGCTTCCCGGGTGAGGCACTGGAGGCTTATTTCTATCTTGCCGATTTCCGTTATGCGGAGCCGGTCGATACGCATTTCGGCGAGATATCGCTTTTCGATCCCGGCATGGTTGGGCGGCTGCCTGTGACGGCTGATATCATTCGCTATATTTCGACGCTGGAGAATTTCGAAAGCCGCATCGTTCATCCGGCCGCCATTGCTGAAAAGACGTGGGCCTCCCAGTTCCGCATCAACTTCCGGCATGTCGAACCTATGGCCAAGGGCAATGTCTTTCTTGCCGGCGATGCCGCGCATATTCATTCGCCGGCCGGCGCACGAGGCATGAATCTCGGCGTCGAAGATGCCTGCTGGCTTGCCTGGCTCATTGCGGAAGGCCGAGAACAGGAGTATTCGGCCTTGAGAATTCCCGCCGTGAAGCAGGTGTTGAAGCAGACATATGCCCTGACGCGACTGATCACCATGACAAATCCGCTGGCAATAGCGGCGCGCAATCTGTTTGCGCCGCTGTTGCTGCGCTTCGGCCCAGCCCGCCGGATATTGCTTCAGAATGTGGCCGGCTATGACACGCCAAGACCGCCCTGGATCGATTGGGCCGAATAAGAACGAGAAAGAGCGACGAGTTGAGTGAAATTCGCCTTTATGTGACGACGACCGAGAAGAAGGCCGGGCAGATCCTGGATCTGATGACACCGGTGTTCGAGGACGAGGAGTTTCCGATCGCAACGACTGAGATCGACGAGAAGAACGATCTCTGGGAAGCGTCGATCTATCTGTATGCCGTGGATGAAGATGAGGTTCGCGATCGTTTCGAGGCGCTTTTGAAGCCGGCTTTCGCCGAACTCGCCGTTCAAAGGGAAGTGCTCCCCGATATCGACTGGATCGCCAAGTCGCTGGAGGGCTTGAAGCCGGTGCGTGCCGGCCGCTTCCTCGTTCACGGTTCGCATGACCGCGACAAGGTCGGCGCCAGCGACATCGCCATCGAAATCGAGGCCGGGCAGGCTTTCGGCACCGGTCATCATGGCACGACGGCGGGCTGCCTCGAGACGATCGAAAAGGTTCTTGCCAGCCGCCGCGTGCGCAATGCGCTCGATCTCGGCACCGGCAGCGGTGTCCTGGCGATTGCCGTGCGCAAGCTGCGCAACATTCCGGTTTTGGCGACGGATATCGATCCGGTCGCCGTCCGCGTTGCACGCGACAATGTCCGCAGCAACGGGATCGCTTCCGGCATCGCCTTGGAGACGGCGCCGGGATTTCACTCGACCGCCTTTTCCAAGCATGGCCCCTTCGACCTTATCATCGCTAATATCCTTGCGCGCCCGCTGATCAAGATGGCGCCGCAGCTCGTGGCTCATCTGGCGCCTGGTGGCTCGGTCATCCTTTCGGGTATTCTGGCCGAACAGCGCTGGAAGGTGCTTGCAGCCTATAACGGCGTCAATCTGCGCCATGTGCGCACGATCTGGCGCAACGGCTGGGTTACCATCCACCTCGACCGGCCCTGAGCCGCTCACTTCCTGCATCTACGATTGCAAAAACAAAAAAAGACGGTGCCGAGGCACCGTCTTGAGACCGGCTTTCGCCGATCTTGCCCGCGAGCGTGTGGAGGAGGAGTGCTCGAGCAGGCTCTAGCGTTCTGATCATGGTCCGGATGGGAGGAGGAGAACCGGACCGCGACCTATTTGGAACGCGTAGCTTGGAAACTTCTTAGCGGTGACCGCCGCGGCTTGCGCCGATTGCCCGCGAGGTTTCGACTTCGAGCTGACGAAGCGAGCCGACGGAGTGGCGTACGGTACGACGCTCGCCAGCCAGCGCCGGGCTAACATATGCGGAGCGAGAGATAGGCATTGTCTTCAGTCCTTGGTTTTGAGCTGGTTCTTCGTGAACCCGTTTGATGGCTGCGATATAGCGACTCGCCGGCTGGCGTGGCAGAGGGGAGGCTTCATGGGAGCTATGCGCAGCGTGCATGCATTGTGCCGTGAAGTTGTCATATTTGAACAGCGATGCTCATGAAATGGGCGGATTCGTTAACGGCATCATGGCTGAATTCGGCAAGCCGGCAAGCCGGCAAGCCCGAGCAACCATCCCGCAGCCAGTTTTCGCCTGCTGCCGAAAATCACGTCGCACTTCCGGCAATCATGCTCTAACATACTGGCGCAACTCAATTTCACGGATTCTCCACCAGTCTCGGATCAGCTCATGTTTCAGTCTTTCGACGTCACTTCCACCCCGCAATTCGGGCGCGAGCGTGTTGCCGGTTTGCGCGCCGCCTTCGGCGATCTCGGCATTGACGGCTTCCTGGTACCGCGTGCCGACGAATATCAGGGAGAGTATGTGCCTAAATGCTCGGAGCGGCTCGCATGGCTTACGGGCTTCACGGGATCGGCAGGTGTTGCGCTTGTGACACACTCTCAGGCCATGGTTTTCGTGGATGGCCGTTATGTCACGCAACTTGCCGAGCAGGTGGACCGCAGCGTCTTCACCGGCGGCGATCTGGTCAACGAGCCGCCGCATGTCTGGCTGCCGCGTCACGCGAAGAAAGGTTTCCGGCTCGGCATCGATCCGTGGCTGCATACGGGTGCGGAAGTGCGCCGCCTGGAAAAGGCATTGGCCGAGATAGACGGCAAGCTCGTCTTTCTGCCTCACAATCCGCTCGACAGGCTCTGGACGGACAGGCCGGCCGAGCCGCTGGGCAACGTTATCATTCAGGACATCGCCCAGGCCGGCATCCTCGCCAAGGACAAGCTTGCGGCGATCGCGAACGGCCTCAAGGAAAAGAAGCTCAAGGCGGCACTGATTACCGATCCATCGTCTGTCGCCTGGATCTTCAATATCCGCGGCAGCGACGTGCCGCACACGCCGCACCCCTTGGCCCGCGCCATCATCTACGCAGAAGGGGAAGCGGCACTCTTCCTCGACAAGCGCAAGACCAAGGTCGAGGCTGAAGCCTATCTAGCGCAGATCTGCAAGCAGCTGCCGCCTTCCGAACTTACCGAGCGCCTGGCCGCTGCGGCTGCGAATGGTGGGCGGATCCTGGTCGATCCAGATCTCGTTTCCTACGCCCTGACCGACATCATCCGCCGCGAAGGCGGAGAGGTCGTGGAGGGCAATGATCCCGCCAAGCTGCCGCGCGCCTGCAAGAATGCCGCTGAGATCAACGGCTCCGCTGCTGCCCATCTGCAGGATGGCGCCGCCATGGTCGAATTCCTCCACTGGCTGGAGACGAGCAAGCCGGGCACGGTGACGGAAATCGCCGCCGCAGAAAGGCTGGAAGCTTGCCGCGCCCGTGTCGGCGAGAGCATGCAGAACCCACTGAAGGACATCTCATTCGATACGATCGCGGGCGCTGGCGAGCATGCGGCCATCATGCATTACCGTGTAACGACGGCGAGCGACCGTCTGATCCAGGCGGGCGAGCTGTTCCTCATCGATTCGGGCGCGCAATACATCAACGGCACGACGGATATTACCCGCACCGTCGGCATCGGTGTTGTTTCCGAAGAGCAGAAGCGTCTCTTCACGCTGGTACTGAAGGGAATGATCGCCATCAGCACGGCGCGTTTCCCGAAGGGGACGCGCGGCTGCGATCTCGATCCGCTGGCGCGTATCGCGCTCTGGAAGGCTGGCGTCGATTTTGCCCATGGCACCGGCCACGGCGTCGGATCCTATCTTTCCGTACATGAGGGGCCGCAACGTATTGCGCGGCTTGCCGTGCAGGAACTGCTTCCCGGCATGATCCTTTCCAATGAGCCTGGCTACTATCGTCCGGGTCATTTCGGCATCCGCATCGAAAACCTGATCTATATCCGCGATCCGGAGGAGATCTCGGGCGGCGACATGCCGATGCTGGGCTTTGAGACGCTGACCTTCTGCCCGATCGATCGGAGCCTGGTGCTCGTGGAACTGCTGACGCATGACGAGCTGCATTGGCTGAACAAATATCACGCCCAGACTCGCGAGGCGCTGATGCCGCTGATTCATGATCATGACGTCCGGGCGTGGCTGGAAAATGCCACGCTCGAACTCAGCCATTGAGGTCAGCTATTGAGAAATACGAGCCCCATCCTGCTGCGAAGGTGGGATGGGGTCTTTTATTATCTCAAGCGCCGATGGAATGGCGCCATGCCATGACGGCGATCCATCCCGCCACGAGCATATAAGTCGAGGGATAGCGCAAGCAGACGAGAAGGGCAGCAAGCATCGCCGCCTTGATATCCCAGCCGCCGATGAAGAAGGCGGGTGCGACGAGGGTCGTAAGGACAGCGGCGGGCACGGCATTAAGTGCGGCCTCGACGCGCGGCGGAATGCGGGTCATCTTGACGATCAGGATATAGCCGCCAATGCGCGTCAGGAAGGTCACCACGGCGGCAGCCGCAATCAGCAGAACCATGTGCGGATTGAAATCGAACATGGTCAGACCTCGTGGCTTTCATGTGCGATATCGGGTTTCCGATTCGCCTTTATCGGCGGCAGCATCGCGGCAAGCGCGACGCCTGCCAATGCACCGATACTGACATGCCAGGGCGAGCCGACATAGCGATAAGCGATGGCTGATGCGACTGCACTGACGGCCACGACCGGCAGAAAGTTGTCGCGCGTGCGGAAGCCCATGACGATGCCGAGGAAATAGACCGGCAGCAGAATATCGAGGCCGATGGCTTTCGGATCACCGATGAAACTGCCGAGAAGACCGCCGATCAGGCTCACCACCACCCAGGGAATATAGATCACCGCCGCAAAGCCGATGTACCAGGAGAAGGTTACGGGCTTGCCGCTTTCGTGACGCTTGATCGTCTCAGCAAATTGCGGATCGACCAGCAGGAAGAAGGTAAAGAACTTCTGCACCGCGGAAAAGTGCCTGATATAGCGCGCGATCGCCGCGGAATAGAGAACATGGCGAAAGTTCACGGCGAGAATCGATAGCACGATAAGCCAAGCCTGAACATTATGGCCGAAGAGGTCGATGCCCACCATCTGGCTGGCGCCGGCATAGACGGTGCCGCTCATCAGGGTCAGCTCGCCAAGGGACATGCCCTGATCGCGCGCCAGCGTACCGAAGAGGGCGCCGAAGGGCGCTGCAGCGAGGCCGACGGGAATGCCACCCTTCAAGCCGTCAAGAAATTCCGCGCGACTCATGGTCCGCTTTGTCCTTTGTGGAAAACCCGCATTGCCTCGGAGAAAGAATGGGGGACGCGGATCACGCATGGAAACAACGATAGTTGCACCCTTGCGCATTTGTTGCCGCGCTGTTCAATGGCGGGAGGTGTAAGCCGTGCCTTTGGAGCCAGCAATTGAATTTCCTTGATGGATCAATTGATTTCCTTGATCCAGAGCTTTGGGCTCGCTCGCAAAAAGGGAGATAGCGAAGATGAAGAAGATCACCTTTGCGAAAGAGGAGAAGGCGGCCATGGTCGCTCGCGTCAAGCGCTATTTCGCCGATGAACTGGATCAGACGCTCGGTACGCTGCCGGCCGAATTCCTGCTCGATTTCTTCACCGCGGAGATTGGGCCGTACTATTACAATCAGGGCCTGCGCGACGCCCATGCCGCATTGATGAGCAAGATGGAGGATTTCGGCGAGGCGATCTATCTGCTGGAAAAGGAACCTGCCAAGGATTGATGGACCGTCACTTCTTCGGCTGGAACGTATGCTCCAAGGCCGGGAAGGTGCGGGCCTTCACCTCTTCGGCATAGGACGCCGCCGCTTTGGAAATCGCCGGCGCCAGTTCTGCGAAATGCTTGACGAAGCGTGGCTTGAAATCGTTGAACAGGCCGAGCATGTCGTCGGAAACGAGGATCTGCCCGTCGCAGGCGGCAGAAGCGCCGATGCCGACGGTGGGGATGGCGACTGCGGCGGTAATCTCGCGGGCGAGCGGCTCGATCGTGCCTTCGATCACCATGGCGAAGGCGCCGGCCTCCGAGATCGCCTTCGCATCGCGCCGGATCTTGTCGGCTTCACTGTCCGAGCGCCCAAGCGAACGATAGCCGCCGGTCGTGTTCACCTGCTGCGGCATGAGCCCGACATGGCCGAAGACTGGAATACCGCGGGAGGTGAGGAAGGAGACTGTTTCTCGCATTTCCTCCCCGCCCTCCAGCTTCACGCCGTCGCAGCCGGTTTCTTTCAGGATGCGCGCGGCATTGCGAAACGCCTGTTCCTTCGATTCCTGGTAGGACCCGAAGGGCATGTCGACGATGACGCAGGCATGTTTCGCGCCGCGCATGACGGCCTGGCCGTGGCCGATCATCATTTCCATCGTGACGCCGACGGTCGTTTCCATGCCGTAGAGCACCATGCCGAGGGAATCGCCGACCAGCAGCAGGTCGCAATGCGGATCGAGCAGGCGGGCAATCGGCGTCGTATAGGCCGTCAGGCTGACGATGGGGCGCGTGCCTTTCATGGCCGCGATGGTGGCGGGCGTGTTGCGCTTGACGTGTCCGACGGTGCTCATTTATGCGGCCCTTTCATCGGCGGACGATCTGTGTCCAATGACCCGGTTGTCAAGCAGGCGTGTGGTGCCGATGCGCACGAACAGGGCGACGAGCACCGGCTGGCCTTGCAGTTTCGTCAGTGTTTCCAGTGTCTCAGGGTGGCGGACGGCGGCGACCTCGGCGGTGGCAAGCGGCTCCTTTTCGATGAAGGTCCGCAGCGCCTCCTCGAATGCGGAAGGATCGTCGGCGCCCAGGGCATAGAGCCTTTCGGCTTCCGCAAGCGTATTCGGGACAATGGCGGCGGCGGTCCGCTCTTCCTTCGAGAGATAGACGTTGCGCGAGGAGAGCGCCAGGCCATCCGCATCCCGAACGGTCGGCACCGGCACGACCCGGACAGGCTGGGCCAGATCCTCGACCATGCGGCGGATGATCGTCACTTGCTGATAGTCCTTTTCGCCGAAATAGGCGCTGTCGGGCTGGACGATGTTGAAGAGCTTGGTGACGACGGTGGCAACTCCGGCGAAGTGGCCCGGGCGAACAGCGCCTTCCAGCTCCGCACCGAGCTTCGGCACGTCGACCACCGTTTCCATCGGGCGCGGATACATGTCGGTCACACCGGGTGCGAAGAGAAAATCGACGCCAGCGTCGCGCAGCATGGCGCTGTCGCGCTCGAGATCGCGGGGATATTTCGCCAGATCTTCATTGGCGCCGAACTGCAGCGGATTGACGAAAATAGAGGTAACGACGATGTCGTTCTCGGCTTTTGCACGGGAGACCAGTTCCATATGGCCGGCATGCAGATAGCCCATGGTCGGCACCAGGCCGATTCTCCTGCCTGCCTTGCGCTGTGCGCCGAGCCGTTCGCGCAGGGCAGCTATCGTGTGGACGATCTCCATTGTTGCACTCCCTCGGCAAGCAACGCCTTCCCACGCCGCCCGCCTCCATCCCTTGAGTTTCGCGGGGTCTTCTAGCGTGTGCGGTGCAAAAAGGCAATTCAAGGCCGCTTGTCTTCGCGGCAAGAGCATCTGCGCATCAGCTCGCGATGCAACCATCGCATCAGTCTTGCCCGTAAGCCACCAGACGCGATCGGAAATCTCCAGACAAATGCTGCCTGTGCATAAGCACATGGAGCGCCCTCGGCCACCGATGGCACCCGTTTTCGAGCCTGTTCTATAAATATCCCGTCGGGGTTAGCGCTTTCCTCAATCTTTTGCTGTTAGCTGCCGCCATGGCGAAGATCGTGGCATTGGCTGCATATTTCTATCAGGCGGCAGTGGCTTTCGGGCTGCTGATCGCGGTGGCGCGTCTGCTGACGCCAGCGGATTACGCCGCCTATTCGCTGTTCATCTCCATCAGTCAATTCGGCTCCATCTTCTGTTTCGAATGGATTCGCTTTGCCTGCAGCCGTTTCTATCCCGGACACGGCCCCGGAAGCGAAGCTCTGGAGCGCAAGGCGCTGACGATCGAATTTGCAGCATGTGCAGCGGTTTGTATGGTCGCTGCCTCGGTTTCGATCCTTTTTTCGGTATCGGCAGAGATTGCCATCCTTGGCGGCCTGGTTGCCATCCTGCAGGGCGGCAGCGACTTGCATCTCACCATGCTTCGCTTCCGTCAGGAGTTTCGCATCTTCTCCCGGCTGCAGGGTTCGCGCGCCACCATTCTCGCAATCGGCACGCTTGCGGGCGCCGCCGTCGCTCCGACCTTTACTTGCACCGTCATCGGCCTCATGGCCGGTTATGTCGCTTATGGCCTCCTGGCCGCGTTTCTGACCCGCAACAGCTTGCGCGAGGCAGCATCCTTCGAGCCGCAGCTGGTGCGCAAGCATTTCGTTTACGGCAGTGTTGCCGCCTCGGCATCCGTCATCGGCATTTTGTCGCCATTGGGATTGAAATCGATCCTGACCGCCATCCTCGGAGCAGGGCCGGCGGCCGGAGCATTGCTGGCGCTCGATCTCTTGCAGCGGCCATTCGTGCTGATCGTTTCTGCCCTGCAGGCGATCCAATATCCCGATGTCGTTTCGACCTATGATCGCGAAGGAGCAACGCCGGTCTTCAGAAGGCAGCTTGGAGAGTATTATTCGCTGCTGACAGGTCTCACGTTGATGACGGCGGCCGGTATTTTTGCACTGCTGCAACCTGTCGGACAGTTCGTTATTGCCGTCAGCCTGCGCGATGGATTTCTAGCGGCGGCGCCTTTCGTCATCGGTCTTGCGGCATGTCGGGCGCTGACGTTCAACATGCTGCCGACGCCGGCGCATCTGCAGCATCGGTTGCTGGCAATCCTCATGCTCGCGGCTGTGGATTGTGCGCTGTTGAATGCCGGCGTATTGGCTGGGGGGTATCTAGGCTCTTACAACGATGCCGCCCTTATGGCCGGCGGCATGATCGGCACCTTGTGCGCGCTGGCGATCGGCGTGAAGGTCATGATGTCCCTTGCCTTCGATTTCGTCTGGCCGCCCGTCGTCTTTTCCGCCATTGGTCTCGTCGTACCCGTGCTGGCGACCGCAGGTTTCGGCTATTCGCTCTGGATATCGGTATTGGTTGGAGTTGTCGGTGGCGCGCTCTTCTGCCTGCTCGGCCTCTACAGCTACTTCATCACCATGTTCCGGCCACAAGCCCGGTCCTGAAGTCTCTCAGAGATCCTCGAGAATAGAGAGCACGCAGTCGGCGCTGTCGTCCCAGGAGAAGCGGGCGACGTTCTCATGGCCGCGCCGGCGCAGATCCTGGCGCAAGGCCTCGTCCGTCGCAATCCGCCGCATTGCGGAAACGAGTTCATCCTGCCGGAGGGGATCGAAGTAGAGCGCGGCATCGCCCGATGCTTCGCGCACGGCGGGAATATCGGCTGCGAGTACCGGGCAGCCCTGTGTCATCGCTTCCAGCGGCGGAATGCCGAAACCCTCGTAGAGGCTGGGGAAGATGAATGCGGTGGCATGACGTTCCAGGGCGGCGATTTCCGCATCGCTGAGCCGGCCCGGGAAGAGCAGGCTGCCGGCGGATTGCTGGTTGTCCGATTTGAAGACGGTCGGCGCGGAGCCACCGACGACCACGAGCTTCTGATCTTCAGCCTTCAATGTTTCGAAAGCGCGGATGGCGAAGGCAAGATTCTTGTTGGGCTTCATGGTTCCCACAAGCAGGAAGAAGCTTTGCGTCTTCAGGCCAAGCCGCTGCATCACCGTATCGTCCGGTTCGATAGCGGCGAAATGATCGACGGCATTGTAGACGACATCGATACCGGCCGAAGGAACCCGGAAAACGGAGGAAAGCTCCTGCCGCGAGAATGCGGAAACGGTGCCGATCTTGGCGGTGCGGGTCAGCACGGTACCGAGCGCACCGTGCAGCAGCCGGTAGCTGCGCTTGAAGGATTGCGGATGGCGGAAGATCGTCACGTCGTGGATGACGACGGCCTGGCGGCGATGCAGAAGGGGGCCGCTGCCGCCGAAGCCGATCAGGCGGCTGCCGCGCGCGCGGGAAAGCAATGATGTCTGTTCCCACACATGACCGGGCGCGGAACCGAAACTATCGATTTCTATTGCCGAGAGTCTGATATCGATGGGCGTATTTCGCGGTACGGCCAGACGCCAGCGCGCGCCTTTCAGCGAAGCGGGCAGGTCGCCTGCGGAGATCTTTCGGTCGAGTGCCAGCGTCAGCTCGCGCGCGAAGCGCTGCACGCCGGACAACGGCTGGCCAAGAAAACGCCCATTGATGACAATAGATTGCACGCGAAAAACCCGATATTTCATTGATCGGATACAGCTTGCATCATTTTGTTTAGAGAAGGTTTAGCTGGACTTACGCGATTTTACGCAAGTGCGTCCTTGCTGCCGATCACCGTAACGCCTCGGGCTCGCATGTCGTCAATCGCCGCCTTGACGCCGGCAGGGTCGATTCCTCGGCTCGCATCCTCGATAAAACGCACACTGACGCCAGGCAGCATTTCGACGGCATCGAGGGCGGAGAATTTTACGCAGTAGTCGGTCGCCAGTCCGCACAGATCGAGCTCGGTGACATGCTTGCTGCGCAGATAGGCGGCAAGGCCGGTGAGGGCTGCCTGGTCGTTGTCGCGGAAGGCGGAATAGCTATCGACTGCGGGGTTCTGGCCCTTTTGCTGGACGAAATCGACGGCGCCGATGTGGAGATCCGGGTGAAACTCGGCATCTTCGCTGTTCTGCACGCAATGGTCTGGCCACATCATCTGCGGCTTGCCCGAGAGCATGCCGATTTCAAAGGGCTTCTTGCCGGGATGGGAGGAGGCGAAGCTGCCGTGGCCGGCTGGATGCCAGTCCTGTGACGCAACGATCAGGTCGTATCTGCCGCTGTCGATCAGCCTGTTGGCAACAGGCACCACCAGATCTCCTTCGGGAACAGGGAGATTGCCGCCAGGGCAGAAGCCATTCTGGATGTCGATGAGCAGCAGCGCTTTCATGAGGCCGTCCTTCCGGTTTGTTGCGCCGCACGATGCCAAGCGGCGCGCTTGGGATCAAGCCCTTTGCGCCGCACCGGAAATCCGGCGAGGCGCAACGGCTATGTCAGTCTCAAGCAGGCTTGTGGCCCTTGAGGCCATAGAAGGCGATGTAGAGGTAGCAGATGATCGGCATCAGGAAGGCGAGATGGATGCCGATGGTGTCGGCAAGGCCGCCCTGGATGACCGGCAGGATGGCGCCGCCGACGATGGCGAGGCATAGGATGCCCGAACCCTGGCTCGTATATTTGCCGAGGCCATGGAGCGCCAGGCTGAAGATCGTCGGGAACATGATCGAATTGAACAGGCCGATCGCCAGCACGGACCACATGGCGGCGTGGCCTGTTGTCAGCACGGTGATCACAAGCAGGATGATGACCGCACCAGCATTGAAGGCGAGCGCCTTGCCGTCATCGATGTGGCGCATGATCAGCGAACCGACGAAGCGGCCGATCATGGCGCCGCCCCAGAAATAGGAGACGTAATGCGCGGCATCGGCTTCGGAGAGATGGGCGATATCCGGCTGGCTCAGGAAGTTGACGAGGAAGCTGCCGACGCTGACTTCGGCGCCGACATAGAGAAAGATGCCGACAGCACCGAGCACCAGATGACGATACTGCCAGGCAGACCCGCCGCCGCGCATGGGTTCGATGGTTTCCTCGTCTTCGACTTCGGGAAGCTTGAGAGCCGCGAAGACGGCAGCGAGCACCAAGAAGGCTGCTGCAAGAAGCAGATAAGGGAACTTTACCGCGCCGGCTTCGGCCAGCCGCGTGGCATCGATTTGTTCGGGAGTAGCGTTGGCGGCGGCAACGGTCGCGGCGGACAGGATCAGCATCGCGCCGAAATACGGTGCGATCGTCGTACCGAGCGAGTTGAAGGCCTGCGTCAGGTTCAGGCGGCTGGCTGCCGTATCCGGCGGTCCTAGCACGGTGACATAGGGGTTGGCGGCAACCTGCAGGATCGTGATGCCGGTGGCGAGCACGAAGAGAGCGCCCAAGAAGAGGGCATAGACGCGGTAGCTGGCGGCCGGGATGAACAGCGCGCAGCCGACGGCTGCGATCGCAAGGCCGACGACGATGCCCCATTTATAGGTGATGCGCTTCACGAGCGCGCCAGCCGGCAGCGATACGACGAAATATGCGCCGAAAAAGCAAAGCTGGATGAGCATCGCTTGCGTGTAATTGAGCTGAAAGACGCTTTTCAGGTGCGGGACCAGAATATCATTCAGGCAAGTGATGAAGCCCCACATGAAAAAGAGTGAGGTGAGTGCGATGAGCGCGAATTGGTAATTGCCCTGGCCTTGATGTGCGGATGCACGGACGCTGGTGGGCGCAGAGCTTGTTGCTGAGCCAGCCACTTTTTTATCCTCGGTTCTTGTTGTTGCCAGACTTCGAGATTCGAGCCGGGAACGGACCGAGATACGAGCTGGCAGCGGCTTGCCGAGGTGTCACTGGAGACGCGAAACCCCGAAGCCACCAGACCGATATAATCGATTAGACCCATATTGGTAGCATGCTAGCGATGCGGATTTTGCAATGCAGCAATGCGGGAACCCGCAAGTCCCACATGCGTCTCTGATGCCGTTAAAGTCTGGCAGCGCCGGCCTCTGCGAGTTAATCGAGAGCCAATCCTTCTTCAATAATCGACTTCTTTACGGCGTCGCGTTGTTTCACGCGGCGATACCAGGCTGCGAGATGATCCAGCTCGTCGAAATGGATGCCTGCCTTGTAATAGGACTTGAGCCGCGCGGCCTGGCCCCAACCCGTCAACGCAAAGAGATAGGCGTCGGCAACCGTGAAGCTTTCGCCCATCAGGAAGGGATGGTCGGCGAGGTGCTTGTCGATCCATTGGAAGCGCTGTTCGAGCTTCGGCCTCGCCGTCTCGACATAGTTTCCCGCCAGCCGCGCATAGAGGAGCGGAATGAACCCCTTGTGAATCTCCGTTGAGAGAAAGCCGAGCATTTCCTGCAGCTTGTAACGTTCCAGGGTGCCGGCGGCCGGCGCCAATCCAGCCTCGGGCTTTAGGTCTGCCAGATACTGCACGATCGCCGGTCCTTCCCGCAGAATATTCCCGTCGGCGAGCTCGAGAACGGGGACGTAGCCGTGCGGGTTGACGCTGTAGAAATCCAGTCCGGTCTCGGCTTTGTGAGTGGTGTGATCAACCCTGATCAGCCCGACGTCCAAGCCGAGTTCGTTGATGACGATATGGGGTGAAAGCGAGCAGCTTGCGGGCATGTAATATAGTTTTACTAGGGTCTCCATGGTGTTTTCAGTGCCAGCCTTCGATTGGAAGGGCTGGGGCTCAACCATGTAGTTCACTCGGTATAGAATCGTAAGAACGGAAAAATTTGACATCTAGGTACAAAAATTATACCTCCTCCAGCATGAGGTATGTCCTATGAAAAAGACCGTGACTGGCTGCTCCGTCGAGGAGGCGATGCATTTGCTGGGTGGCCGCTGGCGGCTGCTGATTGTGTCCTATCTGATCGATGGACCTCAGCGCTTCAACGAATTGCGGCGCCTGATGCCCGGCATTTCACAGAGGATGCTGACGCTGGACCTGCGGGCGCTGGAGGAGGCGGGTCTTATCAGGCGGACGGTCTATCCGACGGTTCCGGTGAAGGTTGAATATTCGCTGACGGAGGATGGGAGCCGGCTGGAGAAGGTGGTGGCCGTGGTCAAGGAATTTGGGTTATGGCTGAAGGATCGGGATGTTCAGGTGCCTGGAGAGTGAGGCTTTACCAGAGCTCGTAATATAAATCCCGCCAATCCGGGTTGTGTTTTCGATTAGCTCGATCCTCCACTGTCGATACCAGCGTTTCAGGGATTTCTCCCGCTGTATGGCTGAAACGTATCTGCGTGATCTTCATACCAGACGAGCCGGTCCGTCAAACCCTCTCCACAAACCCATCCAACACGCGCTTCTGCCCGGCGCGGTCGAATTCGATCGTCAGCTTGTTGCCCTCGATCTCGGAGACATTGCCGTTGCCGAACTTGATGTGGAAGACGCGGTCGCCGATGGCGAATTTTGAGGGTTCGGTGGAGGTGGATTTGGCCACCAATTCGCCGTCGATGGTGCGCACCTTGGGGCCGCTCTCGCCATAGCCGATGCGCTCGACGGCGTGGCCGGAGCGGCTGCCCCAATTGTCGCGTGTCGCGTCATTGCGGTTTGCCTGGGCACGCTTCCAGCCCGGTGTGGAATAGGTGTTGGCGAAAGGATCGGCCTTGTCGAAGCGCGACTGGCCGTAGCCGCCTCGGCCATATCCGCCATAGGACTGCTCGACTTCGGCAACCTGAACATGCGTTTCCGGCAGTTCGTCGAGGAAGCGGGAGGGGATTGTGGATTGCCAGAGACCGTGGATGCGGCGGTTGGAGACGAACCAGATGTGGCAGCGGCGCTTGGCGCGGGTGATGCCGACATAGGCGAGGCGGCGCTCTTCCTCGAGGCCGGCGCGCCCGCTTTCGTCGAGCGAGCGCTGATGCGGAAACAGGCCTTCCTCCCAGCCGGGAAGGAACACGGTGTCGAATTCCAGGCCCTTGGCGGAGTGCAGCGTCATGATGGAGACGGCGTCGAGATTTTCGTTCTGCTCGGCATCCATGACGAGGGCGACATGTTCGAGGAAGCCGCGCATGGATTCGAAACTATCCATGGAGCGGATGAGTTCTTTCAGGTTTTCCAAGCGTCCCGGCGCTTCCGCCGATTTGTCGTTCTTCCACATGTCCGTATAGCCGGACTCTTCGAGAATCTGTTCGGCAAGATCGGTGTGCGGCGTATTTTCGAGCAGGCCCTGCCAGCGGCGGAAGGACTGCACGACGTCGAACAGCGCTTTGCGTGCCTTCGGCTTCATCTCGTCCGTCTCGATGATATCGGCGGCGGCCGCCAGCATCGGGATATCGCGCACGCGGGCGTAATCATGCAGGGCGCGGACGGTCGTATCGCCGAGACCGCGCTTCGGCGTGTTGATGATGCGCTCGAAGGCAAGATCGTCCGCCGGCTGGCAGACGAGGCGGAAATAAGCCATGGCATCGCGGATTTCGAGGCGCTCGTAAAAGCGAGGGCCACCGACGACGCGATAGTTCAGGCCGAGCGTGACGAAACGATCTTCGAATTCGCGCATCTGGAAGGAGGCGCGCACGAGGATCGCGATGTCGTTGAGATTATGCTTGTTGCGCTGCAGCTGCTCGATCTCTTCGCCGATCGCGCGGGCTTCCTCCTCGGAATCCCAGGAGGCATGCACCTGCACCTTGATGTCGTCCGGATCTGAGCGTTCAGTGAACAGCGTCTTGCCGAGCCGGCCCTCATTATGGGCGATCAGATGCGCGGCGGCACCGAGAATATGCTCGGTGGAGCGATAGTTGCGCTCGAGCTTGATGACCTTGGCGCCTGGAAAATCCTTCTCGAAGCGCAGGATGTTGTCCACCTCCGCGCCGCGCCAGCCATAGATCGACTGGTCGTCGTCGCCGACGCAGCAGACGTTCTGCGGCTCGCCCTTCTGCCGCTGTGCCAGCAGGCGAAGCCACATGTACTGCGCCGTGTTGGTGTCCTGATACTCGTCGACCAGGATGTAGCGGAAGCGCTGGTGGTAATCCTTGAGGATATCGGGATTCTGCCTGAGCATATTGATCGGATGCAGCAGGAGATCGCCGAAGTCACAGGCGTTCAGCGTCTTCAGGCGGTTCTGGTAGGCGGCATAGAGCTCGCGGCCCTTGCCATTGGCAAAGGCGCGCGCATCGCCTTCCGGAATATCGGCGGGGCTGAGGCCCTTGTTCTTCCAGGTATCGATCATGCCGGCAAACTGCTTGGCCGGCCAGCGCTTGTCGTCGAGCCCTTCCGCCTGGATCAGTTGCTTGATCAGGCGGATGACGTCGTCCGTGTCGAGAATGGTGAAGCTGGAGGTGAGGCCGACCAGCTCGGCATGGCGGCGCAACAGCTTGACGCCGATCGAGTGGAATGTGCCGAGCCAGGGCATGCCTTCGACCGCACCGCCAACGAGCAGCGCGATACGTTCCTTCATCTCGCGTGCCGCTTTGTTGGTGAAAGTCACGGCGAGGATCTGGCTCGGAAAGGCGCGGTTGGTGGAGAGAATATGGGCGATGCGGGTCGTCAGCACGCGCGTCTTGCCGGTGCCTGCACCCGCAAGCACCAGAACGGGGCCGTCAAGCGTTTCCACGGCTTCGGCCTGCTCGGGATTGAGTCCCGAAAGATAATCGGGCCGGCGGCCGCTGTCGCGCGCCGCCATGGCACGAGCGGCAATACCGCCGCCAATGCCGCCGGCTGCCGGCGCAGGGCGGCGCGGTGCAATGTGCTCCGGCTCCTCGTCAAAGAAGGGAATATCGTCATGTCCAATGGTCATGCGGCCCAATGTAATGATTCTACCCCGAAAGGCAAAAGAAACGGGCCGAAACTAGAACAAAAAGCGCACATTCACAGGCGCTGCGGTCGTAGGAAGGCCACAAACGCGCCAAGAGCAGCGCCTGCATGACGGGATATCGGACGCGGCACTGCGCCCGCTGCCCGCCAATCTGCTGGCAGCGGAATGGGCGGCAGGATCATGCCGAGTTCGCTGTCAGCTTTGCGGTCATTTATGGTGAATTATGTATTTCGCTTAGCGCTTTCTTAAGCATGTTTGCTAATCATGGCGACATGTGACCGCTGGAGCGCAGGCGTCGTTTTTGCCTCGCTGCCTGTTGCCGACACTCTCGGCCCGCGCGCATGAGCGCCCGCGGCAAGGTTCCAATGTTTCCTTGTATTTGTTGCGTATCGTTGCGTCCGGAGTTCGTGTGCCGTGAGTATTTTTTCGACCTTCATCAGGGTCAGCCCTTCCGTGAATTCGGCGTTGGAAGTGCTGAGGGACACCCAGGCCAAATTGGGCAATGCCGAACGGCAAATGTCGTCGGGGCTACGGGTGCAGACAGTCAAGGACGATGCCACATACTGGAAAATCTCGACGCTGACGCATACCGACATCGGCGCGATTTCGGCGGTTCAGGATGCGCTCGGTCTTGCCGCCTCGACGGTCAGCACCGCCTCCACAGGTGTCAGCAGCGCGATCGACGTCGTGACCGAGATCAGGACGAAGCTTGTCAGCGCCTATGAAACCAGCGTCGACAAGACGAAGCTCAACGACGAGATCACGGAACTAAAGCAACAGCTGCGCAGCACGGCGGAGTCGGCGACCTTCAATGGCGTCAACTGGACTGTGCTGCGGAACGGCGCAGATCCGACCGCGCCGCATGAAATTCCAGGTGCCCTGATCCGCGGCAGCAACGGAACCGTCACGATCGGCATGCTGAACTATGCGGGCGCAAGCTCGACAACCGGCCCGATCACCTCCCGCGATGCCCGCTATCTGATAGACGATCAATCGAGCGGGACCGGCGGGTATGGCGTGCTGACCTCGACGGCCTTTGCGACCGAAGCCGGTTCCGCGAAAAACTACGTGCTGCTCGGCAGCAAGAACGGCAACACGAACGGACAGGTGGAAATCTCGCTTGATGCGAATACGACGCGGGGTGCGATCGTCGACATGGTCAACACCGTGACGGCGATGCTGAACCAGCTCAAGACGATCGGGTCGGCTTTCGGCTCTCTCGAATCACGCATCGATCTTCAGACCGAGTTTGCCAAAAATCTGAGCGACTCGCTGACCAGCGGCGTCGGCAAGCTTGTGGATGCCGATATGGAGCAGCAATCGAGCAAGGTTCTGGCGCTGCAGACCCAGCAGCAGCTCGGGTTGCAATCCCTGGCGATCGCCAATGCGAGCTACAACACGGTTTTGCAGCTCTTCCAGAACCTCTGATTGCAGGCAGGGCGGCGCAGGACGAAGCATCGGGACCGCGGCGGGTGCACGGCTCCCGCGCATCCGGATGTGACGTCATGTCGTCAAAGCTTCATATGCGCGATATGCACAGGGAACAAAGGCGCGGATAAGATTTCTCTTCATGATATTGCCGCAATGCTTCATACCTGCTGCGGCCATCGAACCGGAGAGCGACGATTCTATGATCAAGAAAATTGCCATTCTTGCCCTAGCGGCAGCCTTTTTGAACGCCTGCACGACCACCGACCCTTACACGGGTGAGCAGAAGGTATCGAATACCGCAGGCGGTGCGGCGATCGGTGCCGGCGTCGGCGCCGTTGCCGGTCTTCTGATCGGTCATTCGCCGGCTTCGCGCCGCAATGCCGCGCTGATCGGCGCCGGCGTCGGGGCGCTCGCGGGTGCCGGCATCGGCAATTACATGGACCAGCAGGAATCCGAGCTGCGTGCGCAACTGCAGGGCACTGGCGTTTCGGTGACCCGCGTCGGCGACCGCATCATCCTGAACATGCCTTCGGCGATCACCTTCGACATCGACCAGGATGCGATCAAGCCGGAATTCTTCCCGACGCTGAATTCCGTCGCGATCGTTCTGCGCAAATTCAACCGTACGCTGATCGACGTCAACGGCCATACGGATTCGACCGGCAGCCTTCAGCATAACCAGGATCTGTCCGAACGCCGCGCCGGATCGGTTGCCTCCTACCTGGGCAGCCAGGGTATCGATCAGCGCCGCATGTCGGCCATCGGCTTCGGCCCGTCGCAGCCGGTCGCATCGAATGCGAGCGAGGCTGGCCGCGCGCAGAACCGCCGCGTCGAGATCCAGATCGCGCCGATCACGCAGAACGGTTAAGTCTTCTCATCAAAAACGGCCGGGTCTCACGATCCGGCCGTTTTTTATGCTTCCGATCACGCGTGCATGCTCGCGCCCTTGGTGATCTTGTCGACGATTTTCTTGTCGGCGCGCAAGGCGATGCCGACGACTTTGGCGTCTCCGGGCGCGAATTCGGAGAAGACGGCGCGGTTGGCCACATCGTGGCCGGTTGAAAACATTTCCTCGATGAAGATGGAGGAAATGACACCACGCTCCAGCGAGCGGCGGTGGATGGCGGCGATGCTCTCCTTGTCGGCCGAGAGCACGATGATGGGCTGGATCGACAAAGCATTGTAGACGTTGCCGGTGCGGTCGCGATAGGCTTCTCCGATGATATCGGGATGTTGTCCGGCTATGCCCGTCGACAGGAAGGCCGTCACATTCAGCTTTTGCCAGGATTGAAGGTCGTTTCGCAGAACGATCGCGATTTTGGTGTCGAACATCGATGGTCACTTTCATGCAGTCTGGAAATGGGACATTGCACGAGGATGTAGCCGGACAGATCTTCGAGGGTCTTGAACGTTTGTGCGTGACGCCGGAGGCCAACCGTATCCTGTCCGCACCGGCCTATCCGGGCATCGAGCGCATTCAGGCGCAGTTTCGCGGCGATGCCTTCGAGCTGCACCGGCACGACACCTATGCGCTCGGCGTCACCATACGGGGCGTACAGACGTTCCGCTATCGCGGCGAACAGCGTTACAGCCTGCCGGGGAGGGTGATCATTCTTCATCCGGACGAGCTGCATGACGGCGGGGCGGCGACCGAGGACGGCCTTGTCTACCGCATGCTGTACCTGGAGCCATCGGTGATGTTTCAATGCCTTGAAGCGGCGCGTGTCGGCCTGCCTTTCGTCGATAACCCCGTGGTGGAAGACAATCGTCTCGCCGGCTTGTTGCTGGCTGCGCTTGGCGAGCTCGATCGCGAGCTGGATGAGCTCTTTGTCGATGATTTCGTCTCGCGGCTCACCGACGGACTTGTCCAGCATGCCCGTCTGCCGCAACGGCCTTTGAGCAGCATTGCGTGGGGGCAGGTAAAGACTGCGCGGGACTATCTCGAGGCGCATGTCACGCACGGGGTGCGTTCGCAGGAGCTGGAGCGCATCACCGGCCTCGATCGCTTTGCGCTGGCGCGGCATTTCCGTGCCGCCTTCGCCACAAGCCCGCATCGCTTTCTGCTGATGCGGCGTCTGCAGCAAGCAAAGGCGATGATCGGCGCCGGCGAGCCGATCGCGGAGGTGGCCGCCGCAACCGGCTTTGCCGATCAGAGCCATTTGACCCGGCATTTCAAGAAGGCGTTCGGCATGGCGCCGGGCGCCTGGAACACCATGGTTCGGAGAGCCAGTTAGCGGGGCCTGCGGGCTCTCAATGAAGTCCGAGGAACTGCCTGAGTTCCGGTGTCTGCGGGTTGGCAAAGACTTCGCCGGGCGGTCCGATTTCGTGCACGCGGCCCTGATGCATGAAGACGACGCGCGAGCAGACGTCCCGGGCGAATTTCATCTCGTGGGTCACCATCAGCAGCGTCATGCCTTCGCTTGCCAGTTCGCGCACGACGGCGAGAACTTCCGCGACCAGTTCCGGGTCCAGCGCCGAGGTGATTTCATCGCAGAGAAGCGCAATCGGCTGCATGGCGAGCGCTCTTGCGATGGCGACGCGCTGCTGCTGCCCGCCGGAGAGCTCGTCCGGATAGGCGTCGAACTTGTGTCCGAGGCCGACACGGTCGAGCATGCGCCGCGCCATTGCCTCGGCTTCGCCCTTGCTGGTCTTCTTGACAACCATCTGCGAGAGCATGACGTTGCGTCCCGCGCTCAGATGCGGGAAGAGATTGAACTGCTGGAAAATCATGCCGACCTTCAGCCGGAGCGTCTTCAGATGGAGCTCGTCGGGCAGAAGCTGGGCGCCGGCGACGGAGATCGAGCCGTCATTGATCGTCTCCAGCCCGTTGATGCAGCGCAGCAGGGTCGATTTTCCGGAACCGCTCTTGCCGATGATGGCGATGACTTCGCCGGGCTCGACATCGAGGTTGATGCCCTTCAGGACTTCGTTAGCGCCGAAGCTCTTGCGGACTTCAGTGATTTCGATGAGCGACATTGAGCTTCCTCTCCAGGATCTGGCTGCTTTTCGACAGCGGCCAGCACAGGGCGAAATAGATGAGCGCGACAAAGCCGTAGACGGTGAATGGCTGGAAGGTCGCGTTGGTGATGACGGTGCCGGCCTTCGATAGCTCGACGAAGCCGATGATTGAGGTCAGGGCCGTGCCCTTGACGACCTGCACGGAGAAACCGACCGTCGGCGGCACGGCGATGCGCAGCGCCTGGGGCAGGATGACGTAGCGCATCTGCTGCAGATAGCCCATGCCGAGACTTGCCGATGCTTCCCACTGGCCTTTGGCTACAGCCTCGACGCAGCCGCGCCAGATTTCGGTCAGAAAGGCTGATGACCAGAGGGTGAGCGCGACGCCGGCCGCGAGCCAGGCCGGCACGTCGATGCCGAAGAGCCCCAGGCCGAAGAAGGCCAGAAAGAGCTGCATCAGCAGTGGCGTGCCCTGGAACAATTCCACAAAATATCTGACGGCGATGCGGCCGGCCTTGGCCTTTCCGATGCGCAGGAACAGCAGGATCGCACCGACGATGGCGCCGCCAGCGAAGGAGACGAGCGACAGCAATATCGTCCAGCGCGCTGCCAGAAGCAGGCCGCGCAGAATATCCCAAGTGGTGAACTGGATCATTGGCGGACCCTGCGTGGAAAGATCAGCTTGCCCACGGCCGCGAGCACTTGCCGAAGCAGGATCGCCAGCACGAGGTAGATCGCCGTGGAGACGAAATAGGCTTCGAAGGCGCGGAAAGAGCGCGATTGGATGAAGTTTGCCGCGAAGGTCAGGTCCTCGGCGGCGATCTGCGAGACGACCGAGGAGCCGAGCATCACGATGACGACTTGCGATGACAGTGCCGGCCAGATGCGCTGCAGGGACGGAACGAGGACGACATGCCGGAAGGTCTCGAACCGGGTCATGGCAAGGCTGGCGCCGGCTTCGAACTGGCCGCGCGGCGTCGCCTGGATGCCGGCGCGGATGATCTCGCAGCTATAGGCGCCGAGATTGATGATCATCGCGAGATTGGCAGCCGTCATCTCGTTCATCTGAACGCCGATACCGGGCAGGCCGAAGAAGATGAAGAAGAGCTGGATCAGAAACGGCGTGTTGCGGATCAGCTCGACATAGGCCGCGACGAAGGGTTTGAGCCAGCCCGGTCCGAGCGCGCGCGCCCAGGCGCAGGCAATTCCGAGGACGATGCCGAGTACAGCGCCGATTAGGGTGAGCTCCACCGTGACGAGAACGCCTTTGATCAGCGTGGGATAGTATTCGGCGAGCCAGCCGAAATCGAAGTGATAGCGCATGGGAGAAAGCCTCGCTTGGACCGATCACGCCGCCGAATGACGGTACGATCGGTCCCGCGTTGATCAGAAGCCGGCCGGCAGGTCGGCGCTCAGCCACTTCTGCGACATCTTGTTCAGCGTTCCGTCCGCCTTGGCGGCAGCAATGATGTCGTCGACTTTCTTCTGCAGTGCCGCTTCGTTCTTGTTCAGGCCGATGAAGCAGGGGGAGTTGGTGATGAGGAATTTCATCTCGGGTTTCTTCGGCGGGTTCTTGGCGAGAATGGCCGCCGCGACGACGTTGCCGGTCGCAACCAGCTGGACCTGCCCGGACAGGAAGGCCGAAATGGTGCCGTTATTGTCCTCGTAGCGCTTGATCGTCGCGTCCTGCGGCGCGACCTTGGTGAGCGCGAGATCCTCGATCGCGCCGCGGGTGACGCCGATCGTTTTCCCGGAAAGGTCTTCCGGCTTGGCCGCCGCCACATCGCCGGGGCCGAAGACGCCGTTGAAGAAGGGCGCATAGGCGTCGGAGAAATCGATGACCTTTTCGCGATCCGGATTCTTGCCGAGGCTTGAGATCACCAGATCGACCTTGTTCGTCTGCAGATAGGGAATGCGGTTGGCGCTGGTGACCGGAACAAGCTCCGTCTTCACGCCAAGCTTTTCGCCGATCAGATTGGCCATGTCGATATCATAGCCCATCGGCGCCATGTCCGTGCCGACGCTGCCGAAGGGCGGGAAGTCCTGCGGAACGGCGACGCGGAGCGTGCCGCGGGAGGCTATGTCGCTCAGGGCATCCGCCCGAGCTGCGTGTGGGGTGGAAACCGACCCCATCGCCAGCATCGCGATGCCGAGTGCCATGAGCATTTGTCTGCGCTTCATCGAATATCCTTCCAATCGGGCTGTGTGAAAGCTGGAAGGCAAAACGCAAGACGCGTGCCAGTCGCCGCGGCAATGCCGGTGCTCCGCCGATTGCCGATCCAGACCTAGGGGATGTTCGTTGCCGATGATCGCTTTATGACGCGCGCTGCTGAAAAAATGGGCAATTCGTCAGGCTGTGTCGCCCAGAACGATCCAGATCAAAGATTGAGAGGTGAGAGGGTGCGATAGCTGCGGTCGACTTTCATCACTGGACAGCGCCGCGCCGATGTCCCATAGAACCGACCAAAGGGTTAACGTCCTTCGATGGCCGCGATGGGAGATTCGGATTATGGTTCTGGCTGATGCAAAGGCGGGAACACGCAACGAGGCTGGGATATTAGCCGTTCTCGGTGTTCTGAAACAGGCTTTGGGCGAGCGTTTCCAGACCGGCGAAAGTTTTCGCGCCCAGCACGCCCATACCACCACTTATATCCCATCGCAGCTGCCGGACGGCGTGGTCTTTGCCGAAACGAGTGAGGATGTGAGGACTGTCGTCAAGGCATGTGCCGAACACAAGGTTCCGGTCATTCCCTTCGGCACGGGTTCCTCGCTTGAAGGGCAGGTCAATGCGCCGCAAGGCGGCATTTCCATCGATTTCAGCCGCATGAACCGCATTCTCGAAGTCAATGCGGAGGATCTCGATTGCACGGTCGAGCCTGGCGTCACCCGCGAGCAGCTCAATACCTATCTGCGCGACACTGGCCTGTTCTTTCCGATCGATCCCGGCGCCAATGCCTCGATCGGCGGCATGGCATCGACGCGTGCATCGGGCACGAATGCCGTGCGTTATGGCACGATGAAGGACAATGTGCTGTCCGTGACCGTGGTGACCGCCAACGGCGAGGAAATCCGTACCGCCCGCCGTGCCAAGAAATCGTCGGCCGGTTACGATTTGACGCGGCTTTTCGTCGGCGCCGAGGGCACGCTCGGCGTGCTGACCTCGATCACGCTGCGCCTGCAGGGCATTCCGCAGAAGATCGCCGGCGGCGCCTGTGCCTTTGCGGATATCAAGGCGGCTTGCGATGCCGTCATCATGACGATCCAGATGGGTGTGCCCGTTGCGCGTATCGAATTGCTGGATGCCGTGCAGATGCGGGCCTGCAATCGCTATTCAGGCCTGACATATGACGAGAAGCCTACGCTTTTCCTCGAGTTCCACGGCACCGATGAGACCGTCGCACTGCAATCGGCGCAATTTGCCGAGATTGCGGCCGAATGCGGTGGCGGCGAATTCCTTTGGACAAGCAATGCGGAGGAGCGCAACAAGCTCTGGAAGGCCCGCCACGACGCCTATTGGGCTTGCCGCGCACTGGCGCCGGAACTGGCTGCCCTGTCGACGGATGTCTGCGTACCGATCTCGCGGCTTGCCGAATGCGTTGCGGAAACCCAGGCCGATATCGAGGCACATGGTCTGCTGGCGCCGATCGTCGGCCATGCGGGCGACGGCAATTTCCATGTACTTGTCCTGTTCGACGAGACCCCGGAAGGGATCGCCATGGTCGAGGATTTTGTCACCCGCCTCAACGCCCGAGCGCTTGCCATGGACGGCACATGCACCGGCGAGCACGGCATAGGGCAGGGAAAGATGGCGTTTCTGGAGCAGGAACTCGGCGGCGCCGTCGATCTGATGCGTCAGATCAAGGATTCGCTCGATCCGGATGCCATTTTCAATCCCGGAAAAATATTCCGCAGACACTGAAAGATGGAATATTTTCATGATCTTGGCTTGCTACATGCGCGAATAGCGCTAGGCTGCAGCCGTTCTTTTCCGGTTTTTGTCATGAAAAGCTGCATGTATGCGCTAGATGGGTGGCATACCTCTTAAAAAGAGCTGCTGTGGCAGGCAGGGATCAGGTAGAACTGTGCATATTCTAAGGTATGCCGTGTATGCGCTCTGACAGGCGACACATGCGTATATCGGGAATGAAGATTGGAGACGATACGCGTTGTTAGGTAGGGTCCTGGTTTTTCTGGGTGGATTGCTCGTGGTGGTGCTGTTCGTGGCGCTGCTCGCTCCGCTCTTCATAGACTGGACCGATTTTCGCAAGAATTTCGAAGATCAGGCGAGCCGCATCATCGGCAAGAAGGTGACCGTTCACGGTACCGTCGATGCTCGTCTTCTACCGTTTCCGTCTGTGACGCTGCACGATGTCCGCGTCGGTCAGGAGCCTGATGGCAAGCCGCTGGTGCAGATCGCCGAATTCTCCATGGACGCCGAACTTGCGCCTTTCCTTTCCGGTGAAGCGTTGATCTTCGATATGCGCGTCTCGAAACCCAAGGTGCGGCTGCGGCTGCTGAAGGACGGCACGCTGGACTGGATGCGCGGCAGCCAGCCGGAAATTCCCGCTAAGTCCGTGGTGCTCGAAAGCATTCATGTCGAAGACGGCGATATCCTCTTTATCGACGAGCAAACAGGCCGCACGCGACATGTCGCCGATCTGAATGCTCAAATGTCGGCGAGGTCGCTTGCCGGACCGTGGCGCATCGAGGGCGATGCGGCACTCGACAATGAGCATGGCAATTTCAGCATTTCCAGCAGCCAGCCCGACGACAATGGCGTCCTGCGTGTCCGCACGCGGCTGATACCGGATCGCCATCCCCTTAACGTCGATCTCGATGGCGAACTGAAACTCGTCAACAGCAAGCCCGACTACATGGGTTCCTTCACGGCTGGAGTTAACGACAAACAGGTTCATGACGTTGCCGATCAGAAGGCGCAGCCGCGTATCAAGGGGCGCTTCGAGCTGACGAATGATCGCATTCGCATTCCGGAGTACCGTCTGGAAGTCGGCGCCGATGACGATCCCTATGTCGTCACCGGCGAGGCGACGCTGGATACGGGTTCCAAGCCGGAATTTCTGTTAACGGCCGACGGACAGCAGATCGACGTCAACCGCCTCGGCAATACCAAGGGTTCCAACGGCAAGACCAACCGCAACCCGGCGATCTCGGCCCGTCAGCGCCTGAACAGCCTGATTGCGATCGCCGCCGAAGTCCCGGTGCCGCAGGTTCCCGGCAAGGCGACCTTCCGGCTGCCGGCGATCGTGGCGGGCGACACGACCATACGCGACGTGCAGCTCGATCTCGAACCGGCGGGAACGGGATGGAAGATCGACCATGCGGTCGGTACTATGCCCGGGCGTACGCAGGTCGAGGCGCGCGGCAATCTGATGCTGCAGGGCGAGCCGAATTTCATCGGCAATCTGGTCGTTGCTTCCAATCAGCCTTCCGGCTTGGCATCCTGGCTCGTGGGCTCCGTCGATCCGGCGATCCGGCAGCTGCGTCAAGCGGGCTTTTCTGCCGATGTCAGCATGCGGCACGAAGAGCAGCGCTTCGAGAATCTCGAGATCGCTGTCGGTTCCGCCACGCTCAAGGGCCGGATCGATCGTCAGAGCGGGACGGACAAGACCCCGCCGAAGCTTGCCGTCGATCTGACCGGCGACACGCTCGATCTCGATGCGCTGAGGGCGCTGACCGGATTGTTTACAGGCCAGGACACCGGCGAATCGCTCTTCGATCATCGCATTACGGCGCATCTGCAGGCCGGAAAATTCACGGCTTTCGGCGTGCCGGCCGATAATGTCGATACCTCCTTCTCCGTGGCTGACGGCGCTCTGACGATCGACAAGCTTTCGGTGCACAATGTAGCAGGCGCCGAGATCACCGCAACTGGCCGCGCCAATGGCTCGCCTTCCGACTACAAGGGATCGGGAGAGATTACCTTCAAAGCCGCAGATCCCGGGCCGTTCTTCGAAATGCTGCGTCAGCATCTGCCGCATCATCCCGTCATGGACCGGCTGGTGCGCAATGCCGCCTGGTATGGAAATACCGCGCTTCGCGGCGCCGTGACGCTCGGCGGGGATCAGGACAGTGCGCTGACGGTTACGCTTGCGGGCGTCTCCAACGGCAGTCGCGTCAATTTCGACTATCGCATGTCCGATCTTTCGGCTTTCGCCGGCAAGGGCACCACGACCCTTGAGGGGACGCTCGAAAATTCGGTGACGTCGATCCTGTTCGGTCAGGCGGGTCTCGATCCTCTGCCTGTCGAAGCCGACGCCAATGGCCGTTTGACGCTGAAAGTATCTGCCAACGGCAGCGATCCTGCCGACGCGGCACTGACATTTGCGACCGACAAGACCTCATTCACTGCGAATGGCAAAGTCGATGTCCGCCCCGCTACCTTCCTCAACGGCAACATCGCACTGTCGCTCGAAAGCGCCGATCTCGACCCCTATTTCGTGATGAACGGCATCGGCCTCCCGCAAATGGGCTCCGGCTTGCCGGTGAAATTCCAGGCCAATGCCGCGCTGAATCCGGACAAGATCGTGTTTTCGGGCATGAAGGGACAATTTGCCGACAATAATATGTCGGGTACGCTGACCCTCGACCGGAAGGCGCCGAATCTCAAAGCATCGGGCGAACTGGCGCTGGACAAGGCGGATATGGGCTGGCTGGCGGAAGCCATCTACGGGCCGATGACGGACCCGAAAACGGGCGCTCTCAACAAGGACAAGCTGGGTTTGCCTGCCTTCAGCGGGATGGATATCGGACTCAAGCTTTCGGCAAAACAAGTATGGCCCGGCATATTCGGTCCTATGTCGAACTTCACCGCCAATGCAGCCTACAAGGGCGAGGAGTTGCGGTTGAACGATCTGACGGGCGGCTGGAACGGGGGTACGTTGACGGGCAGCGTGATGCTTGCGAATTCCGACGGCACCGGCTTGCTGCAGGCGAAGCTCGATCTTACCAATGGCGATCTTGCGGCCGTTGCCTGGCAGCGCGATGGAGCGCCGCTTGCCAGCGGGCGCTTCGGCCTTGCCATGAATACCGAGACGAGCGGCAAGAGCATTGCCGAACTTGCGGCAAACGCAAGCGGTTCGGGTGAAATCAAGCTTGGCGAGACGCATGTACGCGGCCTCAATCTCTCGATCCTGTCGCCGCTGCTGTCGGCGACCGACCAGATCCAGGGCGGTATCACCGCCGGCAAGGTATTGCCGATCATACAGACGCTGCTCAACAATGGAGAAGCGGTCCTTCCGGCGACAAGCATACCCTTCAACATTTCTACAGGCGTGATCCGCGCGACGAACATCGCAGCCGGCAACGATGTGGCAAAGCTTTCGGGCAATGCCGAAATCAGTCTGCCGGATGAGCGCATGCGCGGATCGCTCGGCATTGATTTCAAGGCCGGAACGGAGGCGCAAAGCGGCGCCGAGCCGGCCTTGCGTCTTGATTTCGCTGGACCGCTTGCGACGCCGGGCCGGACGATGGATGTGACCGACGTGACCAGCTTCCTTTCGGTTCGCGCATTCGAGCGCGAGCGCCGTCGCGTCGAGCGTCTGCAGGCCAATGTACTTGAAAAGCAGCGGCTCCGGCGGGAAGTGGCGCTCTATAAATATACGGCGGCCGTGCGCGAGGCCCAGCGCCAGCGGGATGCGGTCATCGAGAAGCAGCGGCGCGAGGAAGAGGAACGGCTGCGCGATCTGGCTCGGCAGGCAGCCGCCCAGAAGCAGGCGGAAGACGAGGCAAAAGCCAGACAGGCGGCGGAAGAAGAAGCAAATAAGGCCAAGGCGGCTGCCGAAGCGCGGGCCAAGGCGGAGCTCCAACGGACGCAGATACCCAACAGCCCAGCTCCGCAGACAACGGCGCCGTTGAACTTCAATGAATTGCCGGGAGTGGCCCAGTAACGCTCGCCTTCAGGCGATGCTGTCGATGGACGCTGGAAACGACCGTGAAATCACGACGGAATTTTCCCTGGCTATCTGGAACGATTCGGTGAAGCGCGGAGCTGCTGTCGCGTCCTTCCGCTTTCATTCGAATGGCGAAAAGCGCTCTATTCTTGCGCTTTATGCAATTCTGGATGGAATGCCGCCATGCGCTTTTCCTGGAATTGCCCCTGAAGCGCATCGCGATCTTTCAGATTCGTTTACGGCGCTTTCGGTCTCTGATTTTGCGCATGTCCTCATCGCAAAACCGCTGCGCACTTTCGCGCGACACCCTTTAGTTGCGATCCTTCAGCCATTTGAGGACATAGAGGCGGAGGGCCGAGGAGAGGTTGCTGCCGGCCTCGCGGCCGTCATCGATCTCGGAGATCAGCGCTGCGAGTGATGTGCCGCGTGTATTGGCGATAGCCTTCAGTTCTGTCCAGAAGGCGTCTTCAAGGGAAAAGCTTGTGCGATGGCCATGCAGCGTCGCGGAATGTTTACGGATCATCGGCGGATCGATCAAAAATCGGAAATGGCAGGATATCTGTGAAAGTGATTCAAAATGCGGAAGTAAGCAACTGATTTCTGAGGTTTTTTATCTCGGAATCGAAATTAGTCTTCGGTCTTCTTAGGCTCGATCCGGCCTGCTTCATGCGTTTTTTCGGCCTTGTCGTTCAGCGCTTTCGTCAGGTTCTTCTCGGCCTTGGTCCGCCCGAAGGTGATGCGGTTTTGCTCTGCCTGCTTTTCCTTGTCCGAGCGGGCCTGCTTCTTGCGAAACTGGCGCAGATTGACGATTTCGGCGCTCATCGATCTCCTCCCGTTGCGGATATGAAAAGGGGAAGCGGATGCTTCCCCGTCATGCCTACTGCTTCTTGCGGAATGCGTCGAGCGAGACAACCGATCCCGGTTTCTTTTCCTCGCCATCCTTGGCTGCAGCTGCGGGCGCTTCCTCACCTTCGGCCGGCACGGGATAGGCGGTGATTTCGCTAGAGGAGAGTTCCTCCTCATGGGCCAGCGGCACATCGAACTCCAGCTCGAAATTGACGGAAGGGTCGTAAAAGCCGCGAATGGCGTTGAAGGGGATCACGAGCTTTTCCGGAACGTCGGAGAAGGAGAGGCCGATCTCGAACTGGCTCTCGCTGATTTTCAAGTCCCAGAACTGATGCTGAATGACGATGGTCATCTGCTCCGGATACTTCGCCTTCAGGTGCTGCGAGATGCGCACGCCGGGAGCGCCGGTCAGAAAGGTGATGAAGAAATGGTGGTCACCGGGCAGGCGGCCGGTGGCGCCGACCTCGGTCAACACCTTGCGGATAACCCCACGCAGGGCGTCCTGTGCCAAAATGTCATAGCGGATATGATCCTGCCCCATGCTTTCCTGTCTTTCGTTGGCCATGTTTTTTATAGGCTTATGCCACGCTGAACGCCGCCGGAAAAGCCCTGTGAGCGAGTCACCGCCGTCGATCTATAATATAGCACTGGAGAAGAAGGTGAAGGCTTCTGTTGCCAGGTGCCTTCGAACCCCGCCTAAGAGTGCGACCCCTTAGGACTTTATTTGAAGTGTCACACCGCGATTAAGCAGCGAGACGAGCTTCCGCATAGTTGTCGTTTGCAACTACAATTTTAGCCCGATAACGGCGGTACAATGCCGAGCGAAAAGTCGATCTTTACACCCTTGTCGATCCTGTTTCGCCCCCATCAAAAGCCGGTCTGTCGCAAGTTCTGCCGGCCGGTTTTTGGTGGAGGCGCCGGGTACCGCCCCCGGGTCCAATAGGTTTATTACACCGCTCATTTATCGCCATAGCCGGCCCGAAGACCGGCAAGGCTGATATAGTGTTTTCCGCGGACGAAGGGAAGGGCAATTGTCATAAATGCTTCGTGGAAACATCGGTTTGCCCGTAAAGTCGCGAGATTTGCCTGAATTACGTTTCGCCGCGGTTGGTTTCGCGTGGGCTTGTCATTAAAATCGCGAACAAGGAATCGGCAGGCGGCCGCTGGGCAGCCTTATCGCCGGAAAATTCAAGCGATTTCGGAGCGCAAGATGGCTCGTCACCCAGAGTATCAATATCTCGACCTGATGGCGCATTTGCTCGAGCACGGCGATCGTCGCATCGATCGCACCGGGGTCGGCACTTTGAGCGGTCTCGGCGCGATGATGCGCTTCGATCTTTCGAAGGGACAGATCCCGATCTTTACGACCAAGCGCGTTTACTGGAAGCTCGCGGTTAAGGAAATGCTGTGGTTTTTGACCGGCGACACCAATATCCGCAATCTGCTGAAGGAAAATGTTCGGATCTGGACCGACTGGCCGCTGGCGAAATATCGCAAAGCAACGGGCGAAAATATCGATCAGCTTGCCTTCGAGAACCGAATTCTCGAGGACGAGGCTTTCGCTCTCGAATGGGGCGATCTCGGTCCGGTCTACGGCAAGCAGTGGCGGCAGTGGCGTGACGCCGAGGGTCGGGTGCACGACCAGCTCGCCGCGGTCATCAAGGATCTCAAGACCAATCCCAGCAGCCGGCGCATGATTTTCCATGCCTGGAATGTCGGCGAGCTTGCCGATATGGCGCTGCATCCCTGCCATATGGTCTATCAGTTTCACGTATCGAATATCTCGGCCGAAGGAGGCAAGCGCCCGCGCCTCAGCCTGATGGTCTTTCAGCGCTCATGCGATCTGTTCCTCGGCAATCCCTTCAACATCTGCCAGCAGGCGGCCTTGCTCGCCATGGTCGCGCAGCAGGTCGACATGGACATGGGAGAGCTCGTCTGGTCGGGTGGTGACGTGCACCTCTATCTCAACCATCTGAATGCGATCCGCGAGCAGCTCAGCCGTCAGCCCAAGCCCTTCCCGACCCTGCGCTTGCTTCGCCATCCGGACAGCATCGACGATTATCGCATCGAAGATTTCGAAGTTCTGGGCTATGAGCCGCATGCCGCGATAGCGGCCGAGGTCGCGGTTTAAGCGGCAGTTCGGCCGGCAACGAGCACGGCTCCGGCGACAAGCAGCAACGCTCCGACCAACTGCCAGGTATTGAAGCCCGCGACCCTTTGCTCGGCGACGGCGGCGTCGAATGCGAGGCCAGCCAGCAATTGGCTGGCGACGAGCACGGCGATGGTGGGCGCTGCGCCGAGCCGCTGATATCCCATAATGCCGGCAAAGACGAAGAACGAGCCGAGCAGGCCTGGGAGCAGAGCCCATGGCCTGACGGCGCCGGCTGCTTCCGTAAGACCGGCGAGGCCGTTGCGCGAAATCAGGATTGCGAGCAGCGCGGTCAATCCAACCGAGGAGTTGATGACAAGCGTGATCAGCACGGTCGATACCGATTGGGTGATCCGCACCATCAGCGCATTCTGCAGAACGAGCGATATTCCAGCGAGAATGAGCGTTGCCACCGTGATCGGCATCGTGTTCGCGCCTCTACGCTGCCGGCTTGGAATCTGGGTCTGTGCGCTGATCGAGCAGGAGCTGAAGAAAGGCGAGATCGAGCCATCGTCCGAACTTCGTTCCGACCTGGGGGAGAAGGCCGACCTGCTGGAAGCCGAGCTTTTCGTGCAGCCTGATCGAAGCCTCATTGCCGGCCTCGATGCCCGCGATCATCGCATGCTTGCCGATCGCCCGGGCGCGCTCGATGAGCTCGATCATCAGCGCCTTGGCGATGCCGCCGCGATACTGATCGTTGCGGACGTAGACGGAGTGCTCGACCGTATGCCGATAGCCGTCGAAGGCGCGCCAATCGCCGAACGAAGCGTAACCGACCACGCCGCCGTGATCGTCCGTTGCCACCAGTATGGGATAGCCGAGCTTATGCCGATCCTGCAGCCATTGCCTGCGATTGGCGATATCGACCTGCGCGTCGTTCCAGATCGCGGCGGTATTGGCGACGGCATCGTTGTAGATCGCGGTTATTCCCGCAAGATCCTCATCTCTCGCATCGCGAATTTGCATCGGCGGCTCCGTGGGTATCCACTAAATTGGATTGATATGTGGTTTAATGTTCCGTCTTGTCATACACCGATTTTCGCATCTGTCCATTATATTATTACGAACATCTAGCGAAGCAAGAGTGCGTTAGCGGGTGATATCATCAAGGTTCTGATAAAATTTAATGTGATTTCAACGATTAATCGACGTCTCGGGTGGAGGGATGGATTTACCTTTCTCCGGGGCAGGGTTTACTCGAGCCACTTTCCTAAGGTTCTTCGTGACAATTGTCATTTCCGCGAATGTCCACTATAGTAATACGCATGTCTCAACTTGATGATATCGACAGGCGCATTGGCGCCCGCATTCGCATCGAACGGGAGAGCCGCGGCTGGTCGTTGACGGAGCTGGCTGAACGCTCGACAGTTTCCCGCGCCATGATCCATAAGATCGAGCGCGGGGAGAGCAGTCCGACGGCAACGCTGCTCGGCAGGCTTTCCGGTGCCTTCAGCTTGAGCATGTCGACCTTGATGGCGCGCGCGGAGATGCAGCAGGGCCGGTTTCTCCGGAAGGAGGAGCAGCCCGTCTGGATCGATCCGCAGACAGGTTACGAGCGCCGGCACGTTTCCCCAAAGTCGGATCTGCCGCTGGATCTCGTCCGCATCGAATTGCCGGCAGGCGCGGAAGTTCCGATGCCAGCATCGGCTTATGCCTTCATGAGGCAGCTGATCTGGATGCTGGAGGGACGGCTGACCTTTCTCGAGGGAGATACGAAACACTTGATGTCGGCAGGCGATTGCCTCGAACTCGGTCGGCCCAAGGATTGCGTTTTCAGGAATGAAAGCGAAGAGCCGTGCACCTATGCCGTCCTCGTGCTTCGCAACGCTTGAGGAATGGCGCTAAATTTGGCGTTGCCGCCCGGCATTCCACTCGTCCGACTGGGCGACCGGCGATATGCTGCCATCTTCCTCAAGCGGAGAAGGAGATTGGCCGTGGAGATCGCAGTCATCGGAGCCGGCGCGATGGGAAGCGCCGTTGCCCGGCGTTTGGTCGAGAATGGGGCGAGGGTGATCACCTATCTCGAGGGACGTTCGGCTTCGACCATCGAGCGGGCAAAAGCGGCCGGCATGGAGCCGGTCGGATTGGACGACATCGCCTCGTCGCGTCTTATTCTTTCCATTGTTCCGCCCGCCGAGGCCGTTGCCGTGGCCCGGCAGATCGCCGCCGAAATGCGCGAGAGGGGCAGTAAGACGCCGTTCATGGACTGCAACGCGATCTCGCCGAAAACCATGGCGGAGGTCGCGACGATCTTCGGCAGCGGTTGCGGCGTGGTTCTCGATGGCTCCATTATCGGCGGCCCGCCGAAGCCCGGCCGCAACGGGCCGAAGCTCTATGTGAGTGGCGATGTAGCCAGCGACAGCGCGGTGCTTGCGGATCATGGGCTTCAGGTCCGCCGTATCGCAGGGGCGATCGGCGCGGCCTCGGCGCTAAAGATGTGCTATGCCGGCATCAACAAGGGCGTGACGGGCCTCGGCACCGCCATGCTGCTTGCCGCGATCCGCTCGGGCGCCGACGTCGCCCTAAAGCGCGAACTTCAGGAAAGCCTGCCGGATCTCGACGCAAAATTTGTCCACGGCATTTCCGACATGTATCCGAAGGCCTACCGCTGGGTTGCGGAGATGGAGGAGATCTCCGAGTTTCTCGGCGAGGATGATCCAGCCGCCTTGATCTTCAAAGGTATGGCCGGGCTCTATCGGAAAATAGCCAGGGATCGGGAAGAGGGAGGCCTTTTGGCCGGCCAGCTCGATCAATTGAACGGCGGCGCCTGATGCTAGGCGGCGACGGATGCCCATCCCCCGTCGCCGCCGTCATGATGTAGGATCATCCCGCCGATTCGCATTGGTATCGGTGAGGCAGACTGAGGGAGACGCATGACCCAACCGATCAAGACCATCGTCGTTGCCGTATCGCGCAACGGCATCATCGGGCGCGAAGGCGATATGCCCTGGCGGCTGTCATCCGACCTCAAGCGCTTCAAGGCGATGACGCTCGGCAAACCCGTCATCATGGGACGCAAGACCTTCCAGTCCATCGGCAAGCCGTTGCCGGGCCGGCCCAATGTCGTCATCAGCCGCGACGGCGGTTTTTCGGCCGACGGGATAACGGTGGCGCATTCGCTCGGTGAGGCGATTGAGGCCGCATCGCGTCTGGCTGAAGAGGGCAGTGTCGAGGAAATCTGTATCCTCGGCGGCGGTGAAATCTATCGCCAGGCGATCGGTCTGGCAGACCGGTTGCTGATCACCCATGTCGAGGCGGACGTTGAGGGCGATACGTCCTTTCCGGAGATCGATTCCAGCATCTGGCAGGCTGACAGCGAACTCGCCGTGCCGGCCGGAGAGAAGGATACTTATCCAACACGTTTCGTTCGCTATTTCAGGCGGAAAGCATAAAAGCAGGCCCCGAAAAGCAAATATTTTCCAATGAATCCGACGAACTTCCTGAAGTCGCGTTGAAAGCAGGTGCTTCGATACCTATAACGGGAAACGATCGCTGCCACCTGCGGATATCGAGCCAAAAATTTCGCGGGACAGCTGCGATGCTGGGACTCAACAAACAAAGAGGTTTTGATGCCTTGGAGCAATCAGAATGGCGGCGGCGGCCCATGGGGCGGCGGTGGCGGCGGAAATAATCAGGGACCTTGGGGGCAAGGACCGAACCGGCCGCGGGGAAGCGGCAACGGAGGGCCTCCGGACCTTGAGGATATTATTCGCCGCGGCCAGGACCGATTGAAAGGCTTCGTGCCCGGTGGCTTCAACGCGGGCGTTGTCCTTATCATCCTCGCAGTGATCGCCGTTTTCTGGCTGATCCAGTGCGTCTATACCGTGCAGCCGGATGAGCGCGGCGTGGAGCTGCGCTTCGGCAAGCCGCGCGAAGAAGTTTCGATGCCTGGCCTGCATTTCCATATCTGGCCGATGGACCGCATCGAATTCGTCAAGGTGACCGAGCAGCAGCGCAATATTGGCGGTCGGTCGTCTGCCGGTTCGACGGCGGGGCTGATGCTGACGGGCGATCAGAACATCGTCAACGTGCAGTTTTCCGTCCTCTATACCGTGACCAACCCGCAATCCTATCTGTTCAATCTCGAAACCCCCGACGAGACTTTGCAGCAGGTTGCGGAAAGCGCCATGCGCGAGGTCGTCGGTCGCCGCCCCGCTCAGGACATCTACCGCGACAAGCGCCAGGAAGTTGCGACCGAGGTGAGAAACATCATCCAGGATACGATGGATCGCTACGGTTCGGGTATATCCATCAATGCCGTGCCGATCGAGGATGTTTCGCCGCCGCGAGAAGTTGCCGACGCCTTCGACGAAGTGCAGCGCGCCGAGCAGAATGAAGACCAGCAGGTGGAAGAGGCCAATCAGTACGCCAACCAGCAGCTTGGTCAGGCCCGCGGTCGCGCGGCTCAGATCCGCGAAGAAGCGGCCGCCTACAAGGATCGGGTCGTCAAGGAGGCCGAGGGTGAGGCGCAGCGCTTCATCTCGATCTACGACGAATACGTCAAGGCACCTGAGGTCACCCGTAAGCGGTTGTTCCTCGAAACCATGGAGTCCGTCATCGGCAATTCCAACAGTATCATCATCGACGACAAGCAAGGTGTCGTGCCCTACCTGCCGCTGAATGAAGTCGGCAAGCAGTCCACGACGCAGGCGGGCAAGCCCGCCGCTGCAACTCAGCCGGAGGCCAAATAATGACGTCCAGCCGTTTGCCAGCCATCCTCATCGCGCTCGCGGTACTGCTGCTGCTCGTTTATTCGTCGGTGTTCGTGGTCAACGCCCGTGAGCAGGCGATCGTCGTGCGCTTCGGCCAGATCCGCGACGTCAAGACGGAACCGGGCTTGTACTTCAAGCTGCCTTTCGCCTTCATGGATGCCGATCGCGTGCAGTATGTGCAGCTGCAGGAACTTCGCTTCGACCTCGACAATATCCGCGTCCAGGTATCGGGCGGCAAGTTCTATGAAGTCGATGCTTTCGTCGTTTACAAGATCATGGATGCGCGCAAGTTCCGCGAGACCGTATCGGGGGATCGCGACGCGGCTGAATCGCGTCTCAGGACCCGTCTCGATGCCGCTCTGCGCCGTGTCTACGGTCTGCGCGGCTTCGAAGCGGCGCTTTCCGACGAACGCGCCTCCATGATGACGGAAGTGCGCAACGATCTGCACCGCGATGCCGAAACGCTCGGTCTCAACATCGAAGACGTTCGCATCCGCCGCACCGATCTGACCCAGGAAGTGTCGCAGCAGACCTATGACCGCATGAAGGCGGAGCGCCTGGCTGAAGCGGAGCTGATCCGCGCCCGCGGGAACGAAGAAGGTCAGCGCCGTCGCGCGATCGCGGATCGTCAGGTTGTCGAGATCGTTGCCGACGCGCAGAAGGACTCGGAAGTGCTGCGCGGCGAAGGCGAGGCCGAGCGCAACGCCATCTTCGCCGATGCCTCGAAGCGCGATCCGAACTTCTATGAGTTCTATCGCTCGATGGCCGCCTACAACAAGGCGCTCGCCTCGGGTGGCAAGACCCTCGTGCTGCCGCCGAACCGGTCGGACTTCTTCAAGTTCTTCGACAGTCCTGCGGGTACGGCACCCAATTCCGGAGCGCCGGCGCCTGCCAATCCGACGCCGCCAGCGAAGTGAGTCGCCAAATCAAGGAACTGAAGGGCTGCCCAGGGGCGGCCCTTTTCCTTATGGCGGGTTGCATGGTGTTCACCCTGCCGGCAACGGCGGCGCGCAGGTCCGGGGATTTCGCAAAAAGGTGATTTCACGCTTCATCATTCCGCCTTATGTTGATGCTTATACAAGTTTTCCCCTATCTCGATGAGGATGCCTGATGGCTTCGACCAATCGCCTGCTTTTCAGCCGTTCCTTTGCCTTGCTTGCGAGCATCGCGCTGATTGCCGGCCCCGTTGCGGGCGTAACCGAACAGGCTTATGCGCAGGCGCAGAACAGCGGCGCGGCCGCTGGGGTCCAGGCACCGGGCACCGCCGCCGGTCAGACGCCTCCGGCAGCATCGCCCACGGTCACGATGAACCCGGCCATGAATGCGGGGCCGGCTTCGGTTGCCGATCTTGCTGCCGGATTGCTCGATGCGGTCGTCAACATCTCCACCTCGCAGAAGGTAAAGGATGAGGGCAACGGGCCGGCGGCGCCGAAGGTGCCGGACAATTCACCCTACCAGGATGAATTCAACGATTTCTTCAACAACAAGAAAGACGACGACAGCAACCGCAAGGTGAGCTCGCTCGGCTCCGGCTTCGTCATCGATCCCACGGGCTATATCGTCACCAACAATCACGTCATCGAAGGCGCCGACGATATCGAAGCGATCTTTCCGAACGGTACCAAACTGAAGGCCAAGCTGATCGGGACGGATACGAAGACCGATCTTTCGGTTCTCAAGGTCGAGCCGAAACATCCGCTGACGGCCGTGAAGTTTGGCGATTCCTCCAAAATGAGGATCGGCGACTGGGTCATGGCAATCGGCAATCCTTTCGGCCTCGGCGGCTCCGTGACCATCGGCATCGTCTCGGCGCGCGGGCGCAATATCAATGCCGGTCCGTACGACAATTTCATTCAGACGGACGCGGCAATCAACAAGGGCAATTCCGGCGGTCCGCTCTTCAATATGAAAGGCGAGGTGATCGGCATCAACACCGCCATCATCTCCCCGAGCGGCGGCTCGATCGGCATCGGTTTTGCCGTACCGTCCGAACTGGCAGAAGGCGTTGTCAATCAGCTCAAGGATTTCGGTGAGACCCGCCGCGGCTGGCTCGGCGTGCGTATTCAGCCGGTCACGGATGATGTCGCCAACAGCCTTGGTCTTGGCAGCGCCAAGGGTGCGCTCGTGGCCGGCGTCATCAAGGGCGGCCCGGTGGACAACGGCTCGATCAAGGCGGGCGATGTCATCCTGAAATTCGATGGCAAGGATGTGGACGAAATGCGCGATCTGTCGCGCATCGTTGCCGAAAGCCCCGTCGGCAAGGAAGTCGATGTCGTCATCCATCGCGACGGCAAGGAGCAGACGGTCAAGGTGACCCTCGGCCGACTGGAGGACAGCGATCAGGCTGCCGCGGCCAGCACCGACAAGAACAAGAAGCCGCAGCTCGCGCCCGACGACAAGAGCAATGGCGACGGCGTCATCAACCCTGACGAGGGAGAGAATGGCAATGACGACGGCATGGATGGGCAGGATCAAGGCAGTGATCCGCAGCAATCGCCACAGGCTCAGCCGCCAGCTCAGGCAACGTCGAACATACTCGGAATGAAGCTTGCGACACTGACGGCCGAAAACCGCAAGAGCTTCGGCATAGCCGACAGCGTCGATGGCGTCGTCATTACCGAAGTGGCGCCAGGTTCGGCAGCGGCGGAAAAGGGACTGAAGCCCGGCGACGTCGTCGTGGAGGTTGCTCAGGAATTCGTCCAGACTCCGAGTGCGGCTTCGGAGAAGGTGGCTTCGCTGAAGCGGGAAGGGCGCCGCAACGCGCAAATGATGATCGCGTCTCCGAATGGTGACCTGCGCTTCATCGCCGTTGCGCTGGAATAGGATTCAACGCGTTCTTCGTCCGTCCTGCTGCACACGCCATTCCGCGGCACCCAGGCGATAGACGACATGACGCTTCAGATGCGGATGCGTCTCCGGAATGTGCGGATGGTCGAAATCGCAGGCCGGATCGCGCCGCATGCCGATCTTGGCCATCGCAGCGCGTGCACGCCTGTTGTCACGCACGGCAATCGACAGGATTTCATCGATCTCCAGCCGCGTGAATGCATGATGCAGAAGAGCCACGCCGGATTCGGTCGCGTGGCCGTTGTTCCAATGGCGTGCTGAGATCCGCCAACCGATTTCCACGGCATCCTGCGGCAGGAGAGGCGGGAGCTGCAGTTTCGATAGTCCGCAGAACCCGATTGCCTCGCCGCTGTGCTTCAAGACCATGACGAGAAGCTCGAATCCGGGTTCCGGCGTCACGTTCCGGATCATGGTGAATATGGCGTCCGCATCCTTGCGGCTGCGGCGGAAGGGAAAGAATTCGAGAACGGCCGGATCGGAGCTCAGCTCATAAAACAGCTCCCGATCTTCTTCCATGCATGGCCGCAGGATGAGCCGAGATGTTTCGATTTTCGTCATTGCGCGGAGCGCCACTCCTCTGCCGCCAGGCGGTAGAGGACATGGCGCCGCAGATGGGGATGAGTGTCGGGGACGCTGGGGTGATCGAAATCGCTGCCCTCGACGCGATGCATGCCGATCCGCTCCATTACCGCGGTCGATCTGATGTTGTTGTGCACGGCGAAGGAAACGATTTGATTGAGGCCGAGCTTTCCGAAGCCATAGGCCAGCAATGTCCCCGCCGCTTCGGTGACCAGCCCCTTGCCCCATTGCCGCGCCACCAGCCGCCAGCCGATCTCTATCGTTCCGGCCGGGACGAACGGTTCCAGATGATCCGTTCGCATCAGCCCGCAATAGCCGATCGCTTCGCCGCTTTCCTTCAACTCCAGCACGTAGAGGCCGAGCCCGGTTTCCGCGATCATCGACCGAACGCGGTCGAAGAAAGCGTCCGCTTCCGCACGATTGCGGCGGAACGGGTAAAATTCCATGACGGCTTCGTCGGAGTTGATCTCGTAGGCCAGGTCGCGATCCGTCTCGCGCCAGTTGCGGATGACGAGGCGGTCGGTTTTGGCGATGATCATCTGTGGCCCCTGATTTCGGCGCTTCGTGCCGTTCTACGGCTTGACGAAGTCCGTCTTGCGATAGCCTTGGATATAGAGCAGGGCAGTCAGATCGCCGTGGTCGATGCGCATTCCTGCTTGTGCGGAAACCGTCGGCTTGGCATGGAGCGCGACGCCGGAGCCGGCAAGCTGCAGCATGCCGAGGTCGTTGGCGCCGTCGCCGACGGCCAACGCCTCATCAACGGAAATGCCGAGCCTCTCGGCGATATCGTTCAGCGCATCCACCTTGGCCTGCTTGCCGAGGATCGGCTCCTCGACGAGGCCGGTCAGGATGCCGCTTTCTTCCAGCAGGACATTCGCCCGGTTCTCGTCGAAGCCGAGGGCCATGCCGATCCGGCTGGTGAAGACGGTGAAGCCGCCGGAAACGAGGGCGGTGTAATAGCCCTTCGCCTTCATGGTGGCGATGAGTTCAGGGCCGCCCGGCGTGAGCGTGATGCGCTTGGCAATGACATCGTCGACAACGGAGATCGGCAATCCCTTCAGCAGAGCCACGCGCTCGCGCAGGGCCGGCTCGAAGGCAATCTCGCCGTTCATCGCGCGCGCGGTGATGTCGGCGACCTTCTCCTTGAAGCCGATTTCGGCGGCGAGCTCGTCTATGCACTCCTGGCCGATCATGGTCGAATCCATGTCGGCAATCAGCAGCTTCTTGCGGCGGGTTTCCGCTTCCTGGATGACGAGATCGATTCGCGCGCTGCCGACTATCGCCAGGAGATTGGCCTCTGCGGCCTGCAGGTCCGTACCGTCGCGCAGCGCGATATCGCAGGCAATGCCGTCGGCCAGCCAGTACAGTCCGGACGCCTTGACCGTTTCAGCCGCCTGCTCGGCGATGGCCGGAATAAGAACGGGATTTGACGGATTGGCAATAAGCGTGGCAACGAAGGCCATGAGCAGAAACCTTATGAGCGATATCGACGCGATCCTGATAACCGGGCCGACCGCCAGCGGCAAGTCCGCGCTGGCCGTAGAATTGGCGCGTTCGCATGATGGCGTTGTCGTCAATGCCGACAGCATGCAGATTTATGACACCCTGCGCATCCTCACTGCGCGCCCCTCAGAGGCCGATATGGAGGGCATTCCGCACCATCTTTACGGCCACATTCCGGCGGCGCAGGCCTATTCGACAGGCGTCTGGCTGCGCGAGGCCGGTGCCTTGGTCGAGCGCTTGCGCGGCGAGGGGAGAATGCCTGTCTTCGTCGGCGGCACGGGGCTCTATTTCAAGGCGCTAACGGGCGGGCTTTCCGACATGCCTGAGATACCGTCCGATATCCGCAATCGGCTCCGCGGCCGGCTGCTGGCGGAGGGGGCCGAAGTGCTGCATCGCGAGCTCGCTGAGCGTGATTGCGCCGTCGCGGAAACTTTGAATCCGCAGGACGGGCAGCGTATCGTTCGTGCGCTCGAGGTGATCGAAGCGACCGGCCGGTCGATCGCTGCCTTTCAAGGCAAGACCGGACCAATGGTCGTCGATCCCGACCGCGCGCGGAAGATCGTCGTGCTGCCCGACCGCGCCACGCTGCACGAGCGCATCAACGGCCGCTTCGAGAAGATGCTGGCAATTGGCGCCGAGGAAGAGGTGCAAGCCCTCCTGGCACTGGACCTGCCGCCGGAAATGCCTGTCATGAAGGCGATCGGCGTTGCCCAGATCGCCGCGATGCTGAAAGGCGAGATGACGCGCGCGGACGTGCTTGAAGCAGGAGCGGCGGCGACGCGGCAATATGCCAAGCGGCAGATGACTTGGTTCCGCAATCAGATGGACGAGAGTTGGGAGCGCTTGAGCCCGTAGTTCGGGGTGTCAGTCCTTGTCGTAAAGACTGCTCAGGGGCTTTTTCAGGATGCTGTCCCGCAAGGACAAGCCGGATTCCCGCCGCGGAGGCGGGGCGAGTTCCCTTGGCACCACAGGGTGCGCGCCTCCCTCGTCGCTGCGGAGTTCACGGCGCAATTCCGCAAGCTTACTGTCGATCGATGTTTGCGAAGCTGCTGCCGGTTGCGGTGGGGCGGTACGAGGCAGCATGTCGGGACGGTAAGGTTCGATCGGTGGCAGGCCCGATTCCGCTTGATGCGGAATTGTTCGCTGGACTGGCCCTTCGTCGAAGTCATCCTTGATATCCGTTATGGGCACAGCATTGTAGCTCTGCTGCGGAGGACTGATGTCGGGACCCGAAATCGAGCGCATGCGGCTGATGATCGTGCGCAGATCGACCGTGTCCGGCGAGTCCTCGCTGGTTTTCGCCACACTGCCGCTGGCTTTCGGCAGCAAATGCCGATCGACCTGTGAAAAGCGCATGCGCATGGGGACTGCGATGGCCTCGCCGAAGGCGATCGCTTCGCCATTGCCGATCGATGACAGGAAGCTGGTCGTGGAGATCGAGGAATTCGGGATGGCCGAACGGATGATTTCCTGGTCGCGATCGTTGGCGAGGCGCATGGCAAACAGCGTCGAGCATTGCGACAGGATCGTCTGGTCGAGTTCGCCCGGCCGCTGGGTGATGATGCCGAGCGATACTCCGTATTTGCGGCCTTCCTTGGCGATGCGGGCGATGGCCTGCCGCGTCGGGAAGAAGCCGAGATTCGGATCGGCGGGAATGTAACGGTGTGCTTCCTCGCAGACGACCAGCATATGGATCGCGCCATCGCTCCAGAGCGCCAGTTCGAATGCCATGCGGCAGAGCACCGAGGCGACGGAATTGATGACTTCCGAGGGAATTCCGGCAAGCTGAAATGTGCAGATCGGCTTGCCGTCTCCTGGGATGCGGAAGATCTTGGCGATGGTCTCCATGATCGTATCGGTGATCGTATTGTTGGAGAACATGAAGTGGTAGCGCGGATCGTTGATCGCCGAGATGATGCGCATCTTCAGCGAGCGCAGATGCGGCTTTTCCTGGCGGCCTTCGAGGCGGCCGATGCGCTCGTCGATCTGCGCCAGCAGATCGGCCATGCGATAGGGAACGGGCGTGTCCGCCGTCACGGAAGACTTTTCCGTTTGACGGCGCATCAGGCTTGAATCGCTGCCGCGGAAGGCGCGTCTCGCTTCGGGAATGAGATCGCGGAGCGCATCGAGTTCCTCCGGCACGGCCGGACGGCCTCGGAAGACGACTTCGCTGAATTCGTCCAGCCGCATCAGCCAGAACGGCAGATCGAGTGTATCCGTGTCAATGACGACGGCGTGCCTGGGGAAGGCGGCGGCGAATTCATTGTGCGGGTCGAGGATCAGCACGCGCAGTTTCGGATCGGTGCTGATCGCCTTGTGCAGCAGCAGCGAGACGGCGGTCGATTTGCCGACGCCGGTCGAGCCGACAACGGCGAAATGCTTCGACAGCATCGACGGAATATGGATGGCGGCATCGATGCTTTCGTCCTGCGTCAGCTTGCCGATGACGCAGCTGTTGCCCTTGCCGGCATCGAAGATGCGCATGAGGTCTGCCGCGCGGATGCGATGAGCGATGGCGCCGAGATAGGGGTAAGCGGAAATGCCGCTCGAAAATTCCTCGCGGCCGTCCGGTTCGACGCGGACTTCGCCCAGCAATTCCACTTCGATGCGGAAGAGATTGTCCTGTCCTTCGCCCCAGCCGACGCCCTGAGTGTTCATGGAATAGACGAGGGCCGCCACGCGGTTCGATCCGACGCTGATGGAAATCAGCCTGCCGACAGACCAGAGTTCGGTGAGATCCGTACCGCCGGCTTCTGCAACGGCGGCGATCGTGGCGCGTGAGCCGTTGCATGCGACAACGCGGCCAAGGAAGCGATTTCCCGGCTTCAATTTGTCGCGACGATCCAAATCTCCAGCCTTGCCGGATGTCTGCAGATCATTGTTCAGCAAACAGCTACCCCAACTATTAGATGTCGGAGCATAGAGAAATGGGCTTAACAAAACCCTGTCTACTATCCGCGCTTTTTACAGGGTTATCAGGCGGCCGCGATTTTTTATTGCTTCACGCGTTGACGCTTCGAAATTTTCTGTCTATCACTTCGGCCCATGAAAAACTCGATCGTTCTTATCGTGGTGGGAAAGCGCATGGGCAGGATGGTGTAACCGTCCGGCGACAGCCACCCATGCGCTAGATGACAGGCTCCCCAAGGGGCCTTTTTTTATGCCCGAAATCGAGATTTCATCTTTCCAAACCTCCAGCAGACAGCGGAACAAACGTATGACCGGCACAGATAATCAGGCGAGCGGCAATCGAATGACAGGCGCGGAGATCGTGTTGCAGGCGCTCAGGGACAATGGCGTCGAACACATCTTCGGTTATCCGGGCGGCGCCGTGCTTCCGATCTATGACGAGATCTTCCAGCAGGATGATATCAAGCACATTCTCGTACGCCACGAGCAGGGCGCCGGCCATGCGGCCGAAGGTTATGCCCGCTCCACCGGCAAGGTCGGCGTCATGCTGGTCACCTCCGGTCCGGGCGCGACCAATGCGGTTACGCCGCTGCAGGACGCCTTGATGGATTCGATCCCGCTCGTCTGCCTGAGTGGCCAGGTTCCGACCACGCTGATCGGCTCCGACGCGTTCCAGGAATGCGATACCGTCGGCATCACCCGGCCTTGCACCAAGCACAACTGGCTGGTCAAGGACGTCAACGAGCTGGCTGCCGTCATTCATGAAGCCTTCCGCATCGCGCAATCAGGCCGTCCGGGTCCCGTCGTCGTCGACATCCCGAAGGATATCCAGTTTGCGACCGGCACCTATACGCCGCCGGAAGCGCACCATGTCCAGAAAAGCTATCAGCCGAAGATCCAGGGCGACCTCAACAAGATCAACCAGGCGATCGAGCTGATGAAGAATGCCCGTCGTCCGGTCATCTATTCCGGCGGCGGTGTCGTCAATTCGGGTCCGGAAGCGTCCAAGCTGCTGCGCGAACTGGTCGAGCTGACGAACTTCCCGATCACCTCGACGCTGATGGGTCTCGGCGCCTATCCGGCCTCGGGCAAGAACTGGCTCGGCATGCTCGGCATGCACGGCTCCTACGAAGCCAATATGGCGATGCATGATTGCGACGTCATGGTCTGCATCGGCGCGCGCTTCGACGACCGCATTACCGGTCGCCTGAACGCCTTCTCGCCGAACTCGAAGAAGATCCATATCGATATCGATCCGTCTTCGATCAACAAGAACGTTCGTGTCGATGTCGGTATTCTCGGCGATGTCGGCAATGTTCTGGAAGACATGGTTCGGCTGTGGCGCGCGCTGCCGCAGAAGCCCGCAGCGGACCGCCTCGGCGACTGGTGGGCCGATGTTGCCCGCTGGCGTGCGCGCAATTCTTTTGCCTATAAGGCGAGCGACGATGTCATCATGCCGCAATATGCGATCCAGCGCCTCTACGAGCTGACGAAGCATCGCGATACCTACATCACCACCGAAGTCGGCCAGCACCAGATGTGGGCGGCGCAGTTCTACGGTTTCGAGCAGCCGAACCGCTGGATGACCTCGGGCGGCCTCGGCACCATGGGCTATGGCCTGCCGGCAGCGCTCGGCGTTCAGATCGCTCATCCGGAAAGCCTGGTCATCGACATTGCCGGCGACGCTTCGATCCAGATGTGCATTCAGGAAATGTCGGCTGCGATCCAGCACGATGCGCCGATCAAGATCTTCATCCTCAACAACCAGTACATGGGCATGGTTCGCCAATGGCAGCAGCTGCTGCACGGCAACCGCCTGTCCAATTCCTATACGGAGGCGATGCCCGATTTCGTCAAGCTGGCGGAAGCCTATGGCGCCGTCGGCCTGCGCTGCGAAAAGCCGGGCGATCTCGATGCCGCCATCCAGGAAATGATCGACGTCAAGAAGCCGGTCATCTTCGATTGCCGCGTCGCCAATCTCGCCAACTGCTTCCCGATGATCCCTTCAGGCAAGGCGCATAACGAAATGCTGCTGCCGGACGAGGCGACCGATGAGGCCGTCGCCAATGCGATCGACGCCAAGGGTCGCCAGCTGGTCTGATCGATAAATGGGGTGCGGCGAAAGCTGCGCCCCGGCCGATCTCTCTGGCATACCGAACAAGAACCGAGGAAACGGAACAAGGATAATGAACGCACACCTTCAACCCACGGGCTCCGCCTATTTCATTTCGCCGGAAACCGCGGCGGCCGAGAGCCATACGCTCTCTGTGCTTGTCGACAATGAGCCCGGCGTTCTCGCCCGCGTCATCGGCCTCTTTTCCGGCCGTGGCTACAATATCGAAAGCCTCACGGTTTCGGAGACGGAGCATCAGGCGCACCTGTCGCGGATCACGGTCGTCACGCGCGGCACGCCGCAGGTGCTGGAGCAGATCAAGGCGCAGCTTGAGCGCATCGTTCCCGTTCACCGCGTCGTCGATCTCACCGTGCGTGCCCGCGAACTCGGCCAGGAGCGGCCGATCGAGCGCGAAGTGGCGCTGCTGAAGGTGACCGGAAGCGGTGAAATGCGTGCCGAGACGTTGCGGCTGGCCGACGCATTCCATGCCAAAGTGGTGGATGCGACCATCGAGCACTTCATTCTCGAGATCACCGGCAAGTCCTCGAAGATCGACCAGTTCATCGCCATCATCAAGCCGCTCGGCCTGATCGAAGTCTGCCGTACCGGCATTGCCGCGATGAATCGCGGCTCGCAGGGGATGTGAGAACCTGTAGCATCGAGGGGGATCGCATATGAGGCAAATCGGCGCTGCAAACTCCTTCTCCCCTTGGGGAGAAGGGGAAACACGGCAACAATGGCTGATCTCGGCGAAAAGCCATGGCATCCGCCTGCGGACATGCGCCTCGGTGCCGCCTTCTTCGTCCGTGGCGATTTTCCCTGGCTCGGCCATTATTTCGGCTCGCAGAAACTTGCGTCGGCATTGTCGCCAGGTATCGGTGGCATCGTGTCCTGGGGCGGCCGCGCCGCTGCCAAGATGGCGATGAGGACTGCGCGGTTTCGCCGGTTGCGCCACTGGCATCTGGAAGATGGTTTCCTGCGGTCCATGGGGCTTGGCAAGTCCGGCGCCATTCCGCTGTCCATCGTCATCGACGATCTCGGCCTGCCTGTCGATGCCAGCGCGCCGTCGCGGCTCGAGCGGTTGATTGAGGAGGCCGGGGCGGCGGCGGAGCTCGGCCGCGCTCTCCGAGAGCAGATCGTTCTCAACAAGCTTTCGAAATACAATCATCTCCCTCATCGATCGCCAGCCATCGATCGGACGGCGAAGCGTCGCATTCTGCTTGTCGATCAGGTGGTCGGCGACGTTTCCGTTGGCAGGGCGCTCGGTTCGAAGGCCTCCTTCGAGAGGATGCTTGCCGATGGGCTGGCGAGCGATGCGCAATGCCTCATCCGCACCCATCCGGATGTCATGGCCGGGCTTCGTAAGGGTTATCTTACGAATGGTGCTTCAAGGGGCGATGCAATCCTTGTTGACGACGAGGTGTCGGTCGCGTCGATCCTCGAAGTCGCCGACGAGGTCTGGACGGTTTCGAGCCAGTTCGGTTTCGATGCGCTGCTACGCGGCATTCCGGTTCGCTGCTATGCCGCGCCCTTCTATGCGGGCTGGGGTGTGACCGAGGATCATTTCGGTGCCTACACCAAGGCTACGCTTGCCGGCCGCAGGACGAAGCGGCGAACCGTCGACCAGATTGCCGCTGCGGCTTTCTCGCTCTATCCGACCTATCGCGATCCCGCCGACTGGCGAGAGATCGACGTCTTCCGGGCGATCGAGCTGATCGTTGCGCAACAGAAGGCGGCCGCCTGAAACCTACAGCATTTCCAACGACTTTTTTCGCGACGGCGGCGGGAAGGCAGCGTCGAGCACGGCCCAATCCTCATCGGTTATGTCGATATCTATGGAGCCACGGTTTTCCTCGACACGCTGCGGGTTCGAGGATTTTGGGATGGCTATCACATGGTCGCGCTCCAGCAGAAAGGCGAGAGCGATCTGGGCCGGTGTCGCCTGATAGGTCTTGGCGAGGCGGATGAGCTCTGGGTGATGGAGCAAACGGCCTTGCTCGATCGGGGAATAAGCCATGATCGGAATGCTGCGTTCCTGGCACCATGGAAGCAGGTCATATTCGATGCCGCGCCGGCCAAGATTGTAGAGCACCTGGTTGGCGGCGACATTACCGCCATTCGGCACGGAAAGCAGCTCGTCCATATCGGCGAGATCGAAATTCGATACGCCCCAGGCCTCGATCTTACCGGCCGCCTTCAGGCCTTCGAAAGCCTCCACCGTCTCTTCAAGCGGATAGCTGCCGCGCCAATGCAGCAGGTAGAGATCGATGCGATCGGTGTTCAGGCGCTTCAGGCTCCGCTCGCAGGCTTCGGCCGCGCCTTTGCTGCTTGCATTGGCAGGGTAGACCTTGCTGACCAGGAAGACTTCGTCGCGGCGGCCTTCGATCGCCTTGCCGACGATCTCCTCCGAACCGCCGTCTGCGTACATTTCAGCCGTATCGATCAGCGTCATGCCGAGGTCCAGTCCGGTTTTGAGGCTGGTGATCTCGTCTCTGGCCGTGGCGGCACTCTCCCCCATATTCCAAGTTCCCTGGCCGAGCGCCGGAACCGTGATGCCGGAGGGAAGGGTGACTGTCGGGATGGGCGCGCGCATGGTCTTTCCTCGCTGCAGAAAAACGAAGGATAGGGGCATTCAACCGTATTTCAATCGGCATCCGCATGTCACGGTGACAATCGCGCTATGGCGTTCATGTGGTCGGCCAATTAATGTCGCACGGACATGCGCCGTCGTATTCCACGCGCATTGAGAAGAATTTTGGATGCCGTCCATCATTGCATACGGTGTCCTGGGAGGCATCATGGCGCTGGATACATTTCTGGCTCTCTTACTTTTTGCATTCACGACCTCGATCACGCCTGGGCCGAACAACATGATGTTGTTTGCTTCCGGCGTGAATTTCGGTTTCCGGCGCACCATTCCGCACATGCTTGGCATCGGCGTCGGTTTCCTGTCGCTGCTGCTCGGCGTCGGCCTTGGCCTTGGCGCTGTGCTTCATACGGCGCCGCTGCTCTACACTGCGCTGAAATTTGCCGGCGGCGCCTATCTGGTTTGGATCGCCTGGAAGATCGGCACGTCACGCAGCCTGACGGAGAGCGAAGGCTCGGCGCAGCCGATGAGTTTCATGAGTGCCGCGGCGTTCCAATGGGTCAATCCCAAGGCTTGGGTCATGGCTGTCACCGCCATGGCGACCTACACCAACGAGCAACTCTACCTCTTCAGCGTTCTTCTCGTCGGTTTTGCATTTGCCATCGTGAACGTGCCGAGCGTGTCGACCTGGGCTGGCTTCGGTTCGGCGCTGCGCGATTGGCTCTCCGATCCCGTTCGGCTGAAATGGTTCAACATCACCATGGCTCTCCTGCTGGTGCTCAGTCTCTGGCCGATGCTAAAGTAACGCGCAAGAGACAGGAGACAGCCATGTCCCGCGGACATTCGCATGCCGACGACGATCATCACCACGGCAACCATTATTCGGACATGCAGGCGCGGGTGAAGGCGCTCGAGACGCTGCTGACGGAAAAGGGTTTGATCGATCCGGCGGCGATCGACCGCATCGTCGAGACCTATGAGACGAAGGTTGGGCCGCGCAACGGCGCGCAGGTGGTGGCGAAAGCCTGGAGCGATTCCCATTTTGCCGACTGGCTGCGGCGCGATGCGACGGCGGCGATCGCAAGCCTCGGCTTTACCGGCCGTCAGGGCGAGCACATGCGCGCGGTTTTCAATACGCCGGAAATGCATAATCTGATCGTCTGCACGCTTTGCTCCTGCTATCCTTGGGCCGTGCTCGGGCTGCCGCCGGTTTGGTACAAGGCGCCGGCCTATCGCTCGCGTGCGGTGATCGACCCGCGCGGCGTGCTCGCCGAATTTGGTCTCACACTGCCGCAGGAGACGAGGATCCGCGTATGGGATTCGACGGCGGAGCTTCGCTATCTGGTGATCCCCGAGCGGCCGGCCGGTTCCGAGGGCATGGACGAAGCGGCGCTCGCGGACCTCGTCAGCCGCGACGCGATGATCGGAACCGCGCTTGCCAAGGCGCCGCCGGAGGCCACACTATGAACGGCCCGCATGATCTCGGCGGCCAGATGGGCTTCGGCCCGATAGCACCGGAACAGAACGAGCCCTATTTTCATGCCGAATGGGAAAAGCGCGCGCTCGGCATCACGCTCTCCTGTGGCGCCTTTGGCGCCTGGAACATCGATGAAAGCCGGCATGCGCGCGAAAACATTCCGCCGGCGAGCTATCTTGGCGCCAGCTACTACGAGATCTGGATCCGTGCCGTCGACATGCTTTTGGAGCGGCACGGTTTTGCAACAGCCGAGGAACTGCGTATCGGTCACTCGCTCGAGCAGGGTAGGGTGCCGAAGCGGGTTCTGAAGGCTGAAATAGTCGATGGCGTTTTGGCAAAAGGCGGCCCTTGCGATCGGCCGGTTAATTCAGCGCCGCTTTTCGCCGTGGGCGATCACGTGCGGACGAAGAATTTCAATCCGACGGGCCATACGAGATTACCGCGCTATGCCCGAGCCAAGACGGGTATCGTCGAAGCGGTGCAGGGCTCCTTCGTCTTCCCCGACGACAACGCCCATGGCCGCGGCGAAAATCCGCAATGGGTCTATACGGTCGCCTTCGACGGCGCCGAGATCTGGGGCGAGGGCGCCGATCCCTCGCTGACCGTCTCGATCGATGCCTGGGAAAGTTACCTTGAGCGCGTGTGAGATCGCCTCGCTTCTGACGCAATCGCCAGGATTGCCGAAATCAGCCGATGGCGAGCCGGTCTTTCCCGAGCCCTGGGTGGCGGACGCCTTTGCGATGACGGTTCATCTGCACGAGAAGGGCCTGTTTGCCTGGAGCGAATGGGCGGAACGGCTGTCGGCCGAATTGCACAAGCCGGGCCGCGCGGCTGACGGCAGTGACTATTTCGATTGCTGGGTGACGGCGCTGTCAGGTTTGCTTGTCGCGAAGGGTATCGCCGATACTGATTCGATTCTCGCTTTGCAGCAGAGCTGGCAACGTGCGGCGGAGGCGACGCCGCATGGCAAGCCGATCATGCTGGAGAACGATCCCTGGCGTTAAAGGAGGGCTCCTCTTGGGGCCATCCTCAAGACGAGAACTGCCTGTAGCACTCGTCCGCCACCTGCCGCAGCATGTCGCGTGAGATCTCGCCGGTCACGGCATAGCCGAGGGTGCCGTCGATCCAGTAGAAGGTCTCGACGGCGTTGTCGCTGGCGAAACGGAAGCTGGTCGTGGTGTTGCCGCTGTTGCGTCCCATCAGCACGGTCAGGCGCTGGCCGGTGGCATTTTCATACATGAACAGCGCGCCCGGCGTGCCGTTCACCGGCAGCAGCCGGCCGCCGACGAGCTGGAAGCCCAATTTCTGCAGGCTCGGCACCTTGAGGCCGGCAATGTTCATGCGCTTGCCGAGCCAGGTGGCGAGATGCGCCTCCTGATCCGCGCCGACTTCGACTGGGTGGCGGACGTCGCTCGCATAGACGGCGAAGGCCGAGCGCGCCTGCTGCGGCAATGCCTCGATCGATGTCAGCTGCAACGCGGGCCGAGCGAAAAGATCAGGACCGAAGTGGCCGGCCGCGGCTCCAGCGAAGAATAATGCCACCGAGGCGGCGAACATCATCAGCCAACTGCTTCGATGAGGCATCACCGATTGTCCGATCGATACTTTTCCCTTTGGCAGGATGAGGTCTCCGTCGCCTTGCTTCGATACCGCATAGGGGGAGAACATCGCCCGGATGTCATCGTTCTGGGCCTGCCATGCCGCAACGGCGGCAGCGTCTTCGGGATTTTCGGTTAGCCATGTCTGCAATTCCGCCTGCTTTTCCTGCGGCAGCAGCCCATCGGCAAAGGCATGAAGGTCAGCTTCGGTCACGGTCGGGTTGTTTTCGTTCATCTTGGTCTCCGAAGCGTGACAACATTGTCCTCATTCAGCAGGCTGGTCATCTTCCGGCGTGCGCGCGACAGGCGCGACATCACGGTGCCGATCGGGATGTCGAGCATATCGGCGACATCCTGATAGCTGTAGCCTTCGACGACGACGAGCATCAGCACCGCGCGATAGTCCTCTCCGAGGCTGTTCAGAGCCGTTTCAAGGCGTGACTTCTGTAATGGATCGTTGTCGGTTTCGGTTGCGGATAAATGGCTGTTGTCATCGATATCGACGAAGCTGCGATTGCCCTGCTGGCGCAGTCCGTTGCGATAGAGATTGGTCATGATGGTGAGGACCCAGCCGCGCAGGTTCAGCCCGTGCCATTGGCTGCGCCGGGTCAGAACCTTCTCGACGCAATCCTGAAGCAGGTCTTCGCCATCGGCATCCGAACGGGTAAGGCTGCGGGAATAGCGCCGCAGCGAGGGGAGGAGCGCCAGCACCTCGGCCTCGAAGCTGTCCGGCGCGGAGGAAGATCCTGCCGCGCCGTTTCCGGTCCGGTCAGGGCCGCGCGGCATTCCATACGCCGTTGAAGCCGTCGCCGGCAACATCACCGGGCTTTGCATCCTTGACGAAGAAGTAGAGCGGCATGCCGTCCTTTGCCCATTGTTTCATCCCGTCCTTGCGGGTAATGATCGAGTATGCACCTTCCGCCTTGGCTTTGCTATCGGCCATGAGCGGCGGCCAGGCTTTCTGGCAATCGCCGTTGCAATTGGATACGCCGGCCTTGTCGTTCTTGAAGGTGTAGAGCGTCTTGCCGTTTTCACCGGCAAGTACCTTGCCTTTGGCGCTTTCGACCGTCTTGACGGGTGCCGCGGCGAAAGCGGCTGTGGCAAAGGCAGATGCCGCAGCGAGCGCGGCCAGGAAACTCAGGGTCTTCATGATGTCTCTCCTCGGGTGGTGGACGGTAGTTGCCCAGGCCTCGCTTTGCGCGCTGCCGGACATGAGACACCGGTGCCTCCGATTTTATTCCCAGCGCGCCGGGTATTTTTTTACTGCTTGCTTCCTGCCGCCGAATCCTGCCAATTCGGCCCATGCAATTCGCGCCGCAACAAGATGAAGCGCTCCAGGCCGTTGCCAAGTGGCTGAAGGAGGGTCGCTCGCCGCTGTTCCGTCTGTTCGGCTATGCCGGCACGGGCAAGACGACGCTTGCGCGGCATTTTGCCGAGCATGTGGACGGCGAGGTGCTGTTTGCGGCCTTCACAGGCAAGGCGGCGCAGGTGCTGCGCTCGCGCGGCGCTTCGAATGCCAAGACGATCCATTCGCTGATCTACCGGCCGCGCGGCGAAGAGGCCGTCGAGGACGAAGAGACGGGCAAGACATCGATCGCACCGATGTTTACGATCAACCGCCAGAGCCCGGTCGCCAAGGCGGCGTTGATCATCGTCGACGAATGCTCGATGGTGGATGAAGCGCTCGGTAAGGATCTGATGAGCTTCGGAACGCCCATTCTGGTGCTCGGCGACCCCGGCCAGCTTCCGCCCGTTTCCGGCGGCGGGTTCTTCACGAATGAGGAGCCGGATTACCTGCTGACGGATATTCATCGTCAGGCCCGCGACAATCCGATCATCCAGCTCGCCATGCAGGTGCGCGAAGGCAAGGAGATCATGCATGGCGACTATGGTACCGCGCAGGTGATTTCGAAGAACGAGGTCACGCAGCCGCTGGTGATGGAGGCCGATCAGGTGCTCGTCGGCACGAACAGGACGCGCCGGCGCTACAATCAGCGTCTGCGCGAGCTGAAAGGGTTTACGGCCGACTATCCGCAATCCGGCGACAAGCTGGTCTGCCTGCGCAACGATCCCGCCAAGGGACTGCTCAACGGCTCGCTCTGGCAGGTCATGACCTCTTCCCGGGAAACGACGAAGCCGGGCATCAATCTGCTGGTGCGCCCGGAAGACGACGACATGGACCGCGGTGCTGCCAAGATCAAGCTGTTGAAGCAGGCTTTCGAGGATGTCGAGGGCGAAATCCCGTGGTCGACGCGCAAACGGTACGACGAATTCGACTACGGCTATGCGCTGACCGTCCATAAGGCGCAGGGTTCGCAGTGGAACAACGTCGTGCTGTTCGACGAGAGCTGGGCTTTTCGCGATACCCGCGAGCGCTGGCTCTATACGGCCATTACCCGCGCTGCCGAGACGTTGACCATCGTTCGTTAGGGGCCGTTGCCCAGGTATCGATATCCGCAAAAAGGACTTGCCGCCGATGCGTCACCAAGCGGTGGTGCGTGACTGATGCGCGCATCAAAGTTTTGCATGGGTTGATGTCGGAATCCTGTTGGTTTTGCAGGGCATAATGGCATAAAACGGCTGCTGTCATCCGCTTTGAAAATCAGGGATTTCGATCATGCCCGCCAAGCTTTCCGTGAACCTCAACGCCATCGCGATGCTGCGCAATCGGCGTGATCTTCCCTGGCCGAGCGTCACGGGTTTGGGACGCATCGCGCTCGCCGCCGGTGCCAGCGGTCTGACCGTTCATCCGCGCCCCGATCAGCGCCACGTCCGCTTTTCCGATCTGCCCGATATCCGTGCGCTGATCGATGACGAGTTTCCGGAAGCGGAGTTCAATATCGAGGGCTATCCGAGCGACGAATTCTTCGATCTTTGTGCGTCTGCCGAGCCCGAGCAGGTGACGCTCGTGCCTGATGATCCCACGCAGGCAACATCGGATCACGGCTGGGATTTCCGTAGGAATCGCGAGCTGCTGGTCGACGTCGTCGCCAAATATAAAAAGATCGGCTGCCGCGTCTCGCTGTTTGCCGATGGTGACGGCGATGCAGACGCCGTGAAGATCGCCAGGGACGTGGGTGCCGACCGCATCGAGCTTTACACCGGCCCCTATGGCGGCTGCTACGATGATCCGCAGAAGGCTGCCGTCATTCTCGAAGCGCTTGGCAAAACCGCAGACGCCGCCTTCGCCAACGGCCTTGATGTCAACGCCGGTCACGACCTGACAGTCGCCAATCTTCCAGCGCTGCTGAAGCGCATTCCGAAGCTCGCGGAGACCTCGATCGGGCACGGGCTGACAGCCGATGCGCTGGAATATGGCATGGCCGAGACGGTGCGCCGTTTCCGCCGGGCTTGTGGCCAGACAGTTTGAGGGAGTAGCCTTTAACGCTGGTCAGGCGCGTTGGTTTTTTGCCGCGCTGTCTTTGCCTGGTCCCTCATCCTAACCTTCTCCCCGCATCGCGGGGAGAAGGAACGACAGAGAGTTCTTGGGCTAAGCGCGAAAACTCCCTCGCCCCGCTTGCGGGGAGAGGGTTGGGGTCAGGGGCCATGCTTGAAGTCTCGGTGAAAAGAGACTCGCCTGACCTTCACTAAAACTTAGCCGAGCAATGCGGCCTTGTGCTCCTCGATGAAGCTGCGCAGCGTCTGCGGCTCCTTGCCCGTAAGCTTGTGGAAATCGTTGGTCAGGATATCGAATTTGCCCGCGCGGGTGTTGGCGTCGGCGGAAACGAGCATGTCGACCACGAATGGCGGCAAGCCGGCACCGGCGAGACCTGCGGCGAACTGTTCGTCATTGACCTGCACCACTTCAAGCGGACGGCCGGTGATTTTGCTGACGACGCTCGCCACGTCCTCGATGGTGACGGCGGTTGAGCCCGTCAGTGTGTAGGTGGCGCTGTCAGTTGCGTCAGACGCCAGGGCTGCGGCGATGGCGAGCGCACAATCTTTGCGGCTGATGTTGCTGACGCGGCCGCCGCCCGTCGCGGTATACCACTTGCCGGTTTCGAGGCTGTGCGGCAGGCCCATCAGGTAGTTGTCGAAATACCAGGCGTCGCGCAGGATCGTATAGCCGACGCCGCTTGCCTTGATGGCATTTTCCGTGCCGAGGTGGTCGGGTGCGAAACTGACGAGAGAATTTTCGGGCGCGGGCATCGACGTGTAGAGGATATGCTTCACCCCGGCCTTCTTCGCGGCTTCGACGGCGGCGGTGTGCTGCTTCAGGCGCTGGCCGGGGACGGCGAGCGCGTCGGTGCTGATAATCAGCAGACGGTCGATGCCGGCGAAGGCGGCCGACAAGGTGGCGGCGTCATCAAAATCGGCTTTGCGGGTGATGACGCCCTTGGCGGCGAGTTCGGCCAGCTTCTCCGGGCTGCGTGTAGCGGCAATGATGCGGCCGGGCGCGATCTTGTATGTTTCCAGCAGGTGATGAATGACGCGCTTGCCAAGCTGACCGGCGGCGCCGGTGACGAGAAGAGTGCTGCTCATGTGTTTTCCCTTGTTGGACCGCCGCAAATTCGCAGAGGCCTTGATGCTCTCAAAAAGAGACTAGCACTAGAATAGGAATTGACTTCGCGATGTAAAGAAGGCAGTTTTTCGGCTCCAAGTTACCAAAAGGGAACCGGTATGGCAGCCAGCGCCGTCGTCAATCTGCGTGACAGCATAGACCCGCCGTTACGCGACGTCGATCTCAGCAATCTCGATTTCAGCAACTGTCCGGTGCGTGATCTGATCTCGCAGATCGGCGGAAAGTGGTCGGTGCTGATACTCGAAACACTGGCAAAACGGCCATATCGTTTCGGCGAGCTGCGCCGTCTGGTGCCCGATATTTCCCAGCGCATGCTGACGCAGACGCTGCGTGAACTTCAGCGTGATGGCTATATCGGTCGCGAGGTCTTCCCGACAAAGCCGCCGAGTGTCGAATACCGCATGACGGATCTCGGCTATTCGCTCTACCAGCCGTTGGCACAGCTTCTTAACTGGGCCGAGGCCAATCACGAGGCCGTGCGTGCCGCTCGTGTCCGTTTCGATCAATCGCCGGACTGAGCCTTTACAGTGAAATCTTTGAAGATCGCCATCGTCGGCGCCGGACCTGCCGGTCTTGCCGCCTCTCTCTTTCTCACTCGCGCCGGCCACACGACCGATATCATCGAAAGATTTGATAGCCCGGCCCCGGTCGGCTCGGCGCTGATGCTGCAGCCCACCGGATTGACCGTACTCGAATCGTTGGGCCTCGGTCCGGCCATTCATGCCGCCGGCAATCGCATCGACCGGCTGTTCGGTACGGAAACCACCCGCGGCCGCATTGTCCTCGACGTGCGCTACAACGCGTTGCCGGGCGGGCGCTATGGGCTTGGCGTTCATCGCGCCGCGCTGTTCGACACTCTTTACGATGAAGTCTCCGTACGGCGACATCCGGTCCATACCGGACAGCGCGTCATCGGTGTGACGGAAGAGCGTGATGGAAGCCATCTTTCCGTCGACGGCGGCGAGCGCCTCGGGCCTTACGATCTCATCATCGATGCCAGCGGTGCACGTTCGGAGCTGGTAACGGCGTCATCTGTTGCGCCGCGCGCACGCAACCTCGTCTACGGCGCCTTCTGGGCAACGCTGGATTGCCCGGACGGATTGGTGGATCAGGCGGCCCTGACGCAGCGTTATGACAAGGCGAGCGTGATGATCGGCGTCTTGCCGGTTGGCAGGAGACGGCCGCACATGCCGAAGCAGGCGGCCCTGTTCTGGAGCTTGAAGGTGGCGGATGCCGATGAGGTGCGCAGATGCGGGCTTGAACGCTGGAAGCAGACGATCCGCGGTTATTGGCCGGAATGTGAGCCCTTGCTGGAGCAGATCGTAGACTGGGATCAGTTGACGCTGGCGCGTTATGCCCATCGTACCGTGATGACGCCCTATAGCGGACGGACTGTCTTCGTCGGCGATGCGGCGCATTCCACCAGCCCGCAGCTGGGGCAGGGCGCCAACATGGCTCTGCTCGATGTGGCCGCGCTCGCGCATGCTCTGGCAGGACATGAAACGATCGAGGCCGCTCTTTCAGCCTATGCCAAGGCGAGGCGGATGCATGTGCGGCTGTTCCAGCTGCTCTCGTCCGCCTTCACGCCCTTCTACCAATCGGATTCAGCGGCGCTCGCCTGGATCAGGGACCGGTTGGTCGCCACCATCGCCAAGGTGCCTCCCGCGCCGCAGATACTGGCCGGTATTGTGTCCGGCACGCTGATCGACCCGTTTCATGGTGCCGGCCTGCAGGAATGCGACTGGCTGCGGCAGGTTATGCCGCAGCCGTCCTGATCAGTTCTTGCATCCCTTTGTTTCTACGCAATTCCGGACGGGAAACCGCTACGCACTTTTCCTAGAATTGCTTTCGGTCAGGAAGGCAAGCAGTGCAATGACCGGGAAAGCGACGCCGATCCAGGAGGCCATGCTCCAGCCGCCGGTCGCATAGGCCCAGCCGCCGAGCGCGGAGCCGAGGGCGCCGCCGGCGAAGAAGGTCGCCATATAGAGGCCGTTGAGGCGGCTGCGATGCTCGGCGCTGAGCGCGAAGATGGCACGCTGGCCGAGCACGAGATTGGTCTGGACGCCGAAGTCCAGCATGATGCCGGAGAGTGTCAGCGTGATCAGCGCCAGCAATGAACCGCTGCCGGAAAAATGGCCGATCAGGAAGGCAACGATCGCAATCGTCAGGGCGAAGGCGGTGGCAAGCTTGGTCCAGCCACGATCGGCAACGCGTCCGGCAATCGGCGAGGCGACGGCGCCTGCGGCTCCGGCCAGCGCGAAAAGCGCGATGCCGTTTTGCGTGAGGCCGAAGGCTGGGCTCGCCAGCAAAAGCGGGGTCGTCGTCCAAAAGAGGCTGAAGGCGCCGAACATGCAGGCCTGATACAGCGCGCGTCGCTGCAGAACCGGTGTGCGGAGCGCGAGATGGCCCATGGAGGACAGCAGCTGCCCGTAGTGCAGCTTGGTGTGCGGAACGCGGGCCGGCAGAACGAGGCGCAGGATGACGATCAGCCCGATCATGATGCCGGCCGAGATGATATAGACCGAGTGCCAGGACGAAAGCTCGGACAGGAAGCTGGCGGCCGGACGGGCGAGCATGATGCCGACGAGCAGGCCGCTCATGACGTTGCCGACGACGGCGCCTCGGCTGGCGTCCGGCGCCATATGGGCGGCGAAGGGGACAAGAACCTGCACGGCGACGGATGCAAGGCCGATGCAGAGCGAGGCGAGCAGGAACAGCGTCGGCGACCATGCGAAGGCAGCGCCGATAAGCGCGACGGCGGAAAGCGCAATCAGCGTCAGGACCAGTTTCCGGTTTTCGAGAAGGTCGCCGAGTGGCACGATCAGCAGCAGGCCGAGGCCGTAACCGATCTGTGTCAGAGTGACGATAAGGCCGGTCGCCGCCGGGCTGAAGCCGAGCGACTGACTGATAGGGCCGGCGAGAGGCTGACCATAATAGAGATTGGCGGCCACCAGCCCGCAGGCGGCGGCGAACATGAATGTGAGAAGCGGCGAAATGGTTTTGTCGGGGAGCGGGCTGCTCTCCGGTTTGACAGCGGCAATTGCGGGCATGTCTCGTCCTCAATACAGGCAGGGGGAAGCGTTCCCCTGGATTTCAATGGGAATCAGGTCAGCAGTTTCATCGCCGTCTCTGCGACGGCGAGCATCTGTTCGGTCTTGCGGCCGGTCTTGCCGATCACGCGCATGCCCTTCGTCAGGGCCAGCAGGGTGCAGGCGGTACTTTCCGGATCGACATTTTTCGGCACGGAGCCATCCTCTTGACCGAGACGGATCAGATTGAGGATGCGCCTTTCGTCGAAATCGAAGGCGACGCCGACACGACCGGCAACCTCTTCGTCGAAAAGGGCAAGCTCCGTCGCGCTTCCGACCACGAGACAACCGCGGCGGCCGATCTCACCGCACGAGGCCTCCGCGAAGAACATCACCAAGGCACGAAGTTTTTCATAGCCACTCGGAGCTTCCGCAAGCGTCTCATCGATGAGCTGTTGGCGGACTTGGCGATATCGGCTGAAAGCAGCAAGGAATACGCCGCGCTTGTCGCCGAACGCCTTGTAGACGCTGCCTGCGGTCAGACCCATGGCTTCCGTCAATTCGCTGATCGAGGCCGCATAGTAGCCACGCTCGGAAAAGACTCGCAGCGCTTCGTCCAGCGCGGAATCCATGTCGAATTCGCGTGGACGTCCACGAAGCTTCGGTGCGGTGTCGAGAGTATCTGTCGTCATGTCACTCTTTTAGGAAATGATCGTTTCCAAATCAAGCGAATTTTTGCGTCGCAGCAAAATATTGCGCGAATGGTGGCTTCGGCCGGGTCCGTTATTCGTGGAAAAAGGCCATGTGGATCGCGTCCTTGTAGCGTCCATCTATGTGGAAGGACTTGCGCGCCAGTCCTTCGCGGACAAAGCCGACTTTCTCATAGAGCGCTATGGCTCTGCTGTTGTCGGCATGGACGCTGAGTTCGACGCGTTCTATTCCCACATCGCGCGAGGCCCGCAACGTCGCGTCTATCAATCGACGTCCCACTCCCTGGCCACGATAGGCTGGAATGATGCCCATGCCGAGCCTCCCAGTGTGGGCATGAGATGGAAAGGCGTGACGGCTGATGTCGCACCAGCCGACCACCTTTCCATCGGCAAGGGCAACGAATTGCGGATTGCCGCCCTTGATCATACCAAAGACGAAGGCACGCGTTTCTTCCAGCGGGAAGGCTTCGAGCAGCGACAGATATTCCCGTTCGCGAGCCACTGTATCGAGCGCCTTGTGAAAACCTTCGATGTGACCGGCTGATATAGGTTCGATCCGGATTTCGCTGCGTGCGGTCATGGCCAATATCTTCGATATGCAAATTTAGGATGCATCGATGATAGTGCTGAAGCTAAAGCGTGTCCATGCACGCAATCAGCCAGCTGAACTCAGAGATCGAGTTCCCAGGTCTGGCCGTTCAATTCCGGGCCGAACATGCGATGCCTTTCCTCCGCCACAAGCCTGAAGCCCGCCTTGATGTAGATGGCGCGTGCGGTGTCGAGAATGTCATTGGTCCAGAGCGAGAGTGTTCTGTAGCCAGCGTCGCGGGAGAAGCGGACGCATTCGTCGACCAGCAGCTTGCCGAGGCCGAGGCCGCGCGCGGTCTTGTCGACATAGAGCAGCCTGAGCTTGGCGATGCCGTCGCCGCCATCGGCAATCATGGCGGAGCCGACATTCAGGCCGCCCCTTTCGGCGATCCAGCAGCGGTCCTTTTGCGGATTGAAATTGGACAGGAATTTTCCGGCGACTTCGGCCACCAGTCCCTCGAAGCGGTCGTCCCAGCCGAATTCCTCAGTGTAAAAGCGTGCCTGACTTTGTACGATCCAGCCGATGTCTCCAGCCCGATGGTTGCGGATGATGGCTGGTACCCCACTGGTTTCATCGGCGCCGAGCGTGTCCTGAATCGTTCGCATGGCCGCGACGACGCGTTCGGGTTCGCCGATCGCAAGCTTTTCGAAGTGGCCGGAGATCTGAGCGCGCGAGCGGCGGACGAACTCCTCGAATTGCGCCTGTCCCTTGTCGGTGACTTTTATGACCTGGCTGCGCGCATCGTTCGGGTCCGGTGTCGTCTCGACCAATCCATCCTCGCGAAAGCGCTTGACGATGCGGCTGAGATAAGCGGGATCGAGATGAAGATCGCGCGTCAGCGCCGAGGCGGCGACGCCGCCGCGGAAGCCGACTTCGAACAGCACGCGCACATCCGTCAGCGTGTAGGGACTGTCGAGATAGGCCTTGTTCAGGACGCCGAGAAAATTCGTATAGAAGCGATTGAAGTCACGGACGGCATCGATGGTTGCGAATCCGGCAGCAGGGGGCATGACATCGTCTCCTCAAATATAAAAGACGGTGTCTATCATTTATTGGACTCAGTCAAGTAAATTGATTGAGATCAGGCTGCGCAGTTTCTGCGAGGTTTTTCATCGGCAAGGGCAAAGTCTACGGCGGCTTCGGCGTGGATCGTCGTCGTATCGAAGCCGGGCAGGATCAGCGCATTCGGGTCGAGGATGAGGCAGATCTCGGTGCAGCCGAGGATGACGCTGTCGGCACCTTCGGCCCTGGCGCGCTCGATGATGCCGTTCAGCTTCCGGCGCGACTCGTCCTTGATGATGCCGGCGCAGAGTTCGTTGAAGATGATATCGTGCGTCACGGTGCGATCCTCGGGGCCGGGAACCATGACGGAGACGCCGTTCTCAGCCATGCGCTCGGCATAGAAGCCGTGTTCCATCGTATAGCGCGTCGCGAGCAGCAATGGCTTTACACGGCCTGCGGCCTTCAGCGCTGCCGCGGTTTCGTCGATGATGTGAATGAGCGGCACAGAAATGCGCGAGGCGACCTCGGGAGCGATCAGATGCATGGTGTTGGTGCAGATGAGCACGCATTCGGCGCCGGCTGCCTGCAGGCGTTCCGCAGCATCGGCGAGACGATCGGCGGCATCGTTCCAGCGGCCGGCTTTCTGCAGGGCGACAATCTCTTCGAAATTGACGGAGTACATAATCAGCTCGGCTGAGGACAAGCGGCCGAGCCGCTCCCGGACCATTTCATTGATCAGACGATAATAAACCGCCGAGCTTTCGAAACTCATGCCGCCGATGAGACCTATGGTGCGCATAATGCTGTTCTCCGCTTCCTGTTTGTAAGTAAGGCGATAGTGCTGCGATTCACGCGCCTTGTGTTTGCAAACTTTGTGGGATCGTCGCACCCATCCGCAACAATTTGCGCAAAACTTCAAATTCGTGCAAAACAACAGCGTGATAATGAAGGGCTACCGCACATGCTTGATGACCGCGACCGAAAGATTCTCGAAATTTTGCAGGCCAATGCGGGCACATCGGTGACCGAACTTGCCGATCGCGTCGCGTTATCGGTCTCGGCCTGTTCGCGCCGCATCCAGCGCCTTGAGGAAAGCGGCCATATCGCCCGGCGCATCGTCGTGCTCGACCGCGAAAAGATGGGAGTGCCGACCACCGTCTATGCCTTGATCAAAACGGCGCATCACGCCGACGAATGGATCGAATCCTTCCGCAAGGTCATCGGCGACATTCCAGAGATCGTGGAGGCGCATCGGCTTACCGGGAATTATGACTACATCCTCAAGATCGTGTTGCCGCGTGTCGAACATTACGATGTCATCTACAAGCAGCTCGTGCGCCGGGTTGAACTATTCGACGTCTCCGCATCCATTTCGATGGAGGAGCTGAAGAGCGGTGCGTCGGTTCCGGTCGGTTATGCACAATAGGCGCTTCGCTGTATCTTGGACATGCAGAGGTGCCATGCATAAAAGATAGTTGCCGCTTACCCGTCTCAACCCTACGTCTTCCGCGGAACCCAGCCATGAGGTGTTGTCATGCAGGATCATCACGTTGTCGTTGTCGGGGGCGGTTTCGGCGGAGTGCAGCTCGTCAACGATCTGAAAGGCGCGCCCGTCCGCGTTACGATGATCGACAAGCGCAATCATCACCTGTTTCAACCGCTTCTCTATCAGGTCGCGACCACCTTGCTCTCGACTTCCGAGATTGCATGGCCGATCCGCAGCTTCTTCAGGGACAGGCCGGAGGTAACGACGTTGCTTGCGGAGGTCGTCGGTGTCGACGGCGAAGCGCGCGAGGTCCTTCTGAAAGATGGGCAGAAGATCGGCTACGATACGCTGGTGCTGGCAACTGGTGCCACCCATGCCTATTTCGGCCACGATGAATGGGAGCCGGTGGCGCCGGGATTGAAGACCCTTGAAGACGCCACGACCATCCGCCGCCGCATCCTGCTGGCTTTCGAGCGGGCGGAGATGGAAACGGACCCGGCCGTCCGCGAGGCACTCCTGACCTTCGTCATCGTCGGAGCAGGGCCGACGGGCGTGGAGCTTGCCGGCATCATCTCCGAACTGGCGAGGACGACCTTGCCGAAGGAGTTCCGCAATATCGATACGCGCAAGGCGAAGATCATTCTCGTGGAGGCCGGTCCGCGGGTTTTGGCTGCTTTCGCGGAAGATCTCTCGGACTATGCACGCAAGGAGCTGGAGAAGCTCGGCGTCGAGCTCCGCTTCGGCGAACCCGTCACGTCCTGCACGGCGGAAGGGGTGACGATCGGCGATGCTTTCGTGCCATGCCGCACCATCGTCTGGGCGGCGGGCGTCGAGGCATCGCCAGCGGCGAAATGGCTTGGCATTCCTGCAGATCGCGCCGGCCGTGCTATCGTCGACAAGAATTTGAGGGCGCCAGGCACGGGAGACGTCTTCGTGATCGGCGATACGGCGTCGGTCCTGCGTGAAGACGGCAGCCCGGTGCCGGGGATCGCTCCGGCCGCCAAACAGCAAGGTGCTTATGTCGCCAAGGCGATCAAGGCGAAGCTTGCAGGCAGGCCGGTACCCGGACCGTTCCATTATCGCCATCAGGGCAGCCTTGCGACGATCGGTAAAAGTGCCGCGATCATCGATTTCGGTTGGATCAAGCTTAAAGGATGGATCGCCTGGTGGGTCTGGGGGCTCGCCCACATCTACTTTCTGATCGGCGTGCGCTGGCGCATCGCGGTCGCCTGGAGCTGGCTGTGGATCTATCTCAGCCGGCAGCACAGCGCCCGGCTGATCACGCAAAGGGAAAGCATGCGCGAGGAATAGGGAAGGGCGGCGTCCGATTGCGGACGCCGCCCTTTTGGGGCTTATGCCAGCGAGGCGATATCGATGACGAAGCGGTAGCGGACGTCGCTCTTCAGCACGCGCTCGTAGGCTTCGTTGATTTCCTGGATGTTGATCTTCTCGATCTCGGCGACGATGTTGTGCTCGCCGCAGAAGTCGAGCATTTCTTGGGTTTCCTTGATCGAGCCGATCATGGAGCCGGAAAGGCTGCGCCGGCCGGGGATCAGCGAGAAGGCATGAACCGGAACCGCATGTTCGGGAACGCCGACCAGCACCATGCTGCCGTCATACTTCAGCAGGTTGAGATAGGCGTTCCAGTCGATCGCCGTGCCGACCGTATTGATGATCAGGTCGAAAGTGCCGGCGAGCTTGGTGAAGGTCTCGGCATCGCTGGTGGCATAGTAGTCGTTCGCGCCCAGCTTGAAGCCGTCTTCCTTCTTCGACAGCGTCTGGCTGAGAACCGTGACATCGGCGCCCATGGCATGGGCCAGCTTGACGCCCATATGGCCGAGGCCGCCCATGCCGACGATCGCGACCTTCTTGCCGGGGCCAGCCTTCCAGTGGCGCAGCGGAGAATAGAGCGTGATGCCGGCGCAAAGCAGCGGCGCACCGGCGTCGAGCGGAATATTGTCGGGGAAGGAGAGGACATAGCCTTCCTTGACGACGATCGAGTCGGAATAGCCGCCGAAGGTCGGTGTCTTGCCGTCGGCTTCGACGTCGTTATAGGTCTGGACCAGGCCCGGCATGTAGTGCTCGTAGTCCAGGTCGCGCGTGGCGCAGGTCGTGCAGGAATCGACGAAGCAGCCGACGCCGACGCGGTCGCCGACCTTGAATTTCGTGACCTTGGAGCCGACGGCGGTCACGATGCCGGCGACTTCATGGCCGGGAACCATCGGGTACTTCGAGAAGCCCCATTCGTTGCGGGCCTGGTGGATATCGGAATGGCATACACCGCAATATTTGACGGAGATGGCGACATCGTCGTCATTCGGGTCGCGGCGCTCGAAAGTGAACGGCGTGAGCGGCTTGGACGCGTCGGTAGCGGCATAACCCTTTGCGATAGGCATGGGAGATTTCCTTATCTTTTCGGAGGGGTTGGGAGTAGAATTTGGATGGCCCACCATGCATCAGGGCCGGGCCGCAGCGTTAGAGCGATCCTGCAAGCTTTATGTACGATCCTGCGAATCTAAATGCGTGGCAGGTCTTTCGCGATCGAACGGTGTTACCTAGATAGGCATCGATATCTGCTCGAAAACATTTGGTTGCGCATGACACTGCCTTTCAATCCCAATCAGGAACTCGCATCGATCGTTGCACGTTTCGCTCCGAGCGACGGCGAGCACCGCACGCCGATAGACAATCTTAATCTCTATCGGCAGTCGGCTGCGACCGTGTGGCAGCATGGGGCTTATCGGCCCTGTTTTGCAATTGTGGTTCAGGGGCGCAAGAACCTGACAATCGGTGCCGAGACCTACAATTACGGTGTCGGCGAGTATATTTTAACCGCGCTCGACCTTCCGGTATCGACGCAGGTCACCAATGTCGGCAGCGATACGCCTTATCTTTGTTTCGGCATGGCACTCGACAGCGAACGGTTGAAGGAGCTCCTGTCGCGCGTCAGCATTCCACGTCAGGCACTAACCGCCGAGCCTGTGCGTGGAATTGCGGTCAATGCGGCCTCACCGGAACTGCTGGATGCCTCGCTGCGGCTGCTCCGATTGCTCGATCGGCCGGAAGATATTCCGGCTATGGCGCCTTTGATCGAGCAGGAAATCCTCTACCGCCTGCTGACTGGTCCTAATGGTCCTCGGCTCCTGCAGATCGCCATGGCGGAAAGCCAGAGCAACCGTGTGGCGCGTGCCGTCGCCTGGCTCCGCAGCAACTATACGCAGCCGCTGCGCATCGAAGAGCTCGCCGAGCGCGTCGGCATGAGCGTTTCCTCGCTGCATCACCATTTCAAGACTGTTACGGCCCTCTCGCCGATGCAGTATCAAAAGCAGCTTCGGCTGCATGAGGCACGGCGGCTGATGATCGTCGAACAGCTTGACGTGGGGTCGGCAGGCCATCGCGTCGGCTATCAAAGTCCCTCGCAATTCAGTAGGGAATACAGCCGCCTCTACGGCCTGCCGCCGCTGAAGGATGTGGAGGCGATGCGCAACAACGCGGTCGCCGCCGAGTAGATGATGTTGTTTCCCACCAATCATTTGTGTCGAGCTTTCTCGATCAACTGACCGGCGCGTGGCAGCTGCCATCGTTTCGCAGCGTGACAAGCACTCTCTTTTAACGCACCGCAGCAACGAATTCCGCTTGACGGCCACTTTGTGGTCCTGCATAAAGCACCACGAACCGTACCGTACGGTACGCATTTGGGAGTAACCACCGTGCTGAGCGAAGCAGGACAGACGAGCGAGTTTTCGCCGCGCCAGAACGCGGTTCTGGAACAGGCGCTGCGTCTGCTCGTCGATGGCGGCGAAAAGGCGCTGACGACCTCGGGCGTCGCGCGCGCCGCCAATTGCTCCAAGGAAAGTCTTTATAAATGGTTCGGCGATCGTGATGGCCTGCTCTCGGCGATGATCACGTATCAGGCAAGCAAGGTTCGCACCTTCGAGCGCAATGGCGAGCGGCTCAACGCGGCAAGCCTGCATGACCACCTCGTCATTTTCGCGCGCGACCTGCTGGAGGTTCTGGCGGGCGACGTATCGCTCGCTTTGAACCGCCTGGCGATCGGCCAGTCGAACCGCGACGGCTCCAAGCTCGGCAAGCTCCTGCTGGAGCGCGGCCGCAGGCAGATCGACCGCCGCGCCAGCGGTCTGATCGATGCCGGCAAGCGGGCAGGACTGCTGCGCTTCACCGATGCCGACGAGGCATATCACACGCTTTACGGGCTCATCGTCTCCGATCTGCATGTCCGCATGCTGCTCGGCGAGCCCGGTTTGAAAGATACGAGCCGTCAGGCGGAAAAGGCGGTCAGCGCCTTCCTCCGGCTTTACGGCACGGAAAAGGTATTGGCGGAAGCGGCAGCGACCGTCTGACAATTCGAAATCTGCACCCAGACAAGCAAAGGGAAGGACAAACAATGCGCGTCTATTACGATCGTGATGCCGATCTCAACCTCATCAAGTCGAAGAAGGTCGCCGTCATCGGCTACGGCTCCCAGGGCCGCGCTCACGCGCTGAACCTGAAGGACAGCGGCGCACAGAACCTCGTGATCGCGCTCAAGGCCGGTTCGCCCACGATCAAGAAGGCCGAAGCCGACGGCTTTAAGGTCATGACCGTTGCCGAAGCTGCCGCCTGGGCCGACCTGATGATGATGGCGACCCCGGACGAACTCCAGGCCGACATCTACAAGGCCGACATCGCTCCGAACATCCGTGACGGCGCTGCGATTGCCTTCGCACACGGTCTCAACGTTCACTTCGGCCTCATCGAGCCGAAGGCTTCGGTCGACGTCGTCATGATCGCTCCGAAGGGTCCGGGCCATACGGTTCGCGGCGAATACCAGAAGGGCGGCGGCGTTCCCTGCCTCGTTGCCGTTCATCAGAACGCTTCCGGCAATGCGCTTGAACTCGCTCTCTCCTACGCTTGCGGCGTCGGCGGCGGCCGTTCGGGCATCATCGAAACCAACTTCCGCGAAGAGTGCGAAACCGACCTCTTCGGCGAACAGGTCGTTCTCTGCGGCGGTCTCGTCGAACTCATCCGCGCCGGCTTCGAAACGCTGGTCGAAGCTGGCTACGCCCCGGAAATGGCCTATTTCGAGTGCCTGCACGAAGTGAAGCTGATCGTCGACCTGATCTATGAAGGCGGCATCGCCAACATGAACTACTCGATCTCGAACACGGCCGAGTGGGGCGAATATGTCACGGGTCCGCGCATCATCACCGAAGAAACCAAGGCTGAGATGAAGCGCGTCCTGAAGGACATCCAGACCGGCAAATTCACCTCCGAGTGGATGCAGGAATACCGTTCGGGCGCTGCCCGCTTCAAGGGCATCCGCCGCAACAATGACAGCCACCAGATCGAAGAAGTCGGCGCCAAGCTGCGCGGCATGATGCCCTGGATCGGCAAGAACAAGCTGGTCGACAAGTCGGTCAACTAAGCTTTCCGCATTGTCGGAACGGAAGGCCGGGGCGAAAGCTCCGGCCTTTCTATTTACGGGCTTTGACGTGAAGCCATCTTGTCGGCTCGCCGTCGAAGCCGCCGCCAACGGCTTCGGTCACGCCGATGTTCTTCCATCCTCCGGCGCTCGGTATGGCCTCGAGCCATGCGGCGGAAGGATAATTGTAATAGCGTCCGAACTTGTCGTGCCCTTCTGCCTCTCCCGCCTTGAAGCTGGCGTGGAAGATGCCGTTCGTTTTCAGGGCGTGCAGAATGCGATCGAAGATAGCCGGTAACGTCGAGCGCGGAGCGTGCAGAAGGCTTGCTTCCGCCCATACTCCGTCGAAAGCCCCGGTATCATCCAAGGTTTCAAAGCGCATGATTCGGACGGATCTGCCGATGCGCTCTTCGGCTTCCTTGGCGAGTTCCGCGGAACCGTCCGTGGGCGTGACGTCGAAGCCGCGCGACAGCATGTAGGCGGCATCCTGGCCGCCGCCGCAACCCAGTTCGAGAATGGCCGCGTCGGCGGACAAGACATCCAGGAAGGCGTCCAGCCGCTGTCTTGGCAGCTTGCGTTCGCGCGCTGCATAAACGGCTGCATTGTGGGTATAGAAGGACGATGTCGGGTCGGTGCTCATGCTGGCCGGCGCCTTTTCGAGATGTGCCGCGTTTAGCGGAAAACGGCAAATATCTATTGTGCTTTGCCAAAATAGACCACGCGTTCTAGGCCCTTGAAATGAGCATCCAGCGTCAAAACGTCGGCATCGTGCTGTTCGGCGGTGGCATAGATGATCGCATCGGCCAGCGCGAGTTTGTGTTTCGCCGAGACTTCGGCGGAGCGACGGGCGAGGGCGGTATCGAGGGGAGCGATGATACAGGTGGCGGTATAGGCGAAGAAGGAATCGACTGCGTCCTCATCGCGCTCGCGTTCCAGCCATTTGGCGAGTTCGAGCTGGACGATGGTGGGGACGATACATTCGGTCCGCGCGGGCATTTCGCCCTGAAGCCGATCTGCGGCCGGACCTTGGGTCAGCCACTCGATCCATGCCGAGCTGTCAACGACGCGCATCAGAACCGGTCTTTCCGCTCACGATAATTGCTGGGATTGGCGCCCTTCGCCATGCCTTTGAGATCGGCGAGTTCGGGTACGGGAATGAGTAACACGCCCTTTCCTTTGGGAATGAAAACGAACTCCTGACCCGCGCTCCAATGCTGCTGGTCGCGAACTTCCTTCGGGATCGATATCTGAAATTTTGAGGAGAGGGTCGCAGTGGCCATTCTTACGCTCTTCCGATCGATGGATATAGTGTAAGAATAGCACCCAGATAGATGAATGTGTAGGTCCTTTGGTGGCCTCAGCACAACGGTAGCCAACCGCAAATCGACCATTTTCAGCAACTGCTTGTCACCATCACAAACAAAATAGGTCAGCATTATTGACTTATATTTTGTTGCGTGATCTTGTGTCGGAAAGATCAAAAATTACGAGGAAGCCCCATGCTGAATTGGGAAAATATCTTTGCGACACGCTCAAGCCGTATGCGCGCCTCCGAAATCCGCGAGTTGCTGAAACTGCTGGAACGGCCTGATATCATCTCGTTTGCCGGCGGCATTCCCGACCCCGCTCTGTTTCCGGATGCGGAGTTCAAGCAGGCCTATGCCGATATCTTTTCCGGTCCGACGGTCAATGCAGCGCTCCAATATTCGGTCAGCGAGGGCTACAAGCCGCTGCGCGAGTGGCTTGTCGGCCAGATGGGCGCACTCGGCATTCCCTGCGAGCTTGAAAACGTCTTCATCGTTTCCGGTTCGCAGCAGGGGCTTGATTATCTCGGCAAGCTTTTCCTGTCGCCGAAAGATACGGCGCTTGTGACAGCGCCGACCTATCTCGGCGCGCTGCAGGCTTTCAACGCCTATGAGCCGACCTACGACCAGCTGACGCCGAACGGCAACCGCACGCCGGATTCCTATCGCGCCGCCGCTTCGCAGGCGGGCGGCAGGGTGAAATTCGCCTATCTCTCGGCCGATTTCGCCAACCCTACGGGCGAGACGGTGGATCTGGCAGGTCGCGAAAAGCTACTCGATCTTGCCGAGGAACTGGATATCGCCATCATCGAAGACGCCGCCTATCAATCGCTGCGTTACGACGGCGAGCCGGTGGCGCCGATCCTGGCGCTGGAAATCGCACGCAAGGGCAGCATCAATGATACGCGAACCATCTATTGCGGCAGCTTCTCAAAGACGCTGGCGCCTGGCCTGCGCGTCGGCTTCGTCGTCGCCAATGCGCCCGTCATCCGCAAGCTCGTTCTGATGAAGCAGGCGGCCGACCTTCACTCCTCGACCATCAACCAGATCGCGATCCATCAGGTCGCCGAGCGCGGCTTCGAAGCGCAGGTCGCCAAGGTCTGCAAAACCTACAGCCACCGCCGCGACTGCATGCTGTCGGCGCTTGCCAAATACATGCCTGACGGTACGAGCTGGACAAAGCCGCAAGGCGGCATGTTCGTCTGGATCACCCTGCCGAAGGGCATGGATGGCGCCAAGCTGCTGGCACGGTCGCTGGAAACGGCGAAGGTCGCCTTCGTGCCAGGTCAGGCCTTCTTCGCTGACGGTACCGGCGCGAACACTTTCCGCGTCAGCTTCTCCTGCGCCAACGACGAGATGATCGAAGAAGGCATTTCGCGGCTCGGAAAGCTGATTGCCGGCGAGATCGGGGCGATGGCGGCCTAAGCCGCCACGCTGTTTCCTTACTTCGCCAGATGCGGGCCGATCAGCGCGAGATCGGCCTCGCTCAGCCGATCACTGGCCGTATTGCGCTGATGCCAATAGGGATATATCAGCGGCTGCAGGCTGACGTCGTCGAGCCGCTTGCGCTCCTCGTCGGTCAGTTTCAATTCGGCACTGGCGAGATTGTCCTTGAACTGCGCCTTGTTGCGACCGCCGACGATGACGGAGGTCACACCCTTGCGGCCGATGAGCCAAGCAAGCGCCACCTGAGCCGCCGAAACGCCGCGACCCTCGGCAATTTCCACCAGCGTATCGACGATATTCCACAGGCGGTTTTCATCGCGGATCGGCGGTTCCGTCCAGCCGGCGAACTGGCGCGTGCCTTCCGGCGTCGCCTGATTGCGGCGATGCTTGCCCGAAAGAAGGCCACCGGCAATCGGGCTCCAGACGAGAATGCCGAGGCCCTGATCGATACTAACAGGTATCAGCTCGTTTTCCGCGTCGCGGGCTTCCAGCGTGTAATGGATCTGCTGGCTGACGAAGCGTTCGCGTCTATCGCGCTCGCTGACGCCGAGCGCCTTCATGATGTGCCAGCCGGAAAAATTCGAGCAGCCGATATAGCGGACCTTGCCCTGGCGAACCAGGGTGTCGAGCGCTTCCATCGTTTCTTCCAGCGGCGTTTGCCCGTCCCATTGATGCAGCTGATAGAGATCGATCACGTCTGTCTTCATGCGCTTGAGGCTTGCCTCGCACGCCTGAATGAGGTGCTGGCGCGACAAGCCGACATCGTTCACGCCAGGCCCCATCGGGAAGCGGGCCTTGGTGGCGATGAGCACGCCGTTCTTGCGCGGGCCGCCGATGATTTCGCCGAGGATTTCTTCCGACGCGCCCTGTGAATAGACATCGGCGGTATCGAGCAGGTTGACGCCGGCATCCACGCACATGTCGACGAGCTTCTTTGCTTCCTTGACGCCGAGATCGCCGACGGTTTTTGCCCAGCCCACTCCGCCGAAGGTCATGGTGCCCATGGTGATGGTGGAAACTTTGAGGCCGGAGCGGCCAAGCAGGCGATATTCCATAGATCTGTCCCTCCTCGATTCCGTCTGAAATACGTGCGTCAGGAAATAGCGCGGGAAGGCGGCGGTCAAGGTTCAATCATCATACGAACGGCAATCTGCTCAAATTCAACTGTCACAATCATGTTAAGCCGTGCGTCTAGACAACCTTCCTGCAACTCAGCCGAGGACGTTTCATGAAGACCTTTATTTCCGCCTTTGCCGGCCTTCTGGCCATCGCTCTTTTCTGCGGCAGCGCCAATGCATCCGATCTCGTCCTCTATACCAGCCAGCCGAACGCCGATGCGCAGGCGACCGTCGACGGCTTCATGGCCGCCAATCCCGGCATCAAGGTCGATTGGGTTCGCGACGGCACGCCGCAGATCATTGCCAAGTTGCAGGCTGAAATGCAGGCCGGGGCTCCCGTCGCCGATGTTCTGCTGATTGCCGATACGGTGACGCTGGAGCGCCTGAAGGAAGCCGGCAAGCTGCTCGCCTACAAGTCGCCGGAAGCCGCAAATTACGATCCGTCGCTTTATGACGCCGGCGGCTACTACTATTCCACCAAGCTGATCACGACCGGCATCGTCTACAACACCGCCGCGGCGATGAAGCCGGTGAGCTGGCAGGATCTGGTGAAGCCAGACGCCAAAGGTTTGGTCGCCATGCCGAGCCCGCTTGCCTCGGGTGCCGCTCTCATCCACGCTCAGACGCTTGCAGGCGTCGGCAGCCTCGGCTGGAACTACTACAAGAACCTTGCCGAAAACGGTGCGATCGCGTCCGGCGGCAACGGCGCAGTCCTCAAGTCCGTCGCTTCGGGTGAGAAGGCCTATGGCATGATCGTCGACTACATGCCGATCCGCGAAAAGGCCAAGGGCGCTCCGCTGGAATTCGTCTTCCCGAAGGAAGGCGTTTCGGCCGTTACCGAGCCGGTCGGCATTCTCGCCGGCACGCAGCATGCCGATGCCGCCAAGAAGTTCGTCGATTACGCTCTTTCCGAAAAAGGCCAGGAAGGCTTCCTGAAGCTCGGCTATATCCCGGCCCGCAACGGCACGCCGCTGCCGGAAGGCTTCCCGGCACGTGACAGCATCAAGATTTTGCCGTTGAATGCAGCCGATGCTCTCAAGAACACCGATCAGGACCTCAAGACCTTCTCCACCTACTTCAAGTCGAAGTAATTCGACCCGGATTTGGAATGTACTCATATGTGCGTCGAGGAAACAGCCAGCCGGCCTGGCTGTTTCCTTTTGTTGTTGCCGTCGTGCTCTTGCTCAGCGTTCTGCCGCTGGCGCGGCTGGCGCTTGCCGGCATCGAAGCGCTGCTGAGAGGCGGCACCTATGAGCTGATCACCGATCCCTCGCTCTGGCGCTCGGCCTGGTACACGATCGAAACGGCCGTCCTCGGCACCATCGTTTCCGTCGTGCTCGGCTGCCTCTTCGCATTTTTGCTGACATTGACGGATCTGCCGGGAAGGAGCCTCATCGGCTTCCTCTTCGTGCTGCCGATGATGATCCCGCCGCAGGTGACGGCGCTTGCCTGGGTGCAGATGTCCGGGCCGTCGAGCCCGTTGCTGAAAGCGCTGCACATCGCGCCGCCGCTTGGCTCACCGCAGCCGCTCTATTCTATAGGTGGTATCGCGTTGCTTTACGGCGTTCAGCATGCGCCGCTCGTCTATCTCGCCTTGCGTGCCGGTTTGATGGCGCTGCCGCGCGATGGGGTTGAGGCAGCCAGGCTTTCCGGGGCGTCGGGCTTCCGTGTCTTCCGCGATATCATCCTGCCCTTGTCTCTGCCCGGTGTCATTGCGGGTGCAGCGATCGCCTTCGTCTCCTCGATCGGCAATTTCGGCATTCCGGCGATCCTCGGCATTCCCGCCTCGATCTATACGCTGTCGACGCTGATCTTCACCAAGTTCTCCAGTTTCGGGCCGCGCACCTTCGGCGATATCGCGGTGCTGTCGACGATGATCGCCGTCATTGCCGTTGTCGGGCTCGCCGTACAGGGCAGGGCCTTGAAGGGGCGTGACTATCGCGTCATCGGCATTTCCGGAGCCACGGCTGCTTTTTCGCTCGGCCGCTGGCGCTATCTGGCCTTGCCGGTACTTTGCACTATCCTGTTCGTCATGCTCGTTGCTCCCTTCCTGGCACTGGTTGCCGGTGCGCTGGTGCCGGCCTATGGCGTGCCGCTTACCTTCAAGACGGCATCGCTCAATGCCTTCACGGAAATCCTGTTTCGGCAGAGCATAACGCGCACCGCCTTTTCCAATTCGTTGTTTCTTGCCGGCATGACGGCATTCGGTCTCCTGCTGGTGACAGTGCTTGCCGCCTATGCGCTGACGCGGCGCAAGGACATGCTGAGCCGCATCGTCGGCGGCATGATCGAGATCCCCTATGCGCTGCCGGGCATCATCATCGCCGTCTGCTTCATTCTGGTGTTTGCAGCACCATTGCCGATCCTCAATGTCACGCTCTACGGGACGATCTGGATCATCCTGCTCGCTTATTTCTCCGCCTATTTCGCGGTCAGCCTGAAGCCGGTCATGAGCGCCTTCCTGCAACTTGATCCGGCGCTGGAAGAGGCGGCGCGTCTTTCAGGGGCCGGCTTCTTCCGCCGTCTTGCCGATATCATCGTGCCGCTGATCGCGCCGGCGGCGGGAGCATCGGTAATCCTCGTTTTCCTCATCGCCTGCAACGAGCTGACCGTTTCGGCGCTGCTCTGGTCGGCGGGTACGCAGACGCTCGGCGTCGTCATCTACAATTTCGACGATGGCGGCAGCGCCGACCTTGCCTCGGCCATGTCGGTCATCGTCATCGCCATGGTCGTCATCATGATGGTGCTTCTGGAAATCATGGCCAAGCGTCTGCCGAAGGGAGTCGTGCCTTGGCGAAGCTGATCCTCAATCATATCGGTAAGGATTTCGGTACAGGCGGGCGCGCCGCTGTCAATGCCTTGTCGCTTGACGTTCGTGAAGGCGGCTTCCTGGCGCTGCTTGGCCCCTCCGGCTGTGGGAAGACGACCGTTCTTCGAATGATAGCCGGCTTCGAGCAGCCGACGGATGGCTCCATCCTTCTCGGCGAACGGCTGCTTGCGGATGCAGCGAATATGCTGCCGCCGGAGCGGCGCAACATGGCGATGGTGTTTCAGTCCTATGCGCTCTGGCCGCATATGAATGTCGCCGACAACGTCGGTTATCCGCTGAAGGTGCGCGGCATTTCCGGCGAGCGCTACCGCGAGAAGGTGCGCGAGGCGCTCGCGACCGTGCGGCTTGGCGATTATGCGGAACGCAGGCCAGCGGATCTTTCCGGCGGCCAGCGGCAGCGCGTGGCGCTCGCCCGCTGCCTGGTGACATCGCCCGATGTCGTGCTGCTCGATGAGCCGCTCGCCAATCTCGACCGTCACCTGAAGAAGGAGATGGAGGAGACGTTTCGCGAATTCCATCAGCGCTCGGGCGCCACGATGGTCTATGTCACGCATGACCAGAGCGAAGCGATGGCGCTCGCGACCGACGTTGCCGTCATGTCCGAGGGGCGGCTGCTGCAGGTTGCACCGCCGGCCAAGATCTATGCATGCCCCGAAGGTAAAATGGTGGGCAGCCTTGTCGGGCAGGGTGCCATCCTGTCGCTCGCTTTTCCAGATTGCGGGCCGCGCCGCATCGACTGGCCGTCCTTCGGAGATATATGGGATAATCGGGCAGGCGGGTCTGCACAGGCGGATATCCTCGTACGGCCCGAAGACGTGGTCGCCGATGCGGAGGGTATTTCCTGCCACGTCGATTCCGTTCTCTATGAGGGCGAGCGCTATGCGATAAGGCTCTCGATGCCGGATGGGCAAGTGCTGCGCGCCTATAGCCGCGAGGCTGTCGCTGTGGGTGACGTCTACCCGGTTGCCATTCGCTCCGCTTGGCGGCTTTGATCGGGTAGCGACAAGGTGGTTGTTCGCCGTCGCCTCCTATGCTTGATTTGCTCGGCGTCACGAATGGGAGTCGCGCATATGCCCGATCACAGTTTTCCGATTTTCGATCTCGGCGCCTTCGAAGCGGCCGATCATCACGAGAAAAGGCGGATCGGCGCGGAGGTGGATCTGATATGCCGCTCGACCGGCTTCCTGGCGATTGCCAACCACGGCGTCGCCGATGCTGTTATCGCCGAGGTTTGGAAGAAGACGCAGTCCTTCTTCGATTTGCCGCCCGAGGTGAAGCAGCGCGCCAAGACGCTCTATCCCGGCTATCCCTACGGCTATCTCGGGCCGGGGACTGAAGCGCTCGCAAAATCGCGCAATGTCGACACGCCGCCGGATCTGAAGGAAAGTTTCAACGGCGGCCCGCTTTCCGTTCCAGCTGGCATGACCGACCCGGAAGCACTAGGCTTCTGCTATGCCGCGACCATCTGGCCGGAAGGACCAGAAGGTTTCGCGGAAGCCTGGAAGGCTTATTATCGGGCGATGGAGGATCTGGCGGCGCGCATCATGCGCGTGTTCGCAACCGCCCTCGGCCTCGACGAGCGCTTCTTCGATCCCTATGTGGATGCGCCGATCAGCGCGCTGAGAGCGCTGAACTATCCCGAGCAGCATGTATCGCCGCAGCCGGACCAGCTTCGCGCCGGCGCACATACCGACTACGGCAGCCTGACGATCCTCCTGCCGCAGCCCGGTTCCAAAGGGCTTGAGATCATTGCCCCCGACGGCAACTGGATGCCGGTGCCGCCGGTCGAGGGCGCTTTCGTCATCAATATCGGCGACCTGATGGCGCTCTGGACAAACGATCGCTGGGTTTCGACCGTGCACCGCGTCGTCAATCCGCCGCCGGAAGAGGGTGGCATGCAGCGGCGGCAATCCCTGGCCTTTTTCCATCAGCCGAACTGGTTTGCCGAAATCGCCTGCCTGCCTTCATGCCTGACGCCGGGTGAGGAGCCGAAATACGCCCCCCTTCTGTCCGGTCCTTATCTGATGGGCAAATTCAAATCGACTGTCACAGCCAAGACCGGCTGATGCGAGTATGATAAGCCGGCTCATATTCTCGTAAACTGGAATGCTTCATGTCCCTGCGCCTCGCGACATTCAATGTCGAAAACCTTCTGACACGTTTCGATTATACCGGTTTTCGCAACCAGCTGCGCCAGGATCGTGTGCTGCAGCTCTTCGATGTTCGCAGCGAAGAGGTTTATCAGCAGCTGGAGGCGGCGCGCGTGGTCGCCGCGACCGACGACACCAGGCAGATGACGGCGCTGGCGATTGCGGACGCGGATGCCGACATCATCTGCCTGCAGGAAGTCGACAACATGGCTGCGCTGCAGGCATTCGAATATGGCTATCTTTACCGCATGGTCGGCAACGGCTACCGCCAGAAATTCCTTATCGAGGGCAATGACAGCCGCGGCATCGATGTCGCCGTGATGATGCGCGAGCAAACCCGTGACGGCCAGCCGATCGTGCTCAACGACATCAAAAGTCATGCCATGGTGACATACGGCGATTTCGGCCTCTTCAACGATGAGCTTGCTGAACTCGGCCTTCATGCGGAAGACAAGGTCTTCAAGCGGGATTGCCTGGAGCTGCATTTCCATATCGGTGGCATTCCGTTTTCTCTCTATGTGGTACACCTGAAATCGATGGCGCCGGCGCGCGAAGGCATGGATGGGCGTTACGCGACCATGCCGATCCGCCGAGCCGAGACCTTGGCGGTTCGCCGCATCATCGAGGACCGGTTCGGTGCCGGCCATACGGCGACGAAGAATTTCGCCATCTGCGGTGACATGAATGACTATCAGGAATGGATCGACGTCATCGGAACGCGCCGCACCGGCTACCGCTTCGAGCCGCGTGTCGAAGAAAAGGAGAGCGCGCTCGATGTTTTCAGTCACGACGGCTTTGCTGAAAATATCGCGCGCCGCCGTGAAGAATTCGACCGCTGGACGCTCTATCATGCGCGCGGACCGCAGGAGCAGCGGCTCTGCCAGCTCGACTACATCTGGCTGTCACCGGCTCTGGCGCGCGCCAATGCAACAGGTGTGCCGGACATCGTCCGTTCGGGTCAGCCCTTCCGCACTATATTTCCTCCGGGGCTGGAGGTAGAGCGCTATCCGCGCATCGGCTGGGACAGGCCGAAAGCATCCGACCATTGCCCCGTCGTCATGACATTGGATTTGATATGACCGTTTCAGAACAGAACGACATGGCCGGCTGGCCGCCGGAAGGCAGCGTATTTCCCGTCTCCAGCATCGATCTCGCCGTGCTTGCCGGCGAGCATCCCTTCCATCTGCGTGAGCGGGGGGAGGCGCAGGCGAACTGGGCAAGGGAAATCGCGGCCAATCCATCGCTTTATGACGGCCGGATGGTCTTTCAGCATCGGCTGTCGATCGCCGACGGTGCGATCAAGGGGGAAGCCTATGTGACACCCTTCTCGACGTTTCTCTGGTGGCGAAAGCAGAGGCAGCCGGGAGGCTACCACCTCTTTGCCTTCGCCGTCGCGGTATCGTCGGACGGAGCCCTCATCGCAATCAGAATGGCGCCGCACACGGCCAATCCCGGCCAGGTCTATTGCGCCGCCGGCTCCATGGACGAGAACGATATTGTCGACGGACGCTGCGATGTCGAGGGCAATATGCGCCGCGAGGTTCTGGAGGAGACCGGCCTCGACCTGAGTGATGCGCTTCCGGAGTCCGGATACTATGCCACGCATGTCAATCGGTCGGTCACGCTTTTTCGCGTTTTCCGCTTTCCCTGGACGGCCGAGGATATGCTGCGGCGGATCGAGGCGCATATGCTTGTTTCCGAAGAGGACGAAGTCGATGGCGTGGTCGCCATTCGATCATCCGACCCCGCGGCGCATCGTTACAACATTTCGATGCTGCCCATTCTTGCCTGGTTCTTCGGCGGCGGGAAACGGACTACTGCATAATTCCCTAAATCGGGAATAAAATCATGCGGCAGCTTTGAAGCGCTGCAGCGATCTTTGTGCGTCACATATGACGCGCGGGCGCTATAGGCTTGCGCTGTATTTGCTTGCCGGTATGAATAATTAGTCTGGAAGCATGATGGAGGCGGGATTGGCGCGCAGCTACAGTGTCTATGATGTGTTCACCGACAGCAAGCTGGCGGGCAATCCATTGGGGATCATCTTCGACGCCGATGACCTAAGCGACGAGGCGATGCAGTCGATCGCCAGGGAACTGAACCTCTCCGAAACGGTGTTCGTATTGCCGCCTCAAAATCCCGCTCACACGGCGAACCTGCGGATATTCACGCCCAGCTGCGAATTGCCTTTTGCCGGGCATCCGACGGTTGGTACTGCGATCGCGCTGGCGGAGCGAGCCCATGCCAGCCATGGCGGAGATCTCGATCTCGTCTGCGTGCTGGACGAGCGCATCGGGCCGGTGCGCTGCGCCATCAAGCTGCGACAGAACAAGGCGGGCTTTGCCGAGTTCGATCTGCCGAGAAAATCGCAGCAGATCCTTCTGCCGCTCGACAGGGCGGACATCGCCAATGCGCTCAGCCTGAAGGTCACCGAGATAGGTTTCGAGAACCACGTTCCGTCCATCTGGAGCGCCGGCGTACCATTCCTTCTCGTGCCGGTGCACGATGTCGGGGCGTCGGAGCGACTGGAATTCGACGCGCAACTTTGGGAAAAGACGGTTCCTTTCGTCGAGGGCGCGCTTGCCTCCGCCTTCATCTATTGTCGTGGTGGCGTCAATCACGTAGCGAAGTTTCACGCGCGCGTCTTTCCGGTCGGCATGGGGATCGTCGAGGATCCAGCGACGGGTTCCGCGGTTGCGGCAATGTCCGGCGCCATCAATCAGTTCGATGCCCTGCCGGATGGACATCATCCTTTCATCATCGAACAGGGCATAGAGATGGGACGGCCATCGCTGATTCATCTTCATCTCGATGTCGACAGCGGGCAGATCGCCAACGCGCGCATTGGAGGCCAGGCGGTGCGTATTGCCTCCGGAATTCTTGAGCTTTGATTTTATTGGATTTTCCGCGGACTCTGAAATTTTTTTGACAAATAATCAAAGAAAATTCGTCTGGCCGCTGGACAATCAAACCGATCCTATTTATATGCCCGGTCACGCCGCCAGCAAGCGGTACGGGTGATTAGCTCAGTTGGTAGAGCAGCTGACTCTTAATCAGCGGGTCGTAGGTTCGAGCCCTACATCACCCACCATCTTTTCAAGCACTTAGCTGAAATTTTCGCTGATTAACGACAACGGTTCGGAAGCCGTCTTAGCTTCTTGCTCCACGTTGTTCCGTGTCCGGCGACGCCGATCGCCTTTGGTCAGCTGTCGCTTTCCGACAGCCGGCTATCCTAAGGTCTGTCCGGCCATGTCCGGTACATGGAACGTGCCGACCACCGAGAGAACGCGGAGGCGGCTGGCCAGTTCCGCGCCTGAAAAGAAACTGCGCGGTTATCAGTCCGAAAGTCTGCCAAATAGAAGGCCGGCAAATACGCCCAAGAGCTGTCGCAATCAGGATGGACTGCTGGCCGATGGATTTTCCTTTGCACCCTGCACCACATTTCGGCCTTCAGGAATGGTCTGGGTACTCCACCAATGGCCATACCGTGCGGGCTGTTCATCAGTCAGGCTGAGATTGTTGCGTGAGAGGGAACGCCGGACCTGTTCAGCGGAGATGCAGCAGGAACATGGTCGGCGCGGTTACGGACATTGTGAAGAATAGGAAAGACAGCCCATATTTCAGCCGTCTTATCCGGCGCGTTTTGATACCATCCCAATCGTAGCGCATAAGCATATCCCTCTGCTTTCGTATTTCTCGTGAATGCAAAGGAGTATCTTGAATATTGTTTGCGCGAGGCTTGCGAAATATTGTTGCCGGCCGGAGTGGCGACAGTGTCGTTTCATGCAATCCTATGATGAAATATCCGCTGTTGTATTTTCCAGGTGCAATACTCTGCTTACTTTGACTATCCGGGTGGAGGCCGGTGCTGTGCCATGTTTGATATAGATGGGATGCGGTGCCGTTTCGCATCGCACCTCACCAAGCATGTCTGCTCGGCGGCATTGCCATCGCCTTCAACCGGCGTACGCTCAATGCTTTTTATGCCCGCCTTCCATCAGGCTGAACACAAGGATGGCTGCGAGGATCAGCATCAACGTATAGTCGAAAGGGGTGAGGATACGAAGCAGTTCCATGATGTTTCTCCTCCCAGAGAATACGAACCAGAACAACCGTTAGTATGTTCCTTCAAAAGGCGTGTGCCAAGTTTTTTACATCCTGCGGTGCAAAAACAGCATTGTGCGAGGCACAAATAACTGTTTGTTTAAAAAGGCATATCAGCACGGGATTGACTTCTGAAAGTTGCATGACGAGGGGACACCCGCTGCAATCGGGTTGTCAATAAATTTTATAGAGTATATCATCATCTTGAGTGGTAATTGCGATCGGTCGGCGCGCGGGAAATTCATGCGGCGATCAGTCCGGAGGGAGTTGGCTATTGTCTATCGGCTCTGACCATCAAGCGCGTGATTTGCCCGTCATCGCCATCGTCGGCGGCGGCGTTTCCGGAACGGCGGTTGCTTTCCATCTGCTGCAGCGACAGACGTTGAAGGCCGGCCAGCTCTTTATATTCGAGCCTCGGAAGCGCCTCGGGGCAGGGCTTGCCTATGACACGCAGGACCCCGCTCACCGCATCAATGTGCCGGCCGCCAAGATGAGCCTGCTGCCCGATGACATCGAGCATTTTCAACGGTGGCTGCAGGAGAAAAATGCGCTTGCTGATGATGAAGCGGCTGTTGCCGCCAATGGCGGCCTTTTTCCGCGGCGCTCCGTTTTTGGTAACTACATCAACAGCATGATCCGCCCTTACGTCGAGGATGGGCGTCTTGTCCACCTCGGTCAAAATGTGGAGCGTGTTCAAAGGATGGGCCACCGTTGGAAAGTCACTGGCGCTGCGGGACAGAGCGTGGAAGCGGATATTCTCGTCGTCGCCACCAGCCATCCTTCCCCCTTGCCGCCGCGAGAGTTGCAGGAAGCGCTTGCCGATCACCCACGCTTCGTTGCCGATCCGACACGGCCGGATGCGCTTGCCGCCATCCGCGCTGGGGACCGTGTGCTGGTCGTCGGCAACGGCTTGACCTCGGCCGACGTCATCGCCTCCCTCGCACTGAGGGGACACGAGGGACCGATCACGGCCATATCCAGACGTGGCCTGCGTTCGCGCGGGCACGCGGCAGTAAAGCAGGAACTGTTCGGCGATTTCGTCAGCCAGCCCTCAAAGACCGCACTGGATCTTCTGCGTCGTGTGCGGACCGCCATCCGCGAAGCGGAGGCCGAGGGGCGCAGCTGGCATGCGGTCATCGATCAGGTGAGGGCGCAGGGCCGGCATCCGTGGCAGGCGCTGCCGGTCGAAGAACGCCGCCGACTTGTCAGGCATTTGAGGCCGTTTTGGGATGTGCATCGTTTTCGCGTGGCGCCGCAGGTGGAGGCGGTCGGTGAGCGGGCGCTTGCAAGCGGCCGGCTCGAGGTGCTGGCGGCCTCGGTCGCGGCCGTGGACGTCACCGATGGCGTCATCGATTGTACGTTGCGGCTCAGCCGTTCCGAACGGCGCATCGACAAGCAGTTCGATGCGGTCGTCGTTACCACCGGTCCGGGGCACCGTGGCATTCTTCAGTCGCAAGGCTGGATCGATGAGCTGTCGAACGCCGGATTTCTGGCGCTGGACCCCGCGCGGCTCGGATTCGCCTGCGACATGCAATCGCATGCACTCGCAACTGATGGAACGGCGGTGCCGTCTCTGTTTATTTCCGGACCGCTAGCACGCGGAACTTTCGGCGAACTCATGGGATTGCCTGAAGTGGTCGAGCATGCCGTGCTCGTCGCCGAACAGGTTGCTGGCGCGATCAACGACTACAAGCCCGAGCAAAGGAAGGCCTATTGGGATAGTAGCGCCGCCTGAATCCAAGAAAAACCGCAAATTCGTTGCTTAGACGATACAATTGCCTAAATTTACTCATATAAACTATACAATTTGTGAGTTACTGTCTTGTTCGTATGGTGTGGCGGGGTTACTTCGGCGCTCCATGCTGACGGGACCGGCCGGTTGAGTCTCTTTTGAGTGATGCCGCGTCTTCAACAATCGACTTGCAGTAGAGCGGACGGCCATGCTTACGAAAAAAGGAAAATATGGGTTGAAGGCGCTGGTGGATCTCGCTCGCCTCGGTCCGGGCGAAACCGCGTTCATCAACGATATCGCGCTGCGCAACAATATTCCGAAAAAGTTTCTCGATACGATCCTGCTCGAATTGCGAAATGCCGGCGTCCTGCGCTCGAAGAAGGGGCCAGGCGGCGGTTATTCGCTCTCGCGTCCGGCATCGGAGATCCGTATCGGCCACGTCATTCGCACTCTGGATGGCCCGCTGGCGCCGATCCGCTGTGCAAGCCGCACGGCCTATGAAGCCTGCGACGACTGTTCCGATCCGGAGCGCTGTCAGGTGCGGCGCTCCATGACGGAGGTGCGTGACGCGATTGCCGAAATTCTCGATAACATGTCGCTGGAGCAATTCGTTGCCGGCGGCGGCGATATCGATGTCCCGGAACGGGAAGACTATCGCGCATCGAATATCGGCTGATCGTTTCAGCATCCGCCAAGGTCAGGGCAGCGAGGTCTTTGATGGCTTCAAGCCATTGAGATGATAGTTGCCGACCAAATTGTACTTCCGGCGCGCGGGGTCATGCAGCGTGTGGATGCGGGCATTGCGCCAGTGGCGATCGAGATTGAGGCCGATCCGTGCCGATGTCGTACCGGCAAGATCAAACAGCGTATTGGCCGCTTCCATGGCGATATCGGCCGTGATTGTCTGGGCCGCCGCGACCGAGAGCGTGGCATCGACGACATGATCCTCGGTGAGATTGATCTGCGCGGCGTCGATCTTGCTGCCGGCCCGTTCGATGATCGCCGTTGCCGCTTCGATGCGAATGGCGATTTCTCCGATCCTCGTCACGGTCAGCGGGTCGTCAGTTGCCTTTTTGGAGTTGCTGCTGGCGGATAAGCCAGGCTGGGTCCGTACGAATTCCATAGTCGCCGCCAGCGCGGAGCGTGCAATGCCGAGATTGATGCCGGCATGGGTGAGCTGGCTCACGCAATCGATCACCGTGGGCCGGGCAAGCTTCTCTCCGTGCAGAAGCACCGCATCGGCGTTCAGATAGACATCATGAAGGATTGCAGTGCCATTTCCGGAGGTTCGTTGACCAAAGCTGTCCCAGTCATCGATGATCTGGATGCCGTCAACGTCCCTCGGCACGACGGCTGCCACGAGCCTCTTGCGTTCGTCCGGAGCGAATAGAGCAATCCAGTCTGAAAAGAGAATGCTGGCGGAAGGCGAGCTGCGGCCATTGAGGCGAAAGCCAAGCCCATCCGATCTTAGGTGCAGGGCATCCGGATCCGGGTTCGCACCGGATTCGGAAAAGATGGCGCCGAAGCGGTCGCCTATGATGGCCCGATCGAAAAGCGAAGCCCGCTGGTCTTCACCACCGCCGATCCTCACCGCTTCCAGCACATGAAAATGAGTCTGCAGTATTTGTGCGATCGAAGGGTCCGCCTCTGCCAGAACGGCAATGACTTCGGCGAGAACGCAGTTCGAAATATCGATGCCGCCGTGTTCCGACGGAACGGAAATGCCGAGCAGGCCCGATCGAGACAGGGCTTCGACCTCGTCGTAAGGCAGGATGCGATTGATATCGCGGTCGCTTGCCTGCTGAGCGAAACCGGCTGCGAGCGAGCGGCCGATATCCAGCGCTTCCTCTTCGCTTTGAATGCGATGCGCGGGCTGCCTCACGCGTTCGTGCAGCTGCGAAACAGTTCCCATCCACCACTCCTCGGCCAGCGTCAGGTCAGTTATTCAAGCGCGGCAAATCGGTGAGATCTTAATTTCCATAGATCTGGTGTACAATGGATTTTCCTGGCGTGTTGGTGCCGCACCTTCAACATAATAAGCATCGGCGGCGGAAATTGTAAGCGTGCAGCCTGATGCAAGGCGTATCGGGGCAGGGAGTTTTACGACTCTCTTCTGCCGGCCATCACCGTCGAAAGCGGCTTGATAAGATTGCAGCGGGAGGATTCGTTTTGTCTTTTCGTCAATCGAAGCCAGCGCAGGATGCGAAGCGGCGCCCGGTCCATCGGCATGTTCTACGCCACGGCGTCGTCGATCTTATTCCTCCCCGGCAAGAAAGCACTTGCTAGCGACGCGTTTTCGCGCTTTCATATACGACTAAATAAGTAGACAATGGCAATAATCTCGCTGCCTGACGAGTTTTGAAGAAGTCATCATACGGCGGCCGATTGCAGGCATCTGGTGTTGGATCAGAGTTGGACCTGCCTGTTGCGTTTTTTCATATGGAAACAATTCCGGATTGAAGGGGCGCGCCAAGTGTTGAGAACTGAAGCGGCTTTTATGCGTTCTGTCTGCCGCGGTTCCAAGGTTGCCGAGTCCCAGAGATCGAAGTTTGTGTTTCCAGGCCCGTAAAGTGAGCAAGCCCCAGAAGGGCATGATCGACCACCTCTGGCCCCAGGAGTTGATATGACGGTTCAGGGATTCCTTTCCGCCAGGACGAATGCGGCGGCACAACCCTATGCGATGCCGCGCATCGCCGTGATCGGACGCGGCTTTTCCGGAATGATGATGGCGATCGCCTTGATGAAGACGGTTCGTTTTCCCTTCCATCTTCAGCTTTTCGACCCGAATTCCAGTGTTAGTGGCGGTCAGGCGCTGGCCTCGGGGCATAGCAGCGAGATCCTCAACAGCCGCGTTCGCGATCTTTCCGTTTCCGCCGGCGATCCCGACGATTTCAATCAATGGCTTTGCGGCAATGCCGCCTTCCGCAGTGCTGTTCCGGCGGCCATACCGGGCTTCCTGCAGATCTTCGTTCCGAAGCGCATTTTCAGCGACTACGTCTATCAGCGTTTTTCGGAAGCCTTCTCGTCCCGGCGTGATGTTGCGGTGCAAGTCAGCAGCGAGACGGTCTTCGGACTTCGACGCGTCCGCGGCGGGCGCTTCGTGGTGGAAAGCGATGGCGCCGCCAATGCGCCGTTCGACATGGTGGTGCTGGCCACGGGCTATGGCATTGCCGATCAGGAATCGCAGGCCAGCGATCTCGTGACCGTGCCGACGGCCGTTCGTGCCCGGCGTCTCGTATCGCGACCGCACACGATCCTGCTCGGAAGCGGGCTGCGCGTCGTCGATCGGCTGCTGCAAATGCGTGAAAACGGCTATACGGGACAGATCACCATTGTTTCGCGGCGCGGTTTCCTGCCGCAGAGCCATACTCGCAACAATGCCGATCCTGTCTTTCCCGCTGACGAGATGCCTGACAAGCTTAGCGAGATCGTCCGGTTCGTCCGCAAGGCTTGCAGTGAGGCGGAGGCGAACGGTCAGAGCTGGCAGTCCGTCATGAACGGTTTGCGCAAGCATGCGCGCTCACTGTGGCGATCACTGCCGGCCGGCCAGAAGCAGCAGTTCAACCGCCATCTGCGAGCACTCTACGACAGTCACCGCAACCGGCTGCCCGAAGCGCTGCATGTTCGCCTCGAGCAGGAGCTTGCCGAGGGTAACACCCTGTTGCGGCGCGGTCACTTTATCCGCCGAACGCCGACCGGGCTGGTTTTGAAGCCGGCCGGCCGGCATGACACCGAGCAGCTCTATGCCGACGATGTCATCGACTGTCGATGCCAGGCGCCTGATCTGAATGCGCCGTTGCTGCGCAGCCTCATCGATACCGGGCTTGCCGTCCCCGACGAGCTCGGTCTTGGCCTTGCCGTCGAGGCGACTGGGGGGCTCGAGGTCAATGGCCGCACGGCGGAGGGGCTCTTCGCCATCGGTCCCCTGGGGCTTGGAAGCCTCCCCGATATCGATCTGGTGCCTGAGATCGTGACGCAGGCCTATGCGGCGGCCGAGTGCGTCGCTGAGCGTTTCCATCCGCAGTGCAAGGCAGTGTGAGAACTCCGCCGCTTCCCGGCGGCTTGGAGGTTGGCCACCATTCCGATCCTGCGGGGCGAACAGGCGTAGATCTGCCCATTGCCAAGATTTTTCCTGGCCTATTTCCGGACGGGCAAAATCGGTCCTGCATATTGTCTTCAAGATGAGAGCGGGCGATACACGGTTTCGGACGCGGCCCACGGCCGGATAATGGTGTGGAATGCCTTTGTGTCGCCTTTCTTTGTCTTACAAGGCGTAGGCATAAAGACTATGAAATTCGCGATCACACTGCAGGACGACTCGGTTCTCCATTTTTGCGGCGATTTCGGTCATCCGCTGTCCGCGACTTTTGTGCGACGAGGAGCTTTGCTTGCGCCTGCTGAAATTCCGTCTTCTTCTGCTGCCCCTTTTGCTGCTGGGGTTGGGCGTCCTTACAGCCGCAGTTCCGCCGGCCGGCGGGCGTGCTTTTGCGCAGAGCCAGCCACCGGCTCAATCGCCGCAGCAGGCGGATCAACAGCCGGCGCCGCTTGCCAACGGGCTATTGGACGCCGCGGTCGCCGATCTTGCCAAGGCAAGAAAGGACTATGCGTCGCTTCATGACAGCGCAAAGCAGCCGGTTCTGGATGACGAGACGCTGGTGGCGCTGTCCGGAAAGGTCGATGATCTCAACCGCGCCGTTGCGGCAATTTCACCACGCCTGAAACCCCGCACTACCGAAATCGATGCGCGCCTGACCCAGCTCGGCGCCGCCCCCAAGGAGGGCCAGCCGCCCGAAGCTTCGATCGTCAAGCAGGAGCGCGACCGGCTCAACGCCGAGCGCTCGCAGATCAGCGCCGTGATCCTCGATGCCGACAACCTGACCGCGGAGACCAACCGCCTCTCCATGCAGTTCATGGAGATGCGCCGAAAGCTGTTTACCGAGACGTTATTGAAGCGGACGGATATTTCCGCCACGACTTTCGGTGATGCGGCCGCCGCTCTCGTCGACGAGGGCGTCAAATTCAGCGGCGCCGTGACAAGCTGGATCGGATTCGTGCTGAAGGCCAAACTTGCCTCGCTGCTGGCCGCCGTCTGCCTGTCGATCGGTGCGGCGCTGCTCTTTCTTTCCGGTGGTTACCGGCTGTTCCGCCGTTACTACGTGCAGGATGAGGCGATCGAGAACCCGCCCTATATCAGCCGGCTCTCCGTCGCTTTTTGGTCGACGTTGATCCGCACGCTGTCGCTGGCGGCGTTTCTCGTTACCTCCTTCTTCTTCCTCTCGAATTTCAATGTGCTGCGACCGGATATCGCGCCGATATTGGCGGCGGTCTTCGGCTTCATCGGCCTTGTCTATTTCGTCGGTCGCTTGAGCAATGCCGTGTTCGCGCCGTTCCGGCCGCATTGGCGCCTCGTCAAACTGTCGAACAAGGGTGCTCATTCCTTGTCCTGGTGCCTGCAGGCCATGGCTGTGGTCAATGGGTTGGACTACGTCTTCGACCGCATCAGCGAATCCATGGGATCGCCTGTGGTCGTCACGGTGGCGAAGAGCTTTCTGGCGGCACTGCTGATCGGCCTTATTCTGATCGCGGCCTCCTTCGGCTCGCCGATGCTGGCAAGGAACGGCGATCCCGATGCGCCTGGTCGCCACTGGCCGCACGGCATGGCCATCATCCTTCGCGTCCTCGGCATATTGGTGATCTTCACCTCGTTCATCGGCTATGTCGGGCTTGCCCGCTTCATGGCAACGCAGATGATCGTGACGAGTGCCGTCATCGCAACCATGTATCTCGGCTTTCAGCTCGGCAAGGCAGTGTCCAAGCAGGGCGTCTTTGCCGAAACGATTATCGGCCGCTTTCTGGAAAACCGCCTGAAGCTTCGCGAAGTGGCGCTCGATCAGGGCGGCCTCATTGCCGGGCTTGCAACCTACGCCGTCGCACTGCTGACGGGCATTCCCTTGATCCTGATGTCCTGGGGTTTCCATGTTCAGGATCTGGAAGTTTTCGCCTACCGGCTGTTTACCGAAATCAAGATCGGCAACATGTCGATCTCGTTGCTCGGCATCTTCGTCGGCATTCTGCTGTTTGCCGGCGGGTATCTGGTCACGCGCTGGTTCCAGCGCTGGCTCGACAGCAATGTCATGGCGCGCGGACAAGTGGATCTGGGCGTCCGCAACTCGGTGAGGACCGGCATTGGCTATCTCGGCATAGCACTGGCGGCGATCTTTGCCATTTCCGCTGCCGGCATCGATTTGTCCAGCCTGGCGCTGGTCGCCAGCGCGCTTTCGGTCGGTATCGGCTTCGGTTTGCAGAACATCGTGTCGAACTTCGTATCCGGTCTGATCCTGCTGGTCGAGCGACCGTTCAAGGTCGGTGACTGGATCGTCTCGGGCACGTCGGAGGGTATCGTCAAGCGCATCTCGGTGCGTGCCACCGAGATCGAGACCTTCCGCAAGCAGTCGATCATCGTGCCGAATTCCGAGCTCATCAACGCATCGGTCGGCAACTGGACGCATCGCAACAGGCTCGCCCGCTCGGAAATCCCCGTATCCGTCAGCTTCGATGCCGATCCGCGCAAGGTCATGGACATTTTGCTGGAACTGGTGCGAGCGATCCCGAAGGTTCTCAGAAACCCGGAGCCGCACGTCGAGTTCCTGCGTTTCGGTCCGTCGTCGCTCGATTTCGAGATGCGGTTCTATCTATCGGATCTTTCCGACGGCATGGAGATCCGCAACAATCTGCGCATCGAAATCCTGAAGCGGTTCAAGGAGGAGGGGATTTCCATTCCCTATCCGCATCAGGAACTGCATATCGTTCGCGGTGGCAAAAGGGGTCGTCAGGCCGATGGCATGTCCGGTGGATTGACGGACTCTGCCGATGGTCCCGAGGCTGCGGACGACATGGCGGAAGGCTTCCGCCCGCCGGCCGAAGAAAATGTGCCGGAAGCAAAGAACGCCGGCCGCCGGCGTGGCAGGACCGCGGCAGAGTGATCCCGCTGCCGGGATACCCGTGAGGCTTTGCCATGTGCGGGTGAGAGAAATGTCCGGTGCGTTCGAATTCAGACCTTCTCGGTTTGTCGCGCCGACCGGCCGCAAGGGCCGGTGTCACGCAGCGTGCCTGGAACAGCGCAAGCCGAAAAAGGCGGGTCTCTTCATCTATGAGAAACCAGTCGGTTTAATAAATACGCAAAAGCTTTGTCCTAAAAGGAGCCATCGAGGGAAAATTTTTAAAAATAGGTTTTCAGTATGCCATTTCTGGGTGTTTCGGGAATGCAATATTCCGGTGCGTCGCTTGCCGGGTCGCGCATTCTTCTCGTCGAGGATTCCAATCTCTTTACGTCGATGATCAGAGCCAAGCTGAAGGAGCTTCTGGATATCGATGTCGAGACTTGCCGCGATTTCGAGGAGCTGCAGCTTGCCTACGAGAAGTCGTCGGAACCGATCAAGCTGGCCATTTCGAATATGAATCTGCCGGGAGCGGAAAAGGGTGAGGCCTTGGCCTATCTGCTCGATCTCAGCATTCCCACGATCGCCTTCACCGGTACTTTTTTGGAAGGCATGCGCGACGAACTGATCGCCAAGAACGTCGTCGACTATATCCTCAAGGACAATGTGTTCGCGGTCGACATGCTGGCGGAATCGATCTGCCGTTTCCTTACCAACCATCGTCATCACGTGCTCATTGTCGACGACAGCGCGACGGCGCGCGCTTTGCTCTCCAGCCGGTTGAAGCGCTACAATTTCAGAGTCAGCGTCGCCGAGAACGGCATCAAGGCGCTCGAGATCCTGAAATCCAGCCCGGACATCGGTCTTATGGTCACGGATTACAACATGCCCGATATGGACGGGTTCGAACTGACGCGGCGTATCCGTTCCACCACCGGTTCGCATGAATTGCGGATCATCGGAGTTTCGTCGTCCAACAACCGGCTGCTCTCGGCACGCTTCCTCAAGGCCGGAGGCAATGACTTCATCCTGCGACCATTTATCGACGAGGAATTCTACTGCCGCGTGAATCAAAACCTCGACACCCTGCTGCAGATCCGGGCGGCTCGACCGGCTGGTACTGGTATGTAGGTCCAGCAAAGCCAGGCAAGGCAAACCCAAAAAATGTGAGGGAAAATCATTTTTTATGCAAATCTCCGCAATCAGCGGTTCCAATTTTTTCACGAATCCTGTTCAGGATACCGTGTATGGCGGTTTGGCAGACCTGCGATTGACTGAATATTCGTGTGCGCCTCAGGGCGCGGGAGGAATTGAAGGGAAATGGTACTGCATGAGGGATCCTTCAGCGGCGGCACGGGTCACCGCAATGGCAGCCAGAAAATACTTCTGGTCGAGGATTCTCGCATGTTTGCGGCTGTGTTATCGCATCGGTTCGAGACCGAGCTGGGGCTTGCCGTCACGCATTGTTCCTCCCTGAAGACACTGAACGAAGCGTTGGCCGAGGCAAACAGCGGTTTCACCATGGCGGTAATCGACCTCAATTTGCCGGATGCAGCCCATGGTGAGGCGCTCGATGTCGCCGTCGCCAACGATATTCCAACCATCGTCTTTACTGCATCGTTTGACATGACGACGCGCCATCGCATCATGGAGCGCAGTGTCGTCGACTATGTACTCAAGGATAGCGAGTTTGCGCTCGACAATCTCGTCTCGTCCGTCAGACGCGCCATCGCCAATCGGTCCACGCGCGTTTTGGTTGTTGACGATTTGCCGTCGGCCCGAAAAATGTTGACGGATCTGCTGCACGCTCAGCAATTCAAGGTCGCCGAAGCCGGCACCGGCGTCGAAGCATTGGCAATGCTCGAGGCGTTCGACGATATCGAAGTCGTCGTTACCGATTACAATATGCCCGACATGAACGGCCATGAGCTGACCCGGCGCATCCGCCATCGCTATGGTTCGGACCGGATGCGGATCATCGGCATCTCGTCTTCGAACGACCGTTTGCTGTCGGCGACATTCCTGAAAGCGGGAGCAAGCGACTTCATCTATCGTCCCTTCGTTCCGGAGGAGCTGCAATGCCGCATCGCGCTGAACGTTGAGACGCTCACTCAACTGAAGCAACTGCGCGCGGCGGCGGCGAGCGACTACCTTACGGGTCTCTATAACCGGCGTTACTTCTATGACCATGGCCCGCGTCTTGTGAACGAATGTCTGCGCCGGCAGCGGCCAAGCTCAGTCGCCATTCTCGACATCGACCATTTCAAGAACCTCAACGACACCTACGGCCATGAAATCGGCGATCAGGTCCTGAAGGCCGTTGCCGGACGGCTTCATTCGCTGTTCGAGGGCAGCGAGAACCTGCTGTCGCGGCTCGGCGGTGAGGAATTTGCCATTCTTTTCACGGAAATGAATTCCCGCGCGGCGACCGCGCTTTGCGATGAGGTGCGCCTCAGCCTTGCCAGCCTCAAGGTTCACGCCGACGATGAAGAACTGTCGGTGACCGTTTCCATCGGCGTGGCGGAGATCGTCGGATATGAATCCTTCGACAACTATCTCAATGCTGCCGACCAGTTTCTTTACATGGCCAAGCATAATGGCCGAAACCAGGTCTATTCCGACTTCAGGATGACGGAAGACGCGGCCGAATAGGCCGCGCTCATCGATCCGTCGCCCGGGTTTCCGACGCTCTCAGACAACGACACCGGCCCGGTTGGTCGACATGGTCAGCTTGCGCTCTGCACGCTCCTGCTGCGGCGAACGATTGTAGAGCTCGCGGTAGCATTTGGAGAAGTGCGAGGCGGAAACGAAGCCGCAGGCGACGGCCACTTCGACGACCGGCATTGAGGATTGTACGAGCAGGTGCCGGGCACGATCCAGCCGGATTTCGAGATAGTAGCGAGCCGGAGAGCGGCCCATTTCCTGGCGGAACAGCCGCTCGATCTGGCGGCGCGACAGGCCGGCATCATCCGCGATCTCCAGCAGCGACAGCGGTTCGGCGAGGTTGCTTTCCATCAATTCGATGATCGACAGGACCTTGGCGTTCTGCACGCCCAGCCGTGCGCGCAGCGGCAGGCGCTGGCGGTCATGCGGGCTGCGGACGCGGTCGGTAAGTTGCTGTTCGCAGACACGGTTGACGAGGTTTTCCCCGAAATCCTGACCGATCAGGTTCAGCATCATGTCGAGCGACGCGGTGCCGCCGGCACAGGTATAGAGATTGCTGTCGACCTCATAGAGATCGGCATAGACTTCCGCCTGCGGGAAGGTTTCCGAGAAGCCCGGCAGGTTTTCCCAGTGGATGGCACAGCGCTTGCCGTTCAAAAGACCCGCCTGGGCAAGCACATGGGCGCCCGTACAGAGGCTGCCGACGGCCACGCCGCGATTGTAGGTCTCGCGCAGCCAGGCATTGACCGATTTGTTGTGGAACTCTTCGACATAGATGCCGGAACAGACCAGCACCATGTTCGGGCGGTTCTCGCCGCCGAGGTAGCGGCGCTCGTCGGCGAGCGAAGAATTGACCTCGAGGCCAATGCCGCTGGAGGAGTAGACTTTCTGACCGTCCGTCGAGGCAAGCCGCCAGGTATAGGCGGGGTAGCCCAGCATGCGGTTGGCAATCCGCAGCGTCTCGATCGCAGCGGAAAACGGCAGCATGGTGAAGTGCGGGACGAGGAAGAAAACCAGGGAACGCGTCTTGATCGGAGTCTTGCTCATGTTGTGAAAATCCATGCTCCAAGGGCCATTCCGTATTCCTTGCGTCAAATACGTCGGCCCGATGGTCTATAAGCGACATTGGCATGGATATTCGCGGCCGCAAAGGGATATTTGCGCTGGCTATGAAAAATATAGCTCTAAAGGAGGGTAGCGGAGGAGCGGCGAGCACTATGCTCAAGCAGCTAAATATATATGGAGGTAATTCTCAAGATTAGATCGAAATGCGCGCCTGGATATGGAATGTTCAAAAGGCGACGCCCGCTGGGGTTGAGCGTCGCCTTCAGCATTTATGCTCTTTGGCTGTCATCGGGCGGCTTTCGGATTCTTGGTTTCGTCCGCGGCCGGCCAACCCAGGTCCTTGCGCATGTCGTCGGACAGAGATTCGAGTTCGCGAAGCGAACGCCACTGCTGCCAGCGATCGGCAAGGCGAGAAATAAAGGGCACGTAACCACCGCCGGACGGAAACGGGTTCCGCTGGCCGGTAGGTCTGTAACTGATCGTCGTCATGTCCAGGTTCCTTTCTGTGTCAAGCTCTCAAAACGTCACATCTGTCGAACGTAAATATGGGTCCGGCGAACTCATCAATCAAACGAATAGATCTTATAGTTGCCATTAGTATTCTTGAACGAAAGCCGCTTGCCGGGTTTTCGCTCAAGTGCTGCCAGAGTACGATCCGGCGGAAGACCGCGCGCATTGACGTCATCAATCAGATGAGCGGGAAAGCGGGTGGCAATCTCGTCGAGCGTATGCTGTGCCATGCGCTGAATTTTGCGGAGGCGTAGAAGCGAGAAAAGCCGTGAGGCCTCGTCTGATACTGTGCCAGCCATGATTCTACTCCTTTAAGGCTGTCTGCGATGAATTTCCATTGCATCTAATATGGTGGTTCGTTGACATTCAGACAAATGAAATGATATGGTGCTTAGGATCAGAAAAATTGAAAGGTAATCGATATGACCGTACCGTTCCGCCGGCCCATACCGTTGCTTGACAATGAAGTTCTGCGTACCTTCGTCGCGATTGCCGAAACGGGGAATTTTTCGACCGCGGCCGATGCAGTTTTCCGCACACCATCCGCCGTTTCCATGCAGATCAAGAAGCTGGAAGAGCAGCTCGGCGTTACGCTGTTCCTGCGCGATGCGCGGTCGGTGAGCCTGACGCAGCATGGGGAGATGCTGCTTTCCTATGCGCGCAATATTCTGGCGCTCTCCAACGAGGCGGTGTCGCGCTTCATCATGCCTGAGCTCAGCGGCGTGGTGCGGCTTGGCGCGCCTGACGATATCGGCGAACGCCTGCTGCCGACCATCCTGAAGAGCTTTTCTGAGACCTATCCGGGCATCATGGTCGATGTCGTCGTCGATATGAGCCTCCAGCTCAAGAAGCGCATCGAGGAGCAGCGGCTGGACCTCGCGCTGATCAATTGCGCGACGCGCCCTTTTCCGACCGAGGGCGAGGTGATTTACACGGAGCGTCTCGTTTGGGCCGGCGCGAAATGCGGCACCGCCTATCGCCGCGATCCGCTGCCTATATCGATCTGGGAAGAGGGCTGCATCTGGCGGTCGGAAGCGATGGCGCAGCTGGAGCGGCAGAAGCGCGCCTATCGCGTTTCCTATCTGAGCGCCCATACGATGGCGCAGCGCGCGGCGATTGTCTCCGATCTTGCGGTCGCGCCGTTCCCGCGCTCCTACATCACCGACGATATGGAAATTCTCGGGCCGAACGAGGGGCTGCCGGAATTGACGTCGTTCGACATTCGTCTGCTGACGGCTTCGCAGATGACCGGGCCGATGAAGGCGGTGGCTGACAGCATCCGCCAGGCCTTTGTCGAGATCGGCCGCAAAATGGCCGCGTGAACGCGGCCAATCCCTTCTATTCGCGGCTGCGGCGACGCCTGCGGCCTGCACCTTCTCCCGTATCGTCGGAGATTTGCTTGCGCTCCGGCAAGGTCACCACCTTGGAGAGTTCCGGGAAGTTATCGACCTTGTTCGGCATAGCCATGGCGTAGACGAAATGCTCTTGAAACTTTGATTCAAGCGCCGTCTCTATCTTCTCGATTTTCCTGACGGTTTCCTCGATTTCGCGGCGATGGCCGCGATTGAGCAGCGCCATGCGTGCGCCGGTGCCGGCGGCATTGCCGACGGCCTTGACCTTGTCGAGCTCGCAGTCGGGTATCAAGCCCAGCACCATAGCGTATTTCGGGTCGATGAAGGTGCCGAAGGCGCCGGCAAGGCCGATGCGGTCGACGTGATCGATGCCCTGCTTATCCATCAGCAGCTTGACGCCGGCATAGAGCGCCGCCTTCGCAAGCTGGATGGCGCGGATATCGTTTTGCGTCACCGTGATGCGCGGTTCGCCGTCGCGCAGCAGATAGGAGAAAGTGCGGCCATTCTGCAGGATGCGCGGCGAGCGCGCCGTCATCGAGCCATCGACGACGCCATCTTCCGAAATGATGCCGGTCAGGAACATTTCGGCGACGACCTCGATGATGGCCGAGCCGCAGATGCCGGTGACGCCGACCTTGGCGGCGGCTTCCTCGAAGCCCGGCTCATCCGACCACGGTTCGATGCCGATGACACGATAGCGCGGCTCCAGGGTTACAGGATCGATGCGCACGCGCTCGATCGCGCCGGGTGCGGCGCGCTGGCCGCTGGAAATCTCCGCGCCTTCGAAGGCCGGGCCGGTCGGCGACGACGCGGCGACGACGCGGTGGCTATTGCCAAGCACGATTTCGGCATTCGTGCCGATGTCGACCAGCAGCATCATTTCATCCTGGCGATGCGGCCCTTCGGCAAGCGTGGCGGCAGCGGCATCGGCGCCGACATGGCCGGCGATGCAGGGCAACATATAGATGCGCGTCCCGGCATTCATTGGCAGGCCTATCTCCGCCGATTTCAGATGCACGGCTCCCGATACCGCAAGCGCGAAGGGTGCGCCGCCGAGTTCGGTCGGGTCGATGCCGAGGAAAAGGTGATGCATGATCGGATTGCCGACGAAGACGGCGTTCAGAATATCCTCGCGCGACACGCCGCCGTCAGCGCAGACCTTGTCGATCAAGCCGTTCAGGGCTTCGCGAACGGCGTTGGTCATGGCCTCGCGGCCGTCCGGATTCATCATCACATAGGAGACGCGGCTCATCAGATCCTCGCCGAAGCGGATCTGCGGATTGGAAGCGCCGGCCGATGCGACGGTTCTGCCCGACAGCAGAGACGACAGATGCATCGCGATCGTCGTCGAGCCGATATCGCAAGCAATGCCATAGGCCTCGTTCTTCAGGCCCGGATAGAGTGCGATGAGGCGGGGGCGTTCGCTGTCCTGATCGCGATGAATGGCGGCCGTTACCTTCCATTCACCCTTGCGCAGGATCGACTGCACCTGCGGGATGAGATGGAAATCCACCTCGAGGTTGTCGTATTTCCAGTCCGCAGCGATGGCCGCCTTCAGGCGATCGAGATCGCCTGACGGTTTGTGCATGTCGGGTTCCTCGACCTCGACGTAGCACATGTGCACGGCCGGATCGCGGGCGATGACGCGCTCGTCGGCAGCCTTTCGCACCACCTGCGCGTTAATGACGGTATCCTGCGGCACGTCGATGACGAGATCGCCCTGGATCAAAGCGGAGCAGGAGAGCCGGCGGCCTTCCGGCAGCTCGCGCACTTCGGCATAGCGCTTTTCCTTCGGCCCGATCGGCGAAAGATGGTCATTGGCCGAGACGATCTTGTGCTTGGCAAAATTGCCTTCCTGCACGGACACCTGGCAGCGCCCGCAGGTCGCACGGCCGCCACAGACGCTTTCGACATAGACGCCAAGCTGCCGTGCCGCCTCCAGCACCGGCGTTCCTACCGGGAAGTGGCCGCGCTTGCCGGACGGCATGAAAAGGACGAGAGGTTTTGCGCTGTCGCTGGCTTCGGCCACGGATCAGTCTTTCTGTTTGCTAAGGCGGCGCACGTTCGATCGAACGCGCTTGCTGTATGGTTTGACGGCTGCGCGGGCGATCGAATCCACCGCCCGATGCGCCGAGGTTTTGCGCCCCGTCGCAATTGCCGTCATCGCCGCAATGTTCTCTTCAGCCATCGCCATATTCGCAGCGATGACACTTTCGGCGACGGCGGTCACCTTTTCGGTGATCATCCGATTGAATTCGGCCGTGTTTGCGCGGCCGCCGGTCATAGCCGTCATCCACATTTGCGACAGGCGCATCCCGATCACCATGGGTGCCTCTATCCACAAGGTGGCGAGGTCGTCGGAAAGCCGGCGGCTCGGATAGGTCATCGCTACTCCCTCGCGGCTCCTGCACCGGCGCGTCCAGCACGGCCACCACGACGTCCGCCACCGGTGGCGGGCGCCGCGGCTGCTGCAGTCGCCGCGCCGCCTTCCGCCGGCTTGTAATCGCGATAGGTCATGATCCAGTTGGTGCAATTGGCATCCGTGCCGTTCAAGACATTGGCCGCGCGCACCGCTTCCATCTCCTGCGGACGGCAGGGGTTCATGATCGCCGAGGTCATTCCGGCGCCGATGACCATCGGGATGAAACCGGCATTGATGCCGTGGCGGTGCGGCAGGCCGAAGGAGATGTTGGAAAGGCCGCAGGTGGTATTGACCTTGAGTTCATGGCGCAGGCGGTGCAGCAATGCGAAGACTTGACGGCCGGCATCGCCGAGCGCCCCGATCGGCATGACGAGCGGATCGACGACGATGTCCTCGGGCTTGATGCCATGATCCATGGCACGCTCGACGATCTTCTTGGCGACGGCAAAGCGCACGTCCGGATCCATGGAAATGCCGGTTTCGTCATTCGAGATGGCGACGACGGGTACATCGTATTTCTTGACCAGAGGCAGGATGGCTTCGAGCTTTTCCTCTTCACCGGTCACCGAATTGACCAGCGGCCGGCCCTTGGCGACCTTGAGCGCAGCCTCGATCGCCGCCGTGACCGAGCTGTCGATCGAGAGCGGCACATCGACCAAACCTTGCACGATTTCCAGCGTCTGCACGAGAAGACCCGGTTCCGTCTCGTTCGGGTTGACCGAAGTCACACCCGCATTGACGTCGAGCATGGTCGCGCCGGCGGCGACCTGTTCCAGAGCATCCTTGATGACAGTCTCGAAATTGCCTTCGATCATCTCGGCGGCAAGCTTCTTGCGCCCTGTCGGGTTGATGCGCTCGCCGATCACGCAGAAGGGCTGGTCGAAGCCTATGATGATCTCGCGGGTGGCGGAGGCAACGATGGTACGCGTCATGTCTGATCCTCTGGTCAGTTGGCCCGATAGCAGGTCTATCGCGCGGTGATTTGGGTTACAAGCCGGCCGGTTCCTCTCCTGGCCTGGCTCTATTTATCGAACTCAATGCGTCTGCGGCGGCGTATGGTGGGCAGCGATTTCCGCCATCGCCTGCTGGTTTTCTTCCCGGCCTTCGCTGATCTGATGCAGCCGCTCGGCAACCAGCGCGTCGGTGCGGCTTGCCTCGCGCTTCCACGGCTGGCGGCCTTTCAGAACGCCGGAATCATGCACCATCTCGGCAACATATTCCTCCTGACGGTAGGCCATGACGTGAATGCCGGAAACGCCCTCGATCTCCTTCACCTTGTTGATGATATCGATACAGAGCTGCTTACCTTCCTTCTTCTGGTCCTGTGCACCTTCGATACGCTTGATGACCTCATCCGGGATATGCACGCCCGGTACGTTGGAGCGCATCCAGCGGGCAGTTTTTGCCGAGGCGAGCGGGCCGACTCCGACGAGAATGAAGCACTTTTCGTGCAGGCCGAGGTCGCGCACCTTCTTCATGTATTCCCGGAACATCGCTACGTCATAGCAATACTGGCTCTGGACGAACTGCGCGCCGGCCTCGATCTTCTTCGCCAGCCGGTAGGGCCGGAAATCATAAGGCGGTGCGAAGGGGTTGATGGCGGCGCCGAGAAAGACCTTCGGCGGCGACGTCAGCTTGCGGCCGGAGAGGAATTTGGCGTTGTCGCGCATGACGCGCACGGTTTCGAGCAGCGACATGCAATCGAGGTCGAAGACCGGCTTGGCGCCCGGCTGGTCGCCCGCCTGCACACCGTCACCGGTCAGGCACATGATGTTGCACACGCCCATGGCGGCAGCACCCAGCACGTCGCCCTGAATGGCGATGCGGTTCTTGTCGCGGCAGGCGATCTGCATGATGGGCGCATAGCCCATGCGGGTCAGCAAAGCACAGATCCCGACCGAGGACATATGGCAGTTTGCACCCGAAGCGTCGACCGCATTGATGCCATCCACCCAGCCCTCGAAAATGGCGGCGCGTTCGTAAACGTCTTCGGCATTGGCGCTGTCGGGCGGGTTCAGCTCGGCGGTGACGGCGAATTCGCCGCGGCGAAGCACGCGTTCCAGCCGTCCGAGCGAATAATGGCCGGGCAGGGGATCGAGCGGCAGATGCACGCCAAGCGGATTTTCATCGATATGCGACATCGCTTACGCTTCCTTTTTCGCCGCTTCGCGGGCTGCGGCCGCTTCCGCCGTGACGCGAAGCCAGGAGGAGGTTTCGCGCAGCGACTGGTTCACGGGCTTCTGTACCTTCAGGATCGCATCGCCCTGAGTCATATTCTGCGAGCCTTTCCATGCCTGCACCCAGACGCAGGGCATATCGGGCTCGACCTCGCAATTGCCGTTGGCGCGTACGCCCCCGCAGGGGCCGTTGCGCAGCTGCTTGGGACAGTTCATCGGACAGGACATGCCCGTCGATGACAGCGCACACTGGCCGCACATGCGGCAATCGAACAGGAAGCCCTTCACATTGCGTTCGATAAAGGTAATCGGGCGCTCCACGCGTTCATAGCCGAACGCCTTCCATAACGGATGAAGCAGGAGAAAGGCGTCTGCGAAGCGACGATAGAACCATTCGAAGAAGCGCGAGTGACGCACGGCCCATAGGCGGACCGTATATTTGCGCCGGGCGCGGCGGTTGGGAGAGACGCCGGCTGGCGTATAGGCACCGCTGGCTGCCTTTGCGCCCGCGGCGGCATTGCCGGGTTTCTGGACCGCATCAGCCATTGTTGCGGCCTCCGGCCTTCACCAGCGCCACCAGCCGCTCGCGATCATAAGCGGCCTCGAGCTCGCTTGCCGCCGTGTCTGCTTCAGCTTCAAGGTCGTCGGAAACAGGCACGGGATCGGCCTTGCGCCATTCGGCGAGATAGTCGTCGGTCTCGGCGGCACCGGTGCGCATGGCGCACATGTCGATTGCTTCGGTAAAGCGCAGCGAAAGCTCGCGTTTTGCCGTCTGCCTGCCCTTCTTGATAATCACCTGGGCTGGAATGTCCCGCCAGTAGACGACAATGCGATCCGCCATGCACAAATCTCCTCTTCACATAAGAATGCACGCCGGCCGACCATCGGACTGCGCTCGCCACGACGCGGCACATGCCGAAAAACGACGCGACGTGAAAACCTCGTCCGCGAGCGTCCCTAACGCACATTATCCTTTGAAACGGCTGGGTTCGAACTGTGATTGAATGTCGAACGTTCGTCCAGCATGTCGGTTTCGGCAAAGAAGAGACAGGATAAAGAGCGGGGAGGACGCAGCGATCAGACAGCAGACAATTCTCGGCCAAGGTCCCCGTAACCGGTGTAGCGATATTCGTAGTCCAGACCAAGATAAGCGGCGGCTTCCTTCGCCTTCGCCTGCAGCGCGGAATCCTCTTCCTGCGAGAGGTAGACCACCTTGCGGTAGTTGCCGAAATACATGTCGCGCAGCTCCGGATGACGGTCCAGACCGAGCGGAACGATGACGAAGGATTCGAACTGACGGGCGAGGAAGTCGGTCAGGAAAAACGACGTAATGTCGTCGTCGCGCGCCGCGAAAGCCTCATTGCCCGTGAAGAAGGAATAACAATGAGGGCCGGAAAGGCGTTCTATTCCCTCGCGCTCGCAAATCCTGTCGATATCTCCGCCGGTGCCGCAATCGGCATAGCCGATGAAGATCTTCTCGAACCCGCGCGAGCGGGCGTCCGTAATCGCCTCTTCCAGGGCCGGTGCGATCTTCTGCGGATAGGAATGGTAGATTGCGGGAAGACAATGGAGATCGATGTGGTCGAGCCCATTTATTCTGACGATCGCCAGTATTTCGCGCGCGATTGCCCCGCACGCGATTACATGAACTTTCTGAATTGCCGCGCGTTTATCGGGCGGAGGGTTTTTCTCCGAATCTTGCCGATCAACATCCATTTAAAGGGGCTCCTGATGATGACCGTATCGACAACCAGCAAAATCGCCGCTGCCTTCGCCATTCTTGTGCTGCTTGCTTCATGCTCCAACACCATTCGCGGCATGGGCAAAGATACGGCAAACGCCGTCAATGCGACGGAAGATGCCGGTCATACCGTCAAGAAGGCTGCTCAGTAACTCATTTGGGATGTCTGTGGGCCGGCGACAACCTTTTTCGTCGCCGGCTCGGAGAAGTATGGCAATCAGGCCCCGGCAGCCAGGCTGTTGTGTTTGCGCTTCATGAATTCCTTAGCGGTTTCGACCGCGACGGCTGCGTCGCGGCAGTAGGCGTCTGCACCGACGGCCTTGCCGAACTCCTCGTTCAGCGGCGCACCACCGACCAGCACGACATAGTCGTCGCGCAGGCCCTTTTCCTTCAGCGTATCTATGACGACCTTCATATAAGGCATCGTCGTCGTCAGCAGGGCCGACATGCCGAGAATGTCGGGCTGTTCGCGTTCGATGGCGTCGAGATAGTTTTCGACCGGATTGTTGATGCCGAGGTCGATAACGTCGAAGCCGGCACCTTCCATCATCATGCCGACAAGATTCTTTCCGATATCGTGAATGTCGCCCTTGACGGTACCGATCACCATCTTGCCGAGCTTCGGCGCGCCGGTCTGCGCCAGAAGCGGCCGCAGGATCGACATGCCGGCCTTCATCGCATTGGCCGAAAGCAGGACTTCCGGAACGAAGAGAATGCCGTCGCGGAAGTCGATGCCGACGATGCGCATACCTTCGACCAGCGCCTGGGTCAGAACATCGTAAGGCGTCCAGCCGCGGTCGAGAAGGATTTGCGTCCCTTCCTCGATTTCTTCCTTCAATCCATCGTACAGGTCGTCATGCATCTGCTGCACGAGTTCCTCATCCGAAAGTTCCGCGAGAATGATTTCGTCGTCAGACATGCGCTCCATCCCGTTTTCGTGCAATGCGTCAGAGACTTGTATAAAACACTGCTATTATTACGGATAGACCCGAACGCCGCCAAAACTCTTTTTGAATGCGACGTCGCGCGGATCATTCGCGACGGAAAGAAAGCGACGATATTGACGCATCCATGTCTGTCCTATGCTAATTGCTGGCGCATTAAGGAACGTCCGGCCGGCGGAATCGGGTAGCATGGGGCACGATAGACGCATCCATGCGCAGGAGTGAGGAAACATCATGGACGATATGATTGAGCAACCGGCTGCAGGCAATGACGGCGGCGGACGGCGTTCGCGCGGCGAGGGCAGAGGTGCCGCGGCACGACGCGCTTCGCGCAGCGGCGGCGGGCCGGGTCCTTCGCTTCCCTATATCACGCGCAAGATCGGCGTTTATGAAGTGCTTGACGAAGAGGGTCTTCAGCTCATCGAGCGCAATGCCGACAAGGTTCTGGAGGAAATCGGCATCGAATTTCGCGACGATGCGGAAGCTCTCGCACTCTGGAAGGAAGCGGGTGCCGACGTGCGCGGACAGCGCGTGCATTTTCCGAAGGGACTTTGCCGCGAGCTTCTGAAGACGGCGCCGAAGGAATTCACCTGGCATGCGCGCAACAGCGCCCGCAACGCCCATGTCGGCGGCAAGGCGACGATCTTCGCGCCGGTTTACGGCCCGCCCTTCGTGCGCGATCTCGACGGCAACCGCCGTTATGCAACGATCGAGGACTTCCGCAATTTCGTGAAGCTCGCCTATATGGCGCCGTCGATGCATTCGTCCGGCGGCACTGTGTGCGAGCCGGTCGATATCCCGGTCAACAAGCGCCATCTGGATATGGTCTACAGCCATATCAAATATTCCGACAAGCCGTTCATGGGCTCGGTCACGGCACCGGAAAGGGCCGAGGATACCATTGCGATGGCGAAGATCGTCTTCGGCGACGATTTCGTCGAAAACAATTGCGTCACGCTGAACCTCATCAACGCCAACTCGCCGATGGTGTTCGACGAGACCATGCTCGGCGCACTGAAGGTCTATGCGCGGCACAATCAGGCTTCGGTCGTTTCTCCGTTCATTCTTTCGGGCGCAATGAGCCCTGTAACGGTTGCCGGCACGTTGACGCAGATCCTGGCGGAAGTACTTGCCGGTGCCTCGTTCACGCAGCTCATCCGCAAGGGATCGCCGGTGCTTTATGGCACGTTCGCCGCCTCGATCTCGATGCAGTCGGGCGCGCCGACCTTCGGCACGCCGGAGCCGTCGCTCGTCTCCTACGGCTCGGCACAGCTGGCCCGCCGTCTCGGACTGCCGTTCCGTACCGGCGGCTCGCTTTGCGCGTCGAAGGTGCCGGATGCACAGGCTGCCCATGAATCGGCCAACACCCTGAACATGACGCTGCTCGCCGGTACGAATTTCGTGCTGCACGCGGCCGGCTGGCTGGAAGGCGGTCTCGTTTCTTCCTACGAGAAGTTCATGATCGACCAGGACCAGCTCGGCATGATGCAGAAGATGGCGGAAGGCGTCGATCTCTCGGAGAACGGCCAGGCGCTGGATGCCATCCGCGAAGTCGGTCCGGGCAGCCATTACCTCGGCTGCGCCCATACGCAGGCCAACTTCCAGTCCGCTTTCTATCGCTCGGCGCTCGCCGACAACAACTCCTTCGAACAATGGGAGATCGAAGGACAGAAGCGTATCGAGCAACGCGCCAATGCGCTTTGCCGCTCCTGGCTCGATCACTACGAAGCGCCGCCGCTCGATCCGGCGATCGACGAAGCGTTGCTCGCTTATATTCAGAAGCGCAAGGATTCGATGCCTGACGCTTTCACCTGAAGAGAGCCCGAGGCCGCCAGGGAGCAAGGCGGTGCGACGCGCGTCGCCGACCTGATCCAGAAGGAGGTCTGGCGGCCGCACTATGAATATAAGGGGCCACGGTGAGGCGCGGTCCCGCCATAGTCGAACAGCTCCGTGCGACGCTCGGCGTCCACGGAGTTTTCGTTCGCGGCAGACTGTCTTTCCACCGAGGTGAGGGGCCACTCCTTTATGACGGCACGGAGGCCCGCAGCATCATCCTGCTCGGCAATATCGGCGGTTCGATCTGGCCCGCGTTTTCGAAATGGCTGGACATGCCCGCCAATAGGACACGCAAAAATCCGCTGGACGACTGGTCGAAGGCGATCATACGGCCGATTGCGGTAGAGGCGGGGGCTGCGGCCTATTTTCCTTCGGACCCTCCCTGGCAACCATTTCAGCGATGGGCCAAGCAGGCCGAGGGGCTAAAGGCATCGCCGCTCGGCATATTGATTCATCCGGACTATGGCCTATGGCATGGCTATCGCGGTGCATTGGGATTTGCGGACGTCCTTGAAGATGACGAGGTACAGGCATTTTCTCAGCATCCATGCGATCAGTGCATCGAAAAGCCATGTCTCACGGCTTGTCCCGTCGATGCCGTAACAGCGGCGGGCTTCGACGTTCCGAGCTGTCGTTCGCATCTGCGTAAGCCGGAAGGGCAGGTTGGCTGCATGGCCGGCGGATGCCTTGCGCGCAATGCATGCCCGGTCGGAGCCGGCTATCGTTATTCCGTTGAGCAGCTTGCCTTCCATATGGCGGCGCTCCAGCTTTAGTTTTCACGCATTCCCTGTTTCGCCGCATTGCGGATGCGTTCTGGGGCTTGTGCCAGATGCGTTTCTTTGTGCATTCCGGACGGAAAACTGCAGCGCATTGTTCCTGGAAATACTCTATTCATGCGGAGCCATGCACTTGATTCGATCGATGGTCATGCTTGCCGTTCTTGCCTTTGCCGCCACCGCTTCGGCCGGCGAAGCCTGCCAGAAGGTTCGGCATCTTGGCGATGGCTATACGATCTGTACTTTCGATCCCGCCCACGACGATATCCGGATTTTCCACAATGACCGCAGCGGCAAACCCTACGGCTCGTTCCGGGCGCTGGAAATGGATCTGCGCCAGGATCGGGTCTATGTGCGCTTCGCCATGAATGGCGGCATGTATCTGGATGACCAGTCACCGGTCGGCCTGTTCGTCGAAAACGGGCGCGAGCTGAAGGCGATCAATACCAACAGCGGATGGGGCAATTTCCATCTCCTGCCGAACGGAGTCTTCTATACCTCGCCAGGCAAAGCGGCGGTCATGGAAAGCAAGGCTTTCGCCGCTTCCGGCATCAAGCCGTTCTACGCAACCCAGTCCGGTCCGATGCTCGTCATCGGCGGCAAGCTCCATCCGTCGTTTCTGGCCGACAGCACCAGCCTCAGGACCCGAAACGGCGTCGGCGTCACCGTGGATGGGCTCGTCGTGTTCGCGATTTCCGATGGCCCGGTGCGCTTCCACGATTTTGCAACGCTGTTTCGTGACGATCTGAAATGTCCGAATGCGCTGTTTCTCGACGGCAGCATTTCCAGCGTCGACATACCGGAATGGCAAAGGCGCGACAGCCTGTTTCCGCTCGGGCCTATCATTGCGGTGACGGAAATGCTGCCGGGCTGATCGGCGCCTGAAACGCGAAGAGCCCCGCAACGCCTTTGCGCCGCGGAGCTCTCCGTTGCCGCCGCAAAATCTCAGACGAACTGATCGATATAGGTGAGGATGCTGAACAGGCCGTCCTTCGGACCCGGATTGCCCGGGAAATCCTCAGTGAAGCGAAGATAGGCCCTTGGCTTGCCGCCATAGGCGCCGGTCTGAGGCGCTTCCCTCGACAAGTGTTGGCGGATCGACTGCGGGAGAAGGTTGATCGTTGCGTCGTCGATGATCGGCTCGATGATGACAGGCTCGCCATTGAAGGCGATCGCCTCGGTTGCCGCGGTGGAGATGCCCGCCAGCTTGCGGATCTGATCGTAGGATTCCGGCGGCAGCGGCGCCGGCAGATAGGCCGCCATGCGGTGATACATGATATAGGCTTCGACCCAGTTCTGCGCGTTGACATGCAGGCGCATCGCGACCGCCTGACGCTGCAGCATGAATTCGGTGATGCGCGGCATCAGCGAGCTGCGATAATCCGGTGCGTAATGGTTGCCGCGCAGAGCCTGTGAGGCGAGATATTCGAGGCCGCCCCTGTAGGTATCCCACTGGAACATGCATTCCTTGTTACCCTGCTGCAGGCGCGGGTCGTCGGAAACGGCAGTGACGCGCGCAAAGGGTTCGGGCATGAAAAGCACGTCCGCCTTGTCCAAAGCGCGGGTGGTGTAAAGAAACGCCCAAAAAATGAACGGCGTCGGGCTCGAAATCGACTTCAGCAGAACGTCGCGCCGGATGATCATGAATTCGGGAAAGATATGACGCTCGAGAATGAAGTCGAGCATCGAGCGGAAGTCGCCCTTGGAATGACGGGTCGGATAGGAAAGGTGATAGAAGGGCTCCATATCCCCGCCGCCTGGCCGGCCATCGACCAGAAGCCACGGCGCCTGGATCATGCCGATATTTTGATCGTCCACCATGATGCGAAGATATTCGACGACCTTTTCGGGGATCAGGAGATCGTCGTCGCCGAGAAAGACCGCGTAGTGGCCGCGGGCTCTCTGCATTGCAAAGGCGTAGTTGCTGATGAAACCGGAGTTGCTTGCCCGGCGATAGGCACTGATTTCCGGATGGTGCGAGATCGACTGGATATAGGCGGCCGTATTGTCGGTCGAACAATCGTCGACGATGACGATCTCGAAGGGAAGGTCCAGCCGGCGGAATGCTTCCAAGTGGAAATTGATGTTCCGCTCGAGCATGAACTGACGGTTATAGGTCGGCACGCAGATCGAAAGAACGGGGACTTGGGTAGAGGACATCGATTTCTCCGCAGGGCATCGGCGTGATTCAATGCGCCGACTTTGATCCCTGCATAAGCCGGATTGCTTTCGCGGAGCTGGATAGCCCGGCAAATGTTCCGACGGCGGAAACGCCGATGCTCCAGTTCAGTGCAAGTTCCGCCCTCTATGCTCGGGAAAGAGCGGTCCTGCGATCCCGACAGGGCACGATTGCCGTTTCCGGGGCTGCTTCGCCCGGAAGCGCGACAGGATAGCGCGAGCATGTGATACGTCCGATATCGTCAGCGGTCGGCATTCATGTCAGCATCAGGAGACCTTGTGAGCAAAGTCAGCGTCATCATTCCCGCCTATAACGCGCAGGAGTCCATCGGTGAAACGATTGCGGCGGTTCTTGAAAATCGTGACGTTTTGGAAGTGATCGTCGTCGACGACATGTCCCGAGATGCGACCGCGATGATCGTCGAACGGCATGCCCAGCGCGACGATCGGGTGCGGTTGCTGCGCAATCCGCAAAATGGCGGGGCCGGATACAGTCGGAACGCCGGCATGGCGGCGGCGCACGGCGACTATTATTATTTTCTCGATGCCGACGACATGCTGGCGCATCGTTCGATCGACGAGGTGGTGTATCACATGGAAGCCAGCGGCTGCGATGTGATGGTGTTTCGTTACCGCTATGTCACGGAGAAGAGCGGTCGCCTCGGCCCGATGCTGGAGATCGACAACGATGCCTGGCAGGAACTGGTTGGCGATACCGACATAGGGGTTTTTACGCTCGACCAGTGCGGACGACTGCTTTTCACCGTGAATTTTCCCTGGAACAAGGTCGTCAGTGCCAGACTTTGCCGGGAGACGGGCCTGCGTTTCTCGGAAACGCGCGTTCACAACGATATCTATGCTCACTGGCATATCTACATGCATGCGCAGAAGATCGGCATGATGAACCGCTATCTCATCGCGCACCGCGTCTACCAGGGCGCCGCGCAGCTTACGAATGTCTTTACGGAAAAGCGTTTCGAAGTGTTCAAGGCGTTCGCTGAGGTGGAGGTGCTGTTTACGCGCTTGCCGCGGATGAAGGAGGCCTATTATCAGTGGTTCCTTCGCAGCAAGCTCGATTTGCTGTGCTGGATCTACCCGCAATTGCCTTATGATCTAAGGGAACGTTTCTTCGCGCTGATCAGGCAGTGCTACGAGGAATATGGTCAGACCGAGTACGATTATGTCCGGAAGCAGTCGATCGAGATGGCTGACATAGCGCTCAGGCTGAAACAGGCGCCGCATCTTCTATTCGGCGGGCGCTAAGGTAGCGGGCTGAGGCAATTCCAGGAAAAGTGTATGGTGGTTTTCGTCCGGAATTGCGTAAAAATAGAGGGATAGACCTGCCGCCCGTGATATGATTGCCGAACGAAAAGAGGCGCAGCGACCTGGTCGCTGCGCCTCTTTTCAATATCCGGTTCGTTCTATCGAATGGTGTCGAGTTCGTTCAGATCCGACGCGTCTTCGAATTCGTCGCGGCTGTAGATGGCGAAATCCGCTTCGGTCGATTCCTTGAACTTATAGGGATTCTCGAACAGCTTCAGCAATGTCCATTGCGGGAACCGGCTGGCGATGTCGGCGGTGAACTTGCGATGACGGACATGCGATGCGCCACGGATATCCGGGCCATCGAAATTGGAGGCGTAGACAATGACATAGCGCTGGGAAAGGGAGAAGAGCCGGTCGAGATAGTCGACGTAGATGCGGTCATCAATCAGATGGTAAAGCACGTCGAGCGAAAGAGCGCAGTCATAGGCGTCTTCATGCATCTCCCAATCCAGCGACTGATCGCCCAGCCAGACGAAGTTGTAGTTCGGCTTGTCCCTGTACATCATCATCGTGCGCTCGATGACCGTTTTGGAGACATCAAAGCCCGTATACCGGTCGAACGAGAAGTATTTCAACTGATTGCCGTCGCCGGAGCCCATTTCGGCAAAGGAGGTAAGACCTTTCTTCCGGGCAAAGCCGTTCAGAAATTCACCCTTGTACCTGGCGAGCAGGTCATAGGAGCCGGGGCCTGAATTGCCGCCGTTGCGGTAGCGGCCCTCCCAATAGCCGGTTGAATCAAAGGCAGCAGCGACTTCCGGTCTCCGCGTCGGCTGCGGCAGCGGCGTAACCGGAGCAACCCGCTCAACCGGCGGCATCGGGATAGGTTGCGGCTGTATCAGGAAGGGCTGCTGTGCGGGCTGCATCGCCACTTCGACCGCTGGCACGGCATCGCGAATCTGCTGCACCGATATGGCCTGCGGTACCGGTGCAGGCTGCTGGATCTGGGGCGCTGGCGCAGGACGCTGGGCCAGCCAAAGCGGAACCGGTCTTTTCAAATTGGAGCCGGCCTGCTGTTCCGGCGAAGCGGTATAGATGGGCTTTGCGACCTCGGCTACACGATCGCCCATGACGATATCGAGTTCGTACAGCTGCTTGGCGAGAGGGAACTTTTCGCTCACATAGTCGATCCATTGGTGGGTCTGGCCCGAGATGATCTTTTCAACGGCCTCGTCCACCGACGAGAAGCGGATTTCGTCGGGCCAGAACTCTTCCGCACCGGGATAGTCATGGACCACGGGCAGGGCGCCGACGGCCATTGCCTCGGCAATGTTGTAACCGAAGCTCTCATGTACCGAGGTCGACAGGATCACGCCCTTGTCCGACAGGAATGCGGGCATATTCCGCTGCCAGCCATGGAAGAAGACATTGCGGGTGAGACCGAGCTTTTCTGTCGTACGCTGCAGATAAGGCATCATGACGAACTCTTCCTGTTCGCCGGCCACATGCAGCGTGTAGGAAGGGTCCCGCTTCACCAGCGAATGCATGATCTGCAGGAAGAGAGGCTGGTTCTTGCGCATGAAGGGCTTGGCGGCCCAGACGATCTTCTTCTTGTCGAGCGAAGGGATCGGCTTGAACTTATCGAGATTGAGGCCGTTCCAGACGACATGGGTGCGCGTCTTCTGCGTGACATGCGGCGCCCTGAGCTTCAGGACGCGAAGCATGTCGTGAGATACGAGGATCAGATCGTCGATGGCCCCGAAGTCGATGCGCTGAGGGAAATTCGATTCCACGATCTCGAAGCGATGCCAGCGGGCAATGACGCGTTTGCCGAGCCGGCGGATATTCTGGTTGATCGCATGCACGAAGAGCTCGTTGCAGAATTCGAACCAGACGATATCGGCCCATTCCACAGCCGTCTCGATTTCCTTGTAGGTCCTCGGCTGTATGGCCAGAACTTCGTAAGTCTTTGACAGATGTTGGAATATATCACCGATGAAGCTGTCGACTTCGATGATTATGGCCAGCTTTTTCTTCTGATGCATCTTCTGCTACCGTAAAAAAGACGAGTGGTTCTTAGTCCCGACCTGACGGACGACACGATCGACCTTCGTGTCCGCCGAGCACCGACGTTCTTGGCAATATCCTGAGCGCGCGATTGCCCCGCGTAGAAATTCCAGCCCTAAGGTTATGCCGGCCAACTTTCGCGAGGCTGGATTGCACGAAATGCCTTTTCGGGCGGACCGCAGCCTTCGATTTGTCCGCACAAGCCTCGCAAAAGGAACGATCGCCAAGGTGCCGATCAAACGGGCTTGATTGCGAGTGAATCTCCGGGAGCCGGTTAAGCGGCTGCGTTCTTCGGATCAGCCGTTACTTGGGGTTCGGAATTAGGGGACAGTCAGATGTCATTGGCCGCGAACAGCCTGCATACGCCCGTCAACGGAGTGCATCAGGCGAGCCCGATACAATGGTCCGATGCGCCGCTTCTGACGCAGGACATGCTGAGCGGAACGTTCTGGAGCCTTGGGGACGTCAATCGCGGGATGTTCTCGCCGTTCGTGGTTCTGGCGCCTGATGGCATGATCGGCAATTATTTCGATCCCGCTGTCGACTTCTGGCATGTCATGGGCGGCCGGCTTTGCCTGATCGACAGGGACGGGCTGCCATCGGTCATTTTCGATTCGGCGCATATCGAGGATGGCAATCTCATGGCGCTTGCGGGGCGCGGGGTCATTGGCGGCGTTAACACGACCTACCTGCTGGTGCCGGCCGATCATCCTCAGCATCCGCTGTTTTCGACGCCCGCAGGCGTCGAGCGCAAGGCAAAGTTCCTGGTACAGCCTGAAGAGGGGCTAAGGCGTCCCAATCTCGTGGTTGTGCCGGCCAATTCGAAGTCTCTGCATCCGCGCTGGTTCGAGAAGATCGACGACGCATCGCGCAACTGGGATCTCTGCATCGGCTATTATGGCGCCGAGACCCCGGAAGTTTCCAGCAGCCCCTACGAATACCTGGCGCATCTGCCGAAGACCAAGAAATTCAAGATCATCCATGATCTCTTTTATGAAGGCAGTCCGCTTTGGAACTATGAGCGGATCTGGCTGCCGGATGACGATTTGCTGTGCGACGGCGAGGACATCAACAGGATGTTCCATCTCTCGCACAAACATGGCCTCGATCTGGCGCAGCCATCGCTGAAGCAAGGTTCCGGTTCCCATCCGAACCACCCTTTGACCGTTCACAAGTCCGACAGCGTCGTCCGCTTCGAAGGCTTCGTTGAAATCATGTGTCCGATCTTCTCGCATCGCGCGCTGCAGATTTGTATCGGCTCCATGAAGGATGTGGAGTCGGGCTACGGTCTTGATCATCTCTGGCCCTCGTTCCTTGGAAGGCCGGCTGGGCGTATGGGGATCATAGATGCCGTTGCCATCGCCCATACGCGCCCGATCGGCGCGACCTATGATGTGAGATCCGCGATCGGCGAGCAGGCGGCTCTCTGGCAGGCCTACGGGTTTCAGTATCGTCCGGTGCCCGGGGTAAAGTGATCATATCGATTACCGCGTTGAAAGCTTGAAAACATGATAGATTTTTCGAATGTAGATCTCTTAATCGTCGGCGCAGGCTTCTATGGCGCGACGATTGCGGAGAGGGTGGCGAACGAGCTGCAGAAGAATGTGCTTCTGATCGACCGGCGCAGCCACATCGGCGGCAATGCCTACAGCGAATTCGACGGCGAGACGGGCATCGAAGTTCACCGTTACGGTGCGCATCTCTTTCACACGCCGAACGAGGTAGTCTGGACCTACCTCAACAGATTCACAACCTTCACGGACTACAAGCACCGCGTCTATTCGACCTATCGCGACCAGGTCTATTCGATGCCGATCAATCTCGGCACGATCTCGCAATTCTTCAACCGGCGCCTTTCTCCCGCCGATGCAAAGGCATTGATAGCGGAGCAGGCGGCCGAGATGGCAGATCGTCATCCGGCCAATCTGGAAGAGAAGGCGATTTCCCTGATCGGCCGGCCGTTGTACGAGGCATTCATCCGCGGCTACACGGCCAAGCAATGGCAGACCGATCCGCGTGATCTGCCGGAGCACATCATCACGCGCCTGCCGGTCCGCTACACTTTCGACAATCGCTATTTCAACGACAAATACGAGGGCCTGCCGGTCGACGGCTATACCGCAATCTTCGAGAGGATGCTGAAGCATCCCAAAATCCAGATCGCCCTTGATGTCGATTTCTTCTCGTTGAAATCCTCGCTGCCGGAGGGTCTTCCGATCGTCTATACCGGCCCGATCGATCGCTATTTCGATTATTCCGAGGGCGAACTCGGCTGGCGCACGATCGATTTCGAGAAAGAGACCCTGAATACCGGCGACTTCCAGGGGATGGCGGTCATGAACTATGCCGACGAGACGATCCCCTATACGCGCATTCTGGAATTTCGCCATTTCAATCCGGAGCGCAGCTATCAGAATGAGAAAACCGTCGTCGTGCGGGAATATTCGCGCTCGGCGAAGCGGGTCGATGAGCCGTATTATCCGATCGATACGCGGCAGGACAAAGAGATCTTCCTGCGATATCGCGAACGGGCCGAAGCGGAGACCAATGTCCATTTCGGCGGGCGCCTCGGCACCTACCGCTATCTCGATATGCATCAGGCAATCGGCGCGGCCTTGAAGGCGTTCGATAGCCGCATCGTTCCGCATTTCACCGAGGGACGCTCCATCGGCGGTGAGAAATAGATAGCGGCCGGCATGTGATTGCCTTCGGCTTGCCTTCAAGGCGATGCCGGGCGAAAGTCATCGTGAAAATGGTTGAATTATAACGAGAAAGCCCGGCGACCGGGCTTTCTCTTTTTCCTTTAGGACCGTCTGCGGCGTTCGCGCGCCGGCGCGGCGGCGCTTTCGTTGGCGGTCTTGTTGCGCAGCGGTCCGATCCGTTCGACGATCGTTTCCAGTGTCGGGCGGGGGCCGCGCACGTAGCTGTCCAGCGCCTGACGCATGGCGGCCAGATGGCCGCAGGAGGTGCCGCAGCAGCCGCCGATGATCTTCGCGCCGGCGTCGCGTGCGAGACGGGCATAGTCCGCCATCAGCGGTGGTGTGCCGGAATAATGGATTTCGGCACCGCGATATTCGGGAATGCCGCAATTGCCCTTGACGATGACGGTTGCGGCCGGGTCCGCCTCGGTCATGTCGAGCAGGCTGGACAGGATATCCGATGCGCCAACGCCGCAATTGGCGCCGACCGCGAGCGGACCTCCGCCGATGTCGGTGGCGATGGCATGAATGTCCTTCGGGTGCAGGCCCATCATGGTCTTGCCGGCAGTGTCGAAGGAGCCCGTATAGGCATAGGGCAGGCCGACCTTTGCCGCGGCTTCAGCAGCAGCACGGATCTCTTCCGGCGACGACATGGTTTCGATCCAGGCGACATCGGCGCCGCCGGCTTGAAGACCCTCGATCTGCTCAACGAAGGCCGCAACCGCGTCTTCATAGGTCAAGGCGCCGAGCGGCATCAGCAGCTCGCCCGTCGGCCCTACCGAGCCGCCGACGATGACCTTGCGGCCGGCCCTGTCGGCAACGGCGCGGGCGATCTCGGCTGCCGTCTTGTTGAGGCTATGCACGCGATCCTGTGCATGGTGAAGCTTCAGGCGATGACGGGTGCCGCCGAAGGTGTTGGTGAGGATGATGTCGGCGCCCGCATCGACGAAGTCCTGATGCAGCCTCGTGATCCGGTCGGGATGCTGTTCGTTCCAGAGTTCGGGTGCTTCGCCGGCCTCAAGGCCCATGGCAAAGAGGTTGGTGCCGGTTGCGCCGTCGGCAAGCAGTACGCCTTTTTCGGCAAGGAGATCGGTCAAGGGATTGATGGCGACTGTCATGGCGTGTCCTCGGATACGTCGAATTCGGATATTAGATGCAGATATAAACATTTCTTTATGTGAACACAACGGCAAGATGACGGCTCCAGCATCGGCGATGCGATCACAAAAAAAGCGCCCCCGGAGGGAGACCCCGGTGAGAGCGCTTTCCTTTTGCGGATGAAAATGTCCTCAGGCGGCTGCCATCTGCGCCGTCTCATGCGATGTCGGCGTGACCATGGCGGCGATGATGCTTTGCAGGTCGATTGCACCGATGGGCCGGCCGCCCGTATCGGTGACGATAGCGCCCGTCTGACCCGCCTCGGTGATCTGTTTGGCGGCGACTTCCAGCGTCATGTCGCCGAGCACGTGCGCGCCACCCGGCTCGCCCGAAAGCGGCTTCATGATCGTCTGCGTCTGGATGACGCGGCCGCGGTTCACTTCCTTGACGAAGGCGGTGATGTAGTCGTCGGCCGGTTGCAGCACGATCTGCTGGCCGGTCCCCTGCTGTACGACCTTGCCGTCGCGCAGGATCGCGATCTTGTCGCCGAGGCGCAGCGCTTCATCGAGGTCGTGGGTAATGAACACCACGGTCTTCTTCAGCTCCTTCTGCAGATCGAGCAGCACGGTCTGCATATCCACGCGGATCAACGGATCGAGCGCCGAATAGGCCTCGTCCATCAGCAGGATATCGGCATCGTTCGTCAGAGCGCGAGCCAGGCCGACGCGCTGCTGCATGCCGCCGGAAAGCTGGTTCGGATAGTGCCGTTCAAAGCCCTTGAGCCCGACGCGCTCGATCCAATATTGGCCTTTCTTCTCGCTTTCGGAACGGGGAACGCCCTGGATGTCCAGTCCGTAGATCGTGTTCTCGATCACGGTGCGATGCGGCAGAAGCGCGAATTTCTGGAACACCATCGCCGTTTTGTGGCGGCGGAATTCGCGCAGGTCGTTTTCGTTCATCTTGCAGACGTCGACGCCGTCATAGAGCACTTCGCCGACGGTCGGCTCGATCAGCCTGTTGATGTGACGGATCAGCGTCGACTTGCCCGAGCCGGAAAGGCCCATGACGACGGTGATGGCGCCTGCCGGCATATCGATGCTGATATCCTGCAGGCCGAGTACATGCCCATGGACCTCGTTGAGCTCCGCCTTGCTCATGCCGTTTCTGACCTGATCCACGTAGTCCCGCCCGTGACGGCCGAAGATCTTGTACAGGCTTTTGATCTGGATCGCGTGACTAGCCATGAATGACCTCCGAGTGCTTCTGGAGCCGTCTGCCATAGGCCTGGCTCGTACGGTCGAAAATGATGGCGATGGCGACCAGCGCGAAACCGTTGAGAAAGCCGACGGTGAAGAACTGGTTGTTGATCGCCTGCAGCGTGTTCTTGCCGAGCCCGCCGACGCCGACCATGGAGGCGACCACGACCATTGCGAGCGACATCATGATGGTCTGGTTGATGCCGGCCATGATGGTGGGCAATGCGAGCGGAATCTGCACATTGAACAGCTTTTGGCGATGCGACGAGCCAAAGGCATCCGCGGCCTCGAGAACCTCCTTGTCCACGAGGCGGATGCCGAGATTGGTCAGGCGGATCATCGGCGGGACGGCATAGATGACGACGGCGATGAGGCCCGGCACCTTGCCGATGCCGAAGATGACGACGACCGGAATGAGGTAGACGAAGCTCGGCATGGTCTGCATTACATCGAGGATCGGATTGACGATCGACTGCAGCCGGTCGGAGCGCGCCATCAATATGCCGATGGGCAGGCCGATGACGATGGCGATGAGCGTACAGACCGTTACCATGGCGAGCGTGACCATCGTGTCGGTCCAAAGGCCGAAGACACCGATGAGGATCATGGAGATCGCGGTGCCGGCGACAATTTTGAAGTTGCGGCTTGCGGCATAGACGACGAGCATCATGACGATGAGCACGATGAACCAGGGCGTATTGGTGAAAGCCCATTCAAGATAGTTCAAAAACCACTGCAGCGGCTGCACGACGGCGTCGATGAGAGTCCCGTAGGCACGGACGGATGCCCTAAAGCCGTCATCGATGTTCTTGCGTGCAAGGCGTATGATGGACTCGTCTATTGCCGGAAAGTTGCAGAGCACATTCGGCAGGATCGTACACTGAATAGCCATGTATTTCCCCTTCTTAGTCCGGTTCTGTCCTCGTCCGCGCATGTGGCCTTCATGCATGGATGGTCATGCAGCGCTGCGACCGGTTCTTCAGGCTGCTTTTGAATTCTTACAGCATTCGCCGTCGCCGATCTGCGCTCATTGCGACTTCGCTCCGCGTCGCTCCGTCAGCAGGAGCGTCATTCCAGTAGCTGCGTGCGAATATGAAATGGGCGGCAGACGCAGGCCTGCCGCCGATTATGCAGAACGGATCAGAGCGAAGCCTTGACCTTGGCGGCAACGTCAGGCTTAACCCACTTAGTCCACATGTCGGGGTAGGTCTTGAGGAAATACTTGGCGCCGTCCTCGTTCGTACCCTGATTGTCGGTCATCCAGGCGAGAACCTTGCCGACGGTGGCGTTATCCCATTTGCGGGTCTTCATATAGTCCATCGCAATGCCGGCCTTTGCCGCAAAGTCCTTGGTCACGACGGTATAGACATCCGAGACGGGATAGGAGTTCACCTTCGGATTGGCGCAATCCTGCTGCGACGTGCAGGCGTCCCATTCCTTCTTGTCGTGTGGCGCGTTGAAGCTCAGGCGAACCATGTCATACTTGCCGAGGATTGCGGTTGGCGCCCAGTAGTAGCCGAGCCAGCCGGTCTTCTTCTCGAAAGCGTTGGCGATCGAGCCGTCGAGGCCTGCTGCCGAACCGGTGTCGACCAGCGTGAAGCCGAGCTTGTCGGCGCCGAGGGCCTTGTAGAGATTGGCGGTCGAGATCTGGCAGTTCCAGCCGGCCGGGCAGTTATATACTGCGCCCTTGGAAGAATCTTCCGGAGCAGGGAAGAGTTCCGGATGCTTCAGCGCGTCCTGAACGGTCTTGATGTCCGGATGGGCGTCGGCGAGGAACTTCGGAATCCACCAGCCTTCCACGCCGCCATCGCTCAAGAGCGGTGCCGCCTCGATCAAACGGCCTTCGGATACTGCCTTGTCGAGCGCGGTGCGCACGGCATTGACCCAAAGCTCGGGCGCGACGTCAGGTTGGCCCTTTTCGTTCATGGAGGTGAAGGTCGGCTGCGTGTCGCCGGTCACCAGGGTAACGTTACAGCCGTAACCATTTTGCAGGATGATCTTGTCGACCTGAGCGGCAACGCCGGCAGATGCCCAGTTCATTTCAGCGATGGATACGGTGCCGCAATCTGCGGCTTGCGCCGAGCCAGCCAAAGCATAGGCGCCGAATGCGAAGATTGCGGAAGCAAGAAGCTTCTTCATTTTACATTGTCTCCCAATTTTTCGTTACGTTGCGAAAATCGACTCTAACGCGTGCGATGTCCGTCGATCCCCTGTCAGCGTGGTTCAACCACAACCGCTCCAACGCCGCTGACGACGCCCGTACGGTCCCCTTTGCTGCTGTCGTGCATCTGGTCTTTTTGCGACCGCGGAACCCTGTCGCGGTCGTGTGCTTTTTACATCGACACGGCGCAGCCTAAGGATTTGAGTGGAGAAATCAACAGCCCGCCGGCCAAATGAAGTTATCGTGCCTCTTGGAGAAGCTTATATAAGCGACTGAATTAGCCTGTTTTCTGCTATTCTTGGCTGCAAAACGGGCATTGTGGGGCTTTTGCAGGGGTTTGCAGCCGGGATGAAATTAAGAGCAGCTAAATATCGCGTCCCCGAAAGACGTTTTATGTTTCATTTGCGTCGTTTGTGATTTCTCAATGTAAAGAGGAAAATTTTCAAAAAAATTTCGAATTTACTCCAGTTTAAGCACTTAATAACCCTCCGGTAACGATGTCAGCTTATCAATCGATGCGTGGCGGGGGACATACCGCCGCTTCCCTGGATCAGGTTTTGCGTACCGGGGAAAGCGAACCTTGCGGCGTTTGTGCAGGGGAGCCGGCGTTTTTGGCAAACCGCGCTGATCCCGGATCGCGCGGTTTTCGCATTTCACGATACCGGTTCGAGACGGTTTGAGGCGTCTCAACGGGCATTCTTTTTTCACCACTGCCGTCGGGCAAAGATAAAGCCGCCGATGCTGTCACATGGCGGCTTCTCTTCTGTCGGGCAGGCGGCTTGACGGGTATCAGCCGGCATTATAGGTGCGGATGAAGCCGATGGTGCCGAAGCGCGTGTCGAGCTGCTGCAGGCGGTTCTCGGGGCGATGGGCCGGAAGCTTGCCGTTCCAGGCGATCTGGATGGAATTCTGTCTGTTGAAGATGAAGAGCATTTAGGGTGTCCTCCGAGCCGGATCGGCTGGTGTTCGTTATGTGTTTTCGCGATGGAGATAATCCTCTTCGGCGTAACTAACAACGGATGAAATCGTCATCCCGTGTCGCAAACAGAGTATGTTCGAGCATGAGGCATTTTTGTATCGTGATCGCATTTTTCAGCGATTGGCGATCGCGGCAAAATCGAGGCGAAACCTAGTGTTTTCAGTGGCTGTGGCATATCGAGGTGGTGGGGAATGACAAAGGCGATCATGCTGCAGGGAACCGGCTCCGATGTCGGAAAAACGGTATTGGTCGCGGGGCTATGCCGGCTGTTTGCCAACAGGGGCGTGAGGGTGCGTCCCTTCAAGCCGCAGAACATGTCCAACAACGCGGCCGTTGCCGAGGACGGCGGCGAGATCGGTCGTGCCCAATGGCTGCAGTCGCTGGCGGCGCGCGTGCCGTCATCCGTGCACATGAATCCGGTGCTGTTGAAGCCGCAATCGGAAACGGGCAGCCAGATCATCGTTCAGGGCAAGGTCTGGGGCCAAGCCAAGGGCAGGGACTATCAGGCGCTGAAGCCGCAATTGCTCGGCGCGGTGCTTGAAAGCTTCGCCGCGATGCGCGCAGGAATCGACCTCGTCATCGTCGAAGGCGCGGGTTCGCCCGCCGAGATCAATCTTCGACGGGGCGACATCGCCAATATGGGTTTTGCCACACGCGCCAATGTTCCCGTGGTCCTGGTCGGAGACATAGATCGCGGCGGTGTGATCGCGTCGCTTGTCGGCACATACCATATCCTGCCGGAAGAAGACCGGCAGATGATCCGCGGCTATCTGATCAACAAGTTTCGCGGCGATGTCTCGCTGTTCGGGGAAGGCATAGAGGCGATCAACGGCTTTACGGGCTGGCAATGTCACGGTGTCGTACCATGGCTCAAGGCGGCGGCGCGCCTGCCGGCGGAAGATTCCGTCGTATTGGAGCGGCTTGCCCGCCGCTCCTCCGGCGCGCTGAAGGTTGCCGTGCCGGTGCTGTCGCGCATCGCCAATTTCGACGATCTCGACCCGTTGCGGGCAGAGTCCGATGTCGATCTCGTCTTTGTGAAACCCGGCGAGCGTTTGCCTACAGATGCGGGACTTGTCGTACTGCCCGGCTCGAAGTCCACGATCGGTGACCTCCTTGACCTGCGCGAGCAGGGATGGGATCGCGATATTGCCGCGCATGTGCGCCGCGGTGGCCGCGTCATCGGCATTTGCGGCGGCTATCAGATGCTTGGTCACGCGGTCCACGATCCACTCGGCATCGAAGGATCGGTGACGGAGACACCCGGGTTGGGCCTGCTGGATATCGAGACGGAAATGGCGCCGGGAAAGACCGTGCGCAACAGCACTGCCATCTCGAAGGAATTTGACGTGCCGCTATCTGGCTATGAGATCCATCTCGGTACGACGCGCGGCGCCGACTGCGACCGGCCCTCGGCGATGATCGATGGCCGGCCCGACGGAGCGATATCGCCAGACGGCCGTGTCATGGGCACATACTTGCATGGCCTTTTCAGCAGCGACGCCTATCGGGCAAAGCTGCTCGCAAGCTTCGGCCTTTCCGGCGAGCGCATGAACTATCGCGCCAGCGTCGATACAGCACTGGACGAAGTTGCTGCGGAGCTGGAAAGCGTACTGGATCCCGCCTGGCTTGATAGCCTGATCAGCTAAAGTTCGCCCGACACTTCCCGGCGGCGGCGGTCGAGTTCTTCGCTGTAGCGACGCAGCGTATAGCTCTCCGTCAGGAGGCCGATCACCTTGCGCTCGATCAGGTCGTTGATCACGACAAGCGCTTCGGCCTTCGTCTGGTCGAACATGGCGGCGGCCTGCTTGGCATTCATTTGCGGCTGCAGGAACTCGTTGCGAAGCTGGATGAAATCGGAAAGCCCGTGTTCCTCGTCATCCTTCTCGATGGGGCTTGCATAAACGTCGGGCACTAGGACCATTCCAGAGTATTTCCCGTGCTTGTCGACCAGGATGACGCGCTGGGCCGAGCCGATCGGAAAATTCTTGCGGAATTCCTCGATGCTCATGTCGATGCTGCCCGTATGCACGTCGGGGCGCATCATGCGCGCGACAGTAAGATTGCGGATCCAGCCGACATCGTGGGCGCTGCGGATGCTTTCGCCGCGCAGATGGAAGCGCCATGTGGCGAACGAGTAGCCGAAGGTCGTGCGCACGACGAGCGAAGAGGTGATGACGGCAGCCAGCACCAGTGCGGTGATCGGGAAATCGCCGGTAATTTCCAGCGCCAGGAAGGTCATGGTCAGCGGGCCGCCGATGATTGCGACGGCAAGCGAACTCATGCCGACCACGGCGTAAACGACCGGCGTCAGAGTGGCGTGATCGAAATAGGGAGCGCAGTAGGCGAAGATCTTGCCGAGCAGCGCGCCCATGAACAGCGACGCGAAGAACAGGCCGCCTCTGAAGCCGGAGCCGATCGAAACCGCCGAGGCCAGGGATTTCAGGATGAACAGGCCGACGAGCGCGCCAAGAGTCACATTCGTTGATAGATTGAGATGCAGGGCTCCGTGACCGGCGGACAGAACCTGGGGCGAGATGAGGGCGAGCAGGCCAACGACCAAACCGCCGAGCGCAGGGCGGAAAGGTGTCGCGATGGAACTCTTGCGCGCCAGTTCCTCTACCCAGGCGACGCCCTGCATGATCAGGATACCGATGCCGGCGCAGAAGGCGCCGAGCAGGATGGACGGAAGATAATCCGCTGGGACGATCGCGCCGAAATGGTCGATATCGATGGCGAAGTCATCGCCGGCAAGCAGCCTTGCGATGACTGTCGATATCAGGGCCGATACGACGACGGGCGTCAAGGTCAGGATCGAATAACTGCCGATGATCAGCTCGAAGGCGTAGAAGGCGCCGGTGAGCGGCGCATTGAAGGCGGCGGCGATGGCGCCGGCCGCTCCGCAGCCGACGAGCATGCGCAGGTCCGCGCGACGCATCTGCATCTTGTAGCCGAATTTGGAGGCAATGCCGGCAGCGAGCTGCGTGTAACCTGCTTCAAGCCCGACGGAGGCGCCGAAGCCGTTCGAAATCAGGTTCTGCACCGCAACGATGATACTGTCGGTAAGCGACATGCGGCCGCCGTGCAGCGCGTTAGCCTCGATCGGATCGACCATCGGCTTCTTGCGCGTACGCGACAATATATAGAGCAGGATGCCGAGGATGATGCCGCCCGCAATGGGGGCAACGAACAGGACGGATTTTTCAGGAATCGCCATCGCCGCCGAACTGAGGCGTTCGTAGTCGGTTATGCCGTAGATGAGGCTGTGGAGTTTGCGCGAGACATAGCTCATCGCCGTCACGGCGCAACCGGAGGCTATTCCCGCCAATGCGCCGGCGAAAACCAGTCCCAGTTCGCCACGGCGCAGCAATGCCCTGAATCGACCGAGATCGAATAGAGCCGAGAGGACGCCGAGACGGCGCGGTTGGAATTTCTGCAGCATGGGGAGCGGACGATACGTTTTATTCGAATGTGAGGTCTTACTCTCTATAAACTCCTAACATCAAAGAAATACGGCAAAAAACCGCTGGTTTTACGCGAATTTTCAGCCGATTTCGCAATCAGGACGGCGCAGGTCGCATCCATGCCCTTGATTGACTTGAACTAAGTGAAAGCCTAATCATTGCAAAAATAACGAATGGTTCCCGGGCGGCGATCTGCCGCATGGGATGAAAAGGGAATGTGAAGGGACGGACCCAATTCGGGCGTTCTCATCACAGCCGACCCCGCGACTGTAGAGCGGTCAGGGTCTTTCGTTCGGTTTGAGGCCCATTCCGTCGATGGTTCGCATGGGGCGAACGGGGCGGGGCAGGCACGAATCGAAAAAGCCACTGGCGTGGCATCATGATCAACCGGGGCTGGACGCCTCTTATTCTACGAATCGTCCGCCTTTTCATGATGGATTGCCGGGAAGGCGAGAAAGACCCGCCGGCACACGATCGGGGGCGACCGGTTTCGGTCCGCCCCCATCGCGGCGCCTTATCCGCGAGCCAGGAGACCTGCCATGCGTGCCGGGCGCAAGCCTGTTCTGGGACATCGGTTCCGCTGCCAGCACGGAGGTTGTCATGGCGCAAGACGAGTTTTCGGCGTGTAGACGCCCTGTTTCCGGTTTCAGCGACATGCTGCCGATCCTCGCCATTGCGTGGGAGCGGGCATAGCGCATGTCCTCTTCGACTTCTCAAGCCATTTTCGTCCTCGGTGGGGCGCGCTCCGGCAAATCCAGATTTGCCGAACTTCGGATTTCCGACATGGGTCTCGAACGTCACTATGTGGCGACAGGACGGGCGTGGGACGACGAGATGCGTGAGCGCATCGCGCAGCATCGTGCCGACCGTGGTGACCTTTGGCAGACGCATGAGGATCCGATCGATCTTGTGGCGCGGCTCGCCGCGATCGACGCCCAGGGTCGTGCTGTGCTCGTCGACTGCCTGACCCTTTGGGTCACCAATCTGATGATGGCCGAGCGTGATATGGCGGCGGAGTTCGCCGCCCTCGCGGAATTCCTGCCGAAGGCGCGGTCGCGGCTCGTTCTCGTCTCCAACGAGGTGGGTTTCGGAATCGTTCCGGAAAATCGCATGGCGCGCGAGTTTCGCGATCATGCCGGCCGCCTGCACCAGATGGTCGCGGCGGCGAGTGCCGAAGTTTATTTTATCGCAGCGGGCTTGCCGCTGAAAATGAAGGGCTGATGCATATGAACCAGGAAAAGATTCCCGCCACCGTCATCACCGGATTCCTGGGAGCCGGCAAGACGACGATGATCCGCAACCTCCTGCAGAACGCCGGTGGCAAGAAGATCGCGCTGATCATCAATGAATTCGGCGATCTCGGCGTCGACGGCGACGTGCTCAAGGGCTGCGGCGCGGAGAACTGCACCGAAGACGATATCATCGAGCTGACCAATGGCTGCATCTGCTGCACCGTCGCCGACGATTTCATCCCGACGATGACGAGGCTTCTGGAGCGCGATGCGCGCCCGGATCACATCGTCATCGAGACCTCGGGCCTTGCGCTGCCGCAGCCGCTGGTCGCAGCTTTCAACTGGCCTGACATCCGCACCCATGTCACGGTCGATGGCGTCATTACCGTCGTCGACAGCGCTGCCGTCGCTGCCGGGCGGTTCGCCGACGATCACGACGCCGTCGAGGCCCGCCGCATCGAGGACGACTCGCTCGATCATGAAAGCCCGATCGAAGAACTGTTCGAGGATCAGCTGACTTGTGCCGATCTGATCGTGCTCAACAAGACCGATTTGATCGATGGCGACGGTCTCGGCCGCGTCCGCGCCGAGGTTGCCTCCCGCACTGCCCGCAAGCCGACGATCATCGAAGCGAAGAACGGCGACGTGCCGGCCGCCATCCTGCTTGGCCTCGGCATCGGCACGGAAGACGATATCGTCAACCGCAAATCGCATCACGAGCTGGAGCATGAGGACGGCACGCCGCACGATCACGACGAGTTCGACAGCTTCGTGATCGAGCTCGGCCCGATTGCCGATCCGGTTGCCTTTGTCGATGCGCTGAAAGGCGTGATTGCAGAGCATGACGTGCTGCGCCTCAAGGGCTTCGTCGATGTGCCCGGCAAGCCAATGCGCCTGCAGATCCAAGCCGTCGGTAGTCGCATCGACACCTATTTCGATCGCGCCTGGGCGCCGGGCGAAGCACGCGCGACCCGGCTTGTCGTTATCGGCCTGCATGAGATGGACGAGACGATCGTTCGCAAGGCGATTGAAGCGTTGGTTTGATCTATGTCGAGTCTTTGGCGTGTGATACCCCCCTCTGTCGCTCTCGCGACATCTCCCCCACAAGGGGGGAGATTGGAAGCTCGTGGCTGCCACATCGTAAAACAACCGGTGTTGGAAGCTGCTAGGGCTTTGGGAGGCAAGTCCAGAGAAGCATGGCACCGGATGATCTCCCCCCTTGTGGGGGAGATGCCACAACGTGACAGAGGGGGGTATGCCGCCGCATACTCTGCGGTCTAATGCACCTCCTTCTAGCTCAAAAGGGAACGATCAGCGACGGTGAAGAGGCGATCGACCTCGGTCAGTCGCCCGGCGATATTCTCTTTCTGTCGGCTGCCGATACCGAGCTTGCGGCGATTGCCGCAGCGCACGGCGAGGGTGGCCGTTCCCTTCGGCTTGCAAGCCTGATGAGCCTCAAGCATCCGATGTCCGTCGATACCTATATCGACAGGACAGCCCGGCACGCGAAGCTCATCATCGTGCGGGCGCTGGGAGGCGCAAGCTATTTCCACTATGCGCTGGAGGCGCTGCATGCCTGCGCGGCGCGTCAAGGTGCGCTGATTGCTGTGCTGCCGGGCGATTCGAAAGCCGATCCCGGGCTGACGCCTTTTTCCAACGTGGCGCTCGATGATCTCAATGCGCTCTGGTCCTATCTGATAGAGGGCGGCGAGGCGAATTCGCGGGCGTTTCTCGCGTATGCCGAGGCGATGCTCTCGGGCGCCGAGAAGCCCATGCCCGCCGTGCCCTTGATGAAGGCTGGTATCTGGTGGCCGGGCCGGGGTATGATCGGCGTCGAGGAGTGGCGGACAGTTTCCAATTCTTGGATGGCAATCCCTGCAGGATTCGAACCTCCGACGATCGCGATTTCCTTCTACCGCGCTCTCGTCCAGAGTGGCGAAACCAAGCCTGTCGAAGCCATGATGCAGGCGCTCATCGCCGAGGGCATGCGGCCGTTGCCGGTCTTTGCCTATAGCCTCAAGGATGCCGTGTCCGTCGGCGTACTCGAAAGCATCTTTGCTGAGCTGAAGCCGGGTGTCGTCGTCAATGCCACGGGCTTTGCCGTGTCAGCCCCGGGTGCGGATCGCCAGCCGACGGTGCTGGAAACGGGTGAGGCTATCGTCCTTCAGGCCATCTTCTCGGCTTCCTCCAGGCAAGCCTGGGAGGCGTCCTCTCAGGGGCTTTCGGCACGGGATCTCGGCATGAACGTGGCTTTGCCCGAGGTAGACGGCAGAGTTCTCGCGCGCGCCGTATCCTTCAAGGCTGCGGCCCGCTATGACGAGCGGGTCGAGGCCAATATCGTGGCCAGCGAACCGCTTGAGGATCGCATGCGCTATACGGCGCGGCTGGCTGCCAATTGGGCACGACTGCGCAATACGGCGCCCAGAGATCGCCGCGTCGCGCTGGTTATGGCGAATTATCCCAATCGCGATGGACGCCTGGGCAACGGCGTCGGGCTCGATACCCCCGCCGGCACGATCGAGGTGCTGAAGGCGATGCGGATGGCGGGCTATGGTGTTGCCGATCTGCCTGGCGATGGCGATGCGCTGATGCGGCATCTGGCGGAAGGTCCCACGAATTCGGGGCATGACGGCCGTGTGGTCCGCGAGACGCTTTCCTTCAGCGACTACGAGGATTTCTTTTCGTCACTTCCCAAACAGATTCAGGATGACATTACGGGCCGCTGGGGTAAGCCAGAGGCGGATCCCTACGCGCTCGATACCGGCTTCGCCTTACCGTTTTCCCGTTTCGGCGATGTGCTTGTCGGCATTCAGCCGGCGCGCGGCTACAACATCGATCCGATGGAGAGCTATCATTCTCCCGATCTCGTTCCGCCGCACGGCTATCTCGCCTTCTATGCGTTTCTGCGCCGCTCCTTCGATGCGCATGCAGTCATCCACATGGGCAAGCATGGCAATCTCGAATGGCTGCCGGGCAAGGCGCTGGCCCTTTCGGAAAACTGCTATCCGGAAGCGATCCTTGGGCCGCTGCCGAACCTCTATCCCTTCATCGTCAACGATCCCGGCGAGGGCACGCAGGCCAAGCGCCGCACGAGCGCCGTCATCATCGATCACCTGACGCCGCCGCTGACGCGCGCCGAAAGCTATGGTCCATTGAAGGATCTGGAGGCACTGGTCGACGAATATTACGAGGCCTCGGGCGGCGACCCTCGCCGCATCCGTCTCCTACGCAAGCAGATCCTCGATCTCGTCGCCGATATCGGGCTCGATCAGGATGCTGGCATTGCCAAGGGCGAGGGCGAAGACGAGGCATTGCGCAAGCTCGACGCCTATCTCTGCGATCTCAAGGAAATGCAGATCCGGGACGGCCTGCACATTTTCGGCGTTTCGCCTTCGGGACGGCTGCTGACGGACCAGACGGTGGCGCTGGCACGGGTGCCGCGCGGGCTGGGCGAAGGTGGCGACCAGAGCCTGCAGCGGGCGATTGCTCGGGATGCTTTGGAGAGTGCGGAGCGTGGGGAGAGTGCCATACCCCCCTCTGTCGCTCTCGCGACATCTCCCCCACAAGGGGGGAGATTGGGGGCTCGCGGCTCGACATCGCCTCAAACTATCGAATCCGCTGATGCGGTTGGTGATGAATCGGAAAAGCCAGGCGGCATACTCCCATCAATCTCCCCCCTTGTGGGGGAGATGTCAGCAAAGCTGACAGAGGGGGGTATCTCTCCGAATAGACCATTCGATCCTTTAGACTGCGACATGGCCGCCGAATGGACCGGCCCGTGCCCCTCAATCCTCCAGGATGTCTCCGACGCCCCCTGGCGCACTCAGGGCGATGCCGTCGAACGTATCGAACTTTTGGCCGCGAAGCTCGTGGATGGTGACATAGCCTGCCCCGAGAATTGGCCCAACACACGCATGGTCCTCGGTGAGATCGCCGCAAAGCTCCAGCCCTCCATCCTCGCTTGCGGCGATGCGGAAATCTCGGCTTTGCTCAAGGGCCTCGACGGCCGTTTCGTTCCGCCCGGCCCCTCTGGCGCGCCGACGCGTGGGCGACCTGATGTTCTGCCGACGGGACGGAATTTCTATTCGGTCGACAGCCGTGCTGTGCCGACCCCGGCGGCTTACGAACTCGGCAGGAAATCGGCCGAACTGCTGATCCGCCGTTACGTGCAGGATCATGGTGAATGGCCCGTTTCCTTCGGCCTGACGGCCTGGGGCACGTCGAACATGCGCACGGGTGGCGACGATGTCGCGCAGGCGCTGGCGCTGATCGGCGTCAAACCGGTATGGGACATGACGTCCCGCCGCGTTACCGGCTACGAGATTATTCCGCCAGCCATGCTTGGGCGGCCGCGCGTCGATGTCACGCTGCGTATCTCGGGCTTCTTCCGTGATGCCTTTCCGGAGCAGATCGCCTTGTTCGACAGGGCGATCCGTGCGGTCGGCATGCTTGACGAAGATGCGACCGACAATCCGATCGCGGCGCGCATGCGCGGCGAGATCGCTCGGCTGGAAGCCGCCGGCCTCGATACAAGCTCGGCCAGCCGCCGGGCCGGCTATCGCATCTTCGGCTCCAAGCCTGGAGCCTATGGCGCCGGTCTGCAGGCGCTCATAGATGAAAAGGGCTGGGAGCGGCGTGCGGATTTGGCAGAAGCCTATCTCGTCTGGGGCAGCTATGCCTATGGCGCCGGCGAGGAAGGCAGAGCCGAGCGCGGCGTTTTCGAGGAACGGTTGCGTTCCATCCAGGCGGTCGTGCAGAATCAGGACAATCGCGAGCACGATTTGCTCGACAGCGATGATTATTATCAATTCGAAGGCGGCATGGCGGCGGCAGCCGAGCAGCTTGGCGGTGCGCGGCCCTCGATCTATCACAACGATCATTCGAAGCCGGAAAAGCCTGTGATCCGATCGCTTGAGGAAGAGATCGGCCGGGTGGTGCGCGGGCGTGTCGTCAATCCCAAGTGGATCGAGGGCGTCATGCGCCATGGTTACAAGGGCGCCTTCGAGATCGCGGCAACGGTTGATTATCTCTTTGCCTTTGCCGCGACAACGGGTGCGGTACGCAATCATCATTTCGAGGCGGTCTACCAAGCCTTCGTGGTCGATCAGAGCGTGCGGGATTTCATGGCGGAGAAGAATCCGGCCGCGCTGCGGGACATGCGGGAGCGTCTGCTGGAGGCGATCGATCGCAGACTCTGGATGCCGAGAAGCAATTCGGCCAGATTCGATCTGGAAAACCTGGATAAGGGCAAGGAGGCGGCGGCATGAACGCGGTCGAGGAGCTCCTGGTAGCCTTTCGAGACTATCTCCTATCGCGCAGCGATCCGACGCTGGGGCATTTCATTCAGGGCTTTGCCTGGTCGATGGCAGAGCGATCGCTGGCGCCGCATGATCTGCCGGTCGCTGCCTACCTTCGAAAACCCCGTCGATTGGGCAACGGAGCCGAACGGGTTCTGTTCGACAAACTCGCCGATGCCGCGGATATGCTGCATTGGGCGCAGACCTACAGCATCACCGACTTCGGCAGCGATTTCCTCCAGCGATATGGCTGGGTCGAGCTGTTCGGCGCACGCGGGCATTTCGCCAGCGAAGAGATGGCCGGCGGTTTTCTGCTGCTCGGCCCCGAAGTGCATTATCCCGATCATCATCACACGGCCGAGGAAATCTATATCCCTCAGACCGACGGTTCGTTGTGGAGCAAGGATGCCCAGCCGTTCCTGCCGCGCTGGTCGGGCGAGATCATCCACCACCCTTCGAATATCCGCCACGCCATGCGGACGGAAGATGAGCCGCTTGTCGCGCTTTATCTGTGGCGCGGCGGTTCGCTGGCACAGAAATCGATCATATCAGGGAGAATGCAATGAGTGACGAATTGGCCGAAACCGGCGCGGGCGCCCCGAAGAACGACGATGCCCGCCACGCCGACAAGATGGCCAAGAAGAAGGCCGCGCGCGACAAGATCATGGCGACCAAGACCGATGAGAAGGGCTTGATCATCGTCCATACCGGCAAGGGCAAGGGAAAATCTTCCTCCGCCTTCGGTATGATCTTCCGCCATATCGCCCATGGGAAGCCCAGCGCCGTGGTGCAGTTCATCAAGGGCGCCATGTGGACCGGCGAGCGCGACCTGATCGAGAAACATTTCTCCGATCTTTGCCAGTTTCATACGATGGGCGAAGGCTTCACCTGGGAAACGCAGGATCGTGCCCGCGACGTTGCGGCGGCATCCGCAGCCTGGGAAAAGGCCAAGGAACTGATCCGCGACGAGCGGAACTCGATGGTGCTGCTCGATGAGATCAATATCGCACTTCGCTACGACTATATCGATATCAACGAGGTGCTGGAATTCCTTAGGAACGAGAAGCCTTATATGACGCATGTCGTCCTTACAGGCCGCAACGCCAAGGAAGAGCTGATCGAGATCGCCGACCTCGTCACCGAGATGGAGCTGATCAAGCATCCTTTCCGCTCGGGCATCAAAGGCCAGCCGGGCGTCGAATTCTGATCGTCAGCCGGGCTCTCAATTGCCCGGCAGCATTGTCCTCAGTATTTCCGCCGTCTGCGGGTTTGCGGGGAAGAAAGATTCGATCGCGAGTTCCGATAGGGTCACATCGACGGGCGTTCCGAAGACGGTCGTTGTCGAGAGCAAAGAAAGTTGTCCTGCTTCGGTGACAAGCTCGAGCGGTACTGCGATGCCTGCGAAGTCCCGCTCCGGTGCCGCTGATTTCGGGGCAGGTGGTGCGGGATAGGCTGACAGTTCCTGCAGCAATTTTTCCAGCATGGGATCGCCGGTCGCCGATATCTGCTGGCGCAGTCGCTCCAGCAGATGCGCACGCCATTCCGCGAGATTCGCAATGCAGGGTGCGAGACCGTGCGGATGCAGGCTGAGCCTGAGGACGTTGATCGGCCCCTCGGTCAGCGAAGCTTCGACGCCGGCCATAAGAGGTGCGACGGCGGCATTGGCCGCGATCAGCGTCCAGTGCCGATCGATAGCCACGGCCGGGAAGGGTTCGTGCCCCTTCAGGAGCGTATCGACTGCGCGCCGCGCCGGAGCAAGCGCCGGATCGTCCAGCTTGCGTTCGGGAAAGACGGGGGCGAAACCCGCCGCCAGGAGCATCGGGTTGCGCTCGCGTAGTGGCACGCCGAGCCTTTCTGTGAGATGCATCAGCATGTCGCGGCTTGGAAGCGCACGCCCGCTCTCGATGAAGCTCAGATGCCGCTGCGATATATCGGCTTCAAGGGCGAATTCGAGCTGGCTCAGGCGGCGTCGCTGCCGCCATTCGCGCAGATGGTCGCCGAGAGAGCGGGTAGGGCTTATCATGCGGCAGCCGGTAGTTGGTCGATGAAGCCATGAACGGACTTCAGCCGGTCGCCTTCCAGGATGGCGAAATCCGTGCCCTTGATCAGCGGTTCGGCATCCGCCGGTCCGAATCCCCAGGAGAAACGGAGATTGTCGCCGTGCCGATCGCCGTCGGTGATCAAGGTAAAGCGGAAACCGGGGAAGCGATCGTGGGCGGCGGTGACCAGTGCGTGGATCTGCTCCTGATTGTCGGCACGCATCATCGGGTCGATGTAGCTGCAGTTTTCCGTCCACGCCTCGGCAATGAGCGCGCGGCGACGTTCGGTATCGGCCTCGTTCCAGATGGCGATATAGCGGTCTGCAATGGTGTTCGCGTCAGTCATCGGTCAACTCCTTTGGATCGCCTGAACCGTTCAGGCAGGGCGATCATCGGCGCGTACCGAAGCACTATCAATTACGTCGGAGGTAATCAAAAGCCTGTTTCAGAGACCGAGCCAGATTCTGACGGGATGCGTGGGGTCCGCCAGCAGCTTGATCGCGAAGGCGATGCACACGAGGACCAGCAATGGCTTGATCAGCTTGGCGCCGATGCGCATGGCGAGCCGCGAGCCGAGCTGGGCGCCGAGGAATTGGCCAACGCCCATTGTCAGACCGACCTTCCAAAGGATGGCGCCGGAAAAGATGAAGACGATCAGGCTGCCGAGATTCGATCCGAAATTGAGCAGCTTCGTATGTGCCGTCGCCTTCAGCAGGCCGAAGCCGGCGAGCGTCACGAAGGCGAGCATCAGAAACGAGCCGGTGCCGGGGCCGAATGCGCCGTCGTAGAAGCCGATCAACGGCACGAGCGTCACGCCGAAGAGTCCGGCGCTCATGCGCCGATGCTTTTCGACATCGCCGAGATTGGGTTTCAAGGCGAAATAGAGCGCAATTGCGATCAGCAGGAAAGGCAGGATGATACGCAGAACCTCGCTCGGCATGATTGTCGCCAGCAACGCACCGAGAATGCCTCCGATCACAGCCATCGCCGCCATGGGAAGCTGCTCGTGAAGCTCGACATGCCCCTGCCGGGCGTAGGCGATTGTTGCGGAGGCCGCGCCGCAGATCGACTGCACCTTGTTCGTGCCGAGGGTCTGCAGCGGGGGAATGCCCGATAGCAGCATGGCAGGTACGGTGATCAGCCCGCCGCCGCCCGCAATGGAATCAACGAAACCGGCAAAGAACGCTGCGGCGAAGAGCAAAAGCAGGATCTGGAATGTAATCTCGGGCAAGGCGGGAACTCGGAGGCGGGAAATCAGCGGTCTTCTGGCACTTCGTCTGCCGCAACGCAATTGCTATCAGGACACACAAGGCGAAATTGACGTGCCGAAAAGTGGCCGCTACAGCTGACATATCGGTCGATGCTGTTGGGAGCGAATATGACGACATATGCCAATTCCGCCCGCCGCTATGTTCTGGGCCTCGGCTGCGAGCGCGGGACGGATTGGAACGATGTGCGCACGCTTGCGGAAAGAGCCTTCCGGGAAGCTGAGATCGGAAGCGATCAGGTTCTTGTCGTCGTGTCGATCGAAAGCCGCATGGATGAGCCCGCCATTCTGGAAACCGCCACGCATTTCCGCCTCCCGGCGCGCTTTTTCAATGTCGCTGCGCTGGAGCGGGAGACGCCTCGCCTCAAGAATCCATCTGAGCTGGTTTTCGCCCGTGTCGGCTGCCATGGCGTCGCGGAGGCGGCCGCACTTGCTGCAGCGGGCGCGGACGGAGAACTCGTGCTTCCCAAGATCAAGTCCAGCTCCGCCACGGCGGCGATTGCCAGGATCGCTTGAACGCGGAAGTTCGGTTAAATCCGGCAGGTGACGGATGCGGCATCGCGGCGGCATTCCGCTGTCTGCCGTTCTCGTGTATGCCCATCGTTCAAGCATGATCCACAGCGGGAAGAAATTTCCGGAAGATCAGGCTTATTCAGTAAGTTGATAAGGAAAACTCATGCATAAGGTCATTTATGATACGGATCCGGGCGTCGATGATGCCATGGCGCTTCTCTTCCTGCATCGTCACCCGAAAATCGACCTTCTGGGCATAACGACGGTTTTCGGCAACGCCTCGGTGGATACGACGACCCGCAATGCGCTGTTTCTGAAGCGCGAGTGGAATATTCCGTGCCCGGTCGCCCGCGGAGCCGGCGTCACCTTCGATCCCTCGCGGCGGGAACGTCCTTGGCCGACCATCGTTCATGGCCATAATGGCCTCGGCGACATAGACGTCCCCGAGACGATCGACCTCCCGGCCGATCCACGGCCTGCCTACCAGTTCATCATCGATACCGTCCGTGCCAATCCGGACGAAATAACCCTTGTTGCCGTCGGCCGGATGACCAATCTCGCGCTGGCACTGAAGCACGATCCCGAAATTGCCTCGCTCGTGAAAAGCGTCGTCATCATGGGCGGCAATTTCTATGTGCCGGGCAATGTCTCTCCGGTCGCGGAAGCCAATATTCACGGTGATCCGGAAGCCGCCGATTTCGTCATGACCGCACCCTGGAAAGTCGTCGTGGTCGGTCTCGACGTGACATCGGTCACGACCATGAGCCGCGGCTATCTGGCCGATATGGCGAGGGACGGCGGACCTGCGGTGCAATTGCTGTCGGATTTGTCGCAATCCTATATCGATTTCTACAAGCACGCCGTCGAAGACGGCATGATGGTTCATGACAGCTGCGCCTGCGCTTATGTCGTGGCACCGGAACTGTTCGATACGATCGAAGGTGCCGTGCGTGTCGTCTGCGGCGGCATTGCCGATGGCCAGACGATCGTCAGGCCGGATGGCCGTCACTTCCCGCCGGGCGATTGGGACAATCTGCCGAGCCAGATCGTCTGTACCGGCATTCGCTCGCAGGAGGTCATCGATCTTATCCGCGACGCGATTTTGGAAAACGTGAAGTCCTGAGATCCATGTGGAGGGAGCGATCGCGCTCTCTCCATAACCTCGCTTAGGCGGCGAGTATATTTTACCGATTTTTCATAGGGCTATTCAAATGTCTGGATATGTTGAATCCGGAAGCCTGTGCGATGCGCCCTTTGTTTTTTGCAACCTGTCGTCCCTGGCAAAGACCATAGCGCGCCATCGCCGTATTTCGGATCATCCATCGCTTATTATCCGTAATGGAACGACATCGGGCTGCGACCGTCTTATCCCGTTCTCAACGTTGCAATTTCAGTCATCCGGGCATAGGACACAGAGGATGAACGATACCGCTTTTTCCAATCTGCCGGCCCTGGAGCCGGGATCCGTCTGGCTCGTCGGCGCCGGGCCGGGGGATCCGGGGCTTTTGACGCTGCTGGCGGCCAAGGGATTGGCCGAGGCAGACGTTATCGTGCACGATGCGCTCGTGAACGAAGATTGCCTGAAGCTCGCCCGTCCGGGCGCTGTGCTGGAATATGCCGGCAAGCGCGGCGGCAAACCATCGGCCAGGCAACGGGACATTTCCTTGCGGCTGGTGGAGCTGGCGCGTGCGGGCAAGCGCGTTCTCCGCCTCAAGGGTGGCGATCCCTTTGTTTTCGGGCGCGGCGGGGAGGAGGCGCTGATGCTTGTCCAGCACGGCATTCCTTTCCGTATCGTGCCGGGCATCACGGCCGGCATCGGCGGGTTGGCCTATGCAGGCATTCCCGTCACCCATCGCGACATCAACCATGCCGTCACCTTCCTGACGGGTCATGATTCGTCCGGCGTCGTGCCCGATGCGATCGACTGGGAGGCCATCGGCAAGGGTTCGCCCGTCATCGTCATGTATATGGCGATGAAGCATATCGCCCAGATCAGCGCCAATCTAATCGCCGCGGGGCGTTCGGCGGATGAACCCGTCGCCTTCGTCTGCAATGCGGCGACATCCGCGCAGCAAGTGCTGGAGACCACGCTCGGACGCGCGCCCGGCGACGTCGAGGCTTCCGGCCTCGAGCCGCCGGCGATCGTGGTCGTCGGCGAGGTGGTAAGGCTTCGGCCGTCGCTCGATTGGCTCGGCGCTCTTTCCGGACGCACGCTGATGCCGGCAGCCGAAAGGCCGGGCGGGAACGGGCGCAAGGTGCCGGCATGAGCGGCCTTCTGATCGCGGCACCTTCCTCGGGCTCCGGCAAGACCACGTTTACGCTTGGTCTGCTGCGCGCACTGCGAAACAGAGGTGTTGCGGTCGCATCCGGCAAGGCTGGGCCGGATTATATCGATCCCGCTTTCCATGCGGCTGCACTGGAATCGCCCTGCCTCAACTTCGACCCCTGGGCCATGCGCGCCGAACTGATTTCAGCGAATGCGGCGCTTCACCGCGCCGGCGGACGGATGCTGGTCATCGAGGGGATGATGGGCCTGTTCGATGGCGCCGCCGATGGCAGAGGTACGCCGGCTGATCTCGCCGCTTTGCTTGGCCTGTCCGTCGTGCTTGTCGTCGATGTCTCGCGCATGTCGCAATCGGTTGCAGCTGTCGTCAGCGGCTTTGCCAATTTCCGCGCCGATATCCGCATTGCCGGTGTCGTCCTCAATCGCGTTGCAAGCGACCGGCACGAGAAAATGCTGCGCCAGGCTCTGAACGCGATACGCATGCCCGTTGTCGCGGTCATCCGCAGCGACAGCAGCCTCGTATTGCCGGAGCGGCATCTCGGGCTGGTGCAGGCAGGAGAGCATGGGGCGCTCGAGCATTTTATCGAGGCTGCGGCCGCGGTGGTCTCGGAGACCTGCGATTTCGAGCTGCTTTTGCGGGCAGCGCAGCAGCATGTCGTCCGTCCGTCCGTGGCGAATATCGCGCGTCTGATGCCGTTCGGCCAGCGCATTGCCGTGGCACGGGATATCGCTTTCGCCTTCTGTTACGAGCATATGCTGCTTGGCTGGAGGCGGCGCGGCGCGGAAATCTCTTTCTTTTCTCCCCTTGCGGACGAAGCGCCCTCGGCCGGCGCCGATGCCGTCTATCTGCCGGGCGGCTATCCGGAATTGCACGCCGAAAAGCTTGCCGCCGCCCAGCATTTCCGCGATGGCGTGAAGACGGCCGCGGCGAGTGGGGTGCGTGTCTATGGCGAATGCGGTGGATACATGGTGCTCGGCGAGGGGCTTGTGGATGCGGCCGGCGAACGTCATCCGATGCTCGGCCTGCTGCCCGTCGTTACCAGCTACGAAAAGAGACAGCGTCATCTCGGCTATCGGCGCGTTGTGCCGCTTGCCGGCTCCTTCTTCGACAAGCCGATGACGGCGCATGAGTTTCACTATTCGACGATCGTATCGGAAGGCGAGGCAGACCGCTTGTTTGCGGTTGGGGATGCGCTCGATACCGATCTGGGTACGGCCGGTCTGCAGCGGGCCAATGTCGCAGGCTCCTACATGCATCTGATCGATCTTGCCGGCGAGGCGGCATGACGAACAGGATCGTCCATGGCGGCGGCATTACCGCGGCGGCGCGTCAATATGGCGGACGCCCCGAGGAGTGGCTGGATCTTTCGACTGGTATCAACCCCAATCCCGTTTCCTTGCCGGAGATCCCTGTTTCGGCATGGCATCGGCTACCGGATCAGCACGTGCAGGAGCGGGCGCGAGACGCGGCGAGGGGGTATTATCGCAGCGGAGATATGCTGCCGCTGCCCGTTCCCGGTACGCAGTCGGTCATCCAGTTGCTTCCAAGGCTTGCGCCCGGCGGCGGCGTTGCGATCCTCTCGCCGACCTATGGAGAATATGCGGGGACCTTCATGCTGGCGGGCATGCAGGTTCGTCAGGTCTCGGCGATCGCCGAGCTCACCACCGATGACAGGCTGGTCGTTGTCGTCAACCCCAACAATCCGGATGGGAGAACGCTGCCCCTCGAGCAGTTGCAGGAGCTGCATGACAGACAGCGCGAGCAAGGCGGCATTCTTGTCGTAGATGAGGCTTTCGGCGACACCGAGCCGGCGGCAAGCCTGGCGCCCTTTGCCGCCTCCATGCCGAACCTCGTTATCTTCCGCTCCTTCGGAAAGTTTTTTGGCCTGGCCGGCCTGCGGCTGGGTTTCGTGATTGCCGAAGCCGCGATCCTGAGCCGCTTCGAGGATTGGCTTGGCCCCTGGGCGGTTTCCGGCCCTGCGCTTTCCATTGCGGCGTCTCTTATGGAAAGCGACACGATAGCCATCAGGAAGCGCATCCTGGAACGCCATTTGGCGCTGGAGGCGGTTCTGCGCCGCTCGCATCTCGATATCGCCGGAGGCACGGCGCTGTTTGCATTGGTTGCAGACAATCGGGCCGAGGGCATATATACGCATCTCTGCCGTCACCGTATCCTGGTCCGCAAGTTCGATTATGCACGCAATTGGCTGCGTTTCGGGCTGGCGCCGGATGAAGAGGCGGATCGAAGGCTCGCAATGGCATTGGAGTCGGATGATTTCAGATCTGTTCGACCTAAAATCTGAATCCATTCCAGAATCAAAGCAGTAGAGCATGATGTCGAAGGCTGCGCACATTTTCGGCATCATGCCCTAGAGGAATATTCAATGACCGCCGACGAACATTTGCTCATTCTGGTTCTTGCCTTGCTGCTCGACCGCATCGTCGGCGATCCGGATTGGCTTTGGCAGCGTTTTCCGCATCCGGTCGTACTGTTCGGCAAGGCGATTTCCTCTTTCGATCGCCGGTTCAATGCGAAACACCTGCCCGGCGTTCTTCGGCGCCGCAACGGAGCCATGTCGATCATCGCGCTGTCGATGGGAGCGATCATCGCAGGCTGGGCCATTCACGGCTTCCTCGCATTTTTCGGCTGGCTCGGCATATTGGTCGAGGCGGGGCTCGTGGCGGTTTTCATGGCGCAGAAGAGCCTTGCCGACCACGTCGGCGAGGTATCGCGGGCATTGCGCGCCGATGGACTGGAAGGGGGGCGTCTGGCTGTCGCGCGCATCGTCGGCCGCGATCCGGAAACGCTGGATGAACCGGGTATCTGCCGCGCGGCCATCGAAAGCCTGGCCGAGAACTTTTCCGACGGCGTCGTCGCGCCGGCCCTGTGGTACGGGTTTTTCGGGCTGCCGGGACTTCTCTTCTACAAGATGCTCAATACCGCCGATTCGATGATCGGGCATAAATCCGAGACCTATGTCGATTTCGGCCGTGCTGCCGCGCGCCTCGACGATATCGCCAATTGGCCGGCCGCACGCCTGTCGATTCTCCTGATCGCTGCCGGCGCTCTCGTCAAGCGAGGGATCTCCGGGCTTGGAAATGCGATCCGCATTGCGGTCCGGGATGGCGGGCTGCACCGTTCGCCGAATTCCGGCCGGCCGGAAGCCGCCATGGCCGGAGCGCTCGATATCCAGCTTGCCGGCCCGCGAATCTACGGCGGAGAGCTTGTGCGCGAGCCGATGATCAATGGCGCCGGCCGCGACACGGCAACCGTCAGCGATATCGAAGCCGGCATTTCCATCTTCTATTCCGCATGTTCGATGCTGACGTTCCTCGCCTTCCTCGGATTCCTGCTGCTGCTGTGAGCGTTTCCTGAATTAAGCAATTGCTCACTATATGTATTAATTTGGTATAATTAACATAGCGATAGACTCTCCATCGTCTGAATTGCTTCAAGAGGAAGCAAACAGTCGGAGGGGCAAGATGAAGCGCGTCGCATTAGCAGCAGCGGTATGTATAAGCATGCAATTTCACACCGTTTCGGCCCAAGCCGGAAGCGTTCTTGCGGTCGTCGATCTTCGATCGCAAACAATGACCGTTTCCGAAGACGGGGCTTTCAAGTATCGCTGGCGAGTATCGACGGCGCGCAGGGGTTATGTGACGCCGATCGGCTCCTATACCGCTAAATGGCTGTCGAAGGATCATCGGTCGAAGAAATATGACGATGCGCCGATGCCCTATGCCGTATTCTTCAATGGCGGTTACGCCGTCCATGGCACTTATGAGGTGCGGCGGCTTGGCCGGCCGGCTTCGCATGGCTGCGTGCGGCTCGATACGCGCAACGCCGCCACCTTTTTTGCGATGGCGTCGGATGTGGGGCTTCACAATACACGCATCGTAATCAGCGACTAAAGCATGTCGCGCAAAAGTGTGCAGCGGTTTTGCGACGACGACATGCGCAAAATCAGAGACCTAAAGCGCGGAAAGCGAATCTGAAAGATCGCGACGCGCTTTAGGTCCTTGCGGGACCGGCTGGCCGTTGCAGGACTGCGGCCCGGCCGCAATCCTGCCGCATCTTGCGCGCATGTCGCCGTAATTCCGCAATTGCGACGAGAGTGTCATTTTGCGTTTGCGCAACAGTGCTTCGCCAAATTGCCGGGGGTTCCGGTGGAAACCATTGGCTTTTGGAATGGATTTCCCTATGAGGGGGATTGAATTATTATTTCAAGAGGTATGGGCAGTGACTGCTACATTTGACAAAGTTGCCGACATCATCGCTGAAACCAGCGAAATCGACCGTGACACGATCACCCCGGATAGCCACACGATCGACGACCTCGGCATCGACAGCCTGGACTTCCTGGATATCGTTTTCGCTATCGACAAGGAATTCGGCATCAAGATCCCGCTGGAAAAGTGGACGCAGGAAGTCAACGAAGGCAAGGTCTCGACAGAAGAATACTTCGTGCTGAAGAATCTCTGTGCCAAGATCGATGAATTGCGCGCCGCCAAGGGCTGAGCGACATCCTTGCATTTTTTGACGCCCAGCCGCCCCTGAATGTGGCGGCCGGGCGGTTTCATTCTTAAATAGCGTATCCCGCCTGGCGCAGAGTATTTTGCCGGGCCGGAGCGGAGGCATTGATGCTGCTGGAATATTTCCAGATGATCGACAGGGTCGAATCCGTCGATCTGTCCAAGGGCCTGTTGAAGGCGCATTCCGTCGTTCCGGCAAAGAGCCCGGTATTCGAAGGCCATTTTCCCGGCATGCCGCTCGTCCCTGGCGTTCTCCTGATCGAAACGATGGCGCAGGCCTCTGGTATGCTGGTGCTTGCCGCGACGAAATTTGCCTACATGCCGTTCCTGATGTCGGTCGATGGCGCCAAGATGCGGACTTTCGTCGAGCCGGAAGCCGAGCTGGATATCGAGGCCGAGCTGGAGCACGATGGCTCTGGATTCGCGGTGACAAAGGCGCGCATCACCATTGCCGGAAAGAAGATCTGCGATGCGCAGTTGAAGCTGCGCACCATGCCGTTTAATGAGGTGCCGCTCGCCGATATCGTGCGCAAGCGGGCAGGCGAGGTCGGGCTTCTCGACGCCATCGCCGCCAACGGTTGATGCTGCCGGCCTGTTCGGCGCCGCATTCGAAGAGGATTGATGAATGAGCAAGGCCCAGAATGATGTGGTGATCACGGGTATCGGCATCGTCACCTGCCAGGGTGTTGGCAAGGATGCGCATGTCGCCCTGCTGACCGCGGACAAGGTGCCGCCGACCATCGTCGAGACCGAAAAATTCAAACCCTATCCCGTGCATCCTCTGCCTGACATCGACTGGTCGCAGCAGATCCCGAAGCGCGGCGATCAGCGGCAGATGGAAAACTGGCAGCGCATCGGCGTATTCACAGCCGGGCTTGCGCTCGACGATGCCGGCTTCAAGGACGATCTGGAAGCTTGCGGAACCATGGACATGATCGTCGCGGCCGGCGGCGGCGAGCGCGACACCAATGTCGATACGCTGATCGTCAACGAGGGCCTGAAGCGCAACGACCGCGAACTGCTGCTGAACGAGAAGCTGACGACCGAGCTGCGGCCGACCCTGTTCCTGGCGCAGCTTTCCAACCTGCTCGCCGGCAATATTTCGATCGTCCATAAAGTCACCGGTTCGTCGCGTACGTTCATGGGCGAGGAGGCCTCCGGCATTTCCGCCGTCGAGACGGCTTTTCATCGCATCAAGTCGGGCGAATCGAGCCATGCACTGGTGGGCGGCGCATTTTCCGCCGAGCGTCTGGATATGATCCTGCTGATCGAATCGATCAACGCCCATGCGATCGGCGATTGGCATCCCGTCTGGTCGCGTAAGCCGGAAGATGGCGGTGGCATGATCATGGGATCGCTGAGCGCCTTCCTGGTGCTTGAATCGCGAGCCCACGCGGAGGGCCGCGGTGCGCATATCTATGCGACCATCGATGCGGTCGAGGGCGATCGCGGCCGGCGCGACGAGGGCAAGTTCGAGGCGCGGCTCGAACGTATGCTTGCGTCTGCCAAGCAAGGGGCAGGCGAAGCGACAATCGTCTTTTCCGGCACAAGCGCCATCCCCGATCTGGCCCAGCGCGAGAAGGCGGTGCTCGAGGCGCAGCTTCCGGATTCTGCCATCCGCGCTTATGTAGGCGTTTCCGGCCACGGGCTGGAAGGCCAGTTCCCACTCGGGATTGCTTTCGCGGCTCTGGCCGTTGCCAATCAGGCCAAGGTGCCGCCCTTCGATGCCGCGCATGAAAAGCCGATGGCGGCGGGCGCACGCAATGCTGTGGTAACAACCGTCGGCCATGCACGCGGCGAAGGTATCGCCGTACTGTCGGCTGAAGCGTGAGGAACAGGATATGACCGCTTACAAGGATCATCTCGGACGCCCGATCGTCGCCGTTACCGGCATGGGGATCATCACGTCGCTGGGGCAGGGCCTGCAGGACAATTGGAACGCCTTGTCGTCCGGCACTTCGGGCATTCACGGCATCACACGCTTTCCCACGGACGGGCTTTCGACGCGGATCGCCGGCACGGTAGATTTCATCGATATTCCCGCACCGAACGCCGTCGAGCGCTCCTACGCTTTTGCGCGCGAAACGACGATCGAAGCTCTGGCCCAGGCCGGGATTTCCGGCGATTTCGACGCGCCGCTGTTCCTAGCTGCGCCGCCGATCGAACCGGAATGGAGCGCCCGTTTCGAGTTGGCCGACCGCTCTCCTCCGGCTGATCACGATGGCGATGCATATGAACGCTTCCTCGCCGCCATGCGCCAGCGCCCGGATCCCGCCTTCCATGAAGCGGCTCTTTTCGGCGCCATTTCCGAACGCCTTGCCGACCGTTTCGGCACGCGCGGCCTGCCGGTGACGCTGTCGACGGCCTGTGCATCGGGCGTGACCGCAATCCAGCTCGGTATCGAGGCGATCCGTCAGGGCCGGACGACACGGGCGCTGACGGTTGCGACCGACGGTTCCTTGAGCGCGGAGGCGCTGATCCGCTTCTCGCTGCTGTCGGCGCTGTCGACGCAGAACGATCCGCCGACCAAGGCATCCAAGCCGTTCAGCAAGGATCGCGATGGTTTCGTCATCGCCGAAGGAGCGGCGACACTGGTGCTGGAATCGCTGGAAGCGGCGGTCGCGCGCGGCGCCAAGATCCTCGGCATCATGAAGGGCGCCGGCGACAAGGCCGACTCCTTCCATCGCACCCGGTCTTCGCCCGACGGCGGCCCGGCGATCGCGACGATCCGCGCGGCCCTTGCCGATGCCGGCATGGCGGAGACCGATATCGGCTACATCAACGCTCACGGCACTTCGACGCCGGAGAACGACAAGATGGAATATGGTGCGATGTCCGCCGTGTTCGGCGACCGGCTTCCGACCATTCCGGTCTCGTCGAACAAGTCGATGATCGGCCATACGCTGACGGCCGCAGGTGCGGTCGAGGCGGTGTTCTCGCTGCAGACCATGCTGACCGGAACGCTGCCGCCGACCATCAACTACAACAATCCGGATCCGTCTATTATTCTCGACGTCGTGCCGAACAAGAAGCGTGAAAAGCAGGTGAATGCCGTTCTTTCGAATTCCTTCGGATTCGGTGGTCAGAACGCCAGCCTTGTCATGGCGCTTGAACCGGCTTAATCGAACCTTTGAATAACGGATAATAACTGCGCCCGAGAGGCGAGGGACTTTGCCATGCGTGCTTTGCAACTGATCGACGACCGCAAACTTGAGATCACCGATCTGCCGGAGCCGGAGGCACCGGGCGCAGGTGAAGTGACCCTTAGCGTCAAGGCCGTCGCCCTCAACCACATTGATGTCTGGGGCTGGCGCGGCATGGCCTTTGCCAAGCGCAAGATGCCGCTCGTCATCGGTGCAGAGGCTGCCGGCGTGGTCGACGCGATCGGACCGGGCGTTGCCAACGTGCTGCCGGGGCAGCTCGTGTCGATCTACGGCGCACGCACCTGCGGCCTCTGCCGCCATTGCCGCGAAGGTCGCGACAATCTGTGCGAACATGTCGGCGGCGTGCACGGCTTCCATCTCGATGGCTTCGCACAGGAGAAGGTCAATCTGCCGGCCCGCTTGCTGGTTCCGGCGCCACCCGGTGTCGATGCGATCGGCGCGGCACTGGCACCCGTCACGTTTGGCACCGTCGAGCATATGCTGTTCGACAATGCCAAGCTGGAGCCGGGCGAAACGATCCTCGTCCATGCCGGCGGTTCGGGTATCGGCACGGCTGCCATCCAGCTTGCCAAGAAGATCGGCTGCACGGTCATCACCACGGTCGGTTCTGACGACAAGATCGAGAAGGCGAAGGCGTTGGGCGCCGATCACGTCATCAATTATCGCACCGACCGCTTCGAGGGTGTTGTGCGCAAGCTGACGAAGAAAAGGGGCGTCGACGTGGTCTTCGAACATGTCGGCAAGGATACCTGGGCGGGCTCGATGCTTTGCATGAAGCGCGGCGGCCGTCTCGTTACCTGCGGCTCGACCTCGGGCGTTTCGACCGAAATGAACCTGATGATGCTGTTCCAGCAGCAGTTGAAGCTGCTCGGCTCCTTCGGCTGCCGCATGGAAAACATGGCCAACGCCATGCAGAAGATGGCGCGCGGGCTCGTTCATCCGGTCATCGATACCGAAGTGAGCTTCAGCGATATCGACCGGGCATTGGAGCGAATGGAATCGCGGCAGATCTTCGGCAAGATTATCCTGAAGATGGATTGAGCCGCGTGAAGCTCTTCATCACCCGGATCGTCCTTGCGCTCAGAAATTTCCGGCAGTGGCTGGTGGCGCAGGTCATTTTCGGCTTCCTGAATTTCCTGAAGCTGTTTCCGGCGGATGCGGGTATCAATTTTGCCGATTGGCTGACCCGGAAGATCGGCCCGCGCATGCGCCGGCATCAGTTGATGCTGACCAATCTGCGCAACGCTTTTCCGGAAAGGAGCGAGGCGGAGATCGAGGACATCGCGCGTGCAAGCTGGGGCAATATGGGCCGGCTGGCGGCGGAATATGTTTTCCTCGACCGGCTCTTCGACTTCGATCCCTATAGCGACAAGCCAGGCCGGATCGAGGTTTCTGGCATTCCGATCTTTCTCGACCTCAGGGACAATCCACGGCCATTCATCGTCTTTACCGGACATACCGGCAATTTTGAGCTGCTGCCGGTTGCAGGGGCGGCTTTCGGTCTGACGGTGACCGTACTCTTCCGCCCGCCGAACAATCCCTATGTCGCTCAGAAGGTTTTCGACTTCCGGGCCAAACGCATGGGCAACCTCGTGCCTTCCCACGCGGGCTCCTCGTTCAGCCTTGCGCGTGAGCTGGAAGCAGGCCGTGGCGTCGGCGTGCTGGTCGATCAGAAATTTCGTAAGGGGTTGAAGACTCTGTTCTTCGGCCGTGACGTGAAGACGAACCCGCTTTTGCCGAAGCTCGTGCGCCAATTCGATTGCGAGGTCTATCCAGCCCGTTGCGTCCGTCTGCCTAACAATCGCTACAGGCTGGAAATCGAACCGAAGCTGGAGATGCCGCGCAACGGAGCGGGCGGTCTCGACTTGACCGCGACGGCGCAGATGCTGAACGACAAGGTCGAGAGCTGGGTGCGGGAAAACCCCGAGCAATGGCTCTGGTATCATGATCGCTGGGATATCAAGAAGAGCGTTTTCTAGGTCGGCTCTTCATTGGGACAGGCCGTACAAACTACGCAAGCGGCTTTGCCCGGCGGGCAAAAAGAAACCAGAGCGCGAGAAGCGGAGCCGAGAGAGCGCGATTCGCTCCATGGGTAAGAATGCTGGAATTCGCATCCGGTCTTCATGCAGCCATTGCCGCTGGTAGATCTTGCTTTTCAGAAAGTTCTCCTTTCCCGAGAACTTCTGTTCATCCGGATTGAAAGTGAAGGTAAGTCATGTTAATTCACAATACAGAAAGTTTGGTGAGAAAGCGGACACCAAACTGAATATCCTTGGGCATGGCAGCGCTGGGAAACGAGGCTCCTGCGTCCGTTATGATCAAGGACAGGAGGGCAATTTTGCTGGCACTCTTTCATGCCTTCTCCACGAAATGCAGTCAGATTCAACGTGCGATTAAACTTGGCGACGACGAGCTTGTCGCGTCGCTCGATAGTGAACTGGAACCACTTATCGCGGCTATTCTAGCGTTTAAAGCGACGAGCCTGCTTGAGATCTACATGCAGCTCCAGTTCATGAATAACCTCATCCGGGAAGAAGCGGATGATCGTTCGCGAGTCCTGTGCAATTCGACATCGCTCTCGGTGCTGATCGACCGTTATTTCGGCGGAGCAAGCGAAGCAGCCGGCGAAGTTATGAAGACGTTTTCGAGCGAGAAAATCGATCGCGACGACGTGTTCGGCTTCGAGGAAGGCAGCTTTCTGAACGATGTCATTCTGGACAGCCTGCCTGATCGCGTTGCCGTGATTACGCAGGATTATCGCTATCTCTACAGCAATGCTGCCAATTCGGAGTTCCTGGAGTCAAAACCGATGGAGCTCGTTGGGCGCCACATCTCGGAATTCGTCGGCTGCGAATATTTTGAAAGCAGCGTGAAAGCGAAGCTCGATGCTTGCTTTGCAGGCGAAAGGGTGGAGTGTCTCTACCCGTCCCATCGTGATGTCGAGCCAGGCAAGGTGTTTCACTGTACGATGACGCCGCTGCGTACCAAGGCGGACGTGATCGGCGCATTGGTCGTCATGCATGAGATCATCACCGTTCCTGCCGGCATGCTGGTGGCCTGAGCGGACGTTCAGGCCCAAAGCCAAAGTTTTTCCTATCGGATCGGGCATCAGGCGAGCATCTGCGTCGCCTGACTTGTTATCGTCCTTATCCGGTTTGGCGGCGTTGGATCGGAATCCTTTATCGACGGGTTCGTCATCGCCACTGCATCCGAAGCAATAGCAGCGCAATCTAACCAGAGCTGGATGATTTTAGGTCTGTGCGATCTAAAATCCGAATCCGCTCTGGAATCGAAGACGTAGAGCATGATGTCGTCCGAAAGCCGATCACGCTTTTCGGCACCTTGCTCCAGGTTCTGCTTCTTCATGCCGTCAGCCGGTCCCAGCTAGAAAAAGGGTCGGGGAGATCTCGCCAGCGTTCCGGCGTGAAGCGATCCGCATCGATCAGGCAGGCATCCAATTCGGCTGTGATCTTCTGCGCGCTCATCGGATCGGCACCGATGAATACGAGTTCCTGGCGCCGGTCACCCCAGATCGGATCGAGATAAGGGGCCAGGGCGCTCCGGAAACCGGGATCGCGCGGCCATTGCTGCTCAGGCACGGCAGCCCACCAGAGGCCCATCTTGCCTGTGCGGACGAGCGCGCCGGCCTGGCTCATTTCGCCGACATGATAGGGTCGGGTCGCAAGCCAGAAGAAGCCCTTGGCCCGAACGACGCCCGGCCATGGCCGATTGAGAAATGCTTGGAATTTAATGGGATCGAATGGTTTTTTCGTGCGATAGACGAAGGAGCGGATGCCATATTCCTCGATTTCCGGAACATGATCCTTGAATCCGTGGAGCTCCTTGTACCAGAGCGGGTGGGTTTCGGCGCGATCGATGTCGAAGCGGCCGGTGCCGAGAACCTCCGCCGGTTCGACCGCGCCGAAATCGGCTTCGATCAGGCCCGCGGCAGGATTGAGTCCGACGATGATCTTGCGGGCGGCGTCGCGTTGCTCGACCGTTGCCGAGCCAACCTTATTCAGAATGATGACATCGGCGAATTCGATCTGCTCGACCAGCAGGTCGACAATGGTCCTGCTGTCGCCGTCGCCGGCCGTCTCGCCGCGGTCGGCGAGGAAATCCGTCGATCCATAATCGGCCAAGAGGTTGGCCGCGTCGACGACGGTGACCATGGTGTCGAGCCGGGAGACATCGGAGAGGCTGCGGCCATCTTCATCGCGAAACTCGAAAGTGGTTGCGACGGGCAGGGGCTCGGCGATGCCGGTCGATTCGATCAGGAGGTAATCGAAGCGATCCTGTTCGGCAAGCTGGCGTACTTCCTTCAGCAGGTCGTCGCGCAACGTGCAGCAGATGCAGCCATTGGTCATTTCGACAAGCTGTTCTTCCGTGCGTGAGAGGTTGGCACCGCCGTCGCGCACCAGCGCCGCATCGATATTCACCTCGCTCATGTCATTGACGATAACGGCCACGCGCAGACCCTGGCGATTATTGAGGATATGGTTGAGCAGCGTCGTCTTGCCGGCGCCGAGAAAGCCGGAGAGGACGGTGACGGGAAGCTTCTTGTTCATGATAGCCTCATTGTAATGTAATATCATTACTTTTGCTGTAATGAAAAAAGCGAGCAGGAGGCTCGCTTTCTCCGGAGATGTTCAGCCTTGCGCTGAAAGGCAGCTTTTCAGGGAGCTTGCGATATCGCGCATCAGATCGAAATAGAGATCCGGTCCCTGTGGCAAAGTTGCGGCTTCGGGGTCAAGTACACCGGATTTTGCCGATGTGCCCTCCAGCACCACATTGACCAGCTTCGGTTCGAATTGCGGTTCGGCGAAGACGCAGGTCGCGCCGAGATCGGCGACCTTGCTGTGGATTTCGGCCACGCGCTGTGCGCCGGGAATGGTTTCCGGGCTGACGGTGATGGAGCCGGAGACGCGCACGCCGTAGCGATGTTCGAAATACTGGTAGGCATCGTGGAAGACGATGAAAGGCTTGTCTTTCACGGGAGCGACCGTCGAGGCGATTTCCGTATCCAGCGCGTCGAGCTTGTCATTCAACGTCTTCTGGTTCGCTTCATAGGTGAGCGCATTGGCGGGATCGGCAGCGACCAGCGATGTCGTGATTTCGGCGGCCATCGCTTTGGCATTATGCGGATCGAGCCAGAGATGGGTGTCGAATTCGCCGTTATCATGGTCGTGGCCATCGGCGTGCTCGTCGCCTGCATCATGCCCGTTGCCATCGTCATGCGGTTCGAAGGCGCCGCCTTCACGGAATTTGAGTTTGGTGATGCCCGGAGCGTCGTCGAGTTCGACGACAGTGGCGTTGGAGCCGAGTGCCGTGAGCGGCTTTTGAAGGAAGGCTTCCATGCCCGGCCCGACCCAGAAGACCAGCTGCGCCTGCTGCAGGCTGCGGGCATTCGAAGGTTTGAGCGCATAGGTATGCGGCGAGGAGGCACCATCGACGATCAGATCGGGCATGCCGACTCCCTGCATGATGGCTGCGACCAGGGAATGGATCGGCTTGATGGACACCACGACCTTCGGCGCATCGGCTGCTGTGGCCGCCGTGCTGATGAGCAGGCCCGAAAGGAGGAGAGAGGCCGCGACGGGAAAAAGGGGTTTTGCTGCGTTCATGCGATAAATGCCCTTGAATGGGTCTGTTATGTTATTACATCAATTGCGTAATGCTATAACGTGTGCGATAGCATGAGGCAATAGTGCAATTGGAAATTCCATGCTTTCTTCCATCGACAGCAAGAGCGGACCGCTCGTGTCGCTGCATGATGTCGGCGTCCGCCGCGACGGCCGCTGGCTGGTACGCGGCGTCGATTTTTCCGTGAGCCGCGGGGAGATCGTCACCCTGATCGGCCCGAACGGTTCCGGCAAATCCACCAGCGCCAAAGCGGCGATCGGCGTATTGAAGCCCGACGAGGGACACGTTAATCGCGTTTCCGGCCTGAAGGTCGGCTATGTGCCGCAAAAGCTCGCCATCGATTGGACCTTGCCGCTCAGCGTGCAGCGACTGATGACGCTGACGGGACCATTGCCGGAGCGTGAGCTGACCGCGGCTTTGGAAGCGGTCGGCATTGCCCATCTCGCGAAGGCCGAGGTGCAGCATCTTTCCGGCGGCGAATTCCAGCGGGCGCTGCTGGCGCGCGCCATTGCCCGCAAGCCCGACCTGCTTGTGCTGGACGAGCCCGTGCAGGGCGTGGATTTCAGCGGCGAGATCGCTCTTTATGATCTTATCAAATCGATCCGCAATTCGCAGGGCTGCGGTATCCTGCTGATTTCGCATGATTTGCATGTGGTCATGGCCGCAACGGATACGGTGGTGTGCCTGAACGGCCATGTCTGTTGCCGCGGCACGCCGCAGACCGTCAGCCAGAGCCCGGAATATGTGAGGCTGTTCGGTACGCGGGCGGCACAATCCCTAGCGATCTACAGCCATCATCACGATCACACGCATCTGCCCGATGGCAGAGTGCAGCACTCGGACGGCTCGATAACGGATCATTGTCGTGCCGACGATGGTCATCACCACGAGCATGACGATCATCACCACCATGATCACGATGATCACGAACACCCTCATGCCGAGGGAGAGCGCCATGTTTGACGATTTCTTCCTGCGCGCGGTTGTGGCGGGCGTCGGGCTGGCGCTGACCACCGGGCCGCTTGGCTGCTTCATCATCTGGCGTCGCATGGCCTATTTCGGCGATACGATCTCGCATTCGGCGCTGCTCGGCGTGGCGCTGTCGCTGCTTTTCCAGCTCAATTTGACGATCTCGGTCTTTGCAGTCGCGGCGCTGGTATCGATCCTGCTGCTTTTCCTGCAGCGGCGCCAGGCGCTGTCGGCCGACGCGCTGCTCGGCATTCTCTCACATGCGACGCTGGCGATCGGCCTTGTCATCGTGGCCTTCATGAGCTGGGTGAGGATCGATCTCATCGCCTTCCTCTTCGGCGATATTCTGGCCGTCAGCCAGTCCGATATTGCGGTGATCTGGGGCGGAGGCATTTTCGTATTGGCTGCGATCGCCTGGCTTTGGCGGCCGCTCCTGGCCTCGACCGTCAACCCTGAACTCGCCGAGGCGGAAGGGTTGAGGCCGGAGCGCGCGAGGCTGCTCTTCATGCTGCTGATGGCCGTGGTGATCGCGATTGCCATGAAGATCGTCGGTATCCTCCTCATCACGGCGCTGCTGATCATTCCCGCCGCCACGGCGCGCCGCTTTGCCGCCACTCCGGAAACAATGGCGATTTTCGCGTCGCTGCTCGGCGCCATCGCCGTCTTCGGAGGTCTTTTCGGATCGCTGCGCTATGACACGCCGTCCGGACCTTCCATCGTCGTCGCGGCGCTTGTCTTGTTTATCATCAGTCTGCTGCCCCTTGTTCGCAGGGCCGGCACGCCAGCGGCGCAACAGAGAGGACAGTCGTCATGACCACTCCGATGCTCACCAAGAACCAGTCCCTCGTTTTCGATGTTCTGACCAAGGCGGAAGCGCCGCTCAGCGCCTATACCATTCTCGACAAGCTGCGCGATCAGGGTTTTCGCGCACCGCTGCAGGTCTATCGCGCGCTGGACAAGCTCTTGGAATACGGCGTCGTGCACCGGCTCGAGAGCATCAATTCCTTCGTCGCCTGCGCCCATCCCAATGAGGATTGCCACAGCCATGGCCTTGTCGCCTTCGCCATCTGCGAAAGCTGCGGCCAGGTGATCGAGTTCCACGATCACGAGGTGGATCACCGCCTGATGGCCTGGCTAAAATCGCAGAAGTTCAAGGCGGAAAAATCGACCATCGAAATCCGCGGCCATTGCGGCAATTGCGCGGCGTGAGCGGACCAAGGTTTATTCCGCAATCCATCAATTGTTTATGACGGTTTTCTAGAGCAATTCCGCTTTTCTTCGAATCGCGAAAACGCTCTATCTTCTTATTTCCCAGCGCATTCCGGACGGAAAACCGCTACGCACTTTTCCTGTAAATGCTCTAATCCAATCTCTTGAGATCGCGGGCGAAGCGCTGCCAGTTGGCAACATAGTTGCGGGCGGAGCGGCGCAGGCCTTCGATCGCGGCCTCATCCAGCGTGCGGATCGCTTTTGCCGGCGCGCCGACGATGAGCGAGCCATCCGGGAATTCCTTGCCTTCCGTGACAAGCGCATTGGCGCCGACGAGGCAATTGTTGCCGATCTTTGCGCCGTTCAGGATCGTGGCTCCCATGCCGATCAAGGAGTTGTTGCCGATGGTGCAGCCGTGAATAATGGCGTGATGGCCGATGGTGCAGCCTTCGCCGATCGTGGTCGGGTAGGCCGGATCGGTATGAACCATCGTGCCTTCCTGAATGTTCGTGTCCTTGCCGACGACGATCGGTTCGTTGTCGCCACGCAGCACCGCGCCGAACCAGATGCCTACATCTTCTCCGATCTCGACCTTGCCGATCACGCTGGCATCGGGGGCAATCCAGTATCGGCCCGGTTGGGGCGTTTTCGGTGCGGAGCCGGCAAGGGCGTAGAGCGGCATGGTCGATCCTCCTCGATCAGACGACGTTCAATACGAGGTTTGCGACGCCATCGACGGCGCAGCTGATCCGGTCGCCGCGTGCAACGGGGCCGACGCCGGCGGGCGTGCCGGTCATGATGACATCGCCCGGTGCGAGCGTGAAAAGTCTGGAGAGTTCGGCGATGATTTCCGGCACCTTCCAGATCATCTGCTGGAGGTCACCTCTCTGGGCGGCTTCGCCATTTCGCATCAGCCAGATGCCGCCCTTGTCGGGATGGCCGACGCGGGTGGCCGGCACGAGGGCGGAAACAGGGGCGGAATGCTCGAAAGCCTTGCCGATTTCCCAGGGACGGCCGAGTTTCTTGGCCTCGCCCTGCAGATCGCGGCGGGTGAAATCGATGCCGACGCCGTAACCATAGACGCAGTCCAGCGCCTGTTCGACCGGGATGTTCGTGCCGCCGCTGCGCAGCGCCACCACCAGCTCCACCTCGTGATGCACGTCCGACGACAGGGAGGGATAGGGGAAGTCGCCTGACACGAGCAGGTTGTCCGGGTTCTTCTGGAAGAAGAACGGCGGTTCGCGGCTGGGATCATGTCCCATCTCGATGGCATGGTCGGCATAATTGCGGCCGACGCAATAGACGCGGCGCACGGGGAAAAGCCCGGCCTCGCCCTCGATCGGCAGAAGAACGGTGGCGGGTGGCGGAATGACTGTCGTCAGTGAGGCGTTCATATGGGCTTTCGAAACTCTTCATTTCTCGGAGGGCTGTCACCCTCCGACTCCGTTCGGCAAACTAGCATTATTGTTACAGCCACGAAAACTGGCCTTTTTGAGGGATTTGGTGTAGAGCGCGCGTCAGAAAGGTTTCTAATGTATAGCGACGCGCTGAAAACTGGCCGCAAGATCTTTGCGGTAGCCCCTATGATCGACTGGACGGATCGCCATTGCCGGTACTTGCATCGGCAGATCAGCCGGCATGCATTGCTTTATACCGAGATGGTGGTGGCAGATGCGATCATTCATGGGCCGCGCGACCGGCTGCTGGGGCGCGATGCCACCGAGCATCCCGTTGCGCTGCAGCTTGGTGGCTCCCACCCGGCCAAGCTTTCCGAGGCGCTGCGGATTGCAGAGGCCTATGGTTACGACGAGATCAACCTGAATGTCGGCTGCCCATCCGATCGCGTACAGTCCGGCACCTTCGGCGCCTGCCTAATGCTGACGCCGGAGACGGTGGCATCCTGCGTTGCCGCGATGAAGGCGGTATCGAAGGCTCCCGTCACCGTGAAATGCCGCATCGCCGTCGACGAGCAGGAGCCGGAAGAGGCATTGCCGGAGCTGATGACGCGCGTGCTCGATGCCGGCGCAGACGCGATCTGGATTCATGCGCGCAAGGCCTGGCTGAAAGGGCTGTCGCCGAAGGAAAACCGCGAAATACCGCCGCTCGATTACGATATCGTCTATCGCATGAAGAGCCGCTGGCCCGAAGTCTTCATCGGCATCAATGGCGGCATCCAGACGCTGGATCAGGCCGAGGCGCATCTTGCCCATGTCGACGGCGTCATGCTCGGCCGCGCCGCCTATCAGAATGCCGCAATCCTCGCCGATGTCGACCATCGCTTTTATGGCGAGCCTGCTGTTGAAGCCGATTGGAATGGGCTGCGCGACCGGCTGATGGATTATGCGGAGCGCCATATAGCCAATGGTGGCCGCCTGCAGCATGTTGCGCGCCATATGGTCGGTCTCTTCACTGGCCTGCCGGGCTCGCGCCGCTACCGCCAGATCCTCTCCACCGATGCCAACAAGCCAGGGGCCGGACCGGAGGTGATTGCGGCCGCTTTCGCGGCGGTGGATTTCACTGCGGATTCGGAGCGGGTCAGCGCTTGAAGAGCCTTATCTCGCCCGCCAAGGGCGAGATAGGATCCGAACTTGTTGCAAATCTCATCCTCACAAACGAAAAACGGCGCGGTTTGCACCGCGCCGTCTGAAACCTTGTTCAGGCAGTCACCAGAAGCTTAGTTAGCCTGGATGTTGACAGCCTTCGGGCCTTTGCCCATGCGATCCGGTTCGGTGTCGAAGGTGACCTGCTGGCCTTCGCGCAGCGACTGGATGCCGGAAGCCTGAAGAGCGGAGATGTGGACGAAAACGTCCTTTGCACCGCCGTCAGGAGTGATGAAACCAAAACCCTTGTCCTGGTTGAAGAATTTTACGGTGCCCTTGGTGGCCATGGAGGATAGTCCTTTACCCATCAGTCTTAGTTTATCCGGATGAACCCGGACGGCTTTGCTTCCGCGACATGCGAAAGCCAGTCGAGAAGTCACGTACGGGGAAAGAACGTCTGCGCGGGTCAGAAGACCCAACCGCTGCCTGCCGCAAGCGGATCACCAAATCAGTCCAGTCACCGGCATGCAAATGCCCGAGCATGCGTATGGGTGACAGGGTTTGTGAAAAAAGGCAAGGGGCAATATTAGGGCGGGTTGGGAAACGGGCGGGATAGGGT